>JAHBXZ010000014.1 GCA_019636215.1 Planctomycetota bacterium | reverse complement strand
AAAGTGGGGCATCTCCTGTAAGGAAGGCTTGCGCGCGGGCATGGCGGGCTCCTGTGTTCGTGCGACACAGAAACCATACAACACCACGCGACACAAACCGGCCAAAGCGACCAACCCGAAACGTGTTGCGACATCGCCGGCTTTTGCTTGCCTCGGCTACAGCAGCGGGCTGAACAGGCGGGCGACACTATCCGCTATGCGGCCCGGCAGGCCTCTTTGCTGCAGCTCGGCCAGGGTCACGGGGTGTGATTCGGCCAGCATGCGGTCGACCTGGGCCTGGCAGAACCCGGCGTCCTGCGGGGAATCCATCAGGCCCATGACCTCAAAGTTCAACTGCATGCTGCGCGGGTCCAGGTTGCTGCTGCCGATGGCCGCCCACTCGCTGTCGACGATCATGCCCTTGCCGTGCAGCACCTTGTGCCGGTACTCGTGGATGCGCACACCGGCCTGCATCAGTTCTTCCCAGTAAAAACGGCTGGCGAAATAGGTCGAATAGGTTTCCGGCGGCCAGCCCTGGGTCAGCACTTCCACGCGCAGGCCTCGCAACGCCGCGTTGCGCAGGGCCTCGCGCATGGCCTGGTCGGGCACGAAGTAAGGGCTGGAAATGCTCACGCGGTGCTGGGCGCGGGTGATGGCGGCAAAGAACACCTGGCGGGTGCTGTTCACTTCTTCATCCGGGCCCGAGTGCACAATCTGGAAGCGCGAATCGCCGCAATGTTCGGGCACAGGAAAGTACTCGGCGGCGGAAAGCTCCTTGCCGGTGGCAAAGTCCCAGTCCTCTACAAACACGCGCTGCAGGTCGCTGACAGCCGGGCCCTGCACGCGCACGTGCCAGTCACACCAGTAACGGTTCTTCAGCTTCAGGCCGAAGTATTCGTCTCCTACGTTCATGCCGCCCAGAAACGCCACGCGGCCGTCGCAGATGATGATCTTGCGGTGGTTGCGCAGGTTGGGCGTAAGCGACTTTCCGAACGGAAACAGCGGCAGAAACACTTCGCCCTGGCCGCCGGCGCGCTTCAGGTCGCGGATCAGGCGCCGCGAGGCCCCGGTGCCCACGGCATCCACAAGCAGGCGCACCTGCACACCCTCGCGCGCGCGCCTGCACATCAGTTCCAGCAATTGCCGGCCAAGGCTGTCATCGCGAAAAATGTATTCCTCAACATGGATGTGGTGCCTGGCGGCCTCCATGGCGGCGCGGATCGTTTCAAATGCCTCGGCGCCTTCCAGCAGGCCGGTGACCTTGTTGCCTTCGCGGATCGGGGCGTTGCCCATCTGTTCGGCAAGGCGGCCGATACCCTCAAACCCCTCGCGCGATGCCGCGCCGCCGCCGCGCTGGGGAATGAACGTGGCCATGCGCCGCGCGAAATCCGGCCGGTGCCTGCGCTTGCCCTTCAGCCGCCAGGGCAGACGTTCACGCCCGAACAGCAGAAAGGCCAGCAGCCCCGCCACCGGCACGAACATGATTGCCAGCGACCAGCTTACGGCGCTGGCGGCGTCGCGTTTGCGCGCGAACACCCAGGCCACCGACCCGACCATCAGGGTGTAGTAGGCGGCAACCGCAACACCGGTAATCAGCGTTTCCACAACCGGATTGTGACGATTGCCGAGTGGCGCGGCTATGGCGCACCCGCGCGGCATCCGGCGTGATGTATAAACACGGCGTGCGACTGGTCAGTTACAACATCCATAAGGGAATCGGCGGCCGCGACCGGCTGTACCGACTGGAACGCATCGTGCGGGTGCTGGAACACGAACAGCCCGACATCCTGTGCCTGCAGGAAGTTGACCAGGGGGTGCGGCGCTCGCGCTTTGACGACCAGCCCGAGCTTCTGGCCCGGCACTTCGGGTTTGCCGGCAAACTGTTTCAACTGAACCATCGCCTGAAATCGGGCGGCTATGGCAACCTGGTGCTTTCACGCTGGCCGATTGTCCATCACCACCAGTTCAGCATCCGCATGGGCGGCAAAAAAAACCGCGGCGCGCAGGTGGCCGTGCTGAACACGCCGGGTGGGCCGCTGCGGCTGGTCAACTGGCACCTTGGGTTGGCCGAGGCCGAACGCCAGTGGCAGGTGCGCCAGGTGCTGCAGGACAAGCGCTTTTCGCAGTGGGCCGACACCGCCACGCTGCTGGTCGGTGACTTCAACGACTGGCGCAACAGCCTTTCGCGCGGGGTTCTGGGCGGAGGCGAATTTGTGCAATTCACTTCCCCGCCCTCGCGCTTTCGCACCTTCCCGGCCTGGCTGCCGATCGGCGCGCTCGACAAAGCCTTTGGCTGTGCGCGGATACGGCCTGAACGGGCACATGTGGTGGCCTCGCGGCTGGCGCGCGTGGCGTCGGATCACCTGCCGCTGGTGCTGGATTTTGAAGTGGCCCCGCGCGCGCAAGCGGCTGATGACAAGGACACAGACTGGCGTGATGGGAAGGGCAAAGGATAATCCCGGACGCTGCCCGGTGCGCAGTCTGGCGGAACCCATGGAAGCCGAAAGGCGCAAATCCATCGTTGCGGCGATTCTGGCCGTTCACAGCGGTCGGCTGTCTCCCGACGAAGCCGCGGAATTCCTGCACGACCCGGGCAAGGTAAGCGAGTCGATCCGCGGCATCGACGGCGGCGCGCCGGTGATTTCTGTTCCGGGCGACGACGGCGGCTACCACCAGTACGACCTGCTGGAAGTCGTGGAAGACGAAGACAAATCGCGCCGCGCGCTGGCCGACATCGGCATTGAGGAGCGCGCCCAGGATACGCTGTTCAGCTTCGGCAAGCAGGACAACGGGCGCGAGATGAAGGTGCTGCGCGACACGCTGAACGCCGTGGCTGTTACCGGCGCGCGCCTGACCAAAAGCGACATGAAGGCCGGCAGCGAGCCGCGCGCGGGCAGTGAAAACCCCACCGTGCAGCCCAAGGAAGACACCCGCACGCTGCGCATTACCACGGGCAAGTTCCTGCCCAACTTTGGCGTAAGCGCCGAACGCTATGACGTGCGCAAAGAACACGCACGCGGCGGCATGGGCCGCGTGCTGCTGGTGCGCGACCGGGCCATCGGGCGCGACATTGCCATGAAGGAACTGCTGCCCGGTGTGGGCTCGGGCTACAGCATCCCGGCCGGGGTCAGTGAATCCGGCGGCATCGTGGAGCGCTTCCTGCGCGAGGCCAAGATTACCGGCCAGCTGGAACACCCCAACATTGTGCCGGTGTATGAAATCGGCAAGCACGACGACGGCAGCGTGTACTACACCATGCGGTTCATCCGCGGCATGACGCTGTCGGACAAGCTGCGCGAAATCCGCAAAGACGACAGCCTGGACCGCAAGGGCAAGCTGGCGGCGCGGATTGCGCTGCTGGACCGTTTCCTGGATGTGTGCGACGCCATCAGTTACGCCCACAGCAAGAAGGTCATCCACCGCGACCTGAAGCCCGAAAACATCATGCTGGGCGAGTATGGCGAAACCCTGGTGCTGGACTGGGGGCTGGCCCGCGTGAAGGGCCAGGAAGACAAAGCCCTGCGCGAGCTGCAGCGCGGCACGCTGGCGCTTTCGCGTTCGCTGGTGGAAAGCGACAGCCAGAACCTGACGCAGGACGGCAGCATCGTGGGCACACCCGCCTACATGCCGCCGGAGCAGGCACGGGGCGAACTTGAGAACGTCGACGAACAAAGCGACGTCTATGCCCTGGGCGCGGTGCTGTACCAGATTCTTTCCGGCAGCCCGCCCTACGAAGGCCCGATGGCCGCGCTGATTGTGCAGCAGGTGCTGGCCGGGCCGCCGCTGCGCCTGACCGCCCGCGAGCCCGAGGTGCCGCCCGAACTGGGGGCGCTGGTGGACAGCGCCATGGCCCGCGAAAAGCCCGACCGCCTGGGTTCGGTTGCCGAACTGGCCCGCGAGATCAAGGCATTCCGCGACGGCCGCACGCTGGGCGTGTACAGCTACAGCGCGCGCGAGATGATCACGCGCTTTGTGAAGCAGCACCGCACCAGCGTGGGCGTGGGTGTGCTGGGGTTTCTGCTGCTGGTGGCCGGCGCGATTGTCGCCTGGCGCGAAGTCACCAAAGAGCGCGACGAGGCCCGCAGCGCGCAGTTGCAGGCCGAGGTACAGCGCCAGGCCGCGCAGGAAAACCTGGCAATGGCGCAGCGCGAAAAATCCGAACGCGAACGCCTGGAACGCGAAAAGCTGGCCAGCGCCCAGGCGCAACTGGAAGGCCGCGTCGAGGAAGCCCAGAAGCTGATCCAGACCATTGCCGGGATGCGCGCCGACCAGATCGCGGCCGACCTGGACACCCGCATCGGGGCCTATGAGGCCCTGGCCGGCGAAGGCGAAAGCCGGTTTCTGGAACTGACGGTAGACGAGCGCACCGGCAACGGCGTGCTGCTTTCCTCGATCATGGGTTACGTATCGGCGCAGCAGCAGTTGATCGACCTGCTGACCGGGCCCGCCGGCGCGCGCCTGCCCGATGCGCTAAGCAGCCTGGACCTGGAGGGCGAGCGCGCCCGGCTGGATGACCTGCGCCTGCGTGCGGCAAGGCTGGCCACCTTCAACGGCGACTTCCCGCTGGCAGACCTGATGATTTCCGGCGTGGCCGACGGCGCATCCGTGCGCGCCGCCCGCGAAGCCGTGGCCGCGGCACGCAGCGGCCTGCTGGCGCTGCACGCCCGCCGCATTGACGAAGCCCTGGCCGATGTGGCCGCCGACCTGCGCCGGGCCGGGCGCCCGCAGGACGCGCCCAAACTGGAAGACTACGCGCGGCTGTTGTCCAGCTACCGCGAGCGCGAGACCGTGGCGCGGCTGCAGGAGCCGCTGCGCCTGGTGCGGCTGCGCTGCCGCGACCCGCTTACCTTCTGGACGCCCGCCGAGGTCGACACCGCGATTCTGCTGTGTCGCGTGCTGGGCAATGTGGAACAACCCAAGGAAGCCGTGCCGCTGCTGACCGGCCTGTTGACTGTGGCGCGCCACCCCGTGGTTGTGCGCGAGTGCGCCGCGGCGCTGTGCGCGACCAAGAGTTCTGACGCCATTGACCCGCTGCTGCGCGAGTCCCGCACACGCGGGCTTGATTTCTGGAGCGCGCTTGCGCCCAGGATCGCGCTGCTGCCGCTGCCGGAGCGCCTGCGCCAGCCCCAGGCCGTGGCCGACCACCTGGACCGCAGCATCCTGCTGCGCACACGCGGCGATTTTGTCGGCGCCGTGGAATCGGCCAGCCGCGCCGTGGTGCTGGACAACACTTCACCTGAGCCGCTGGTCGCACGCGGGCTGGCACGGCTGGCTGCCGGCGATCGCATCCGCGCGATTGAGGATTTTGACTCCGCCATCAACCTGGACCAGCGCGCCTACGAAGCCTGGCTGGCCCGCGGCGACGCCCGCGACCTGCGCATGGAAGGCGAACGCGCGATCGCCGACTACACGTCGGCCATCAACCTGCGGCCGCTGGATGTTCGCGGCTACATCCGCCGGGCCCAGGCCCAGGCCACGCGCTATATGTTCGACCAGGCGTACCTGGATTTTGACCGCGCCATCAACCTGGACTCCACGCGGATCGAGAGCTTCATTGAGTACGGCCAGGCCCTGTTCCGCCGGGGGCTGCTGCCCCAGGCCCAGGCCCAGTTTACCCGTGCGATTGAACTGGAACCCGACAACTGGCTTGGCTGGCACCACCGCGGGGTGCTGTTCCGCGAAAACGACTTCAACCGTTCACTCAGCGACCTGCGCCGCGCCATTGAACTGAACCCCAACGACGCCAAGGCCTATAACTGGATGTCGCAGTGCTATTACGGGCAGGGGCAGCTGCTGGATGGAATTCGCGCCGCGACCCGCGCCGTGGAGATCAACCCCGACGAATGGCTGGCGTACTATTACCGCGGCATCACGTATTTGCGCCTGCAGGATGCCGAGGACGCCCGGTCAACCGGCGGCACATTCGACCCCACGTCTGACAGCGCAAAGAAGTCCATGCTTTCGCGCGCCGCCGACGACTTTGCCGCGGCCTCGCGCATTAACCCGAAGGACTATCGCTCTGTGGCGCTGCTGGGCCAGACGCTGCTGCGGCTGGAACGCTTTGCCGACGCCAGAGTGGCTTACACCCATGCGCTGGGGCTGTCGCCGTTCGGGGCCGGCACGCTGCAGATGGGCAACGAGTTCGTCAAAGCCGGCCTGATTGAGATTGACGCCCAGCCGCTGCTGACCCGCGAGCCAGCCAACGCCGAGGAACGCATCCGCAAGGTGCGCGCGCACTTGGGGCGCCAGGCCCGGCACCAGTCGCGGCGCGATGAAGACCTGCGCGAGGCACGCAGCCAGCTGCTGCTACTGCGCGCGGCCGTGGAACGCCGCGAACTGGATGCCCGCCAGCATTACCGTTACCAGGTGGCAGAGGCCATGTACGCCGCCACCCTGAAGGATCAGCGCCTGTGGGAAGAAGTTGTCGAGAGTCTTGACGACCTGGAGGCCCGCCGCGGCTTGTCCGGGCAGGAGGTCGCCGAACGCGCCAGCGCCCGGTTGAACCTGCGCCAGGCGATTCTGACGCGGTCGCTGGTGCTGCTGGAGGCCGACGACAACGCCCGCAACCGTCGGCTGGCCGAGTACGCGTCACTGACAGACGCCCAGGTGCTGGCCCGCGGCACGGAACTGCTTGCCGCCGTGCTGGCTGACCTGCACACCGCCGTGGACGAAGGCTGGTCCAACGCGCCCCTGCTGCGCGAGGACAAGCGCTATGGCGCGCTGGCCGGAAACGCCGACTTTGCCGCGCTGATGGAAAAGATGACGGCCATGGGCGTGCAAACCGGCGCCGCGCCTGACCAGCCGCAGGGCGAATCGGTGCTTGTGGTGACCAACGTTATCGAGTTCGCCCCGGCCGACCGCATGGGGCTCAAGGCCTTTGACGTAATCACGCACGTCAACGGCGCACCCATGCGCACGGTGGCGGACCTTCAGGCCGCCATGGCGCGCATTGAAGAAAACGGCGACCTTGAGATTGCCGTGCGCCGCTACGCGCTGACCGACGGCCAGCCCACGCCGCGCAAAGACGCGCAAGGCCGGGTGATGCGTGACGAGCGCGGCCTGTGCAGCTGGGAGTTCACGACCCTGACGTTCAAGGGCAAGCGCGGCTTCCTGGGCATCAACCTGGAAACCGGCCGCGTGCCGGCACCCGAGGAAGAATAGCCCGGCGCCGCCGCCGGCGAACCGGCCCTGACAGCAACAGCGAGTCTGCTACCAGATCAGCGGCTTGCCGCTGAGGCCGTCAATCATGGCAATGCGCGTGCCGCTGCGGCCGCGGCTGGACATATGCAGCGTGAACACCGGCAGAAACATCTGCCGTACGTACTTGGGGCTGGCGTTGAATCGCTGCTTGAAGGCCTGCTTGACAATGTCGTCGCCCTTGCGCTGCTGCAGTTCCACGGGGTTGAACTTCAAGGCTGCCGGCGGAGTTTTCTCTACCGTGGTGGCGCCGTCAAAATCCTGAACCTTGCTGGCGTACTCGCCCGGCCGTTCCTCCAGCTTGATGCCCACGCCGGGCGTGTAGACGACAAACTTCAGGCTGGTCGGGTGCAGATAAACGTGGTCGGCAAGCTCGTCCAGCTTCTTGAAATCAAACGTGGAAACTCGCTTCCAGAAGCTGCGCGTAACTTTCTCGCTGAAACCGACCTGCAGCACCAGCCGGTACTCCATCTCAATGTGGTCCAGTTCTTCGTCGTCGCCGAAAATGCCCAGCGTGCGGCTGGCCCGCAGGTCGCGGCCGATGCGCTCGGCCTCCTGCATCGTCACACGGGCTGTGAACACGCTTACGGGCTCGTCCAGCCCCAGGTCAGGACGCAGGCCGGTGCTCAGCGACCAGTAGCGCTGCACACGCCCGGCCTTGAACATGCGTGCAAGGCCGGACTCGCACAGTTTGCGCAGCACCGACCGCGCCTGGCCTTCGCTGATTTTGGCCAGCAGGGCAAACTCGGCGGCGCTGGCGCTGGGCCTGCGGGACAGCCGGTTGTCCATGCTGATCAGTTCTTCGTTGGGCGCGCCGGGGTCGTCGGCTTCTGCTTCGGCTTCTTCTTCGGCTTCGGCTTCTTCTTCGGCCTCTTCTTCGATGGCCGGATGC
This sequence comes from Planctomycetota bacterium, assembly GCA_019636215.1. Taxonomy (GTDB): domain Bacteria; phylum Planctomycetota; class UBA8742; order UBA2392; family UBA2392; genus H3-PLA7. Next base: position 122,389 of record JAHBXZ010000014.1, on the reverse strand, counting down.
TGTTGAGCCGCCGGGGTCGCTGGTGTCTCCGGCCCTCGCTGGCGCTTTTGGCTCTTGTCGGGTGCTGCCGATTCTTGTTGCGCTGCCTCCAGCCCGGCTGCGTGCAGGTCACCCTGGGCGGCTTCGAGAAGTTCGAACCGGTCGTGCCAGCGCTGGATCGCCAGTTGTTCGATGTCTTCGTCGTTCAGTGTGCGGTGCTCGGTCAGCAGCCAGCGGGTCTGCAGCCGGTGCGTGTTCTTGAAGTTGTCGGGGCTGATCAGGATGAACTGGCCGGGCTTCTGCGCCGGCAGTTCTTCCATGATCTTGTCCACGTGCACCGGGTCCAGGGCCTTGATGGTGGGCTGCACCTTGGCCATGTCCTGGCGGGTGGTCAGCCGGCCGATCGCCCAGGTGCCGAACTGGGCCATGGCCTTGTAGTCCACGTCGGCCGGGTTCTGGGTGGCCATCAGGCAGCACACGCCGTACTTGCGCGCCTGCTTGAACAGCAGGCTCAGCGCGGGTTTGCAGGCGGGCTTGCGCACCGGCGGGATAAACGGCGCGACCTCGTCGATGTAAAACAGCGCCTGGGGTTCTTCACTGGGGTTCTTCAGCATCCAGGCGTACAGGCGCTCGACCAGCGCCGCGACAAAGAACTCCTTGTCTTCCTGGCTGTTCAGCGTGTTCAGGTAAATCACACTGACGCGGGCCTTGCCGGGCTGCGCCGCGCTGTGGGCGCCGCGGCCCAGCAGCAGGTCGATGTCCAGCGCCAGGCCCTCATGAAACAGCAGGCGGCGGGCGCCGACATCCAGCCGCGCCAGTTTCTGGCAGGCGTGGTCGATCTTGCGCAGGTCAAGGTAACGGGCGAATTCCTCCTTGCCCGCGGCATCCAGCTTGAGCATGTGCGTGGTGAACTGGTCCAGGTTCCTGGGATAGCGCCCGGCCGCGGCCAGCCTGGCCAGCGCGCGGTCAAACACCGCCACCAGCCCCGAGCCGTCGTCGCTGTCCAGGTCATAGCCCAGAAGGCTGGCCAGCATGCCCGCAATGCCGGTGATCGCGACAACCTGTTCCGCGCGGGGAAGGCCGGTGACGTCGCTGATCGGGTCGGCCGAAAGCGCCACGCCTTTGCGGGCCGCGGGCGTGTACACCACCACGTCGGCCTTGTCCGCAAACTGCTGCGCCAGCGCGCGGTTGATGCCCTTTTCGGCCAGCAGGTCGGCGTCGGCATTCAAGGCCAGGCTGCACAGGTCGCCCTGGGGGTCAATGCAGATCGCGGGCAGGCCTGACCGCACAAGTTCTTCCACCAGCACCTTGCAGACGACAGTTTTGCCCGAGCCGCTGGAGCCCAGCGCCATCATGTGGCGCAGCATTGAGGCGGGCTTGAGTGTGATGGGCGCGCGGGATTCGCTCAGGCGATCCGTGCCCACGAACACCGGCAGGGCAACAGTTTGTTCGGCACGGTTCTGTGTCGGCATTACGGGCTCCGGCGCGAGGTCAGAAACGGGCCGCATTGTGCATTGGCCCGGCAGCGTTGTGCATGGTCTGTTTGACCCACCGGGCACGCGGGGCCTGGCGTTGCCGTGACCGCGCGCAAACGCAAAGGGCGCCCCAGTGGGGCGCCCTGGTTTGCCAATGGCGTGCGTTACTCGGGCTTGGGCTTGCCGTCGACGGTCTTGTTGTGACGGTAGTTTTCCATGTCGTGCTGGTACATCTTGGTGTCAAACAGGATGTACCCCACCATCCACAGCAGGAACAGCACCGACCCGAACATGATGAAAAAGTTGAAACGCTTGTCATAGCGCAGGTGCATGAACCACAGCGCAACAATGCTGCCCTTGACGGTGGCAATCGCCAGCGCGCCCACCACGTTCAGGCGGCCAACGTCGACCTGCGCGGCGGCAACCGTGATCACCGTAAGCACGACCAGGGTCAGAAACACGCCAATCAGCGTGCTGGCGGGTGTCACGTGGCCGATGGTGCCCGGCAGTGCTTCGCCATGGCCGTGGTCGTCGTGCGAGTGTGCGTGTCCGTCGCTCATGTGCGTCCTTCGTAGACCCTCTTGCAGCACTGCAGACAGCAGGGGCCAGACCCTAGCCGATCAGGTACAGCAGCGGGAACAGGAAGATCCAGATCAAGTCCACGATGTGCCAGTACAGCGCAATGTTGTCCACCGCGCCGTAGTACTTGCGGTTGAAGCTGCCCTTCAGCGCACGCACGAACAGCCACGCATACAGGCCCATGCCCACCAGCACGTGAATGCCGTGCAGGCCGGTCATGCAGAAGTACACGGCAAAAAACGTTCCCAGGCCAAGGCCGTCCTTGCCCAGTTTTGCGTTGGCGGCCTCGGTGGTGGTGATGCCCTGTTCGGTCAGCAGCTTCTGCAGTTTTTCGGGCAGCTCGCTGAAGTCATGAATGTTGAAGCTGGCACCCCACACCGAACCCACGTGAATCTTGTGGGTGTATTCAAAGTACTTGATGATCATGAACGTGGCCGCGCACAGCCAGGTGACGGCAATCGTCAAAAGCAGGCCCTTGCGCTGTTCCAGCTGCGCACAGCGCACCGACCACGCGGCCGTCATCGAGCTGAACAGCAGCACAATCGTGTTGGCGGCGCCCATCTGCCAGTTCAGGAAGAACTGGCCGTAGTGGAACATCTCGGTGTGGTTGCCGCGGTACACGGCGTAGGCGGTAAACAGCGCCGCAAAGAACAGCACTTCCTGCCCCAGGAACAGCCACATGCCAAGCTTGCCGGCCTGGAACTGGTTGTGCAGGGTGTCAAAGTGCATCGCCAGCTCTTTCGGCCTGGCCGGAAGCGCGTGGCTGTCATGCGTGTGTGCTGTGCCTGTGCTCATGTGCGAAATCGCCCCTGGGTGCTAGTTGTGCACGGTCGCGATGCTGCGGCCGGTTTCCACGACTTCCTTGCGCAGTTCATAGCCGCCGGTGTTGGCGTCGTATTCCCAGTTCTCGTAGTCATAGGCCGCCATCACGACCACCGGTTTGGTGAAGTTGTGGAAGTCCGGCGGGCTGTCTGACTGCCATTCCAGGCTGGCCGCGCCCCAGGGGTTCTTGGGCGCGCGGGCACCCTTGAACCAGCTGTGGGTCAGGTAGATCACCTGCAGCAGCACACCCGCGCCCAGGATGTAGGCACCCACCGTGGACCACTGGTGGAAGATCGTGAACTCGTCCGAATAGTTGGCATAGCGCCGCGGCATTCCGCGCGTGCCCGCCACGAACTGCGGCATGAACGCCAGGTTGAAGCCCACAAACACCAGCAGGCAGGCAATCTTGGCCAATGTTTCGTTGTACATGCGGCCGGTCATCTTCGGCCACCAGTAGTGCACACCGCCGAAGAAGGCATTGAGAGTGCTGCCCACCATCACCATGTGGAAGTGCGCGATCACGAAGTACGTGTCGTGCAGGTGCACGTTGTTGGCAATGCTGGCCAGGAACAGGCCTGTCAAACCACCGATGCCGAACAGGTACATGAACGCCAGGCCGTACAGCATGGGCGTCTTAAGCTCAATGCTGCCCTTGTACATGGTGGCAACCCAGTTGAAGACCTTGATCGCGCTGGGAATCGCCACAAAGAAAGTCAGGAAGCTGAAGATCAGGCCCGCAGCCGGGCTCTGGCCCGCCACGAACATGTGGTGGCCCCACACAATGAAGCCGATCACCGCAATGGCGATCGATGACCAGCCGATGGCCTTGTAGCCGAACACATGCTTGCGGGAAAACGTGGCAATCAGTTCGCTTTGCACGCCCATCGCCGGCAGGATCATGATGTACACTGCCGGGTGGCTGTAAAACCAGAAGAAGTGCTGGTACAGCACCGGGTCACCGCCGTATTCGGGCAGGAAGATGCCGATGTGGAACACGTGCTCGATCAACGACAGGCCCAGTGTCAGGCCGATCACCGGCGTGGCCAGCACCTGGATCAGGCTGGTGGCGTACAGCGCCCACAGGAACAGCGGCATGTCGTACATGCCCATGCCGGGCGGGCGCAGCCGGTGCATGGTGACAATGAAGTTCAGGCCGGTCAGGATCGAGCTGAAGCCCAGGATGAACACGGCCGAAAGCGCCAGGATCAGCGGGATGCTGGTGTCGCGGCCCAGGCTGTAGGGCGGGTACAGGGTCCAGCCGGTGTCCAGGCCGCCCAAGGCCAGCACACCGACAAAGAAAATGGCGCCGATCCAGTACAGGTACAGCGACATCAGGTTCAGACGCGGCAGGGCAAGGTCCTTGGCGCCAAGCTGCATCGGCAGCACAAAGTTGCCCAGCGACGCCGGGATGCCCGGGATGATGAACAGAAAGACCATCACTGCGCCGTGCAGTGTGAAGTAGCGGTTGTACATCTGTTCGATACGCAGGCCCAAAAACAGGTCCTGCGGGTCACGCACGGCGCCGTCCCACAGCACGGTGCGCAGGGCAATGGCAAAAAAGCCGCCCAGCAGCAGCGCCGAGGTCACCGCCACCAGGTACATCAGGGCGATACGCTTATGGTCAAGCGTGATCAGCCAGTTCTTGATGCCGCGGGTTTCGTTCAGGTAGTTCTTTGTCGAACCACCGTAGGCGCCTGCGGGTTTCTCAACTACGCCACCAGCCATTGCAATGCCCTCTTGGTCCTTGCGTGCCCGCGGTTAGTCCTTCAACGACTTCAGGTACGCGAAGATGCCTTCGTACTCATGGTCCTGGAACTTGAACGGCGTCATGGAGTTGGGGTAACCCTTGACGATGCGCTTGCCGGGCTCGTTCAACGACTCGCGCACGTAGGCTTCGTCCACCAGCACCTTGCTGCCGTCGCTCATTTCTTCTTCTTTGCCCCAGATCCCCTTGAAGCTGGGGCCGGTGCTCTTCTTGCCGTCCACGGTGTGGCAGGTCTTGCAGTTGCGTTCGTAGATGATCTGCCCGCGCTCCAGCGGCGGTTTGTTCTTCAGGTCGCCTTCCTTGATGATCGCATCGCGCCAGGAGTTGGCGTCTTCATGCACAATCACGGTCGTGATCATGTTGCTGTGGTCGTCGCCGCAGTATTCGGTGCAGTACAGCGGGAACTCGCCGGCCATGGTGGGCCGGAACCACAGCTTGTTGTAGCGCCCGGGCACGCAGTCCTGCTTGACGCGAAACGCCGGCAGGTACATCGAGTGAATCACGTCGGGCGAATCCATCACCAGGCGGTAGGGCTGGTCTTTGATTACGTGCAGGGTCGGCGTGACCATCTGGCCGTCGAACGGGTCGCCGTCGTACTTGAAGCTCCAGACCCACTTCTGGCCGCGCACAGTGATGTCGTAGACCTTTTCGTCCTTGGGCGGGTTGATCATTTCCAGGTACCAGTACATGGAAATGCCGAACACCACCATCAGCAATGCCAGCGGAACCACCGACCAGGTCACTTCCATCATCAGGTTGTGGGTTGCGGTCTTTTCTTCCTTGTGGCCGGGGCGCTTGCGGTACTTGACCACAAACAGCGCCGTCGCGCCGCAGATGGCCACAAAGAACGCCACGCACAGCCACAGGATGATGTCGTACAGCAGGTCCGTGCCCGCGGCCACACTGCTTGCCTGGGGCGGGAACCAGAACGACCCCTGCCTTGCCAGCGGCAGGCTGCCGATAATGCCCAGCAATCCGGTCATGGATGTCATCAGGCGGTTTCCACGTTCAACGACTTGTTCGACAGCTTCTGCGCGCGCAGCCGCTTGAGCTCGCGCAGCCAGAAGTACCCCACAAAACAGACCACAAACGCCAGCACGCCCGCGCCGCCGATGCGCATCATCAGAAACGCGCGCCCGACGTTGTCGGTGTATTCCATGGCCAGGCAGTTCAGGCCAAAGCCGGTTCCGTCTTCACTGACCGGCGTGCCCAGCCGGCCCTGCGCCGAGGCCGTCAGGTAACCCTGCAGGAAGGAACCCTCAAACCCGACCGACTGGATGTAATGGGTGATCACGCCCTCGCCGCTGATGATGAACAGCGCGTTCTTGTGGATGTACTGCTTTGTGGGCTCATCAAAACGGTAATGGTACCCCACCGCGTCGGCCACGCGCTTTGCGTTGGCTTCGTCGCTGCTGGTCAGGAAGTGCCAGCCCTTGTCGGCCTGGCTGCCCATGTTGGATTCGCCCAGGTAGCGGATCTTGGACTGGCGGGCGCGCTTGAAGTGTTCGGCCGGGTCAATGCTGATGGTCAGGATCGTGAACTCGGCACCGGGCTTCCACTGCATGTCGCGCAGGGCGCGGGCCAGGTCCGTCAACTGCATGCTGCAGTTGCGGGTGCAGTCTGAGTAATTCAGTGTCAGCAGCACCGGCACACCGGGCTTGAAGTACTGCGCCAGGGTGACGTTGTGTCCGTTGTCGTCGACAAACGGGACATCCAGCGGAAACTTCTGGCCGATCTTCTGGATCACTTCAACGCCGCGAAGCTGCTCATCAAGCTGGCGTTCGGCCGGCGTCTGCGCGCGCAGCGGCACCGCCCCGACCAGTGTCAGAAGCGCGCCAACCGCAATCGCAAGGTGCCGCAAAGCCATTGTCTTGCGCCTGTAAAATGCCAACCGCGGCAGGCGAAAATCACCCGCCGCGGCTGCTCGCTTTAGCATGATGGATAGGCTTCGTGTAGTGGAAATCCTTGACGTTGAAAGTGTGTCGAGACAGGGGTCTCACGCGGCAATTCTGGACCAGAACAGGCTGTATTTCCGCCCGCGCGATCGGGCGCACCCCGCGTGCGCAAAGCCGCACCACCGGGCCTGACTCCTGCGTGTCAACGGCCGCCCCTGCCGCTATGCTGGCCGATGCATGAGCGCCGCGCCGCAGAACCCGCAGCCCTGGCAGAACCTCGCCCACAAGCTGGCGTGGCTGTGCGTGGCGCTGACACTGTTCATGATCGCCGTGGGCGCCATGGTCACCACCACCCGCGCCGGCGACACCAACCCGGGCTGGTCGCTGCGCTTCTGGGAATGGTTCGCCACCTGGTGGCAATCCGACGGCGGCCGCGCCTGGGAAGACGGCCACCGCGTGGTCGGCACCGTGGTGGGCCTGGCGGGCATCGGCCTGGCCGTGGCCATGGCCAAGGGCAACCCGGGCCGCCCGCGCCGCTGGCTGGGCCTTGCGGCCCTGTGCCTGATTGGGCTGCAGGGCGTGATCGGGGGACTGCGCGTGCTGGTAGTCAGCGACCCAGCATTTCGCGACGTGGTGCTGGATGCCACCGGCGGCGGCCTGGACGTCGAACTGCGCCGCGCCGTCAAGGCCATGCTGCACGGGTTCACGGCGCAGGTCATCTTTGCGGCGCTGTGCTGTGTGGCGGTGATGTGCGGCCGACGCTGGCTTGGCGACCACCATGCCCCGCGCACCCCGGCCGGGGGTACCTCGCGCTGGGTGGCCGGCATAACCCTGGGGGCCGCATTGTGCCAGCTTGCGCTGGGCACCTATGTGCGCCAGACCGGCCACGGCGTGATGTGGCACATCGGCGGCGCCACGCTGGTCAGCCTGGGTGTGATTGCCTCGGCCCTGCGCATCATGCGCCATCACCCGTTCGGGCCGTTGCGCGCCACCGCCTGGGCAAGCTGTGTGCTGCTGTGTGTGCAGGTCTCCCTGGGGCTGACGCCGCTGCTGATGACCGGCGGCGACATGTTCGTCAGCGAGGCCGCCAGCGCCGTGGGCCTGATGCGCACGGCCCACGTGGTCTGCGGCGCGACCATCCTGGCGCTGCTGTCCGTGCAGGCACTGTGGCTGTTTCGCCTGACGGGAACACCCGAGGGCATGGTTAACAGCAAGGCCCAGGATTTTGAGGCCGCAGTGTCCGGTCGGGGCCACGACCTGCTGGTGCTGGGCAAGTTCCGGCTTTCGGCGCTGGTGATGGTGACGGTGGCGGCGGGCTATTTCATCGCGTCGCCGGGCATGCCGCACGTGGTGACACTGTTTGCCACGATGGCCGGCGTTTCGCTGGTGGCCGGCGGCACCGGGGCCTTGAACCAGTACATGGAGCGCCGGCGCGACGCGCTGATGGACCGCACCCGCAACCGGCCGCTGCCCGCCGGGCGCATGCAGCCGATGACGGCGTTCCTGCTGGGCAGCGCCACGGTGGTGGCGGGCGCAGCGATGGTGGCCATGTGGGTAAACTGGCTGGCCTGCGCGCTGACCCTGGCGACTTCGTTCATTTACCTGGGCATCTACACGCCGCTGAAAACGCGCACCACGGCCAACACGCTGGTCGGGGCGATCCCGGGTGCGCTGCCGCCGATGATCGGCTGGGTGGCCGCGACGGGCGAAGTGCAGCTTGGCGCGTTTGTGCTGTTCGCGATCCTGTTTGTCTGGCAGTTGCCGCACTTCTGGGCGATTGCCTGGCTGTACCGCAACGATTACCGGCAGGGCGGCATGAAGATGCTGAGCACCATCGACGAAGAAGGCGGCTTTGTCGCGCGACAGATTGTGCTGTGGTGCGTCGCTCTGATGCTGACCAGCCTGCTGCCCATGTTCGTCGGCACGGCCTCGCCCAAGTTTGGCGTGGCCGCGATTTTGCTGGGCCTTGGTTTTCTGGGCTCGGGGTTGCTGCATCTGCGGCGCCGCACAAGGGAAAGCGCCCGCGTGGTGTTTCTTGTAAGCCTGCTGTACCTGCCGGCCCTGCTGGGCGCGCTGCTGATTGACGTGTGGTAGGAAAGTTCGCGGCGCATGTCTGGGCCGCGTTTTCTTCGCACTTCGCACTTCGCACTAACCCTTCACCCCTTCAATCGCGTCGATGAAGTCCGCGGTGTCCTTGAACTCGCGGTACACGCTGGCAAAGCGCACATAGGCCACGCTGTCGACGGCCTTGAGCTTTTCCATGATGAGTTCGCCAATCACGCGGGTTGGCACTTCGCGGTCGAAGCGCTTGGTGACTTCGTCTTCGATATCCTGCACCACTTGTTCAATCTGGCTGGCGCTGACGGGGCGTTTTTCGCAGGCGCGCTGGATGCCATGGCGGATTTTCTCGCGGTCAAAGGGCGCGCGCGATCCGTCCTTCTTGATCACGCGCAGCGGAGTTTCCTCGATGCGCTCGTAGGTGGTGAAGCGCTTGCCGCAGGCCAGGCACTCGCGGCGGCGGCGCACCACGGCGCCCTCGGAAGAAGAGCGCGAATCCACGACCCGGTCGTTATCCACTTTGCAGAAGGGACAGCGCATTGAACCCCCATATCTGGTATGGCAGCCAAAGATCATAGTCACAAGCGGTAGAGAGCAAGGACAAACTTGCTTGCATCCGCAAGATTTAGTGGGTACTGCCCTCGGGTGCTTCCATTGTGTCGAATAAGGGGGACACAAGCGGTCGGAGTGCTAAGTGCGAGGTGCGAAGTTCGAAGTTCGGAGTGCGCAGTGCGGAGTTCGAAGTCTATTGCCATTGGGTTGCCATGCGCGTCGCGGGCAAACTGCATCGGGCCATTCAGCAGTTGACCTCGCACTTCGCACTTCGCACCTCGCACCTCGAACTTCGCACTCCGAACTTCGCACCTCGAACTTCGCACTCCGCTTCCCCTGACACACCCATTACACACTTCCGCGTTAGATTCTTGCCGCGCACTCCACTACATGGGCGACCGGCCTCTGGGCGGCCTGTCCTCTGGAGAGAACATGCTGCGTTTCTTGGTTGCGGCGGCCGCGTTGGCCGCGCTGATCTTCCCGTTGGCACTCACCATCGATGCCCAGCGACTGCCCCCCGGCGGTGTGCCCATCCCTCAGCCGGGGCAAGGCGGCGGCCTGCCGCCCGGCTTCCCCGGCGGCGGCGGCGGCGCCCGACCCCAGGGCAGCGGCGCGGACCTTTACAACCTGGGCCCGATCGGCGGCAAGGCCGCCATGACCACCGCGCCCAAGGCCGGACTTGAAGTGAAGCAGGTGTTCGCCAAGGCACCCGGTGAATCCGGCGGCCTGCGCGAAGGCGACGTGATTGTGGGCGCACCAAACCCGTTCAAATCCGATGCCTACCATGAACTTGGCGCGGCCATCGAGATTGCCGAACAGGCCAAGAAAGACAAAGACGCCGTCGTTGACCTGCGCGTGATGCGCGACGGCAAAGAAGTAAGCCTGAAGGTCACCGTGCCGGCCTACGGTCCCGACGCCAAGAAGTTTCCCGCAGGCAAGATGCGCGATGCGGTGGTGGCCAAGGCGCTGGAGTATCTTTCCAAACAGCAGCAGGGCGACGGCGGCTGGGAATGTCACCTGAGCGCCGAAAATGGCCGAGTCGTGATGACCAGCCTGTGCGGCATGGCCATGCTGGCCGCAGGCAACACCGCCGCCAAGGGCGACTACCGCGCCAATGTCAAGCGCGCCGCCGAATACGTGATGGCCAACATCGGCAAGGAAAGCGCCTTTGGCAACATGGGCGGCGGCAGCGGTGCCAACTGGAACCAGACCAACTGGGGCCTTGGCTATGGCGGCATGTTCCTGGCCGAGGTACTGGCGGCATCGCCCCTGCCCGGCCTGAAAGACAAGCTGGGCTGGGTGCGCGACCAGATTCTGGCCAACATGGAAGCCACCGGCGGCTTTGCCCACGGCCCGGGCGGCCCCAACGCGCTGAACTACCTCGAGCTTGAAATCGTCAGCAACTACTGCATTGCGGCACTTGGCGGCGCCATGGCAAACGGGCTGGAAGTCGACAAGGCCAGGCTTGAAAAGGCCCTTGCCTATGTGCAGGCCTGCGGCGGCGGCAAAGGCGGCGTGGGCTACAGCACCCGCCAGGGCCAGGTGGGCTGGGGCGACCCCGGCCGCACCGGCGGCGCGGTCATGGCCTTTGGCGCGGCGGGCCGGGCAGATCACCCGTTCTACAAGCCGATGGTGAGCTATCTGGCGGGCAACCTGCACGAGATTATTGACGGCCACGTCAGCCCCACCATGCACCACTTGAGTGCCGCAAGCGCCTGCTGGCGCGAGGGTGGCAAGACCTGGGACGCCTATTGGGCCGCCCAGCGCAATGAATGCACGATGCTTCGCAGCCCCGACGGCACGTTCACCGGCCGCCCGACCAAAGAAAGCGCCCAGATGGGCCGCAACAACGACCTTGACCTCGGTACGGTGTGGAACACCGCCCACTGGACGATCATTCTGTGCCTCGAAAAGGACAACCTGCCGGTGTGGTTTGGCAAGGCCGGCAAGAAGGGCGCCAAGCCCGAGCCCAAGCCCGAAGAAAAGAAACCCGACCAGAAACCCGTAACCGGCGAAAAGCCCCCGGCCAAACCACCCGAAAAGAAGCCGATCGAGATTGATGACTAACCAGCCGGCCCCTGCACCCGGGGTTCGTTAGCTTGCGGCGGGTTGCGGGCATCGGGCGCGTTGTTAGCATCGCCGCCCCTGCACAAGCTTCCGGGGTGTAGCTCAGCCTGGTTTAGAGCGCTTCGTTCGGGACGAAGAGGCCGCTGGTTCAAATCCAGTCACCCCGACCAGACACAAAGGCCCAATCCAAGCAGGTTTGCGAGGATTGGGCCTGCGTCTTTCCGGGCTTCCGCTGGCAGGATGCCACCGGCACAGGTTCCGATCCGCAGATTGCAGGCTGCAGCGGGCAACCGCTATCCCAGAGGTCGGGCCCTGGATGGGCCGGTACGCCCTGATCGGCCTGTCTTTCGAAGCCGCACCGCCAGCACCATGCCGCCCAGCAGCGCTGCCATCATCAGCCATGAACCTGACTGTTCGCTGGTGGAACACTTATCGTCTTTGCCCTTAGGAACAACGCCGCCAACGTATGGCGAAATGGTCACTGTGAAGGCCGGCAATGCCGGATCGTTGCTGTAGATCGTGACCTGCAGGATCCACGCCGACTTAAAGGTGTCGTGATAGTCGACCTGAATTGCCTGTGGAGCCGCACCCGGCGCAACCGTGAAACTGGTCGGCGAGGATGCCGCGATTGCCCCAAATACTCCGTCTTCAAGTGTGACCGCGATGCTGGTTACGACCAGATCCGCACTGCCGACATTGGAAACATCAAGGGTAACGCTTCCCATCGACCCGATGGCACTTGCGCCCGGCACGGAAACCGAAGCGCCTGTGCCGGTTGCCGGGCTGAGCGGCGTCACGACAATGGCCGGAGCGTCAACGAACGTGATCGAAACATCAATGTCGTAGGGGTTTTCATTGCTGTCGTCATTCGGGATGCGGATGGTGAAAGACCCGGCACCGACGGAACTGCCCATCACCTGCACGGTGCGGCTGATTGAATTGCCGGGTGCAATTGTGGCCGGCTGGTTGCTCAGCAGCAGGGCCGAGCAATTGGACTGGTTCAGGATACTCATCATCCCTGCATACAGATCTGCCGATCCAAGGTTCTTGATGACATATGTGAAGTTGTAATCCAGCAGTGGTGGGCGCGAGCCCAGATCGTCCGTAACTGCGCCGCCGCTTGCCTCGCCCAGTGAAGTGCCCAGCGGCCTTTCCACGTCGATTTCCGGCGTTGGTGCGAACGCAATCTCGTAGCCCAGTGCCATCGAAATCGTGTAGCCCGGAATCACCGTGGTGGCGCCGCCCAAAAAGGGATCTGCCACGATCGCCCCGGTTGTTATCGCAAGGTTGGTCGACGATGTCGTGCCTCCGCCGGACGCGCAGAACGGGCCGTTGGGGGAGTTCGTCGCGGTAATGGCAAAGCCATAGGTGGTGTTGGAGGCCAGGGCCAGCGGCGCAATCGGCAGCCTCACCGGCCTTCCAATGTGCTGGGCCGCCACGGCGTTCAGGGTCTGGTGCAGGGTCCAGCCCGCGGAACTGGATTCTGCCCCCACATAGCTGCCCGTGCGATAGTAGACCTTCACGTCGCTGGTGCCGGCCCCGATCAGTGTCGAGAAGCTTGCCCACAGGTCGGTGACATTCAGGTTGCTGGATGCCACAGCGACATCGAACATCGCGGAGCTGGTCAGGGCCCCATTGAAGCTGTTGCCGCTGAAGTTGGTCATCAGGAACTGCGAAGCGTTCACCACGTCAAGGAACATGTTTGAGACCGTGGAGTCAGTGCCATCCGAGGCCGTCCACGTGACCTGGATGGTTCCCGGATTGGTGAACGTGCCGCTGGTCGGGGCCACGACCAGCGGCTGTGACTGCGTGGGCCCGCCTTGCCACTCCGATGCCACCAGGCCGGCAACAGACGGCCCTGAGAACGTCGTGGTCAGGGTCAGGTCCGCTGTGGGGTTTGCGTGGGTTACGACCGCGCGCAGATCGAGTGTGCTGGTCTGGAAGTTCAGCGGGATCATCAGCCGGCCGTTGTGCGGCACGGTGACAGGCGTGGTGGACGCGTCTCTCTGGATCACAAGCGTCGGCTGGGCAGCAACGTCCTGGGCGAACAACGCCAGCACCGCAAGAAACATCCAGTGTCGAATCATGTGCATTCTCCTGTTTCCGTGCACACACCTGCCCCATGGCAGGCCTGCGCCCCTGGGAAATCCATCTGCTGACGTGGCGCAAACCCAACCTGCCACTTGTCCGCCGGTCGCTCAGGATGCTGAAATCGCGCGGCCCATGCGGGCCAGGGCCGTAAGGCCGGCCAGCGCCAGCAGTGCCGCCAGCCACCAGGAATGGCCGGCGCCGGTGCTGCAGCCGCCGTCGCTTCCACCGCCACCGCCCCCACCGCCGCCTCCGCCCGGCGTTGACACGACGATGGACAGAGCTTGTGTGGCCTCTGATGTCGGCGTGCCGCTGTCGGCGGCCCGCACATCAAAGTTGAAGGTGCCGGTGCCCGTGGCACTGCCCGCAATCTCGCCGGTGGCCGCGTTCAGGCTCAGGCCCGGCGGCAACGAGCCACTGGTTACCGTGAAGGTCAATGCGCCCACGCCGCCCGTGGCGGCCACGAACTGGCTGTAGGCCTGGCCTTGCGTCGCGCCGGGCAATGCGGTTGTGGTGATGGCCACGGCATCGGGCAGCACAAACGAAGTCGCCGTGCCGGTGCTGGTGTTGCCCGACGCGTCCGTGGCGTCAATCGCGTAGAAGTGCGTGGCCCCCGCCGTCAGGCCGGTGATGGTGCGCGTGTGGCTGGTGCGGTACTCGGTGTCGGGCAGGTTGGTGCCCAGCGCCGCCGTGGGGCCGTGGCGCACAATGCTGGTCGCGGCCTCGGTGGTGGTGAAGTCAATCTGCGCCACCGTCACGCCCGCGAAGGTCACCGTCGGCGTTACGCCCGGCGGCGTGGTGTCAGGTGTGGCCAGCGTCGTGAATGTTGCGTTGGCCGATTGCGTGGGGCCGTTGTTGTATGGGTCTGTCGAGTTCACCCGGAAGTTGTACAGCGTGTTGGCCGCAAGCCCCGTGACCAGCACCTGGTGCAGTGTCGAAAAGCCGCCGGACTGCGCGGCCTGGCTGCCGTAGGCAACGGTGAGACCGTAATCCACGACGCCGGTGGCGATTTCGTCGGTGGTCCATTCGATCAACGCGCGGTCGTGGCCGGTGTAGACAACAGTCGGCCCGGCGGTGATGACGGGCGGGATGAGATCATCGGGCAGGTATGAATCCGGGATCAGATCCATGTTCAGTCGATAGTTCGTTGACACCCCGACCGCCCCGGCCACGGATTCCGGCACAGCCCCGATCAGCCGGAAGTTGGTCGAGAACGCATTGCCGGCCGCACCGGGTGATGATGCTGCCTCAAGCCGGAAATTGGTGCTGGTGGATGAAGCAGCCGAATGGGCCACAGCCAGCCCCAGCAGCACAGCCACCACCAGCAGGCGCGAGAAGAAGGTTCGAGTGTTCATGGCAAGTCTCCGGTGCTGCGTGTGTGTTCACGTTGCTGCGGCCTGGCAACCTCTACGGCGCCTGGTAGGCGTAGAGGGGTCTTCCGCGCCACCTTGAGTAAACTCCATCATAGGTTCCACCGGTGTTTGTTGCGCCAATGCCGGGACTGTTCCCGCCCCACAGAATTGCAGTTTCATCGCCAGTCCTGACAATCGTATGACCGTACCGGGTCGTAGGCGCATTCTCCGTACCTGTCGTGATCCAAGAATCCGATGCGGGATCATAAATCCCACCAGTGTGGGCAAGTGCGCCAACGCCGCCCCAGACAAACATTGTGCTGCTCATGGCTTGCGCCACGGCTGAGTACCGCGGCGGGGGCTGGCCGTTGGTTGACATGGGAGACCAAACACCAGTTGAGAGGTTTAACACGCCTCCGACTGGCTGAGCGATCCCGCCGCCTAACCCACCCCAGACCAAAAACCTGCCGCTCACAACGGCACCACAGGCAACGATCCTGGCAGTGGGCGCACCGACGGTTGTTACTGCAGTCCATACACCGGTAGAGATTGAGTAAACGCCGCCTGTGTTGACTTCCGCGCCCCCGGTAGTTTCGCCACCCCAAACGATGAATCGCGTTGAGTCCACGACCACTCCAACGTGGTTCGTGCGTGCGACTGGCGCCCCACTTGTGGTTATGGCAGCCCAACTGTTTGTCGCAGCATCGTACAGCCCCCCGGTGTTCAACGCGTTCCCGTCGGACCCACCCCATATCACCATTCGCGATCCAGATCCTACGCCAACCCAGAGACCTGTGTGTGACCGACGCGCAGTCGGTGCACCGGTCGTGGAAATCGCGGTCCAGGTGTTGGTGCTGGGGGAGTAGCTGCCACCAGTGTTCGTGTAACTGGAGCCGTTCCATCCTCCCCAAACCAGCATTACTGAGCCGTTCCAAACCGCGGTGTGAAAAGCCCTCGCACTTGGCGCACCGGTGGTGCTGATACTTGACCAGGAATCGGTGCCGGGGCTGTAAATGCCCCCGGTGTTGAAGTAGGTCCCGCCGTTTCTACCTCCCCACACAAGCATCGCCGTGCCAGTCCATACGGCCGTGTGGTACTCGCGACCACTTGCTGCACCGGTCGTAGAGGTCGCAAAGCCACTTGTGGTGTCTCCTGGCTGCCAGCGCGTGTAGCCCGCGTTGATCAGGGCTGTGTCGTTGGAGCTCTCGGAATACACAATCGTCCCCGAGGCCGGGCCGAGGTCGGCCCATGAGCCGTTGCGGTACACGCGCATGCGGTTGGTTGCGGTGTTGTAGTACACCATGCCGTTGCTGATGCCGGTGGCCGGGTCGCTGGCCAGACGCGGCACACGGAAACGGTCGCCGGAAGCATCGGCAAACTGCTGCACGCCCGTGGTCGTCTGTGTGCCGTTGACATTGAGTGTCGCAACTAGAGCCGACATCGTCGTGATGCTGGTCAGGTTGTTGAAGGTCAGGGCTTCGCTGTAGGTGCCGCTGAGCCTCGCACTGGGCACGGTGCCGCTGGCGAGGTTGCTGGCGTTCAGTGTTGTAAGTGCCGAGCCGTTCAGTGCCGGCAAGGCACCCGTAAGCTGCCCGGCCGGGATGCTTGTCAAACCTGCGCCGCTGCCGTTGAACTGCGTCGCTGTCACGGCACCCGTGAACGTCGCGCCGGTCAGTTCCGCAAACCCGGTGCGTGCCAAGCCGCCCAAGGTAGCCGAGTTGACGTTGGTCAGGCCGCTGCCGTTGCCTGTGAACGTTGTCGCCGTCACGGCACCGGTGAATGTCGCACCCGTGAGTTCTGCAAACCCTGTGCGCGCCAGGCCGCCCAAGGTGGCCGCGTTCTTGGCCTGGTGCGCATGGGCCGCGCTGGTCAGAAGATAGCGCGGGGTCATTTCGGCGTCTGTGCCGACGGTGATGCCCACATACACCGGCTGGCTGAAATCTACACCGGTGATGGCCGTGATCCCGCCAAGCTCGACAGTGAACACGCCCGTGGCACTGGGTGTGATCGCGCTGCCGCCGCTGTGGGTCTCCGTCCACTGGGCTGTGCCGCCCGTGGGTGCGGCGTACATACGGAAGACAACATCCGTCGCCGTGGTAATCGCCGCACCCGCCGGGGTCGTCAAACGCCCCTGAAATCGAATACGTTCATTGGCCTGCGCCCCAAGCGTCGCCGCCAGCAGGGCCAGAACGGTCATCAACAGTGCGGTTCTCATAGTGTCCCTTGTTACTTGAACTCAAGTTTGTCCAGCTCGCCTCTTGCCTCGTAAATCTCAAACAGCAGGCGCCGGGCCTGCTTGACGTGTTGTGCGGGTGCGCCCGGGGCGGCAATCACTTCGCGCGCCAGGGCCTCTGATTCCTGGGTACGCTTGGCCTTGTTCAGCATCGCGGCGTAGGCGATTTTGGCCTCGGCGTTGTTGGCTGCGTTGCCTTCGGTCAGCGCCAGCGCCCGGCGGAAGCAGGCCTCGGCGCCGTCTGCGTTGCCCTGGGCTTCCAGGATCAGCGCCATGGCAAGCTGCTGCGACGGGCTGTCCATGTCGGCCTTCATTTTGCCGCGCCAGTTGGCGGCTTCGGCGCTGTTGCCCAGCACGGTGTGCAGTGCGGCAATGCGCTGGGCGTACATGTTGTGCTGGGCCGTTTCGGTGTCGCGGGCAAACAGCGCTTCATACACCTGAAGTGCCCGCTGGTACGCCTTGGCGGCTTCGTCTTTGCGCCCGGCCTTGTGCAGGGCATCGGCGAAGCCGGCCCACAACTCGGCATCTTCCGTGTCTGTCTGCTTGTGCTGGGCGTTGATCGCGGCCTCGAAGTGCCGCAGTGCCTCTTCAATGATGTTGTACTGAAGGTATACGCGCGCCAGATCGGCATGTACCTGATAGGGGTATGCCGCGCCCGCATCACCGGCGGCCGGCTGTGCCAGACCGTTTGCCGGGCCGTTGGGATTGTCGGAAGCACGGGGGCTGCAGCCTGTCACACAAATGGACAGAACAGCCACAACAGCAACAATCGCGCACTTTGTCGCACTGCCCCGCATGCACACTTCGCCCGGTTGAGTTTGGCCCAAGTGTAATTGGGGGGTGGACTGGGTCACGCAAATCAGCCCCATGCAGCTAGAGTTTTTTTGCATAAGGGCATGTTTCGTCGCTTGTCTGCCACTTCTGTCACTACGGAGGGAGGGGAGGCCTGGAAGGCCTCCCCCGAATGGCAAGAGCTTGGAACATGGCAGGAATCAGAGGTACAGCGCCGGTGCCATGTGGAGACACAGCCCGGAGGCAACCCGCGTGACCCAAGCGAGACGCGGCGTTGCCGGAGGCATCAAGGGGCTGCCCGCGCCGGTGTGCGACGACAGGCAGCCTTGAACATTTTCACAGTTCGTTTGCAGGCTTCCGCTTGCGGCGGGCTTCGCATCTCTTCGTCGCGCTTCCTCGGCGTGGCCTCCAGCCACGCCTGCGTCCGCGCTCCTTGATCTGCTCGCCCGGCGCGGCGCGGAATCTCTGCAAACAAACATCGAAAAAGCTCTAGTCCCGGATGCGATGCCCGCGTAATGCAATCGCTGTGCCAGAGTCAGCGTGACTGACAGCGCTTGGCTGGAGGCCTGGCAAAGCCTTTTTCAGCGGTGTGCGTGACTGAAAGGTCAGAACGCGGGGCGCTTTGATCGATCCGGATCGATCATCGTCCATCAGTGCGCGGTCAAAGCAGCGACTCGGCCGCAGCCAGATCGCGCCGCACCCGTGGTGATGCATCCTGCGCCGTGAAGCCCAGTGTACCGGCAAGCGCCATGGCTTTGCCGGCCAGGCTGCGTGCTTCTTCGGTCTGCCCGGACTCTTTCAGGGCGCGGGCGTGGCACAAAAGGCTGCGGAAGTAGTCACGATTGTGGGTGATGCCCGCCGACTCCAGCGCCGCGCGGGATTCACCGGCCGTGGCCAGCGCCCCTGCATGATCCCCGGCCATAAGCTGCAGTTCTGCCAGGCTGACCAGCACACCACCGCGCAGCGAGGCATCGTTATCGAGACCCGCCAGCAAGGCCCTGATCTCGGCAATGCCGCCGGCCACGTCGCCGCGCAGGGCGCGCAGTGTGGCAAGGTTCTCGAGGCAGACCGCGCGCATGTGCGGCCGCGACTGCTGCTCGAACATTGCCGCGCCGGTGCGGAAACTGCGCTCTGCGTCGTCCAGACGATCAAGGTCGAGGTACAGCAGGCCCATGTTCATGTGGTTCGTGGCCAGTGTCTGCAGGTCGCCAAGTTCGGCGGCCTGTTCGCCGGTTTCGTGCATCAGGCGCAGCGCGTCGTCCAGCAGGCGCAACTGGCGCGACAGCAGTGCGCGGTTGCCGTTGATCATGGCCAGTTGCCGGCGGTCATCCAGCCGGGTGTAGATTTCGGCCGCGGCATTGATGCAGACCAGCGCCTCGCGGAACGCAGACCGGTGAAACAGGATGTTACTGCGCGTGGTCAGCGCCTGGGCCAGCCCGGGCTGGTCGTCCTGGGCACGCATCATCTGCTCGGCCTGCGCCACAAGTTCCAGGGCGCGCTCAGGATTGCCCTGGTGGGCCGTGGCCAGAGCCATGCGGCTGAGCACGCGGGCCTCGTTGCCGCGGTCGCCCATGGTGCGGAACAGCTCCAGAGCCCGCTGGTGCATCTCTTGCGCTTTATCAAGCCTGCCCTCGGCAAAAGCCGCCGAGGCCTTCTGGAACCAGCCCAGCGCCACCATGCGCTGCAAGCCGGCCTGGGTGGCAAGTTCCAGCGCTTCGTCGGTGATGCGATTGCCGGCAGCGACATCGCCGGATTCGCGCTCGGCCATGCCCAGCGCGATCATCACCGAAACGCGCTCTTCCACAGTGCCGCCTTCGCAGGCCTGCAGTGCGCGGCGCAACGCCGGAACCCGCATGCGCGCGGGGCCGCGCACACGCAGCAGGTTGACGCTGGCGGTGGTAAGCTCAATCAGCAGCTTGCGGCACTCTTCGTCGCCTGCCTGTTCAGCAACCCAGGCCAGCGCGGCTTCCAGGTTGGCGCGGGCGAGTTCCAGCCGCTGCAGAGCCTCGAGCGCGCGACCGGTGAAGATCAGTTTGTCCCACTGCTGCAGGTAGCCGCGAAAACAGCGCGCGTGGCGTCGGGCCAATTCGTCGCGGCGCGCGGCATCGGCCATGGCCTGCCACTTTTCGGCGGCGTACTCGCGGATCGTCTCGTACATCGCGAAGTGGACGCCCGTGGGCGTGTCCGTGGCGCGCAGCAGGCTCTTCTCGCGCAGGCTCTGCACCAGGTCCATGACCGGCGGCGCCTGGGGCAGGCCGGAAAGATCCAGCACGGCCTCGGCGGCCTCCAGGTGAAACCCGCCCCGGAAGGCAGCAAGCTGGGCAAAGGCCTCGCGCTCGGGCACCGACAGCAGGTCGTAGCTCCAGTCGATGGTCGCCGTCAGGCTCTGCTGGCGGGGGGCAAGGTCGCGGCGGGTGCTTTTCAACAGTGCAAACAGTTTGTCCAGGCGCTCGGCAATCTGTTCAGGCTGCATGATCGCCACGCGCGCGGCCGCCAGTTCAATGGCCAGCGGCATGCCTTCCAGACGACGGCAGATCGCCACCACTGCGCCGGCATTGGCGGCCGTGACACGGAAGTTCAGGTGGCTGATGCGGGCGCGGTCGATGAACAGCCGCCCCGCCGCGCTGGCCTCAATGTCTGCAAGGCTGGCACCATCGGCGGGCAGGGGCAGTGGCAGCAGCTCAAGCTCAACCTCGCCTTCCAGGCCCAGCAGAAAACGGCTGGTGACAACAAACTTCACATTGGGCGCGCGCGCGGCCCAGTTGCCGACTGTGGGGGCGGCGGCGCGCACGGCCTGTTCCATGTTGTCCAGCACCAGCAGGGTCGGGCCGCGCGATTCCAGCAGGCCCGCCACGGCGACTTCGGGCGCGGCGCTGCTTGTCAGCGGCACGCCCAATGCGCGGGCCACGGCATAGGCCACGCCCTCAATGTTGCGGCTTTCCGTCAGGTCGGCAAACCAGGCGCCGCCGGGAAACTGGTTGGCCACGGCGCGCGCAACTTCCTGCGCCAGCCGCGTCTTTCCGGTGCCGCCGGGGCCGGAAACCGTGACCAGGTTGCCGGGGCCATCCGTGATCAGCCGGGCAAGCTGCGCGGCCTCCGCCTGCCGCCCGACAAACGACGTGCGGTGCGCGGCCATGTTGGTGCGGCGCGGTTCCTGACGCAACGCTGGCTGCGGCGAGGCCGTGGCGCTGTCCGTCTCGGGCTGGTCGGTGTCTTCGGCCTGGGTGGGCTCAGAGGCACGCTCGCAGGCGGGAAGGTCAACGCGGACCTTTTTGCCCTCTTCGTGAAGAAGCCCAAGGCTGAGCACCGCGGGCTTGACGGTGCGCTGCCATTCATTGACCAGGCTGTTGTCGGTGGGCTCCGGCCCGCGCAGCGTACGCAGAAACGGCAGCATGTCGCCACGGGCCAGCAGGTTGTCCCCGTTGGCGCGCACCAGCGACAGCAGAAAGCGCGCCCAGCTTTGCGCGTCGTGAAAGCCATGGCGGCTGACCTCGGCAAACAGCGAGCCCAGGTGCCCCGCCGCCAGCGATTGCCCGCCGTCGCGTCCACTGAGGTGCGCGGGCAGGTTCTCGGCGGCAATGGTCGCGCGTCCGCCGGCCTGCGCGGCGGCAAATGCCAGCACCGAACGCAGCTCGCGCACGTTGCCCGGCCAGGCGTAATCCTGAAGCACCTTCAGCGCGCCGGGCGAAAGTGCAGGCGTAACCGTGCCGGCCTCGCGCGCGATCTGCGCCAGGAAGTGCTCGGCCAGCTCGGGGATGTCTTCAATGCGCGACCGCAGCGCGGGCAGGCGCACCACAAACGCATTGATGCGGTAAAACAGGTCCTCGCGGAACCGCCCTTCGCGGATCAACTCCTGCAGGTCGCGGTTGGTCGCGCACACCAGCCGCGTGTTGACCGGGATCTCGGAAAGGCCGCCCACGCGGCGGATCATGCCCTGTTCCAGCGCGCGCAGCAGCTTGGGCTGAAGCTCCAGCGGCGTGTCGCCGATTTCGTCAAGGAACAGCGTGCCGCCCTCGGCGGTTTCAAACAGGCCCGGGGTGTCCTTGGCCGCGCCGGTGAACGCGCCCTTCTGGTACCCGAACAGTTCGCTTTCAAACAGGTTGGCCTGGAAGCTGGCGCAGTTCAGCGAGACAAACTTGCCGCGACGTCCGCTGCGGCGGTGGATGAACTCGGCCAGCATGCCCTTGCCGGTACCGGTTTCGCCGTAGATCAGCACGGGCGCGTTGCGCTGGGCGGCCAGCGTTGCGTCCTGCAGGGCCTTCTGGAACGCGAGATGTTTGCCTACGGTCTGGATCATGACTCGGGACTTAAGCCCGCCCCGCCCGGGAACACCAACATAGAGGAAACAAAGGCATATGCCAACGGCAGGTCAATCGCGATTGAGAAACCACTCCGTGCCCATGTTGTCGTCGGTCACCACGCGCCTGCCCTGCGTGCGGGCCAGGATGCTGCCGCGGCTTTCCATCCCGTAGGCCGCAGGCACGGGCTTGACCAGTTCGTCAATCATGCCCAGTACCTCTTGCAGCCGCAGGGCGTGCCAGCTGTCGGCAGGGTCCAGCACGGGCCTGCCTTCAATGCGATAGGCCAGCAGCGTGTCGCGCCAGCGGTTGCGGTCGGGCATCAGCGGCGAGTCGCTGACCCACACATTGTTGATGATGCGCACCACGTGCGGGTACACCACACAGGCCGTGCGCTGCACTTCGGGCGACCAGGTGGTGTTGTACAGGGCCGCGCCCCCGGGCTTGAGGTGCGCGCGCATCAGTTGCAGGAACTCTGCGGAAAGCAGGCTGCTGGAGTGGGCACGCCAGTGAAAGGTCGTGTTCATCACGATCACGTCGAACATGCGGCCGGGGTTGCGGTTCAGCCAGCGGCGACCGTCGTCGATCACAATCTCGACCCTGGGGTTGGAAAGCAGGCCGCGCACGTTTTCGTGCTTCTCAATCAGCCCGACATAGCCCGGGTTGATCTCGACAATCGTAAGTGACTCCAGCTGCGGGTGATTGGCCACGACCTGCGCCCATGAACCCGATGCCAGGCCGATCATCAGCGCGTGTTTCGGCGCGGGGTGAAACGCGCTGATTGAATAGGCGCGCACAATCATGTTCGGGTCCTGCACCTCGTCCCGCGGGTGAACCAGGTCGGTGTTGAACACACCGTCGTACATGCCGCCGCCGAATACCGTGCCGTCCTGCGTCACTGTGATTACGCCGCTGCGGTTTTCCACCACATCGGCAAAGCGCATGCCGGGACGGTACTCGTCGTGGTACTGCAGGCGCTCATAGAACCCGTCAAAGAAGAACAGCCCGCCGCCCAGCACCACCAGCACCGTCACACCCGCAAGCGCAAGCGCCCGGCGGCGCGACGCAGCATCAAGCCCGAACAGGAACACCAGCGCGACAGCCAGTGCCACGCCCAGCAACGCCAGCAACTGCGAAATCGCGCCCAGGCTCATCACGTCCAGCAGCACAAAACCTGTCAGCAGGCTGCCGGCACCGGAGCCCAGGATGCTGCACAGGTACAGCAGGCTCAGGCCTGACCCGGCGCGGCGGTCAGCCGGCACACCAAAGTGGCACACCAGCGGGAAGATCGCGCCCATCATGCCGGCAGCAATCGCCACGGGCGGAACCAGCAGGGGGTACGACTGCTGCCCCGGCGCCAGCGTTGTCAGCCAAGACGAAAGCGGCGCAACCATGAAACCTGCTGCGTTGGCCACCAGCACGAACAGCACTAGCGCGCCGCGTTCGCGTCCGCGGCCGTCGCCGCTGCAGTAACGCCGCGCCACCAGTGACCCCACGGCAATGCCCAGCAGAAACGCACCCAACATGGTTGAAAATGCCAGCGCGCTGCCCCCGGTCGTGAAACTGTGCACGCGGTACCACAGGATTTCATAGCTCAGGGAAATGAAGCCCGTGGCTGCCACCACAAACATGGCAAGGCGCAGCCGGCCCCCGCCCTGCCCGCCCGGCGCGGGTTGCCCGGCGGCGGCATCGTCGGCTGGCGCGGCGCGCACCATGGCCGCGGCGCAGAACGCCCCGGCAGCGACCGCCAGGTTGATCAGTGCCGCCAGCGTCACGGCCCCGTGCTTGCCCATCTCGCGCATCAGCACAAGCGCCACGGCAAAACACGCCGCGGCCGACCCCAGCGTGTTGACAAAGTACAGCAGGCCCACGCTGCGGCCCACGTTGCGCGTATGCCGCACCAGGTGCGCCGTCAGGATCGGCAGTGTCGCGCCCATCAGCAGTGTCGGCAGCAGCACCAGCGCAAACGTGACCAGTGCCGTTACCCACGGCGCGGCGCGCAAGGTGGCCGCGCCCACAAGGTCAAACAGGTCCAGCGAAAAATAGCCAAATGCGCCGATACCGGCCTCGACCACACCGAACGCCAGCAGCAGCGGCAATCGCGGCAGGCGCGAGGCCAGCCCGCCCGCCAGGCTGCCCAGCCCCAGCCCCAGCATGAAGGCCGTGACAACCACCGTCACGCTTTCCACGTTGATGCCGTAAATGGAAAACAGCGCGCGCTGCCACACCAGCTGGTAGATCAGCGCCGGGAAGCCCGAAACAAAAAAGAACGCGCTGATCATCCACAGCGGCCAGCGCGATGGGTTTGCGGCGTCTGCGGCCGGGGGTTGCATGGCGCGGACAATGCCCCGGCGCTGCGCCGGGGGCAAGGCGGCAGTTTTGTGTCGCGCCGGGCCCTTCGGGTTCGTATTACTATTGCAGAAAGACGTAATAACCATGCCCGATCTGGAACGCATCAGCATTTCCATTGAGTCGCCGCTGGCGCGCGAACTTGACCGCATGCTGCGGGCCGCCGGCTATGAGAACCGGTCCGAGTACCTGCGCGACCTGATCCGCAAGGAACTCGTGGCCGAGGAATGGCAGCGCGGCCTTGAGGTGCTGGGCACCATCACTCTGCTGTACGACCATCACCAGCAGGGGCTTTCCGACAAGCTGAACGCGCTGCAGCACGACCACCACGCCAACGTGCTCAGCAGCACCCACGTGCACCTGGACCACCACATCTGTGCCGAGATGATCATGCTGCGCGGCAAGGCCGAACTGCTGCGCACCCTGGCCGACGGCATGCGCAAGCTAAAGGGTGTGCTGCACGCCACGCTTTCTGTCAGTACCACCGGCAAGGCGCTGGCCGGGCACCGTCATCATCATTAAGGGGCACACCCATGAACCAGCTTCTTTTCCTTGCCCATGGCGACCACTGGCACATTGACAACATCTGGCTGGCGCTGGGCGCAGGGCTGCTGGCTGGTGTGCTGCACACATTCACCGGCCCTGACCACCTGGCGGCGCTGATGCCGCTATCGGTCAACCGCAGGCTGAAGGCCGCGTGGCTGGGTGTGCGGTGGGGAATCGGCCACAGCATCGGCGTTTTCATTGTGGCGGTGATCTTCCTGGCCGGTCGACAGGCGCTGGACCTGACACCCGTTGAAGAATGGGGCGAGCGCGTGGTCGCCATGGTGCTGATTGTGCTGGGCGGCTGGGGCCTTTGGCGCACATCGCGCCAGCAGCTGCACGTGCACGCACACAGCCACGAGGGCGGCCCGGCCCACGCGCACCTGCACGTCCATGACGGCCAGCCCCACGACCCCACGCAAAAGGGCGGCTGGCAGGCCCACGCCCATAAACACGCGGCCATGGGTGCCGGCGCGCTGCACGGCGTGGCTGGCATGGCGCACCTGCTGGTGCTGATTGTTGCCATCGGCGCGCCGACCATGGCGCAAAGCGCGGTGTTCCTGGCCAGTTTTGCCGCGGGCTCGATCCTCAGCATGGCAACCTTTGCCGCGGTGTTCGGCATGGTTACGGCCGCGATTGGTTCGCGCAGCGCGGGCATGGTCAAGGCCACCAGCTACTTCGCGGCAATCGGCTGCATGCTGATCGGCATTTACTGGCTGTTCGGGCCGATGATCTGGCCCGATGAAGAAGACCACGGCCACGACCACGCCATGGCTGCGCCGGCCGTGCCCGGTTTCAGGCAAGCCACTTGAACCAGATGTAATAGCCCGCCAGAAGCGCCGAAACGGCAATGCCAAGCCAGCTCCAGGCTGCCAGGGCGCGGCCGGGCCGGTGCTCATCGGGCACGGCGGGCCCGGTCATGGCGCGGTGGTTCAGCCACGCCAGCGGCGCGGCCGTCAGCAGCGAAAGTGAAGTGGCCGTGTCGGCCATCAGCGGGATCGACTTGCCGAAGAACTCAATCACCACCAGGGCGCCCAAGGCCAGCACACCAATGGAGCCCCAATAGACAGCCCTGCTGCCGGGGTCCGGCACGCCCGGCTGCTCGGGCCCCTTGAAACGCGCCCACAGCGTTCCAAGCGCCCGCGGAAAGCCGTCTACCACCGTCAGGGTGGTCGAGAACATCACCGTAAAGGCCGAGATCGCCACCACCGGGCCTATCCATGCGCCAAGGTTGTCGGTGTAAAGTGAAATCACCTGCGCGGCAAAGGCCGCCGGGGCCGGGGCGAACTTCTGGCCCGATTGGTACATCACGCCCGCGCCCATGCACACAAACATCAGACCCAGCACCGTGGTGCCGATGTAGCCCACATTGAAGTCCACCAGCGCATTGCGCAGGCTGGGTGCCTGGCCGGTTTCGCGCCGCCGCGCCAGCGTCCACAACGAATGCCAGATCGAGATATCGAACGCGCTGGGCATCCAGCCGATCAGCCCGCACAGCGCCAGCGCTGTTGCCGCCGTCAGCAGCAGGTCGCCGCCCGGCCACAGCCGAAAGCTTTCCCAGGGCAGCTTGGGCAACACGGCCAGCGTGGCCACCAGCGTGGTTACCGTCAGCACCGCGACCACGACCTTGATGATCTTGTCCAGCCACTTGTAGTGCCCCACCAGCAGCAGCCCCGCGCAGACCGCCGAAAGCACCCCCGAAACCAGCACCACCGGCGAGACCCCGGCAACCGGCTGCGTCACCCCAGCCACCGCGCAGAACAGCGCTGCGGTCATGGCCGTCACGGCCGCCTGCACCGTGAACATGGTGGCCACCGTCAGCAGCGCAAACAGCACCAGTGCCCACAGCCCCTGCCGCCGGTAACCTTCCAGCAGGCTGGTGCCGGTGGCCGCGGCATAGCGTGGCCCGAACTGGAACCCGGGGTACTTGAAGAAGTTGGCAAACAGCACCACGCCGACCAGCCCAAGGCCGAACTCGGCACCGGCCCGTGTGCTCTGCACCAGGTGAGAAACGCCGACGGCGGCACCGGCAAACAGCAGGCCGGGCCCCAGTGCCTTCCAGAACGATTTTGCCTGCGGCGCATCGGTCATGCCGCGGATTGTGACTTGCGTGAAAACCGGTGCAAGCCGGTCCGGAATCGGGCTATGGATGCAGGAACAACGCCAATCTAGCGTCCGTTCTCATGGGGATGAAACTGACACCCGACCAGGACCGCCAGGCCCGCCAATTCCTGGCCGACCTGCGCCGCGACATCCTGCTGCACCCCGGCGTGGGTCATTCTCTGCTGGGCCGCATGAACACCGACCCGCGCTCGCGCTTTGATTTCAAAGTGCTGGCCAGCCAGCACTATGCGCTGGTCGGCAACTTCACGCGCTACATGGAACTGCTGCTGCTGAATGCCCCCGACAGCGACGCCAAGGGCTGGCTGGCCAAGGTGCTTGTCGATGAGTACGGCGAACGCAGCGACGGCCAGGACCACGCCGAGCTGTACACCCACTTCATGCACAGCGCCGGCATTGCCAAAGGCGCCGAAGAAGACCAGCCCCTGCACCCCGAGGTCGTCCATTTCATCCGCGAGCACTTCCGCATCTGCACGGAGGAGCCGTTTCTGGTCGGGCTTGGCGCCCTTGGCCCAGGCCACGAATGGGCCATTCCCACCATGTTCACCCACGTGGTCGCCGGCCTGCGCAAGGCCGGGTTCACAGAGCCCGAGATCATCTACTGGACCTGCCACCAGGAGCAGGACCAGGACCACGGCGCATGGCTGGAAGAAGCACTGGTGCAGTATTGCGTGACAGAGCAAGGCCGCGCCGAGATTCACCGCGGCGCCATGCTGAGCCTGGATGCCCGCGAGCGCTTCTGGTGGGGCGTGATCGACAAAATCGCCGGCGAAACCACGCGCAAGCACCTGCCGCCCGGCGTCAGCGCGACGACCGGCAGCGAAGCAGGCCAACCCACTTTGCGCCAGTTGAAGCAATCCTGGAAGATCGTGGCCCGCCTGCAGGAGTCCTGAAATGCCCGTAACCGACCTGTTTGTGATTGGCTTTGGCGGCCCCACCCCCGGCTGCTGCAAGCGCGTTGACCCCTGCCCCGGCGAGGCCTACTGCTTTGTATCGGGCATCTTCGGCCACAACCCGGCGCGCAAGGCCCGCGTCGATGAGGTCGTGGAACACTATCGCCACCTGGGCGGATTCTCGAAGTTCAATGAGATCACGCAGGCACAGGCCAAGGCCGTGGGCGAAGAACTTGCGCGACGTGGCCGCAAGCTGAACGTCACCATCGGCTATGACCACTGGCAGCCGCATATCGCTGACAAGGTTGCAGACCTCAAGGGCGAGTTCGTGACACTGGTGATGTCGCCGCACCAGTCTTCTGTCAGTTGGGACGGCTACCTGCGCCGCGTGGCCGAGGGCCTGGAAAAACTGCCCGAAAGCAAACGCCCCAAGTGGGCCGGTGTCGCCGAGCCCTGGTGGAACAAGGCCGGGTTCATTGATGCCCTGGCCGACAACGCACGCCTGGCCGCAGCAACCATCGGCGCGGACTTTCAGGCCGGCAGCACAGGCCTGCTGCTGAGTGCCCATGCCGTGCCGATGCCGGTGGTCAGGACCGCGCCATACCAGAACCAGATCAATGAAACCGCGCGCCTGCTGGCCGAGCGGCTGGGCGCCAGCAACTGGATTGTGGGCTACCAGAGCGCCCCCAGCGACAGCAACATCCCCTGGACCACCCCGTTCATCGACCGCGCCATGGAAGAGCTGGCGGAGTCCGGCGCAACCAGGATCGTGGCCGTGCCGATCGGCTTTCTGTGCGACAACGTCGAGGTGCTGTACGACCTGGGGATAGAAGGCCGCCAGAAGGCCGAAACCCTGGGCGTACCCTTTGCAACGGCCAATGCCGTCAACACTCATCCGGCATTCATCAAGCTGCTTGCCGACCAGGTGGAAGCAAAGCTCTGACGCTGGGGCAGGCCTAGCGCGTAAACTTATAGCCGCTGCCGCGCATGGTCATGATGTAGACGGGCTTGTTGATGTCGTCTTCGACCTTCTGGCGCAGCTTGTTGATGAAGTTGTCGACTGTGCGGTCGGTGCCGTAGTAATCAAAACCCCACACCTTGGCCAGAATCTCCTGCCGCGACAGCACCTTGCCCTCGTTCTCGAGGAACAGCTTGAGCATCTGGAACTCTTTCTGCGACAGCTCAATCTCGACGTTGTTCTTGCGCAGCACCTGGCCCTTTACGTCCAGCACGTAGGGCCCGAACACATAACTGGTTTCGCTGGTTTCAAACTGTTTGCTGCGGCGCACGCAGGCGTTCACGCGGGCCACGACTTCAGCCACGGAAAACGGCTTGGTGACGTAGTCGTCCGCACCGAGCTCCAGGCCCATGATCTTGTCGATCTCCTGGTTCTTGGCTGTCAGCATGATGATGGGCATCTTCAGCCCCTGCTTGCGCAGTTGCCGGCACACATCAAAGCCCGAAAGCTTGGGCAGCATCACGTCCAGCAGAATGATGTCGGGCCGGCGCTCCAGCGCCTGCTTCAGGCCGTCCTCGCCATCGCTGGCCGTGACCACGGAGTATCCCTCGACCTGGAGGTTGAGTTCCAGGCCACGAAGGATGGATGGGTCATCCTCTACTACGAGGATTGTTTCCATGAAGTTCCCTTGCTTGACGCATACAGGTGCAGGGCTAGTATACGCGGCCCGCGCCAAGGGGCAAGCAAGGCGATTGACTGAAACCCTTGCCCGTTCAAGAGTTCGATGTCATGGCCCAGGGTGCGCCGGAATTTAGGACGCTTAGCTCAGCTGGTTAGAGCACTGTCTTCACACGGCAGGGGTCACTGGTTCGAATCCAGTAGCGTCCACCAGATTGAAGGCGGCCCCATTTCAGGGGCCGCTGCCAATTCCAGATACCCGTGACCGGCGCTCCGTTTACGCCCGCCCGTGGGCGGGCTACTTCGCTCCGCCAACAGCTTGTGGCTGTTGGCGGGTCACTGGTTCGAATCCAGTAGCGTCCACCAGACTTCGCAGCCCCGTTGCTGTCGCAACGGGGCTGCGAAGTCTGGCAGGCCAGACAAGCCGGACGTCCCGGCTGATCTGGCCAAGGTCTGCGAAGTCTGCCCGCCGAAGCCCTGCCAGCTTGACAGTCGACCACAAACCGCTATGCCTTGGGCCTGCAACGCCACAGTCAACTCCCAAATCCCGGAAGTCACTGCCCTTGCCCAACCCCAAAGTCCTGCTGATTGACGACGACGTAACACACGCAGAGATCGCGGGTGAGGCCCTGTCGCGCGCCGATTACGACGTAACGCTGGCTCACAGCGGCGGCGACGGCCTGCGCAAGTTCCAGGAAAACGAGTTTGATTGCGTGCTGACTGACCTGCGCCTGCCCGATACCGACGGCATGGAAGTGCTGCGCAAGCTCAAGGCCAACGATGCCGACGTTGAGGTCATCATCATCACCGGTTTCGGCAGCGTCGAGAAAGCCGTCGAGGCGCTGCAGCTGGGCGCATACAGCTTCCTGGAAAAGCCGCTGAACCGCGACGCCCTGCGCAACACCGTGGCCAAGGCCGTAGAGCGCCGCAAGCTCAGCCTTGCCAACCAAGACCTGCGCGCGCTGGTGGATGAAAAGTTCGGCTATGAGGGCATAGTCGGTTCCAGCCCTGCCATGCAGCAGGTGTTCTCGCGGCTGAAGCAGGTCGCGCCCACCGACGCGCGGGTGCTGGTCACCGGCGAAAACGGCACCGGCAAGGAACTGGTGGCCCGGGCGCTGCACTTCAACAGCAGGCGTCGCCAGGGGCCGCTGGTTGCCGTGAACTGCGGGGCGCTTACAGGCGGCGTGCTGGACAGCGAGCTGTTCGGGCACGTCAAGGGCGCCTTCACCGGCGCCTTGAAGGACCACATGGGCAAGTTCGAGGCCGCCGACAACGGCACCTTGTTTCTGGACGAAGTCGGCGAAATGCCGCTGGAAACCCAGGTGAAGCTGCTGCGCGTGATCGAGAACAAAGAAGTGACCCCCGTGGGCAGCAACACCGCGCGCAAGATTGATGTGCGGCTGATCAGCGCTACCAACAAGAACCTGGAAGAACAGGTCAAAAAGGGCCTGTTCCGTGAAGACCTGTACTTCCGCCTGAAGGTCGTGCAGATCCACCTGCCTGCGCTGCGCGAACGCCAGGGCGACATCCCGCTGCTGGCCCAGAACTTCGTGCGCGAGTTCGCCCGCCAGTACGGCAAAGAAATCACCGGCATGGACCAGGCCGTGCTGTCGGCGCTGATCGCCCACCCCTGGCCGGGCAACGTGCGCGAATTGCGCAACACCATGGAAGAAATGGTTGTGCTGTCGCAGGGCAAAGTGCTGGCGGCGGCCGACCTTCCGCAATCGCTGCGCGGCAGCAGCAGTACGACGGCCGCAGCGGCACCGGCAGGCGCCGGGCTTGGCGGCCTGGTGGGCATGACCATGGAACAGATTGAGCGCGAAGTGATCCGCCAGGCGCTGAAGGCCAACGAAGGCAACCGCGAACGCACGGCCAAAATGCTGGCGATCGGCGAACGCACCCTGTACCGCAAGATCAAGGAATACGGGCTGTAAGTGCCTACTGCGGGTCGCTGCCGTCGGAACGCTTGCCGGTGCTGGTCTTGCTGGGCAGCGGCGGGTGCTGGTCCCAGGTCCAGTTGCGTTTGGGGATGACCTGCTTGGGCAGGAACTCGCCCTTGTCGTCGGCGGCCTGCCAGTACAGTACGCTGACTTCGTGCACGTTGTTTTCAAAGAACTGCATGCGGAAGGTGTGCACACCGGCGGTCAGGCGGATTTTCTCGCTGCTCTTCTCGCGCTGGTAATGCAGGTTGTCGTCGATCAATGCCATGTTGCCGTTGATCCACACCTTGATGCCGTCGTCGCTGCGGCAGGTGAAGACGTAGTCGCCCTCTTTCTCGACGATCAATGCGCCGAACCATTCCACGGCAAAAGTCTCGGCGGGAAACGGCAGGTTGAAGTCGTTGGCGTTTTCGAAGTTCACCTGTGCGTCCTTGCGCACAAGGAAGCACACCAGCGGCTCCGGGTCGGGCATCTGCGTGTAGCCGCCGGGGTTCGGCAGGTCATAGTAATAGGCCACCAGGCCCTTGTTCGTCACGTCAATCATGAACGGGTCGCTGGTCACCACAGTGATGCGCGCGGTGATCGCGCCTTCGCCGCACATGCTTGGCAGCACGGCCTTGCAGGTGCGGCTTTCTGTTGTGGCGTTGACCGGGCTGGTGGCGATTACCTCAAAGGTGATTGGCCGGCCGTCAATGCTGACGTGCACGGGCTGTGCGCGGACTTCGGCGTTGCCGAAGACTTCCATGACGAACTCGAACTCCTGGCCCTCGCGCACACTGGGCAAGGTGGTGGTGACGGTGTAGGGCAGCACGGGCGGCTGTTCGCCCTCCGGCCACAGGGGCTTGACCGACTTGATTCTGGGCGGCTGGGGCG
The DNA here is from genome assembly GCA_019636215.1 of Planctomycetota bacterium. GTDB lineage: Bacteria > Planctomycetota > UBA8742 > UBA2392 > UBA2392 > H3-PLA7. Next base: position 90,079 of record JAHBXZ010000014.1, on the reverse strand, counting down.
GCACCACCGGCGGGAAGAACAGATGTGATGGAAGCGTGCGGACTTCAGCCCAGTACCAGGTCTGGTTGGGGTCGGCGTTCTTGTCTTTGGGCTCTTGCTTCATCTCGACCACACGCAGGCTGGCCGGGCCGGTTTCGCTGGTCCAGTCGATGCTCAGGGGCAGGTAGCGTTCCTCGCCGGCGGGTACTTCAAAATCGAGAGTCGTCAGGTCGTTGCCGCCGCCGGGCAAGGCGGCCGTTGCTTTTGATTCGGTTCCCAGCGTCACCCGCAGACGCCCGTAGGCCGCAAACCTCACCAGTCGCGGCTGCTTGTCGGCGGCCCAATCGGCGGGGATGCCGAGTTTGCCTTCCCAGTGGCAGGCCAGCGGGTTGTTCTTGAAGGGCAGATTCAGCTTATCGCGGGACTCAAACTGGAACTCGCGTTCCAGCCGCACCAGGTCAGGTTCATGAATGCCGGGCTCAATGAAATCGTAGTTCGACCAGCCCTGCAGGTTGTGCCAACTGGCGTACAGGCCGAACTGCGTGGTGACCGTGAAGTCCATCGAGTTTGAAGGCACTGCCTGCGGATAGGTTGCATCTGCTGTTCCGCCCTCGCCGATTCCGGGGACTGCTTTGGCCTTGAAGACGATGATCTTTCCTGTGGTCGCCCCAACGGGAACACGAATTTTCAGCGCGCTATCGGACACATCCAGGATCTGAGCGCTCTGCCCGCCAACCTGCACAGTGACCAGGGGTTGAAGCTTCAGGAAATCCGGTATCGGAACACCTGTCGACTTGACGTTCGTGCCGTCCAGGTTCTGGCCATAAATCGTGATCTCGTCGCCAATCTCGCCGCTGGTTTTGCTCAGGCGCGTGATGATCGGCGCCGCGTCACTCCACAGTGCTTCGGGCAGCAGCAGCATTTCCGGCGGCACGGGCACCGGTTTGCTTTCGCCCGCAGGCACGTACATGAAGTTGCACGCGCCCAGGTCCTGCACCACACTGCCGTTGCGGGCTTCCAGGTACTCAATGCGCAGCGGGTGCAGGCCCCTGGTCAGCGTCAGCACGGTGCTGACCTCGGTGTAGTCCTGCATGTCATTGATCAGCACCATTTCGCCGCTCAGGCGGACATTGCCGAACAGGTCTGCGCCAAGGTAAAGCCAGTAGTCGCCGTCGGCGGGGATGACCAGAAAACCCTCCCACACCGCCATGAAGTTGCCTTTGTCAAACGTGATGTCCGCCCAGGCCTCTTTGCCCGGGAAGTACACGCGCGGGTCAATGCGCGTCACGTTGGGTGTGCGCTTGTCCAGCTCGGGCTCGGCGGGGTCGAGCAACACTTCGATCGGGTTCTTGGCAAAGGCGTAGTACTTTGCGTACAGCCCGCGCCGGTCTTGCAGCAGCTTCGGGCTGATCTCGGCCAGTTCCTTCTTGCCGGCCTCGCTGGGCTTGCGTGTGCGGGGGCGGGCATTGCCCAGTGTCTGGTTTGGCGGGCGCCGGATCGCGCGCAGGGCCGCAATGCGGCGTTCGCGCTCGGCATCCAGCGCCGTGGGCTGGGGGGCATTCGGGTTTGGCGCGGGCGCCGCAGGCTGCGGCTGCGGCTGGGGCGGCTTGTCAGGCTGGGGCTGGGCCGGGCCTTGCGGCGGCCTGACGGTGGCCTCGGGGCCTTGCGGCGGCCTTGGCTCGGGCCGGATGATTTCGGGTTCCTCGGTGCCGGGTCGCAGGTTGCCGCGCGCGCCGGGGTTGCCGGTTGCGCGGCCAGAGCCCGGGCCCTCGGGCCTGTCAAGCACACCTTCCGGCAGGGGCGTGGGTTCACCCATGACTGCGCCCTGTTCCGCCCGGGCGCTGCTGCGGCCTGCCGGTTCTTCGGGGCCAAGCACCAGCCACGCGGCAACAAGGCCGCCGGCCATGAGAAACGCAAAAAGAACCAGCAGAAGCCTGCGGGACATTTCGCCCACCTTCAGGGTACAATCACGATGTTGACACCCTGCCGCACAGGCAGGATACCAGCGATTCTGGATATTGGAATTTGGATCGGGTGCGGCCCCCGGATTGCCGTTTGGCTGTGCGGCCCGAAATCCGCGGTCCGAAATCCGCAATGCCAGTAAGCGAGGCAACTTCCGACGATGACCGATACCGCCCCCAACACCCTTACCCGCCGGCTGGACGAGCGCATCGCCGAGGGCCAGCGCGAAGAACGCGAGCTTCTGAAACAGCTGCGCGACCTGCTGATCAGACACGATTTCGAAGAACAACTGGCCGAACAGGTTTCCGGCCTGATGCATCACCTGGAAGAACTGTTCCTGCTGGTGATTGTAGGCGAAGTCAAGGCCGGCAAATCCAGCTTCATCAACAGCCTGCTGAACGCCGACGTGTGCAAGGTCGGCGCGATTCCGACCACCGACAAGATCCATGTGCTGCGCTTTGGCGACAAAGAGAAAGAGCGGGTTCTTGAGGAGTTCCTGGTTGAGAAGCAACTGCCCTTTGAGGCCCTTCGCAACCTGAACATTGTCGACACCCCGGGCACCAACAGCATCGTAAAGCGCCACGCCGAGATCACCGAGCAATACATCCCGCGCTGCGACCTGATCCTGTTCACCACCAGCGTCGACCGGCCCTTCAGCGAAACCGAAAAAGAGTTCCTGGGCTACATCGTGCAGGGCTGGGCCAAGAAGATCCTGTTCATCCTGACCAAGAAGGACATCAAGGAACCGCACGAACTGGACGAGATCCGAACGTTTGTCACCGACAACGTGAAGAAGTACTTCGACTTTGAGCCGATGATCTTCACCGTAAGCGCCAAGCAGGCGCGCGAGGCCAAGAACACCGGCAACAACGAGCTTTACAAGGAATCCGGTTTTGCCGGGCTTGAGGAATACCTGTTCAACACGCTGAGCGCCGGCGAGAAACTGCAGCTCAAGCTGGAAAGCCCCGTCAACAGCGCGATTGCCATCTGCGACCGCGCGATTGAGCAATTCGCGGCGCGGCTGGTGAACCTGAAGGACGACCGCAAGGTCCTGGAAAGTATCAAGCAGCAGCTGGAGCAATCCGAAGCTGACATGAGCGAGAACTTCGGGCGCTTCATCCTTGAGGTCGACAACATCGTCTACGAGATGGAGAAACGCGGCCGCAACTGGGTCGATGACAACGTCAAGATCACCAACTTCAGCCTTTTGCGCAGCAGCGAGCTGTTCCGGGCGCGGTTCAAGGAAGACGTGATTCGCGATTACGAGGGCAAGATCGACGACACGCTAAGCCGCAGCGTGGACTGGTTCATGAAGAAGTATCTGAAGGTCTGGCAGGACACGACCGAGTACTTCGCCGACCAGGCCGCCAAGCGGCCCCACGAAGGCATGGTGGGCAAGGTGGGCAGCAAGTTCGAGTACAACCGCGAAAAGATCTATGACCTGGTGCGCGCCGACGCCAAGGACAAGGTCAAGAACTTTGATTACGAAGACCAGGTCCGTGTGTTCATGGGCAAGGCCGCCACGGGCGTCAATGCCGCCATCGGCGGCGGTTTGATCGGCGTGGGCGCGGGCGCGCTTACCGTCGCATTGACCACCGCGGCGGGTTTCACATGGATTGACGTCACCGGCATCACCGCGGGCATAGCGCTGCTGGGCGGGTCACTGCTGGTGCTGCCGATGCAGCGCAAAAAGATCAAGGCAAACTTCAGCGACAAGTGCACCCAGTTGCGCGCGGCGCTGACGGCGGTGCTGGATACCCAGATCAAACGCGAGGCCAAGGAATCCGTGGACCGCATCCGCGAGAGCTTCGGCCCGTTCTTTGATTACGTAGGCCGCACCAGCGGCGCCGTCGAGGAGGCCATGGCGGCGGTCAAGAAAATCCGCGAAGACCTGCACCAGCTCAAGCGCACCTTTGCCATCACCGTGAAGGAAGAAGCCGCGGCCCTGGCCGCACCAGAGGCCGCACCAGAGGCCGCACCGAAGCCCGGGACGGAAACCAGTCCCGCACCCGGCGATGACACCGCGCCGCCACCGGGCGACACGCCGGCCACTACATAAGCCCCGCGTTATCGCGCCGCTGTCTTTCCTCGGGTGACACACCCATCACGGCGTCAACTTCGGCCTTGCCCATCGCGGGCCGCCAGGGCTGCCACTCCAGTTCGCCGCGCAGGCGCGCCACAAAATGCCGCGCCCATTGCGCGGTAAACGCGCGGCTGGACTCATTGTGGGCAAGCTCAATCTTCAGGCCACGCTGGACAACCTTCGCGCCGCAGGCGACCAGCCGGTCCTCGATCAGTTCGACGGCGCGGCCGAAGTGGCGATAGGCCCGGTCGCAGCCCCCGAACGCAGCAGCGCCCACACCGGCCAGTGTGCAGCCCGGCTGCAGCAGGGCTGCCATCGATTCATCAAAAGGCGCAAAGTCCGTGTGGTGGGTGCCTTCGCCCCAGGTGGGCTCGCCCAGCAGCAGGCCGTCAAACCCGCGCAGGATGGCGGCATCGCGGCCTCGCACATCCAGCGGGCCGGTGACCTGGGCGCCGGCAGCGCTGGCCGCGCCGGCAAGCAGTGCCGCCGTCTGCGCGGTGTTGCCGCCCACGCTGGCAAAGGCAACCAGAATCGTTGGAGCGTTCACTTGTCGAACACGCAGGATTTGCCCTGCAGCGGTGGCGCCAGGCGCAGGTCCACGATCACGGTGATCAGTCCCAGGTCCTGCCCCGGCTCGTCATACAGGCGCGAGATGTCCAGCACCGGGATCAAAGTGCCGTCGGCCCCAATCACGCGATAGCGTGCCGCCACAGTCTGGCCGGTGTGCATGATCCGGTCGGTCTGGGCATCGGAAACCGGCAGGTCGTCGGGGTGAATCAGCGAGGCCGCGGTGTAACGCCGGTTGTCGACAAAATCCTGCGGGCTGTAACCCAGCAACCGCACGCCCTCCGCGTTGGCGAACTTCAAGGTGTAGTGCGCGTCATTGGCGACGAACAGCGTGATCACAGGCATGTGGTCACACAGGACGGCCAGCAACGCTGGATCAAAACCCTCGGCCAAGGTTCAGCCTCGCTTGAGAATACAGGATTTGCCCTTCAGTGCCGGGCAATCGCTGATATCCAGCCCGACGCCCACCACAACAGCGCGATCTCCAAGTAACACCCCGCGATACGCGTAAATGCCGGGCACCGGGTGCCCCTGGGAATGCACAAGGTGATACCGGTTCACGATCATGGCCCCCGGGTTGGCCGCGCACAAGTCGAAGGTTTCGTCGGTAACTTCAATGTCCTCTGGCAGCACGGAATTGCTGGGGCGGTATCTGGCGTTGTCCAGGAATTGCTCGGTCGGGTAATCCAGGAAAAACCGCGCCTGGCCCCCGCCATGGCGCAAGGTGTAGGACTCGTCCACTTCCACGGCGAAGGTGACGGCCGGGGCGTGGGTGTCCACCCAAGCCGGGTCCGGCACGCCGGGGTGATCGCTGACGGGTGTTCCCGGCTGCTCGCGCGGCGCGCCGGGATCGGTCAAGACCTGCGACGGACCATGCAGCTGCGGCACCTGCGCAATGTTCAGCACCATGCCGCAGAATCCCTGCGGCTGGCCGTTGCGGTCGCGCACGGCCCGCGCCGCCAGCAGCATTGGCATCACTTCGCCACCGACATGCACCAGGCGGTACCGGGCAATGATGGGACGGCGGCTGGCCAACGCGCGCTCGGCAAACTGGTCAACCACATCCAGGTCGTCGGGGTGCACGGCCGAGGCCGCGAAATAGTGTTTGTTATCGACAAAGTCCTGCAGGTTGTAACCCAGGTCGTTGCCGCCGCCGGCGTTCAGCCAGCGCATGGTGTACAGGCCGTCGTTTTCGCAGAAGTACGAGATAACCGGCACCTGGCGCAGAACCCACTCCGCGTCAATGACTTCTGATGAGCCTGAGAATGGCTCTGGCATGCCCGCACCCGCCTGAGAAAACAGTCACGCAAGTTTAGAATCCGAACGAGCCGCATCCAAGGAGTTGGGTCGGTGCAGTCTGGCGCATTTCAGAGAGCTTGCCGGACAAAATGAGAAGCCCCCGCGGGGCAATCACGGGGGCTTCAAGCTAACTCCTCCCGGGCAAAGAGGAGTTGGGGCTCATGTTAGGCGGGCCATAACCCGCTTGAATAAGCCTATCCTGTGGCAGCCCTTCCGTCAAAGTTATCCCGGACAATTTGAGTCAACAAACTGCACCAAGTATCCCAACTGCCCAGAAACATTCGCACTGACCCGACCAAATCGCCCCAAATGCAGCAATTTCAGCCCCTTGCACGCAACAATGTGCGCAGTACCAGCAGGTCGGCCGGGCCGATGCCGGGTATGCGGCTGGCCTGGCCCAAGGTGCGTGGCCTTACACGGCCGAGCTTTTCGCGGGCCTCTTTGCGCAGGTGGCCGACTTCACTCAAATCAAGATCCGCGGGCAGGCGCAGAGATTCCAGTTCATTCAGCCGCGCGGCCTCAATGTCTTCGCGCTCCATGTAGCCCGCATAGCGCGCGTCGTGCTGAACGGTGAACTGGGCTTCGGCATCAAGCTGGCGCAAATCGGGCACGCGCGCCAGCACTTCGTCCCACGCCAGCTGCGGAGACCGCAGTTGATCCCAGGCCGATTTGCCGTTCCAGCGCGACTGGCGCAGCAATGCCTCCGCCCGCGCGATGTCGGCGGTCTTGGCGGCAAAGCGCGCGCGCCTGGCGTCATCAATGCAGCCCAACAGGTCGCCCATCGGCGTCAGGCGGCGGTCGGCGTTGTCGCTTCGCAGCCGCAGGCGGTACTCGGCCAGGCTGGTGAACATGCGGTAGGGTTCTTCGGTGCCGCGCGTCGTGAGGTCGTCGATCAACACGCCGATGTAGGCCTGGTCGCGCCGCAACACCACTGCTGCCTTGTTCGCCAGCGTGAGCGCGGCGTTCAGGCCGGCCATCAGGCCCTGGGCGGCGGCCTCCTCATAGCCCGTTGTCCCGTTGATCTGGCCTGCAAGGTAGAGGCCCGCAACCAGCTTGGTTTGCAGCGTGGCATCCACCTGCGTTGGCGGCACGAAGTCATATTCGACGGCATAGCCATAGCGCACAATGCGCGCGTCTTCGAGCCCCGCAATCGTGCGAACCAGCGCATCCTGCACCTCGCGCGGCATGCTGGTACTGATGCCGTTGGGGTAAACTTCGCTGGTGTCGCGGCCTTCGGGCTCCAGGAAAATGTGGTGGCTGGTCTTGTCGGCAAAGCGCTTGATCTTGTCCTCAATGCTGGGGCAATAGCGGGGGCCCACACCGACGATTTGCCCTGAATACAGCGGGCTGCGCGCCAGGTTGTCGGCAATCACCTGGTGGGTGCGCTCGTTGGTGCGCGTGATGAAACACGACAGCTGCGGCTGGGTCACTTGACCGGTCAAGAATGAAAACGGCTGGGGCGGGTCGTCGCCCTTTTGTTCTTCGACCTTGGTCCAGTCAATCGTGTTGCCGTCCAGCCGCGGCGGAGTGCCGGTCTTCAGCCGGCCAAGGCGAAAGCCCAGCTCGCGCAGCCGCCCCGAAAGGCCCATCGCAGCCTTTTCACCGGCGCGCCCGCCGACAATCTTATCTTCGCCATAGTGCAGCAGACCGCCCAGGAAAGTGCCGGTGGTAAGCACCACGCGCGGCGCGCGGATCTCACGGCCATCGGCAAGGCGAACGCCGGCAACTGCGTGTCTGGTGTCTGGTGTCTCGTGCTCCGTGTCAAAGTCCGTTGACTCGGAACTCAGAACCCGGCACCCGGGACTCTGCGTCAGCAGGTCAACCGCCTCGCCCTCAACAATCGTCAGCCCTGCGTCTTCCACCATCGCCTGCGCGGCACGCTGGTATGCGGCCTTGTCGGCCTGGGCGCGCGGGCTGATGACAGCCGCGCCCTTGCTGGTGTTCAGCATGCGGAACTGGATGCCGGTGGCGTCAATCAGCCGGCCCATCGCGCCACCCAGGGCGTCAATCTCGCGCACGATCTGGCCCTTGGCCACGCCGCCGATGGCAGGGTTGCAGGACATGCGGCCAATGCCCGCGCGCTCAAAGGTGACCAGCGCGACGCGGCAGCCCAGGCGCGAAGCGGCCAGCGCGGCCTCAATCCCCGCGTGACCACCACCGACAACGATCACGTCAAACCCTTGCACACCAGAACGATAGCGATTCCGCCCCAGCGGTGCAGGACCGGTTCACTCCACCAAGACTCAGAGTCCGGGCGGCGGCAGTCGTCTGCCACCCATCGCCCCTTGGTCGATTCGGCCTTTCAGGCGGCTCTCGCCAAACCATCACCTTCCCTTTACACTCCCCGCCCATGTCCCGCGCCTTGATCCAGTTTCTCAAGAAGCAAAGCGACTTCGTGCCAGTTGACGTTGTGGCCGATGAACTCGACCTTCACCGCGACGCCGTCTTCACCACCGTGGAAGACCTGATCGAGGCCGGTTACTCCATCGAGTTTCATCCCTATCTCGGCGTCAAGCTGATTGACATCCCTGACAAACTGCTGCACGACGAGATCCTGGACGACCTGAACACCAAAACCATCGGCCGCAACCTGGTCATCCGCGACGAAGTCTCCAGCACCAACGACGCGGCCTGGGAACTGATTGAGGCCGACCCGGCGCTGGCTGATGGCAGCGTGATTGTGGCTGAACACCAGACCGACGGCCGCGGACGCATGGGCCGCGCCTGGCACAGCGCACGCGGCGCCGGCCTGTGGCTTTCGGTTGTGCTCAAGACCCACGTGCCGCCCGACAAGGCCGCGTTTGTCACCTGCATGGCCAGCCTGGCACTGGCCAACATGCTGCAGCAGTTCGTGTACCTGCCCGCCGAAATCAAGTGGCCCAATGACATCATCATTCGCGGCCGCAAGGCCTGCGGCATCCTGGTTGAGGCCCGCAGCAACCAGCCCGACACGTTTGTGCTGGGCATCGGCATGAACGTAAACCAGCTGCGAGAGGACTTCCCGGAAGACCTGCGGGCACTGGCCACCAGCCTGCGCCTGGAACGCCCGGGCAATGCGCCGCTGAACCGCGTACGCGTGATCCGCCCGCTCATGTTTTACCTCGAGAAGGTGTACGAGCTGCTGCGCAAGAAGAAGTGGGACAAGCTGGCAAAAGCCTGGGCCGAGTTCGTGCCCATGGGCGGCAAGGTCGTCACACTGGAACACAGCGGTCAGCAGTTCAAAGGCACCGTGCAGCGCATAGACCCGCAAAAGGGCATCACGCTGAAGCTGGAAAGCGGCGAGGTCAAGGACTTCAGCGCCGAAGGCGTGGCCAACGTGCGCGAGATCAGCGACAATACGGCAACAGCCTGACGCGAAGGCGCGAAGGTTGTCGCCAAAGGCGGCGACAATTCAACGCCAAGACGCCAAGAACTGCAAGCGCAGCACGTTTGGCAAGCAGCAGAACACGCAGGAGCAAGGCACTGGATTGGCTTTTACAATGGCCATTTGCAGTTCTTCGCGTCTTTGCGGAAGCAGTTCAGCGGGCACGACCATGACTCCACGCGATACACTCTATGATTCGCCGGACCTGTACGACATGTTCAGCACCGGCGTGGCCGGCGACACCGAGTACTTTGCCCGGCTTGCCGCCAAGGCCGGCCGGGTGCTGGAACTGGCCTGCGGCACCGGCCGCACGCTGATCCCGATGGCGCGGGCCGGGGCCAGGGTCACGGGCGTTGACCTTGCACCGGACATGCTCAAGGCCTGCCACGACAAAGTTGAGACCGCCGGCCTGCAGCGCAAGGTGACGCTGTTCAAGGGCGACATGCGGCGCTTTGCCCTGAAGCAGGCGTTTCCGTTGATCGTGATTCCCTACCGCGCGTTTCAGCACCTGCTGGATGTGCGCGACCAGCGCGCCTGCCTTGAGCATTGTCGCGAGCACTTGACCCGTCAAGGCCGCCTGGTTGTCAACCTGTTTGACCCGAACCTGCACCTGATGGCCGCGAACTTGAACTCGCATGGCAACGCCTCCCGGCGCGTGGGTGAAGTGAACACGCCCGAAGGCGGCCGGATCACCGCAACGGCACATCGCACGGCCTGCGCCGAGGAACAGTACTTTGTAGACGACTGGGTGTTTGAAAAGTTCGACAAGCAGGGTCAAAGCCAGTGGCGCAAAAGCCGCGTGTTCAGCATGCGCTATTTCTTTCGCTATGAGATGGAACACCTGTTCGAACTGTGCGGCCTGCGCATTGAAAAGCTCGAGGGCGGCTTCAAAGGCCAGCCCTACCGCCATGGTGGCGAGCAGATATGGACCGTGCGCCGGTAAGGTGGCACAGGCACTCCTGCCCAACATTGCGAAGTTAGTGAATTTCGGGGCGGACTCGAACGTTGAAGAGGCGTAGGCAATCTGGCGCGGAGCGCCTCAACAACGGAAGCCCACGCCGCAGGCGTGGGTATTCACCAAACGTCGCATACGAGGCGCGGAGCGCCGACACATGCGCTGACACATGCGAAGCCGGGTTGTGTCGGCGCTCCGCGCCTCTGGGTGTGTTTCCGAACCTAACCCCCGGCTGCTCGCCCGCATCGCCTCCGGCTCGCGGGCGCTTGCCGGGGGCTACCGTTGTACCGGCGCTCCGCGCCGAACTGCCCTTCTTACCCCCGCAGGATTGGGCACTCCTGTCTTTGCCAAAGTCCTGGCCCAAACGCAAAACCGCGGGCAAGAGTGCCTGCGCCGCCAAAGCCCTTATTCCTTGCGGTCGATCAGCCAGCGCAGGTCCCAGGTTACCGGGTCGTGGGCGGTCTTGACGCGCCCGCCAAAGGTCATGACTTCGCCAGTGTCCGTGGATCCCGTGCTGTCAAAGTTGCCGCGAAACAGCACTTTGCCCGACTCAGAGTCGGTGATCGTAACCTTGCCCCAGATACGCCCGGGGGTCTTCACAAAGAAGGCGTAGGTGCCGACCTTCATCTGCGTCACGCTGGTTTCAATCACCGCGCCCTTTCCGGGCTTGGCGTCTTTGCTGAGCATATACACCGGCTTGCCACGTGCTGCGGCGATGCCATTGGCGTACTCCCGCGACCAGTCTTTTGTCTTGCCTGCCCAATCGTCTGCACTGACGTCCCATTCCTTGGGCACGTCAAAGTCATAGCTGACCGGCATGACATGATAAGCCGTGGCCGCGCGCAGGCCGGCGGCGTCGTCGACCTCCGGCTTGATGACGCGAAGGCCGCCACCGCAGCCCGTGAGAATCACAGCCGACAATGCGACCAGCACCAGCTTCGCAAGCGTATTCATGGATCGCCCTTTGTGTAGTTTAGCCCGGCCGGATTGTCGCCTATGCCGACCACGGGGTCAAACGATTACCACTTGTAGAACCCCTGGCCGGATTTCTTGCCCAGCTTGTTCTCGGCGACCATCTTGCGCATCAGTTCGGGGGCTTTGAACACTTCGCTGCGCAGTTCCTTGTGCAGGTAATCGGCGATGTTCAGGCGCACATCCAGCCCCACCACGTCGGTCAGTTTCAGCGGGCCCATCGGGTGCGCGTAGCCCAGTTCCAGCGCCTTGTCGATGTCCTGCGGGCTGGCCACGCCTTGCTCGACCATGCGGATCGCCTCCAGCCCGAGGCATACGCCCAGCCGGCTGGTGGCAAAACCGGGAAAGTCCTTCACCACAATGCAATCCTTGCCCAGCTTGCCGCCCACGGCCTGGGCCGTGGCCAGCGTTTCGGGGCTGGTCTTGTCGGTGACCACAAGCTCCAGCAGCTTCATGATGTGCACCGGATTGAAGAAGTGCATGCCGATGAAGCGGTCGGGGCGTTTGGTCACGCCCGCGAGCTTGGCGATGCTCAGGCTGCTTGTGTTGCTGCCGAAAATGGTGTCTTTGCCGCAGATGGCCTCGAGCCTGGTGTACAGGTCCTGCTTGAGCTCGATCTTCTCGGGAATCGCCTCGATCACCAGTTGCGCGCCGCCGGCTGCTGTTGACAGGTCAACCGTGGTGCGGATGTTGCCCAGCGTGGCGGCCTTCTGTTCGGGCGTGACCTTGCCCTTTTCAATGCCCTTATCGAGGTTCTGTGTGATGTTCTTGAGCCCGCGGTCGACAAAATCCTGCTGGATGTCAAACAGCGCGACTTTGTAACCCGCGCCCGCGGCCACATGGGCGATGCCGTGGCCCATTGTGCCAGCGCCGATCACAGCGATGTTGGTGACGGTCATAGTTTCGCTCGCTAACGCTTCGCGCTCTTGTCCAGAAACTCGGTCATCCGCTTCTGCTTGTCTTCGCTTTCGAACAGCAGGGCCTGGGCGACGCTTTCGAACACCAGCCCCGAATCCAGGCCCATGCGCGAACTCTGGTTCAGGGCGGCCTTGGCCATGCGCACAGCCAGCGCACCCTTCTTGAGAATGCTGTGGGCCAGCTTGTGGGCCTCGTTGCGGACATCGGCGTCGGGCACGACTCGATTCAGCAGCCCGATGCGGTGACATTCGGCGGCGTCAATGATTGCGCCGGTCAGCACCAGTTCCTTGGCGCGGCCCAGACCCACTACACGCGGCAGGCGCTGCGTGCCGCCGGCGGCAGGAATGATGCCCAGGTTGACTTCGGGCTGGCCCATTTTGGCGCTTTGCCCGCCGACGCGAATGTCACAGGCCAGCGCCAGTTCACAACCGCCGCCCAGGGCATAGCCCTTGATGGCGGCAATCACCGGCGCGGGGAAGTTCTCGATCTTGGCAAACAGCGCGTTGTTGATGGCGGCCAGGCTTTCCAGTGCCTTGCGGTCGCGCAGCTCGGCGATGTCGGCGCCGGCGGCAAAGTCGTCGCCGTCGTGCTCGATGATCACGCAGCCGGTGTCGGTTTCGCGCAGGCTGTCAAATGCGTGGTGCAGTTCCGTGACCATCGCCTTGTTGATGGCGTTTTTCACGGCCGGGCGACGCAACGTGATGATGGCCAGGCGCGGGTCCACGGCTTCGCGCGCAATCGAGATGAGCTGGTAGGTCATGACAGGATTGTGGATTGGTCGGGCGCGAAGTGCAAACGCGCGTCACGGCGCCTGCAGAAACTCGATGCGGTTGCCGGCCGGGTCTTCGCTGAAAATGCGGCGGAGGCCGCCCACGTTGCCGCCATCTTTGACCGGGCGACCGTCACCCTTGAGCAGAACCTTCATGCGGTCGAGGTCCTGCACCACAAAGCCCACATGCGCCTTGCTGGCCGCCACAAAGCCCTGCAGTTGCACGCCCACGTGCAACTGGATGTTCCCGGCAGCAAACCAGGCGCCGCGGGCGTCGTCGGTGCCCTCGGGCTTGTCCAGCCGCGTGAGCCCCAGAAGCCCGCCATAAAACCGCAAGGCCGCATTTTCCAGCGCCGGAGGCACAGCAACCTGCACGTGGTCGATGGACTTGATCACAGATAGCGGTTCTCGACGTCGATGTTGTCGTTTTCAATGTAGGCGCCCAGCAGGTAATCGTGCGGGCTGGGCAAAAGGCTGTCATCGGCCCCGTGATACAGTTCCACGTGCTTGAGCATGTCGCGGGACGACCGGAACGCCAGGTACACAAAGAACGTGCGTTCGCGCTCCTTGATGCCGAAGCCCGGCGGCGTTTCGTTGCCGGGGTGCGGCTCGGGGCAGAAAAAACTTCCGTGCACAAAGCCCGGGTTCAGGCGCGCGGCCTTGACGTAGCGGTCAAGCGCAACCCTGGTGTCGGCCTCTTTGCCGGCTTCGCACTGCACTTTGATCAACTGCGAATACATCACCCACCCCACAATCGCCCCAGCCCGGATCCACTACCCCCACGACTGCAGATCCAACACGACCTTGCCAAAGGCCTTGCGGGATTCCACGTATTCATGCGCGGCGCGAACATCTTTGACCGCGAACACGCGATCGACCACCGGCCTGACCTTGCGCTGGCACAGCAGCTTCCACACCGCCAGCTGGTCCGCCTTTGGGCCCATCGTGCTGCCGATCAGGCTGATTCGTTTGAAGAACAACGCCCTCAGGTTGAGCTTCACTTCGCCGCCGGTGGTGCTGCCGCACATCACAATGCGGCCGCCCCATTTCACGGCCTTCATGTTGCCTTCGAAGGTGTCCGGCCCAACGTGGTCAAACACCACATCGACGCCGCCCTTGCCCACTATCTTCTTCAATGCCTCCAGCCAGTCGCCGGCGCGGTAATTGATCACGTGGTCGGCGCCCAGGACCCGGGCCTTTTCGCACTTTTCGTCACTTCCGGCCGTGGCAATCACCGTTGCGCCAAACAAGCGGGCCAGCTGGATACCCGCGCTGGTCACGCCCGAGCCCGCGGCGTGCATCACGATGGTTTCACCGGGTTGCAGGCCGGCCTTGCGCAGCATGTGGTAGGCCGTGAGAAACACCAGCGGGCAGGCCGCGGCATCGGTGAAGCTCATCCAATCGGGCATGGGCAGCAGATTGACAGCCGGCGCGTCCATGAACTCGGCGCAGCCACCGTTGCGGGTCTCGCCAAAAATGCCGTAGTCGCGCGCCAGGTGGATGTTGCCGGAAAGGGCCTGTTCGCTGGTGGCCTCGGCAAAGCCGGGCATGACGGCAACTCGATCGCCGACCTTGGCATTGGCGACCAGAGAGCCGACTTCGGCGACTTCGCCGGCGATGTCGGTGCCCAGGATCATGGGCAGCGGGAACTTGTGGCCGGGAACCCCCTTGCGGACCCAGAGGTCGAGGTGGTTGATGCCCGCGGCTTTGACGCGAACGAGGACTTCGTCAGGCCGGATGGCCGGCCTGGGCGCGTCCTCAAGCAGGAGTTTGTCAACGCCGCCGTGTTCGCGGACGAGCACTGCTTTCATGCGGGGGTCCTCGGTGGTGATGGTAGCGGGTGTTGTGAAGTGCGCAACGGGTACGGGGCGTGGTTAACGGACACGGGCCGCAGCTTGCGCTGCGACCCGTGCTATAACCCGGCACCGACCTACTTTCGCCTTTCGACTATCATCGGCCCCAAGGGCTTAACTTCCGAGTTCGGAATGGGATCGGGTGTGACCCCTTGGGTATGGGCACCGAGAAAAATTGTCAAAGCTGCTCAGCGGTTCGCTGACAACAACATACTGCTGGTTGCAGAAGCCAGGGCTTTCGCCCAGAAATAAAGCATGATCGCGTACGGCATGTCTTGGAGTGTTGTTGCTTTGTTCAACACCCCTGAAGAATCAGGGATTGTTGAGGTCAAGCCGATCGGATGATTAGTACCGGTTAGCTTAGTTGATTACTCAACTTCCACACCCGGCCTATCGACGTGGTAGTCTTCCACGGTCCTGATAGAGAGTTCTTATCTTGCGAAGGGCTTCGCGCTTATATGCTTTCAGCGCTTATCCTTTCCGTACATAGCTACCCTGCGCTGGGTCTGGCGACCCAACAGGAACACCAGAGGTACGTCCAACCCAATCCTCTCGTACTAAGGTTAGACTCGCTCAAAACTCTTCCGCCCACAGTAGGTAGGGACCAACCTGGCTCGCGCCGGTCTGAACCCAGCTCACGTACCGCTTTAATCGGCGAACAGCCGAACCCTTGGGGCCGCCTTCAGTCCCAGGATGCGATGAGCCGACATCGAGGTGCCAAACCCTACCGTCGATATGGACTCTTAGGTAGGATCAGCCTGTTATCCCTAGCGTAGCTTTTATCTGATAAGCTATGTCCCTTCCACACGGATCCACAGGATCACTAAGTCCCTGTTTCCAGTCTGCTCGACACATTCGTCTCGCAGTCAAGCACCCTTCTACCTTTGCGCTCTTCGGGCGATGACCGACCGCCCTGAGGGTACCTTTGAACTCCTCCGTTACTTTTTGGGAGGAAACCGCCCCAGTCAAACTGTCCATCAAACAGTGTCCCACACCCGGATTACGGAGTGAGGTTAGAACCTTCATACCTAAAGGGTGGTATTTCACCGATGGCTCCTTCGGGGCCGAAACCCCGAAATCAACGCCTCCCACCTATCCTACGCATCAAATACGAAGGCCCAGTGTCAGATTACAGTAAAGCTGCATAGGGTCTTTCCGCCTAGCTGCGGGTATGTTGTATCTTCACAACAACTCCTATTTCGCCGTGTCCCTGCGGGAGACAGTGCTCCACTCGTGCCGCTCTTCGTGCGCGACTGAACTTACCAGCCAAGGAATTTCGCTACCTTAGGACCCTCATAGTTAGGGCCGCCATTCACTGGGGCTTAGGTTCCCGGCTTCGACTTGCGTCTAACCAGTCCCCTTGACCTTCCAGCATTGGGCAAGCGTCGCTCTCTATACATCCTCTTCGGAGTTAGCAGAGAGCTGTGTTTTTGATAAACAGTCGGCAGAGCCTCTTTTCTGTGACCTCCCTTGCGGGTAGGCACCCCTTATTGCGAACTTACGGGGTCAATTTGCCGAGTTCCTTCCGCAGAGTTCTCACGCGCGTCTGAGGATATTCTCCTCGCCTACCTGTGTCGGTTTTGGGTACGGTCTCACTGAGGCTGAAGCTTAGAGGATTTTCTTGCCAGGACTTCCAGTCAGTACGCTTTGGCCGAAGCCGCAACGTCTCATCCCTCACAGATCACGCAGACGGATTTACCTATCTGCCACTGTTCAGGACAACGGGCCATCCAACAGGCCCTAGACCTTCTACCCTGGGTCTCCCCATCGCACCTCAACGAGGTTGACGAATATTAACGTCATTCCCATCACCTACGCCTTTCGGCCTCGGCTTAGGGACCGACTAACCCGAAGCGGAATTACCTTGCTCCGGAACCCTTAGGCTTACGACGAACGGGATTCTAACCCGTTTAATCGCTACTGAATCCGGGATCATCACTTCCAACCACTCCAGCGCTCCTTACGGTACGCCTTCGTCGCAGGTTGGATCGCTCCGCTACCCCTCAGGACTGGAACACCAGTCTCTGAAGCCATAGCTTCGGTATAACGCTTAGTCCCGATTATTGTCGGCGCGACCTTGCTCGACCGGTAAGCTATTACGCACTTTTTAAATGGTGGCTGCTTCTAAGCCAACATCCCGGCTGTCTCTGCAAGGTCACTTCCTTTGTCCACTTAGCGTTAGTTTAGGGACCTTAGCTGATGGTCTGGGTTATCTCCCTCTCGACGATGGAGCTTATCCCCCACCGTCTTACTCCCAAGATACGGCAAACGGTATTCGGAGTTTGAAAGGATGGGGTACGGCGAACCGCCCACCAATCCTCTCAGTATCTCTACCCCCGTTTGCTATTACTCGAGGCAAACCCTAAAGTTTTTTCGCGGAGAACCAGCTATCTCCGAAGTCGGTTAGCTTTTCACTCCTATCCTCAGCTCATCGGATAGATTTTCAACTCTAAACCGTTCGGGCCTCCATGGGCGGTTAAGCCCACTTCACCCTGGCCAAGGATAGATCCTCCGGTTTCGGGCCTTCGTCACGTTACTATTAACGCACGTTTCGCACTCGCTTTCGCTTCGGCTTCGTGCCAGAGGCACTTAACCTTGCAACGTAACGAAACTCCCCGGATCATTATGCAAAAGGCACGCCGTCGCTCTTGCCCATACGGGTATAGAGCTTCGACCGCTTGTAGACATACGGTTTCAGGATCAATTCCTCCCCTTCCGGGGATCTTTCCAACTTTCCCTTACGGTACTGGTTCACTATCGGTCACTGAGTACTACTTAGCCTTAGAGAGTGGGCTCCCTTAATTCCAGCCAGGTTCCTCTTATCTGACTGTACTTGGGGAATCCTCCAGAGATCGTAACCTTTCACCTACAGGGCTTTCACCTTCTGCGGCCGGACTTTCCAGTCCGTTCAGTTAGGTCCGATTTTGTAACTCTGTGCGGGTACAGCAGTCCCCGCCGAGGCCCCCACGACCCCACATGCACAACGGCTGCCACCTTACATGCACATGGTTTGGGCTGTTTCCCTTTCGCTCGCCGCTACTCAGGAAGTCTCTTCGATTTCTCTTCCTGTGGGTACTTAGATGGTTCAGTTTCCCACGTTTGCTCGCTCCGGCCTATGCATTCAGCCGGGCGTCTCTGGTATTCAAACCAGAGGGGTTTCCCCATTCGGAAATCCCCGGGTCATAACGTCTGTTACCGACTGCCCGAGGCTTATCGCAGGTTTCCACGTCCTTCATCGCGTCTCAGTGCCAAGTCATCCCCCGTACGCCCTTAGTATCTTGACCACAACAACCTCTGGATCCCTCCGAGGTGTAATTCCCCACAACCTGGCCGCTTAACCGCCGCCAGGCCGCAGAGAGCCAAGACATGTCGTAGCGATACATCGTTTTCTCTCAGACACGCCATGATGTCTCTCGACACATGGTGAATCAGGAGTGACTTCTGCACTTCACAGTATGTTGTTGTCAAAGAACCTTCGGATCCATGCACCCGGTTTCGATTACAGCCCCTGTTCAGGGCAGCTTTCGATTCCAGGATTCCGGGACCGAGGGCAACCCATCTTGATGGGCTGCCCTGGGTGCCGGACACGCGTTGCACCGCACTGCTGGCTGGTGGACCAGAGGGGATTCGAACCCCTGACCCTCGGCTTGCAAAGCCGATGCTCTACCACTGAGCTACTGGCCCCCTTTTTGCCGTGCCGGCAGGTGACCAATGGCAGGGTGGTGCGCCGGGGCGGACTCGAACCGCCGACCTCACGCTTATCAGGCGTGTGCTCTAACCAGCTGAGCTACCGGCGCCCGACTTACAGCCCCGGTGTCTCCACAAGCCTGGCTTGCCTTGCGGCAATCGCGGCCAATGACCCCTATGGGCACCTCTGCCTCGCCCTCGCAATCGACGAGCGATGCTGCAAGAGGCCGCGGGTATCTAACCCCGCGGCCTCATGCACGCGTATGTTGAATAGCCAGAACGTGAGGATATGCCTTACGACGATGCGCATTGTTGCGCACCGAAGTCTATGTAATCCTTAGAAAGGAGGTGATCCAGCCGCAGGTTCCCCTACTGCTACCTTGTTACGACTTAGCCCCAGTCACCGACACTACCCTAGGCGCCGCCCTCCTTGCGGTTAGGCTAACGACTTTAGATAGAACCGGCTCCCATGGCTTGACGGGCGGTGTGTACAAGGCTCAGGAACATATTCACCGCGATATGGCTGACTCGCGATTACTAGCGATTCCGGCTTCATGGAGTCGGGTTGCAGACTCCAATCCGAACTGGGGGGCGCTTTCTGAGGTTTCCTCCGCCTCGCGGCCTCGGTTCCCTTTGTACGCCCCATTGTAGCACGTGTGTAGCCCAGGCCATAAGGGCCATGATGACTTGACGTCATCCCCACCTTCCTCCGTCTTACGAGGCAGTCCCGCCAGAGTCCCCGCCATTACGCGCTGGCAACTGGCAGTAAGGGTTTCGCTCGTTATGGGACTTAACCCGACATCTCACGACACGAGCTGACGACAGCCATGCAACACCTGCACAGGATTTCCCTTGCGGGTTGGCTGCGCTTTCACGCAGTTACATCCTGATGTCTAGGCCTGGTAAGGTTCTTCGCGTTGCTTCGAATTAAACCACATGCTCCACCGCTTGTGTGAGCCCCCGTCAATTCCTTTGAGTTTTACCCTTGCGAGCATACTCCCCAGGCGGTGCACTTAACGGTTTCCCTTGGGGAGAGAAAGTCTAGGAACTCCCTCTCCCTAGTGCACATCGTTTACGGCCAGGACTACCGGGGTATCTAATCCCGTTCGCTCCCCTGGCTTTCGCGCCTCAGCGTCAGTACATGGCCAGTGCGTCGCCTTCGCCACCGGTGTTCCCTGTGATATCTGAGCATTTCACCGCTCCACCACAAGTTCCACGCACCCCTCCATGACTCCAGCCCAGCAGTTTAGAGACCAGTTCGACGGGTGAGCCGCCGGATTTCAACCTCTACTTGCTGAGCCGCCTACGCGCCCTTTAAGCCCAGTGATTCCGAATAACGTTCGTGACCTACGTATTACCGCAGCTGCTGGCACGTAGTTAGCCGTCACTTCCTCTGGGGTTTAACTCATCACGTGAGTTACACGCTTATTGTTAGCCCCTGACAGTGGTTTACAACCCGAAGGCCTTCATCCCACACGCGGCGTCGCTCGTTCAAGCTTGCGCTCATTGACAAAGATTCTCGACTGCAGCCTCCCGTAGGAGTCTGGGCAGTGTCTCAGTCCCAGTGCGGCCGACCATCCTCTCAGACCGGCTACGCGTCGTAGGCTTGGTGAGCCATTACCTCACCAACTACCTGATACGGACTGGTCCCCTCCTGAAGCGCCCGAAGGCTTTGACCCCTGAGAGATGCCTCTCCGTGGTCTTATGCGGTATTAGCCCCAGTTTCCCGAGGTTATCCCCCACTCCAGGGCAGGTTAACCAGTTTATACTCGCCCGTTCGCCACTCCTGTATTGCTACAGGCGTTCGACTTGCATGCCTCATCCACGCCGCCAACGTTCATTCTGAACCAGGATCAAATTCTTCATCAACAAAAAATTGATCCAGAGTCACATCTTTCAACTCGGCTGTTTGGGCAAAACACCGAATTAACGGTGCTTGCATTTACATACGAGGATGTGACCTGATTTTTGAATCAGTGTCCCGCCGGGACAGGCCCGGCAGGTACATCACGACGTTTCCATCGCGCTTTCCCTGGCCCCTAAGGGCCGAGGGCGCAGAACCATGCTTCCGGTAATCGCCCACCATTATGGTGGCTGCTGGTCACCCAAAAGGGATCGCAACAAGGTCAAAGACCGTCAACCAGGAAGATCAAGTCCGCCTCACATCCTCGCGTTCTTGGCTATTCAGTTTTCAAAGAACATGTACCGCAGGGTGTTGCCTACCACCCAAAAAAGCACCGGCGCCGAAATCCCTTTTCAGGGCAGGCACCGGACGCGCGAGGCTCGCAAGCCTCAGGCGTTCAGCGCCCTGCTCCTGTTCCAGGAGGTTCGGTACGCGCCAGCACAAGAAAACTGTGCCGGGCCGCGCAGTGTAGCCCGAGGGTTATTGCCGGTCAACCCCGTACCTGACGTTTTTTCTGCCCGTACTGCCTGCGTCCACTGCCGAAACCGCGATGTGACGCAACTTCCGGGCCGGTGGGTACTTCGCACTTCCTTCAACTTCCCCCGAAGGGGACGCGAAGGGTATACAGCGTTCGGGTCACGTCAACGGGTTTCTTGAAAAAATCTTTTCATTCGACCCGAACACGCTTGCCGTCCTGCTTAACGACCTCCGGTTGCCTGCCATTCCAGCCCAGTGCCGGCCAGCCCTACACCGTCACCAGGCTTACAATGTTCCGGCCGTCCAGCTTCTTGCGGCCCTCCAGAAAGCCCAGCTCAATCACAAAGCCCAGCGCAACCACCGTCGCGCCCAGCTTTTCCACCAGCTGGCAGGCTGCCGCAGCGGTGCCGCCGGTGGCCAGCAGATCGTCAATCACGACCACGCGTTCGCCGCGAGACACTCCGTCGGTATGCATCTCCAGGGTGCCTTCGCCGTACTCAAGCGAGTAGCTGACGCTGATCTTCTGGTAGGGCAGCTTGCCGGGCTTGCGCACGGGCGAGAACGGCAGGTTCATCGCCGCGGCCAGCACGCCACCGAACAGAAAGCCCCGCGATTCAATGCCCACAATGCGCGTGGGACTGTGCGGCTCCAGCGCCTTTTCAAAGGCGCCGGTAATGCGCGCCATTGCGGCCGGGTCGCCCAGGATCGGCGTGATGTCCTTGAAGATGATGCCCTTCTTGGGGAAGTCGGGGATGTCGCGAATCAGGTGTTTAATCGATTCCATGGCGGCTCCTTGAGCCGCGCAAGATAGTTGGGCCCCCAAAAAGCGAAACCGTCAAACGGGTTTTGCGTCCTGCGCTTCCTGAACCATGCCGCCAGGAAAGCCAGTTTCTGCGCGCTGCGTGGCTTTCCTGGCAGCCGTGGCGGCTCAAAGCCCTTGCCGTTCCGGCCATCCCAACCGAAAACACCGACATGAAGAGCCTCTACCGCGAAGACGAAGCCGCCCAGTACGTCGAACGTTTCAAAGCCGCCGGCCCCGACGTCGCCCTGCGTGTTTACACGTCAAGACTGATCGGCCGCGACCCCGCGCTGGTCATGCACGGCGGCGGCAACACCAGCGTCAAGGCCGAATACACCAGCCTGCTGGGCGAGCGCATGGCCGCCATCTTCGTAAAGGGCAGCGGTTGGAACCTGGACAGCATTGAACCGCCGGGCTTTCCGGGGCTGGACCAGAAGTACCTGCTTCGGCTGCGTTCGCTGCCCGCGCTCAGCGACGAAGAAATGGTTAACCAGTTGCGCACGCACATGTTCGACGCCGAGGGCCCCAACCCCAGTGTCGAAACCCTGCTGCACGCGTTTTTGCCACACAAGGTTGTCGACCACAGCCACGCCGACGCGATTCTGGCCATCACCAACCGGCCTGACGGCGAGGCCCTGGTGCGCGAGATCTTCGGCGCGCGCGTGGGTGTGGTACCTTACGTGATGCCAGGCTTTGCGCTGGCCAAGGCCTGTGCGGAGGTGTTCGAGCGCGACCCGAATGTGGAAGGCCTGGTGTTGCTCAAGCACGGGCTGTTCAGCTTTGGCGACAGCGCGCGTCAAAGTTACGAACGCCACATCGCGCTTGTCACCCTGGCCGAGCAGTGGCTTGAAAACGAATCGCGCAGGGGCCGCAAGCTCACGCCGCGATTTGACCCGCCTGGCGAACCGGCTGAACTGTGCGCGCGCGTAGCGCCGGTGTTGCGCGGCCTGCTGGCCGAGGCCACCGGCGACCAGGATACAGCCTGGCGACGCATGGTGCTGGAGTGGCGCTGCAACGACGCGATTCTGGACTTCGTCAACTGCGCCGAGTTTGCCAGCCTCGCGTTTACCGGGCCGCTGACGCCGGACCACGTGATGCGCACCAAGGCCCTGCCGCTGGTTGTCTCCGAACCCGACTTCGAGAACATCGACGAGCAATTGCAGGCCCAGGTCACCGAGTACCGCCGCGCCTACAACGCCTACTTCGACCGCGTAAGTGAAGCCCGCGGTGTTGCGCGCACCAGGCTGGATGATTTTCCGCGCGTAGTGCTGGTGCCGGGCGTCGGCATTCTTGCCTGGGGCGCCACCAAGAAAGACGCGCGTGTTGCCGCGGACCTTGCCGAACACACCCTGGTCGTCAAGTCACTTGTCTTTGCAACCGGCGAGTACCAGGCCCTGCCCGAAGAAGACCTGTTTGACGTCGAGTACTGGCCGCTGGAACAAGCCAAGCTGGGCAAGAGCAAGCCCAAGGCCCTGCAAGGCCAGATCGCGATTGTCACCGGCGGCGCGGGCGCTATCGGCAGCGCCGTGGCGGCCGGGCTGATTGAACAGGGCTGCCATGTGATGCTGGCTGACATCAACGGGGAAAGCCTGGAGGCTACTTGCGAGGCCCTGGGCGCAAAATACGGAAAGGATTCGCGGCGCGGCGTGGTCTGCGACGTGACCGACGAGCACAGCGTGCGCGCGTTGTTCGAGGAAACAGCGCGGCAGTTCGGCGGCACTGACATCGTGATTCCCAACGCCGGCATCGCCCACAGCCAGCCGCTGGCAGAGCTGGACCTTCACGACTGGCGGCGCGTGCAGTCCGTCAACAGTGATGGGTACTTCCTTGTCTGCCGCGAGGCCGCGCGCGCGTTGCGCGCACAGGGCACCGGCGGGCACATCATCATCATCGGCAGCAAAAACGTGGCCGCGCCCGGTGCCGAGTTCGCCGCATACAGCGCGAGCAAAGCGGCCAGCCACCAGTTGGGAAAGGTCGCGGCACTGGAACTGGCCAAAGACCACGTGCGGGTAAACGTGATCGCGCCCGATGCCGTGTTCGGCGACGACCGCAACCCCAGCGGCCTGTGGGCCGAAGTCGGGCCTGACCGTGCCAAGGCCCACGGCATTGACTTCAAGGCGCTGGAAGACCACTACCGCAACCGCAATCTGCTGAAGGCGCGCGTCACGGGCCGGCACGTCGCCAACGCGGTGGTGTTCTTTGCCACAAACCAGACGCCCACCACCGGTGCGACACTGCCGGTGGACGGTGGCATCGCCCAGGCCTTTCCCAGGTAGGGCCGCTTTGCCTGCGGATTATGCGGGCGCCGCTCGTCCTATTAAGGAAGGATAGAGTTCCGGAGGTTGTCGTGAGAACACTTGGCTGGTTGCTGCTGATTGCCGCGCTGGTACCGGCATTTGTTTCGGTCCCCGCCGTTGCGCAGGAAGCCCCGGCGGAAAAGCCGCTGATTCAGCGCTATCTGGATGCCACCGAGGCCCGCAAGCCGGAGTTCCGCAAGCAACTGCTGGCCATGGGTGCCGATGGCCTGCGCAAAGCGATTGCCGAGTACCGGTTCGAAAAGCCGGCCAAAACCGGCACCGTCAAGTTGCGCACCATGTGCCCCGACGGTTTTGTACGCCCGATGTGGGTGTACGTGCCCGAATCGTACGACCCGGCAAAGAGCTACCCGTTGATTGTCCACATGCACGGCGGCGTCGGCGGCACGCCGCTGGACAGCGACCAGGTGGCACCAGGCCAGTATGAAATGGAAAGCTGGCGCAACGTACTGCCACCCGAATGGAGGCAGGAGGTCATTCTGCTGGGTGTGTCGGCGGGAGTGCGGGAAACCAACGAAGACGCCATGTGGTGGCGCAACGGCGGCCAGAAGAACGTACTGCACATGATTCGCGAAACGCGCCGCATCCTGAACATTGATGACGACCGCATTTACATTGAGGGCCACAGCGATGGCGGCAGCGGCAGTTTCGGTTTTGCCTTCCGCCGGCCTGACACGTTTGCCGGGTTCATGCCGATGAACGGCCACCCGCTGGTCCCGCAAAGCGCGGGCACGGCCGTTTGGCTGGAAAACCTCAAGGGCAGCAGCATCTACGCGGTCAATGGCGGCGCGGACCGCCTTTACCCTGCCGCGCAGCTCAAGCCGATCTACGACCAGGTCAAGGCGCTGGGCGTGAACATCCATGTCGTGGCGCACGAAAAACTCGGGCACCAGGTTTCGCCGATCCTTAAGGACGAAGTTCCGGCAATCCTCAACCGCTGCCTGACCGAATGGCGCCGCGTGCGTGGCCTGAACACCGTGGACTGGACCACCGACAACCGCGAAACCGGCCGCCGCCTGTGGCTGGAAATCAGCGAACTCCTGGACCTGGGCAAACACAACAACGCGCCGGCCAACATGGACATCAGCCAGCCCGCGCGCCGCGTAACCCTGGGCGTGACGCTTTCGCAGTCCGTGGACGCGCCGACTGTCGAATCCGTGGTGAAAGGCAGCACCGCCGAAGCCCTGGGCGTCAAAGACGGCGACGTGATCCTCAAGCTTGACGACACGGCGCTGGCCAACATTGATGACCTGCGCAAGGCGCTGGGCGAAAAGTCGCCCGGCGACAAAATCCACCTTACGGTGCGCCGCGGCGACCAGGAGCTCACATTGAAGGGCGAGTTCCCCAAGGGCGACCCGCAGCAGCCCGGGCGCCCCACCGAGGCCCGCGTGATCGCCGATTGCATCACACCCGGGCTGGTGACACTCCGCCAGCGCAATACCGGCCGCATCACCCTGCACGTCACGCCGCAGATGCTGGACGCCGAAGGCAAGCTGAAGGTCGTGCTGGTCAGCCCCGGCGACAAGCAGCTGGTTCTGCGCGAGGCCCTGCCTGTTGCCGCCGATACGGCGACGATTCTGGATGCATTCGAGGCCGGGCTGGACCGCAAGGACCGCACAATCGCGCGCATCGAACTTGACGTTGCCGGGGCGCTGGGCGTCAAACGTGAAGGCAAGAAGCCGCCCCAGCAGGAAGATGACTTCTAGCTGATACAATCAAGCCGATGCGCTACCTGCTGATTGTCCTGGCCGCCTGCACCCTGTTCCCGGGGCTGGTGTCCGCGCACCCGTTTGACGACCGCGCCGAGATGATCACCGAGGTCCTGCTGGTCAATGTCGAGAACGACCTGGAGTCGCTGACGCTGACGGTGCAGTACCGGTACGAAAACATCTATGCGTCGTTCAATGAGTCCTACCTCGAACTGGATGACGACAAAGACGGCTTCATCAGCATCGCCGAACGCGACCGCCGCTTTGAGGAACTCTCCGCTGACCTGGTGGCCGCCACGCACCTGAAGATGCGCGGCCGGCTGGCTGCAATCCGCCCCAAGTACCACGAGTTTTCGCTGATTGACCTGGCTAACCCCGACAACGTGGTCACGGCCGGCAAGGGCATGGACATCAAGAACCTGCGCATCGGCTATTACTTCACCTTTGACGTGGAACTTGCCGAGGCCTGGGGCAAGGGCGAACACCCCGTAGAGCTGTACTTCAGCACCGCCCGCATCACCATGCTGGACCCCACCGACCAGTTGCGCGCCTTTGACGACCGTCAGCCCCGCCGCAAGGCCGTCGCCACCGTGCGTTACGACCGCACGCCCGAGGGCCGGCACCACAGGCTGAATTTCATCTGGGACGTACGCACGGGCACCACCGGCCGGGCAGGCGGACTCCCGCTGGAACTTACGCCGGTGCCGTTGCCCGGGCCGGAGAACCGCGCCGCGCCGCCTGTAGACCCGCGCTCGGAGGGCGCCCGCAGGCTGCTGGAAACTGACAAAGAGCGCCGCGACGAAGGCAGCGTGGATTCGCGCATTGATGCCGCGTTCAAACAACTGCGCGAGGGCGCGGCCGACCCCTGGGTGTGGCTGGTGGTGCTGGGCGGCATGTTTCTTCTGGGCGGGTATCACGCCGTGCAGCCCGGGCACGGCAAGACCCTGGTGGCGGGCTACCTGATCGGCACACAGGGAAAGCGCAGCGACGCGCTGTTTTTGGGCGTGGTTGTAACGGCCGCGCACACCAGCGGTGTGCTGTTCCTGATGGGCTCGGCCTGGGTTGTCAGTGAAATCTGGCCTGACCTGTTTCGCGACCCGACGCAGACGATCGCCGAGTGGATCACGTTTGCGGTGGGTGCGACCATCCTGCTGATGGGCATCGGCCTGGTGATGAAGCGCGCCGGAGGTGTGCCGCACGCACACGACGCGCTGGGCAGGCACATAGACCCACGCACAGGCGAGGTGCTTGACGCGGGGCACGGGCATGGCCATTCGCATGACCATGACCACGACCACGACCATGTTCACGATCATGCCCATCACCACGACCATGGGCACGACCACGATCACTCGCATGACCACGGCCATTCGCATGACCACGGGCATGACCATCATCAACACAGCCACGAGCCGGCAGGGCTTTCGCGCTGGGAAGTGCTGCGGCTTGGCATACTTGGCGGGATTGTGCCCTGCCCCAGCGCGTTTGTGATTGCGATGGTTGCGTTTCAGCAGCAGTGGTACTTCGCGGGGCTGGTGATGGTGGTGGTGTTCAGCCTTGGTTTGGCCATGGTGCTTTCGGCAATCGGGCTGGTACTGGTGCAGACCAAGGATTACCTGAATGAAAAGCGCCGCACAACAAAGTCAAAACTCTACCGGGTACTGGAAACCAGGCTGCCCGTGTTCGGCGCGCTGGTGATTACGCTGATCGGCGCGGGCATGGTCATGCTGGCGGCAATCCGGCTGGGCTGGATTGACCCGACCAGGTTCTCTGTCTAGCCCGGATTCCGCTGAACCGTCACACCCTGTCGCCGTTATCATGGTTGCCCCAACCCGCCCCGACCGGATGGCACCATGAAGTCGCGACTTCTGCTGCTGTCGTTGTGGGTCCTGCTGGCGGTTGCTGCGCTTGGCCTGTGGCATTTTCTGGCGCCGGAACCTGGGCGTGCCCCCGCCAGGCTGGCGGCGGTCCTTCCTGACGCCGCAAGCACACAGCTCACCCCGACCATGACGTCCCGGCCACCCGTTGAACCAGCCCCGGATTGGACACTCGGCGAGGCTGGCAAGGTCTCGCCGGTCAACAACGACCCTCGCCATTACGAGGTCTGGCTGCGGGTGATAGATGACGAAACCGGCCGCCCGCTGGTACGTACGTCATGCGAGATGTGGGGCGTGTACGCATCGCTGGCCGGCAGAGATTCCGTGTGTGACTTTGAGGGAAGGGTGCTCAGCGACGACCTGGACCCGACATCACGCCAGGTGGTGCCCCTGCGGCTGCAGACCACCGACGACCATGGTCTGTTGAAGCTCAGTGCAACGCCTGCGGGCATCGACCCGGCCCGCCTGGTTGACCCGGCGACGGAAGACCTGCGACGCGAGGGTACCCGCAAGCAGCTTTCGGGCTTTGACGTGGATTTCCCTGACAACGAAGTCGGCTTTCTGATGCCCGTGCCCCGACACGCGGAACCGGTGACGCGGCCCCACGAACTTGGACTGCTGATTGCCCGACTGCGGCGCGAGCCGTCACTGGAACCCCTGGATGTTCGTGTCCGCCGCGCGCCGGTGATCACGGGTCGGGTCACTGACACTGCCGGCAAGCCGCTGGCCGATGTCACCGTGTTTGCCTTTCCTTTGAGTGTGGCCCCCCACCTGGAGTCCTGGGCAGGGTTCCAAAACGGCATGCTTGGGGCCCTTCAGTTAGCGGCCACGCAACGCGGCATGACGGAGGGCCAGTTTCTGGCCGAGTTGCCATTGAACGTCGGCGGTGCCAGCCGCGCCTTCCTTGACGCCCAGTGGCCGGCCCACCACCTGTATCACGCGCCACACTCCGGCGATGGTGGCCGCGACGGAACCTGTGACACGCTTTCAGGGGCCGATGGCACTTACACTCTGCCGACTTTGTGCCGGGGCCGCTGGCTTGTAGGCGCCTATCGCAACGACAGCTCCTACACCGAAGCCCGGCTGGAGCTTGCCGGCGATGCTTCGCGGGACTTTTCGCTGCAACTCGAAAACTTCGGCGGGCTTGAAGTCGTGGTGCACTTTGAACAGCCCGAGGATTCCAACTGGATCGCGGTCGACCTCCGCATTCGCCGTGCGGGTCCGACCGGGGCCTGGCTGCCGCTGGACCAGGACAACTTGTGGAAGTTCGACAAAGCCCTGCTGGCAGGCCCGCCTGCGGTGTTTCGCATCGCGCGGGTGCCTGCCGGCAAACTTGCCGTGCATGCGGAACTCAGCACGTCGAGTCATGAAGACCCTGAGGCCGCGCGTGTTGTCAACGTCGTCGCCGGCCAGACAACTCGCGTCGAGTTTCACCTTTCCGAGAAGCAATACGGATGGCTTCAGCCCGAGGTCTACTTTGACGGCCGACGCGTGGATGGGGCATCGTACATGACGCTGGACGAGCAAACCGGCGAGATTCTGCGCTGCACCGCCTACGAACAGGAATCTCACAGCGACCTGCTGACGCTTGGTGCGGGCAGCTACCAGCTCTACTTCCCGGGGCTTGCCCCGATCCCGTGCGCAATCGAACAGCAGCAGATCACCAAGCTGCGAGTAGACCTGCCTGTGGCCGTCGTCGAGTTCTCCATCGACCCTGAGCTTTACGACCTGCTGGCAGATGAACAATCCGTCGGGTTGAACATGGATGCGATCGAGGAATGGCGCGACGCCCGGCACCTGGAGCAGATGGATGAATGGCTGGCCGAAGACGACGAGCGTTATGACATCCTTGAGCTCGGCAGAACCCGCACCTGGAAACTGCCTCCGGGCGAGTACCTGTGGGAGCTTTGGTCACACGGGGGACCGTCGCTGGTTGGGCCGCTCAACATCAGCGCCGGCCACAACTCTGTACGCTTTTCCTTGGGCAACCTGCCCGGGCTGGGCGTTGTGCGGGTGGACCTGACCGGCTTCAGCGACGAAGACGACCCCACCGTCACGGCCGAAGACGCTGTTTCGCCCGACGGCCCATGGTGCCACGGCGATTACCCTTCGTTCAGCGGCCCCCGCATCATCCTGCCCCGTGACGGCCCGGGCCCGC
Organism: Planctomycetota bacterium; assembly: GCA_019636215.1. Lineage (GTDB taxonomy): Bacteria > Planctomycetota > UBA8742 > UBA2392 > UBA2392 > H3-PLA7. The sequence continues at coordinate 60,433 of JAHBXZ010000014.1, read as the reverse complement.
AGTGGTTTCACGACGTCGTCACATTGCGCCGCGACCGGCACACACAGTGGCTGATCACCGGCCGTGGGCGACAACTGAGTGTGTCGTGTGGCTGGGCCGAGGGCGAGTTCGGCACACAAGTGACACGGGGCGTTACGGTGCCCGGCAGCCTGCACTTCAAGCGCGAGGACCCGACAACCTGGGGCGAACTGGACATCCATGAACCCGAGGGAAGCGATTACGGATACGCAGTATCGGCCCTAAGCGCCGACTACATACACCAGGAACTCAGCAGCGGCCTCAACCGGCTTCAACAAGGCAATTGGCGCGTGCTGATCCGGCGCAGCCACTGGCCGGACAGCGCCGATCGCGATACATTCGACCACGCCGTGGTGGACATCCACGTCGGCGCCAGCGCGGCCTCGATTGACCTGGCCCAACTGAACTATCAGCCTTCCGGCAAGCTTGTTCTGCAATTGAAGGGGCGCGGCACCACTTCGGCCGGATTAGACCCCTGGTGGGAAATCGGCGACCACACCAGCTTTCGCGAGCCGATACTCGAGCACCTGGACGGACGCATGGCCGGACAGGCACCCTTCACCGGGTTAGGCCGCCCGGATACCGCGAATGTGGAACCGGCCTCGGCCTTGCTGGTCTACAACCCGCTTCTGCTGGCGCCTGGCCGCTATCGCCTGCTGCCGTGGTTTGGCGCGCCTGGCGCGCTGGCCCGCGAGTTCGAAATCAAGCCCGGCCAGACCACTACCATCGTGCTCAAGGGCGGATAGGCTCCGGCCATGACCCTGTTCTATCAACTCAGTCTCGCCGGCGACGACCTTGAGGTAACCACTACAATCAACGGCTTTCCGCTGCACACCGGCCCGCTGGATGGATCCATGGGCACTGTGCTGAACCCGTTTCTGGTCGGGGCGGGCAACCAGCTGAAGATCGAGTTCGGCCGCCGCGGCCCCGCAGCCGTGTTCGTCGGCGCGCTGCAATGCGTGCGCCAGGGCGAAGTCGTCAGCACCCAGGCCGCCGGCGAATTCAGCATGCCCGCGGGCAACGAACTTGTGCACCGGTTTGATTCCGAAACCGCTGCCTTTGCCCCCACCCTGATTGCCGCCCGCAAAGCCGCACCGGCCGAACTGCTGCCACTTGCCATCGCGGTGCGGGACCTGCTGCGCAGGCGCGACACCCCCGGCCTGATGCGCCTTCTGGAACCGAAGCTGGCCTGCTACGCCGAGGCCTTTGGCGCGCCACGCCAGAACATGGAAGACGACATTGCCCGGGGTCTTTCCGAGTTCTTTGGTTCTGACCTGGACTTTGAGCCCGCCGACCTGCTGTCCATGCCCTGGTGCGAAGACCGGGTGTTTTCCGTTTCCCGGCGCGACGGTAGCCCGCTGGTCCGCAAGGAGACGGCCGAAGGCTCCATGAGCCTGCAGGTGTTCGGGGCCATGCTGCCCGGCGGGCCGGCGATTGTGGCCTGAACTTGCCCTTGACCGGGGTGCGACCAATACATACGCTTGGGTCAGGTTTTTGAACACAAGGTCAAAATGGCCCGATCTGCCATGCCATCTGCCGAACGCCGTGAACGCAAGACGCGCATGAAGCGCGAAGCGATTCTGCGTTCGGCCGCCGCGGCCTTCCGGCGCAAGGGCTTCCATGGCACGAGCATGGAAGAAATCAGCGAAGCCCTGCTGATGACCAAGGGCAGCCTGTACTACTACTTCAAGGACAAGGAAGAGATTCTCTACGCCTGCCACGACTTCAGTCTCGACCGCGTGCTGGAAACCACCAAGCGGGTAATGGACGAACAGAAGGGCGCGCCCGCGGCCGAGAAACTTTCGGCGCTGATTGACGCGCTGGTGCACGTGATGATCGACGACCTGCAGGGCTCGGCGCTGGCGCTGGATTTCAGCGTGCTGGGCGACGAACCTCTGCAGAAGATCATCGCCCGTCGCGACCAGTTTGAACGCGCCATGCGCGCAGTAGTGCAGGAAGGAGTCAAGACCGGCCAGTTCCGCAAGACAGACCCGAAACTGGCCAGCTTTGCCATCCTTGGCGCGATCAACTGGATCAGCAAGTGGTACCGGCCAGACGGCGCGTTTACCGCCAGCGACATCGCGCGCATGTACGCGGACCTGTTTGTGGAAGGTCTCAAGAAGTCTGAACGCGAAGCGTAAGCCAGCACCCTGGGCCCACAAGGCCCTCATGAAAACCCGAAACCGCCCTTCGAGGAACGATCATGCAAGTCATCAAGAACATCGGCACCTTCAGTGACTGGATGGATTACCTGAAGGAGTGGCAGTCGGACATCGGCGTAAAGATTGAAGACGCCGAGAACTTCATCATGACGCCGATCTACGACGACAAGATCGCGCCCGAAATCGAGTTCGGCGACTTCAAAGGCCAGGCCAAGTGGGACCGCGTAACCCAGATTCCCACCCAGAACATGCGCGACAGCCTGCTGGCGCTGACCTACGTGCAGGGCGACACCGAGTTCGCCAGCGTCGAGCAGCAGCGCCGCCTGCTTGAATCCGTGCCCCACGACTACGACCGCTACGCCGCCGTGCGCATCATGCTGGAAGAAATCCGCCACGGCCTGCAGATGTGCCACATCCTGGTTGAGCACTTCGGGACGTCAGGCAAAGTGGAAGCCCGCAAGTTGCTGGAGCGCCGCGCCCGCGAGGCCTTTCCCGAAACCAAGAACCCTCGCCTGCTGGGCGCGTTCAACGAGGCCGTGGACAACTGGCTCGACTTCTATGCCTACACCTGCTTTGTCGACCGCGACGGCAAGTTCCAGCTTGGCATGCTCAAGCCCTGCGGATTCAGCCCGCTTGCCCGCAGCGCTGGCCCCATGCTGCGCGAAGAGGCGTTCCACCTGGGCAGCGGCAACGACGGTCTGACGCGCATTGTCAAGGCCGGCCAGGTTCCTGTGCCGGTGCTGCAACGCTTCTTCAACAAGTGGATCTCCTGCGCGATGGACCTGTTCGGCAAGGATGAATCCAGCACCGCCGAGTGGGGCTACGTGTGGGGATTCAAGGCGCGCTTTGACGAAGACAAACAGCGCGCCGCCGGCAACCTTGACCCCGACCGCAAGGAACTCAACCACCACAACCGCATGCTGTACCACGTGGAGGTGGCCGACATCGTCAACCGCCTGAACAGCTTCATCCCCGGCGAGCAGAAGCTTTCCATGCCGGACGAGAAGTTCCACCGCGCCATCGGCCGCTATGCCAACCAGCCCTGGAGCGTCAAGGGCGAGAAGCTGACCGAGGAGCAGGGGCAACAGCACCTGAAGGAAAACCTGCCCAGCGAGGCCGACTACAAGCTGCTGGCCGGCATCTTCAAGGACCCCAACTGGATCGCCGACAAGCCCCTGCCTAAAGACCTGTGGGGCTACCAGGAAAACATCCGCAAGGCCACGCTGGGCAAGTAAGGAAGCGCAGGCGTCTCGCCTGCACCTGGCGCGGGCCCCCGGCCCGCGCCGTGTTTTGGGTGTCAGAGGACACCCTTGAAGTGGAGGCAGCCGGCATGACCACGCCCTATCCGATCGGCACCCCCGGCCAGCCGTGGGGCGATGCTGAGAAGGCCGCCTGGTTGTCGATGCAGAAGCGGCACCGCAGCTACGCCACGGACGTGCTGAGCGTTATCGAGCGTTTGCGGCCACGCTTTGATGTCGTCGAGTACGGCCGCATCGAATACCCACCTGAACAGTATCCACTGTTAGCCCTGCGCAGCCGCAACTGGCTGGAGAGCCTGCCCGTGGTGCTGGTTACGGGCGGCGTGCACGGCTACGAGACCAGCGGTGTGCACGGCGCGCTGCGGTTCGCCGATATGCACGCGGCGGACTACGACGGCCGCTGTAACATCCTGATCGCACCCTGTGTCTGCCCCTGGGGCTACGAGCGCATCCACCGCTGGACGCCCCACGCGATCGACCCCAATCGTTCCTTTAAGGCTGACACGCAGGTGAAAGAGTGCGCGGCGCTGATGCGGCTGGTTGCGCCGCTGCGCGTGTTGGTGCATCTCGATCTGCACGAGACCACAGACACCGACGAAACCGAGTTCGGCCCCGCCTTGGCGGCGCGCGATGGCAAGCCGCACAAGCCCTCCAGTATCCCGGACGGCTTCTACCTGGTGGATGATTCCAAAAACCCGCAGCCGGAGTTCCACGCCGCGATCATCGCCGCCGTCGAGAAGGTCACGCACATTGCACCACCCGACCCGCAGGGCAAAGTGATCGACTCCCCCACCGTGGATGCCGGCGTGATCCGGTATGCGTTCGAAGAACTGGGCCTGTGCGCAGGGATGACTGGCGCGAAGTACCGCACCACCACAGAAGTTTATCCCGACAGCCCTCGCACCAACCCCGAAGAATGCAATGCTGCCCAGGCCGCTGCGGTGTGTGCCGCGATCAACTACGCACTGGACCAAACGTAACGGCGAGAACGCAGATTGACACTTATTGGTCCAAACGTTTCGCCGCGCACTGCAATTTGAAACCACAGATGAACACGGATGCACACAGATTGCCTCGTGATGTCTTGAAACCCCTGTCTCGAAATTTTTCAGGCTTCTCGATGCCATAATCTGTGTTTATCTGTGTCCATCTGTGGTTAGTGGCCTTGTGTCGTTTCCAGCAACACGGGAGTGAACATGGATTCCAAACCTGCAAACATGACCAACCGCGATTGGTGGCCGAACCAATTGGACCTCTCTGTGCTGCACCAGCACTCGGAACTGTCCAACCCGATGGGCGGCAAGTTCGATTACGCCAAAGAGTTCAAGAAGCTCGACGTCAAGGCGCTGGTCAAAGACCTCAAGACGCTGATGACGGCCTCGCAGGACTGGTGGCCCTCTGACTTCGGCCACTATGGCCCTCTTTTCATCCGCTTGAGCTGGCACGCGGCGGGTACGTACCGCGTTGGCGACGGTCGCGGCGGCGCCGGCACCGGGCAGCAGCGCTTCGCGCCGCAGAACAGTTGGCCCGATAACGCCAACCTCGACAAAGCCCGGCGTCTGCTGTGGCCGCTCAAGCAGAAGTACGGTCGCAGGATTTCCTGGGCCGACTTGCTGGTGCTGGCGGGCACCGTGGCGCTGGACGCGATGGGATTTAAGACCTTCGGCTTCGGGTTCGGCCGTCCGGATGTCTGGGAACCCGATGAATCAATCTACTGGGGCCCGGAAGGCAAGTGGCTGGACGATGCGCGTCACAGCGGCGAGCGCGACCTTTCGAACCCGCTGGCCGCAGTGCAGATGGGCCTGATCTACGTCAACCCGGAAGGCCCCAACGGCAACCCTGACCCGCTGGCCGCGGCCAGGGACATCCGCGAAACGTTTGCCCGCATGGCCATGAACGACGAAGAGACCGTGGCGCTGATCGCCGGCGGCCACAGCTTCGGCAAGGCCCACGGTGCGGGCCCTGCAAGCAACGTCGGGCCTGAGCCCGAGGCCGCAAGTATGGAGGAGCAAGGCCTGGGCTGGCGCAACAGGTTCGGCAGCGGCAAGGGCAAAGACACCATCACCAGCGGCCTGGAAGTCACCTGGACCACCACACCAACGAAGTGGTCCAACAACTTTTTCTGGAACCTGTTCGGCTACGAATGGGAACTGACCAAGAGCCCCGCCGGCGCCCACCAGTGGAAGCCCAAGGGTGATGCGGGCGCGGGCAGCGTGCCCGATGCCCACGTGCCCGGAAAGCGCCACGCACCAGCGATGCTTACAACGGACCTGGCGCTGCGTTTTGACCCTGTGTACGAAAAAATCTCGCGCCGCTTTTACGAAAACCCGGACGCCTTCGCCGACGCCTTTGCCCGCGCGTGGTTCAAGCTTACGCACCGCGACATGGGCCCGACTACGCGCTATTGGGGCCCCATGGTGCCCAAGGATGCGCTGATCTGGCAGGACCCACTGCCTGCGGCAAAGAAGCCGCTGATTGGCAACGCAGACATCGAGGCCCTGAAGAAGAAGGTTCTGGCCTCGGGCCTGAGTGTATCCGAGCTGGTGCAGACGGCATGGGCCAGCGCCTCGACCTTCCGGGGATCCGACAAGCGCGGCGGTGCCAATGGCGCGCGGATCCGCCTTGCGCCGCAAAGGGACTGGGATGTGAACCAGCCTGCGCAACTGAAGAGAGTCCTGGCCAAGCTCGAAGGCATCCAGAAGAAATTCAACAAGGGCCGCAAGTACGTCTCCATGGCCGACCTGATTGTGCTGGGCGGTGTGGCCGCAATCGAAAAGGCCGCCAAGGCCGCGGGCCTGAAGAAGGTGAAAGTGCCGTTCCAGCCCGGACGCACGGACGCCACGCAGGAGCAGACCGACGTGCAGAGTTTCGAACCGTTGGAGCCCACCGCCGATGGCTTTCGCAACTATCTGCGTGGCAAACAGCGCCTGGGCGCTGAAGAATTGCTGGTGGACAAGGCGCAGCTGCTGACCCTGACCGCCCCCGAAATGACCGCGCTGGTGGGCGGCCTGCGGGTGCTTGGCGCAAACCACGGCAGGTCGGCACACGGGGTGTTTACAAAGAAGGTCGGTACCCTGAGCAATGAGTTTTTTGTCAACCTGCTGGACATGAGCACTCTGTGGGAGAAATCGGGCGACACCTTCGAAGGCAAAGACCGCAAGACCGGCGCTAGGAAGTGGACAGCCACGCGAGTAGACTTGGTGTTTGGTTCAAACTCGCAGCTGCGCGCGCTGGCCGAGGTCTACGCATGCGAGGACGGCAACGGCAAGTTCGTCAGCGACTTCGTCGCGGCGTGGGACAAGGTGATGAACCTCGACCGCTTCGACCTGAAGTAGGCCTGAGTTTCGCGGCCGTGCCGCCGGCCCGCGGCACCACCAGCCGTCATGCGTCAGAGGGAGTGTTCCTGATCAAATGGCGGCAGGCCGTGATCGCTGCATGCCCGGCGCATCGTCGCGACATAATGTTCGGCCCAGACGCTGTCGCCTGCATCCAGGAGCTGCGAATGGCCCTTTCGCCACATGGCCCCGGCCGCCGCGACATCGCCCATCGTTGCCTTCAGCAGAGCATAGTCACACAGATTGATACCCGCGTAACGAGAGTCCTTGAACTCCTCCAGCACCGCCAGGCATTCCTCGAACAGGCTTGCGGCTTCCTTCAGCCTTCCTGCCTGGTGTGCCAGCGTGGCCAGGCTGCCCTGGCTGATGGCCAACGCGTGCCTGTCGCCAATCTCACGCAAAATGGCAATTGCTTCCAGCATGGCGCCAGTGGCGCGGTCGGGCTGTTTCAGGCGCTGATAGTGGCGTGAGAGGTTGCCCAGCGTCAGGCCCTGGCTGCGGCGATTTCCTGTGGCGCGCTGCAGTTCCAGCGCCTGCGCAAACACGGACTCGGCCAAGTCTACCCTGCCCGTTTCACTGTAAAGGTTGGCCAGGTTGCCCAGCGCGATGCCCGAGTAAACCTGATCTCCAGCTTCACGGTGCATCTTCAAAGCCTCGTTCCACAGCCTTTCGGCTGCATCACGCTTGCCCTGTGACATGTAAAGCCCTGCCAGGTTCATCGTGGCCACCCTATCCGCACGCTGATTGCCCTGCGCGCGGGCGGTCTCAATGCATGCCAGAAACTCCTGCTCGGCCTTCGCCTGCCGGTCTGTGCGCCAGAACACGATGGCAAGGCTGGATCTCATGCGATTTGTGGAAACCGCATCACCCAACTCCGCAAATGAAGCTGCCGCTTCGTTAAGCAACTGCTCTGCGCGATCACTGTGGCCGACGTCGCGAAGCATGTCGGCCATCGCTGCCTTGGCCAGGGCGGTGCCCCGGGCGTTTCCCGCGGCCTGGAACCCCTCTAGTGCGCCGGCGAACATCCGCGCGGCAAGGTCATTGTGAAACAGGTTCCGTGCGGAAAGACCGGCAGCCAGCAGCCCGAAAGGACGCTCAGTCGCGCTGGCGGCATCGGCAAACGCCTGGTATCGCTTCGCTGCTTCTTCGTGCAGGTAGTTCGCGTCGGAGTGCCTGGCGGCACGATACAAGTACAGCCTTCGAACTGGGTCCAGTTCGACCCCGCCACTGGCTCCGGCACAATGCGCCGCAAGCTCCGGCGCGATCGTGTCGCTGGCATGTGCGGCATATGAGTCCACTTGACCCAGTTCGGGCATCGGGGGCCTGCCACCGCACAACTGTTCAAGGAGCTCGAGGGCGATGGCATGCAGTGGGGCGCGGTCGCCAGGCAACTGCAACCCGTAGGCCGCGTCGCGCAGCAGCGCGTGGCGAAAGAGATAGGCTGTCTCGGCGAAAAGTCCGTCGGGCCGGTCGGTGCTTGTCATGGCGCGGCCTCGTCCAGAGAGGGCAGGCCCCAATCTGCGCAGGTCTTGCGCATCTCCGCCAACTTACGATCCATCCAGATCGCGTCACCAACGGCCCGCAAGGCCTGTGCTGCATCCTGCCAGGCCTGCAGGGCGGGGCCTCTCCTGCCAACGACCAGCAGGCACAGGGCGTAATCACAACCATGGATGCCCTCAAAGCGGCGGTTGCCCGACTGGCGGTGTAAGGACAGGGCAGCCTCCAGTTCCGCAAGACTCTGTTCATACTGTCCCATCCGGAAGTGAAAGGCGCCCATGTTGCCCAGGGTTATGCCCTCGCCACGCCTGTTGCCCACGGCGCGGTCAAGCCGCAAGCCTTGGACAAAGCATGTCTCAGCGTCCTCCAACCGGTTCAGGTTGGCGTACATGTGCGCCAAGTTGGCAAGCACCATGGCCTCAGAGCGACGGTTGTCTACTTCGCGATGAATGCCAAGCGCCCGCGCAAAGAAGCCTTCGGCCTCGTCCGTGCGGCCGGCCTCGAAACACAGGGCTGCAAGATTGGAAAGCGTGATCCCCTCATATCGCCGGTTTCCCGTTTCCCGGTGCAGCGCCAGAGCATGGCGATATTGGGCCTCTGCTTGGGTAGCTCGGCCGCGCTCGTGATCCAGTCCCGCCAGATTGCCCAGAGTTATGCCCAGGGCGCGTCGATCGCCGACCTCGTTCAGGATGGCAAGGGCAAAATCGTAATGCCTGCCCGCATCGTCCAGACGCCCGGTCTGCTGATACAGAAGGGCAAGCGCGCCAAGTGCCATGCCCTCGCTGCGACGGTTGCCGACTTCGCGGTGGATCGCCAGCGCCTGCTGAAACTGGCCCTCGGCAAGTGCGGCACGGCCGGTCTCCTTTTGCAGTGACGCCAGGTTGGACAGCACGATGCCCTCGTTGCGGCGGTTGCCAAGCCGCCTGTAGAGTTCCAGTGTGCGTTGGTAGTTCCGTTCGGCTTCATTCACACGCCCAGTTTCGTGATAGAGCCCCGAAAAACCCGCCAGGGTAGCGGCAAGCAACAGGTCGTTGTCGGAACCCTCCAGCAAGAGAGTTGCCTGCAGATACGCTTCTTCCGCCTGGGCCGCGAGTCCGCCTGATTGGGCGGCGCTTGCCTGCCGACGGATCGCCTCGGCGCGAGCTGCGCCTGACTGATTCTCCGCAACTTCACGCCAGAGCGCGGCGGCATCCACAAAACGGTAGTTGCGTTCGGCGTACTCGGCGGCGCGACGCAAGTACAGAACGAAAAGCCGGGCGAAGTCCGATTGGGTTGCGTTGTCGCCCTCCGGCCCCCGCGCCTGCTGCGCGTGGCGGGCAAGCTCAAGCGCATAAGGATCACTGTCATGCCCACACGACGCCATGCCGTAACTCTGGTCGAGTGGATGCTGCGCCGGAGGTCTGCCGCCGAGGATACCCTCAAGCAGGTAGAGCGCAAAGCCGTGCAGCTGCGCGCGAACGGCAGGAAGCTGCAGTTCATAGGCCGCATCGCGCAGCAACGCGTGGCGAAACAGGTATGCCGTCTCGGCAGTTTCAGGGTTCACTTCAGGATTGTAGGCATTGCCGGTGACAGGCTGCCGCAAAATTGGAAAGGGCCTGCCGCAAGGCAGGCCCTTTGTCCGGGTCTTTTGCCCGCTAGTTCTTGCGACGACGACGCAGGCCGAACAGGGCGATCAGCGTCGGGGCCAGCAGTGCCAGCGGCGCAACCGGCATACCGGCGCTGCAACCGCCGCCACCGCCACCGCCACCACCGCCGCTGCCACCGGTGGTAACTGTGCTGTACGAGAACGTCTGGGTCAGGGTCTTGGGACCCAGGTTGTTGGTGTTCAGCACGATCGGCAGGTTCGTGCCCGATCCGACCGGCACCAGCAAGCCCGTGATCTGCGTACCGCCGGCGTTCACGGATGGCGTACCGGGGCAGATCACACCGTTGATGGTCAGTGTCACCGGCAGGGCAAAGCCGGTGCCCGTGATGGTGATTGCTGTGCCGCCGGCCGGCAGGGCCAGCAGCGGGGTGAAGTTCGTGACACTGAATGTCACCACGCGCAGGTCAGCGCTGACCGGCGCCACGGTGCCGATCAGCACGTTGCCGGAAGTGGTCGTGCTTACGGCCGCGCCGCTGGCAATCTGCGCGTTGAACACCTCGGCGGGGCTGCCGCCGGCTGTTGCCAGGACGTTCAACACCAGCCAGAGGTCCATGCTGGTTCCCATGTTGACTGTCTGGCTGGCACTGAAGGCCGCTACCACAGTACCCACTCCGCCGGCACCGCTGAACACCAGGGTGTCGGTGCCATCAAAGGTGCCATTGCCGTTATCGCGGTACAGTTCCACGCCGCTGGTGGCGTTCAGGTTATTCACCCAATCGCCGTTGCCACCGAGCGTAAGTGTGAGGCCGGTGACCACGAAGTCATCATTGCTTGCCGTAAACCGGAACTGCCCGATCATGCGCTGGAAGGCGGCCGCGGTCTGCTCGACCGTGATCGTGGTCGGGTTGGCCGGGCCGGCGTTGACGGTCAGGGTTGCCACATCGATTACCAGGGCAGAAGTCGCGGCGGTCGGTGCGCCTGCCACCGTGCCGCCCGTGGGCGAAGACTCGTTGATCGAGGTCAGCTCCACGCGCAGGGTCTCGCCGGGGCTGGCCTGGCCTGACAGGCGCGCCACCAGAAAGAAGCGCTTGGACTGGTTGACAGCAAACGCGCTGGGCCCGGCCGTCAGAGTGGCCGTGTAGGTACCATTGGGCGCACTGAAGGCGGTGCCCGCAGTGGCCGTGGCCAGCGTGTCAATGGTTGGGCCGTCCCACACGCCGTTGCCGTTGTCCAGGTACAGGGCCAGGAAGTTCAGGTCTGTCTGCCCGTCCATGGTGCCGCTTTCCGTGAACGTCAGGCTGCTGACGGTCCAGGAATCATTGATGGTACTGAGAGTGACGTCGGCCACCACATGGCCGTTGCCGCCGGCGCCCTGGCTGTTGTTGTCAACCGTGGTGAAGGCCATCGGGCCGTTCAGCGTAGCGGTCATGACGGCGGCATCGATGGTCAGTGCCGGGGTGGCAGAGCTAGTCGGGACACCCGTGACCACGCCGGTGCCACCAGTGGTGGCATTGATGGTGGTAAGTTCGGCATGAATGGTCTCGCCAGCCTGTGCAGTGCCTGCAAGCTTGGCCACCAAGAAGAACCGGCGAGAGGTCGATGCCGCCCATGCGCCGTTCACCAGTGTGGCCGTGTACGTGCCGTTGGCGGCATTGAAGCTGACGCCCGCGGCGGCCGTGGCCAGCACGTCGGTGGCGGGCCCGTCAAAGCTGCCCTGCGTCCCGCCGGTGGTGCTGTCTTCATACAGCGCCAGGAAGTCCAGGGCCGTCTGTTCGTCGGCGGAACCACTGGCCGAGAACACAAAGCTCGTAACAGTCCAGGCGGTGTTGGTGGTGGCCACCGTAACGTCCAGTATCACCAGGCCGTTGCCGCCCGCGCCCTGAGCGTTGTTGTTGACCGTGGTGCTTGAGCCGGGGCCGTTGCGCGAGGCATCCAGGTTGTCGGGCGTGACCACGTCGCCACTGACGGCCACGTTTTCCGAGGCCGGCCCGGCAACGTTGGTGATGTTGCCACCGTAGCTGCCCAGCGTCGTGCCGATCAACCGCGCGAACACCGTGGCGCTGAGTGACGGGGTCTGGTTGATGTTGAGTGTCGGGGTGTAGGTGCCGGCCACCGTCAGGCACAGTTCAATGCCGGATGGTGCGGTCACGGTGGTTGCGCTGGTCAGGCCTTCGCCCGTAAGCGTGTAGCTTTGCGGTGTGCCCGGCGTGCCAACTACGGTTGTGCCGAGGTTCAGCGTTGTGGGGTTGGCAACAAGCGAGTAAGTGTTGCCCGAGATCGATACGTTGACCGTGGTTGCGCCAGTGGAAACGTGGGTGATGTTGCCCGAGAACACACCAGCCGTCGTGCCGGTCAGGCGCGCCCAGATGGTTGTCGGGCCCCAGGTGCCCGTGGTGGCGATGTTCAGGGTGGCCGCAAAGCCGGTGGTCTGGCTGAAGCTGATCTCCACGCCGGCGGGTGCGGTCAGGTCGGTGCCGTTGGTCATGCCGCTGCCAGACACCGTGTAGTTTATGGCCGTGCCTGGTGTGCCCAGCGGAGTGCTGCCCAGGTTCAGCGTCGAGGTGGAAGTGCCGATGGTCGGCGGCGTGACTGTGCCGCTGACGGCCACGTTGGCGCTTGTTGCACCCGTGCTGATGTGGGTGATGTTGCCGGAAACTGCGCCAGCCGTGGAACCAATCAACCTTGCCCAGATTGTCGTCGGGCCCCAGGTGCCGGTGCTGGTGATCTGCAATGAACCGGCAAAGCCGGTGGTCTGGCTGAAGCTGATCTCAACGCCGGTCGGCGGGGTCAGGTCAGTCACGTTGGTGGTATTGCTGCCCGACACGGTGTAGTTGATGGCCGTGCCCGGCGTGCCCAGCGGCGTGGTGCCAAGGTTGATGCTGGCCGTGGATGCCGTCACTGCCGGCTGCACAACCGTGCCGGTTACCGACACGTTGGCCGACGACGCCCCCGTGCTGACGTGCGTGATGTTGCCCGATACTCCGCCAACCGACGCGCCGGTCAGGCGGGCCCACACTGTGGTGGGGCCCCAGGTGCCGGTGGTCGTGATCTGGATTGAGCCAGCAAATCCCGTGGTCTGGCTGAAGCTCACCTGCACGCCCGACGGCGCCGTGATGTCCGTGGGGTTGATAGTGCCGGTGCCCGAAACCGTATAGCTGAAGGCCGTGCCGGCAACACCCACAGGCGTCGTGCCAAGGTTCAGGCTGGTCGGCGTTGTGTTGAGTCCGGCCGGTGTCACAGATCCGTTCACCGCGACATTGGGGCTGTTGGCGCCTGTGCTTACATTGGTGATGTTGCCGGTGATCGCCCCCACTGATGCGGTAGAAGCAATGCGCGCAAAAATGGTGGTCGGGCCCCAGTTACCCGTCGAGGCAATGTTCAACGAGGCTGCGTAACCAGAACCTGCCGTGAACGAAACCTCCACGCCCGTCGGCGCGGTGATGTCCGTGGCATTGGTGGTGTTGAAGCCCTGCAACTGATAGCTGGCGGCCGTGCCCGCCACCCCCACCAGCGTGGAACCCAGGTTCAGGCTCATCGGAGTGGCCACCAGCGTCGGGTTGGTGCCGGTGCAGACAATGCCTTCCATGATCGCGCTGGCCAGGCCGAGGCTGTCCGAGGCCACGCTGCTGGTGATGGCGCTGACACGAGTCTTGAAGGTCTGGCCCGCGGTCGGCGTGGTCGTGCCGTTCAGGGCCGCTACCACAAAGAATGTCTCAATGGCGTTGCCGGCAATCGCCAGCGTCTGCGTGAACACGCGCGTGCCGTTGTCCGAGGCAAAGCCGGCCGACGACGCGCCGTACAGGGTGTCGCCGGTGTCATACACGCCGCTGCTGTTGGTATCGCGGTACAGTGCCAGCAGAGAGTAGCCCGTCAGGTCGTTGCCCGTGCCGGAAGCCTGCAGCGTGATGCTGTTCAGGTTGACGGAGGTACCGGTGCTGGTGTTGCGGATGGTGAAGGTGCCGACTTCCTTGCCCGTGGCGTAGGTGCCCGGCAGGCTGACGGCGGCACCCTGCGTGGCAAGCGTGTGCAGGCTGGCATTCTGGATCTGCACGCCGTAGTAGATCACCTGCGTGCTGCCCGAGATTGTGGCCCCGGTCGCGGTGCTGGATGACGAAACATAGAAGCCCAGCTGCGAGCCATTCGGCGGAACTGTGCTGCCGTTCAGCTTGACCACCACCAGGTATTGGCGCGACTCATTGCCGGCATAAGCCCCTGCGCCGCCGATGTAGGTGAAGTCCTGGAAGCTGGTCCAGGTGGCATAGGTGTTGCCTACCTTTGTGTCGCCGGTGCGCTCCCAGGCACCACTCTGGTTGGTGTCTTCAAACAGCTCCACGGAAGTGATGTTGCCCAGGTACGACGACGTCGCTGAGTAACCGTACAGCCGGATGTTGTTCAGCGTCACCGGCACCGGGCTGTTGTTCGTGATCGTGAAGCGCACGTACTCAAAGCCGTCACTGCCCGGGCCCGTGTAGTACGAAGTGACCGGGCGGGCCGTTACTGAGGGGATCGCCACGACCAAGCTGGGCTGCGACATGGTAAAGCCCAGCATAGACTGTGTCGGCAGGCCTGCAGCCGGGGCGCCTGTCAAGTTCAAGTTGGTCACGGCAATCAGGAACGTGTGGCCGGGCGAGGCCAGCGGTGTGCCGTTGAAACGAACCACGGCAAAAAGCGTGTGGTGGAACCAGCGGCCAGGGCCTGGCCGGCCGTGAAGGTAAGCTGGCCGTTGTCGGCGGGAAACGCGGCGACGGCTGCACCGTACAGCGTGTCAGCGCCGTCAAACGAGCCAACCGTACCCGAACCCGGGTTGTCCATGTACAGGGCAACTTCGGTGTAGGCTGTTGAGTCATTGCCGGTACCCGAAGCCTGCACGGTAATCGAGTTCAACGTAGCCGCGCTGCCGGTTGTGTTCTGCAAAGTGAACGTGCCGCTGACCGACTGCGTGGCCGTGTTGGACCAGGCAGCCTGCATCGAGCCCGCTGTCGCCACCGCCACCACGGCACCGCCGAAGTCCCAATTGGTGTTGTTGCCGGAATCCACACCGCCGGGGGTTGCGTAAACGGTAGAGGAAGCTGCGTTGTCCTGAATGTCGCAGTACTGGGCAACAATCGAGCCGTTGACCTGAAGGTTCGACTGGGTGCCCGAAGAAGTGCTGCGAATCAGGATCGGGTTGCCCGACGCGCCCACAAAGTTCAACAGGCCGGTGATGGTCGTCGTGCTGCCGGCACCGAAGGCCACAGTCCGGCCCGCGACGGTACAGAACAACTCATTGAAGCTGTTGGTGCCGGAGATCGTGCTGGCAACTGCAGTGGTCAAGTTCACGCGGGAGTTGGCGCTGGAGTTCAGGGATGCACCTGTGCCGGAGATGATGCTGCCGGGCACGGTGTACACTACCGCTGTCGCTGGCGCGTTCAGGTTGGTTGTGCCGTTGTTGGTGATCGAAGCGATCTGATATCCGAGGCCCGAGCCGAAGTTGCCTGTCAGTGTCGCCACAGCCCCGGCATTGACTGTCAAACCCAGATTCATTGTCACGTTCGAGCCCAGCACGCCTGTGCCGCCGGTGTTGAAGGTTACGGTCGCCCCGCCAGTTTTCTCAATGCGGCAGTCGTTGAACTGGAAGTTGCCCGTGGCGCTGGTTGACGTGTTCAGCAGAGTGTGGGTTACGCTGTTGCTGCCCACAAACCGCACAATGGCCGTGCCGGTTGCTGCAAAGCAGTTGCCCGACGTGAACGAATTGATGAAGCCGGCCATGCTGATGTTGCCGCCGGTCGCCCTCCAGCCGAATGTCGTGTTGTTCGACGCCAGGTAAACTGTCTGGCCTGTGTTGGTGTAGTTAACGTTGCCGCCGGATATGTCGCAGCGTGCACCGCTGTTCCAAATGGTGTGAAGCCCGCTGATGTTCACCGTTCCCGCTGAGATCGTGAAGTTGGCAAGGCCGGCATTGTTCTGGTAGACCGCCGCAAGGTTGACGGTTCCGCCGACGGTCACCTGAAGCTCACTTGCGTTGCCGGTTGAGCAGCTGGTCGTCCCGACCACGGTCAAGTTGTTGCCTGCCGTGACCAGCGTGCCGATGTTGATGTCCAGCGCAGGCGCGGTGTTCGATGTGGAAGTGCTGTTCACACTGACGTTCGCTGCCAGTGTAACGGTGTTGGCCTTGGCCGACTTGGCAAGGCGAAGGATCCAGAAACTGGTGGGGTTGGCGCCGCCGATTGTCGCGGCCACCGCGCTTGCGAATGAGACAGTCGACGTGCCCGGCGTGAAAGTGCCGTTGTTTGTCCAGCTTCCGCTAACGGTCAACGTGCCCGTGCCGCCGTTAAGTGTCGCGCCTGAATTGATCGTGATGTTGTTGCATAGCGCGCCGGATATCAGCGTTGGCACGTTGGACGCCGTGGCAATCACTACGTTATCCGACGCGGTCGGAATTGCGTTGGTTGACCAGTTGCTGGCGGTGCCCCAGGAAGTACTGGTGGCGCCAGTCCAGGTGGTTTGCGCGGCAAGGCCGCACGCAGAAACCATCGCCAGCAGGGCAATCAAGAATCCACGATTCATGTTTAGACTTTCCTGGTTGGTACCACTCGCGCCGGTGGTAGCAACACCGTTGCAGGCCTGAAGTCTTGGGGCGCAAACCTGACTGGCAGGTCAGTATGCCTGAAGCATCAGGGCTGGCAACAATAATCATGCATAATGCTGCGTAGTCTCAGAATTTGTAAAATATGCACACAATGAGAGCTGATGTTGCAGATGCTGGGCAAATTGTGACGTTTTTCTGTTCTTTACCCCTACATGTTGTGGCACCAAATTGAGGCTCCGCGATCGACTTCACGCCACTGGCGCACTAATAATGCATTATGAAATATCTCTGTGCTGGGATGCGCGCAGACGCACAAAAACAACTGACCATTTAGTCAACTTACCCGCCGGGGTTTCCACAGTTCACTGCCGTCATTGTCCGGTCGTCAGGCCGTGCTAGGGTGCCCTCAATTCACTCGGGAACGCGCCATGAAATTTTTCATCGACACCGCCGACGTCAACGAAATCAAAGAAGCCCATGCGCTTGGCATCCTTGATGGTGTGACCACCAACCCGTCGCTGATCAAGAAAAGCGGCCGGCCCTTTGCCGATGTCGCCCGCGAAATCTGCACGCTCGTACAAGGCCCTGTCAGCCTTGAGGTCACGTCCGTCGAATGCACAGGCATGCTGAAGGAGGCCGAACAACTGGCCAAATTCGGCGACAACGTCGTCATCAAGCTGCCGCTGATTCCCGAGGGCCTCAAGGCCTGCAAGGTTCTTTCCAGCAAGGGCATCAAGACCAACGTGACGCTGTGCTTTCAGCCGGTGCAGGCCCTGCTGGCCGCAAAGGCCGGGGCCACGTACATCAGCCCGTTTGTGGGAAGACTGGACGATCTTGGCCAGGACGGCATGGAAATCATCCCGCAGATCCGACAGATCTACGACAACTATGGTTTCGAGACCCAGATCCTGGTGGCCAGCATCCGCAACCCGATCCACGTTCTGGATGCAGCCCTGGCCGGGGCCGACGTTTCCACGATTCCATTCAGCGTGTTCAAGCAGCTGGTACACCACCCGCTGACTGATAAGGGCCTGGCCCAGTTCCTGAAGGACTGGGAAAGCGTTAAGGCGTAGACCACCCGGTTGATTTCTTGATTTCGATAGGCCGCGAAATGTGCAATTCCTCTTTCGCGTATGCCGCCACTTGCTACCTTTGCCTGCCTGATTCGCATAACGAAGTAGCGCAAGCTGGCGATCACGCCACCGAGCACGAAGATGAGCGAAACAACCACCCGGCGGTCTCCCGCCGAATCACCCGCGAAAGTTTCCACCAAGCCTGAACTGCTTGCGCCGGCGGGCTGCCTTGAGTCATTTCATGCGGCCATGCAGTACGGTGCCGATGCCGTGTACCTTGGCCTGCGCAAGTTTTCAGCCCGTGACAACGCCATCAACTTTTCACACGAAGACCTGGATGCAGCCGTGGGGCACGCCCACGCGCTGGGCCGCAAGGTGTATGTGGCCATTAACACCATCATCCAGCAAGACGAGTGGCCGGAACTGGTGCACGACCTTGCACTGTGCGAGGAACTTGGCGTGGACGCCGTCATCCTGCAGGACATGGGCGTGATGCGCGCCATCCGGGAAAAGTTTCCGCGGCTGAAGTGGCATGCCAGCACCCAGATGCTGATCCACAACGCCGAGGGCGCACGCTATGCCCAGCGCAACGGCTTTGAACGCGTGATCCTTGCCCGCGAACTCACGCTGGCCGAAATCGAAACCATCAAGCGCGAAGTCAGCATCCAGCTGGAGACCTTTGTTCACGGCAGCCTTTGCTACAGCTACAGCGGCCTGTGCCTGTTTGCCAGCCAGGAAGAAGGCCGCAGCGGCAACCGCGGCAAGTGCACCTACATCTGCCGCGACACGTTCAAGAGTCCCGACGGCGAGGCCAAGGCCTTTTCCATGCGCGACCTGTTTGCGCCCAACGAAGTAGGCAGGCTGGGTGAAATCGGGGTCAGCAGCATCAAGATTGAGGGTCGCCGCAAGGCGCCGCTGTACGTCGCGGCGGTGACAGACCTGTACCGCAAAGTCCTGGACGGCGTGCCCGTAGACGTGCACGAGGTTGAGGACCGCCTGAAGCTGATCTACTCGCGCGATACAACCACCCTGTTCCTGCACCGCAGCCACGGCGACGCCAAGGCTGCGGCTGACACCAGCGAGTCGCAGCCTGCGGGGCACCATTTGGGCCGCGTAACCCGCGTGTTCAACGAGCGCGCCCACTTTGTGGCAGCCCGCGAGTTCGAGCGCCACGACGGCATCCTGGCGCGCCGGGCCGAAGCCCCGCCAGGTGACGAAGGCCTGCGCTTTGGCGCCGACCGCATCAACCTGGGTGGCAAGCGCGTGTTCACCGTCAAGGCCGGCGAAGAAGTCAGCATGGCCGTGCCGCCGCAGGTTCAGGTGGGCGACGAACTGCGCCTGGTAAGCAGCAACGCCCTCAAGCGCATGTACCCGGCCACGCCGCCGCGCAAGCCCGTCAAAGCGCGGCTGGCGGTGCGCATCGACATTTCGCTGAAGGTTGACCCAAACGGCGGCAACCTGGATGAGCTGGGCATGCCCGGCCGCGTCGAGATTGCCGGTCGCGTGTTCGGGTTTGAGCTGCGCCGTGAGTATCCATGCAAGCTGCTGTTTGCCGACAGCCAGCCCCTGACCGAAGAACGGCTGCGCGAGTACTTCGAGCGCCTGGGTTCTACGCGATTCGAGCTCAAGAGCTTCAGTGCCGTGATTCCTGCAGGAGTGTTCATTCCTGCCGGCGAAGTAAACGAGGCCCGCCGCCAGTTCTTCCTCGAACTTGAAGAGGCCCTGACCCAGGCCCGTGCCAAGGCAGAACAGGCCGCGCTGGCCGAAATTGCCGCCGAGCCCGCCGAACCGGCGGCCGAGGCCCCGCCCACACGTTTTTCGGCGCTGGTGGACAGGCCCGAATACATTGCCGCTTTGCCTTTGGATCATCTGGACGAAGTCGTTCTGGACATCGGCCACGGCACCCGCGAGAGCGTGCTGGATGCCTTTGAGAACCATCGCGACAAGCTGCGCGTGCAGGTGCCGGTGATTCTGCGCGGCTGGACAGCGCCGATGGTGGCCAGCAAGCTGCGCGGACTGTACGAACTTGGTGCCCGGCGCTTTCAGGTTGCCAACCTGGGCGGATTTGAGTTTGTAGCAAAGGCTGCAGGCATCGAACGCCGCGCCAAGGTGGACACCACACAGCTGTTCCGGCGTGGCAAGCTGGGAACCCGTGCAGGCGTTGCGATTTTTGAGCCACGCCTGCCGGAGTTTGCGCGCGTGGGCATCGATGTCACCACCGACTGGCCGTGCTATGCCATGTCGCGCGAGACAATCAGAAGCTGGCTCGAGCAGGGCGCTTCGCGCGTGACGCTTTCCGTCGAGGACGGCATCGACAACCTGCGCAAACTGCTGCGGGTGTACGGCCGCGTGGCCGATGTAGTGGTCTACCAGGACACGCCGCTGTTCACGGCCGAGATCTGCGTTCACGCGAACATGCTGGGCCATTGCCCCGGCCGCGCCAAGTGCGACTTCAGGCAGATGGAAATGACCGGGCCGGACGGCCACAAGTACCTGGCCGTCGACAAGCATTGCCAGACTATTGTGCTGAACAGCCAGGCCTACAGCCTTGGCGCCAGGTTACGGGAGCTGGAGCAAGCCGGCGCAAACCGCTTCCGGCTGGACTTCGTCAACCGGCCCTACGCAACAGCCGAAATCCGCCAGGTGTGCGAACAGGTCATGAACGCCACGGCCGTGGCTGGCACACACGAAGGCAACTGGGATCGCGGCTTGCAGTAGCCACTGTGCAGCGCTACTTGGTCGCCGGGAAATCCACCATCCAGGCCTGTTTGGTGCCACGCGGCGTGGACTTGCACTTGCGAAAGCGCGCCATGTTCAGGCCTTTGACGGCGTTGCGGAAGTTGTCTGAACACTGGATGGTGCCGTCCACGCCCAGGTCTTCGCCCAGTTTGCAGGCCACGTTCAATTCCTGGCCATAAATGTCCTGGTCCCCGAACTTCAACACGCGGCCGAAGCCCATGCCGATGCTGACCAGAACTTTTTCGGCGTCGTCGCGGCTGATGTTGTATGCCGTGGCGGCATGCTGCATGGATATCGCGCAGCGCAGGGCACTCTCGGCATTGCGGAAGATCACCAGCATGCTGTCGCCTTCAACCTTGAGAAGAAAGCCGCCTGTCTGTTCCACCACGGGAATGAACAGCCGGAACGACTCGTAGATGACCTGCAGAAAGTGCGTGATCCCGAACGCCTCCGTGTTGCGCGAAAAACCCGCAAGGTCCGTGAACATCACGGCCCATTCTTCGCCGAACAGTTCCCAGATCTGCGCGTCGATCGCCTTCTTGTCGCTGCCGGGGCGCGCGCGCTCGGCCAGCAGCTTGTTCAATCGCTGCTGCATGGCCGGGTAGGTGACGCTGTGCGTCATCGGAAGCAGCACGTGGTTGAGCATGGCTGGATTGTAGCGTCGCCAGTGTCGATGGTCGATTCGCTTACCCGACGGCCGGGCGGGTCACCAGGCCGCCAAAGCGGCGCTCGCGCCGGCCGAAGTCTTCAATCGCGGCCTTCAGGTGCTCGGCACGGAAATCCGGCCACAGGGTGTCGGTGACATAGAACTCGGCATAGCTGACCTGCCACAGCAGAAAGTTGCTCAGGCGCATCTCGCCCGCCGTGCGGATCACCAGGTCGGGTTCGGGCATTTCCGGCTGATAAAGGTGCGCGGCCACCGTGGCTTCGGTGACTTGTTCAGGCTTGAGCTCGCCGCTGGCAACTCTTTCAGCAATGCGCCGGGCGGCGTCGGCAATCTCGGCCCGGCCGCCGTAGCTCAAGGCCAGGCAGAGGTTGGTCTTGGGGTTGTTGGCGGTCAGGCGGATGGTCTTCTGCAATTCCTTGCGCACACCCGACGGCAGCCGATCCAGCCGCCCGATGGCCGAAAAACGCATCTGGTTGCGCAGCAGCGTCTCGCGCTCGGCCGCGATGAACCGCTTCAGCAGCTGCATCAGGAATTCGGTTTCCAGCCGCGGACGGCGCCAATTTTCCTCGCTGAATGCGTACAGCGTCAACTGTTCGACGCCCAGACGGGCACATTCCTCGGCAATCGCGCGGACGCTTTCGGCCCCGGCCTCGTGGCCGCGGATGCGACGCAAGCCACGGGCCTCGGCCCAGCGGCCGTTGCCGTCCATGATGATGGCGATGTGTCGGGGTGTGGCTGGCGGCATCACACTCTCTGCGGCAAAGTGACAATATGGTATGGCGGTTTCGGCCGGCAGGCAAGCATGGCTCTACCTTGGCAGGGGCAGCACCCCGTACACTGGCAGGGATTTCATTTGCATAACGACAGAATATAGTATATACTGCCGTTATGGAGACCAACATGGCCCGCTGGCGCAAGAAGCTGCCGTTTCGCGAACTTTCCATCCCGGTCAAGATGGCACGGGGGCGCCTGACAAACTATGGCAAGCGGATCACGCCGTTTCGTGAACTGAGCCTGGAGCACGGCAGCCTTAGGCTGGTTGACGGGGTGCCGGTGGTGCGCGTCCGCGGCAGTGCGCGCGAACAGGGCCGCGCGCTGGGTACGCTTGTCGGTGTGCAGGCCGCAGAGACCTTTAACCTTTACATGCGCCACTTCTGCCCCGATTTCGCCGGCGACCTGAAACTGGCGCGCGGCATGGAAGCCCGCATGCCCTCGTGGTTCCTGGATGAAATGAAGGGCTTTTCCGAGACCAGCGAGCTCACTTACGACGAAATCCTGCTGGGACAGACGTTTCTGGACATCCACAAGGTTGCCCTGTGCAGCACGATCTGCGCCCACGACGGCGCCACCGTGGACGGCGAGCTGCTGATGGGCCGCAACCTGGACTTTCCAAGCCTGGATATCGCCGACCAGGCCAACATCGTTGTGATCCATGAAGGATCCGACCAACCCGGCGGACGCCGCCACGGCTTTGCGTCTGTCACCTGGCCCGGCTTTCTGGGCTGCCTGACCGGCCTGAACGATGCCGGGCTGGCCCTTTCCATGATGCTGGTGTACGGGCACTCGCGTAAAGAACACCTGGACGGACTGCCGTTTCCACTGGTGTTCCGGGCACTGATGCAGCAGTGCGCGGATGTCGCGCAGGGCGCGCAATACCTGGCCGCCAAGCCTTACTGCACGGCCACAAACCTGATTCTGGGTGATTCCGGCCGCCACGGCGCGCGCTTTCAGTTGCACCCGCAGAACCCGGTGGTAGAGCACACCAGCCCGCAGCGCCCCGCGATTGCCTGCACGAACCATTACATGCACAGCGGCATCAGGGCGTTTGCCTTTACCTGGTTCAGCAGCGTGTGGCGGCTGGGCAAGATTCACCGGCGCATGGCGCGAGGCAAGTTCGACGTGCCGGCCATCAAGGAAGCTCTGCAGGCCACGGGCATCCCGATGATTAACATCCAGCGCACGATTTTCCGGCCGGAACACCTGGAACTGGAAGTCGCGTTTGAAGACCTGGGCCGCGGGCCCGGCCGTTACGTGCGCCTGCCCCGCGAACTGCTGTTCCCGGGCGTTGAGGCGCCAAGCCAACCGGCCGTTGCTGTAGGTTAGCGGCGGCCTGAGGGCAGTCCGTATTCGCTGCGTTCGGGTGGCGCAATGAAGTAGCCGGACTGGGTTTCGCCCTCAAGCTCCGAAATGCGCGTCACGCGCGCGGCCACGTACTTCTGGAACTCCGCGAAAGAGACAATGCGATCGCCGTTTGCATCGGCGCGCCCTGACAACGCTTCCATTGCATAGGCGCTGAACAGGCCGTGGTTGAGGTCTTCAATCTCGAGTGCCTTCATGCCGTGCGGGTTGGCAGGCACTGCGTCGCTGGCCGCCAGGATCACGCAGGCAATGCCTGCCAGGGAAAGCTTCTGCTGGATCGGCAGCAGCAGGCTCTTGCCGGGAGCCGAAGCCAGCAATTTTTCCACCTGCGCGGCCGGGGTGGCACAACGGCGGTCGCCCGGGGAAGTAAAGCTGCAATCCAGAACCAGCGTCACCGTGCGCGGGTTGTTGACCGTGAGTTTCTCAAGCAGGGCTTCCAGGGCGATGGTTTCCACCCTGCTGCCAGCACCCTGGGCCAGGATCAGCGCCGGGCGCTGCATGTCGTCGAGTGTGCCCACGCCGCAAAACACCACAAACAGGTCGTCGTTGCCCCGCGCCAGCGTGGAAAGTTCCTCGGCCGCGGCTTCCACGGTACGCCGGGTGGCGCGCTGACCCAGCAAAGTGCGAACTGCGACGTCCGGCACGCGATTGTTTTCGGCGTCCATGAACTGCGCGGCAATGCCTTCGGCATCTGCTGCGGCGTAACGCGTCAGCGGAATCGGCGGCACTCCGCCTCCATCCACGCCGATCACCAGCGCCACACGCCGGCGCACGGCCGAGCGGAAATCCTCGCCCTCGGCGCGCCGCGCCAGGTCGGTCGTGATGTAACGGATCATCGACTTCTTGGCTTCGTTCTCGGCGATCGGCAACAGCAGGCTGCCTACCTTCTGCCAGTTGTCTTCGTCCATGTAGCCGGGCGTGCTGAAGATACTGAACAGGTTGAAGCCGTGGTCGAAGTCGTCCAGGCTGCGTACCACAGTTTCGCGCGGCTGCAGGCGGGTGGCGGCAATCTCATCGTCGCTTGAGGTCGGATACATGCGCAGGTCAATGTGCAGGTTGGCGTCGAAATCCTCGTCGGCTATGAACCACGAGAAAATCGGGCTGACCATCCACCACACAAACATGTTCCAGCCATAGGCGCCGTTACTGTCCACATAGCCCACGTCCTGGCGCTTGACGGTGGGCATCAGCACAACATCCAGGCCCTGGCGCAGCGCCATGCGCTGCATTTCCTCGCGCGAAGTTGTCGGCGTGGCGCCTTCCAGCAGCGCCACGTGTTCAAACATGCGGTACTCTTTCAGCACTGCCATCAATCGCGCGTTCAGCCCATCGGGGCCGTTCATGCGCACTTCGTCGGGCGTCAGCACCCAGCGCTTGGTGTTTTCCACGTTGTAGCGGCGCTCGTCCAGTTCCATGGCCGCGCGCATCGGGGCTACGCCCACACGCAGGCTGACAGGCTTCCAGTCGGCGGGAATCAGCTTTTCGTTCAGGACGTCGGCCTTGAGGTCCGGTGTCTCGACGTTGCTGCAGGCGGCAAGCGCAAGCAGGCAGACCAGCGAAACCATCATCAGGGCAGGCCCGGGCTTGCTAGCCATCCTTGGGATCCTTGGGGTCACTCACGTCCTGCAGGGTAAACACGCGAACACATCGGAAGCCGCGGCCGGGGGACCTGTCCAGAAGATTGGCCTGGCTGTTCTTGGCGCGGCGGGCGTACCGGAAGTAAAGCTCCGGGCGCAACCCGGGCTCGGCACCCTTGATCGTGGCGCGGCTGCCGGTGCTGTCGCCGGTCCATTCCGAGACGTTACAGCCCAGGTCTCGCACGCCAAGGCTGCTTTGGTCCCATTCTGTGGTGCCGACCTCACGGGGCTCCAGCACCCCCGCGGCCGGGGCACTGTCGCGAGTGCCGAACGGGTAATCGCCTGCCGCGGGCTGGCCAGCAGCAGCGGCACCGCCGGCGATTTCCCACTCGGCGGCCGTGGGCAGGCGCTTGCCCGCCCACTTGGCATAGGCGCAGGCCTCGTACCAGCACAGGCCGGTTACGGGGTACTTGTCCAGGCTGGGGTCATAACCACCCTTGGCCCACAGAGCGGGGCCGGGGCGCCCGGTGGAATCCACAAACTGAGAAAGCAGGGGCCGGGCCTGCTCGTGCCACAACTCGGGCTGGTTGTAGCCGCCGGCATCCACGAACTGGCGGTACTCGCCGTTGGTCACAAGGTACTTGTCGATGAACAGGAACTCGTTCTGATCAATGGTGCGCTGCGGGTTGTTGTCGCCGTCGCGGTTGCTGCCAACCACATACGAGCCGCGCGGCAGAAGCACAAAACGGTCACTGACCCGCGCCATGGCCAGCCGCAGTTTGATTTCCGTCAGGCGGGTATTGATGGTGGCAAGGTCCTGCTTGTCCGTGACGTGCAGCAGCGCCTTTTCCAGCAGTTCGGCGGCCACGGCGTCTTCTGCGCCCTCGGTCTCTGCAATCAGGGTTTTTCCGATGCGCAGCTTCAGTTCGTCGCGCAGCATCTCGGCGCGCGACAGATAGTCCGGGTCCTTCAACAGCACACAGAGGTCGTCGTACTGCGCCAGCACGCGCAGCATGTCGCCGGAGGCCTTGGCGCGCTGGTCGTCCACGCGCAGGCCCTCCAGCCTTGCCAGTTCGAGGCTGCGGGCCAGCCGCGCGCGTTCAATGTCGTCGGCAAAGGGGCTGTTGCGGGCTTCGGCAATCGCGTTCTGCAGGTGCGCCTGGGCCAGCACCCATTCGCGGGCGTTGGCAGCCCTTTCGGCATCCTTGACCAGTGTGCGGAACTTGCTTTGTTCCTGCACGACCTTGGCCAGCTGCACACGGGTGGCTTCTACTTCCTTGGCCAGCAACCCGGTGCCGGCGGCGCTGTTCAGCATCAGGTCGGCAACTTCGTAACGCATCAGTGCCATGGCGCGGCGGGCGAACTCCAGTGACGCATCGGCCTTGAAACCGCGAGCCTTGGCGCGCAGTGTGTCGCCCTCGATGCCGGCCACGGCAACAGCCAGCGCGGAATCACACACTGCAATGGCTTCCATGAATGACTTTCCTGCCTGCTGGTAGCTTTCGTCGCTGTCGGTGCGGATAGCCTTGGCGGCCGACAGTTTGCGGCCAGCATCGTCCACCAGTGCGCGCAGGCCGCGCAGGTCGGCCTCCTGTCGGCGGCGGGTTTCGTAGTTCTTCAACCAGTCGGCGATTTCGGCAAGAGCCAGCTTGGCCTCGGCATTCTCCGGGTCGATGCTTTGGGCCTTGATGAAGGCGGACTTGGCGTCGTTGAATGTTTCGTTGGACACCGCCGGGTCCTGTGCGGTCGTATCCTGCTGGCGGGCCACGCCCAGGATGCGGCGGGCTTCTACCAGCGCGCCTTCGAGTTCCTTGAGCTTTTCGGCGTCGCGCTCCTTGCGGCGGATTTCGTCTTCGCGGGACTTCTTCTGCTGCTGGGCGGTGTTGGCGACAATCGCCGCTTCGGTTTCGATCTCGGCGGCCTTGGGGTCGTCTTCAAGGTCCTTTTTGGCGGCCGATGCCGCAGTGCGGGCCTCGCTGCCCAGGCTGAACGCGGTGTCGTAGTCCTCGCGAGCCAGCGCGGCGCGGGCATCCACAAGGGCGCGGTCGGCAGCAGCCAGGCTTTCGCGGCCCTTGTTCAGGCGGTCCTGGCGCGCGACATTGGCCGTTACCACCACGCCAATCACCAGCGCCGCCAGCACGGCCATGGTGGTCAGCACGGCGACCTTGTTGCGCGAGAACCACTTGGCCAGCAACTGGGCCATCGAGTACTCAACAGCCGCCAGTGTGCGCCCTTCCTGCCACGAACGCAGGTTGTCCACCAGTTCCTGCACCGTCTGGATGCGCTTGTGCGGCATCTTCTCGATGCACTTGAGGGCAAGCTGCTCGAGTTCGGGCGGAATCTTGCGATCGGGCGACATCTTGCTGGGCGGTTCCGGGTTGAAGTTCTTGACCTGGTCCAGAACCTGCGCAGAAGTCTGGGCAGTCCACGGCGTCTTGAGTGCCAGCAGCTCGTACAGGATCACGCCCAAGCTGAAGATGTCGCTGGTCGGGCCCATGTAGTTGACTTCACCGCGGGCCTGTTCCGGAGACATGTAGCTTGGCGTGCCAAGGATCGAGCCGGCCATGGTGCGGTTGGCGTCGTCCTGCTGGCGGTCGGACACGACCATGCGGTCGTGGGTGTCTTCTTTGCGGCCCACGATTTTGGCCACGCCCCAGTCCATGATCTGTACTTCGCCAAAGCGACCGACCATGACGTTGGCGGGCTTCAGGTCGCGATGGATGACGCCCTTGCTGTGGGCAAAGGCGATGCCTTCGCAGATCTTGATGAAGATGTCGACCAGCCGGGCAACCGGGTAGGCCTTGTCGGCGCCGGGGTCGCCTTTGCGCATGCGCTTTAGGATGCTGGACAGGTCCTCACCCTCGACAAGCTTCATGGTGAAGTACAGGTTGCCGCGGCCATCTACACCGATTTCGTGCACGGGCACGATGTTGGGGTGCTCCAGCTGGCCGGTGATCTGGGCTTCTTCCAGGAAGCGCTCCACGAGATCCTTGCGATCGAGCATTTCCTTGCGCAGGACCTTCAGCGCGACAGACCGGCGCAGGTCGTTGTCTTCGACCTCAATGACCTTGCCCATGCCGCCGCGGGCGATTTCGCGCACGACGGAATAGCGCTTCTTCATGCCGCCGATTTTGCGCAGCTTGTTGACGGCGCTGCCGGTGCCGGCGCCGTCCAGCTTGACACCGTCGCCAAGTCCCATCTGCTGGCGCAGGTCTGCCAGGGTCATTTCCTGGCCGGTGATGTTGCTTTCGACTCCCAGCTTGCTGGGGTCGGTTTTCTGCAGGCCGGCACGGGCGACCTCGCCGGTGGCAAACTGTGTCTTGCTGCCGGTGGTGATCTTGGGGTCGGTGATCTGGCTGGTGTTTCCGGTCTCGGCCAGGCTGACATCGCTGTCGTCGTAAATGGTGCTGGGCGGGCCGGAGTCTTCCTGCCCGGCAATCGTCACGCCGAAGTCAACATCGCTGTCATCCTTGACTTCGGTGATCGGGGCGCTGGGCCGGCGTGAAGCAGGCGGCGCCGCGGGAGGTGTGGTGGCGGCATAATCGGAGTCATCATCGGCAGCGACCGCCGCAACGCCTGCCGCTTCCTTCAGTGATTCGCTGTCGAACAGTGTGTTGCCGGAAAGCGGCTTGGCCGGCGCGATGCTTTCTTCCAGCATTTCGCGCGGGGTCTGCGTGAGGTCGGCGGGCGGGCCGAAGTAGCCGTCGTCGGCATCTTCCATCACTTCGCCGACGGCGCTGTCGTTCATTTCCTGCGAGAAGGTCTCGGATTCATCTGGCACTTGCGGCGCTCGGTCGTCTTCGCCAAACGACGCAAAATCAACGTTGGCACCCTTGCTGCCGCGGTGCTGAAACACCGGCACCGGGGCAAGCTCGCCCTCGCCGGTGGCAGTATCGCTGGCAGTGGCGCCGGGCGCGGTCCATTCCTGGGCGGTGATGGACGGGTCGGCTGTCTGGTTCGGGTCGACGGGCGGCAAGTGGGCAAGCTGCTGGTCGGCCGTGAACGGCGCATACACGGCGCTGGGCGTGCGCTCGGAAAGGATCGGCTCACTATCAATATCGGCGGCCAGCGAAGGCATGGGCCGGCTGTCACCTTCCTCAAACAAACTGTCTCCGCTGCCCGGCACCGGCGGAGGCAGTTCCATTTCCAAAACCGAATCCTCCGAACCACCGTCGGTAACGGCGTAGCTTGGTGCAAGCGGTTCCACAAACTTCGGCACTTCGGCATACACCGGGTCGTCGTCGGCAAGGTCTGCCACGTCGTCGGGCGAAAGCTCGGCGTTTTCATCGTCAGGCCGCAGTGTGCTGGTGAAACGCTCTGTGTCCGAGGACCGCCGCACCATGCCCTGGCGGGACTCCTCGCCGTCCAGGGTGTCTGCGCCGGCGCTGGGCTCCAGCATCGGCGAACTGTTCACGCGGGCTTCCACATCGGCGATGGTGTCGCTGGGCGACGCGTTCAACAACGCAAGGGCGTCTTCTACGCCCAGCCAGCCGCGCTCGACCACGACTTCGTAGGCCTGCAGGTCGGGCTCGGCTGGCCGGCGAAGCAGTAAATCCATGTACACAGCCTGCACCTGCGAGGCCGATAACAGCTTGCGGGCGCGGGCGCGGTCAAGAAACAGGCGATCCAGTTGTTCGTTTCCGGCCATGGTCTATTTCAATCGGAAAGTGCGAACCGCGTTGGTGCCGATCTTGTTGCCGGAGGTGGTTCGGTCGCCGGAAACAACCCAGTATCTGCCGGTGGCGGGGTCAAACAAGCCTACGCTTGCCGAATGGTGCTCGGTGGTCGGGGAGATCATGTACTGCCAGCCCGGGGTGCCGGTCGCAACGACCAGCGCCTGATTCTTGGTCTTGTCAAAAGGCCCATGCAGGAACCGCCGGTGCAGGTCGTCGTACACCGCACCGGTGATGTGCACGTTTTCTTCGCTGCCTGTGTTTCCGACGGTGCGGGCCTGCCAGATGCCTGAGGAAATGCTGAATTCAAAGTACTGGCGGTTAGGCCCTGAAATCGTGGAGTCCCCACCCACCAGCAGCAGGAAGTTCCGCCTGGAATCCCAGCCCATGGTTGCGCCTTCGCGCGCGTCTGGTGGCGATGCCTGGGCGACAACGCTCCAGGTTCCGGGCAGGCCCGAGGAAAGATCCAGTTTGTGCAGGTCGTTCAGCTTGCCACTGACGCCTTCCCCGCCAAAGATCCACAATTCCTTCAGGGAACCACCGATTGTGAAAACGGGGCACATCGCCGCGCCGAAACGGGCCGATGGCGGTGTTCCGGAAGGTGTGATCACAGACCAGGTGTTGGTCGTGCTAACAAACTGGTACAGGTCGTTATTGACGCTGGAGCCCTTGGATCCGCCAGCCAGATCCGATCCGCCGAACAGGAAGAAGCGGTTGCCGGCCGGATCCATGGCAACCGAAGCACTGCACACCTTGGGCGGCTTGGCACCGGTTGTGTTGCGGAGGCTCCACTGCGGCACGCCGCCTGACATGGTGACATTCCACATTTCGTCGCTGGTGCCGTGGTCGCATTCGCCGCCGACCACATACCCCTGGCCGTTCATCCATCCACCGACGGCAAACTTGCGCCCCTGCGGCAGCAGTCCGCCCGGGTTCGCGCGCTGAAATGTTTTTGTGGTCGGATTGAAATTCCAGATATCCCCGTACACGCCGGTCATGTTTCTGCCTCCGTAACAGATCGGCCCGGTGCCGGCATTGGTGTCGGACATCAGCATGCGTGCCCGGCGCTCCGGCTGCGGCGCCGCCAGGGCAACCGTGGTCCAGGTGGCGGAACTGCTGGTGATCACCACTTCGCGCATGTCTTCATTGAAAGTGCTGGTGCCGACATCGCGGCCGCCATACATGAAGTAACTTCCCGTGGTCGCAGAGAAAAACAGGCCGGCCTCGGCGATTCCGGTGCTGGGCGGCGTACCCAAGGCAGTGCGCACCATCCAGCGACTGTTGGCCACTTCCAGCACGTGTACGCGATGGGATGCACCGGAGAAATCTGTCTGGGGCCCAATGCACACCAGTTCGCGGTTAGCCTGGCGCCATACAAATGCGTTGTTCAGAATTGCATTGGGCCCGAAAGTCTGCTGGCTCCAGCTGACCCTGGATATCCACTGATTCGTCGCCGGATTGAAGCGGTAGGCTTCGGCTTTGTCCTGCATCAGGTACAGCAGGTTGTCAGTTGTGTCATACCACAGCGGGTACCGCTGGTTTGAAATCATGAATGGGATGTTGCCGCCACCGCCGGGGGAGACGAACTCGGACCACGCAGTGGGCGTACTCAGCGACAACTGGAAAATGCGCGGCGCCGCTGCCGCGCCCATCCCGCACACCACAAAGATACGGCCGCTGACAGGATCCAGCGCTGCCTGCACGCTGCGCGGCTGTGCCGAAAACGCGCCGCCGGCGCCGCTGATGGTCGGCCCCTGCATCAGGATGTCGGCACCAACATCGTAGTAGCGCACCTGGAGTTCGTGGTCGGGTCGCGTGGCTTCACTCTGGCCGCCGATCAGCCACAGGCGCTGGTTGATGCCATCCCAGATGGGCGTCGCATCGGCACGCCCGACGACCACGTCCTGGCGATCCGTGACGGAATGGCCGCTGCCGCTGACATAGACCACAGATTCGTCAAACACGGTTGGGAAACCCGTGGCTGTTGCACGGATCGTTTCCGTGTAGTCGGTGGTCGATGTGCCGGGCGTGTATTTGCCGCTCGCGTCCACGCTGCCTTTTGGTGCGCCTCCAACGATAGACCAGGTGATGTTCTGCGGAGCCGTGCCCGGCGCAACCGTTGCCACAAACGTCACCTGCGGGCCGACAACGGATGTCACGGCCTGTTCCGGCGTCAGGGTCACGCCAGTAGGTGTGGCCGAGGCGTTGGGGCGCAGGTCAATGATCGCGTCGGCCAGCACCGTAGATTGCACGGCGCTGCGCGCGCGGGCCGTCACGTTGGTGGCCGCGGCGACGTTGAATGGAGGCGTGTAATAGCCAGACGAAGAAATGGTGCCAAACCCGGACGACGGGATAAGTTCCCAGGTGACGGCCGGGTTTGCGTTGGTCGGGACAAAGTTCACGGCATCAAACTGCTGACCAATTCCGCCAGAAAAGACAGTGACCGAGGCCGGCGACACCGCAAAGCTGGTCGGGGCCGGTGCCACCAGTGTCAGGTTGAAGCTGCCGTACACGGCCGAGTTGACAAGGCTGACGGCCTGGATCTGTACCTGCGGCGGGCTGATCAGCATGTTAGGCGCGGTGTACAATCCGCCCAGGCTGATAGTGCCCACCGTTGCGCCGCCGCCGCCGTGGTCAAAGCCGGCGTGAATGATGCGCCAGTTCACGCCCTGGGGCGCGCCCGTCGGGTTCACCTGCGAGAAGAACTGCAGCGTAGAAGCTGTCCCGCCGCTGAGAACCAGCGTGGTCGCACCACCCTGGCTGGTTACGTCGATGCTGGTGGGCTCGGGAACCAGGTTCACCGTCGCGATACCAAAGATTCCGGACTGCACAGATGTTGCCTTGATGGTGACACTGGAAGACGCGGGCATTGTCGCCGGTGCGCGATACAGCCCGTTGCTTGAGAACGAACCGTTGCCCGAGCCAATGACTTCCCAGGTCACTCGCTGGGGTGCCCCGCCTGGAAACACCGTGGCACCGAAGTTCTGGGCGCCGTTCAGCATCACCGTTGCAGGGTTCGGAGCAATCGAAACTGAAGTAGGAGTCGGGCCCCAGTACAACTGGTGAAAACTCTTTACGTTGAAGAACGATGGATGGTCGATCTCGCACTTGATCGTGACGGACTCGGACGCGCCGGGGGCCGTGGAAGGTGCCACAAAAGTGACGCCGTTGGTTGGCGCGGCCCCGCCCGCCAAATCCGTATAGCTAGTCACCACGCCA
Source organism: Planctomycetota bacterium (assembly GCA_019636215.1). GTDB lineage: Bacteria > Planctomycetota > UBA8742 > UBA2392 > UBA2392 > H3-PLA7. Next base: position 27,922 of record JAHBXZ010000014.1, on the reverse strand, counting down.
GGGTTGCTGAAGGCCATGTCCGGCGCAAAACCCCCGTGGGAAGCCGCGTTGCCCGAGTTGCACGCAATGTAGTGCGTCAGAGTAACCGTGTCGCCTGCCACGCTGGCCAGCAGCAGGAAGTTCGAGCCGAACGCGGAATCCAGCTCGGCAAAAAACAACGCTGCCACATCGTCTGCATTGGCGGCACCCACAATGTCCACCACGGTGTTGGGGTTCGGAAACGTCTGCACCCCACCGTTGTAAAACTCAAACGTAACCGGCGTGTTGAATCCGTCGCCGATGGTGATGGTGTCGCCCGAGAAGATGGCACTGGGGTCTTCCATCGTAAGCGTTGCTGTGGCGTAGTTCAGTGGATTGCCAAGGTCATCCAGCAGTGTGCCGTACCCTGGACCATCGAAGACCGCAAAGAACGTCTCAAAGCCCACGGCTGAAGACGGGTTGATCACACGGTTGAAGTGCCGCTGGTTGGCCGGCGGGGTTCCGCCGGGAACCACCGTGACGTGCTGGGGCGACGACGGCGTCGTGGATCCCGGTGTCGACACGGTGAACAGCGAAATGCTGACAGGCGCGGCGCCCGAAGGATTGTTAATGATCGGAAACGGATTGCTGTCGAAGAACTGGCCCGTCATGTCGGCCGTTGGCGTACCACTGACCGGATGATCCGTCGGAGTCACGCGCAGATAAACCGTAGGCTGGTTGGCCCCCGCGCCGTTGAACACCAGCGCTGAGTTCCAGACCAGCGCGTTATCCACGCCTGACGGGCTGGCGGCCAAGCTGGACAGGCTCCCAAACGGAAAGTCTGACTGCGACAGCGGCGAAAAAGTGTTGCCATCTGTGGAATAGCTCACGGAAACGCTTACCGGGTCGCTGGAGGCATCTACCAAGCGCACAACCACCGGAACATTTCCAAACGTGTTGAGCACACTGATCGAAGCAACTTCGGGGGCTGAGTTGCCGAACACCGTGAACTGCGCCGTGATCACGGGCGTTCCAGATTGTGCGTCCGCCGGGATCAGGATGACGTTCACCGGAACACCGGTCGTCAGGATGCCGGGCTCGTTCTTCAAGTCGGCCAGGGCATCCCACGTCACGCCGTAGAACGTCGGGCTGGGCGTTGTGGGGAACGGGCCCGCCGTGCCAGCACCGAACTGCTGCGTCAGTGTCGCCAGCTGGGCCGAGCCGCCACTGACGGAGTAAGCCACAATCACGGCCGCTGCGTCGGATTCGCCGTCGGCCAGCGTGAAGTCCAGCGGCACCTTCGACACGAATTGCTGCCCGCTGTAGAGTCGTGCCAGTTCCAACACCGGAGGCTGATTCACAGCGTTGTCCAACACAAACGGCCCGATCACTACAGGTACACCCGGTGTGGGCGAACCATAGCCGGTCGGCTGGTCATACGGAAAAAATCGCAGGTAGAACTCGCCCACATAGTTGCCCAGCGCAACACTTGTGTTCCAAACAATCTGGCCTGGAGAACCCGTGGGGCTGGTGAGCAGGCCGACAGGCGGGTTGCCCACGATCTCACTGGATGGGACCACCGGCGTGAAGTTCAGGCCGGAATCAATCGACCACTCCATTTCAAAGCTGCCAAGGTCACTGTTCTGGTCCAGCAGGTCAAAGGTGACCAGCACCACGCCTGAAGTGCCAAGGATGTTGACGTTGTCGATGTCAGGCCCGTCATTGCCGATCGACTGGCTGGACAGCGTGAACCAGCTGCCAAACTGCGCGCCGTCATTGGCGCGGATGCGAATGCTTATGTTCGTACTGCGTTGCGGCCCAAGGTCGGTCTGAAAGTCCCAGCGGAACACATGGTTTGTCCCGCCTGCGCTGCTGGTCAGCCCGGTTATGCCATCGCCCCCGGCACCCTGCAGGCAGGAAGTGAAGGGCCCCGCGCCTTCGGCAAACTCGACCTGCACCGAGCAAACGTCGGCGTTGGCGTCGATCAGTGTGTACTGGATGCGCGCCGGTGATTCTTCGCGTACCAGCGCCGTTACGATGACTGCCGGTGCGACGTTAGGGCCTTGCACGGGGGGCTCTGTGGACTTCTTTTTGTCGTCGTCGCCGCCAGCCAACCCGAACCAGGCACCAGACCCGCCACCGCCGAGCGCAATCAGGCCGGGGCCGCAACCGGCCGTGAACGCCAGCGCGCCAAAGCAGATTGTGTAGAGTGCCGCAAATGCAATACGACGCATGGCTTGCCTCCAGTGACACAGGTTAGTTTCCGCCGCCGGATTGGCGACGGACTGCAACCTGCGTTCGGATTCCCCCAAGGCACTACGCGCTATAACGAAATGCTACATTCGATGAGCCGCTGTTCAACGCGCTAAATCTTACAGAATGGGTTGCTTTTCCTTTTACAGCACTGCTTGCCCTTCCAATACAGTCACGCTTTGGCCTCGCAGGATCACCCGGTCGCCCACAAGTTCACAGTCCAGCTCGCCGCCGCGCGCGGACAACTGACGCGCATCGAACCGCTTCTTGCCAAGGCGTTCGGCCCAATACGGGACCAATGTGCAGTGTGCCGAGCCTGTGACCGGGTCTTCGTCAACGCCCACCGAAGGCGCAAAGAAGCGCGAGACAAAGTCGCAGTCTTCGCCGGGTGCGGTGGCTATCACCGCGTGCACATCCAACGCGGCTATCGCGTCAAAGCGCGGCCTCAACTGCCGCACCTGCTGGGCGCTGTGAAACACGCACAGCAGGTCGCGGGCCTGCCACACCTGCGAAGGAATGGCGCCCAAGGCTTCATCCAGGCCCGACGGAAACAGCGACTGCACCGCAGGCCGCGCCGGCAGATCCATGGCCAGCGCGATGCCATCGTTCCAGACGCGAAGTTCGCCGCTGCGTGTCTGGAACCTGACCTCAGGCCGCGCATACCCCAAGTGACGAAACAACACATGGGCCGATGCCAGCGTGGCGTGGCCACACAGGTCCATTTCAACCTGTGGCGTGAACCAGCGCAGACCGAAGGCGTCGCCTTGGGGCACAAAGAAAGCGATCTCGGCCAGTGTCATCGACGCGGCGAGATTCTGCATGACAGAGGTGTCAGGCCAGGCCTCAAGGGGGCAAACGCCGGCGGGGTTTCCGCCCTGCGGCGTGCGAGTGAACGCGTTGACCTGAAAGTATCGCATGTTCAGCCTATGCCGCGGGCCTGTTCGAAGTACTCCGCGACCCTTTCGTCGGTCAGGGTCATCAGCACGCCGTACCAGGACTCTTCGCTCATCAGGTCTCGGACCCTTTGCATCAGCGGGCGGTCAGCGGCGTTCTTTGCAACATGCTGTTCCAGTCTGGATTCGGCCTTTTTCAAGAAGCCGACTATCTCCCGCAAGACCTTCTGGAGTTCGGGGTCACTGGGGCCCTTGAAGTGCTTCTTGTCGGCGTTGTGAGCTTCCTTTGCCGCTTGTGCAATGCCGGGCTCCGGATCATCCAGATCAACGCGCAGGCGCAGCGACTGTTGTGGAACCATGCGGACGTTCCAGATGCGACCGCCCTGCCGTACCGGTTGGCTAAGGCTGGCACTGGGCTGCTTCGCGCCAGCTGGCTGGGGTGCCGGTGCCTGTGAGTTGTTGATCTCGCTTCGCGTTGTGGAGTTCATCAGGACTGTCGCCACAACAATCCCGAGTACCAGAACACCGGCGATCACCGCCGCCGGAAAGTAGCCCGAGTTGGACTTCCTGGAACCGGGCCGCGCAGGTGCTCGGCCGCGCCTGGAACGGCGCGCTACTCGGGGGCCGGGTTGCATGCCGGGAAACGCTGGCCTGGTTGGTCGTCTCATGAGGGCGTAGTGACACACAAAGCACCAACTATGCAAGCGTGACCAGCCCGCCGTGTCCAGCGAACGCCTGCAAACAAAAACCCCCTCCAGCAGAGGGGGCTTTGCAGGTTACTTGGGGCCGCGGGGAGGGCCGCCCGGGCCACCGGGGCCAGGACCACCGGGGCCAGGACCGCCGGGGCCAGGGCCAGGGCCAGGGCCGCGGGGCGGACGCGGCTTGAAGTGCTTCTTGAACTCGTCCAGGTCGATCACGCCATCGTCGTTGTCGTCAAAATCCTCAAGCATCTTCTTGTCAGTCTCTTTGTCGTCTAGCTTGCCGTCGTTGTTCTTGTCCTTTTCCTTGAACACGTCCTCAGGCTTGGGCGGGTTCGGGCCTGGGCCTGGGCCTGGGCCGGGGCCGGGGCCGGGCTGGGGCGGCTTGTGATGGGCCTTGAACTCGTCAAGGTCGACCGTGCCGTCCTTGTTGTCGTCGAAGTCTTCAATCAGTTTCTTGTCGGCTTCCTTGTCATCCAGCTTGCCGTCGCTGTTCTTGTCGAGCTTCTTGAAAAGGTCCTCGGGCTTGGGCGGGTTCGGGCCGGGGCCGGGCTTGCGCGGCTTCCAGTGGGCCTTGAACTCGTCAAGGTCAACGCTGCCGTCCTTGTTGTCGTCAAAGTCCTCAAGCATCTTCTTGTCGGCCTCTTTGTCGTCGAGCTTGCCGTCGGCGTTCTTATCCAGGTGCTTGAAGGCATCCTCGGGCGTCGGCGGCTTGGGCGCATCGGGCCCGCCGGGGCCGGGCGCGGGGACCGGGCCAGCCTGGAAGGTCTGCACCTGCCCGGCACCAAGTTGGATGGGCGGGCCTTCGGCGCGAACATCAACGGTGCCGCTTACGGCTGTGACGGTGAATGCAAAAGCCAGCGCGCCGAAGCGGGCCAGCAGGTCAGGGCGATGCATACGGGTGTCCTCGGGTGGTTGAACATCGGGAAATGCGTCAGCCTCGGCGCGCACGCCGAACTCGGCGGGCCCAGCGGCAATGACGCGGTGGTTGCCAACATGCACTTCAAACCTTGCCCCTGCGTCCAGGCGCACGGTCACTTCGCCTTCCAGCAAAGCCAACCCCGGGTGAATCGGGTGCAACAGCGAACCCTTGGCGATCAGCAACTTGACGCCCTTGCGCGGCGTCACTTCATCCAGCTGGGCCTGCGCGTACAGGGCGTCATCAAACATCGCCACCTGGCCCTGCGCCGCAACCGGCCAGCCGGTCTTGGCCTCGGGCGCGGGTTGCGGGCCCTGCGGCTTGTCGCCCGGCAGTATCACCACCAGCGCAATCGCCGCGGCAGCCGCAAGTGCAACCGCCGCAACCGCCAGCCGGATCACCCGGCCACGGACGCGGTTGCCTGCTGCGGCCCGGATGCGAAGTGCGACATCAGCCGGGATCAACGGCATCTGCCGGGCGGCTTCGGCCCCGGCATTGCGCAGCCATGCATCCATACCGGCGACGCCGGCCCGGGTGTCGGACCAGGCCTCGAACTGGGCGCACAAAGCCGGGTCTGCCGCCAGCGCAGCCTCGAACGCGCGCAGTTCCTCGCCGGCCAGGGTGTCGGCCAATGCGCGATCGAAAAGTTTTCGGGCTTCGTCAGCGGTCATGGTCTGAACTCGGGCAGTCGCCCAAGCCTTTCCTTCAACTTTGCCTTGCCTCGTGTCAGCAGCATGGCGGTAGCGCCGATGCTGCGGTTCATCACCTTGGCCACCTGGGGCAGATCAAGCCCCTCATAGAACCGCAGCAGAACTGCCTCGCGCTGCGGCGCATCGAGAGCCTCCAGTGCCGCAAACAGCGCGTCACTGACCTCACGTTGTTCGGCCCGCGACAGGTCGGCAATCGGTGCCGCGGGGTCCAGCCCTTCTGTGGCGGTATGCCTGCGCCGGCGAACATGATCGACGCAGGCATTCCGCAGCACGGTGTAGAGAAAAGGCAGCGGGTCACCCTGCTCCCACGGCCGTCTGCCCTTCTGCAGCAGGTTTACAAAGGCCTGCTGGGCCACCTCTTCGCCGTCGTTGACGTTGCCAAGCAGCCGGGAACAGAAGCGCACCGCCCGCGCGAAGTGCTCTTCGACGAGCCTTGCGAAGTCCCAATCCGCCCAGTTGCCGTCAGCCAAGGCGCCACTCACACAGGAATCACGCAGGGGCCCGCGTGAATTCACGGGCAATATCCGGATTCTTGCGCTTTTCCAGGCGCGCGAACAGGTGCCGCACGAGCTCCACCCGGCAACCGGACTACACCTTCTTTTTCATACTGATGGCGCGGGCCTTGTAGCCCAGCCTGGCGTAAAGGGCGGCAGCGGCCTCGTTGTGGGCCATCACTTGCAGGCCCAGCAGCGGCAGACCCTGGTCACGCACATATTGCTCGGCCCTGGCGTGCAAGGCCGCGGCGATGCCCTTGCGACGGAATTCGGGCTTGGTGCTGAGGTCAAAAATCCAGGGGTCTACGCGCCGCGTGAAAAAGTCGGTCTGTGTGCCCAGCCAGCAATGGCCCGCATATCTGCCATCGAACTCGGCGATGAACACCTTGTTGCGGCCTGGGTCCTGGGGCGCGAAGTGGCTCAGCAGCCAGTGATGGTGGCGCTTGAACTCTTCTTCGTTGACGGCTTCATCGGCGGGAATGCTGTCGCGAAACGTGCGGAAGTTCAGCGCCGCAAACTCGCGCCAGTCGCGCGCGGGCTCAAAATCGCGGATGTTCAGCCCGGCCAAGCTAAAGCTCCTTGATGCGGTTGCCCGGATGATAGGGCAGCCACACGCGGAAGGTAGTACAGCCCGGCCGCGAATCTACCTCAATGTCGCCCTCGTGCTGCACGGTGATGATGCGGTGCACGATATCCAGCCCCATGCCAGTGCCTTCGCCCATGGGCTTGGTGGTGAAAAATGGCTCAAAGATGCGGCTTTTGATCTCTGGCGGGATGCCCGCGCCGGTGTCGGCGACTTCCACGCAGGCACAATCACTTTCCTGGCGCGTGCGCAACGTGATGGTTCCGCCTTCGTCCATGGCGTCAATCGCGTTATCGATCAGGTTCGTCCACACCTGGTTCAATTCGCCCGCATAAGCCGGCACCGGCGGCAGCTTGGCGTCAAACTCGCGCAGCACGCGGATCGACTTCTTCTTCAGCTTGTGGCCGAGAATGACCAGCGTGTTTTCCAGGCCCTCGACAAGACAATGCGGCTCTTTTTCGGCGGCACGGTCCATGTGGGCGTAGACCTTGATGCTGCCCACCAAGTGGCCGATGCGCTCGGCGGCGCTCAGCACATCGCGCGACAGCATGTCCAGACCGGCCGCGCCCTCGACCCATTGCAGTGCCAGCGGCAGCGCGTCGGCCGGCACCTTGGCGGCGAAGTCCTCAAGCTCTGCCACGGCCACACCGGCGTCGGCAAACTGCGCCGCGGCGTTCCAGGCTTCGGGCACGCCGTGGGCTTCCAGCCAGTCTGACAGCTCGTCTTCACGCTCGGCGCGCTCAACAGCGGTCAGCGACTGGGTGGCGTTGCGCTGGGTGATGCGGTCGCGAAGCGCCGCCGCAGCCATGATGTGATCAGGCGTGACCTTCAGCAGCATCAGCATCGGGCCCAGCTGCATCATCCTGGCCAGGCGTGTGCGCAGCTCCAGACTGGCGCTCTTGAGCGCCGCGGCGGGATTGTTCAGTTCGTGGGCCACGCCCGCAGCCAGCTTGCCCAGCGCCGACATTTTCTCGCGATGGTCGGCCAGTTGCGTGCTGCGCTTGACGCGATCAGACATGATCGCGACCAGCCGCCCGCCCAGCACCGGGATCACCGCCAGCATTTCGGTGAAGCGTTCGCGTGGCACACGCAAACCTCGCACCGGTTCACTGGCGACGCCGTGGCCGCGATATGTCGTTGCCCGTGAAAACGGCAGCGCCCCGCCCACGGCGCCTACGCGGGCTTCGGTGAACATCACCGTCTGGCCCGGCACACCGAACTTCCAGTGCATGGCTCCCGACAGCAGCACCTGCATGTGGTTGGCGGGCTCATTCGAAGTAACGATCACGTCATCTTTGTCGGCCACCAGCAGTTCGCCGTTGTTGCGCAGCCAATCCAGTTGCGCGTCGGTCAGTTCGCGAAAGACATCAAGCTTCGAAAGCTCGTCGCGCGAAATGCCCGTGCCGGGAAGAATACGGATCATTGCGGGAAGCTCCTTCTGCCTGCCGTGGCGGCCCGTGGCGCTGCAGACGAGGTTGACAGTCTGCGGTTGACGGTCAACGGTAAGGACTGCAGTGGCTTTGACCGTCGACCGTAAACCGTTGACCGTAAACCGCGTGTCGGGTTCGAGCTTCCGCATCGGCTGGTCATCACAGTTCCGCCAGATGCTGGTGCATGAAGCTCACGCACACCGAGCCCTCGCCCACGGCCGAGGCCACGCGCTTGACCGACCCTGCCCGCACGTCGCCCGCAGCGAACACGCCCGGCACACTGGATTCCAGCAGAAACGGCGCCCGGGCCAGCGGCCAATCCCGCAAATCGGACTTTTCCAGGTCAGGGCCGGTCACAATGAAACCGTGCCGGTCCCGCTTGACTGCATTACCCAGCCAGCCGGTGTTGGGTGCGGCGCCGATGAATACAAACAGGTGCTGCGTGGACGTTGCAGATTCTGCGCCCGTGCCCATATGGCGCAGTGTGATAGCCTCAAGTTTTTCGCCGCCGCTGCAGGCCGCGACTTCGTGCCGCGCATGCACACTGATGCGCGGATGATTCCGGATGCGGTCCACCAGGTACTGCGACATTTTTTCGGCCAGTGAATCTCCGCGCATCACCACGTTCACGCGCGCGCCGTTTTCAGCCAGGTGCATCGCGGCCTGGCCCGCCGAGTTTCCCGCGCCCACCACATACACATCACAGTTGGCGCAACTTGCGGCGTCCATGCCTGCCGCGCCGTAATAGACGCCCCGGCCCGTGAAACGCCCCGCGTCGCGCGCGCCCAGCGTGCGCCAGCTGACGCCCATGCACAGCATCAGGACGTGGCAGGCCACGCTTGCGCCACTGGCCAGGCGCACGCGGCGATAGGGGCCGTCAATCTCCAGGCGCAAGGCCTCGGCGGGTGTGAGGATCTCGACGCCGAATCTCCTGGCCTGGGCCGTGGCACGGCGCGCGAGTTCGCTGCCGCTCAGGCCCGCGGGGAAGCCCAGGTAGTTCTCGATCAGATTGCTGGTGCCGGCCTGTCCGCCGGGGGCCTCGCGCTCAATCATCAGGCACTTCAGGCCCTCGCTGGCTGCATACACCGCGCTGGCAAGGCCGGCGGGGCCGGCGCCGACAAACACCACGTCATAAAAGGGCGCGTTGGCCTGTGTGGACATTCCCAGTTCGCGGGCCAACTGGTCGGGCTGAGGTCGCACAAGGCGTTTGCCACCGGGCAGCAGCACCAGCGGAAAATCGCGATCGGCTGGCGGCAACAGCGCCAGGATATCGCGTGCGGCGGGCGAATCGGCGGCCTCAAGAAACTCGTAAGGCACCTGGTTGCGGGCCAGAAAGCTGCGCAGCTCGTGGGTGTGGGGCGACCAGCGGTGGCCGATCAGCTTGGCGCCGCCAAAGCCGGGCTTGAAGTCCGCGCGCCAGCCGTCCAGCAGGTCGTCAATCACGGGAAACAGCCGCTCCTGGGGCGGGTCCCAGGGCTTGAGGAGGTAATAGTCAATCTGCGACTGGTTGATGCTGGCAATCGCCGCCGTGGTGTCGGCATAGGCCGTCAGCAGTGCGCGGCGGGCATTGGGAAACAGCAGGCGCGCCTCAGCCAGAAACGTCACGCCGTCCATGCCAGGCATGCGCTGGTCTGACAACAGCAGCGCCACGGGTTCATCGCGCTGGCGCAGCTCGCGCAGCGCGGCCATGGCCATGGCGCCGGATTCGGCGCGCAGCACACGGTAAGTTCCGCCGTATTTGTGGCGCAGATCGCGCGAGACGGCGCGCAGCACCTCGGGTTCGTCGTCAACAACGAGTATGGCGGGCTTGATCACGGGGGCGTTTTAGCAAGGAGGACAGCAGTCGGCAGTCAGAAGTCAGCAGTCGGCAGCAACGGCCAATCAGGCCCAAGGGGGCACTTCCTGCCGACAGCGGACTGCGGGCTGCCGACCTGTTTCTCGCCCCACCTTGCAGCAAACCGGCATCGCCATTACCATTCCGCCCCGTTGGGCCAATAGCTCAGCTGGTAGAGCACCTGCATGGCATGCAGGGGGTCAGGGGTTCAAGTCCCCTTTGGTCCACCAACACAATCACCCGCCCAACGGCGGGTGATTGTGTTTTTTCCCGAGCAACTGCTACCTGTGTCGCCGTGCCTGGCGCGAAGCCAGGTGCCGCCAGGGCGCGCCGGCACTTCATTCGTGCCGATTGGTGCCAATTGGTGGTTGCTGACGTTCCGTGCCTGTTTGCGACCCAAACCCGCGCCTTTTGTTTCTGCCGCGCCAATAGCTAGACTCGGGTCGCCATGAATGTGCAACCCGTTTTGATGATCATCCTGGACGGCTGGGGCATTGCCCCGCCCGGCCCCGGCAACGCGGTTGTCCTTGCCAACCCCGCCACCTTCAACCGCCTGTGGGCCACCGAGCCCCACACCACACTCAAGGCCTGCGGCGAAGAAGTGGGTCTGCCGGCGCGTTTGTTTGGCAACAGTGAAGTCGGCCACCTGAACCTGGGCGCGGGCCGCGTGGTGTGGCAGGACGTCTCACGCATTGACAAAGACATCCGCGAAGGCGGGTTCTTCCGCAACCCCGCACTGCTTGGCGCGATCCAGGCCGCGCACCCCGACCGCGCCGACGGCGGCGCGATCCACCTGATGGGTTTAATGAGCGACGGCGGAGTACATTCCAGCCTGGATCACTTGTTCGCCATCATTGAACTGCTCAAGCGCGAGAACTTCCCCGGCGACCGGGTTGTGGTCCACGCCATCACCGACGGGCGTGATACCTCGCCCAACGGCGGCTTGGGTTATGTCGCGCGTGTGCAGGAAAAACTCGAAGAAGCCGACATCGGCCGCATTGCCACGATCTGCGGGCGTTTTTACGCCATGGATCGCGACAAGCGCTGGGACCGCACCGAAAGGGCCTGGGACGCCTACACCCTGAGCAACGCCGAGTACGTCACCGACGCGCAAACAGCCATTGAGACCAGCTACAGCCAGGGCGTCACCGACGAGTTCATCACGCCCAAGATCGTCATCAACCACGGTGAGCCCCTGGGCCGCATCCGGGACGGCGATGTGGTCGTCTGGTTCAACTTTCGCGCCGACCGCGCCCGCCAGTTCTGCCGTGCATTGACCCAACCCAACTTTGACGGCTTTGCCCGCAAGGCCACACCCAAGGTCACACTCGTGACCCTGACCCAATACGCCGACGACATTGCCGCGCAAGTAGCCTACGCGCCGCAATCGCTGAAAAACACGCTGGGCGAGTACCTGGGCGCGCTGGGCCTGCAGCAGTTCCGCAGCGCCGAGACTGAAAAGTACGCGCACGTGACCTACTTCTTTAACGGCGGCAAGGAACAGCCCAACCCCGGCGAGGAGCGCAAATTGGTCGCCTCGCCAAAGGTGGCCACTTACGACCTGCAGCCCGAAATGAGCAGTGCGCAGGTTGCCGATGGCGTGATTGGCGCGATCAACGATGGGCGCTATTCCTTTGTGCTGGTCAACTTTGCCAACCCCGACATGCTGGGCCACACGGGCATCCTTCAAGCAGCGGTCAAAGGCGTGCAGGCTACGGACGCGGCACTGGCCCGCGTGCTGAAAGCCGCCGAAGACAAGGGCTTTGACGTGCTGATTACCGCCGACCACGGCAACGCCGAGGAAATGTTCCTCAGTGCCGAAGCCGCGGCTGACCCCGCAAACGCGGAGGCCGGCGCCAGCTACGCCGCGCCCGCACAGGCCGATGCGCCGCCGGGCATGGTCGCCAGCACCCAGCACAGTCACAACCCGGTACCGCTGATCCTGACCGGGCGCAAGGCTTCGCGCGGCCTGAAGCCGGGACGGCTGGCCGATGTCGCGCCCACGGTGCTGGCCCTGATGGGACTGCCCAAGCCCGCCGAGATGACGGGGGAGTCACTGCTGACGTGACTGTCACCCTTGACATTTCCAACCTTGCCGCCGCCCGTGTAGGCGCCCACGGCCTTGCCGACGAAGAACTGGCGCGGCTGGACGCCCGGGTGCTGGCCCTGCGCGGGAGGCTGGCCACTGAGGCCGCGCAGGGCAACCACGCCTATCTCGGGCTGCCACAGGACGACGAAGCCCTCGAGCGCGTTCTGCGTCTGGCGCAGTCGCGCATGGGGAAGTTCCGGGACCTTGTTGTGCTGGGCATCGGCGGCAGCGCGCTTGGGCTGCGCGCGGTCGTCAACGCGCTGGCGCAACCAGGTGATGCCGCGAATCTGCATATCGTGGACAGCACCGACCCCTGGCTGTTTGCCGATGTGCTGGCGCGCATTGACTTGAAACAGTCGCTGTTCATCGTGATTTCCAAAAGCGGCGGCACCATCGAGACCGTGGCGGCCCTGGGCTTCTTTGTCGAGAGATTGAACAAGGCCGGGCTTGCCTTGCACGACCACCTGATTGCCGTCACCGACCCTGACAACGGGCCGCTGCGCGGCTTCGCGCAAGCACATGATCTTGAGACAGCGGAGATTCCACCCTCCGTCGGCGGCCGATTCTCGGTGCTGACGGCGGCCGGGCTGCTGCCGGCCGCACTGCTGAACATTGACATCACCAGCCTGCTGCGCGGCGCGGGCGTGGCACGGCAGGTCTGCCTGGGCAGTGACCCGCGTGCTGACTGGCCGGCGCGGCTTGGACTGTGCGCCATGGATCTTTACCGGCTGGGCAAGACCTGCATGGTCTTCATGCCCTACAGCGCGCGGCTGCGCGAGCTGGCCCACTGGTTTGTGCAGCTGTGGGACGAAAGCCTTGGCAAGGAGTCATTCGTTGACGGGCGCAAGGTTCATGCCGGCCAGACGGTGATTCCCGCCGTCGGCCCCACAGACCAGCACGCGCAGATGCAGCTGTTTCTGGATGGGCCCAACGACAAATTGCTGCTTTTCGTGCGGGTCCAGCGCCACGACAGCGACTTCCGGCTGGGCACCTTCGACTGGTCCGATTTCGACGCAGGCTACGTGCAGGGACGCAGTCTGGGCGAAGTTATTGACAGCCAGCTTGTGGGCACAGCCCAGGCCTGCACGCAAAAGGGACGGGCCAACGCCACACTGTCGCTGCCCGCCGTGGATGCAGCCGGTATGGGTGAGCTCATCATGGGCCTGCAGGTTGCCACCACAATTGCCGGCATGACGCTGGGAGTGAATGCCTACGACCAGCCCGCCGTGGAACTTGGCAAGCAGTTGTCCCGCCGCATGCTGGGCGGAAAGTAGGGCAACCATTACCGGACGTTGCCGTTGGCGTAACCACCATGGCGCCAAAGGCTTACGTTTTGTAATTGCGGTTCTTGCCCTGCCTGTGCTTGGCTTGCCGGGGCCACGGACGACGCCACACCGAGTTTTCTGACACAGGCCAGGAACATTCGTTGCTCAACCAGAGGGATTCCTTCCCGCCTTGACTGACACGGCCATCATCCATCGCATCTTCACCGCCGACCGCATCGAGGCCTGGCGCGCCAAGTACCTGTGGGTGAACGCCGCTGTGGCCATCCTGGGTCTGGCCAGCTTTCTGATGTTTCATGGCAAGCTGCTGACCGCAGAATGGGAAGGCGCGGTGGCGGTGTTTCAGGCCCTGTGCCTGCTGGCGCTGATCTGCGAAACCGTGGGAGTGTATGTGCTGGCCCGCGGCCTGCGCGAAGGGTGGCGATACTCTCCATTTGACAGCGCGCTGCTGGTGATCGGCGTCGGCCTTGGCGCAGGGTTGTTTGCGCTTTCGCCCTGGATCGGCGGGTTTCTGGCCGAAGACACAGCGCTGGTCGCGTTTGCCTACCTAACCCAGGCGGGCCTGCTGGCCTTTGTGGCCATGCGGCTGCTGCGGCTGTTCAGCTTCATCACCAGGCTGGGCCGCAGCCCGTTGCAGGTGTTCATGGGCAGCTTTGCGGCACTGATTGCCATCGGCACCCTGCTGCTGCTGCTTCCGGGCGCCCACCCGCCTGGCCAGGATGTCAGCTTTCTGGACGCACTGTTCACGGCCACCAGCGCGACCTGTGTGACGGGCCTGGTGGTCGTGGACACCGGCACGGCCTGGACGCGATTTGGCCAACTGGTGATCCTGACTTTGATTCAGGTTGGCGGGCTGGGCATGATGTCGTTTGCCGCGTTCTTCGGCATGACGCTGGGCGGCGGCGGCGTGCGCGACGCGGCGGCTGTAGGCGAAATGATGAACCTGAACGCGCTGGGCCGCGTGGGCCGCGCGGCGGCATGGATCCTGGGCGCTACACTGGCCTGCGAAGTGATTGGCGTGGCGCTGCTGTACGGCCACTGGGTCGATGACGCGGGTGTCAGGCTTGCCGGCGAAGACCAGTTGTACTACAGCATTTTTCACAGCATCAGCGCGTTCTGCAACGCGGGGTTCTCGCTGCACGCTGACAGCATTGTGCGCTATGCCGGCAACTGGCCGGTGTCGCTGTCGCTGTCATGGCTGGTGGTGCTGGGCGGGCTGGGTTTTCTCGTCATCATGGAGGTCTGCACGTTCCGGTACTGGAGCCACCCGTGGCTGCGCCGGGTACCGTTCATCCGCCGCAAGGTCAAACATCAGCGCATCCCCCACTTTTCTCTGCAGACCAAGATCGTGCTGCTGGCCACGGCCCTTTTGCTGTTGTTCGGGACCGGTGGCTATGCGGCCATGGAATGGGACTACACGCTAAGGGACCTTGGCTGGTCCGAGAAGCTGCTGGCGTCATTGTTTCAGTCAATGGCCAGCCGCACGGCGGGTTTCAACTCTGTGGATATCGGCAGCATGCACCCCAGCACCCAATTCTGGACCGTGCTGCTTATGCTGGTCGGCGGCAGCCCGGGCAGTGTCGCGGGCGGCATAAAAACCACCACCTTTGTGGTGATGATCCTAGCCGTGATTGCCACCTTTCGCGGCCGCCCGGCAGAGATCTTCCAGCGCCGCATTCCAGACCCCTTGATCCACAAGGCGCTGGTGATGCTGGTGCTTGCCCTTGCGTTCATCTGCACGGCGGCCGTTGCGCTCAGCATCACAGAGTCTGCAGGCGAGGGCCTGCCCAGGCACTCGTTTCTGGACATCCTGTTTGAGGCCGCCAGCGCGTTCTGCACCGTGGGCATGTCCACAGGGCTGACGGCCGAGTTGACCGATGCCGGCCGGGTGATCATCATCGCCTGCATGTACTTCGGGCGTATCGGCCCGCTGACACTGGTGCTGGCCCTGGGCGCCAGACGCAGACAGCGCTTCCAGTACCCCGAAGAGCCAGTCATGATCGGCTGATGGTTTGGCACCCGTGAAGTTCAGGCCCCCGAGGGCAAATGCAAAAAGTTGCTGTGATTGGTCTGGGACGCTTCGGCATGGCACTGGCGGAGAACCTGGCCCGCGAGGGCTTGGACGTTATTGCCATCGACAACCACGCCGAGGTCGTCAACGACATCAAGGATCGCGTGGCGCTGGCCGTCCAGGCCGACGCCACCGACCTGGAGACCCTGATTTCCCTGGGGCTGGGCAAGGTCGATACCGTGGTTGTCGCGATTGGCGAGAACTTTGAGGCCTGCCAACTGGCCATGCTGGCCGCGCGCGACCTGGACGGCCCGCGCGTGATTGCCCGCGCCAACGACCGCGTGAAGGAAACCATCCTGCGACGGCTTGGTGCCGACGAAGTGCTTCTGCCGGAAGAACAGGCCGCGCTGAAACTGTCCCAGCGACTTGCCAAGCCCAGCCTTCTGGAAGCAGTCGAAATCGGCAGTGAACACAGCTTCGTGCAGGTGAAGGCCCCGCCGGGCGTCAAGGGCCGCACGCTGATGGAGCTTCAGCTGCGCAAGAACTTCGGCCTGAACCTGGTGGCCATCCGCAATGCCGCCGTCGGCGCAGGCCCCGGCAGCGGTGGTGAGAACATCAGCATCCCCGGCCCGGACACCATCCCGCAGGACGGCGACGTGCTGATGCTGGTGGGCAAAGACAAAGACATCGAACGCTTCCTTCGTGAAATGGAGTAAGGGACAGTTCCGAGTTCCGAGTTCCGAGTTCCGAGTTCCGAGTTCTGAGTTCGGAGTCACCCGAGCCGCCATCACGCCGTTGACCGCGAACTTCGAACTCAGGACTGTTTCTTTTTGGCGTGCTTGGGCCGGAATGCCGCGCAGTACCCGGGATCTGTTTCAAGGTACGGGCCTTCCATCAGGTCAATGCAGTACGGAATGGCCGGGAACACTGCCATCAGGCAGTCGTGAATCGCCGGCGGGTTGCCGGGCAGGTTCACAATCAGCGACTTGCCGCGAATACCCGCCGTCTGCCGCGAGAGAATCGCCGTTGGCACACTCTTGAGGCTGACGGCCCGCATCACCTCGCCAAAGCCGGGCATCGGCTTGTGAAGCACGGCCTCTGTTGCCTCTGGCGTCACATCGCGCGGGGCAGGGCCGGTTCCGCCGGTGGTCACGACCAGGCAGCATGCTTCGTTGTCGCACAGGTCGATCAGCGTTGCCTTGATCTGGGCCACGTCATCCGGGATCACCACGGCAACGGCCTCCCACTCTGTAAGCAGGATCTTGCCCAGCTCGGCTTCGATGGCCGGGCCGCCCTTGTCTTCGTACTCGCCGCGCGAGGCGCGGTCGCTGACGGTTACAATGCCGATGCGGACGTTGTCAGTCATGTTCGGTCTGGTTGCCTTCGGTTAGGCGGCGCTGCAGGGTAATGCCGCCGCCGTCTAAATCCAAACATCGTGCCCGTGAACGCAGCGCGGGCGACCGGTTGGCCGGGCGCCCGCGCTTGTCAGTTGGCTGGCCCTCAAGGACTCGAACCTTGAACAGCTGAGTCAGAGTCAGCTGTGTTACCAATTACACCAAGGGCCAGTATCCGCCGCCTGCCTGCGGCGCGTCGGCAAAGGTAACGGTGGCCGGTTTCGCGTCAAGGCCCGGTGTTGCCAACAATGCCGCTTGCTGGCTGACACGGGCGCCGGTTCGTGGCAACATCACGGCTTGACCTTTGGGGCCACTGGAGTTTACGACACATGCAGAACCGAATGATCGCCGCGCTGGGTGTGACGGCGTTTTGTATTGCCTTGCTGGCCGGTGCATTTGCTGCCGGACTGAACCTGAAGGCCGATGCCCAGCCCACGGCTGCGCCCAACCCGGCCAAGGTTGCCTACGTGGACTTTCTGAGCCTGTTCAAGGACGAGCCACAGCTCAAGCGCGAAC
The DNA here is from genome assembly GCA_019636215.1 of Planctomycetota bacterium. Classification (GTDB taxonomy): domain Bacteria; phylum Planctomycetota; class UBA8742; order UBA2392; family UBA2392; genus H3-PLA7. The sequence goes on along the minus strand of JAHBXZ010000014.1, from coordinate 10,857 downwards.
AGTTTCGCGTGGCCGCCGAAGCCGAAGAACAGCTGCGCGAAATCGACGTGCGCTTTGAGCCCCGTGTCAACGCGCTTGAGGCCGAGCGCAAGCGCTGGGAACCCCAGCAGCAGCAGCACTGGGACGCCATGAAGAAGCTGCTGGACGCTCAGCGCGAATACAACAGCGAACGCCTGCGCGTGGACTCTGCCGCCCAGGCGGAGCTTCGCACCCAGGCGATTGCCAGTTTTTCGCGCCTGCGCTCGCTGGTCGCCGACCTGGCCCGCAACCGCGGCTACAACCAGGTGCTGAACATCGTGCAGAACCCCGAAAAAGTGGCCGAGGCCCAGGAAGACTTCCGCGTCCTGCAGCAGCAGCTGCTGATCAGCCCGGTGATCTACTTCGAGAAAGAACACGACATCACCGAGATCGTAAAGGCCGAGATCAACCGCCTTTGGGGCATGGATATCAAGCTGACGGTCGAAAAAGCCCTTTCACTGGATGCCGAAGGCAAGGACGGACCGGAGCTCAAGCGCCTGGCAGAAGGCGACGACAACAAGGACCGCGTGGACTACGAGGCTCGCCTGGGTTCGTCGCTGCGGCTGGTGCTGGTGGTCAAGGACAAGGGAGAGACCGCGCAGGGCAAGAACGCCGGTGCCTTCTGGGCGCGCCTTGGCACAAGATCGGGCGAGATTACCTCCGATGGCAAGTACACCGCACCGACAGAAGCGCCGCGCGACACCGACATCGTTACGCTGCGGGCGCGCTCGCAGGTGGACCCGTCATCGATCTGCGAGATTCGCGTGCGCCTGCTGGACAAAGACGGCAAGCGCATTGAGCCGGTCAAAAAGCCGGAGTAGCGGCCGAATGGCCGAAAGGGGCGGGGCATGAAACTTTCGGACCTGGCGCAGATCTGCGGCGCCAAGCTGGAGGGAAGCGGAGACCACGAGATCAAGGACGTGGCGAAGATTGAAACCGCCACCCGCGACCACGTGTGCTTTGTCGTCGACAAGTCCTATCTGCCGGCGCTGGAGAAATCCCGCGCCGGTGCTGTCATCACGCTGGGCGGCTTTGCGGTGCCGCAGGGCATGAACGCCCTGCGCGCCGACGACCCTGACCTGGCGTTCTCCAAGGCCGTGGCAGCCCTGAGACCGGAGCCCCTGCGCCCGCGGCCGGGCATTTCTCCACATGCCGTGGTCCCGGCGCGCTTTGAGATGGGGCAGGATTCCAGCATTGGCCCGTTCACATTCATCGGCGACGGGGTGAAGCTTGGCCGCAACGTGGTTGTCTACCCGCACTGTTACATCGGCGATGAAGTAGAAATCGGCGACAACACCGTGCTGTACCCGCATGTCACCATCCTGGAGCGCTGCCGCATCGGCAAGAACTGCCTGATTCACCCCGGCGCGCGCATCGGCGCAGACGGCTTTGGCTTTCACTTTGTCGCCGGCAAGTTCGTCAAGGCCCCCCAGCGCGGCACTGTCGTCATTGAAGATGACGTTGAAGTCGGCGCCAACACGGCCATCGACCGCGCACGCTTTGACGTCACGCTGATCAAGCGCGGAACCAAGATCGACAACCTGGTGCAGATCGGGCACAACGTCAACATCGGCCAGCACTGCGTAATCGCCGGCCAGTGCGGCATTGCCGGCAGCGCCGTGCTGAAGGATTACGTCATGCTGGGTGGCAATGTGGGTGTGGGCGACCACATCACCATCGGCATGGGTGCCAAGATTGCCGCGCGGTCAGGCCTGATGCGCGACGTGGCCCCCGGCATGAAAATGGCCGGCCAGCCCGCCGAAGAAGGCAAGTCATTCATGCGGCGCGAGGCGATTCTCAAGCGGCTGCCGGAAACCATTGCCGAAATCAAAGAGCTCAAGGCCCTGGTGTCCAAACTTGCCGGGCAAGTGGGCCTGCCACCTGAAGAAGAAGACGACGATCTGCCCGTGCAGGAAGAAACCAGCGGCGCGGTCACGCGCTTTCTGCGGTCGCGCCCGGCACCGATGCCCGACGAACCCGCAACCCAGCCGGGGGCCCAGCCACCTGCACAACCGCCCGCACAGGGCTGATGGAGAACCCATGCAATCCAAAGCCAAGACGGTCAAAGAGTACCTTGCCAGCCTGCCCGCGGATCGTCGCGAGGCCCTGCAGGCCCTGCGCGAAGTGATCCGCAAGCACATTGACCCGAAGTATGAAGAGCGCATGGACTACGGCATGCCCGGCTGGTCTGTACCTCACAGCATTTACCCGGCCGGCTACCACTGCAAACCGGAGATCCCGTTGCCCTATGCGGGCTACGCCAGCCAGAAGGGTCACATGTCGCTGTACCTGATGTGCGTGTACGGCCACACCGGCGAAGACAAGTGGTTCCGCGAAGCCTGGGCAAAGTCCGGCAAAAAACTCGACATGGGCAAGTCCTGCATACGCTTCAAGAAGCTGGAAGACCTGGCGCTGGACGTGATTGCCGAAGCCTTCAAGCGCACGCCCGTGGACAAGTACATCGAGTTCTACGAGCGCACCATGCTGGCCAACAACAAGGCCGCGGCCAAACGCAGCGCGGCGCGCAAGGCCTCCAAGTCCCGCAAGGCCACGCCGGTAAAGGCCGCGAAAGCGCGCAAGAAAACCGCCCGCAGGTAAGCCGCCAGGAAGGCATCCGGGCTGGAAGGGCTAGTGCCCCAGTTCGCTGATCAGCAGTTCCGCCCGGGCCGCGTCAATTACGTGGAAGCGGCCGGTCTTGCGGTCGAACACGTGAACCTCGGCGTTGGCAATGTCAAACCACCATGCGTGCAGGCGCAGTTTGCCCTGTTTCTCGCGCTCGGCCACAAACGGGTAGCTGCGCAGGTTGTCCAGTTGCACCAGCACGTTGATCTGCCCCACCATGTTGTGCCGGGCCTGCTGCGAATCCAGGTGCGCGTCCGGGCGCGCCTGCAGGGCCTGGTCGGCATGGCGCAGCCAGGCCTGAAGATGATCGGCACCTTCCAGGTGAACTTCGCCGCACAGGGCGCGCATGGCCGCACACTCGCTGTGGCCGCAGACGACGATGTCGGGCACACCCAGGAACATCAGGGCGAACTCAATGGCCCCGGCCTCGCTTTCGTCGGCCTGGGATTTGCCGTCAACGTCGCTGGGGGCGACGATGTTGCCCGGGTTGCGAATCACGAACAGGTCGCCGGGGTCGCTGGAAGCAAACAGGTTCGGCACCACGCGGCTGTCGGAGCAGGCCACAAACAGGCAGTCCGGCTTCTGGCCCAGTGCCAGCTTGGCAAAGGTCTCGCGCACCGATGGGCGCACGTTGGCGTGAAAGTGGGCAATGCCCTGCAGAAGTCGCTTCATACCCGCAATGGTGCCGGTGATTGGCGCGCAGGTAAAGGGTGTGGAATTGTTTGGCGCGGGCTGCGGTGTGACTATGCTGTGCGCCCGGAGAACCCATGAAACGCATCCTGATCCTCGCGGCGCTGTGCGCCGCCGCGCCGCTGTGCGCGGCCACGATTACTGTAACCACGACCAGCATGACGATTGACGTGCCGGGGGCGGCGTTCATCACGCAAGACCCCAACGGGCGCACGGGGCTCTATGACTCCGCAACGCTGAACATCGCAAGCCTGCCGGGCACGGACGGTTTGATCAGCCTGCCCGAAGCGATCATCGCGGCCAACAACACGGCCGGCGCGGACACGATTGTGCTTGGCGCAAGCACGTACACGATCGCCGCGCCGAGCAACTGGTGGTACGGGCCCACGGGCCTGCCGCCGATCACGAGCGAGATCACGATCGAAGGCAACGGCGCGATCATCGAGCGCAGCAGCGCCGGCGGCACGCCGAACTTTCGCTTGCTCTTCGTGATGGGCCCGTTTCACACCGGCGGCACGGGCAAAGTGGCCGTCAGCCCCGGTAACCTGACACTGCGCAATCTGACGCTGCGCAATGGCCTAGCGCGCGGCGGCGACGGCGGTCGGGGTGCCGACGGCACTTCGGCCAAGGGTGGCAGTGGAGGCGGCGGCCTTGGTGCCGGTGGCGCTGTTTTCAATCAGGGCACCCTGAGTCTTGATTCGTGCCTGATCACGGCCAATAGCGCCGTCGGCGGCAGCGGAACGGCACGCATCAATGTGGCAGCTGCCGGTGCCGGCGGGGGCGGCGGAATGGGAGGTTCCGGTGAAAACGGAAACACCTCGGTGGGTCGGGGAGGCGGTTTCTACACCCACACGTTCACCGGTACACTGGTGACCAGCCCGTTTGGCGGCGACTCTAATGGTGGCGGAAGTTTCGCTTACGGTGGAGGCGGATTCGGACCCGCCGACGACGGTACCGCAGTGAGCGGAACCAATGGTGGCGGTGCCCCAGGCTCACCAAACGATATTTCTGGCGATGGTGGTGAGTTCGGTGCCGGGGGCGCTTACGGCCCTGGAGGCGGTGGAGTCGGTGGAGGTGGCGGCCGCGGATTTGGCGGTCGAACGGCCGGTTCCGGCGGCTTTGGCGGCGGAGGCGGGGGACAGAATGGCATCCTTAGCGTCGGCGGCGGCAGTGGTGGGCACGGCGGCTTTGGTGGCGGGGGCGGCGCGGGAGGCTATGGCTCGACCGGACCATTGGTCGGAAACAACGGCGTACGAGGATTTGGCGGCGGTGATGGCACTGCCGGCGGCCCGGCATTCGGTTGGAGCGGCGGTGGTGCAGGCATGGGTGGCGCCGTGTTCAACCACACCGGCACATTGACGATTATCAACTGCACGTTCACGCAAAATTCGGCCATCGGCGGCACTTCGCCCGACATCACCACGAACGGCCAGGGTCTGGGCGGCGCGTTGTTCAACCTCAATGGCTCTGTCCTCATCGTCAGCAGCACGCTGGCGGCCAACAGCGCGTCGGGGGGCCAGCTCAACCACGGCGGCAACGTCTATTCACTGGCGCTCCATGGCAAAGGCGTGCAGAGCGCGCCGGGCACCGCAACACTCACGATTGAAAACAGCATTCTGGCCGACGCCACCGGCGACTCCAACGTGGCCGTGGCCCAAGGCGGTCATCCCTTCGACACGCCCTCAGGCACCAGCGTTTCGAGCCTGACCACCGACAGCTTCAGCATCATCGAAGGCGGCATCAATAACTCCGGCGCGACCGTTACCGGCACGCCGGTCACGGCCGACCCAATGCTGGCCGCGCTTGCGAGCAACGGTGGCCCCACGCAAAGCATGGCTCCGAACACGGGCTCGCCCGCGATCAACACCGGCAACAACGCCGCCGCGAACATCCCCGCGCGCGATCAGCGCGGCGTGACCCGCATCAAGAGCGGCACCGTCGATGTCGGCGCCGTTGAAACCGGCGCGAACGAAGCCCCCGTGATCACGGCCCCGGCCTCACTGATCATCGCCCAGAACTCCGCGCACACGTTCAGCGCCACAGTCAGCATCGCCGACGACGCGGCCTGGGGCGCGGCTTTACAACTCACGCTTACCGCCACCCAAGGCACAGCCACGCTCTCGACGGTTACTGGCCTGAGCTTCTCCGCGGGCGATGGCACGGCCGACGCGGCCATGACTTTCACGGGCACGCTGGATGCCATCAACGTAGCGCTCAACGGGGCCACGTTCACGCCTATCACGGCCTATCTCGGTGCAGCCTCCCTGCAGATTGACGTGGACGACCAGGGCAACACCGGCGCAGGCGGCTCGCTGACGGACTCCGAGACCGTGGCGCTCGACGTGCAGGTGCCCAATCAGGCGCCCGTGATTTCCGCACCGGCCAGCGCCAACACGCCGCCGGACACGCCGCTTGTGCTTACAAGCTTGAGTATCGCCGATGCCGACGCGGGCACGGCCAGCCTCGAAGTTACATTGACGGCCACAAACGGCACGCTCACTCTGGCCGCGACCGCCGGCCTTACCTTCAGTGCCGGTACGGGAACGGCCGATGCGGCCATGGCATTCACGGGAAACCTGACAGACATCAACGCGGCGCTGAACGGCCTGGCATTCGCACCCACCGCCGCGTTTACCGGTGCGGCGACGATCCAGATTGATGTGGACGACCAGGGCAACACCGGCCCCGGCGGGGCGCAGACCGACACGCACACCATCACCATCAGCGTCGCAGTCCCAGTCAGCGGCGGCGACGATGACGACGATGAGGGCTGCAGCACCGCCCCGGCCACTGGGTTGGCTGTGCCCTTTGCACTGACATTGCTGCTTTTCGTGGCGGCGCGGCGCAGGCGAAACATCACGGTGGATTAGAAGTTTCGGTCGCGGCCTTTGCTGAGTATCCTGCCGGCCTACGCACCAGGGGATTCCATGCGTTATCTGACCTTGCTGGCGCTGCTGTGCGCCACGCCGCTGTACGCGGCCACTTTGACCGTCACAAACCTCAATGATACAGGCACAGGCTCCCTGCGGGACACCGTGACCGCGGCGGCAACGGGCGACGAGATTGTGTTCGATCCCTCGTTGGCGGGCGGCACGCTTACCCTGACCAGCGGGCCGATTTCTCCTGGCGGCAAGGTGCTGACGATTACCGGTTTGACAGCTGCCAGCGGCAAGCCTGACATCACAATCAGCGGCAACGACGCCAGCCGCATTTTCAACCAGGCCGCGGACCTCACACTGAACAACCTTCGGCTTCTTGACGGCCATGCAGTTGCCAGTAGCGGCGGCGCGGTAAACAACGGCGGGTCGGTGCTGACTTGTACGAACTGCGTATTCGAAAGCTGTCGTACGTCGTCAACCAGCGCCATGGGTGGAGCCATCCATGGCCAGGTCGGCACGTTGACGGACTGCGCATTCATCGGGAACTCGACCCCAGCTACCCACGCAGGCGGAGCCCTGTCGTTGTTTGGCAACTCAGTGCTGATCGTGCGCTGCTCGTTCGAGGGAAACAGTTCGGGGCATGGTGGCGCTATTTACTACGATGCTCTATCGAACGCGGCATTCGTGGTCGAAAACTCGACGTTCTCCGGCAACCAGGCTACGAGTTCGAGCAGCGCAGCGGGCGGGGGCGCAATTCGGGCTGGCATCAGCTCTATCTCTGTCAATAGAACCCTGACGTTAACCGTATCGTCCAGCACGTTCGCGGATAACTCGGCCACGGCCGCGGGCCAATGCATCCTGCTTTCAGCCGGCAATAGCGGCGTCGGTAACACGGTGACAGTCAATGCGACATTCAACAGCTGCATCTTCACTGACACGGTTGCCCCGGACATGCATGTGGGGACAACCTCCGGGGCCGGCACTGCGGTTAATTTTCTTTCCACGGGTTACAACGTTTGCGCAGACGTTGCCACGTGGATGTACGGTATCGGCGACCAGTCAGGCACCAACCCGCTGCTTCTGCCGATCGCAGACAACGGCGGGCTGACCCGCACACACGCCCTCGATGCGACCAGCCCCGCGATCGGCGCGGGCGACCCCGCTTCGCCCCTGACTATCGACCAGCGCGGGTTTGTCCGTCTCGACCCTGACTCTGGCGCATTCGAGTTTCAGTACCCGAGCCTTGTCGTCACCTACGGCGGCGCGCCCGTCAATGATGGCGGCTACGCGGCGGTGGCGACCCTGGCCGAAGTCGGCACGACGTTGTCCGAGACCTGCGTATTCGGTAACGACGCGTCCGCCGTGGTTGACCTGACACTGACTGTTCCCATCGGCATCTCAGGCCAAGCCAACTGCACGGCGACCGTGACGACGCAACCTGCGGCGACCCTTGCTCCTGGAGCTTCGTCAATCGTCGTCTTCAGCGTTACGCCCACCGCCCAGGGACTCTTCCGCTTTACGGTCACCCTGGCGAACAACACCGCGGACGGAAGCTTCACCTACGATGTGATTGGCTACGCCGCGACGCCCAGTGGCGTTGGCGGTGGCGGCGGTGGCGGTGGCGGCGGCGACGACGAAGACGAAGGCTGCAGCACCGCCCCGGCCACTGGGTTGGCTGTGCCCTTTGCACTGGCATTGCTGCTTTTCGTGGCGGTGCGGCGCAGGCATGATGCGACCGCATGAAGCAGACCACCCTGTCCAAAGAAGTCTCGCTGACCGGCGTCAGCCTGCATGAAGGCCATGATGTCACGCTGACCTTGCGGCCTGCCCCGGCGGGTGCGGGCTACACCGTGATCCGCGCCGACAAGAGCAACGCGCGCATTGCCGTACACCCGCGCAACATCGTCGAAAAGCAGCGCCGCACGCTGCTCTTTGAGAATGGCGTCGAAGCCCACACCGTTGAGCACGTGCTGGCCGCGCTGTACGGCATGGGCGTGGACAACGCCGAATTGGTCCTGACCGCGCCCGAGCCCCCGGCCGGAGACGGCAGCGCGCTGGTGTTCTGCGACATGATCAAGCGAGCCGGCATTGCGCCCCTGGCCGCCGACCGCGCCGAATTCACGCCCAGCGCACCCGTAGACGTCAAAGACGGCAACGCAGGCGCGCGCATCGGCCCCGGCAAGGGCGGCCTTGAGGTGGAATACACGCTGGACTACGGCGTACCGTTCATGCCGCGCACGACTGTCAGGTTCACCGTCACGCCCGAAACGTTCGAGCGCGAGATCGGCCCGGCCCGCACCTTCTGTCTGGAACAAGAGGCCCTGATGCTCAAGGCCGCCGGCTTCGGCAAAGGCGCCAACACCCAGAACACTCTGGTGGTCGGCCCCAAGGGCCCGATGGAAAACACCCTGCGCTATCCCGATGAATACGCCCGCCACAAGCTGCTGGATGTAATCGGCGACCTGGCCGTGACCAACCTGCGCCTGAACGCCATGGTCGCGGCCGAACGCAGCGGCCACAGCCAGAACCAGAAACTTGCCAAGGCCGTGCGCGCCCAGTACGAAGCAGCCCAATAGTCCAAGGAACCCAATGCACGACACGACCACCACCCTTCCGCTGGAAGGCAACAAGGGCCCGCTGGACATCCTGGGCATCCTGAAAATCGCGCCGCACCGCTATCCCTTCCTTATGGTGGACCGCGTGCTGTGGCACACCGAAACCAAGGCCGAGGGCTACAAGAACATCACCTTCAACGAGCCCTGTTTCATGGGCCACTTTCCGGGCCGGCCTGTGTTTCCGGGCGTGCTTCAAATCGAAGCCCTGGCCCAGATGGGCGGCCTGTTGATCCTCTCGCGCCCCGAAAACCTTGGCAAACTGGCTTTCTTTACCTCTGTGGATGAGGTCAAGTTCCGTCGGCAAGTCGTTCCCGGTGATCAACTGAAACTCGAGGCCGAGCTGGTGCGCGAAAAGCGCGGCCTGTGCGTGGTCAAGGCCAAAGCCAGTGTGGATGGACAAATGAGCTGCGAAGGCACGGTCAGTTTCATGGTGGTGGACGAAAAGCGGCCGGAGTAGGGGCTGTCAGTTGACCAGCTCACCTCGCGCTGGCGCTTGCGGCTCTTGCCCTTACCTGTCGTGCACGGTGTGTCAGTAACTTGAAGATTGGGCGTAGAACACGTAAAAGCTAGTACCCGCTCACTGGAGAAATCAGTGACAGACCCGCAACGCGTCCGGGTGGCCGTCATCGGTGTTGGCCACTTGGGAAAGAACCACGCCCGCTGCCTCAAAGAGCTGCCCAACGCAGAACTCGTCGCCGTCTGCGACAACAACGAAAAGACCCGCAGTGCCATCGCCGAGCGCTTCCACGTGGAGCCCTGCGACGACTTCAAGAAGTTAAAGGGCCGCGTTGATGCGGCCACCGTGGTAGTGCCCACACGCTACCATTACGACGTGGCAAGCTGGCTGATCGAGAATGGCATCCACGTTCTGGTTGAAAAGCCGATGGCCTACACCGTGGACGAGTGCCACAAGCTGACCGAACTCGCCAAGAAGCACAAACGCATCCTGCAGGTCGGCCACATCGAGCGTTTCAACCCGGCCCTTACCAGCATTCGCAACGCCATCAACACGGCGGCTTTCATCGAGGCCGACCGCCTTTCGCCCTATCCATTCCGAAGCACGGACGTTGGGGTAGTGATGGACGTGATGATCCATGACCTGGACATCATCCTCAGCATCGTGCGCAGCGAAGTCGTCGACATTCAGGCTGTGGCCACACCTGTGCTGAGCAAGAAGTTTGAGGACATATGCAGTGTCCGGCTGACCTTCAAGAACGGCTGCGTAGCCAACATCACCGCCAGCCGAATCAGCGACAAGTACGTGCGCAAAATGCGCATCTTCTGTGCTGACAGGTACTTGAACCTTGATTTCGCGGCCAAACAGGCCTGGATTTACAGCAAGACACCCAAACTCGACGAGGCCAACTTTAACGTCGACAACGTGGACATCAGCAAGATCGACGACCTGATGCAGTTCGTGTTCAACGACCTGATCCGCGTTGAGCAGGTGGTCATCGGTGAAGAAGAACCCCTTAAAGCAGAATTGAAGCACTTTCTGCGCAGCGTCCAGACCGGCGAACGCCCCCAGGTTGGTGGCGAGGAAGGCCTGGCGGCCATTCAGCTGGCCCACGAGATTCTCAAGAAGGCCCGCGACCACTACACCAAGCATGTTCCGGAAGAACATCGGCGCTGGTAGTGGCGTTTGGGTTCAATCGGCGTTGGCGGGACGGCAATTTCAGATGCCGTCCCGCGTTACTTTACGACTTTCGACACAGCCTGAGGCCGTCAGAGTAACGATTGTCGTTCCAAAGTGACGTTCCCGCGTTCCCATTCGGTGCCATGGTCGGGAAGACAGATCGGCACAACCTGTTACCATCCCTCCTCAGGCCTGTTTCCGTGGCGTAACACACGCTGCAAAGCATTGTTTTTGCAATGTTTACGACCGTTACTGGGGCTGCCGCCGGTGCATTCCATCTGGCGCGTCCGCGGTGCAGGAACTTTGGCACGGCCGCTGCTCTAGTCGATCAGTTCCGACGAATCTTTCCTAACCTGAGGAGTTAGAAACATGCGCAAGCTCGTATCAGCACTGGCTT
>JAHBXZ010000013.1 GCA_019636215.1 Planctomycetota bacterium | reverse complement strand
GAAGTGGGGCATTTCCTGTAAGGAAGGCTTGCGCGCGGGCATGGCGGGCTCCTGTGTTCGTGCAACACAGAAACCATACAACACCATGCGACACAAACCGGGCCGGCAGGCCGGGAAGTGGCGTGACTTCGTGGCGGCTCAGGCCTGACGGGCGGTTTCTTTGGCCAGTGCCGCGAGCTTTTCTTCCTTTTCCCATTTGCGGCAGGAGTCAATCACCGGGTCAAGGTCGCCCGCGATCACCTTCTGCAGCGGGAAGCTTTCCTTGCTGCGGTGGTCGGTGCAGCGATCCTGCGGGAAGTTGTACGTGCGGATCTTGTCGCCGCGCTGGCCGCTGCCGACCATGCCGCCGCGCAGTGCGGAGCGTTCACTGTCAATGCGCTCTTTCTCGCGCTGGTACAGCTTGGCCTTGAGAATGCGCAGGGCCTCGTCGCGGTTCTTGTTAAAGCTGGGGGTGCTCTGGCAATCCACCATGATGCCGGTCGGGATGTGCTTCATCTGGCAGCGCGAGTTGGTCTTGTTGACGTTCTGTCCGCCGGGGCCGCCGCTGCGTGCGGCCTTGATTTCAAGGTCGGAATCCTTGACCTCGATTTCCACTTCTTCCATTTCGGGCAGCACGGCCACGGTGGCCAGGCTGGTGTGGATGCGCCCCTGGGTTTCCGTAACCGGCACGCGCTGCACACGATGGCCGCCGCCCTCGTACTTGAAGGTCTTCCAGGCGTTCTGGCCCTTGATGCGATAGGTTCCGCCCTTCAGCCCGCCGGCTTCGCTTTCCACTTCATCCAGCACTTCCAGCTTCAGGCCTTTCTTCACGCAGAAGCGCGCGTAGTTTTCCATCAGGTCGCGGGCAAACAGTGTGGCCTCGTCGCCGCCTTCGGCGCCGCGGATTTCCAGGATCACGTCGCGGGTATCGTCTTCGTCGCCCAGCAGGATCATGTCCTGGGCTTCGCCGTACAGCTTGTCGTAGGCGGCCTGCAGGTCCTTCAATTCGGCCTCGGCCATGTCCTTCATTTCGCGGTCAGCGCCGGGGTCCTTCAGGATCTCGTTGCTGCCGTCGATCTGGGCCTGCAGCTTCAGCAGCGCGTGGTAGGTCTCGGCCTGTTCGCGCAGTGACCCGCGCTCGCGCTGGACCTGGGCAAACAGCTTGGTGTTGCCGTAGACCTCGGGGTCTTCGGTCTGGCGGGTGAGCTCTGCAAAGCGCTCCGAGCGTGATTTGAGTACGTCAAGCATGGCAGTTCCTGTGGCTGTCCTGGCATTCTCCGTGCGCGGCGGTCTGCGGCAACAGCCTGCACCCTACTTCCCTGTAAACGGACACCGGCACCGGGATGATCCCGGCGCCGGTGCGGAGTTTCGTAGCTACAGCTTTTCTTCGCCGTCCTTGCCGATCACCGGAACGGGCTTCTTCTTGCCGAACACCTTGCGCTTTTCCAGCTCGGTCTTGAGGTCCTTGGCCGGCTGCTTGGTGGTCTGCTTGCTGGCCACTTTGTCGGCCAGCTTTTCGGCCTGCTTCTTGGCCTCGTCCTGGTTCCAGGCAAAACGCTTGGTGAAGGCGTCCACGCGGCCGGCGCTGTCCACAAACTTCTGGGTGCCGGTGTAAAACGGGTGGCAGCCACTGCAGATGTCGACGGTCAGCGATTCAAAGCGCGAGTAAACGTGAAACGTGTTGCCGCAGGTGCAGCGCACCGCGGTGTAGTGGTGGTTCGGGTGAATTCCGTTCTGCATGGTTGTCTCGTCCTGTTTGCCGACGCGCCGGGCCCGAGCCTTCGGGCAGGGACTCCCGGCACCGCCTGAGGGGCGCGGATGATATCCACAGCGGCACACCACGCAAGGCCGGGAATTTCTCCTTCAGTTTTGGCAAACCCGGGCCGTTAACCGTACCATCGGTGTGCTTTAACCAAGCATAGTTCTACAAGGGGTAGGGGCGGGTGCGGAAACCAATCCTTCTTGTCACTTTGCCGGCGTTGGTGATTTTGTGCCTTGCGGCGCTGTGGCTGCTGCTTGAACCGGCAGACAACCTGAACACACGGTTTGGCCAGGGCGATCGCGCGGCGCGGTCCTTTGGCACAAGCCTGGACGACGACATCATCCGGCGCGAGGGAGCCTCGGCAAACGGGCCCGACGGTCGCCCGACAGACGGCACCGATGCCGGCCGTGAACCGCGCGGCGGGCAAGGTCGCGGGCCTGACGGCACAACGCCCGAAGACGGGAATGCTGCCAGCGCGGGCGAGGCCGATAACCCCACATTCAACCCCGAAGAAATCAATGCGCCGATCCCCGGCCTGCTGATAGTGCGGGTGATCGACAAAACCGACGAACGGCCCCTGCCCGGCGCCAACGTGTACTTTCCCGTACACGGCAACAGCCTGGTGGCTGAAGGCGGCGATGTGCAGGTGGGCGCGGGCGTGGCAAACCTGCTCAAGCGCGCCAACAAGTTCGGCGTGGCGGCCTGGACAGCGCGCGAGCTTGAAAAGATCCGCGCCGCGGCAGCCAAAGACGGCCAGCAGGCGGGCACAAGTGTGCTGGTCACCAACGTGGGTTATGCCGACCTGTTTGAACCGCTGGCGGTGCCGGACCTTGCCAAGGGCGCCGAGGTCACCTTCAAGCTGTTCAGCGCAATCCGCGTTTCCGGCAAGGTGCGCGAAAAGCGCGGCGGGGCAGTCAAGTTCATCAAGGTGGACGTGCTGCAGACTTCACGCCAGGGCGACGCAGGCGCGGCCCCGAACCGTTTTTCCATCACCACCGACGGCCTGGGCGAATTCACCATGAAGGTGGCCGATGTCTGCACCTACAAGTTTGAGGTAAAGACCGGCGGCTATGCCCCCTACACCTCGCGCGAGTTTGACTTCCGGCGCGACGAGCGCGAAGTGTCCATCATCATTGAGCCCGCGCGCGGTCTTTCGGGCATTGTCACCGACACTTCCAACCGGCCGATTGACGGCGCCAAGGTGCACGCGCCCAATGATGTAGAAACAGTCTACACCGACGCCGAGGGCCGCTTTGCCTTTGACATGGTGCGCGACCGCATCTGGACCAACGACGTGCTGCTGCGCTTTTCCGCCAAGGGCTTTGCCCCGCAGGAAAAAACCGTGCTGGCCAACGACCGCGACATCAAGGTGCAACTGCAGCCCGAGGGAACACTCAAAGCCCAGGTGGTCACCGAAAAAGACGCGCCGGTGGCCGGTGCCAGCGTGGCCTGCACATACATTGAAGGCCGCGCGCGGTACCCCTACGACGCCCAGATCAGCGACGCCGAAGGCCGCGTTACCTTCGGCGGTTTTGCCAACGGCCGAGTGATGCTGACGGCCACCTTTGACAACCTGGCCAGCGACCCGGTTACCATCGATGTGCGCCCGGCCTTTGCCGCCGGCGAGGCCAAGCTGGTGCTGCGCGTGGCGGCCACAATCACCGGCCGCGTGACCAGCGGCGGGCAGCCGATCAAAGGCGCGTCGATCAGCCTGGACGGCAAGAACACCACAGCCACCGACGAAACCGGCGCCTACAGCCTGGGCGGCATTGTACCCGGCGACCACGTTGTGAAGATCACCAACCAGTTCCCGATCACTGACGCGCAGTTGCGCCAGTTGCCGGTGTTCACGACCGACGGTGTCAGCTACTACTACCTGCCCGCCGAGCGCAAACTGAAGCTGAAGCTGGCGGCGGCTGAAACCGTCGATTTTGACTGCCAGGCCTTCGACGCGCGGGTGGACCGCAAGATCACTGTCAAGGTCACCACCCAGCCCAGCGAGCCCGTGACGGCCGTCCAGGTTACCCTGAAACCGACACTGGGCGCGCCGCCGGCGGGCGTGGAACCGCCCAAGACCGCGCTGTTCAGTGTCGACCTGCCTGAGGGCAGGGCCGACATTCCGTTGAGCCTGCTCAACGGCGTCAGCTATGAAATGACGCTGGTTCACAACCGCTACTTCACGGCCACGCTTGCGCCCAGTGCGCTGGCCGACGTGCCCGACGGCGGCAGCGTGAACCTGACGCTGGAGCGCGCTTTCATCATCAAGGGCTACGTCAAGGACAGCCAGGGCAACGGCATGGAGAACGTGGGCCTGAGCAAGGACCGCAACAACCCCTGGGCGCAGTCGGCCACGACGGACATCCACGGGTACTTCGAGTTCGGGCAGTTGCGCGAGGGTGATTACCTGGTGACGGCCTTCAAGACGGGCTATTACCAGGAAAAGAAGGAAGTGAAGATTGAAGGGCGCGACCCTGACAACGTGATGCTGAACATGGTCAGCGCCAACGAGATCCGCATTGTCGTGACCAACAACGGAACACCGCAGCCCGGCGCCAAGGTGGATATCTACCGCAACGATGCCGAGGGCGAAAACCCCGACGACTACAAGCGGCACTTCGCCATCGGCACCACCGATGCCAACGGCGAAAAGTACATCAACTTCCACTGGATCCGTAACTACCAGATTGTGGCCACCTGGGGCAACGAAGTCGCCTTTGCCAACTTCAACAACGTGTCCGACGTGCCGGAGCGCGAAGTACGCATCGAGCTTGAGCCCGCGGCGGCACTCAAGGGCTCGATCATCGATGCCGAGACACAGGTGGTCATGCCCGGCACCACCGTGCGCGCGCACCTGGCGCCCACGGGCAACCCCGACCGCGACAGCAACTTCTTTCAGGTAGAAACCGACGGCACGGGCAACTTCACGATTACCGTGCCCGCCGGCAGCTTCTGGTTTTATGTGCCGCAGACGGCCACGCACAAGGCACTCAGCACCCAGGGCCAGAATGTGCCATCGGGCAGCCAGGGGCACCTGCTGCAGGTGCAGGTGCGTGATGACATCCAGGGCAACTACGCGCAGGTGATCAGCTTCAGCACACCCACGCAGATGGTGGCGGGCCAGCAGTACGAAGTCACCGTGACCATGCGCAACAAGGGCAACACCACCTGGACCAGCGCCGGCGGCCAGCCCTGGCGGCTTGGCAGCAGCGCCCCGCGCGACAACACCCGCTGGGGCATGGCGCGAGTGCCCCTGCCCGACGGCACCGAAGTACGGCCGGGCGAAACCTGGGCCTTCACCTTCAATGTGACCGCGCCGGCCCAGGCCGGGAACCACGACATGCAGTGGCAGATGGTGCAGGACGGCCGCGAGTGGTTCGGCCAGTTGACCCAGAAGGTGAAGGTGACAGTCACGGCTGCCACCGGCGGCTAGGATCGGCCATGGCACGCAAACGGCAAGAAAAAGCAGAGCCAGCCTTTCGCCCGTTGGACTGGGAGACCCGCTTTGCGCAGCTCAAGAAGTTCATAAGCCTGCACGGGCGGCTGCCCGACCGGCACTGCCCGCGCGTGAAAGGCGAGTCTTCGCTGGCCTGGTGGGTCAAAGATCAGCGTCGGCGCATTCGCATCGGGGCTTCCAACATCGCCAAACGTGGCGCGATCACCGAAAAACAGCGGGACCGGCTGATCGCGCTTGGGGTGTTTCCAGACCCGCGCCGCGGCCTGCCATTTGCGGACCAGCACCTCGAGACCGTAATCAGGAGCGCCATCGGGGGCTGAGGCCAGCGCGCACGGAGCAGGCACTCGGCCCCGCCCCGCCTGCAGGGCCGGACCACAGCGCGCATAGTCCACAAGCCATCGCAGGTGGACACCGATCACCGACATGGTCGCCGTTACCTGCTTGAATCTGTACCCATCTTGCTGTTTCGAAAACGTTGGCTTCGCCAATGAGCCCCAACTGGGGACGGCCCGACGCAGCAAGTGCGCTGGCCTGGATGCGGCCACCGGCCAGAGCTGATCCTAACGGGCATCCCCTGACAGTTTCGCCCCACCGCGAACTGCCGGCACGGTACCGAAACAGCCCAGTCCCGGGCTCAAGCACCTTTCGTGATTCGCCTCGCAACACTTCCGCATCCACGGACCGTCAGCAGGGCAAGCATCGCCACCATCAGCCAAGGCAGGCAATTGCCCGCCCTTGCCATTGAGCATCCCCCATCGTTGCTGCCACCCCGCGAGCTGGAGCCGCCCCCGGCGGGCATAGCGACCGTGACGCTGAATGCCTGAGTAGCGGATGGCGACACGCCGTTGTTGGCAATCAACGTGATTGTGCTGGTGGTTCCGTAGTCACCTGCCGCCGGTGTGCCGGCGAGAACTCCCGTAACGGGATTCAGCGAAAGCCACGCAGGCAGTCCCGTCGCGCTGAAAGTCGGTGCCGGGCTGCCTGACGCGACAAAAACGTGGCTATAGAGCATCCCCACGAATGCGTTGGGCAAAGGCGGCGCACTTGTGAATGAAGGCGCCACCAGTGTGGTGCTGTTGCCACTGGCCACAATGACATAGGATCCCTCGTCCGGGTCGGCGCTGACGATCGTGATCGTGAACTGAAAATTCCCTGCAGCTGTCGGTGTCACATTCAGCGAAAACGCGGCGATCCCGCCAACCGGTATCGGCGATGCAGGGTTCAGGGCAGTCGGCGCAGACACTGTGCAATTCGGGGCCGCACCGGAAGGGCTTGCCGAAATGCTGAACACGGACAATGCAGGCGCTCCGACGTTGCAGACAAGCCAGGTAAACGGAGTCGCGGTGCCTGCCTGCAAATAGGCCAAGTTGTCTGCCACCGGCCCCGATGCACCACTGCCCAGTGATCCACCCCCAAGTGCAGACAACACATCAATGTCAGGATCCACGGCATGCTCAAAGGCCCCGATATCGGTGCCGTCGCCGTTGGCAGCGTTGGCAAGGGCCGGGTTGTCCACAGGGCGGGCCACGCCGCGCTGGTCTGTCGACAAACCGGCAATCGGTCGCCCCTGGTCCAGGGCAGGGCTTCCGGCCAGCAAGGAATGGGTCCTTGTGGGACCGCCGTTGTCCGCAAGCGGCGCAAGCAACGGGTTGGTTGCAGGCTTGTCGTTTGCGCCAAACAGGTTTCCTGTGCTGTCAGTACAGATGTTGTTGTCGCCCGACGCCAAGCTTGTGCCACCTGGCCCGATAGCTGCTAGATTTGATGTACCGGTTCCGGCAAAGATCGAGTTGCTGAAGTGGCAGGTCAGCATGTGCCCGCCCTGTGAGGACTCCAGCAGCACCGTGGTTCCCGCAGCAGCCTGCGGAGCCAAGTTGTCGGCAAATGTGCAGGAAACCAGCGTCAGCACCCACGATGCAGCGCTGCTGGAGTGGCACCACAGCCCGGCGCCGCCGCCGGTCGTCGCCACGTTGCCGCTGAAGGTGCAGTTTGTGAATGATGCTGGGCCAAAGGCCGCCACTCCGCCGCCGCCCCTGCCATGGGCTGTGTTTCCGCTGAAAGTGCAACGGGCAAAGGTTGAGTTCTGCCCCGACACAGACACCGCCGCACCGGAATCGCCAGCGGTGTTTCCATGGAAAGTGCAGGCGGTGACATTGCCCTGCATGATCGATGCAGCTCCACCCAGCAAGACCGCCGTGTTCCCTGAAAAGGTGGTGCCGCTCAGCAGCAGACTGCCGTACTGAATCTCTATTGCCCCACCGGACTTCCCGCTGCTGTTGTTCAGGAACAGGCAGTCGTCAATCGCAGTTGTCCCGCGGGCATGCACTGCACCACCGGCCCTGCCAGTCCCCGCCCCACTGCCAGCACTGTTGGAGTTGAAGGTACAGACCGTGATAGTCAGTACCGTCGTCCCCGAGACGGCCCCTCCTTCGTTGGTGGCCGAGTTTCCCGTGAACGCACAGCCTGACAGCACACCGGCTGTAAAGGTTAGGCCTACGGCACCGCCCGTTGATGCGTGGTTGCCGTCAAACGTGCAGCCGGACACATCGACTTGCGAAGAGCTCAAGGCCCCCACGGCGCCTCCTCCGAAAGAGGCGCCGGACACAAGATTGCCGATAAAACTGCATCCCGCAACGGTCACATTGTCTGCATACGCAAGACCAACCCCGCCACCGTAGTAGCGCGCAACATTGTTCTCAAATGTGCAATTGCTGATTACCGCGCCGGTACCACGAATGGCCAACGCCCCTCCCTCGTCACCACGGCAATTGATGAAGTGGCAGCCCGTGATGGTGCTGGCAGCCCCGCGCACTTCCAAACCCGCGCCATTATCGCGGCTGTCCAGGCTGTCAAAGACCAGTCCAGCTGCCGTAAACACGTACTCAACGCCGACTATCATCACCCCCTTCTGTTCCTTCGACGCAGAACCAAGCAGGCGAAGGTTCCGCATCTCTACATGGCAAGGCACGGTGGCAGGTGGTGACAGGCCGTACACCTCAAAAAAGCGGATGTCCGCGCTGCCGGCAATCGTGATCCCCGGCGCGGTCGCAGCACCGTCTATCCGGATAGGCTTGTTGAAATTCAGCGGTGCGCCAAGCGTGATCGTGCCCGAGAGTCCTGGCTGAAACAAAATTGTGTCCTGGACGGACGGCGATGCCGAGGCAATCGCTTCCCGCAATGAACCGGATCCCGTGTCATTGAGATTCGTGACCGTTATCGTGGCCTGGGCGCGCAACCACCCGCACAGGCAGAACAGCCCGATCAGCAAAGTCGAGATAGCCAGACGCCGTTGCAGCATTGCACCCACCTTCCAGCATCTTCCCATGACAGTTAGCTGGCTCCAAGCGCAATCGGGCTTTTGCTGGCGCATGGGTCGTCTGACGCGCGTGTACGGGACAACATTCCCCGACGGTTGCGCCCTACCCCACCCCAAGGCATATTCCCGCCACGCGCGAACCGCGCTGGGGTGTGAATGTTCTTCAACTTCGAGATCTACTATCCCGTCGTGTTCCTGATCCTGGGCGCCGGGCTGGTCATGCTGATTGACCTGTTCAGCGAAGACGCTGAACGCAACCGCATGTTCAGCTTCTTTTCCGCACTGGGCGGCGTGCTGCTGGCCTTTGTTTCGCTGAACCCCTACTGGGACAGCCCCGCCCGCGAGGTCATGCGCGGCGCCATGCTGGTTGACCAGTTCAGCACTTACCTCAATGTCGCCATCCTGTGCGGCACCACGATCTCGATGTTTGCCAGCCTCAGCTATGTGCGACGCATCGGCGTGAACCTGGCCGACTTCCTGGTCACGCTGCTGCTGGCTGCCACCGGCATGCTGCTGCTGACCACCAGCAACGATTTGATCATGCTGTTCCTCAGCATCGAGCTGCTCAGCTTCTGCGTGTACGTGCTTACCGGCATGCACGGCAAATCCGGCCGCAGCGCCGAGGCCGCCATGAAGTACTTCCTGATGGGCGCCTTTGCCACCGGCTTCATGATCCTGGGCATGGCCGGGCTGTATGGCATCACCGGCGAACTGCAGCTGCGCCCGCTGGGCGAAAAACTGCTGCAGGTCTATCAGGCGCAGGACGGCAGCGAAGTCATGGCAACGCTCAGCATGGGCGTGATCCTGATTGCCTTTGCCTTCAAGGTTGGCGCGGTGCCCTTCCACAGCTGGCTGCCCGACGCCTATGAGGGCGCGCCGACCACCGTTACCGGTTTCATGGCCGTGGCCGTAAAGGCTGCGGCATTCGGCGCGCTGATCCGGCTGGCCGTTGTGGCCTTTCCGGCCTCGGCATCGCCCGAGGGTTTCTATGGCGACCTGGGCTTCACGGGCTGGGCGCTGTGGGTGCTTTCGGCCGCCAGCATGATCCTGGGCAACTGGTTCGCGATCAGCCAGCGCAACGTCAAGCGCATGCTGGCCTACAGCAGCATCGCGCATTCGGGTTACCTGTTGATGGGCCTGGCCAGCGCCGTGGACGGCACCCAGATGTACGCGGCCATGCTGTACTACCTGCTGGCCTACACGCTGATGACCAGCGGCGCCTTTGCCATGCTGGTGTACGCCAGCAGCGGCGGTAAGGATGTCGAAAGCGTGGAAGACCTGCGAGGCCTGGCCTGGAAGAAACCGGCCGTGGGCATCGGCATGGCGATCTTCATGTTCAGCATGGCGGGCATCCCGCTGACGGCCGGGTTCATGGGCAAGTACTTCCTGTTTTCGGAAACGATCCAGGCCGGTGGGCGCTACACGGTGCTGGCGATCATCGGCATCTGCACCAGTATCATCGGGGCCTACTATTACCTGCGGGTCGTGGCTTACACCTACTTCCGCGACCCCGACGACCGCCCGGTTGCCGGCCGCGAGGACTGGGGCCTGAAGTTCGCCCTTGCGCTGACCGTGTTCGGCACGCTGTTTCTTGGCATTCACCCGCAGCCCTTCTATGACGCGGCCCGCAACAGCGTGAAGGGCCTGCGCGACGCGCCCACGGCCTACCCCGTGGTACAGGGCGACAAGCCCAAGGACGCGCTGGTCCAGAAGTAAGCGGCCATGGCTGAACCTGACGCGATCCGATACCCGATTGGGCCATTTCACTTTGACGCCGCCGGCGCGCCCGCGCGGCGGGCAGAATGGATCGCACAGGTGCAAGCCCTGCCCACCGAACTGGCCGCTGCCGTGGCCGGGCTTTCCGCCAGCCAGCTTGACACACCCTACCGCCAGGGCGGCTGGACCTGCCGCCAGGTCGTGCACCACCTGGCCGACAGCCACATGAACAGCGTGCTGCGCGTCAAGCTGGCGCTGACGGAAAACCTGCCGCGCGTGAAGCCCTACGATGAAAACCTTTGGGCCATGCTGCCCGACAGCCGGGGCGATATCGCGCCATCGCTGGCCCTGCTGCAAGGCCTGCACACCCGGTGGGCGCTGCTTTGGCGCAGCCTGACCCCGGAGGACTTTGCCCGCGCCTTTGACCACCCCGAAACCGGGCACTGCACACTGGACTGGGCGCTGGCGCATTACGCCTGGCATGGCCGCCAGCACACGGCACACATTGCCGGGTTGCGCAAACGCATGGGGTGGTAATCGTAACAACAGGGGCGCTACAATCCCGCCCGGAGAGCACGTGGGACTGTTCGACCGCATTCTTGGATTCACCAAGCCAGCTGCCTCGGCGGCGCCGGCGCGGTCATCGAAGTCCGATCCGCTGATCAAACCCGCCGGCCCCGGGGCCACGCCGGGCGCCGGCGCAACGCCGGGCGCGGGGGCAGCGCCAGCGGCGGAGCCCGGCAACGGCGCGGCCATGACGCCCTCCACAGGTGCCACGGGTGAAAAGAAGGGCCTGTTCCGGAAGATGGAAAGCAACATCCGGCGCGCTGTCGACGGTTACGTCGATAAAAAGGCCGACGCGCTGCTGGACGATGCCACCAAACGCGCCGAGGAGTTCCGCGAAGAAACGCTGGATATCGTGCAGAACCAGGCCATGCAGCTGCTGGACATCACCGAACAGCGCATCGACAAGAAACTGCAGGATATTGAAACGCTGCTGGAGCAGCGACTTCAGGCCGAGCTTCGCATGCGGCTGCGGGCGCTGATCTGGACGCTGGCCTTTGTGCTGCTGATGGCGATCATCAGCGTGTTGTATGTCTGGATCAAACGCAGCGCCGGGCTGGAGAACGCGCCAGGCAACGCGGCGGCGGCAGAAGCGAGGCGTTAGGATTCAGGCAGGTTTTCAAGCACCTCGCACTTCAACTTCGCACTTCGCGCCTCGCACTTCGCACCCTTAAAAAAGGAAGCAGGCGACGGGGGGGCTTGTCGCCTGCTTGATGTGGCGCGGGCCATTCGGGGGGAACAGGCCGCAGCGCCAATCTTCCTTCATACGGATGAACATCAGTTTGCCGGCGCTTATTCCTAGGCTGCGCGCGGCAGCTTCATCAACTGGCCGGGTTCGACCCAGTAGGTCATTTCCGGGCCCTCATGGCCGGTCATCTGCACGTACAGCGACTGCGGGCCAAGTTCCGGGCAGTGGTCCAGGACCACACACTCTACACCGGTGTTCAGGTCCAGCGCGCGGTCACCCAGGTTCACTCGCTGGGCGTTGGCGTCGACCACGTTGTCTTGAAGCATCGAGCGGCTGAGAAGTCGGGTTGTCATGGCACAGTTCCTCCCCGGCGACATCAAGTCGCCGTCCTGTCAGCCCTTGGGGCTGTGGTGATTGTGGGGTTTGGACCGTCGCCTGGTGTTTGCGCTGGTCCGGGGCCAATCCTCAAGGGCCCCTGGGGCTGCTTGCCCCGTTAAACGTCCGGCAGGCCGGAAAGTTTCGACAAATCCTGCGGGCTTTACATCAGGCCCGCGCTCGAATCCTGTGAATCTTCCCTGCCTCCTGTGCTTCTTGCGCTTTGCTGTGCTGCGCTTTCAACTGCCTGAATGACCCGCCGGTGGGCCACCGGGTTCCACATTCCGGTTCGTGTTCCGCTTTCGCACACAACCGGCCTGTCCTTTGTATAACCGCAAGGGCGTTGACTGCGTTTGTCCCTCACCTTGTTCCCGGTACCTCTCATGCCTGCCAGCCGTTACCGCGATTTCCGCTCGGCCAGCCCCGCGCCCGGCATTCGCCTGTTCTCACTTGCTACCGACCGCTTCAAGACTGTGCGCCTGCGCGTGTTCCTGTGCGACACGCTGCGGCCTGTCGATGCCACCCGTAACGCCCTGCTGGCCTATGTGCTGCGTTCCGGCAGCCGCGAGTACCCGTCGCGGCGTGACATCGCCCGGGCCTGCGAAAACCTTTACGGCGCGACCGTCGGCGTGGGCACCATGCGCCTTGGCGATATCCAGGCCATGGTCGCCAGCGCCGAATTCCCGGCTGACCGTTTCCTGCCGCGCGGCACCAACGAACTGCAGGGAGTGCTCTCGCTGCTGTCGGGGGTGGTTCTGCAACCCGCGCTGGATGACACACAAAGCGCATTCCGTGCCGAAACCGTGGCGCAGGAAAAGTCCCAACTGCACAACGACCTTTCCGGCATGCGCGACGAGAAACACGCCTGGGCCGCATGGCTTGCCGCACAAAGGATTTACGCCGGAACACCGGGCGCAATTCACGAACAAGGCGACCCCGCGGATCTTCCCGCGATCAAACCCGCCGACCTTTACACCCGCTGGCAGTTGCTGGTGCGTAACGCGCGGGTGTATGCGTTTGTTACCGGGCCGCTGGATGAAAAGGCCGGCCTGGACGCCCTTGCGCGTCACTTTGTACTGCCAAGATCGCGCCGCGGCGCGTTGCCGGGCACCAGCAAGCTGGCCCACCGCGCCAAACCCCAGAGGCTGGCCAGGAAGGAAAAATCCGAACAGGCCCACCTGTTCACGGCCTGGACCGGCGCGCCGCTGTTCGGGCAACCGGCCACCATGGCCATGGCCTTTGCTGACGGCATTTTCGGCGGCTTCAGTTTTTCGCGATTGTTCAAGATCGTGCGCGAACAGCATGGCCTGGCCTATGCCGTTTCCAGCGGCTACCAGCGGGTGCGTGGCGTGCTGGTGGCGCAGGCTGCCGTAGACCCGCAAAAGGCCGAGCGCGCCCGCAAGCTGATTCGTTCGGAGTTTGACCGCCTGGCCGCCGACGGGTTCACGGACGAGGAGTTCGCGGCCTGCCGCGACAGCCTGATTGAGGGCCGCATCAGCGCCTGGGATTCCCCCAACGCCAGAATCCTGGATCGCGTGACCCAGGAAGTGATGGGCACCAGCCAGAGCCCCGAACAGCAATTGGCGGCCATCCGCGCCGTGAAGCCCGCGCAGGTGCGCGCGGTGCTGAAGAAGCTCAAGCCGCACACCGAGTTCCGGTACGGGCCTTAGGAGCTTCCCTTCCCGCGCTCCGGCATAATCCTGGGCCTTACGCCCCTTCGGGGTGGCAGGGGAGCCGCCATGTCTTTGTGGTCAACCAGGGGGTGCGCGCCACAGCGCGGGCAACAGGTCGGCGCGGTGAAGGCTTTGGTGATGTCCATGGCCAAGGAGACTCCGGGTGCAACTTGATCACCAATGAGTCCCATCGCCACTTCGGGCTCACTGGGAGCCAGTCCTAACCTCGATGCCTCTGACTCCTTGCCACTCCAATGGCAGCGGGGGCAATGAACCTGCGGTGTCCGTGCCTTCCAAACCAGGTACGCCAAAACAGCAAGTGCGATGAGCGCAAGCGGGGTCCCGATGAACAGGATTGGAAACCAGTCAATCTTGCGGCCTTCCAGCGCTTCCGCTCGTTCTTGCTCGACCCTGCGGTCTTCCAAGATCTTTCGGCGCGCGGCGGCCTCCTTGCCGCCGTCAACTTCCCTCAGCTTTGCCTCGTAGAGCTCCCAGTCACGCCGCTGCTTCTCGGCCTCATTGGCTTGGCCAGGCAGCGAGGCGGCCAACAGGATGACAACGATCAGTAGCAAGGGGCGCATGCAGACAGCCTACCCGAGAGGCGAACGCACTTCACTACAACAGCGCGATACCAGACACGGGACACCAGACACCGCCGTTCCTACAATCCGCGCGCCTGTCGCTCACGGAGTTGCCATGACCTACACCAAAGTGCCTGACATCAAGATGCCCCTGCCCGGCCCCAAGGCCAAGGCCGTTATCGCGCTGGACAACGATTACGTCTCGCCCAGTTACACCCGCGGCTACCCGATGGTGATTGTGCGCGGGCGCGGCATGGCCGCCGAAGACTGCGACGGCAACGTGTTCCTGGACATGACCGCCGGCATCGCCGTGAACTCCTGCGGGCACAGCCACCCGCGCATTGTCGAAGCAATCAAGAAGGCCGCCGAGAACTTCCAGCACATGTCGGGCACGGATTTCTACTACCCCGTGCAGTCGCAACTGGCCGAGATGCTGAGCCAGCACACGCCCGGCGGTGTGGCGCGCCGCGTGTTTTTCTGCAACAGCGGCACGGAGGCCAACGAAGGGGCTTTAAAGCTTGCGCGCTGGTACACCAAGCGTTCCTGGGCGATCAGCTTTCGCGGCAGCTTCCACGGCCGCACTTATGGCAGCCTGAGCCTGGGCTGCAGCAAGGCGATTCACCGCAACCACTTTGCGCCCCTGCCCTCGGCCGTGGCCCACGCCAACTACCCGTACCCCTACCGCGCGGCACCGCACCTGAACACGCCGGAAATGGTGGGCCAGGATTGCCTGGATTACCTCGAGAACGTGGTCTTCAGGCGCGAAGTGCAGCCCGAAGAAGTCGCCTGCATCTTTGTCGAGCCGATCCAGGGCGAAGGCGGCTACGTCGTGCCGCCTGATAACTGGCTGCCCGGCCTGCGCAAGCTGTGCGACAAGTACGGCATCCTGCTGGTGTTCGACGAAGTGCAAAGCGGCATGGGCCGCACCGGCAAGTTCTTTGCCCACGAGCATTGGGGTGTCACGGCCGACATCATCACCATGGCCAAGGGCATTGCCGCGGGCCTGCCGCTGGGCGCCGTGGTCGCCAAAAAAGAAATCATGACCTGGCCCCCGGGCAGCCACGCCAGCACCTTTGGCGGCAACCCGATTGCCTGCCACGCCGGCGTGGAAACGATCAAGCTGCTGGACGAAGGTTTGACCAGCAATGCCGCGCAAGTGGGCGACTACCTGAAGGCCAAACTCAGCGCGCTGAAATCCGACCACATCGGCGACGTGCGCGGCAAGGGGCTGATGATCGGCGTCGAAATCGTGAAGTCACGCGCAAGCAAAGAGAAAGCCCCGGCCCTGCGCAACGAGATCGAACAGACGGCGTTTCTGCGCGGCATGCTGATCCTGGGCTGCGGCGAGAACACCATCCGCTTCTGCCCCAGCCTGGTCATCACCAAGGCCGAAGCCGACAAGGCCGTGGAGCTGTTCGACCTCGCCCTGGCCGACGCCGCGGCCAAGGTCAAGTGACCTTTCGGCGGCGACGCCAGGCCAGCACCACAAGCGCGGGCAGCAGCACCCCGCCGGTTCCGGCCACACAGCCGGCGCCCCCGCCGCCTCCGCCGCCTCCTCCAAGGCGGGGTGCCGGCTGGACATGCAGCGTGAACCAGCGCTGGACATAGGCGCTGTTGGAATCCGTCACCCCCACCGCAAACGCAAAGTCGCCGGCGTGGGTTGTCGTTCCGGCAAGCTCTCCCGTGGCGGCATTCAGCACCAGGCCCGGCGCAAGCGCTCCGCCGTCAATGCTGAAGCTGTAAGGGGCCAATCCGCCCTGCACGGTGAACGTTACGCCCGGCCAGCCGGAACCTGCCGTGCCCTGCGCCAGCGCGCCTGCGGACGGTGAAACGAACTGCAGCAGGCCGGGCACGACTTCGACTTCGAACTGCGCGCTGTGAATGTTGGCCGCGGTGTCAGCGACCTGCACGGTAAACTGGAACGTGCCAGCCACCGGCGCCGTCGCGGTCAACAGGCCGGCGGCAGACATCGCCCACCCTGCGGGCAGGCCCTGGGCCGACCAGGTGCGCGAGCCAACGCCGTGGACGGCCGTGAACTGGTGGCTGTAGGGCTGGCCGGCATCGGCATCCGGCAGGGGCGACAGTGTGGTGATCGTCAGCAGATGTGCCGCAGGCGTAAAGCGGATGTAACGGCCGGTGGGATAGGTGTTCACGTGCCCGGCCGCAGAAACAAAGTACGGCTGGTCCACGCCATCGATGATTGTCGAAGTCTCGTCGCAGATGCTCACGGTGTGGTCGCGCGGCTGCACACATTCGCAGATCAGAATCACCTTGTATGGCGGGTTGGTCGGGTCGCCGTAGTTGAACTCAATCACGCCCGTGGCCTGGTTCATCGTGGCCTTCATGCGCAGGGCGCTGGGATCCCAGATGGTGGCGCTGGGGTCAGGGTCGGTCTCCAGCCACCTCCACTCCACTGTCAGCAGGTCGCCTGTCAGGTCCCACGCAATGCGGTCGGCCGCGGGGTTTGCCAGGCCGGTGCCGGTCTTGGCGTTGGTCCAGAACGGGGCAATCGTGGGCCCCGGCCACTGTGTGCCATGGCTGGGGATTTTGCCTGTGACCGTGCCCCCGCCACCCAGGATCAGAAACCCGTTGTCGCAGACCCGAAAGCCGGTGTAGAGCCTGCCGAAGTACGGAAAAGCCATGCCCGCGGGCCGAATCTCGGCCGACAGTTGATCGTCGCCCAACACCAGGTCGTGGCCGCCGGTCATGTCGGTGTAAGGCTTGCTGCCCGACGAAACGGTGTAGGCCTGGGCGTTCAGCAGGCCCGCCAAGGCAGCAACGGCTAGGGCAAGTATGGATCGCATGGGCAGCTCCGTAATCGCAACGCTGCCAGCGTAACGTTTTCGTTTGCACAGCGCGAACAAACCCGGCAACATGCATTACAGAAACGTAATTACGGCGGGAACCATGCCGAATCGGAACGAACTTGCGCAGCGCCTGCGCGTCATCCTGAACGACCGCAGCCAGGCCGAGATCGCCAGGCGCACCGGCAACACCGGTGCCAGCGTCAACCGCTGGCTGGCCGGCACGCGCATGCCCGCCGACTTCTGCGCCGCGCTGGTGCGCGAGTTCGGCGTGAACCCCCACTGGCTGCTGACCGGCCACGGGGCGACCTATTCCGCCGACATCGCCGTCACCGGCGAGCAGCTTGCCGGAAACCTGCTGGAGCTGGTTGAGGCCATGGAGAATGTCGCGCGCCTGCGGCTGGGTGCCGTCAGTGGCAAGGCCTCCGGCCGCGTGCTGCGCGAACTGTCTGATGCCACGCGGCAGTACGAGGAACTGCGCGAGCGCCTGGACAAACACAGCCGGCCTGTGCTGGAGCGCGTGCTGGCCGACCTTGAACAGAAAATGGCGCGGCGCGACACCGGCCAGGCCGAAGGCGTAATCAAAACCGCAGAGGAAGTGGCCCGTTTTTGTGAAGACCGCGCGCTGAAGGTCGCGCTGGACAGCTTCAAGGCCGAGTTCGCGTACCTGACTGGCCGCCGCGAGGACGCGCTTGCCATGCAGGAAGACGTGGTCATGCGCATGCTGCTAAGCCATGGCGTGCGTGACGAGATCACCTACCTGCAGGTGTTCAACCTGGCCAGCGCACTGTGCGACCGCCGCCGCATGCACGACGCGCGCCGCATCACTGGCGCGGCGCTGGCACTGGCGGAGGACGCCCAACCCCGGTGGCGGGCGCTGCCCCTGTTGCGCTGCATGCTGGGACAGATCAGCGTGGAACTGGGCGAACTTGACCGCGGCATTGGCATGCTGCACCGCGGCCTGGCGCAACTGCCGGATGTCGAACCGCCGGTCACGCATGACACCATCCATTACCAGCGCAGCCTGCTGGATCGCGCGCAACTGCTGTCGGGCGCACTGGCGCTGGATGACCTGCTGGCGCGGCCCGACGCGCTGTCCTGGAGCCTGTATCACATCGTGCTTCACGCACTGTGGCAGGAGTCCCGCCGGAACCTGCAATCGCTGGCGCCGCGGATTGAGGAACGTCGAACCATGCCCGATGCGACCGCCCGCATGGTGTTCTGCGCCGCCCGCTGCCTGCATCGCGGCAAAGGCGCGCTGCGCGAGTTTGCGGCACTGTGCGAACAGGCCCTGGCCACAGACCCGGCACCGTTTCAACACTTCGCAGCCAGTGCCCTGCATGCGCAACTGGAGCTTGCCGCAGGACACCGCAGGCAGGCTGCCACCGCAGCCCGCCAGGCCGCAGACCACCTTGCCGCACTTGGCCAGCGCGTGACCCCGCCGCTGGAACTGCGGGCGATTCACTGGCGCACCCTGAGGCGACTGGGCGATCCCGGCGCAGAAACCTTCTTTGCCCAGCACACCGGCGCGGGCTACCTGTGGCTGCGCGCCCCGGCCTGACCAGCCGGGCCATTGACCACGGGCGCGGCTGCGGGATCATCCTGTCATGCTGGTGCTCGAGAACCTGCATCGCATCGTCACCTGCGCCCCGCCCGGCGTTTCGGGCCCGTTGCTGGGCGAACGCATGGGCGACCTGGCGCCAGTCGACGGCGACCTGTCCGTGGCCGTGCGTGAGGGCCGCGTGGCCTTTGTGGGCGCGCGCGCGAATCTGCCCGCCGAGTTCAAGTCCGCCCCGCGCCACGATTGCCGCGGCCTGCTGCTGACGCCTGCGCTGATTGACTGCCACACTCACCCGGCCTTTGTGCGGTCGCGGGCCGATGAATTCGAACTGCGCCTTGCGGGCGCCAGCTACGAACAAATCGCCGCGCAGGGCGGCGGGATTCTTTCCAGCATGAAGGCCGTGCGCGAATCCAGCGACGCCGAATTGCTCAACGCCACGCGCCGCAACCTGCAACGGCTGCGCGACCACGGTGTGGCAGTGGCCGAGGGCAAATCGGGCTACGGCCTGAACCTGGAACACGAACTGCGGCAACTGCGCGCCATCCGCGACGCAGGCCAATCGCTGGACATGCACACGATCCGCACCTGCCTGGCCGCGCACTCATTCCCGCCCGAGTTCCGGGGCGACGACGCCAGGCGCGAGGCCTACGTCGCCGAAGTCTGCAACAACATTCTTCCCGCAGCGGCTCAGGGCGGCCTTGCCCAGCGCGCCGACGTGTTCTGCGAACAGGGCGTGTTCACCGTGCCCCAGGCCACGGCCGTGGCCCATGCCGCGCGCAGGCACGGCCTGCGCGTGACCGTGCACGCCGAGCAACTGTGCGCATTCGGCGGCGCGGCCATGGCCGCCGGCGTGGGCGCCGACAGCGCCGATCACCTGGAGTTCGCAGACGCCGCAACCATGGCCGCCATGCAGGCCGCCGGCACCAGTGCCGTGCTGCTTCCCGGCAGCACCTATCATCTGCGCATGAACCAGTGGGCCGACGGCCGGGCGATGATCAACGCCGGGCTGTGCGTTGCACTTTCCACCGATTTCAACCCCGGCAGCTCGCCAATCCCGAACCCCTGCTTCATCATGAACCTGGCCGTGATGCGATGCGGCCTGACGCCTGCGCAGGCCCTGTGCGCGTTCACCCGCAACGCGGCCCACGCCCTGCGGCTGGATACGGCCCAATGGGGCCTGATAGCGGTGGGCGCGCGCGCGGCTTTTGCGCTGTGGGATGTCGCGCATGAGCGCGAACTGGCGTACTATGCTGGGGCGAATCTGTGCGCCGGGGTGATCAAGTGCCAAGGCTGGCGATCCTGACATTGCTGCTGCTGTGCGCGCCGCTGGCCGCGCAGGAGACCGCCGATGCCACCCAGGCCAAGGTGCGCGCGCTGGTGGCCCGTCTTGCCGACGACAAATGGGAAGTGCGTGAACGCAGCCAGCGCGAGCTGGTGGGCATCGGCGAGCCCGCCCGCGTGCAGCTGAAAGCCGCCCTGGAACACGACGATCTTGAGATCCGCAAACGTTCCAGCCTGGCGCTGGTTGCGATTGGCGAAAGCTTCAGCTACGCCGTTGAGTGCGCCGTATCGGAATCCGAGGGCTTGCGCGCCCACGGCAAGGCCGCACTTTCCAGCCTGTTTCGCATCGACGATGGCCAGACCCTGCGCCAGCTTTCGCCCTATGAACTGCAGATGCGCTACTACGGCGGCGGCGAAGACCTGCGCATGACCCAGCCCCCGGCGCTGGCGTTGGCGCGGCTGGAGTCGTTCAGCGGGCTGCGCATCTTTGTTTCACCGGCCGCGGCCCCGCAGTGGCAGCGCGTGCTGTCCCAACCCAGCATGGACTTGAACGTCAGCGGCGATGCCCGCCAGGCGGCCTACGTGAGGCCCGCGCTGGAGAACTCGCTGCGCGCGCTGGCCGGCAATGACCCCGCAGGGGCGCTGCGCGTGTCGGCCATGCGCATCGGCCGCGCGATCTTCTTCTATGTATGCACGGCCGCCGAGCCCGCAGGCGAGGAACAGGGCCGCCGCGCCGGCGAAGACCTGATTGCCGCCCTGCTGGGGGATGACGCGCGCAGTGTGCGCGCGGCCTCCCTGCTGGCGGAGGGCGCGGCAACCGACAGCACCGCCTCGGACCGCATCCGAGCCGAGTACCTGACCAACCCTGATGCCACGCGGCTGATGTGGCTTTCGCTGGCGCTTGGTGCCGACGACGCCGTCCGGGCTGCCGTGCGCAAGCTGGACGCCGCGCCGGTCGTCAAGCTGCTGGAAAGCCAGGACTGGGCCGCCATCCACATGGCGGCGCGCTTTCTGGAGTGTCACGAGGCTCCGTCGCGCGGCAAGCTGCTTTCGGCCCTGGTTGCGCAGGGCCGCAACACGCTGGCGCTTTCGGCCGCGCTGTGGCTGGCTCGCGGCAGTGATCTTTCACCAGAGGCACGGGCCCGGGCGCGCAAACTGCTTTCCATCCGTGAGGACGGGCTGGCTGCGGCCACGGTGCGCTGGTTTGCCGGCGCGCCCGAGCTTTCCGACGAAGAACTGGAACTGGTGTGGAAGGCAGCCGAGCTTCAGCAGGCCGAGTCATCGTTCTTTTCCGCCACCATGGAACTGATTGCCCGGCCGGACGTTGTGCCGCGGCTTGTGGATCGCGCCCGCACGGCGCTTTCCGGGGTGCAGGAAACCCAGCAGGCGCTTGCCGCGGCGGTGCTTACCGGCCGCGCCACAGCCGCCGACCTGACCATCGCGCTGGACAAACTGACGCGCCGCAACCCCGGGCTGACGCAGCGCCTGGCCGCGATGTTCGCCGGCTGCCGCGAGCTTGATACCGCGGCGCAGGACAAGCTGGTTGCGGGGCTGTGTCACGATGATGCGGCCATCCGGCGCGAGTACGCCGGGGCACTGCGGGCCTGTGATGTCAGCCTGCGGCGCGAAGTGGCCCAGCGCTGGGCAACCCGCGTCACCGAAGGCATCGGTGAAGACGAAACCCGCGCCCCGCGCAAGTTCATCATGGCCCGTGTTGCCCTGTGGGGCTTTCAGGCCGGCATGGAGGACGTCAAGGCCATGGAATCCCTGCTGGCAATGGCCACGGGCGAAGACGCCGAAAAGGCCAAGCTGGCCGGAGGGGCGCTGCCCGATGCCATGGAAGATGCCGTGCTCGTCAAGGAACTGGATGCCATGCGCACCCGCGCCAAGGCCCCGCACGCCATGCTGGTGACGGCCGAGGTGTACGTGGAGTTCTGCCGGCGCGCCGTGGCCGTGGGCGACCGGGCCACATTCCGCAAGTACTTCGGCATGGCGATTACACTGAACTTCCAGAACAGCTACCTGATTCGCAATGAGCTGAACCAGCTTCAGCAGCGCCTGAACCGCCTGCCGGATTCCGGCACCCGCAGCGACCTGCTGCCGCGCGGCTTTGCGTTGAACAAACTTGAAGTTGACTAGAGCTTTTTCGCTGTTTGTTTGCAGAGATTCCGCGCAGCGCCGGTCGAGCAGATCAAGGAGCGCGGACGCAGGCGTGGCTGGAGGGTTGCGGAGCGACGGCTTGAAAACGCACCGCGTTTTCAAGGGGCCGAGGGAGCGCGACGCAGAGATGCGAAGACCGCCGCCAGCGGAAGCCTGCAAACGAACCGTGAAAATGCTCTAAGCCTGCTTTTCGCGGGGCTGCGTGAAGGGTCCGCCGGTGTATTCCACCATGGCCGGCTGTGCGGCACCGGGCCTGACCAGCGCGGGCTCTCCGGCGGGCAGGGCGACTTCGCGCAGGCTGCCGTTGCCGTAGGGGTGAAGGGCTGAAAGCGCAAGCATCACGGTGATGGAAGCAGCCAGCGAAACTTTGGCGCGGCGTTCGCCGGAAAGCAGCCAGCGGGCGGCAAAGGCCCAGGCCGATGCAATCAGAACCGCATACAGCGCAAGCTCGACACCCGGGTAACTGACCAGCGGCCGCAGGCCCAGCAGGTGATAGGCCAGCACATCCAGGCCGATCAGCGCCGCGCCGGCCAGCACTCCTGCAGGCACAAGCAGGTCAGACCGCGCAATCACCTTCTTCCAGAGGGCCATGGCATTCTCCGCGCAAACCGCGTTGGCTGCATCGGCAACGGCACCGGCGCGCCTTCAGTCAAACCGCTGTCAGGCCGCGATCTGGGAGTCGTAGACGTCGCTGCCGCCTGTGGCGGGGCCCGCCAAATTGCCGCTTTGCTTGCGAGCTTCCCATTCCTCGAAGGTAAT
This sequence comes from Planctomycetota bacterium, assembly GCA_019636215.1. Classification (GTDB taxonomy): domain Bacteria; phylum Planctomycetota; class UBA8742; order UBA2392; family UBA2392; genus H3-PLA7. The sequence goes on along the minus strand of JAHBXZ010000013.1, from coordinate 129,565 downwards.
CAGGATTTCGCGTTCCTTGGCGCCGCGCGCCGGGCCCAGGATTCCCGCGCGTTCCATCTGGATGATGATGCGCGTGGCACGGGTGTGCCCCAATCCCATGGCCGTGCGCAGGAAGCTGGCGCTGCCGCGGCCAGCGGCCAGAATCTGGTCCACGGCGTCCACAAAGTTGGGGTCAATCTCGCCCACAGGTCCTCCGTCTGCGCCGCCACCGGGCGCGCTGATTGCGTCAGGGTCAATCACGTACTGCGGCTTGAGCTGCCCGCGCAGGCCGTCCAGCAGGCGCTTCATTTCGTCGTCGGCAATGTAGGCGCTCTGGGCGCGCACGGCCTTGGCCTCGCCGGGCATCTGCATCAGCAGGTCGCCCTTGCCCAGCAGGTCTTCGGCGCCGGTTACATCCAGCACGATGCGGCTTTCCGTGCCGGTGGTGACACGCAGGCAGACGCGGGCGGGAATGTTGCTCTTGATGATGCCGGTCAGCACGTCGGCGCGGGGTGATTGCGTGACCAGGATCAGGTGGATGCCTGCTGCGCGCGCCTTGGCGGCAATGCGCTGGAACAGTTCGTCAATCTTGGTGTCGGCGGCCACGATCATCAGGTCGGCCAGTTCGTCGACAATCGCCACGATGTACGGCAGGTGGTCCGGCGCCTGCTCTGCGTCCTGGCCGGCTTCGGTCAGGCGGGCGGCGCGGTCCTTCTTGGTCAGGTCGTGGTACTCGGTCAGCTTGCGCACACCGGCATGCTTAAAGAGCGTGTAGCGCGTCTCCATTTCCTTGACCAGCCACTCGAACACGCCCGCGGCCTTGCGGCTGTCGTCAATCACCGGCGCCAGCAGGTGCGGCACGTCGCAGTAGGGCGTGAACTCTACCTGCTTGGGGTCCACCATGATCAGCCGCAGGTCGCGCGGCGTGCGCGCCATCAGCAGGCTGGCCAGCACCACGTTTTCGAACACCGATTTGCCCTGGCCGGTGCTGCCGCCGACCAGCAGGTGCGGCATGGCCGCCAGGTCGCGCACCACGGGCACGCCAAAGGCGTCTTTGCCAAAGGCCACGGGCAGTTCCATCTTCTTGCTGGCGACCTCGAACTCGGGGCTTTCCAGCAGTTCACGGAAGGTCACCATTTCGCGGCTATGGTTGGGCACCTCGACGCCGATGGTCGATTTGCCGGCCGCCGTCACCATGCGAACGGTCTGCACACGCAGGTTCAGCGCCAGGTTGTCCTTCACGCGGCTGATCTTGCTGACCATCACGTCGGCCGGGATGCTGATCTCATAGGTGGTAACCGTCGGGCCGCGAACGGCATCCACCACCGAAACTTCAATGCGGAAGGCCGCAAACGTGGACTTGATGATTTCCGCCGCGCGGGTCATTTCGGCCTTGGCGTTGGCGCCGTCCTTCTTCTTGGGCGCATTCAGCAGGTCCACGGCGGGCAGGCGGAAGCTCTTGAGAGCTTCCTCCCAGTCAGCGGTGTCTACTGGTTCGGGTTCGGGCCGGGGAGCGGGCTGGCGCACGGCGGGACGGCGGGCGCCCTTCTGCTGGGGTTCGGGCTCGGCGGGAATCAGCGCCGGGTCAGGTTCGAACTCAATCTCGACTTCGTCTTCACCATCGTCTTCTGCTTCAGCCTCTTGTTCAACGGCTTCTTCTTCAATGACCGCGTCCTGGCCGCGGCCGAACAGCCGGGCCAGCAGGCCGCGCCGGGCGGGCTGGACGGTTTCGCCGGGCATGATCGGTTCAGGGATGCTTGGCACCGGCAAGGCGCCGCTTTCGACATCCGGCTGACCCAGCGGGTGCAGCAGGTCGCGGATGATCGGGTAGAACAGAATGTCCGTGGCCAGCAGGAAGCTGAGCAGCGCCACAAACGCCAGCACCAGGTACGTGCCGGTCAGGCCGAAGTTGGCATCCAGCAGCGCAAAGATGCTGGCCCCCACCACGCCACCGCGCGAGGGCATGATGCCCGAATCGGAATAGCTGCCGCCGAACAGCGCGCTGAAGGTCGCCACCAGCAGCACCGTGCCAAGCAGCCGCACCGGCCAATCCGCGGCCTTGCGGCGAAAGAAGATCAGCGTGGCATAGACGCCCAGCAACCCTACCAGCAGGTACGTGCCCACGCCCAGAAAGGTGTAGCCCAGGTGCACAGCAACGGCACCCGTGCGGCCGCCCAGGTTGCTGGGCGTATCGTTGACCGGCCAGACAGCGCCGGCAACGTCGGCCGGGTCAAATGAAACAATCGAAAGCAGCATGAACGCAACGACCAGCAGCAGGGAAAGAGCCGCGCACTCCTGCAGCATCTCGCGCTTGAAGATGCGCGAGATCTTGCGTGAAACCATGGAATCCGCCGCGCTGAGTGTCTTGCCCGCCATGTGGCTCTCCGATCAACGGCACATCCGCAAGTGCGGAAGCCCTTTGAGTTTTCGGCAATAAAGGAAAGGATTCTTGAGGTTGATTGGGCACCCGGCCTAGACTGAACCCATCCCCAACGCCTGGAGGGCATCTCCCATGGGTTCATCGCGTGTGCTGGCTGCTGCGCTGATGGGTGTGGCAGTGTGTGTCGGCCTGCTGGCAGGCACGTCGCAAACCACGGCCGGTGATCAACCGGCCACAAAGAAAAAGGTCCTTGAGATTGACAAAGACGCAGCAGCCCGCGGCAAAGTTCAATACACCCAGCTTTGCGCCGTGTGCCACAGCGTGGACGGGACACGCAGGGTCGCGTTGCCCCTCAACAATGCCTGGGGAACCGAGGTTGAACAGACTGACGGAACGACGGTACTGTTCGATCGGGCGTTCCTTCGTGAATCACTTGTCGCGCCGCGTGCACGGATCACAAAGGGCTTCACCGATTCCATGACCCCATTCAAGATGGAAGAAGCCGACCTGACAGACCTTGCCGAATATCTGCGCAGCATTGCCGACCCGGAGAAAGTCATGGCTGCCGACGAAAAGGAAACCGGCCAACCCATCGCACGTCCCGCACCGCGGATCAACATTCGATTCCTGTACGGGTTCTGCAACGACATCCCCGCTACGCGCCGGTTCTACACCGAGCTGCTGGGCATGAAGGAAGGCGCCGCCGTTGACAGCAAGGACTTCGGCTTTGTCACGTACCGGTGCGAAGGCCTGGAGTACATGTTCTTTCGCACTGAAAAGCCCATGCCCGTCGAAGAACGCTGGGCCGACCAGCCCGGCGAGGCCCTGGATGGCGCGCAGCCCTTGATGAGCATGTCAATTGCCGTGCCATGGTCTGATTTCAAGGCCACCGTCAAGCGCCTGCGCGATGCCAAAGTAAAGGCCGCCAAACCCTCACCCAGCTGGCGCCAGGCCAGCTACTGGGGCTGGACGATCAAAGACCCGATGGGCAACACGATTGAGGTCTATTCAACCCCCGACACCAAGCCAGAAGGTGAGCCCGTTTGGCGGGATTGACGTGCCACCAGTGCGTCAACCCTTTGCTTTGCGCCGCGTCGCTGCGCCGCCGCGTGAGCGCTGCCGCTCAAAGCTGACTGGCGCGCCAGCAAATCTTTTGCGCATCACGGCAATCGCCTGCGGGTTGTTGTCGACCAGCACAAACTCGCGCCCGAGCTCAAGGCAGGCCGCGCCGATCGCGCCGCTGCCGGCAAAGAAGTCCAGCACCCGGTCGCCGGGCATCGAGCTTGCCTGCACGATGCGGCGCAGCACGCCCAGCGGCTTCTGTGTGGGATAACCGGTTTTTTCGCGCGAGCTGGTGCCCACAATCGTGTGCCACCACACATCGGTGGGCAGTTTGCCGCGCGCGGCCTTCTCAGGCCCGACCAGCCCCGGCGCCATGTAGGGCTCGCGAGTGATCTCGGCGGCATTGAACACGAACTTCGCCGGGTCCCTGGCGTAGAAGAAAATCGTGTCGTGCTTGGCCGGCCAGCGGTCCTTGGGCCGGCCACCATAGTCATAGGCCCAGATGATCTCGTTGATCAGCGCATCGCGCCCGAAAATCGGGTCCAGCAGCTGCACGCGGGCGTAGTGGGCCTCGCGGTAATCAATGTGAAAGTACAGCGCGCCATCGGCGGCCAGTACACGCCGGGCCTGCTCGATGCGCGGGCGCAGAAAGCCCAGGTAGTCGTCAAAGGCATCGGCGTAGGCGCGACTGGCGGTTGTCTCGCGCCGGTACCCGGCCCCCTTGAAGCCGGCCGTGCCGGCATCGTCGCGGCGCACACGCATGGTGCGGCGCAACTGCCTGCGGCCGGTGTTGAACGGCGGGTCGATGTAAATCAGGCGCGCAAAGCCATCGGGCAGGTCGCGCAGCACATCAAGGTTGTCGCCCTGGATCACGCGGCCAGCCATGGCCCGACAGTACCGCACCGGCCCGCGCCCGAAAAGGCTAGAGCTTTTTCGCTGTCTGTTTGCAGAGATTCTGCGCCGCGCCGGTCGAGCAGATCAAGGAGCGCGGACGTAGGCGTGGCTGGAGGCCACGCCGAGGGAGCGCGACGCAGAGATGCGAAGACCGCCGCCAGCGGAAGCCTGCAAACGAACTGTGAAAATGCTCTACGCGTTGGGGCCGCCCCAGCGTTTGCCAAGGCCGTGTTCAATCTCAAGGTGGTCCAGCACCCTGGCCACGACAAAATCCACCATTTCCTGCACCGTAGAGGGCTTGGAGTAAAAGCCCGGGTTAGCGTCGAGAATCACCGCCCCTGCCTCGGTCAGTGTCACCATGTTGCGCAGGGCAATCAGTGAGTACGGCGTCTCGCGCGGCACGAGAATCAGCTTGCGGCGTTCCTTCAACGCCACTTCGGCGGCGCGGCCGATCAGCTTGTCGCCTGAGCCGGTGGCAATCGCGCCCAGAGTGCTCATGCTGCAGGGGCACACCACCATGCCGCGGTGGCGAAACGACCCGCTGGCAATTGAGGCGCCGACCTGACTATTGCGGTACAGCGTTACACCTGCGGGTTCGACGCCGGCAAAGGCGGCCAGGTCAGGCCTGTCGCCCTTCAACGGCACATCCAGTTCGGCGCGCCATACTTCCAGGGCGGCATCACTGAACACCACATGTGTCTCAACTTTTGACTGGATAAGGGTTTGCAGCAGCCGCTGGGCATATTGAATGCCGCTGGCACCGGTGATGGCCAGCACAACTCGGTTGGTGGCGGACATAAAAGTTCACTTTCCTGTTTGACAGACAGACTGGTCTGGTATACATTCCTTGCATGACCGCAGCAGCCGAAAAAACCAACGTACGCGAGCGACTGCTCGAAACCGCCACCAAGCTGTTCTACCAGAACGGCTATCGCGCCACCGGCATCAACGAAATCATCGACGCAGCCGAAATCGCCAAGGCCAGCTTTTACCACCACTTCAAGACCAAAGAAGACCTGCTGGTTACCTGCCTGCAGAAACGCCACGACGTGATGATGGCCGACCTGCGCAAGTTTCTGGCCCTGGGTGAAACGCCGGCCCAGCGTATCCGCCGCGTGTTCTTCTGGCTGGCCGAAAGCTGCCAGTGCAGCGGAACCAGCCTGGGATGCGCCTTTCTGAACATGACCAGCGAGTTCCGCGAGGCAGGGTCCAGGGTGCGCGAAGTCGTCAAATGGCACAAGGATTCGATGCGCGAACTGCTGTACGAGCTTGTCTCGGCACACTACCTGGGCAAAGGCAAGACCGAAGACCAGCTCAGCAACTATGCCGCAGAACTTTACCTGCTGGTTGAAGGAGCGCTGGCCGCATCACCGGTGCAGTGCTGCACCTGGCCGATTGAAACCGCACGCAAGATTGCCGAGGACCGCTTCAAGCTGCTCGAGTAGCCTTTTTCATGGGAATACACAGACTGACTGGTCTGTTCAACTGGTACGCAAACTGGACTCAGAAAGTCGACATTCAACTTTCGCAATCAACACCGGGGGACTACTCCGGATCAGAACGGGGGATAAGGCCATGCAAAACGAAACGACGACGCTGCGCCAACAGTTCGAGACCCAGGCCCTGCCGCTGATGCAGGAGTTGTTCGGGCAGGCATATCACCTCACCCGCAACCGCGCCGATGCCGAAGACCTGGTGCAGGAAACCTACATCCGGGGCCTGCGCAAGTTCGCGCAGTATGAACAGGGCACAAACCTGAAGGCCTGGCTGTCGCGCATCCTGTTCAACCAGTTCATCAACGACTATCGCCGCTCCAAGCGCCGCGTGAACGAAGTGCACGTCGAAGGCGCCGAGCAGATGATCGGCGAAGAGAGCCCGGTCGTGGAAGCCTACGAGTTCAGCAACATGGAGGCCTCCGAGATCGCGGGCGACCAGACCTTCCTGGAAAGCCTGGATGAAGACCTCAAGGGCGGCCTGGAAGAAATGGATGGGCGCTACCGCGACGTGCTGCTGCTGAACACCGTGGGCGACCTCAGCTACCGCGACATCGCGGCCAAGCTGAAGCTGCCAATCGGCACAGTCATGTCGCGCCTGCACCGTGCCAAGACGTTCCTGCGCGAGCGTTTTGCCGGCCGCGACGTAAGCCTGGCCTGAACCACCGCCAAATCCAAAGCCCCCGCCATGGCGCGGGGGCTTTGCGATTTGTGGTTTTCAAACTATCAATGGGCCAACACCACGACAGCGAGGCCAGCTTTGGCGGAACGCAAGTTCAGAATCGGCATTGCGGGGGCATCGGGATACATCGGGTCAGAGCTGATGCGCATCCTGTGCACACACCCGAACGTGGAGATCGCATGGGTCACCAGCGAATCCAACGCCGGCAAGCGCGTGCATGAACTTTTCCCGAACCTGCTGGGTTACATCCGCGAAGAGTTCGCGGTGTGGGACATCAGCCTGTGCGCCGACGTAGACGCCGTGTGCCTGTGCCTGCCCCACGGCGGCGCGATGGCCGCAGCCACCGAGATCAGCACGCGCTTTCCCAAGCTCAAGATCGTGGATGCCAGCGGCGACTTCCGCAGCCCGGTGATCGACAAGTGGGAACAATACTACAAGACCAAGCACACCGCGCCTGAACTGCAAAAGCGCTTTGTGTACGGCGCGCCCGAATTCAACCGCCAAGCCATCAAGGCCGCCCAGTACATCGCCAGCCCCGGCTGTTTTGCCACCAGCCTGAATCTTCTGCTGGCACCGTTTGCCAAGCACGGCGAACTGGTGGGCGAAGTCTGCGTCACCGGCATCACCGGCAGCAGCGGTTCCGGCAACAAGCCCATGCAGACCACGCACCACCCCGAACGCGCCCAGAATGTGCGGGCCTACAAGGTGCTGGAACACCAGCATCTGGTCGAGGTCGTGCCGTTTCTGGAAGGCCTGAACAAGGACAACGACTTTGACCTGTTCTTTGTGCCGCAGTCGGGCCCGTTTGTGCGCGGCATCTTCAGCACGGCGTTCATCCCGCTGAATAACCACAAGAGTATGGCCACCTTCAATGAGATTGTGCGCGACGCCTACGAAAACGAACCGTTTGTGCAGATCGTGAAGGACACGCCCGAGATGCGCCTGGTGCAGGGCACCAACAACGCCCACCTGATGTTCCGCGCCCAGGGCGACATGATGGTCGGCCTGTGCGCGATCGACAACCTGGTCAAAGGCGGCGCCGGCCAGGCGGTGCAGAACCTGAACCTGATCCTCGGCCTCGAAGAAACCGCCGGCCTGCAACACCCGGCTGGGTACGTGTAAAACGTGGCACGGCCGTCTCGGCCGTGTTGAAGGTAGCCGGGGCGTCCCGCCCCGGCCTTGGCAGGAGCCAGAGGCTCCTGCCACTTTTTTCCCACGGGCGAGGACGCCCGTGCCACTTCTTAGGATCAACGCGTGGCCCACGATACCGTCAGCAACATGAAATCTGAAACGCAGCGACCACCCTCGGCATTCAGGTTGCCGGAGACCCCATGCGCACATTGAAAGTTCTCGCCGTGCTGGCGCTGTTGCTGTTGCCCTGCGTCAGCGTCGCCCAAAAGGCCAAGACACCCAAGCGCGAGTCAGCCGACCGCAAAGTGCGGCCTTACATGTATGTCACGCCCAAGGGGCTGGACGCACTGCGCGACAAACTCAAGACCGAGCCCTTTGCCGCGCGCTGGGCCCGCGCGCTGGGTGTCGCCAACGACATGGTGGCCCGGCCCGTCAGCAGCGAAAACGTGATCGGCGGCAATCGCGCGCGCCCCGCGCAAGGGCTGCTTGCCCTGTGCGGCTTCGCGTATGCCGTGACCGGCGACCGCAAGTACGCCGACCGCGCCAAGGCCGAGGCCTGGTCGATTCTTGGCCAGTCACGCTGGCACGAAAACCGCGGCTGGAACCAGGGCGCGCAACTGGAGACCGCCGAGTGTTCGCAGGGCTGCGCGCTGTTCTATGACTGGTGCCGGGGGATTCTCACCGACGCAGAACGCAAGTGGTTCGCCGAAAGGGCGCTGGAACTGGGCCTGAAGCCGTACCTGGCCAGCATCGAACAGTTCCGCCCGCGCAACGTGGACCTGTGGGTGGACAACCCTGTCACCAACTGGTGCGGCGTGTGCCACGGTGGCTGCGGCCTGCTGGGGCTGGCGCTGTACGACGAACTGCCCGAAGCAAAAAAGGCCGCGGACTTCGCCTGGAGTCATCTCAACACGTTTCTCGACAAGGTGGTTCTGGCCGACGGCGGAGGCTATGAGGGCGTCATGTACTGGCGCTATGGCGTGGGCATGGCGCTGGATTTCACCCTGGCCTGGGAGCACTGCATGGCCGAGGAAATGCCGCTCAAGACCTTTGAGCGCCTGGCCGGGTACTGGGACATCTACATGTACGGGCCGGACCGGCGTTACGCCAACTTCAACAACATGGGCGAGGACACCTTTCGCGACCTGTTCGGCGCTGACCCCCGCACCTTTGAGGGCGGGCCAAGCCAGGCCTTGAACGCGATCTTCGAGGCCCGCACGCCCGGCGGCGATCCACTGTTGTTGTGGGGCGCTGACTGGGGCGGCGGCCCCTGGACGACCAACGGCTATGCCTGGCAGTGGTTTGTGTTCCGGCGGGCCACCCCGCAGGCGCCGCAGCAGATGCCGGCACTGCAGCGCGAAGTGCTGTTTCGCCAAAGCGGCCACACGCTGTATCGCTATGACAAACTGTGGGTGGCCTTCAACGGCGGTTGGACCAGCGACAAGAGCCATTGCAACATGGACCTTGGCACCTTTGTGCTGGTCTACGACGGCGAACGTTTCGTGCACGACCCCGGCTATGGCGCGACCCGCGCCGACCAGCACAGCACAATCGTGATCGACGGCCAGGACCAGCGCAAACCCGCACAGGCCAGGTACACGGCCTGGGGCGGCGGCAAGGGCTATCACTGGCTGCAGTGCGACGTAACCGATGCCTGGGGCCAGCACGCGAAGAAGTGCGTGCGCACGATGGTGGTCGTAGACGGCAAGTATGTGGTTCTGCTCGATGAAGTGGAGACCAGCGGCAGCACAAACATCGAGGCCCGGGTGCAATCCCGCCGCACGATCACAGTCAAAGAAAACGCCGCGCAGATCGACGGCGAACGCGGCGCGCTGCATGTGATTGCTGCCAGCCCCAAAGCCACGCTGGCCACCGGCCGCCACGAGATCAACTTTGTGGGCATCAAGGCCGCGCAACCCAAGACCGAACAGGTGTTCGTGACTGTGCTGTACCCCGACAAAAAAGGCGCAAACGCGCCCAGTGTGGACTGGACCGAAAAGGGCGGCACCGGCACGTTGAAGGTCGGGGGCGACAAACTTGAGTTCAAGCAGACCAGCGCAGGCTGGGTGCTAAGCAAAGTCGGCAACGAAAAAGTAGAGAAGCCCGAAGCCCCGACAGACCGGGTGCTGAAGCCGGTGAAGTAACGGTCTTCAACCGCCAAAGCGCCTAAGCGCCAAAAGGCTACGTACAAGGAAAGCCCTTTGGCGATTCGGGGCTTTGGCGGTTTGCATTGGCAGTTCTTGGCGTTACTTGGCGTCCTTGGCGGTTCAGGCCTTGCCGTGCTTGATTGCGGCCTGGGCGGCGGCGAGTCTTGCGATGGGCACTCGAAACGGGCTGCAGCTTACGTAGTCCATGCCGACTTCGTGGCAGAACTCAATGCTCTCCGGGTCGCCGCCGTGTTCGCCGCAGATGCCCACTTTCAGGCCGGGTTTCACGCCGCGGCCCAGCTTCACGCCCATGTCCACCAGCTTGCCCACGCCCTCGCGGTCGAGCGTTGCAAACGGGTCGGTGGGGAAAATCCCGCGCACAACATAGTCGATCAAAAAGCCCTTTTCGGCGTCGTCGCGGCTGACGCCCAGCGTCATCTGGGTTAAATCGTTCGTCCCGAAGCTGAAGAAGTCGGCCTCGGTGGCGATCTTGTCGGCCGTCAGCGCCGCGCGGGGCACCTCAATCATGGTCCCGATTTTCGGCGCAAGTCTGCTGCCGTGGTGCAGGTTGAACTGATTGAGCTGTTCTTCAATGCGGCGGCGCAGCCAGCGCAATTCCTCAATCGTGCCGACCAGCGGGATCATGATCTCGGCCAGTACCCTGACGCCCTGCTGCTCGGCCTCGAGCATGGCTTCGATGATGGCCTGCACCTGCATGTCGTAGATCAACGGCTGTTCTATGCCCAGGCGGCAACCGCGCAGGCCCAGCATCGGGTTCAGCTCGTGCAGGTTCGCCACGGTGTCCTGCACGGTCTTGAGGCTGACGTCAAGTTGATCAGCAATGATCTGCTGCGTGGACGGGTCTTGGGGCAGAAACTCGTGCAGCGGCGGGTCCAGCAGCCGGATGGTCACCGGCAGGCCGTCCATGGCGGCAAACAGGCCCAGAAAATCCGCCCGCTGCATCGGCAGCAGCTTGGCCAGGGCGTGCTGCTTTTGTTCGAGTGTCTTGGCCAGGATCATCTCGCGCATCTTGTTGATGCGGTCGCTGTCAAAAAACATGTGTTCGGTGCGGCACAGACCGATGCCCTCGGCGCCGAACTCGCGGGCCTTCAGCGCATCGCGCGGCACGTCGGCGTTGGCCCGCACGCCAAGCCTGCGCAGTTCGTCGGACCACTGCATCACAGTGCGGAAGTCGCCACTGAGTTCCGGCGGCACGGTTGGCACATCGCCCAGCATCACTTCGCCTGTGGCGCCATTGAGGCTGATTGCGTCGCCTTGGCGCACGGTGATCGCGCCCGCCTGGAAGATTCCAGCGTGCTCGTCAATATGAATGCTGCTGCAACCGGCCACGCAGGTCTTGCCCATCTGGCGCGCGACCACGGCGGCGTGGCTGGTGCGTCCGCCGCGCGCGGTCAGAATGCCCGCCGCCGCAGCCATGCCCTTGATGTCCTCGGGGCTGGTTTCTTCGCGCACAAGAATCACGCTTTGTCCGCGCGCGGCGCGCCTTTCGGCCTCGTCGGGCGTGAACACCGCCGCACCCTTGGCCGCGCCGGGGCTGGCGGGAATGCCCGATGCGATCACCTGCACCTTGGCTTTGGGGTCGAACATCGGGTGCAGCAACTGGTTCAGTGAACTGGCGTCGATCTTCAGCAGCGCTTGCTCGCGCGTGAGCAGTTTTTCATCCACCAGCGCCAGCGCAATGCGCAGTGCCGCCCGGGCCGTGCGCTTGCCGTTGCGGGTCTGCAGCAGGTAAAGCTTGCCGTCCTGGATGGTGAACTCGATGTCCTGCATGTCGCGGTAATGCTGCTCGAGTGTCTGGCGCGCCTGCATCAGCTGGGCGTGAACCTCCGGCATGCGTTGCTTCAGCGCGTCCAGGTGCTCCGGCGTCCGCAGGCCGGCGACCACGTCTTCACCCTGGGCGTTGAACAGCACGTCGCAGAAAAACTCGTTCTCGCCGGTGCTGGGGTCGCGGGTGAAGCCCACGCCGGTGCCGCTTTCTTCGTTCAGGTTGCCAAACACCATGGCCTGGATGTTCACGGCCGTGCCCAGCAGGCCGTGGATGCGGTTGAGGCGGCGGTACTCAATCGCGCGCATATTGTTCCAGGACCGAAACACGGCCTCAACCGCGCGCTCAAGCTGCGTCCATGGGTCCTGCGGAAACTCTTCGTGTTCCTGCTTTAGGTACACAACCTTCATCGCCGCGCAGACCTGCTTCAGCTGGTCGGCTGTAAGGTCCGAATCACGCGTTACCCCGGCGCGCTTTTTGGCTGCATTGAACTCGTGCTCGAACAGCTTGCGCTCCACGCCGGAAACCACGTCGGCGTACATGGTGATAAAGCGCCGGTAGCTGTCCCACGCAAAGCGCGGGTTGCCGGTTTCGGTGGCCAGTGCCTCGACCGTTTGCGCGTTCAGGCCCAGGTTCAGCACCGTGTCCATCATGCCGGGCATGCTGGCGGCCGCGCCGCTGCGCACGCTGAACAGCAGCGGCCGCGCCCCTCCGAACTGTCGGCCAAGCTGCGCTTCCACGCCGGCCACGGCAGCGCGAACGCCGTCCATCAGGCCTTCCGGCATGCGGTTGCCTGCGTCGTACCAGTCGGCACAGGTCTGGGTTGTAATGGTGAAGCCCGGCGGCACCGGCAGGCCCATGCCCGCCATCTCGGCCAGGTTGGCGCCTTTGCCGCCCAGCAGGGCCTTCATGCCGGCGTTGCCCTCGGCCTTGCCGTTGCCGAACTCATAGATGCGCTTTTGCGCGGTCATGCTGCCAAAATAGCTTCGCGCGCGGCCAAGGCACGGGTCGGGGACGAACTGTGGAAAGGAAATGCCCGATGCTTCAAGTATCCGGCTTCTCTATACTCCGTGCGCGCTCTGATACCCGGGTACCCTGACCATGAACCAGCCTTCACCAACGCCGATGGGCGGCCCTCCGCGCCCGATCAACCCGTTTCCGCAGCCCAGCTACCCTGCCCCGCCGAACTTTCCGCCGCCGCCGCAGGCGCACTTTCCGATGCCGCCAGGCAGCCCCACGCCCGCGCGAACAACCGGGCCCAGCAAGGCCTTGGGGGTCGTCAAGTTCGTGATCGGCGCCGGCCTGGCGCTGGGCCTGGTGGTTGCCCTGTGTATTCACGGGCACGAGGGCGCCGGCGCGGGTGCCGCGATGGGCCTGTTTGCAGGCCTGGGCCTGCGCTGGATGCTGACCGGCGGCGCCAACGTGGCGGGCAGGCGCATACCTGTGCTGCCATCGCTGGCGGTGCCGCTGATCGGGCTGATTGCCGGGGGCGCGGCCGGGCCGGCGCTCAGTGACATGTACTGGCGCCAGATCGAGCAGACCGAGTTCGAAGAATGTGTGGCCAGCGAAAACGTATGGGACTGGAACAGCTACATCTGGGACATCCCCGACCAGTTCCATCGCCCTGAGGCCAAAGCCCGCCACATGCGCGCCGAGGTGCTGCAGGCCCTGCAGTTCAAGGACTATTCCGGCGTGCGCCTGAAGCTGGCGACCGTCAAGGCGATGTACCCCGATGACAGCAACTTCGACATCGTTCTTGCCGCCGCGGCCGACGGCATGGGCAAGGCCTACGATGAAGCTCTGGCCAAGCTGACCAAACCCGGCGACGACGAAGCTGCCGACGCATCCGACGAAGACCTGCGCGCGGCCTTTGCCGTTGTGTTGAAAGACCTGAGCACCGCGCGCGATGCCGATGTGTATGTGGCGTTTTCCAACAGCGCAAGACTGGCCACGCCGCCCGGCCATGAAGACGCGCTGGAGTGGTGGAAGTCGCAGGACATGATCAAGCAGACGTTCCCGGACGGCAACGTGAAGATCATTGACCCGGGCGAGGCGTTTTCGGCCCGTTTTGACGCGGCGCGCCGCAACACCTTCATGACCGCGACCCAGGGCGCGTTCAAAAGCGTGTTCGATGCCAACCTGTTGTCGCTGAGGGCGCTGCAGCCAAAAGAAGAACGCGCGGGCAAGCTGGTGCTGGAGGTAACTTCGGAGATCCGGCGCACGCCGACGTACTTCAACAACTCGCGCGCGGACGCCGATGGTGTGCGCAAGTCGCTGGGCCTGCTGTTCGGCGTTGAGGTAGCCTGGGGCTTCAAGGTGTTCGACCGCCAGGGCAAGCAACTGTATGAACGCCAGACGGTCAGCCAGCCCGCCGAGAACATCCGCATTGAACCCAACGCGGCAGCGCCGGAATGGGGCGTGTATTCAATCCTGATGGATTCGGCCTACTACAACTATGCCCGGCAGGTGATCAGCCAGTTCGGCCTGACACCGCCGACAGAAAGGACCAGCTTCCGGTACACCGCCCACAAGGAATAGCCGCAGCCTGAAAAGCCACGGGCCCGCGCGCCGAAACCCGTCGCGCGGGCGCGTGGCTTCTTTATGATCCTTGCCCTGTTCAACCCGCTTGCATCTTGATAACGGCATGATATACTGCCGTTATGTTTTGATGCCGCGGTGGAGACAAGATGGCCGAGGCCGCACCCACAATCGCCAGACGCCCGCTGCCCGGCCTGCTGGTTACGCAGTTTTTCGGCGCGTTCAACGACAACGCGCTGAAGATGATCCTGACGTTGCTGGGTATCGGCATCTTCACGCGCGGCATGTCCACCCAGGGCCGCGAGTATGCGGAGATGTCGCAGTACGTGACCTCGGGCGCGCTGGTGGCGCTTACCCTGCCGCTGGTGCTGTTTTCGATCCCGGCCGGCGCGCTGGCCGACCGCATCAGCAAGCGCAAGGTGATCATTGCCCTCAAGGGCCTGGAAGTGCTGCTGGTGGCGACGGCGCTTGCGCTGATAGTGCTTGCGCCATCGGACGCGTTCTGGCCGCTGCTTGCGGTGCTGGCTGGCATGGGCGTGCAAAGCGCGCTGTTCAGCCCCGCCAAGTACGGCATTCTGCCCGAGATTCTGCCGCACGAGAAACTCTCGCGCGGCAATGGCGCCCTCGAACTGTGGACGTTCGTGGCGATCATCGCCGGCACCGGCCTGGGCGGCGTGCTGCTGAAAACCGCCGGTGAATCCACCTGGATTGCGCTGGCGCCGCTGCTGGGCTGTTCGGTTGTGGGCTTTGCGGCGTCGTTTGCCGTGCCCAAGGTCCCGGCCGCGCGCGCGCCGGGCCAGCAGGGCGGCATTGTGGCCGCCTGGAAAACCGTGCGCGCCAGCCGCGTGCTGTGGCTGACGGTGCTGGGCAGCACGCTGTTCTGGGGCGTGGCCAGCCTGCTGGGCCAGAACCTGGTCGTGTACATGAAATCTGTGGTGCGCGCCGGCGATGAGGTGGCGGGGCTGCCGCTGGCGCTGTTTGCCGTGGGTGTGGGCGCAGGCTCTGTGCTGGCCGGCCGCCTGAGCAGCGGCAAGGTTGAATACGGCCTGATCCCGCTGGGCAGCATCGGCCTGGGCGCGATGACACTGCTGCTGGGCATCACGCGGCCGGGCATGACGGGCGTCTGCGTGCTGATGTCGCTGATGGGTGTCAGCAGCGGCCTGATCGTGGTGCCGCTGCATGCGGTGCTGCAATCGCTTTCGCCGCCGGACCGTCGCGGCAGCGTGATCGCGCTGGCGAACATCTTTGTGTTCAGCGGCATCCTGGCCGGGTCGCTGCTGGGCACGGGGCTGGCGTTCTTTGCGGGGCTTTCGCCCGCGGGCATTTTCCTGGGCGCGGCAGGCATCACGCTGGCGGGCACGGCCTGGGCCATCAAGCTGCTGCCGGACGCGCTGGTGCGGCTGGTGGCGATCATCCTGGCCAACACGGCGTACCGCATCCATGTTTCCGGCCGCGGCCACGTGCCGCGCACCGGCGGTGCGCTGCTGGTGGCCAATCACCTGTCGCTGGCGGACGGGCTGTTCGTGCTGGCCTCCATTGACCGGCCGGTGCGGTTCATCGTGGACGAAAGCTACTTCTACCACCCGTTGCTGAAGCCCTTCATGAAAGCGCTGGGGGCGATACCGGTTTCCAGCACCGGCGGGCCCAAGGTTGTCATGCGCGCCTTGAAAGACGCCGGCAAGTACCTGGACGAAGGCGAACTGGTCTGCATTTTTGCCGAGGGCGAGATCAGCCGCATCGGCATGCTGCTGCCGTTTCGACGCGGGGCCGAGATCATCGTAAAGGGCCGCAACGTGCCCATCATCCCCATGCAGCTCGACAACGTGTGGGGCAGCGTGTTCAGCCCCTCGGGCGGGCGCATGGTGACCAAGCTGCCGCGCCGGTTTCCGCGGCCGATCAATGTGCTGTTCGGCGAGCCCATGCCGGCCTCCACGCCGCTTACGGACGTGCGCCGCGCGGTACACGACCTTTCGCAGCAGGGCTGGAATCTTCGCAAGCAGGGCATGCTGCCGCTGGGCTACAGCGTGGTGCGCTGGGCGCGCCGCCACCCGATGCAGGTGGGCCTGGCCGATCCCGTGCGCGGCGCGCTGATCAAGCTCAAGGCTGTCACTGGTGCGATAGCCCTGGCGAGGGCGCTGCGCAAAATCTGGGCCGACCAGCAGCGCGTGGGCATCCTGTTGCCGCCCAGTGTGGCCGGTGCGCTGGTGAACATGGCCGCGGCGATTTCGGCGCGCTGTTTTGTCAACCTGAACTACACCACCGGCAGATCGGGCATGGAGGCCGCCTGCACGCAGGCCGGCCTCAAAACCGTGGTCACCAGCCGCGCGTTTCTGGAAAAGGCCAAACTTGATCCACCGGCCAATGTGCAACTGGTGTACCTGGAAGACGTGGCGCCCACGATCAACACGCGCGAACGGCTCAAGGCCATGCTGTTTGCCGCGATCATGCCGTACTTCGCGATTGAGAGGCTGGTGCACGCGCGCAAGCGGCCCGAAATGGACGACATTGCCACAATCATCTTCAGCAGCGGCAGCACCGGCGAACCCAAGGGCGTGCAGCTTTCGCACTTCAATATCCTGAGCAACGTGGAAAGCGCGGCCCAGACCCTGCACTTTGACGACCGCGACAAACTGGTGCACCTGCTGCCGCTGTTTCACAGCTTCGGCAACCTGCTGTTGTGGGTGGGCGTGCACGTGGGCCCGGCGCTGATTCTTGCGCCCAACCCGCTGGATGCCGAAACCATCGGGCACCTGTGCGAGGGTTACGGCGGCACCGCCATCTGCGCGACACCGACATTCCTGCAGATGTACATGAAACGCATCCAGCCCGGGCAGTTCGGCAGCATGCGGCTGGTTGTGGCCGGCGCCGAAAAACTCTCGCCGAAGTTTGCCACTGCGTTCAAGGAACACTTCGGAGTCGAGATTCTGGAGGGCTATGGCGCCACGGAATGCTCGCCGGTAATCGCCGTCAACAGCCTGGATTACCGCGCCCGGGGCTTTTACCAGAAGGGCAACCGGCTTGGCACGGTGGGCCAGCCTCTGCCCGGTGTCAGTGTCAAGGTTGTAGACCCCGACACGTTTGAGCCCCTGCCCGTGGGCACGCCCGGCATGCTGCTGGTCAAGGGCCCCAACGTGATGAAGGGCTACCTGGACAGGCCCGACCTGAACGAAACAGTGCTGCGCGACGGCTGGTACGTGACCGGCGACATCGCCAAGCTTGACGAAGAAGGCTACATCGCAATCACCGACCGCCTTTCCCGGTTCAGCAAGATCGGCGGCGAAATGGTGCCGCACATCAAGATCGAAGAAGCCCTGCACGCCTGCATCGAATCCCCCACCCAGGTGTTTGCCGTCACGGCCGTGCGCGACGAACGCAAGGGCGAACGCATTGTCGTTGTCCACGTGCAGTGCACCGTCACCGTGGAAGTTCTGGTGGAAGGCCTGCAGAAGCAGGGCCTGCCAAACCTGTTCATTCCAAGGGCCAGCGACTTTGTCGAAGTTCCGGCACTGCCGATTCTGGGCACCGGCAAGCTGGACCTGCGCGGCCTGAAGAAGCTTGCCGAGGAAAAGCTGAACCCGGCACTGGCCACGGCCTGAGCGATGCCGGGCCATGGCCGGAATGCCCCGGCGGACGTAACACACCTGCATGTTCGGATGGCTCAAGAATCGGCGCCGCGCGCGACTGCGGGCGCAGCCATTTCCTCCAACCTGGCGCGAGGTGATTGCGCGCAACGTGCCCATGTTCGGCCTTCTGCCGACGCCGGACCGCGACGAGCTGCTGGGCCATGTGCAGGTGTTTCTGGCCGAGAAACACTTTGAAGGCTGCGGCGGGCTGGAACTCACCGAGGAAATCCGCGTCACCATCGCCGCCCAGGCCTGCCTGCTTCTGCTGCACCGGAAGCACGATTACTTTCCGGAACTTCATAACGTGCTGGTCTATCCCGGCGCGTTCAAGACCACCCAGAAGAACCATGACAACGGCCTGGTCAGCGAGCGCGATGTCGTGACCCTGGGCCAAAGCTGGACGCGCGGCAACGTGATCCTGGCCTGGGATGCCGCGCTGGGCGGCAGCGTGAACATGCACGACGGTCACAACGTGGTGCTGCACGAGTTCGCGCACCAGCTTGACCAGTAAGACGGCACAGCCGACGGTGCGCCCGACCTGCCCAACCGCGGCATGTACGGCCCCTGGGCGCAGGTGCTTGGCGCCGAGTACGAGCGCCTGCGCGGCCCGATGAAGCACGTGCTGGATGAGTACGGCGGCACCAACCCCGCCGAGTTCTTCGCCGTTGCCACGGAAGCGTTCTTTGAGAAGCCGCGCCAGTTGCGCAAGAAACACCCGGCGCTGTACGAGCAACTCAAGGCATGGTACCAGCAGGACCCGGCCCAATGGAAGCCGAAGTGACTGTCAGGCCTTGGCGCGTTGCTTGCCGACTTCGCGGAAGGTTTCCAGGCACAGCTCGGCCAGCTTGCCGGGGTGGTGGCGTACTACGCTGTCGGCGTACACCAGGTCGGCGGCAAGGATGCGCGGTTTACCGGGCAGCGCGTTCAGCGCGTCCATGTCGGCAACCACGGGCGCGGCGCCTTCGGCGGCGTAGGCGGCCTCAAGCCTTGGCGGCACGTTGCCGGTGTTGACGACAACAAAGTCAACCAGGTCAGGCCCGGTGTGGTCAATGATGACCTGGGCATGTTTGCTGGCGGCAAAGCCCTGGGTCTCGCCGGGCTGGGTCATGATGTTGCAGACGTAACCGATCACGGCCTCTGTGCGGTCAAGCGCGGCGCGAATGTCGCGGATCAACAGGTTGGGCAGCACGCTGGTGTACAGGCTGCCGGGGCCCAGCAGCACAAGGTCGGCACTTTCAATCGCGTCCACCACGTCGGCGCCGGCCGGCGCGTCTTCGGGCCGCAGGCCCAGTTTCACCACCGGCTTGGTCACCTTGCCGACCAGCGTTTCGCCGGTGGTCTTGGTGCCGTCGGCGTGTTCCGCCACCAGCGAGACCTTGGCCGTGGTGGCGGGCAGCACGCGGCCGCGAACGCTAAGGATCGAGTTGGCCTCGCGCACTGCGGACTCAAAGCTGCCGGTCACGCGGGTCAGCGCGGCCAGAAAGATGTTGCCAAAGGGGTGGCCTTTGAAGTCGCCTTCGTCGAAGCGGTACTGGAACAGTTTTTCCAGCGCCTGGCCGCCGTCGCTCATGGCCGCCAGGCAATTGCGGATGTCGCCCGGGGGCAACATTCCGAACTCCTTGCGAAACCGGCCGCTGCTGCCGCCATCGTCGGCCACGGTGACTACGGCGGTAAGCTTGTCCGTGTGTTCCTTCAGGCCGCGCAGCAGGCCCGACGCGCCGGTGCCGCCGCCGATGGCGACCACGGCGGGCGAACGTCGGAACAGGCGCGGGAAAATCGCCATCGGGACTTACTCGTTCTTGGCGTCCTCATAGGACGCTTCATCAATGCGTGGCAGTCGCTGGGTCAGGCGCTTGACGTCGCGGCCCAGCTTCTTGCGCTTGTCGGCACCCTTGTGGCTTTTGAGCTTTTCTTTGACCTTCTTGAGCTGCGTCTGGATCTTGTCCAGGCACAGGTCCACGGCCGCATGCATGTCGTCCTGGTTATGCACCACGGCCGAAAGCTGGTTGTGCGTGTCGGTGTGGATGTTGATTTCGCAGACGTTTTCCTTGCCGTCCTTGTTCATCAGCACCTGGATGGTGTCGATGCGGTCAAAGTACCGGTCCAGGCGCTCGATCTTGTCGCGCGCGTACTCCTTCATGGTGTCGGTGACCTTGACGTGCTTGGCAGTGATGGTGATGCGCATGGCTCTCCTTGGACTTCCTGTTCAGGGTTTGGGTCGGAGTGTCAAGAACGGTCGCACCAGGCGGGCTGATACCTGGGCCACGATTCTGCCGTCCTCAACTCTCAACTGTGGACGCTTTACACTCCTTGCTCAAGGCGGTCGGCGTTGTAGTCGTCCAGCTCTTTCATGGCGCGGATCTTTTTTGCCGTGCTTGCCACATCGTACTCGACGCGGCGCCAGGTGAACTTCTTTTCATCCCAGATGACGTAGCAGGCCCGGGTGTCGCGGTCGCGCGGCTGGCCCACGCTACCGACGTTGATGATGTATTTCTTGCCCTTTTCGGGTTTGAACTCGAAGTTCAGGTCCTTTTCTGTCTGGTAACTGAAGTCCTGGCCGATCACGCAGGGGATGTGCGTGTGCCCGACAAAGCACAGTGTTTCAAAGGCGCGGAAGATCTCGTCCATCTTCTTCTGCGCCATCGGCTCGCCCTGGTTGGCGGCGTTGGCGTCGTGGCGCAAAATGTACTCGGTGGTCGGCTCGCGCGGGCTGCCGTGCACCATCAGCGCGCCTTCCTCGCGGTGCGTAAGCTTCAGCGACTTCAGAAAGCTCATGCGCTTCTTGTTCTTGAACCCGAACAGCCCGCCCTGCAGGGCGCGCTTGGTCCAGCGGATCGCCGTCAGCGCGCGATAATTGAAGCCCACGGGCTCAAAGATCACGGCCTCGTCGTGGTTGCCCATCAGGTTGACGCGAAAATCCATCGCGACATCAATGATGTCCACGGGCTCCGGCCCGTAACCCACAAGGTCACCAAGGCTGATGATATCCGTGATGCCATGGGACTTGATGTCCTTGGCCACGGCCTGCCAGGCCGCGAGGTTGGCATGGATGTCAGAAACGATGGCTTTCACGCGCAACCTTTGTGGCCGTTGGTAGTTGCGCAAGCCTAGGGGCCGCACCACGGCCCTTCAAGACCTATCGCTCTGCAAACGGATCCGGCGGGTAGTCTACTGAAACCAGCGTCAGCCCGTGAGGGGGCAAATTCGGCCCGGCCTCGCGCCGGTCGCGGGCATCCAGCAAGCCTGTGACCCAGGTCGGCGGCTGCTTGCCAAGGCCGACCTCAAGCAATGTGCCGGCAATCGCCCGCACCATGCCGCGCAAAAAGCCATCGCCGCGCACATCCAG
Source organism: Planctomycetota bacterium (assembly GCA_019636215.1). GTDB lineage: Bacteria > Planctomycetota > UBA8742 > UBA2392 > UBA2392 > H3-PLA7. Next base: position 108,504 of record JAHBXZ010000013.1, on the reverse strand, counting down.
GTTCAGCACGCCGCTGCGCAGTGTCAGGCGGGCGTCAAACAGGGTTCGGGTTGTGCCCACCGGGCGCGGCTTGCGCCAGGGCGGCGGCGTGAAGTCGCCATGGGCGATCGCGGCCGGGCCATGCAGATCCGCGGTGGTATCCGAACCGTCTTCGTCAGGGGCCGCCGCTGACACTTCGGGCTGCTCTTCCGGGTTGGTGCGAAAGCTCAGAAAATCATGGGTGCCGACCAGCAGGGCAGCCGCTTCGGCCATGGCATCAATATCAAGCTTGCGCGGCACCTGGCAGGCGCGGTCGGCCAGCATCGGGCTGCGGGCGCGACTGAGGAAAAACCGGTACCGATACAGCTTGCTGCGGGCATCAAAGCGCGCATGAAAGCGCGGGTCTGTCTCGCGGGCGGTGCGCACCGCGCAGTCGGCAGGCAGCCGGGCGTTCAGCGCCATCACCAGTTCGTCGCAGCGCAGGCGCGAGTCCACATCCACATGCGCGGGCATGGCCAGCGCGTGTACGCCGCGGTCGGTGCGCCCGGCGCCGTGCACCTGCACCGCGTGGCCCACAAGATCGGCTATGGCCGCTTCCAGCGTGGCCTGCACGCTGCGCGCCGGCCCCTGGCGCTGCCAGCCGAAGAAGGCCTGTCCGTGGTACTCAACCTCAAGCAGAATGCGGCGCATGGGCCAGAGATTCGTGATTCTGCGGCACGAGGTCAACGGGGCTGCTCACTTTGACCTGATGCTGGAAGTCGAGGGCGAAGACCGCCTGTTGACCTGGCAATTGGCCCGCTGGCCGCTGGCAGTCGGAGAATCCTGCCCCGCGCCCGAACTGCCCCCCCACCGGCGGCATTACCTGGACTTTGAGGGCGAGATCAGCGGCGGGCGCGGGCAGGTCACCCGCGTGGCCGCCGGGACCTGGGCCGCCGACGGCGATGCGATTGTGCTGCATGACGGCATCGCCCTGCGTCGCAACGACACAATCGTTACACGCCTGCGTTGAAACAAAAACCCCCGCGTTGCCGCGGGGGTTTGATTGCCTTTGCAGCGCCTACTGCCTGCGGCGACGACGCCAGCCGATCACGGCCAGAATCGCCAGCGCAACCGGGGCCATGCCCGCGCCGGCCGCGGCACAGCCGCCGCCGCCGCCACGCGCGCCACCGGCCTGCTTGCCAATCACCGTGCCAGCGATGGTGATGGTGAACTGCTTGTCGTTGGTGCCGCCGGTGCTGTCGGTGACGCGGATCGTCACCGGGAACACACCCACGGTGTCCGAGGGCACACCATCCAGCAGACCCGAAGACGCCAGTGTCAGGCCGCGCGGCAACGCGGAGTTGTACGTGGACCATGTGTACGGGCCCACGCCCTGGCTGGCTGCCAGCATAATCGCCGGGTAGGCCTTGCCGAGGTCGCCGTTGGGCAGGGTGGCTGTGGCAATCACCACGCCCGTGGGCGAAGTGCCCATGCCCTTGACCGGGATCAGAAACGGCGAGGCCTGTGTGGTGTCACTCTGGGTGAACTCAATGACCGCGTCTTTCACGCCGACGGCCGACGGGTCAAAACCGACATTGAACTGCGTGTTGGCGCCCGGTGCCACGGTGGTGGTGAAGCCGCCCAGGGTCAGGCTGAACTGCGCGGCGTGCGGGCCCGTCAGTGTCGGTGTACCCAGCACCAGGTTCTGGGTGCCCAGGTTGCGGATTACAATGGTGCTGGGTGTGCTGGGGCCGGCGGCAACGTCGATGCTGCCGAAGTCGCGCCCGCCACCGGTCTGGGCCGGTGCACCGCTGGCCACCACCTGCCCGGTAACAGAGCCTTCACGCACTTCAACGATCGGGGCGTCAGGCACGCCGGTGCCTGTCACATTGATGCGGAACGGCGAGCTTGTGCCCACACCGGTGTGTACAAAGCTGACCTGCGCCGTCTTGACGCCCAGCGAAGTCGGGCTGAAGCGAATGTTGAAGCTGCGGCTCTGGCCGACGGCCAGCGATCCGGCAAAACCAGTCGATTCAAGCACGAACTCCGATGTCGCGGGCACAAACACCGGCGCGTTCACGGTCATCGCCGCCGTGCCGTTGTTCGTTACGTGCACGACCGCCGCGGCCGACGGGCCGCTGCCCACGGCGCGGTTGCCGAAGTTGAAACCGCCGGTGGCCGGGGCCGGGTTGGGCACCACGGCGCCACCCGCGCCGCCGTCACGCACCTCAATGATACCGAAGGTGGTGACGCCGTTGCCGGTGACCAGAATCAGGAACGGCGAGGTATTGGTGGTGTCGTTGTGGGTGATGCTGATTTCAGCGTTCTTCTGGCCCACGCTGGTCGGGTCAAAGGCAACCGTGAAGCTGGTGCTGGCGCCGGCCTGCACGTTGGTGGAATAGCCGGTGGTGTTCAGGACAAAATCGCCGGGGTTGGCGCCGCCCAGGGTGGGCATGCCCAGGGTCAGTGCCTGGCCGCCCGGGTTGTTGATCACAATCGTCAGTGGCGTGGTCGGCCCGGCCGAAACCGCCTGGTCGCCGAAGTCTCGGGCCGTGCCTGCCGCCGGGTCGTTGTGGCCCACCACGGGGCCGGTGGCGCTGCCGACGCGGGGCTCGAAGGAAGGCACCGAAGTGATGCCGTTGCCCAGCACCGGAATCTCAAAGGTTGCCGGGCCGCCCTGTTTGGAGTTGCCGACCCGCACAAAGGCGTCCTTGCTGCCGGTGCTGGTCGGGGCAAAACGCACCGTGAAACTGGTGGTCTGGCCCTGGGGCAGGCTGGTCAGGAAACCGGTGGCGTTGACGATGAACTGGTTCCACCACAGGCCGCCCATGTCAGGGGTAGTCATGGTGAGGGTGCCGGGCCCGGGGTTGCTGATCACGATGGTCAGCGGGGCCGACTGTTGACCAACCAGCACGCTGCCGAAGTCACGCACAGTGCCGGTGGCCGGTTGCTGGTGGGCAATCGGGTTGCCGGTGGCCGATATCTCAAAGGCTTCAAAGCCGCCGGTTCCTGGGCTGGTGGCTTCACCGCGCAGGTTGATTACGAAGTTCTGCCCGGCAATGCCGCCGGCGTTGTGCGGAATGGTGATGTTTGCTGTCTTCACACCCGGCGTACCCGATGTGCCCACAAAGAACTGCACGGTGAACGTAGTGCTCTGGCCCGCCGGCAGCGGGTTGGCCATGGTGCCGGCCTGGATGTAGAAGTCGCCGGGGTTGGCGCCGCCCTTGACGAAGCTGCTGAAGGTGCAGCTGGTGGAACCGTTGTTGATCAGCGCGATGGTCAGCGGCGCGCTCTGCACGCCCATGGTGACCTGGCCGAAGTCGCGCAACCCGCCCACGGCCTGGTTGTTGGTGATGCTGGTGCCCGTCACGCCGCCTTCCTTGACTTCAAGGTCCGGGCCGGGTTCAAAGATTTCAAAGTCGTCGATGCTCCAGCCCACGTGCGGGGTAGTGCCGGTGGGGCCGATGCCGAACCGCACCTGCACCGTGGCACTGCCAGCCGCCACGGAGGTGATGTCGTACTGGTACAGAGTCCAGGCTGTGTCGGAGATCGTCGTCTGGCTTGTGCCGCCGGTGCTTGACCACACCGTGGTCCAACTGGTCCCGTTGTTGGAAACCTGAATCTGGGCAGTGCTGCCGATCGCACAGCCAAGCCAGCGTTGGAAACGCAGGCGAACGGTGCTCAAGTTCGTGCAGTTCACCATGGGCGAGATTGCCCAGTACGTCGTACCCAAGCTCGTCGGATAGTCACCCCCGCGGGTATCCCCCAAAATCATGTTGTCCGTGGAGGTCGGAGTTGCGTCGGTTGTCGGTTCCGCGCGAACAGGCGTGGTCGACACAGAGTACGGGATGCACACGCCGCGCGACCACGTGGTGCCGGGCTGCCAGCCCAAGTCGGTGGTGAAAGTATCCAGAAATGGTGCAGCCGCCGGCGGCGGTACCACTGTCAACTGGAACTGCTTGTTGGCGTTCTTGGCCGGGCTGCTGCTGTCGGTCACGTTAACCGTAAACGTGAACGTGCCGGTCTGGGTGGGCGTGCCTGACAGCAACAGGTCGTTGCCCTGCTGCGTGGCCGTAATGCCAGCCGGCAGCCCGGTGACGGGCATACCCCAGGTGTATGGCGTGGTGCCGTTGGTGGCCTGGATGGTTTTGCTGTAGGTCGAGCTTTGGGCCGCCGTGGGCAAGGGCGATTCCGTCGACACCGCAAACCCGAGGTTCACCAGGTAGTCTTCGTTTTCGCCGTAGCTGTAGCTGCCTGTGGGGTTCTGCGGCCCGGTGGTGCCGTACACGCACATGATGCGCAGGCGCCGGACACCGCCAATGCCCGAAGGCGGCGTAAACGTGATGGTTCCTGTGCCGCCACCGGAGATCTGGCCGGTGTACCCCAGCAGTTCGCCACTGTCCGCAAAGTCGCCGTCGTTGTTGTAGTCAATCCAGGCGCACAGGTACTCGGGCCAGGAAGGCGTGATTGTGCCTTCAATCGTCACAGAAACGCCCGGAACCAGGTTGGCGGCCGGGACAGAACTGTAAAAGATGTTGTACGGCTGACCCGAAGGCCCGGTGGCGAGGTTGCTCAGCACCGTATTGCCGCTTTGTTTGATGACTACGCTGTTCAGGTAGTCGTTGTCCGTCGTGCCATAGGTAAACGTTGCGTTGGCATAGCCGCCCATCGGGGGCGACTGCGCCAGCAACGCGCCGCTGAAAAGCGCCAGCACAAGCGCCACGGCCCCGTACTTCCGCACCTGATTCAACATCGTTTTCTCCGCACGGCCCGATGATCGGGCCTCCCACGAAACACTTTGCCGGGTTGAACAGGCCGGTTACGCCGACCAGCCTGCTCCCCACATGACTCCCGGCTTTGCGACCGGCCCCCAAGCCGTTCGTAAAGCGCCCCTTCTAACCTGCTACCGGCTCCCGAAATTGCTCGGGAAGTTCCTCCAGTGTGCGGGCCTTGGCCCACAGGCTGTTGAACAGAAGCCGCATGTTGTCGGCCAGGCCGCGGTTGGGCACCACAAGGCCCATCGTTGTGCCGTCGGTCTCGGCCAGTTCGATCATCACCGAGTTGCGGTCGATCACGATGAACCGCAGCGGCAGATGATCAATGAACCGCACCGCGCCCGTTTCTTCGGCGTTGCGCACCAGCGCCGGGCCTTGCACGGGGTCGCGGATCAATGCCGTCTCAATCAGGTAGCACAGCTTCACGCCGCGCTTGACCATGCGCAGGTCAGATTCGGTGTCCGGCGGCACCACCAGCGGCGCCTTGACCGCGACCAGGAACTCCGACTGCGCGTTCTCCAGCGCGTCGTTCAGTACACTCGAGATCTGCTGGTTGCGTACAAGCCGGATGCCCAGGCTGCCCGGGTCGTCGCCGGGTGTGTCGGGCGCGGTCTTGTCAAGTTCGGCCATGCTGGCCTGGGACTCGGCAAGCTGCTGTTCCACCTGGCGGCGGTAGTTCTCAAAGGCCTGCTGCGGCGGGATGCCGCGGTACAGCTTCACGTCGCCCAGCACCTGTTCGGCAAAGCCGCGCTCAATCAGGCTGCTCAGCGCGCCATAAACCTTGCTTTGGGGTACGCCACTCTTGCGCACAACGCGGCTTGCCGGCGCGCGGGTTTCCCCAAGCAGCGCCAGGTAAACCTGGGCCTCATAGCCCGAAAGGCCAAGCTTCTTCAGTTTCTGAATCCACTGTTCTCGGTTCACGAAGGGTCTCCGACGCGTCAACACACATATGCCCGGGCGATAACCATAGTCGCCCGGAACCGGTGTTTCTCACGCCGAAAGTCACTGATTGAGGGCTTTGCGCGAGCCTTCCTGCGGCGCGAAATGCATGCCGCTGGAGCGCGTGTTGGCAGGCTGGAACTGGTTCAGCAGCTGGCGCATGAACTCCCCACAACAACGGACTTGCCCGGAACGCGAGTCACCATACTTCCATGATGTGTAAGTCAAACGAATTCGCTTGCGACATTCTTCCCAATTGCTCCAAACAGCAACCGGCCAAAGACTTACGGCCGGTTTCTGAGTGCTGTGAATTGTGTGGATTGCCGTGAAGATGTTTTGTGACGCGGAACCAGCAGCCGCACGACTATCATGGCGGCCGGTGATCTATGACGAATCGCGCTACGACCGCCGTTCTTTTCTTGTTGTTTCTTGTCGCATGCGGGCCTGGTCGAAACTCGCCTCCACTGCCAGCTTTGCCAACCCCAGCGCCTGCCGCAAATGATCAGGCAACCGCCAGGCCGGCGGGCCCCGTCATTGACAAGACAACGCCCATGCCGGACGCCATGTCCCCGGACACGCTGAAACGGGTTCAAGAGGCTGCGGTGTTCATCACCAGCCGGTACCAGTTCGAGGGCGTGGCGACCCTGATAGGCTACGGTTCAGGGTTTGTCGTGGACCCGTCTGGCTTGGTCGTAACCAATCGCCACGTGGTGGAAGCTGGCCGCGTACGCGTGGCTTCGGTCAACGCTGACCCGGTATGGGGGCAATTGCAAAGCGTGAAGGTTCGCCTTTCCAGCGGCACCGCGGCAACAAAGGAGTACGACGCCCAGGTGCTGACCATGTTCGAGATGCCATTTGACCTGGCACTGCTGCGCATCACGCCGGACGCCCCGCTGTCGTCGCTGGAACTGGGCGACGAAGAAAAGCTGTCGCTGACACAGCGGGTTTGGGCGGCAGGTTTTCCCCAGGGTGCCGCGATGGAGGACTGGCTGGACGAAAACGTGCTGCTCTCGCGCAATCCAAACGGGCCGGACTTGAGCATCCGCGGCGGCGAGGTCGCGTCGATGCGGCGCGATGCGCTGGGTAAAGTCAAGTTGCTGGAAACGACCTGCCCTACCGAGCACGGTAACTCCGGCGGCCCGCTTCTGGATGCACTTGGCCGCGTCGTTGGTATCAACACGTATCTGGTGAATCCGGAAGCCCACGCCAGCAAGTCCTATGGCTCGCTGCCCGTCGCGCACGTACATACGAAACTCGGCGCGCTGCTGGCGGCCAGGCGAGAACGCCAAGACCCCAACGTGATCCGCATTGACCCGACCGCGGGCCAGGTTCGCACGTTGGCCGAGGCCCTGTCGCGGAGTTCGGACGGCGACATTATCGAACTGCCCGGCGCGGGCAGGCAAGTGGACGCCGCGAGTCCGATTCAGATCAACGGACTTGTAACGATCAGAGGTGCCGCCGATGGCACATCCGCGCTGGCCTTCCAGAAGCAACTCAGGTGTGAGCTGCAGGCGCACTCCCATTTGGTGTTGACCAACGTCAACCTGCAGCCGAAACAGGTGACCGTCCATGAACCATGCCTGGCCCTGACCGGTCCTGGAACCTGCTTTGCCAGCCGCGTCAGCCTGGGTGCGCACGGCATGCTGTCAGTTGCCGGTGGTGCGCAGGTTCATGCCTTCGGTTGCGAGGCGGGCAACTTCAACGTGGCCGGACGCGAGTCGTCGTTGCGAATGGGGTATCTGCGCGCCACCAGCAGCTTTAAAATTTCGCGAATCACTGCCGGGGCGGTCAGCCTGTTCGGCTGCCAGATGAGGTCGCTTGACATTGACGGCACTGGCGAACAGCAGCCAGTCATGCTTCACGGCTGCAGTATCGTTGAAACCAACACAATGTGGTCTCCGCAGGGTGATCGACCCGACATGCGTTGGGGCGGTCGAGTCGTCGCCTCAGGCTGCGCGTTCACCAGAGTCTGTCTCACCGCGGGCGGATCCACGCTGGGGGCAGGGCCATGCGCCCCGGCGGACCTGCTGTTTGAAAACTGCTGGTTTCAGAACAGCATGTGCATCACCACCGGCGACAGCCGCAGTCATTTTCGCCAGTGCGGTTTAGTCAGCAGAGGCAGTGCGTGCCTTTACGCCTCGGAAAGGGGTGCTGTGATCACTGCTGAGGCCAGCCAGTTTCTGTTCCCCGGGCTCGGTTTCACCCGGAGGCTGACGGACGAGGAACGAGACGACATGATGCGCAAATCGGTGTATGGAATCAGGACCGTCGCTGGCGCGACCGTGAAAGTACGGGACTGCACGTTCTCCTGCCCAGTACGGGCGATACCGCTTTCCCCCGCGCCGGACCCGGACGCATTCCGACGCGACGGCAACTCGGTGCGCTGAGAAGCTTATCTAGCGAAGCTTGCTGTGCGGGGCGCACAGATTTTTCAGTGCCTCGTCGGCCACGCTCCCAATCACAACCTCGGCAAGCGTTTGCTGCTGGGGGTCAAAATGGGTGGTCCTGGAGTGTTTGCCTGTCCCCGACAGGATAGGGCCCACTTGCTTGCCCTGGCTTTCGAACCGTATCTCAAGACTCACTTTCAGGTCCGGCGTCGACTGCCCGCCTTGCAACGTTTTCACGACTTCGCCGGTTTCCTCTACAGCGTAATCTAGGACGAATCGAACTCCGTCCTTACCACAATACGCTGGGTCCGTGTTGAGATGCTCGTTAACCAGCCTGCGGCAGTCCTCAAGCCCGGGGACATCCGGCACCAGCTTGGGTATCAGCCAGCCGCTGACAACACTGACTACGCCCTGTCGATGCACATCCGTTGCGCCCGGCGGGTGGTTTACAACAAGCCCCACTTCACGCCCGGGGTTGCGCAGCAACCACAACAGAACATGGCCGAACGGCGCACGCTCCAGTTCACGCATGGCCCCCTGGATTCCGGTGTCATTGGCTACAAGCGTCGCGACAATCCGGGCGCGATACTGGCTTCGTAAAGGCTTGGAAAAACTCGCAAAGTTCCGGTGCGACCGGATGTACGCCGCAAGTTCCAGAAGCCGCTTGGTGTCGGTAGGCCATCCTGTCCCCAAGGCCGGCTGAAGCCCTTCCAATCGGTCTGTCAGCAACTTTTCGCAGCGCTGACGAGGGGGCGTACTGTCATACCCGTAGTTCATCCAGGCGGTAGCAAGCTCAAGCAGCAGCAACTGGTGGGTCAGCTTGTCCGCCATGAGTTTCGGCAACAGCAGGTCCGGGATGAACTCCCCCTGCTGGTCCAAACTTGACAGGACACCAGCTCTCTTTCCGATGGCAGAAACGGACCAGTCCACAGCATCGGCCGCCTCCAGCGCTTCGGTACACGCCTTCTGGAAATCAGCCCGCCGAGATGTTTCGAGCTCTGTCTGTGCGTTGCCCGCAGTATTGCCGGGGCCACAGCCACATACCACCGCACCAAGCACAACAACGGCAGCACACTTGAGCAGCACCGGAACCGACATGGCTGCCACCTTGGTCAGCTAAGCAATGCTGCAATCGCACCGCGTCAGGCCCCGTGGCCGTTGTTGCGGTCGTGGGCCTCATAGGCATCAATGATGCGCTGCACCACTTCATGGCGCACAATGTCGCCGTTGCCCATGCGGCAGATTGAAATGCCCTGCACACCGTCCAGCCGCGCCAGGGCGTCGGCAAGGCCGCTCTTGCTGGCGTGCGGCAGGTCAGTCTGGCTGAGGTCGCCGGTGATTACGGCCTTGCTGCGTTTGCCGATGCGGGTCAGGAACATCAGCATCTGCTTGGGCGTCGTGTTCTGGGCTTCGTCCAGCAGGATAAACGCGCGGTCCAGCGTGCGGCCGCGCATGTAGGCCAGCGGGGCGATCTCAATGACATCGCGTTCCATGTAACGCTGGATCTGCGCCATGGGCAGCAGCGCACCCAGGGCGTCGAAGATCGGCCGCAGGTATGGGTTGACCTTTTCCTGGAAGCCGCCGGGCAGAAAGCCCAGCTTCTCGCCCGCTTCCACCGCCGGGCGCACCAGCACCAGCTTGCTGACGTTGCCGTGAATCAGCGCTGCCACGGCCATGGCCGTGGCCAGAAAGGTCTTGCCGGTGCCGGCCGGGCCCACGCCGAACACCACCTGCGAAGTCTTGATCGCCTCGATGTATGCGCCCTGGCCGGGGGTCATCGGCTTGGCGCCGTCCAGGCCCAGCGGCGAAATCTGCGGGTTGGAATCCACGTCGGTGGAATCGTTGGAAAGCAGCGCTCCTTCGACATCGTTGGTACGAAGCTGGCCGTACTTGCGGATTTTCTCCAGCAGGGTCAGCAGGGCAACATAAGCATCCAGCACACCTTGCTCGTCGCCGGCGATGCGCAGGGTGTTGTCGCGGGCAAACACTTTTACGTCGAAATGGCCGCGGATCATCTTGAGGTGACGATCCCGTTCACCGAACAGCGCGTAGGCTTCTTCTTTATCGCGCAGCCGGATGTTTTTTTCCATGTAGGCGACCGTGCTCCTGTGGTGCTGCTCGAGCGCTTTTCCCATGTTCAAATCGTATCACTCCGCCAGAAGTTTCCGCCACACCACATTTTACGTGTTAGCAGCCGGGGAAAGCCTGTGGAAAGCGGCAGGGTGCCGTGTCTGGTGCTTGGTGTCTGGTGTCTGGAAACCGCCTGGACTTGCAGGAAGGCCGCTCACCAGACACCGGACACAAAACACTCGACACGCCTTACAAGAGTGCCAGCACAATCAGGATCAGCGGCCCGGTTAACATGAAATTATCCATGATGTCCATGACGCCGCCGAAGCTTGGCACAAGCTGCCCGCTGTCCTTGATGCCCGCCGCACGCTTGAAGCCGCTTTCCACCAGGTCGCCACTTTGGGCGGCAATGCCTACAAACCCGCCCAGCAGCGCCCCGTGCCACCACTCAACTAGCACCGGTTTCAAACCCAGCCCGCCGGCGTTGTTGGCCCACAGCACCGCGATCACCCCGCCGATGGCCGAAAACGCAAGGCCGGCAATCGCGCCCTCAATCGTTTTGCCGGCACTCAGGTGCGGGATCAGCTTGTGGCGGCCCACGGCCTTGCCCAGCAGGTAAGCGCCGACATCGCCCAACCGGCTGGCGGCCAGCAGCAGGTACAGCAGCCAGGGGCCCGAGCCCGGCACCTTGCGCAGCCACAGGATCACGGCAATCGGGAAAATCACGTACAGGAAGACACCCAGGTTGTTGGTGATGCGCGGGCTGAGGTTGCTGACGTCTTTACGCGTCAGACCCACCAGCGGAAAGATCACCGCCACCAGCAGCGGGGCCAGCAGGGTCAAGTCCCGCAGTCCCTGCATGCCCGGCGGCATCCAGACGTGGTGCTGGTACACCCCGCCCCAGGCCAGGCGGGCAAAGGCCCCGAAACTGGGCGGGTTGGCAAGCAGCTGCACGTAGCCCAGCAGCGCCAGGGCCGAAAGCGCCAAAAGGCCGACATCCAGCGGCAGGCCGCGGAACTTGAACATGCGACCAAGTTCGTAAATGCCACCCAGGCACATGCCGCAGCAAAGCAGAAACAGGCCCCAGGTAAAGCCAAGCAGATGGTCGGCGGCCAGCAGGCCGACCAGCGCAAAGAACATGCTGAAGCCGAAAAAGAAACGCTTGCCCATGGGCGCGTGACACTAGCACGCCAAGCGCGGGCGGCAACGGTGGCGCGGCAACCGCGTACAATGGTCTGGTCCGATCGGGCCAGCGTCACTGGATGATTCTGGCGGGTTCCGCGGGATGACCCCCGACTTCGCCATCGAACTGAAGAAGCAGGTACTCGCCTTCTTCGGATTCGCCCCTGCCCACTTCGCGCCAGCCTTGGGCCGCGTAGTACGCCAGCGCGCCGATGTTTCGCGACTGGCATTTCAATCGCGCCGGGCGGCCAATCCGCGCAAGGCATGCCTCCAGCAGCATGGTGCCAACGCCGCGCCGCACGGCCCCGGGCGCGACAAACAGGTTGTGGACGAAATTGTCCGGCGGCCACCAGGAGACAAACCCGATTGGTTCGCCTTCCAATTCTGCGACCAGCACCGGTTCATCCCGCGTGGCTGCATCGAAGTCTTCCAACTTCATGGTCGTCGCGTCCTGCCACGGATACGTCGCGCGCCGAGACTCCAGGTAGATCAAGCGCAATGCGGGCAGGTCGGCTGGTTGGCTCTGGCGAACCATCGCATTTCTCATGCAGTCACCGCGGGCTTGCGCAGGACGACCAGCCGGATGCCCACGTACAGGCCCGCCAGCACTATGCAGGTCACCACGTTGATGATGATCAACGTGGTGGTTCCGCCGCCGGCGACCAGTGCGATCACCAGCGCCGGGGACATGCCCAGCAGCAGCACCGCCGAATCCACAATCACCGGGATTCTCAGCCGGTTGCGCGCCACCATGGCCTGGCTGATCACGATGCTTACCGGGATCACCGCCAGCGCCGGGGCCATCATGCGCAGATAGGTGGCTGCCCATTCCACCAGCGCATCGTCGTCGTTGAACCAGCCCGACACCTCGGGGGCGAACACCACCAGCGGAATCACCATGGCCAGCCCGATCACAGTGGCAAACACCAGCGCCAGCCGTTCCTCGTGCCTTGCGCGGTCGGGCTGGCCCGCGCCCAGGCTTGTGGCCACAAGTGTCTGGGCCGCCGCGCCCCAGCCAAAGGCCAACAGTGTCAGCACCAGCTCGATCTTCAGGCCGACAAACACGCCGCCGATCACGGCCGGGCTGCCGCCCCCAGCCTCCTGCAGCGTGCGGATCAGCACGCCCCCGGCCAGGCCGCGCGCGGCAATCTGCCCGTTGTTCCACAGGCCGATGCGCAGCATCTCCATCACGGCTTTGCCCTGCGGCACCAGCCAGCCCAGCGCGCCGCGCAACGGCCCGCGCCCAATGGCAATGGCCAGCAGCAACAGGCAGGAAATCGCCCGGGCCCAGAACGTGGACCAGGCACTGCCGATCACTCCAAGTCGCGGCGCGTTCACGGCCTCGGCAATGACGCCCACAAACCCGGGAACAAAGCCGGGGTAAGGCCCTTGCCCATAGATAAGGAAGACACCGATGCCCACGTTCAGCACGTTTGAAAGCATGAAGAAGGCCATGAACACGCTGGTGCGCCCCAGCGATCTCTCGATCGTGGTCAGGTACAGAAACATCCCGGCCGTAACGCCGCCGCCCAGCAGGATTTCAAAGTAGCGCGTGCATTGTTGAAGTTGCCAGCCCGCCTGCGCGCCCATGGCCAGTGCGATCTCCTGCGCAAACAGATAGCCCGGCACGGACATCAACGCCGATAGCAGCAGCACAAAGCCCGTGGCGCGCAGGGCCGTGGTGCGAAGTTCGGCCTCGTCGCGGCGGCCCACAGCGCGGGCCAGCAGCACGCCGGCGCCGGCAATCGGCCCGTTGAACAGGATGGTCTGGAATGTGGTCACCGGGTCGCACAGGCCGGTCACGGCAATGGATTCTGCGCCCTCGCTGCCCGGCAGTTGGCCCACCAGCAGCGTGTCCACCAGGTTGAAGATCGAATGACAGGCCAGGCCCAGCACCAGCGGCAAGCCGAAGAACAGCACGTGGCGGGCCAGCCTGGAATCCAGAAGCATCATGGCCTGATTTCAACCAGCCGCCCGCCGGGCGCAAGCGTCTCGGCCGTCGCCAGGCAGACGTAAAGGTCAATGCCCGCGCAGGACTTTCCGCGCCCGATGATGTACGCCTGCAGTGCCGCGCCGTACTCGCGCAACTGGTTGCCGTGCCTTTCGGCCACGCTTTCGGCGATGCCGGTGACAGGCAGGGCATCGGTCTTGAAATCCACAATCTGGTACCGATCACCGGGCAGGACACGCAGCAGGTCCACACGCCGCACACCCTGGGGCGTCACAAACGCGAACTCGGGCTTTTCGGCCATTGCCTTGGGCAACGTGCGCAGCGCCTGCAACGCGCCGGCCACCTGGTCGCGCAGGCGCGCGTTGGCAATGCCGGCCTCGGTGATGCCGGCGCGCAGGCAATGTTCAATGTGCGCGTGAACCAGGCTGCCGATCTCGGCGGCCTCCGGGTCGTGGGTCAGCACACCGACGCGCGGTGCCGGCAACGGCGTCACCAGCGACTGGTCCACGGCATCCATCACATTCAGCCGGCCGGATTCCAGCGCCTTGCGCAGCGCGGCAATCTGCCGTGTGCGGGGTTTGGGCGCTGCGCCCTCGGCGGGTTGTTCCCATACCAGTTCCATGCCCGACGGCAGCATGGTCGGCGCCGCGCCGAATTGGCCGACCCCCACCGCGCGCAGGATCTGCGCGGCCCAGGTGTCGCCCTTCACTTCCTTGGGCACGGTGCCCAGCAGGATCAGGCGCCGCGCCGCGCGGGTCCAGGCCACGTACAGCACGCGCTTCTCTTCGGCCTCGCTGCGTGCCGCGGCATCCTGCGCCGCCTGCCATGCCGCGAAGTCAGGCGTGAAGTCGCCACGCGTATCGTCGGCCAGGGATTTCAGCCACAGCCCCAGCGGCGCGTCCGGTTCCTGCGGCAGGTCGCGCACGATGCCGACGTCGCTGCCGCCGGGCCGCGCGCCAAGGTCCGGCACAATCACCACCGGGAACTCCAGGCCCTTGCTGCGGTGCACGGTCATCAGGCGAACACCGCTGGCGCTTTGTTCGGGCAGGGCCTGGGGTTCGTCGTCGGCTTCGGCTGCGCGCTCGGTCAGCTCGCGGGCCAGCGATGCCAGCAGGGGGTACTGCCGCTGCAGTTCGCGGGTGACATCTACCAGGCGCGCCAGGTTGGCAAGCCGCTGTTCGGCCTCGCTGCCGCAGCCGATGGCAAGGGCATAGCCCAGCGCGCTGATCGCGTGCGAAAGCAGCAGCGAAGGGTGCGCACGCCCGGCCATGACGCGCAGCTCTTCAAACACGCGCAGAAAACGCCTGCCCGCCGGGCACGTGGCAAGGCCGGGCCAGCGCTCCAGCCTCTGCAGCAGCGGGCCGCGCGCCGCCAGGGCAAGCTGGGTCAGTTCGCGGTCGCTCAAGCCGCCAAACGGCGACCGCAGCACCGCCAGCGCAGCAAGGTCATCGCCCGGGTCGGCGCAGAGACGAAGCAGGTTGGTGCAATCCATACCCTCCTGCGTGTTCAGCAACCCGGAATCACCCACCAGCAGCAGCGGAATGCCGGCGTTGGCAAAGGCGGCGCGATAGTCGGCGTTGCGTGTACCGCGCCGCATCAGGATCGCAATGTCGCTTTCTTTCACACCTGTGGCGATCAAGGCGGCCACGCGCTGGGCCACAAACTCGGCCTCGCCCTGGCGGCGGGCCGGCTCAGCCTGGCTGGAGGTTCTTGCCGGCAGCAGGTGCAGGTGCACCAGCGGCCCGGCGGCCGATTGCGCGCGGCCCACAGCCATGGCCTGGGGCCGGGCATCAAACGGGCGCATGGTCTCGCGCGTGAACACGTTCTCGAACAACGCGTTGCCGGCATCCAGCAGCGGCTTGTCGCTGCGATAGTTGGTGTCCAGGCCGATCAACCCCTTGCGCCGCGCCGCGGTGTCAGGCGCCTTCAGCCCCCAGGGCAGTCGCTGGGGCACCTTGGCCAGCGGCGCGTTGCGGGCCGCCATCATTTTCTCGGCGCCCAGAAAGATGCTGACGTCGCTGCCGCGGAAGCCGTAGATCGATTGCTTGCTGTCGCCCACCGCAAAAAACCGTCCCGGGGTGCTGTCGGCGCCGATCAGCAGTTCAAACAGCTGCGCCTGCGTGGGGTTGGTGTCCTGGTACTCGTCGATCAGTATCAGTCGCGTGCACTGGGCCACTTCGCGCCCGACCTCGGCGTTGTTGCGCAGCAGGGCAATGGCGCGCAGTTCAAGTTCCAGAAAGTCCAGCGCGCCGCCGCATTCCTCGGCATAGGCCGCGCACACGGCCTCAAACACTGCGTGCAGGTCAACCAGCGCCCGGCCGCAACGGCGTTCGTGGGCTTCATCAAAGTAAAACCGCCCCAGTTCGGCGCTGGCTTCGCCCAGAGCCGTGGCTGCTGCGGTCATGGCCTCGCGCGCGGGCTCCAAAGTGCCGGCGGGCCAGTTGGTCTTGCTGCCGGCATTGCCGAAACTGCGCGGGCCACCGTCTTTGCGAAGCAACATCCCGAAGTCACGCAGAGTGACGTTGCGCCCTTTGGCGGCGTCGATTGCAGCCAGCATGTCGGCCCCAAGCTTGTCGCCGTCGCCGGCCTTGCGCAGGGCGGCGCGGTCGAAGCCTTCGATGGCCGCCAGCACCGGCGCCAGTTTCTCGGCCTGCCATGCGTCCCACAGCCTGCGGCGGCGCGCGACTTCGGCATCGGGGTCGGCCCAGGCCTGAGCGGCGTTGCGCAACGCGCGCCCGAACTCTTTGCGGCCGGCAAGACCCTTGCCCAGCGTTGCGCCCAGGGCGTACAGCCGCACGTTGGCACTGAGGCGCTGCAGGTTCTCCGCCAGCGGGTGGTCGTCGCGCGTGTGCAGCAGTACGCGGCGCACGGCGGCAGTGCGGGCGGTTTGCTGGTCGCGCGGTTCCAGGATCGGGGCAAAGGGCTCCAGGTTGGCTTCCCAGGCGTACTGCGAAAGCAGCCGGTGGCAGAACCCGTGCACGGTGCTGATGCGGTTCTGCCCGAACTCAGCGCGGGCACGCACCAGGTTGGACAGCGCCGTACCGTCGCCCCCGGCGCGCAGTTCTTCAATGCGTGCCAGCAGCAGCCGCTGCACGCGTTCGCGCATTTCGGCTGCGGCTTTGTCAGTAAATGTGAATGCCAGAATCTCGGCCAGCCGCGCGCGGCCGGTTTCCAGTGCCGCCAGGATGCGCAGGCCCAGCACTTCGGTTTTGCCGGCGCCGGCACCGGCGGATACCAGCAGGTCGCGCCCCAGGTCCAGCGCCGCGCGCTGCCCGTCATTGAGCTTGCCGGTTGCGGCGGGCGCGCTCATGTGTCCTCCGTGTCGGGCAGGTAAACGCCGGGAAGTTCCTCCTGGTCAGTGTCGGCCAGCCTGCGCTGCCGCTCCTGCGCCACCTGGGGGCGCACCGCGCAGCCCAGCGCGAAGTCGCAGTACGCGCAGGCGTCGTCCAGCTTCGCAAACGGCACATGCACGAAAACACCAGCAGCCATGGCCCCCACCAGGCGCGCCAGCCGCTGCGGCAGCTTGTTGCGCACCAGGTCGGCCACGTCGTAGGCGGGATCGCCACGGCCGGTTCTGGTCACGTCGTCGCGTTTAAGTTCGTTTTCCACGTGGGTGCGCAAGTACGACATGCCCGCGGGTTCGGTGCCGGTGATGCGCGAAATCGCGGCAAGGTAAACCGGCAACTGAAAGGCCTCGCCGTCGCGGACTTCGGCCGTCGAGCGCGCCTGGCCGGTCTTGTAATCCACGATTTCAAGCCCCGCCGGGCCCTGGTCCACGCGGTCGACACTGCCCTGCAGGCGCACCACGCCGCCGGGCACCGGCAGTTGCACAACCTGGGGCAGGGCATCCGGGCCGTCGGCGTCTGATTTGCCGAAGCTGAACTCTGTGAAGCGAACCCCTACGCCCTGTGCATTTCGCGCCAGCTCCTCTTCTATGAAGCGCGCCAGCACTCCGCGGCCGAACTCATTGCCCTGGCCGGCGATGCCCGATGCCATCAGGCGCTTCAACCCCGCCCAGAAGGGTCCGCGCGTGTCGTTAAGTTCGCAGGCATGGGCAAACGCCTGCGAGACCAGGCGGTGGCCCAGCTCGCGCGCGGCCTCCATGTTGCCACCGCCGACTTCCAGCAGACTGACGGGCTGACGGCCGGCGGGGTCGGCCAGCTTTTCGGCCTGGCCGGCCTGCCGGCGCAGCAGGTGCACAAAGCGCTCGAACGTGGCGTGGAGCAGCGTGCCAATAGCGTAGGGCGGCGTGTCCAGCGTGGGTTCCTCGGCCGCCTTGACGCCCATGACATACCTCGACCAGAACCGCTGAGGGCACTGGGCGTAGCTGTCGATCTGGCTGGGCGAAAACGGGCGGCCCTCGGCGGCACCAAGGCTGAAGCGCGCCGCAAGCGTGGGCAGTTCGCCCACCAGCCCTTCAAACTCACCGGGCGGGCTGCCCGCGTCGCCACGCGCGAGTTCCATCAACCTCCCGTGAATTCCGGCAACCAGGGTGTCGTCGCGCACATCCACGTGCTGCGCCGGTTTTTTCCCGCCCTCAACCTGGCACAGGTCCCGCGCCAGGCGGGACGCCAGCGCATTGGCCGAAGCCGGCACGGATTCGTCGGCGCCGGGCAGCTTGTTCACGTCAAGCCTCAGGCAGGTCAGCAGCCGCGCGTGGGCCGTGGCCGGCACAAACGGTGTTTCACCCTGGGCCTGCGGGTGCATCAAGGTTACGTGCCCGGCGGCGGCCAGCGCGCAGGCGTACAGGTAGTCGGCCTGTGCGGGGGCATCCACCGGCGCGCAAAGCGCCTCGGCCGTTGCGTCGCCCAGCGCTGCGGCGATGTGGCCCTGACGGGTCGCAGGCAGGAACATGGTTTCGGGCTCGCCCAGTGGCAGGTCACGGTCGGTAAGCCCGATCAGCCACAGTCGTTCGAAATCGCCGCCGCGAACCTCGCGCAGGCCGCGAACGCGAACGCGCTCGCCCCCGGATTCCGGCGGGCGGACGCTGCGGGCGCGGGCTTGTTCCATCAGTGCGCGGATCAGTTCGCCCGTGGGCAGCGACGGGTCGCCCGATGCCGCAAACTGCCCGCGAAGCTGCCCCAGCAGCGCGTTGAACTGAAACAGCGCGTCGACATGCATGGCCGCCTGCGCGCTGCCGGAGGCCTGCGCGTCGGCATTGGCAACGCGCCGCGCGCCGCTGGTCTTTACCAGCGATTCGACGGCATCCACAAACCGCGTGGCTGGCATGCCGGCCGATGCCAGCGGGCCGAGCACCGCAAGCACGTCGTACAGCCACCTGCGCTGCTCGGCGGTGCTTTCGCCGGGCCGCTTCTCCAGTGGGTCGCGCCAGTCGCGCCCCGGGCTGGTGCCACCCACAATGCCGGCGCCGCGCGTGGCCGCGGCCAGCACATCCAGCTGGCCGGTTTCGCCAAACGGCAGCCACGGACTATGCAGCGCATCCAGCAGCGCCAGCCGGTCAATGCCCCCGATTGCCACGCGCAGCAGCTCCAGGACGGCCGCGACCGGCGGCGCCTCGGCCAGCGGCAGCTCAAACGGCGAGTCAAACGGTATGCCCGCCTGCGCGAACTCTTCTTCCACAAGCTCGGCGTATTCGCCTGAATTCGGAAAGGCCAGCGCCATGCGCGAAAGTGCCACGCCCTGCAACGCCGCGCGCTTGACCTGCCGCGCAACTTCGCGCACCTCGGCGGCGCGTGTGGCCGGGCGCATCAACGACAACTGCGGCGCCTGCGCAAGTTGCTGTTCGCGGCCCCAGGCCAGCAGCGTACCCGCCAGCGGCCGCTGGGGCAGGGTTGGGGGCTTGCCCACCTTGCCGCCGAGGTCCTGCACCAGTTGCGCCAGCGCGTCGTTGGGTGCCTTCACAAAGGGCAGCAGGTCGGCATTGCCGCGCGCGATGCACAGGCACTGGCGCCCCGCCTGCGCGGCAGCGCGCACGAATGCCATGCGCGCCGGCCACACGCGGTCAAGGTCCTGTACCACGACAAGCTGCGGTGCAAAGCCCCTGCCGGCCCAGCCCGGCATCATGCCAGCGGCCAGCCAGGGGGCGTCCTCGGGGTCATGCGCGCCGGCATCTTTCAGCCGCGCGATGTAACCCTCCAGCACGGCGCGCAGCAGAAGGCCGCGCTCGCCCAATGCATCCAGCCACGGCCCGATGCGTTGACCGGGTGGCAGCACCTGGGCCACGCGCTTCCAGGCCTCGATCAACTGATCCACCAGCGCACGACCGACGCGGCGCTTGCTGCCGGTGGCGCGCAGGGCGTCGGCCAGTGCCGCAAAAAAGTCGAAGTCGCGCTCGACGTCGCCGCGCAGGCGGACTTCGGGCGCAAAGCGTTTCAGCAGCTCGCGGCTCAGGCGTTCGGGTGTGCCCTCGGGGTAATCGTGGCCCGCCAAGGCCTTGATCTCGCGCGCGCGGCGCTCGGGCGTTGCAATGTGCAGCGCCGGGGCATCAGAAAACAGCGGCGCGGCCAGCACAGCCGCCGCCAGCCGCGACGCGACCTCGCGGTCTGCATCGTCGGCTATACCGATTCTCCAGAGTTCGGGCCCGGCCATGGCGCGAGTGTAACGGGGCGCGCGACAAAACCCGAGGGTCACGCAAAACAAACGGGGAGGGTTACGCACCCTCCCCGCTCCCGGGGCGAGAAAGGGCCGAGGCGCCCTTTCTCAACAGCAAAACCTTCACGTGATGGTTCTACCTGTTGAATCCCGCGGGCCGGGGTGGCGGCGCGGCTATCGGTGCCGCCGCCCTGGCCTCGCATGCACTGCGTTTGGGGTCCCCCACCGGCTGCAACCGAATCCGGACAGACTGTCGCCGCGGCGGGGTATCCCGCCCTGCCACAGCCATCGGTTGTTACCCGGAGTGTGCGCCTGTTTGGCCGACTGGTGGCTGTGCTCAGCGTTCAGTGGGCCGGTTTAGCGCGACACCAATGCAAACGGCGCGGTTCCGCCAAGGTTCATGCCCTGACAAAAAAATCTGTCCCAAACCCGTGGCGACCATGACAGGCTTGGGCCATGCACAACGTGGTGTTCACCAGCGCCCGCGCAACCGTCCAGGCCGAAAACGGCGAGAACCTTCTTTCCCTGGCCCGCCGCAGCCATGTGCTGATTGACAGTTCGTGCGGCGGCAACGGCTCGTGCCACCAGTGCCGGGTCACGCTGGACGCGCCCGAGCACTTTCGCGACACGCAGGGCCGCGCCGTGGCACCCCAGCACCAGCGCGAGGGCAAACCGATCTGGCTGGCCTGCCGAGGCGGCGTGTTCGGTCCGCTGGTTGTCGAGCCCGCGCCGCTGCATGGGCCGTCAAATGTACCCTCGCCGTCGCTGCAGGGCTGGTTTGTCGGCAATGCGAGGCCGGGTGACCAACTGCGGGTGTATGACCCCGAAACCGGCACCATGCTGCTGGTGGACACAGCCGCGGGCTGCATTGCCGCCGAAGGCAGTGGCGAGGCCGGTGATGTCGTGATCGGGGATGAGTTCTCACGCGCCGACGCAGCCGCCAGCGGGGCAGGCACACCCCTGCCCGCGCGCGTAATGGATTTTGGCGGCATGGTCGTTCTGGCCGGCGCGCAGGGCGCGCAATCGCGGCTGGTAGAAGCCTCGGCGCTGGCGGCCGGCATCAGGCACCAGCCGGGCGCGATCCACTGGGTGGAGTGGTCGCCGCTGAAGACCCGCACCGTGATCGAGACCTGGCAGGGGCAGCCGCCTCTGGGGCTTTCGGCAGGCGGCATTGTCGCCACCGTGGCAGCGCTGCTGCAGGCTGGAATGGCTGACGCCGATGGCACTTTGCGCCCATCGCGTTTTGTACGCGACGGCGCATCCGGCCCCGAAGTCGTGCTGGTCGGACCAGCCATGGAGGCCGTGACGCCCGGCGGCCGAGTCTGGACCAGCGCGCAGGATGTCTGCCTGACGCAGAAGCAGGTGCGCGCGGTGCTGGCCCTGGCGCGGGCGCTGCGCCAGGCAGCCGCAGAACTTGGCGGGGATGAGTGCCGCCAGGTCGTTTCCGGCCCGCCGGGCATGGCGCTGAGCCGCATGCAGCTTCAGTGGCTGGGCTTTACCGATGCCGAGTTCATTCCATGGATTGTGGGCCTGGGCGCGGCCCGCCGGGCGGCCGGTTAGCGCGCGGTCATGCCGCCGTCGACGGGCAGAATCACGCCTGTCAGCCAGTCGGCGTCGGGGCTGCACAGAAACAGCGCCGCGGCCGCAACATCCTTGGGCCGGCCGATCGACTGCATCGGGTGAAGGTGCTCCATCTGCGAGCGCCACTCCTGGTAGCCCAGTTCGCCCTTCACGTGATCCTGGATCGGCGTATCCACCACGCCCGGCGCAATGGCATTCACCCGGATGCCGTCCGGAGCGCAGTCCAGCGCCACGCACCGCGTCAGCATTTCAAGGCCGGCCTTGCTGATGCAGTACGCCACGCTGCTTTCTTCGGCGATCTGCCCGAGTGTGCTGGAGATGTTCAATACACACGCGCCGCGGCCCGATCTGCGCAGCAGCGGCAGCATGGCGCGGGTGGTGATGATCGCGCCGCGCAGGTTGATGTTCAGCACCCGGTCAATGGCGCGCAGTTCAAGCTGTTCCAGCGACCCGCGTTCATCCACACCGGCGTTGTTCACCAGCACGTCCAGCCCGCCCAGGCTCTTTTCAATGCGCGCGGCCATGGAAGCAACGTCGTCGGGGTCGCTGACATCACACTCGATGATGTGCATGTGATCGCGCCGGGCGATTTCGTCGTCGCGCGCGGCCTTCAGCGGCCCGGGGCGGCGGCCGCAGATGGCCACATCGGCACCCTGGCGCACAAACGCATGGGCGATTTCGCGGCCTATGCCTGTGCCGCCGCCGGTAACCAGTACGCGCTTGCCGTCAAACGTTCCCATGGCGTGCATGTAACCACGCCGGGCTGCGAAAGCCAAATGGTCAGGCCGTGATGGATTGCGGGCGCTTGCCGTGCTCAATGATCACGCTGGTCGTAATGCCGCCGTGTGCGTGAAAGGCGCCGGTCAGCCGCAGCCAGCGGGGCGAAAGCGCAGCCACCAGGTCGTCGGCAATGCGGTTGGTTACGGCCTCGTGGAAAATGCCCACGTTGCGCCAGGCATGGATGTAGAGCTTCCAGGCCTTGAGTTCGAGGCAGCGTTTTTCGGGCACGTACTCAAGGATCATGTTGGCAAAGTCAGGGTGCCCGGTCTTGGGGCACACGCAGGTGAACTCGGGTGCCTCAATGCGTACCAGAAAATCGCGCTGCGGCGCGGGGCTCGGGAAAGTTTCCAGGGTGCCGCCGGGAGGCTTGGCTTTGCTCATTTCGTTTCGTCGCGAAAGGTGGGAAATGCGCCGGTGGAATCCAGCTTCAACGGGCCCACGCCGGCAATGCGGATATCGCCCGGGCTGACAAAACCCACGCGCCGCATGCCGTCGCTGTGGTTCTGGGGCCGGCTGGCGTACTTCACGCCGCGGTTCCACACTTCCTCGGCAAAGCGGTTCACGTTGTCGACACTGATTTCAAAGTGCATGCCCCTGGTGGCCTCGGCGGGCGATGCCGCGGCCTCGATGCGCAGCACGAACTTGCCGGTGTCCACCTGGCGCGTTGTCTCGCCGGCGACCATGGCCGGGGCGTTGAACACGCGCGAGAAAAAGTCCGCCTCTTCGGCGGGTTTGCCCACGCGGATCACTACATACTGCCGGCTTCCCTGCTGTGTCATGCCCGGAGTCTTAGCAAGGTTAAGCGCCCCGGGGTAGGCCCCCGCTGGCCCTTTGACGGCCTGGCGGGCACACTGGTGCCATGGCAAAGGCAGCCCCCACAGACACCCGCGGACGCCACCTGCGCGACCTGCGCATCTCGGTGACAGATCGCTGCAACCTGCGCTGCAGTTACTGCATGCCTGCGGACGTTTTCGGGCCTGATTACAGGTTTCTGCCCCGCGCCGAGATTCTCACGTATGAAGAGCTTGCCCGGCTGGCCCGCATTTTCGCCGGCCTGGGCGTGGTCAAGCTGCGCATCACCGGCGGCGAGCCCCTGTTGCGCCGTGATCTGCCGCAGTTGATTGCGCAACTGCGCGCCGTGCCCGGCATTGAGGACATCGCCCTGACCACCAACGGCCTGCTGCTGCCGGCCATGGCCCGTGAGTTGAAGGCGGCCGGGCTGAACCGCGTGACGATCAGCCTGGACAGTTTAAGCGACGCCACCTTCGGCCGCATGAACGGCAAGGGTGTGGGCGTGGCGCCGGTCCTGAAAGCCGTGGATGTCGCCATGCAAACCGGCTTTGCACCCGTGAAGATCAACATGGTGGTGCAGCGCGGCGTGAACGACACCGAGATTGAAGCCATGGCCGAACGCTGGCGCGGCACCGGCGTGATCGCGCGCTTCATTGAATACATGGATGTGGGCACCACCAACGGCTGGCGCATGACGGATGTGACACCCGCGCGCGAGATTGTGGCGCGCATTCACGCCCGGTGGCCGCTGGTCAACGCCGACCCGAACTACCCCGGCGAAGTGGCCGGCCGCTGGCGCTACGCCGACGGCCAGGGCGAGATCGGGGTCATTTCGAGCGTCACCAACACATTCTGCGGCGACTGCACACGGGCCCGCCTGAGCGCCCGGGGCGAACTGTTCACCTGCCTGTTTGCGGCCGCCGGCCACGACCTGCGCGCGCTGGTGCGCAACGGCCAGGACGACGCCGCCATTGCCGACGCGATTGCGGCACTGTGGCAGGCCCGCGACGACCGCTACAGCGAGCTGCGCGCCGCCAACGCCGCACCGGTGCCCAAAGCCGAGATGAGCTATCTGGGCGGGTAGTATCCGACCCGTTGCCCCGCTATCATCCCGCACCATGCCGGGTACCACGGACGACCCTGAAAACCTGTCAGGCTCAACACTGGGCAAGTGCACCCTGATTGAGTGCATCGGCCGTGGCGGCATGGGCCAGGTGTACCGCGCCCGGCACACCGGGCTGGACAAAGACGTCGCCGTCAAGGTGCTGCCGCGCGAGCTGGCCAACAACGAGGCCCTGCGCGCGCGCTTCATGAACGAGGCCCGCCTTGCCGGGCAGCTGGAACACCCCAACATCACGCCGGTGTACGCCGTCGAGGAAAGCAACGGCCTGCCCTACATCGTAATGCAGCTGATTGATGGCGTGCCGGTATCGCGGCTGGTTTCGCGCCAGGGCGTGGACCCGCTGCTGGCCGTCAAGATCGCGGGCCAGGCCGCGCGCGGCCTTGCCTATGCCCACAAACGTAACCTGGTACACCGCGACATCAAGCCCGACAACCTGCTGATTCTCAGCAACGGGCGCGTCAAGATCAGCGACTTCGGCGTGGCCGCAGCCATGGGCAGCGAGGCCAGCAGCGGGCATTCCGGCAGCCCGCCCTACATGAGCCCCGAGCAATGCCGCGGCGAGAAAGTGGATGGGCGCAGCGACATTTACAGCCTTGGCGTGACGTTGTACCTGCTGTTGACCGGGCGTCGGCCGTTTTTGGGTGAAACCGCCCAGGCCCTGATTCTGATGCACCAGCAGGACGACTACCCGGCGATTGGCACCCTGCGGCCCGGCCTGCCGCGCGAATTGGAACGCATTGTCAACCGCATGCTGGCCAAGAAGCCGGAGTCGCGCTACCAGGACGCCGAAGAACTGGCCGAAGACCTGGAGGCCGCGGGCGAGCTTATCCGCAGCCTGCGCCGCCGCACGGTTACCGTTACGCGCGGCGGGGAAAGCGGCATCTACAAGATGGCCCAGCAGGCTGAAGAACAGGCCAGCGAGGAAATCGACCGCAACGAGACCATTGAGCTTGCGATCCTTTCCATGACCACCCAGCTGGAGAACTCGGTCACCGACGCGCAGCAGGCCATGCGCCGTGCGAAGTATGACGAGGCCCTGAAGCAGATTGAGCAGGCCATGCGCCTCAAGAGTGACGACGCGCGGCTGTTCATGCTGCGCGGGCACATCCACCGCAAGATGCGCAAGTTCGACCTTGCCACCGCCGACTACCAGCGCGCCGTGGAGATCAACCCCGATGACCCGCGCGCCCGCAGCTTCCTGGGCAGCCTGCAGCGCATGGCCGGCGACCTGAGTGGCGCGCGCGAAAACCTGACGTACGCGCTCAAGCTGAATGCGCACAATGTGGAGGCGCGCATCTCACTGGGCAAGATTTACGAAAAGGGCAAGGCCTGGAAGGCCGCCGAGCGCGAGTTTGAGAAGTGCATTGAACTTGTGCCCGCCGACGAACGCGGCTATGTGGCGCTGGCGGTGCTGCACATCAACCGCAAGACGCCCGAGAAAGCCCGCCCGCTGCTGGAGCGCGCGCTGACTGTCAACCCCAGCTTTGCCGAGACGCTGTACTGGCTGGCGGTGCTGACCGCGCCCGAAAAACCCGAAGAAGGCCTGCGCATGCTGGAACGCGCGGTGAAGAACGGCTTTCGCGACCGCAAGCGCCTGAACGAGAACCCGGCCTTTGCCAAGCTGGAAGGCAACGCGGCCTACCAGAACCTGCTGAAGGTCTTCGGCCACAGCAAGGCGAACAAGCGTTAGCGCGTACTTGACTTCTTCGCAACTTGCGAAGACAATAGAATTGTAGTTTGGAGGACAATTCGAGTGAGTCACTCGGATTGCAGACGTCCCTTGCGCCCGGGGCATGCAAACGGGCGGGAACCAACACATGCACGTCATTTCAAGGAAGAAGCTGGTCGAGTTTTGGCGTCGTCACCCCAAGGCGGAACAGCCCCTCAAAGCCTGGTTCAACCGCGCCAGGAGGGCCAAGTGGACAAAGTTTGGGGATGTGCTGGCTGACTACAACAGTGCAGACCTAGTCGGCAGATTTGTGGTCTTCAATGTGGGTGGCAACAAGTACCGGCTGATCACCGCGATCCACTACAACAGGCTTAAGGTGTACGTCCGCTACGTGTTGACTCATGAAGAGTACGATCAGGACGACTGGAAGAGTTAGGACCATGGCAACCAATTCACGCCCATCCTTCAGCCTCGACCGCTTCATCGCGCTGGTGCGTGCATTTCCGCTGGTCCCCATAGAGGCGGAAAAGGACCTGGATCGCGCCATGCGTGTTGTGGACGGCCTTCTCGACAAAGAACGCAGCACCGAGGAAGAAGCCTACCTTGAAGTGCTGTCCGGCCTGGTCGAGCGCTACGAAGAAGAAGTCTATGCGATAGAACCAGCCACAGACGCAGCCGCACTGGCCGACCTGCTGGAATCGCGCGGCCTCAGCCAGGCCCGTGCCGCGCGGGAACTTGGCATTGCCGAGTCCACGATTTCCGAGGTTCTCAGCGGCGACCGCAAACTGACACGTGCGCAGATCGGCAAGGTTGCCGCATACTTCAAAGTCTCGCCTGAGCTTTTTGACTTTCGCGCCTGACGATTCCCGCCATCACTTCGCGCTGAGTTCCAGTGTGGCGCTGCCGCGGATCACCGTGACACTGGTGTTGCCGCCGCGGCTGTACTCCAGCGCGTTGGCCATGCCCGCCACGTCGCGCACCTGCATGCCGTTGACCGCCACAACCACATCGCCCGCGCGCAGGCCAAGCCGCGCGGCCAGCGTAGACTGCGGCTCGCCGGCAAAGTCCCGCAGAACCGCCGGGATCACTTCCTGCACCTGAACGGCGCGGCCGTCGGCAAGGCCGACCAGCCTGGCCTCGCGCATCGGCATGGTGTCCAAGATTGCTCCCAGGTCCAGCAGCGCACCGGGGTCGCCGCCGTACTCCACCATGCGCAAGGCGCGGTCCACACGCGGGGGCACGCCTGTCATGGCAAACTCGGCACCGCGGGCAGCCGGGCCGTCCACGCGCACCCGCGAATCAAAAATCCCCGCCGCCACCACCTCGGCCGTCGCGCCGGATTTGCCGACAAGCTTGTCGCCCACGCGCAGGCCGTCTTTCAGCCCCGCGTCCAGGCGCCAGCCGTTGCCGCTTGTGCCGCGCAGGCGCGCGGTAAGAACCGCCTGCGGCGACTGCGGCACCGGTTGGGGCTCCGGTGTGGCAAGGGCCGGCACGCCCGGCTGCGGCGCAGGCGCGCGAGCTTCATCGGGCAAAGTTGCCACCAGCACAATCAGGATCGCCGCTGCCACGCCCGCTGCCGGTGCAAGCCAGCGCATCAGGCCCAGCCGCTGCGCCCGGCGCTGCTGCTGCAACCGGCCCAACACCGCCGCCGCACCGATTGCGGCGCTGCTGGCCGGCGGGGCATGCCGCCGCAACAGCGTGGCCAGGGCCTCGCCCTGCGGGGTGCGGTCAAAACCTTCATCGTCATGCGGCTCGTTCACGCCAGCTTTTCCTTGGCTTCCAGCAACTCCCGCAGCCGCTTCAGGCCGCGGCACACGCGCTGATACAGCGCGGCTTCGCTTGAACCGGTGCGCTTGGCCATTTGCTCGTACTCAAGTTCTTCCCAGTACTTCATCGTCAGGGCTTCACGCATTTCTTCGGGCAGTTCGTTCATGGCCTGCATCAGGGCACTGCGTTCTTCGCCCGCCAGCATGGGCATTTCCGGCCCCTCGCCTGTTTCCCCGGTATCCGGCAGTTCACCCATGGCCTTCACCCGCTTGTGTTTGCGGATGTACTTCAGCGATGTGTCCCGCGCGATCCGCCACACCCAGCCGCCAATTGCACCCGGTTCGCGCAATGTGGCCAGCTTCTGGTACACCTGCACAAACGTTTCCTGCGCCATTTCCTCGGCGTCGCCCGCGTTGTTCAGCACCGCCCAGGCACTGCCGAAGGCCGTGTGCCAGTGACGCTCGACCAGCGCCGCGTAGGCGGCTTCATCCCCGCGCAACGTGCGCGCGATCAGGGCTGCATCATCGGGCGCTTCCGCCACTCGGTTTCCTGTCTTGGGTTCCGCGCTGGTTACCGGCCTGACAAACAATCCGGCAAATCGGCCGATCATACCTGGGTTGAGTGTACTCATACCCCTGCTAACGGCCCCGTGCAGCCCCGGTTCAGGCCTGTATCCTGCCCATATGCCCGATAACGCCCGTGACGAAGCCGAACGCCTGCTGCGCGAAAAGCGCGCCGGCCGCTGGTATCAGGCCGGACTGCGCTTTCGCTGCCTGGCGCCCGATTGCGTGGACTGCTGCAGCGGCAAGCGCGGCGCGGGTTATGTGTGGGTCAAGGTTGAGGAAATGCAGGCCCTGGCCGAATTCCTGCGCATGGAGTTCGAGCCCTTTACGCGCAAGTACGTGCGCCAGGCCAGCAACCGCTACAGCCTGATCGAGAAGCCGAACAAAGACTGCATCTTCCTGCGCGACGGCGGCTGCAGCGTGTACCCGGCCCGCCCCGGCCAGTGCCGCACCTATCCCTTCTGGCACGAGGTCATGGCCAGCGAGCAGACCTGGGCCAAGGAATCCACCCAGTGCCCCGGCATCAACCACGATGCGCCGATCGTGCCCGCCGACGAAGTCACCCGCCAGCTCAACCAGGACCGCGAGAACCGCGGCATACCGGCGAGGGACTGATGTGTCTGGTGTCTGGTGTCTGGTTAACGTCAACAGACTGTGACTGCACTTCGCCCTTTCCAGACACAAGACACTCGACACCAGACACGGCAGTTTCCAGTTACCCCACCACCCGCTAGAACATCGCCCATGTCGTTGCTGAAACGCCCCGTGATTCTGGCCTCGGGCTCGCCCTACCGCGCACAGATCCTGCGCGAGGCCGGGGTAGCGTTCACTGTGCAGGTCAGCAACGTGGACGA
Source organism: Planctomycetota bacterium (assembly GCA_019636215.1). Lineage (GTDB taxonomy): Bacteria > Planctomycetota > UBA8742 > UBA2392 > UBA2392 > H3-PLA7. Next base: position 79,561 of record JAHBXZ010000013.1, on the reverse strand, counting down.
AGACCTGCACCCAATTGATAAACCCGAGCCCTATTGCCGCACACTGGCCGCGCGCAAGGCCATGGCCGTGGTGCCCAACGTGCCGCGCGAGTGCATCGTGATTGCCGCCGACACCGTGTGCGCCATTGGCGACGAGATCATTGGCAAACCGCGCGACCCCGCCGACGCCCAGCGCATGATCGAGCGCGCCTGCGCCATCGGCATGCAGCGCGTGATCACGGGCGTTTGCGTGGCGGACGCCAACGACCTGACCACAATCAGCTTCACGGTAACCAGCCTGGTGGACATGAAGCCCGCCAGCAAAGAAGCCATCGCGGCCTACGTGGCCAGCGGCGACCCCATGGGCAAGTGCGGGGCACTCAGCATCGAAACGGGCGGCGACTTCGTGCAGGCCTGGAAAGGCAGCTACGCCAACATCATGGGTCTGCCGATTGAACGGTTGATCCCGGTGCTGCTGCGGCTGGATGTGTGAAGGCGGAGCATTTTTAGCACCAACCAATCCGTCCTTTGCCGTGAAGCCAGCCCCCGAAGGGGGCGTCCTAAGGTAGCCCGGCGCGTAAGCGCCGGGAATTCAAGCCACCCGAGAGTAGAGTCCCCGAAGGGGACGGCCTAGCGAAGCTCACACATAGCGCGGGTCGTAAGGAATCCCGTTCTCATCCAACAGCCGACGCAACTCATCCTGCGGTGACTCGCGCTTGTGATGCTCGGCCTGGCCGAGGATGTACTTTTCGACCGCCTCCAGCCTGCTTGCCGCCACGGCAAAGGCACCGTACCCGGCTTGCCACTCGAACTTACCCAGGTTCCGCCAGCGTTCGCTGACCCAGCGCGATGAATTCGCTTTGACGTCGCGCATCACATCGGACACAGCCCGCGACGGGTGAATCCCGGCCAACAAATGCACGTGATCCTCAACGCCGCCGCCGAGCAACAGCTTGCACCCAAGGTTCTTCATCACGCTTGCCATGTATGGAAACAGTTCGTCGCGAACTTCCGTGCCCAACAAGGGTTGCCGGTTCTTGGTCGAGAACACGATGTGGCAATGCAACGCTGTGAAACTGTCGCCCATGAATTGCCCTTCGGGCTAGGCCGCCCTCTTCGAGGGCTTTGCGTCGGCCAACATTGATTTTCCGGCGCTTGCGCGCCGGGCTACCGCAAGCCGCCCCCTTCGGGGGCTGTAAAGCAACGACAACTGCCACTGCCGCGAACTGCAACCAACCCTCGCTTGTTCTTCGGGCTCTTGCTTACTGCACCGCGCGCTGGCGCTTGCGGCTCCTGTTTGACATCACACCTCGCAGGCCGAGGGTTTCTTCAGGCCTTCGAGTGTGCCTATCAGGTCGCCGATCTTCTGAATGCCTGCGTCAATCAGGCGCTGTTTCAGGCCGGCGTGGATGGTCTGGCCGGCGTCGGGTTCCACGAACAGAATCGTCCCGATCTGGCAGGCGCTGGCGCCTGCGACCATGAACTCAAGCACGTCGTCGGCGGTGCTGATGCCGCCGATTGCAATCACCGGCATCTTCACGGCCTTGGCGGCCTGCCACACGCAGCGCAGGGCGACTGGTTTGATTGCCGGGCCGCTCAGGCCGCCGGTGAAGTTGGCGACCATCGGCTTGCGTTTGCGCCAATCCACGGCCATGCCCACCAGCGTGTTGATCGCGCTGAGCATATCCGCCCCGCCGCGTTCGGCCGCGCAGGCGATCTCGGGCACGTCAGTCACGTTCGGGCTGAGTTTGGCAATCAGGGGCAGCTTCGTCTTGGCGCGGCAGGCCGCGACCAGCCGCTCACACTCGCCGGGGTCGGTGGCGAACTTCATGCCCCCGGCCACGTTGGGGCAGCTCAGGTTGAGTTCGAGCGCCGCGATGCCTTCTTCGTTGTCGAATCTCTCAACCAGCCACACATATTCTTCAAAGTCGTGGCCGACGGCGTTCACAATCGCCTTGGTCCCGAAGCTGCGCATCTTGGGCAGCGTGTTCTTCACAAAGGCGTCAAAGCCCTCATTCTGAAGCCCAATGGCGTTGATCATGCCTGCTGCCGTCTCGCAGGTGCGCGGGTAGGGGTTGCCCAGGCGCGGGTTGCGGCTGATGCTTTTGCCCACAATCGCGCCGTAGACGCCAAGGTCGTGGTACCGGTCAAGTTCCTTGCCATAGCCGCTGCAGCCGCTGGCCGTCAGCAACGGCGAGCTCAGGTGCAGGGGGCCCAGCTTGACGGAAAGGTCCACGGCCATCAGCGCGTCTCCGCCGGGTCGGCTGCGGTCGCCGCCACGGGCGCAGGTTCCGCCTCAGGTGCGGCACTGGCGGGCGCGGGCGTCGGGGTGGCCTCGCCGGTGGTGGCCGGTTTGTCCTGGGCGGCCGGCGTTTCTTCTTTGCGGAAAGAGTGAACCATCAGAATGCCCACGCCGACAAAAATGGCGATGTCGGCCACGTTGAAAATCGGCCAGCGGCGCGGAATCTCAAAGTGAAAGCCCAGCAGGCTGCGTTCGCCCCACAGCGGCAGGTCGAAGTCAAAGAAAATGAAGTCACGCACCGCGCCCAGCGAAATGCGGTCGTAAAGGTTGCCGATCGCGCCTGAGGCCACCAGGCCCAGCGCCAGCAGAAAGGTCCAGCGTTTGGGGTTGGCGCGAAACGCGTACCACACCACCACCGCCAGCACTGAAGCGGCCACCACCACCAGGAACCCAACGCGACCATGAAACATGCTGAAGGCAGCGCCCTCGTTTTCCGCCCACTTCCAGGCCAGGCCGGGCAGCACGGGTGTGATGGCGTCGCCAGTCGGCTTCACGGCGGCCGTGGCCCAGGCCTTGGTGGCCAGGTCTGCCACCAGAAACACCGCAAGGCTGATCCAGAACACCAGCTTGTGGGTGAACAGCGACTGTACCAATGTCGGCTTGGCGTCGGCCATTGCCCTGAATGTACGGGCGCGGCGCGGGGGCGGCAAGGCGGCGCGCATGCCGTTGCCGGGGCCTGCAAGGCGGCCTAGAATGGCGGCCATGCTGAAGGCACGCCCAAACAAACCCTATCTGCGCTGGACTCCGCGCAAGATCAAGACCGCCAGCGGCCGTCAGCGATCCGTGCCCGCGCACATGACACTGGCCGAGTTCGAGCAGTATCCGTGGCCGCAGGGCCAGCGCTGGGAACTGATCTGGGGAACGCCCGTCATGACGCCCGCACCGCAACCACCGCACCAGAGCTTGATGCTCAAGGTCGCAGCGTTTTTGCTGCACGAGTTAAGGTCGCGACCAAACATGCGGGTGCTGCCCGGGGTCGATGTTCTGCTTCCCGATGCCGACAGCTATGTCTGCCCTGACATCTCGGTGGTTGAACTCAACAAGTCGGAATCCGCCACGCAAGGGCCGCTCAAGCTGGTTCCGGCGCTGGTGGTTGAAAACCTTTCACCCTCGACCGCCGCCAACGACATGGGCGCGAAGCTGCAGGCCTACGCCGAGGCTGGCGTACCCGAATACTGGATTGTCAACCCGGCCAACGGCGCGCTGGCGATGTTCATTGACCCCAAAGACGGCCAGTTCACCGAAGTCGTGGCCGACAAAGACGGCTACATCCGATCCGTGCTTCTGGGCAAGCGCATCCGCGTCCGTCGTGAAGGGCTGGATTTTGACATCCAGACTCCCGGGCGCTGACCATGGCCTCGCTGTACATCCACGTTCCGTTCTGCGTGCGCAAGTGCGGCTACTGTGATTTCTACAGCGGCGTGGCCGGCGATGCTGACATTGAGCGCTACATTGCCGCGCTCGACCGCGAGTTTGCCCTGCGTGCGCCGACTGGCCTGGCACCGGAAACCATTTTCATTGGCGGCGGCACACCAACACGCCTGAGCGCGCCGCAGCTTGGCGCGCTGGGCGCGATTCTCAAGCGTTACGTTGACCTGCGCGCCTGCACAGAGTTCACATGCGAGATCAACCCCGGCACACTCACGCCGCAGAAGGCCGACGCGCTGGTGGCCATGGGCGTCAACCGCGCGAGTTTTGGCGTGCAGTCCTTTGAACCAAAGTACCTGCAGGGGCTTGATCGCGCGCACGAGGCGGGTGTCGCGCCCCGTGCACTGGAGATCGCGCGCGCGGCGGGGATCAGCCGCCTGAACATGGACCTTATGTTCGCCATGCCCGGCCAGACGCTGGCTGAGTTCGAGAGTGACATCCGCCAGGCGCTGAACCTGGGCACCCAGCACATCAGCATGTACGCCCTGACGTTTGAGGACGATACGCCCCTGACCCGCCAGCTCAAGCAGGGCACGATCGCCGAGGCTCCGCCTGAACTTGAAGAGGCCATGTTCCAACTGGCCGGCAGGGTCGCGGGCGAGGCTGGCCTTGCGCGGTATGAGGTCAGCAACTTTGCCAGGCCGGGCGCGGAGTGCGCCCACAACCTGGTTTACTGGACCTGCGGCGACTGGCACGGCTTTGGCGCGGGCGCGCACGGCATGACAGGCGGCGTTGTCACCCGCAATGTGGCAGACTTCGCGGCCTATGAGCGCTGCCTGTCCGAGGGCAACGTCCCGCACGTGCCGGACGCGCCGATGGCGCCGGCGGAGCGCGCCGAGACCCTGCTGCTGATGGGATTGCGACTGACGCGGGGCGTGGAACTGCAACGCTTTCGCCAGTTTACCGGCGTTGACTTTCACGTCGCCTGCGGCGAACCCGCCGGGCGCCTGATTGAGCTTGGCCTGCTGGAACTCACCCCCGCGCATGTGCGCGCCACACCGCGCGGCATGCTGGTGCTCGACAGCGTGATTCTGGAGCTGGCCATGGCACTGGGGTACTCGGTATGAACGGATCCGGACGACACCGCGCGCTGGCGCTTGCGGCTCTGGTTCTGCTGGTGCTTGCGGGCTGCGCCACGGCATCGCGGGTGGTTGAACCATTGCCCGGCCAGGGCCCGGCAACCGACGGTCTGGATCGCGCGCGGCGCTGCGTGGTTTCACTGGTTGTGGAACGCGCCGCTGGCGGTGATTCGTTCGGCGCCGGCGTGGTGTACGACGACCGCGGGCACATCCTCACCGTGCACCATGTCGTGGAAGATGCGGTGCGCATTGTCGTGCTGCTGCCCGGTGGCCACACCGTCAAGGCAACCATGGTCGGGGCTGACCCGGTGGCGGATTTTGCGCTGATCCGCATGGAGCCCGCGGGCATCGCGCTGGTGCAGGCCGCGCAGCTGGAAACGGCCGAACCCCAGCCCGGGGAGCAGGTCTGGAGCCTGGGCAACCCGTTTGGCACTTCGCGATTTGGCGGCGAAACCAGCGTCTCGCGGGGCGTGGTGTCGGCGGTTCGGCGCAGCTACTTCAATGACGATACCGGACGGCTTTACCTGGGCGCGCTGCAGCACGACGCGCCGACAAACCCCGGCAACTCCGGCGGCGGCCTGTTCAACAGCCGCGGAAAATTGATCGGCATCAACGCATTGATCACCAGCAACCGCGACATTCCCGGCGATTCCGGCGTCGCCTTTGCCCTGCCCGCCCCGGCGCTGGGCCAGCTTGCCCAGCGGCTGTTGCGCGGAGAGACACCGGTTCACGGCTGGCTGGGCGAGGAAACCTTCCGCCAGGCCACCGAAATCTACCCCAACGGCATCGGCCGGTTGCGCACGGTGTTCGGGCCCCTGGCACAGGCCGGCCCCGCGCAGATGGCGGGCCTGCAGGCAGGTGATGTGATCATCAAGCTGGGTGATGTCGAACTGTTCGGCCTGCACGAAGTTCTGGCCGCCGCCGACGGGCTTGCACCGGGCGCCATGGTGCCGATCACCATCAACCGCGGCGGCAGCGAAATGACCCTGACGCTGCGCGCCGGGCAGCGCCCGTGGCGCGGTCAATGAAAAACCCCGGCCACTGGCGCCGGGGTCTTTGCTGATTCCCGGACTTCACTTGCCGCCGGATTCCTCGACCCATTTGCTGACGGCCTCGGCGTGATCCTTGGCGGCCTTGTTGACGAACTCGGTCATTTCGCGCGAGAACACCCGGTCGGTCTTTTTCATCTTCAGGATGGCTTCCGACCACTCCTTGCTGTCCTTGTAAGTGGCGTTCTTGGCTTCTTTGACGGCGGTGTCCCAGACTTCATCGGCCTTGTAGGGCTGGTCGGCCTTGATCTTGCCAAGCACGATCTCGTAGTACTTCGCATAGACGCGCTTGACGTCTTCCAGCAGCTTCTTGCCCTCTTCGGTGATCTGCGGCTTGGCGGGCTCTGCCTCGGCAGATTTGGGCTGCTCCTTGGGTGTTTCCTTGGCCGGTTCCTGGGCCGCCAGCGGCAACGCCAGCAGCGCGGCGCAAACCATCATCAGGACTGTACGCATGGCAGACTCCTTTTGGCCCACCCATGATACGCAAAACACCGGGTGCGGGTTCCATTGTGCCAAAGGTGACGCGCGGTGTAAGTCCGGAACAGGCCTTGAATTGAACCGGGGGCGGCAAGCCGCCCCCGGGTGCCAGTTCTTTTGCACTTAGCGCGGGTCGATGTAAACGCGCACGTCTTCTTCTTTCAGGGTCTCAAAGCGGATGTCGTCGCGGGCCTTGCGGTACCATTCATCGCCCAGCAGGTTGCTGCCGGTGATCACGATGTCGGTGCCGGGCTGAACCTTGTCGACAATCTTGCAGCCCTGCAGTTTCAGCAGCTCAATCAGGCGGTCGCGCGAATAGGCCTGGTTTGGCGGCTCAAAGGTACCGTGCAGTGCAACAGTCAGTGAACGGCCCTTGTGCCAGATGCGGCTGATGATCTTGTCGTTCTTGCGCACCGGGTCAGCGTCATTCACCAGGGAAAGCACGGTGCACATGCTGTAGTGATCGCTGAGAGTGCGCACGATCTCAACCACGCCGATGACGGCATCGGCTTCGCGGCCGTGCAGGCGCCACACTTCGAAGCGCTGGCCGGCGCGAACGCCGTCGGCGCGGCCCAGGTTGATGTGCACCACGCGGCGACCGTAATCGCTGTAGGTGATTTCGCCGTCGGACTCGCGCTTTTCAATCTTGATGGGCACCTTGATGCGCGGCAGCAAGCGGGTCATCTTCTGGAACTCAAGCGCGTCGTTTTCATGGGCTGCGCGTTCGGCCTCAAAGCGGTCGGCCAGGCCGCCGATGCGAGACTCGGTGGCCAGAGTCAGCAGTTCATAGCGCTGCTTCTTGGCGTCGGTTTCGGTCTTGGCGGTTTCGGCGGCGCTGGCCGATTCGGTCAGGCGGGTTTCACTGACACCGCGCCGGCCGTCAACCAGGCCGTCGAGTTCCGAGATCTTCTTCTTGGCGTCGTCGCGGCGGCGCTCTTCGCCGAGATATCCCACCGGTACGCCACCGGCATCGCCGGTTACTTCGGCGTACAGCAGGCTGTACTGGTGCTGGTCGGCCGTCACCAGGTCGCTGATCAACTGGGTCTGCTTGCGCAGGATCAGTTCCAGCGTGACACGGGTGGGCGGCTCAAGCGATTTTTCATTGAGAGGCTTCTTGCTTGCTTGTGCACTCCATGCGTCCTCAACGGCGGCCTCTGGCGGGAAAAAGCCATCGTCGCGCAATTCCACCGGGCGTGTAAGGTCGCCGGCGGCCACGGCCACGGTCTTGCCCCCGACATCAATTGTGCGGACGGTGTAGTACTGGTAGCTCTTGAACGCCAAGTAACGCTTGAGCTGCTTCTCGAACTCGCCCAGATACTCGCGCGCGGCGATGTAGCGGTGCACGTGCCCGGACTGGTCCTTGGCGCCGTAGAACTTGCCCTCGGCGTCGCGCATGATGTTGTAGATAGGGTTGCGGTCTTCGTAGGGCTTGGCTTCCTGTTCCTGGATTGCGGCCGGCGCGCTGACCTGGCCCTTGACCGAATCCACACTCTTGAGAGGGTCGCCCATGTTGAAGCCGGTCTGGCCCGCAAGGCTCTTCATGTGCGCGATCATCGGGTCAAACTGGGCGGCGTCGCTTTCGATCTGTGAGGCCAGCGCCCGGGCCTCGGCCCGATAGTTGGCGCTCTGCATGGCGAAGTACGCCCACATCACTGTGGCGATCAGCACAAAAGGCGTGAGTATCGCCGAGGTAATCCAGTACCAGCCTGCAACCTTGGATGCCTGCTTTGCCATGGCGCTTTCCGTCCTGTTTGCGGCCTGTGCCGCGCGTCAATGCAGTCCTGTGTTAACCCGATTGCCTACTTCTGACGCGGGTCCGGCCCGCTGAAACCAAGGAAGTACAGCACTTCTTCTTCTGTGTAGGTTTCAAAGTTCAACTGGTCTGTCTCTTTGGCGGTCTTGAACCTGGCGTCTTCCGCCCAGTCTCCGCCAATGATCACGGCATCCGTCGCGCCGTCAATGTTGCTTACCACGCGGAATCCCAGGCCCAGCAGCATTTCCACCAGTTCCTGGCGGGTGTGCTGGGTGTGACTGCCTCCGAACTTGCCCACCAGCGCAAACACGCGGTACTGGCGCGCGGTGAAGCTGGGGTTCTTGATGATGTCGCCGGCCGCGGGGTACACGCGCAAGTCGTCCTGAGCGTCCACGCGGCAGCGGGCCACGTTGCCCTCCAGGATTTCCTTGACGCGGATCTCGCCGATCGGCAGTTCGCTGTTGCGGCTGGCGTCGGCGCGCAGCACCTGGAAAGTCTGGTTCAGGCGCACGTCACTGCGCTGGCCGATGTTGATCCACACCCAGCCGGACTTCTGGTCAACCAGGAACACGTAACCATCCGGGTCACGGCTGTCGTCCAGGCGGCGGGCGTCGGCCTTCAAACGGTACTGGCGCTGCTTGTCGATGGCCTTCTGGCGGGCCGCAGCGGTATCACGCAGCTTGGCAAACGCGCCGTCACGGCTTGCGCGAACTTCCGGGGAATCCAGACGGGCGTAGGCCTCGTACTCCGCCACGGCGGCTTCACCCAGTTCGGTTTCTTTTGCCGAAGCTTCCTGGTTCTTGTCGGCAATCGCGCGGTCGGAAGCCTCAATGCGCGACTTGTTTGCCGCATAGGCTTCATTGACCTGGGTCTGGCGGTCCAATGCTGCGGCGGTGCGGAACTCGCGCTGCTTTTCGCGCTGCAGGCGAATCTTGGGAATGTGCGTGCCGACCATCTGCGTAATCACTTCATCCTGATAGCCGATCGCGCGGTGCAGGGTCAGGCTGTCGGTGTACTCCCACACATTCTTGGTGTTCTGTCGGGTGCTGTTGACCACGCCGGTGCTGACGGTCTTGTCGCCGATCTTGCGCGCCACATTCTTGGTGCCTGAAACGGCGCCCTTTTCGTCGGGGTTTGTCGCCGTGATCTCGAAGTAGTCAGGCACTGTCTCGGCGCCCAGCTTCAGCATTGCCTTGATGGCCTCAGGGCTGCTGTAGTCGGCTTCGCCCTTGAAACCGATGTACGAACACACCTCGGCATATCGCACCCGGGTGGCGTCGATTTCGGCCGTTTGCCGCGCCGGAACCTGCCGCAGGCGCGAGACATACTGCCGCTCGGCCTGCTGCTTGTCGTAGGCAAAGAAGGCCAGCGCGCCCATGCCCAGCAGGAACACGATCATCACGATCATGACGATCAGGTCCGCCAGGCCGCGTCTTGATGCTCTCAACATCTGGGAACTCCAGTGCGGATGCACAATCGTCCGGGCCGGGCCCGGGTGGCATTTCCTTGTGCATTCAGGGGGGTGTTTCGGGCCCGAGGATAATCAGCCGACCCCCGGGGGGCAAGCCGAGGCGGATAAAATCCTTGACACCCTTGTGTCACCAAACGCAAGCTATGTCTTCCGCGGGTGAAGCCCAATTGCCGCTGTCAGGCCTGCACGGCCCTGCCCGTTACCCTTGTCATTTCGTGTCTGCGCCCTGCCCCACCGTGGCGCCTTGCTGTTGCAATCTGATTCTGCCGCCCGGGCCTGGGCCGCACGCTTCGTTCACTTCATGCCGGATCGCCTTTACATCATTGACGGCCACAGCCAGATTTTCCGGGCCTATTACAGCCCTGCCGGGCGTCGTTCCGTGCGCGGCATCCCTGTGGGCGCGGTGTACATCTTTACACGCATGCTGCAGAAGCTGATCAAGGCGCACAAACCTGAGTACCTGATCTGCACACTTGACCCGCGCGGCCCGACCTTCCGCGACGAGATCTACCCGCAATACAAGGCCAATCGCGACGAAATGCCCGAAGACCTGCGCGACCAGATGCCCAAGATCGAGGCCATGGTCAAAGCCTTCGGTATCCCCATCGCCATGGTGCCGGGTTTTGAGGCCGATGACGTGATTGCCACCCTGGCCAAGCGCGGCATCAAGAAGGGCCTGTCGGTGCGCATGATAAGCCGCGACAAGGACCTGAAGCAGCTTGTGGAAGACGACTTGCTGCTGTTGAACGCCGATGACGACAGCACCTACGGCCCCAAAGAATTGAAAGAAGAGTTCGGCCTGACCACCGAGCAGTACATTGACCTGCAGGCGCTGGCCGGCGACAGCGTGGACAACATCCCCGGTGCCAAGGGCATCGGGCCCAAGACGGCCGCCGAGCTGCTGCAGGAATACGGCTCACTGGAAAACGTCCTGAAGCATGCCGAAGAAATCAAGCAGCCCAAGCGCCGCGAGAACCTGATTGCGTTCAAGCCCGAGGCCGAGCTTTCCAAAAAGCTGGTCACCATGCGCACGGACGTGCCGATCGAGTTTGACCTCGACAGCGCGCGCCTGCGCCAGCCCGAAAAAGACAAGCTGCTGCCGCTGCTGACCGAGCTCAACTTCAAGAGCGTCATCAAGGACCTGGGCTGGGACGACGAGGGTGCAGCAGTCAGCAGTCAGGAGTCGGCAGTCGGCAGCAACAGTGCCGACGAACAGGAGCCGCAAGCGCAAGCGCGCGGTGCTGTTGAATCACGATCCAAATCCAAACCCTCCGGCAAGCAAGCCAGCATGTTTGGCGCGCCGGCCGCGCCACCGCCGCAAACCGATTATGTGCTTGTCGATTCACCGAAACTGCTCAAAGACTGGCTGGGCAAGCTCTCCAAATCCAAGTCCTTTGCCATGCATTGCGCCGCTGAAACGCCCGATGCCCTGGCGGGCATCGCCTTTGCGCTGAAGCCCGGCGAGGCCTGCTACGTGCCTGTTTCCGCCGACGCGCTGGCCGGGCTCAAGCCGATCCTGGAGAACCCCAAACAGGGCAAGATCGGCCACGACCTCAAGGCCGACGCCCGCGCCCTGTTGCACAAAGACATCACCCTGCATGGCATTGAAAGCGACACCAAGGTGGACGCGTTCATGCTGGATGGCTCGCGCGAAGACGCCAAGCTGGCCAGCCTGTCACGCGAATATCTGGGCCACGACACCTACAACTGGGACCAGCTGTTCGGCGACCCCAAGACCCGCCCGGCCCTGACCAAGGCCGACCCCAAGGCAGTTTGCGCCTACGCCGCCCAGTACGCCGATTTTGCGTTGCAAGTCAGCGCCAAGTTCGCGCCTGAATTGAAGAACCTGGAGCTGGACGTACTGGCCCGCGACCTTGAAATGCCGCTGGTCGAAGTACTGGCGCGCATGGAGCACCGCGGCATCAAGGTGGATCGCCCGTACCTGAAAAAGCTCGACGCCGAGTTCAGCAAGAACATCGCGGCCCTTGAGAAAGAGTGCCACCAGTTGGCCAAACGCGAGTTCAACATCGGCTCGCCCAAGCAACTGGGCGAGATCCTGTACGACGAACTCAAGCTGCCAGAACAGGGCAAAACCGCCAAGGGCACCGGCCGCAGCACCGACATCGACGCCCTGGAAGCCCTGGCACCGCTGCACGAACTGCCTGCCAAGGTGCTGGAATGGCGGCACCTGAGCAAACTGAAGTCCACATACATTGACCAGCTGCAAGAAATGGCCGACGAAGACGACCGCGTGCACACCAGCTATCGCCAGACTGTCGCCACGGGCCGCCTGAGCAGCAAAGACCCGAATTTGCAGAACATCCCTGTGCGCACCGAAAACGGCCGCAAGCTGCGCCGGGCGTTTATCGCCGCCAAGGGCATGAAGCTGATCAGCGCCGACTACAGCCAGATTGAACTGCGTGTACTGGCCCACATTGCCGACGAAAAACACATGATCGAGTCCTTCAAGAAGGGCGTCGACATTCACGTCACCACGGCCGCCAGTGTGTTCAACGTGACCGAAGAGGACGTCACCAAAGAACAACGCAACGCCGCTAAAACCGTCAATTACGCCGTACTCTACGGCCAGGGCGCCCAAGGCCTGTCGCAGGGGCTGGGCATCACGCGCGCCGAAGCACAAAGCTACATCGACAACTACTTTGCCGGTCACCCGCGGGTGAAGGCACTGCGCGACGAAGTGCTGGCCCAATGCGTCAAGCAGGGCTTTGTGACTACGCTGCTGGGCCGCAAACGCTATCTGCCCGAAATCAACAGCCGCAACGTGATGCTGAAGCGTCAGGCCGAACGCCAGGCCTTCAACACCGTGCTGCAGGGCACGGCCGCGGACCTGATCAAGCAGGCAATGCTCAACGCCGACGCCGAGATTGAAAAGAAGGGCCTGAACTACCGCATGCTTTTGCAGGTGCACGACGAACTGGTGTTTGAGGCCCCAGAAAGTGAAGCCAAGGCCTGCGCCGAGTTCGTGCAGAAGGTGATGGGCGGGGCAATGAAGTTGAAGGTACCGCTAACCGTAGACGCCGGCATCGGCGACAATTGGTTGGATGCGAAATGAATAAACGGGATTCAAACAGCAGTCATGTTGTGTCGCCCCTGCGGGGCTCTGACGCCCTTGGGGCGGTGTTTCCGGTGGCTTACGCCCCCGGCTACGGTCGGTCGCCCTCCGGGCGAAAAAACACTGCAGCGCTAATGACATCGGGAACCCCAGATTCATACGCATGTCTCGCGAGCCCCCGCAGGGGGCGCCAGAACTTGAACACTCAGTCCAACCCGAACACCCTGCCGTTGAGCCCCCGCAGGGGGCGTCAGAACTTGAACACAAAGTCCAACCCGGACACCCTGCCGTTGAGCCCCCACAGGGGGCGCCAGAACTTGAACACTCAGTCCAACCCGAACACCCTGCCGTTGAGCCCCCGCAGGGGGCGTCAGAACTTGAACACAGAGTCCAACCGGAACACGCTGCCGTTGAGCCCCCGCAGGGGGCGTCAGAGATTAGCCCCGGGCGTAAGCCCGGGGATTGCGTCCCCCACCAGAACTAGCCCCGGAGGGGCGACACAAACCCTACTGGGTGTGCTGGCAATCTTGCTACTGGCCGCCTGCAACCAGCCGCCGAAGACCAATGGCGAGATTGATATCAAGCCCGACATCATTCGTCCCAGCGAGGCCCAAAGCGATTTCCTGGACATCGGCACCCAGGCCGGCATTGAATGGCTGAGCTTCGTACCCAACGACCAGAACGAGTACCCGGAATTCTACACCGGCCTGGACAGCGACCAGAAACGCCGCCTGCGCGTGGCACCGCTGGAAACGCCGGACGAGCGGGTGTTGCTGGAGTTCAAGCTGCCCCAGGGCAGCAAACTCTGGCCCGTGGACTGGTACGGCACCGAGTTGATGGCGATGGAGTTGGCCGGGACTAAAAACATCAGTCTGGCTCTAGCGCGCGCTGACAAGCCGTCGGGAAATGCGCTGCAGGCACTGGCCAACGCACGTGTTGCGAGTCCCTTCAAGGATGGGTTTGACGACGGTAGCGGTGGAATCTTGGCCATGGCGGAGTCAGATGGCGTCGCGACACTGTTCACGCCGCCAAACGGCGGAACCAAAGCCGCATACGCTGAGAAGGCCCTCAAGGGCAAATCTGCAGAGCTTCGCGTTTTCGTGGAAGTCATCGGGGGACCTGATGCCGCCAAGGCCGCAAGAACGGTCGCCGAGAGCATTTCCATCAAGCGCGAGCTTGCATTAGAGGGCCTGCCGAAGCATAAGTGCTCCAGCTCGCTTGACGAGTTGAAGCAGGGGAAGCTGGTTTTCCCCGGGGGCACCCTCAACCTTCCACTGAACCAAGGCCACATCGCCCGCAAAACCGGGGGCGATTCCACGATTCAGGTTGATGGCGAGGGCACCAAACCCTGGTTGCTGATCCGCAGGCTCAAAGAAGACGATGCCCCGGGCGACTTGCGTGTTCGTGTCCGCAATGACGCCACCTTCTCGCGCCGCACAGGCAAGAACCCCAAAGGCTTCGGCGTTGGCCGCCGGCCTGAGGGCACAAAGGTAGACGCCGTGGTCTGGGATTATTCCGAGACCGCCGCCGAACAACAGCTTGTTGGTGTGATCGCCGTTGGCAGCGAACTGCTCACGATCGAGGTTGTCAGCCGCAGCCTTGCAGACGGACAATCCCGCCGGGCCGCCCGTGACAAGGCGCTGGCATTGATCGCCGGTGCCACCGGCACCGAGACCAGGGGCGAACCGCTGAAGGTGCTTGAGGGCTGGAACGTAGGGACGATGGGCAAGTGAACGGCAATGAACAAGTAACAATGAACAATGAACAATGAACAGATAGCAGCAAAGCAGGAGGCGGGCAGGCCGGCATTTTGCGCCCTGGCCCAATGGCCATTGCTCATTGCTCATTGCTCATTGCCCATTGAGCGCCCACGGGGCGCGCTTTGACCCGCGTGTTTGCACTGGTTGGCGGAGTGGCAAGCGGCAAGTCCACCGTGGCCCGGGCCTTTGAAGCACTTGGCGCGGTCGTGGTTGACGCCGACGCCGAAGGGCACGAGGTGCTGAAGGACGCGCAGGTGCGGCAGGAAATCCGGCAGGCCTTCGGCGACGTGTTTGCCGCCGACGGCAGCGTAGACCGGGCCAAGCTGGGCGCGGCGGTGTTTGGCGATGCGGCAAAGCTGGAAAGGCTCAACGCCATCACGCACCCGCGAATCCGGGCGCGCACGCAGGCCAGGCTGGATGCGGCGCTGCAAAGCGACGCCAAGGCCGTGGTGCTGGACGTCAGCCTGCTGCTGGAAAGCAAGGCCTACGAGGGCAAGTACGACGTGCTGGTGTACGTGGCCTGCCCCGAAGAAGAACGCGAAAGGCGCGCCGAGGCAAAGCGCGGCTGGAAGCGCGGCGAGTTGCAGAAGCGCCAGCAGCACCAGTTGAGCCTGGACACAAAACGTGCGCTGGCCGATGCAATGATCGACAACGGCGGCACCGAAGAAGCCACAAAGCAGCAAGTGCAGCGCCTGTGGGACGAGTATCTGGGGTGAGGAAAACAGGAGCCCCGAGCGTAAGCGACGGGTCGTACAAGGAACCACGGGCCAACGCCCGCGAACAGGAACAACCAGTGGCAACGGGCAAGGCGCCCGTGCCAAGACTGGCAGGCAGGGTGCCTGCCCAACACAGCGCTTGTCAGGGCAGGCCCATCAGGGGCGGCCCGGCGCGAAACCAGCGGCGCAAGCCGATCACGAGGCAATCATGAACGAAGGCAACAGCAACGGCAACAACAACCATCGCAGCAAGCATCGCGGTCGCGGGCGCGGCCCCCGTCGCGGCGGCGGTGGCGGCGGTGGCAAGGGCCCCCGCAAGGACAAGAGCGACCCGTTGTACGAAGTCGCCAGCCAGCAGGCTGAACTGGCGCGCATGGAAGTGCGCCGCGAACGCGACGAAGAACGCGAAGCCGCCCGCATGCAGGCCGAAGCCGCCCGCCAGCAGGCCGCGGCCGACCGTATGACCAGCGACGTGGCCAGCACCACCGTCACGGACTACAACGAACTTCCGCCGCCCCCGGCCGCAAAGCCGATGGCGCCGCCCAACGAAGACATTGACGCCACCGAAACCAGCACAGCCCAGCAGCCCCAGGTGCCGCGTCCAACCGGCCCGGTGCAGACCATCAAGCTGAACGACCTGCAGCAGACCACCATGGACAAGCTGCAGCGCCAGGTGCGCGAGCTTGGCATCCAGGACGTCGGCGGCCTTAAGAAGCAGGACCTGATCTTCCAGCTGCTGAAGGACCACACCAACCGAGGCGCGATGATCTTCGGCGAGGGTGTGCTGGAAGTGCTGGGCGAAGGCTTCGGCTTTCTGCGCAGCCCGGATTACAACTATCTGCCCAGCCCCGACGACATTTACGTCAGCCCCAGCCAGATCCGGCGTTTCGGCCTGAAGTCGGGCCACATTGTCTCGGGCACCATCCGTTCGCCCAAAGACAACGAACGCTACTTCGCGCTGCTGAAGGTCGAGGCCGTCAACGGCCACGACCCGCACAAGCTGACCGAAATCGTGCCCTTTGACGAACTGACGCCCCTGTACCCCAACCGCCGCATCTTCCTGGAGGTCAAGAACGACCTGAACCTGCGCGTGGTGGACCTTGTCACGCCCATCGGCATGGGCCAGCGCTGCCTGATTGTGGCCCCGCCGCGCACCGGCAAGACTGTCATTCTGCAGAAGATCGCCAACGCCATCCGCGCCAATCACCCCAAAATCTACGTGATCGTGCTGCTGATCGACGAACGCCCCGAAGAAGTGACGGACATGGAGCGCACCGTCGATGCCGAAGTCGTGGCCAGCACCTTTGACGAAGCCACTTCGCGCCACGTGCAGGTCACGGAAATGGTGCTCAACAAGGCCAAGCGCCTGGTCGAGCACAAGACCGACGTGGTGATCCTGCTGGACAGCGTGACCCGCCTGGGCCGCGCCTACAACGCCGAACAGCCCCACAGCGGCAAGATCCTGACCGGCGGCGTAGACGCCAGCGCACTGCAGCGCCCCAAGCGCTTCTTTGGTGCCGCGCGCAACATTGAAGAAGGCGGCAGCCTGACGATCATCGCGACAGCGCTGATTGACACCGGCTCGCGCATGGACGAAGTGATCTTTGAAGAGTTCAAGGGCACCGGCAACGCTGAGCTGCACCTGGACCGCCGCCTGGCCGACCGCCGCACCTACCCGGCAATCGACGTCACCCGCAGCGGCACCCGAAAGGAAGAGCTGTTGCTGGACCCCGACGAACAGAAGCGCATGTGGGTGCTGCGCCGCATTCTGAACGACATGAACCCGATCGAGGCCATGGAACTGTTGAAGGACAAGCTCAAGAAGACCCAGCACAACGCGGAGTTCCTGCTGACGATGAACATCGGGTAACTGCAGTGTCTGGTGTCTGGTGTCTGGTGTCTGGTGACCTGGCTTTGTGCCAGACACAGGACACCGGACACCGGACACGTAATTCCTGCGGCGCTGGAATAGTGGACACCGGCGGTCTTGTTCCTACTCTGCAACGCCATGCATACCGAAGCTGATGTCAAAGCTGCCCTCAAGGGCGTTCAAGACCCGGACCTGCACAAGGACCTGGTCGACCTTGGCATGATCAAGGACATCAAGACCGGCCCCGGTGTCGTTGAACTCACTGTAGAACTGACCACCCCGGCCTGCCCGCTGAAGGAAAAGATTGCGGGCGACGTAACCGCCGCGCTCAAGACCCGCCTGGGCGTGGCCGAAGTCAAGATCAACATGACGGCCAACACCGCGCGCCTGCAGAAAACGGCCGTTGACCTGATACCCGGTGTGCGCAACGTGGTGTTTGTGGCCAGCGGCAAGGGCGGCGTGGGCAAAAGCACCGTGGCGGCAAACCTGGCCGTCAGCCTGGGTGCCAGCGGCGCCAAAGTGGGCCTGCTGGATGCCGACATTTACGGGCCCAGCCTGCCGACCATGTTCGGCATCCGCGGCGAGCAACCCGGCGCGCGCGACGACAAAACAATCATCCCGCTTCAGCGCCACGGCCTGAAGCTGATGTCGATGGGCTTTCTGCTGGAAGACGGCCAGCCCGTGATCTGGCGCGGCCCGATGCTGGATTCCGCCCTTGGCCAGTTTCTGGGCCAGGTCGACTGGGGTGACCTGGATTACCTGATTGTGGACCTGCCACCCGGCACCGGCGACGTGCAGATGTCGCTGGCCCGCATGGTACCCGGCGCCGTGGCCGTAATCGTCACGACACCGCAGGATGTCGCGCTGGCCGACGTACAGCGCGCGATCGGCATGTTCGGCACGGTAAAGGTCCAGGTGCTGGGCGTGGTAGAGAACATGAGCACCTTTGTGTGCGGACACTGCGGCAAGGAAACCCACATCTTCGGCGCCGGCGCCGCAGACAAGGCCGCCGCGCGCTACAACATTGCCAACCTGGGCAGCGTGCCCCTGACCGAGGCCGTGGTGCAAAGCGGCGACACGGGGCTGCCGATAGTGGCCTCGCGCCCCAGTGACCCCGCGGCCATTGCGTTGTCGCGGCTGGCCCGGCAGGTGGCCCAGGCGATTGCCGTGCGTGCGGCAGGCACACTCAGTGCCGCCGCAAGCTAGAATGGAACCCAGTGAAACAGCCCGTGGCGCAAACCACGGGGCCTTGCAACGAAAGGAAACGACAATGCCCTATCCCGAAGAAATGATTTCCTGGATGCGCGCCGAGCTCGCCGACAACGGCATCAACGAGCTCAAGACTGCCGACAGTGTCGAGAAATTCCTCGGCGACAAGCAGGGCGTGGCCATGGTTGTGGTCAACTCGGTGTGCGGGTGCGCCGCCGGCGCGGCCCGGCCCGGCATCCTCAAGGCCCTGCAGAACGCGGTCAAGCCCGACAAGGTGGGCACCGTGTTTGCCGGCAACGACACCGATGCCGTGGCGGCCGTGCGCGGCAAAATGCCGCAGGTTCCGCCCAGCAGCCCCAGCGTGTACATCTTCAAGAATGGCGAACCGGTAAGCTATGTGCCGCGCCATGTGTTTGAGGGCGGCAACCCGGACAGCGTCGCCAGGAAGCTGATCGGCGAGTTCGAGAAAGTCTGCGCCGGCCAGACAGCCTGACCAGGAAAACCGGAAAGGCCCGGCATGCGTCCGGGCCTTTCCTGCTGCCCATGGAACCGCAACCCACAACCGACCCGCAGAAGCGGCTTGCCGAGTTTCACGGCAAGACCTGCGTCGTGGAAACCAGCAGTCACAAGACCTACGTGGGTCGTTGTTCGCGTTTTCAGGACGAACAACTGATCATGGTCGACCTTGACCAGCTGGAAGGCAGCTTTGCCGACGCGGCCGTCACGCAGTACCTGGACAACGCGCTGGAACAGGGCCACTGGCCGAAAATCAAGAAGGTCTTCATTCCCAAGTCCGACATCACCCGCATGGACCTGCTGGTCAAGACACCCTGGAAACAGCCCGGAGCGGGAGCGACGGGTTAGTTCGCATTCACGCACCAAGGGCAACCCATGGGCACATTCCACAGCGATAAGGGCGACCTGCACGGCATTACTGTCGTGGTGCGCACGCACGGGCCGCGCATTTATGTGGGCCGCTGCGACCACCACAACGAGCACGAAACTCTGCTGCTGGATGCAGACAGCCACGACGAAGGCCAGGAAGGCCAGAGCAACGAACAGTTCCTTGCCAACGTGCAGAAGTGGGGCCATTGGCCCCGCATCAAGGCCATTGAGATTCCCGCCGCCGACATCGCGGGGGTCGCCCGCCTGAATGAAGGCTAGACCGCCGCGCGCGGGTGGAACTTCAGCATCACGCTGCGCAGTCGTTTGTCATCCACATGGGTGTAGATCTGCGTGGTGCTGATGCTGACGTGCCCCAGCATTTCCTGCACACTGCGGATGTCGGCGCCGTTTTCCAGCATGTGCGTGGCAAAACAATGCCGGAAGGTGTGCGGGTGCACCAGTTCGGGCCGGATGCCGGCCATGGCGGCGTAGTGCTTCACCACTTCCCATACGCGGGTGCGTGAGAGCCGACGGCCGGACTTTGACAGGTACACCATGTCACTGGGCCGCTTCAGCAGCAGCGGGCGGCCGGATTCCAGATAGCTGCGGACCTCGGCGATGGCGGTTGCCCCGATCGGCACAATGCGTTCCTTGCTGCCCTTGCCATGCACGTTCAGGTACCCCGCGCTCAGGTTCACGCGCGTCATGGTAAGGCCGCACACTTCACTGACCCGCGCGCCGGTGGCGTACAGGGTGTGCAGGATGGCGCGGTCGCGCAGGCTCAGGGCCTCTGTGCCCTTGGGTGCGGCCAGCAGGTCGTTCACCTGGTCAGGTGTCAGGTAGTCGGGCAGCGAACTGGCCACCTTGGGGGGCGTCAGGAATTGCGCCGGGTCAACACCGCGGGTGATCTCGACGCTGACGTAACGAAAGAACATCCGGATCGCGCTGACACGCCGCGCAACGGTGCGGTCATCCAGCCCGCCCCGGCGTTGTTCGGCCAGAAATGCCGTCAGGTCATCGGGTTGAACCTGTTGCGGCTCCAGCAGGTCGCGCGCAAACAGGAACTCCAGCAACTGGTCAAGGTCGCGGCGATAAGCCAGCAACGTGTTTTCCGACAGCCCGCACTCAAGGCGCAGGTAGTCCAGATAGCCCGTCAGGGCGACACGAAGCTGGCAAGGCCCACCGACCATGATTCCCCCACAGCGCACCGGCCGCCTTGGGGCATCGGCAGGCGGGCAACGCGATGTTGAGGAAACTTGAAGATGTGTGCGTTCGGGGCAGGCTACTTGTCCTGGCCTTCTTTGGGTGACTCGGGCTTGGGATCTTCTTTCGGGTCTTCCTTGGGCGCCTCGGCGGGCTCGCCATCCCTGAAGTACGCCTGGAACACGGGCTTGCCGTCATCGGCAAACTCGCGCATCCAGCCCGAAAGATAACCCGAGGCATACTCGGCCTCCAGCTTCAGGCGGCCGGTGGTATCGAACACCAGCAGTTTGCCGTCCAGGCGGCCCGCGGCGTACCCGGCAGTTTTTGCCCTCGCGCCGCCGTCATGCCAGAATTCCCACAGGCCCTGGCGTTCGTCCTTGGCGTACTTGCCAAAACTTTCCAAAGAACCGTTGCGGTGCCAGGTGCTCCAGGTACCTGTCATGTTGCCGTTGTCAAAGTCGCCCTCAGCGGCCTTGCCACCGTTGTCGTGATACTGGATCCAGCGCCCGTGGCGCCGCCCATCGCGGCAGCGACCCTCGCTGGATTTCTTGCCGTTGGCGAAATAGCAGGTCCACTGGTCCTCGGGATAGCCGCCCACATAGGTAGCCTCGAGTTCCTTCTGGCCGTTGGGGTACCAGGTGTTCCAGCGGCCGCGGCGTTCGCCACTGGCAAGCTCGCCCTCGCTGGCCTTGGCGCCGTTTTCGTGCCACGCGGTCCAGCGACCGGTGCGGCGGCCTTCGCCGTAGGGGCCCTCTTCTTTCTTGACGGTGTTTTCGTGGAAGTACGTCCACTGCCCGGTGCGTTTGCCGGCAACGTACTCGCCCTGCGACTCCTTGGTGCCGCTGACGTAATACCACGTCCAGCGTCCCAGGCGGTCGTCCCCCACGCCCTCGCCCTCGGCCTGCACGTTGCCGTTGTCAAACCAGAAGGTCCACTTGGTGGGACGATCCTTGTACTCGTGCTGCTCGGCCAGCTTGCCGTTGGGGTGCCAGGCCTCCCACTTGTCGTACTTTTTGCCTTTGTCGTATCGGCCGCTGCGTGACAGCACACCGTTGGGATGCCACCACTGCCATGGGCCGTCGGGCTGGTCGGCGACGTGTTTGCCTTCTAATGAGCGCTGCCCTGTTTCGTACCAGCGAAAGATGCGGCCTTCACGCTTGCCGTCCTTGTAGTAGCAATCTTCCTTCTTCTTGTTGTTGCTGTACCACCAGGTCCACTTGCCGGTGCGCTTGCCGTCGTCGTAGTCGCCCTCGATCGACTTCTTGCCGTTGGCAAAGTAAGTCGTCCAGGTCTTCCAGCGCACATCCTGGGCCAGCACGCCTTCTTCGCGCAGGGAACCGGCCTCGAAGTACCAGCGCCACCGGCCTTCTTTCTTGCCGTTGTGGTACTTGCCCTCGGCGGCCTTGTTGCCGTTCTCAAAGTACTCCCAGGCGTCGCCAACGCGGGTTTCCCGGCCGTTCTTGTCGACCTGGACGGCAAACTTCTCTTTCAGCTTGCCCGACGGGTACTTTATCTCCCGCCATTCGGCCTTGATCGGCTTCTGGGCGCACAGGGGCGCGGCGGCTGCAAGGCACAGCAATACCAGTGCAACAGTGCGCATCGACACACCCCGGGTTCCAGCGTGGATTCTATCCCCCGAAATGCCGTAGTGTGAACAACCAGTGCCGCAAATCCGCCGCTGCACCCGGGCTAGTTGTCCAGCGCCGCCAGCCTTTGCCGGGCGGCCTTGGCAATCTCAGGGTTGTCCGGCCAGGCTGCGGCCACGCGGTACCATTGCGCAGCCTGCTTGCGATCCTGGGGCATGCCCTTGCCGTCCCGAAAGCAATCCCCCAGTGCCAGCGCGCAGGCTCCGCTGCCGGCACGGGCGCCCTGTTCAAACCGCGCCGCAGCCAGCGATTCGTCCTGCGGCACTCCCTGGCCCTCCTGCAACAGTACACCCAGGTAGTAGCAGGCGTCGGCCACCCCGCCGTCGGCCGCCTTGGCAAGCCACGGGCCTGCGGCCACAGGGTCGGGCTCGCCAGTGGTGCCCTCAAACAGCCACACACCCAGCCGGTATGCCAGTGCGGGGTCGCCGCGCCGCGCCCCACGCTGCAGCCAGTGCAGCGCCATCTCTTCGTCCTTGGGAACACCCCGGCCGAACAGGTGCAGTTGCCACACATAGCGCAGGGCGTCTGCCTGGCCGCGTTCGGCCGCCAGATGCAGCCAGTACGAGGCCGCGGCGTCATTCACCACCCCGTCGCGCCCGGTCAGCGCCCACAGGCCCAGTTCAAACTGAGACTCGGCATGCCCGCGGGCGGCCGCGCTCTGCAAAAAGTGCCTGGCATTGGCAAGTTCGTTCTGGTCGCGCAAGGCAATGCCGTGCGCATAGGCGGCCGATGGCGCAAGGTCATCCGGGTTATCCGAAACCGGGCGGGGCGAAAGATCCAGCTGGTTGGTGGCGCAGGCCGAAAGTGCAAGCAGCGCGGTAAACAACAGGTGTTTCACGGCGGCATCCGCGGGGCACATACGGGGACAGGCCTAGCCTAGCAGGCCACACGGGGCGCGCCCGCGAAATTCGGCCGGGGGCTTGCCAAACGCGGGCTTTCCGGGTCTATGAAGACCCATGCCGGAAGCCTTTGAATACCACCAGCGGACCAAGTACAGCCCCACAACTTTGGGGCAGGGCCACAGCATTGACTGGGAACACCCGCCCGAGCAGTTCAAGGAGTATCGCGGCGCGCCGGTGTTCGACCTGCGTCCCTACCTGCCCAACAACAACCCCGACACATATGTGCCGGAACGGGCCCTGAACGACCCCGACGGGCCGTTTGCCCTGCCGCGGCTCTCGATGCTGCTGTTTGCGACTAACGGCGTGACGGGCGTGGCGTTTGCGGGCAACCAGCAGCACTTCTTCCGGGCCGCGCCCAGCGCGGGCGCACTGTACCCGACTGACCTGTACCTGGCCGTCCGCGGGCACGCCGACATGCCCGACGGCATCTACTACTACCATGTGCGCGACCACAGCCTGGTTGAGGTCTACCCCAAGGGCCTGGCGCCTTCCGGCGACGAGATTTTCGCGCGCCTGCGCGGCGCCTGTTTTGGCGACCCCGCACTGGCCGATTGCAGGGTGGCCCTGATTGCCACGGCGATCTTCTGGCGCAGCGCCTGGCGATACGGCGACCGCGCCTACCGCCGGTGCCTGCTGGATTCCGGGCACGTGCTGGGAAACTTCGACATCGTCGCGCCGAAAATCGGTCTTTGTACCACGGCCATCGGCGGCTTTGTCGACGCAGAGGTAGCTGACCTGCTGGCGATTCCCGCCGACAAAGAGGGCGTGCTGGCGATTTTCCCGATGCACGAGGCCGCCGAGTTCGCGCGCATCAAGGCCGGGCCCAGCGCCCGCCCAAGCCCCGCCGAGGAACCCGCCCCGGGCCAGGATGCCATCCGTACCATCCACGCCGCCGGTGCGATTCCGCCGGGCTTTCCGGCCGAGGCCGTGGCCAGCGACGGCTTTGACTACCCGGTGAACCCCAAGTACGAGTTCGCTTCCGGCATCAAGCTGAAGCCCGGCACCACCGACCTGCAGGACCAGGTGGAAAACGCGATTCTGCGCCGCCGCAGCACCAGGGTGCTGTCCGGCGCGCCGTTGAAGCTGCACGAACTTGCCGACCTGCTGGCCTTTGCTTATCGGCCCGATATCACCATGCCGCCCGAGGCCCAGCCGCGACTGTTTGCGCCATCGCTGCTGGAAACCTTTGTTGTGGTCAATGCGCTGGAGGGCGTGAAGCCGGGCGTGTACCACTTTGCCCCGGGGTTCATGGAACTGCTGGTGGTCAAAGAGGCCGAAGTGCGGCGCGAGATTTACCACCTGTGCCTGGGGCAGGAACTGGCCCGGGATGCATCGGTGGTGATTGTTCATACCAGCGACCTTGAGCTCGCCACCAGGCGCTTTGGCTCGCGGGCTTACCGGTACCTGCACCTGGACGCAGGGCACATCGGCGAGCGCATGAATGTGGCAGCGATCCGCCTGGGGCTGGGCGTCAGCGGCATCGGCGGTTTCTTTGACGACGAGGTCAACGAACTGCTGGGCATCCCGCCCAAGGAACTGTGCGTGTACATTACCTGCCTGGGCAGGCCGGGAGGCTAGAATGGGCCGGCGTCGCCAATCGCAGGAGCTTTCATGATTGCCCGCAAACCAAGGTTCATCGCCGTCAAATCCAAGCGCCTGGACGAAGTGCGCCACGAGACCCTGCTTTCCTGCGGCATGAAACTGATCTTTGTGCCGCGGCCCGGGTTTCAAAAGCGCATCGCCTATGCCGTGGCCGATTTCGGCAGCATCAACACCACCTGGCTGCAGAACGGCAAGCAGCACCAGGTGCCCGGCGGCATCGCCCACTTTCTGGAACACCAGTTGTTCAAGAAAAAGTCCGGCGACCTGACGGACCGCTTTTCCGAACGCGGCGCCTACTGCAACGCCCACACCAGCCATACCCAGACGGCCTATTACTTCGAGTGTGTGCAGCACTTTGAAGAAAACCTCGACACACTGATGGAGCTTGCACTGACGCCGTTTTTTGACCGCAAGCTGGTGGACATTGAACGCGACATCATCATCCAGGAGATCAACAGCTACCTGGATCACCCGCACTGGCAAAGCTACCAGCAACTGTTGCAGTCGCTGTACGTGAAGCACCCGCTGCGCGTGGACATCGCCGGCACCGAGGCCATGGTGCGCGACATCGGGCCCGAGCAACTGCAGGAATGCCACGCCGCCTGGTACCACCCCAGCAACATGACACTGATCATCTGCGGCGACATGAAGCCCGCCGACGTGCTGCGCATGGCCGAAGCCGCCACCGGCAAACACGCGCCCGACACCCCGGCACCTCGCCTGAGCCGCGAACTTCCGGCCGAGCCCGCCGGCGTCACGGCACCAAAAGCCGAGCGCCGGATGTTTGTTTCACGCCCGCGCCTGCTGCTGGGCTTCAAGGACCCGGGCGCGCCGGAAGGCAAGGCGCTGGCGCGGCTGGACCTGGTCAGCAGCGTTGCCCTGGACGCGCTGCTCAGCCGTGAAAGCGAGGCCTTCGAACGGCTGTACGCCACTGGCCTGATCGGCGGCGACTTCGGCGCCGGTTACCAGGCCGAGAAGGGCTTTGGCTATGCCGTAATCGGCGGCGAAACCAGCGACCCCGTGGCCTTGCAGCGCGAGCTGCTGATCGTGCTGGACGACGCCCGTGCGCGGGGCGTAAGCGCCGACGTGATTGAGCGCAAGCGCCGCAAGTTCCTGGGCAGCTATCTGCGGGCGTTCAACGACCCGGAAAGCACGGCCTATGCGTACCTTGGCGCACTGGGCCAGCAGGTGGAGCTGTTTGAGATCCCGCAGATTGCCGACAGCGTCACGGCGGAACAGGTCAATGCGCGCATCCAGGAGATGTTCGACCCATCGCGCCGCGCCGCCAGCATCATCCTGCCCCAGGCTTCGTGACGGGGCCTGCCGTTGCGGCATGGCCTGTTCAGCGCGTTTTTTAATTTGCTATTGAGAACTAGTCTCGATATCACTCTCCTCCTGTACAGGAGACTCCATGCGAACTGCTTCCCGATTCCTTGCCCTGGCTGCTGCCGCGCTTGCCATCACCGTCATGCCCCAGGCGCAGGATCAGCCGAAGCCCGGCCCGGTTGTAGACGCCTCTCCAGCGGTCGTACCGGTTGAGCGCAGGCTGTCCCTGCTGCCATCGGCATTCACCAGCTTTGGAGCCACAGTCCATGGTGGGTACCTGTATGTGATTGGCGGGCACGTTGCGGCCGCGCACCACTACAACCGCGACAGTTTCCAAACCGGATTCTGGCGCATGTCGCTGGCAGACCGCGCCTGCTGGGAACAGCTTCCGGGTGGCGTCTCGCTGCAAAGCGTTGCGCTGGTTGCGGACGGATCACGCCTGATCCGGATTGGCGGAATGACGGCGCTGAACGCCGACGGCGAAAAGGACAACCTGCAGAGTACGACCGGCGTTGCCGCATTTGACCCGCTGACCCGTGCCTGGACGGACCTGCCGGCCCTGCCGGAACCCCGCAGCAGCCACGACGCCTGGGTTCACCATGGCAAGCTGTACGTACTTGGTGGATGGAAACTCGATGGCGAAGGCACCAAGAGTACACCCTTTCACAGCAACGGCTCTGTCCTCGACCTCAAGGCCAAAGACGCGAAGTGGGAATCAGTCGCGCAGCCATTTGAGAGACGGGCGATTGCCGTGACGTCCGTGGGCGACCATCTTTACGCCATTGGTGGCATGACACCCGAAGGGCGCATCACCGGCGCCACCGACATCCTTGACACAAGAAGCAACGAGTGGAGTAAAGGCCCTGAATTGCCAGGCCGCGCATTCGGTACCAGCGCGTGGCCACTCAGAGGCCGCGTATACGCAACAACTGCCGAAGGTGTCTTGTTCAGCCACGCCCCGGGCGAAAGCGACTGGAAGCGCGAAGCCACTCTGGCTTATCCACGGATGTTCCATCGACTGGTTGGCGTTGGTGAAGAGTTTGCTGCCATCGCGGGCACGTCCAGCGGCGGTCACTTGCGCAGCATTGAATGGATCAAACCAGGCCAGGCCGGGCCGGTGCTGACCAGAGTCAGTCTGCCTGCGCAGGGCGCGGCCAAAGTGCGGCAGGCCATCTTTCACCACGCCGGCAGCCTTTACACGTTTGGCGGGAACAACAGCGTCAAGGAGCACCAGTTTAAGCCTGAGAACTTCCTGAACGAAGGCTGGCGAGTGAACCTGAATTCTCTGCATGTCACTCGCGCGGCTGATCTGCCGATGAATCGCCAGTCGTTCCTCACGTTCACCGTGGGCACTGGCCGTTTCGAAGACCCCCAGGGCTTTGCCATGGGCGGCTTTGGCTATTCCGACGCCAATGCCAAGGCGGCAACCAGCCAGGCCGAGATTCTCAAGTACGACTTTGAAACCGATTCATGGGAAACAATCGGCACCAAGCTGCCCAGCCCGATGACCCAGTTCGGTCATGCGGTACACGACGGCAAGGTCTACCTGTTTGGTGGCATGGATTTTGACCCCGACCGCGGGGAGAAGAAGCAGTTCGCGCTGTCAGACAAGATCTGGGCCTGGGATCGCAGCGGCAAGGATGAGGCCGCGCGAAAGGAGTTCAAGCCACTGGAAGGCAGGCTGATGAAGGGCCGTCGCGCCTTTGCTGGCGCGGCGCTGGACGGCAAGTACTACATATTTGGCGGCATGACCGACCGCTTTGAAGAAGTCGAGCAAAGCGAGGTCTTCGACTTTGCCACTGGCAAAGTTGAACAGGTTCCGTCGCCCGAAGATTGCCGTATCTCGGCCAAGCTGATTCCGCTCAATGACAAGCTGTACCTGATCGGCGGTTCGGCCCAGACGGGCGAGGGCCTGAAGACCTGCCGCCGCATTGACGTGTATGACCCCGCCACGCGGAAGTGGGCCGTGGCGCTGCCCGACATCGGGTTTGAACCCGGCGAGCTGCAGGCGTTTGCGCACGGCCAGGCGATATTGATTTACAGCGCGCACAATGAAGACGGCGTGCTGAACCTGCTGTTCTTCCAACCGTAATCCACCAGCGCCCGGCGGACGGGATTTCCGCCGGGCTCATTTTCACCACCAGATGATAATGAGTCTCAGGATAAAGGAGCGTTTCATGCGGTTTCTTCGGTCACTTCTTGTGCTTGCTCCGCTTGTGCTGTCGCTTGCCGCCTGCGGCGGCGATTCCGGCTCCAAGCGCGACAGCACAAGCCAGGCCTTTGTCATCGTCAACACAACCATGCCCGATGCCATAGTTGGCGTGCCTTACACCTTTCAGTTCAACAGTGCCAACGGCTCGGCCCCGGTGGGATGGGCTTTCTCCAATGGCTACACACCGCCGGCATGGCTGGGGCTCTCTGCGGGGGGACTCGTCACCGGAACACCTACTGTCACGGGCAGCACCACCATCGAAGTGACGGCAACGGATGCCGCGGCCAGAACGGCGCATGTCTCAATCCTGTTTGACGTTCTAGCGGCGCCAGTCATTACCACCAGCGCGCTGCCGCGCGGCATCAAGAGCCAGCCCTACGCGGCGCAGTTGCAGCACAACGCGCCCACAGGCCAGATCGTTACTTTCGCGCTTGTCGGGGGCACACTTCCGGCCGGCATCAGTTTCAGCAGCGGAGGTGGGTTTACAGGTAGTGCAACCCAAAGCGGCCTGTTCGAAGTGGCGGTCGGCCTGTACGTTGGCGCGGCGCAACTGCATGTGGCCGGGCTGGACCTGGTGGTTTACGAAAGCATCCCCTTTACCTACACCCAGGACGCCTTTGACGCAGCAGCCCTGAACAACACCACTGGCACGGCGACGCAGATTCTCGCCGGCAGCACACCCGTGGGCCGCTTGACCATGGCCGACCGCCATGTGCAATCGGAGCCGCTGACACTCAACAGCGACCAGAACATCACCGTGCCCGATGCCAGCGACTTCTTCAAGTTCAACACCGGTGTGGTGGGGACGATCAAGGTCGAAGTCTTCTTCCGCGACCTGGTGGGCGACCTTGATGTGTACCTGTGGCGCTATGCCGGCCCGCCAAGCCATGCCGTAAGCATTGTGGCCAGCAGCAACGCTTTTGGCACAGACGACGCGGTGATTGAGTATCACAACGCGCCGCTCAGTGGCGCGCTGGGTGCGGGCTATTACTACCTGGAAGTGCGCGCCCCCGGCGACCCGGCGGCCAGCCTGTGGAACCGCAACGCCTACAGCTTCCGGGTCACGTTCAATGACCTGACGATTGCCAGCGAAAAGCTGGACATCGACAGCCCCTCAGGCGCGGCCATCAACACCCAGATTGTGGCCACCAACCAGGGCGCTGCCCCCGCGGCTCCGCAGTGGTCGCTGGTTTCGGGCACATTGCCCGCGGGCGTGACGCTGACCAGCGATGGCCGCTTCACCGGCACCCCGACACAGTTTGGCATGTACGACTTTGTGGTGCGTGTGCAGGACGGGTCGCTTTCTGCCCAGCGCGCAATCCGCGTGCGCTTTTTTGATTCCAACGCGGGCGACTTCTGGCAGGTCAAGGGTGAGCGCCGCCTGTTCAACGGCACCAGCAACCCGATCTTTGAGGCCTACGGCGATGCCATGGTCGTGGCCCCGCACCCGGCCTACCCCACCGAAGGCGCGATTTATGTGCTGGGCGGGCGCACCAACGACACGCTGGATCGGCTGCACATTTTCCAGACAGACCGCGCGGGCATCCCGGCGGCCGAACAGTTCAAGTTCAAGGACGTGGGCAAGAACCTGCTGTTCCCGCGCCGCTATCACGGGGCAGTGTTCGTGCAGCACAGTTACGGCGGCTACCTTTATGTGCTGGGCGGCGAAATTGGCGCGGCCAGCGGCGGCCATTCCGTGGGCGATTTCTTCACCGGCGTGGAACGCCTTCAGGTGGCCGACGGCGCGGGCGTGGCACTTTCGCACCCGTTGACCACCAACTGGGAACTGGTGGCCAGTCTGCCGGGCAGTGAAACCGGCCTGACCATCAAGGGCTGGGCCGAGTTCGGGCTTGCGGTGAACGACGCCGCCAGTGACGCCGACGACCGCATCTATCTGGTGGGCGGCCGCTATCACATTGAAGACGGCATCGGCGCGGGCACCTTTGGCATGAAGTACCACAATGCCGTGCTGATGTTCGAATGCCCGACCACGGGCGCGGGCAGCGGAACCTGGTACCGCAAGCTGGACAGCAACCCCTATGCGCCTGTTCGCTTTCCGGCTGTCAGCATGCTCAATGGCCGCATCTACATTGTGGCGGGACGCATTGGCACAGCTGGCCAGACCGGCAGCGGTGGCGCGCCCAGCACGGGCATCCAGATGATCCAGCCGGACCCTACATCTACCAACCCGGCGCTGGCGACAGCCGATGCAAGCCAGTTCCCGCATCTCAGCGAGGCCGTGTACTACCCCATGTTCGCCACACTGGGCGGCAAGCTGTACATCTGGTGCGGCTGGGACGGCCAGGCCGTGCCCACCGGCACCAAGCGCCTGCACAGCTTTGAACCCAACGGCGGCGGGGTCGGTGGCACGGTCACACGTCTTTGCGACGCCGACTGGGGCACTGGCTTTGGTGGCGGCGTGGCCCACGATGGCACGCTGTGGATCATTTCGGGCATCGGCCACGGCACCGAGACGCAGCCAGCGAATCTGCGCTATCACCCATAGCCAGAGACGGCAATACCAAGCGGGCAATACGCAACCACCCGTATTGCCCGCGCTTTCTGGAAGACCGGCTACGGCACTGGCGTGTGGCCGGGGTCGCTGTCGTGGGGCGGCAGTTCCTGCTGCACGGCGGATTCGCCGGGTTTACGCTTGCGCAGACCTGCCAGCTTCTGCTGGATGCGGTCCGTGAAGATGTAGAAACACGGCACCACCAGCAGGCTCAGCAGCGTCGACAGCAGCACACCGCCGATCACGCCGATGGCCATGGGTGTGCGCACTTCACTGCCCTGGCCAAGTCCCACGGCTGCCGGCACGGCGGCCATCAAGGTGGCGGTGCTGGTCATCAGAATCGGGCGCAGTCGCACCGGCCCGGCTCGGCTGACGGCCTCAAGGGAGCTCATACCCCTGGCCTTCAGCTGCAGAGTGTAGTCAATCAGGATGATCGAGTTCTTCTTGACGATGCCCATCAGCAGCAGCAGCCCGATCATGCTGAAGATGTTCAGCGTGTTGCCGGAGATCAGCAGGGCAAACGCCGCGCCCGCGATGCTCAATGGCAGGATGGTCAGCACGGTAATCGGGTGCAGGAAGCTGTTGAACTGGCTTGCCAGCACCATGTAGGCCACAATCACGCCCAGCACCAGTGCAAACAGCAGGCTTGAGAAGCTGTCGCGGTAGGCCGTGCTGGCGCCGCCCAGCACCACGCGATAGCCGGTGGGAAGTTCTTTGCCCAGTTCGGATTCAACGTACTTGAGAATGTCGGCCTGGTTTTCTCCGGGCGCGACGTTGGCAAACAGGCTGATGGCGCGTTCGCGATCCTTGCGGATGATGCTTTGCAGGGCGGGTTGTTCCACCTGCGTGACAAGCGCCGAAAGCGGCATCATTGTGCCGTCGGCCGTGCGCACATTCAGGCGGCGGATGTCTTCGGGCCTCGAACGCTGGCCGGCCAGCAGGCGCAGTCGCACATCCAGGCGTCGCCCGTTCTGGCTGAACTTGCCCACACGCACGCCGCCCACCAGCGAGTTCAGCGTCACGCCGATGTCGTTCATGGAAACGCGCTGGTCGGCGGCGCGGTCGCGCTCGGGCTCAATGCGCAGTTCGGGCTGGCCGATTTCGTAGTCACTGTCCAGGTCCACCACCTTGCCGGTGGCGCGCAGTTTGTCTTCCAGATTGTTGGCCAGCTCAACCAGCTTATCCCAGTCCGACCCGCGCACCGAAAACTCGATCGGGAAGCCGCGCTGGGCCGTGAAACCCTGCTGGCTGAGGTCCTGCACCACGGCCTTCACGCCGGCAATGGCGTTGAGCTCGCGGCGCAGGGTGGCGGCGAACTGGTTCTGGGTTACTGCGCGCTGGTTCTTCGGGACCAGCGTCACGAACACCACGCCCGAGTTCGCGCCGCTGCCGCCAAAGCCGCCCACGTTCACAAAGGCGCGCTGGATCTCGGGCTTGCTGTGCAGCACGGCCTCGACTTTGCGGAACAGCTTGTCGGTTTCATGGATGTCGCTGCCCACGGCCGTGGTCACACGCACCATCAGGCGGCTCTGGTCCTGGCTGGGCACGAACTCGCCGGGCAGGGTCATCAGCACGTACACCGCCCCGCCGAACACGGCCACTGCCCCGGCCAGCACCAGCCCGGGTCGCTTGAGCGACCGCACCAGCAGCCAGGTGTAGACGCGCTTGAGTGACTCAAAGCCGCGGTCCATTACGCGGCCAAGCCAGTTGCGCGTCTCGTGCTGGGCCGAAAGCAGCCGTGCGCATCGCGCCGGCGCCAGCGTGACGGCCTCGACGTAACTCAGGGCAACCGCGATGCTCAGCGTCACGCCGAACTGCAGAAAGAACCGCCCGATCACGCCTTCCATGAACACCACGGGCACAAAGATCGCAATCACCGCCACGGTGGCCGCCAGCGCCGCAAAGGCAATCTCTCGCGTGCCTTCATAGGCCGCGACCTTCATGGGTTTGCCTTCTTCGGCGTGACGGAAAATGTTCTCCATCACCATGATCGCGTCGTCGACGACAATGCCGACACACAGTGACAACGCCAGCAGCGTGAAGGTGTTCAGCGTAAAGCCCAGGAAGTAAATGATCGCGATTGTACCCAGCAGCGACATCGGGATTGCCAGCACCACGTTCAAGGTGCTGGAAAGGCTGCCCAGGAACACCCAGCAGACCAGCGCCGTAAGCAGCACGGCCAGGATCAGCTCAAACTCGATGTGGGTGACGGATTCTTCTATGAATCGCGAAGAGTCAAAGTTGATGCCCAGCTGCATGCCCTCCGGCAGCGTGGGGCGCAACTCATCCATCTTGGCGCGCACGCCCTGGGCCACGGCCACGGCGTTGCTGCCGCGCTGCTTCTTGATACCCATGCCCTGTGCGGGTTCGCCTTCCACGCGGGCAAATCGCCGGATGTCCTCAAACCCGTCCTCCACCAGCGCGACATCCTGCAGGTACACGGGTTGGCCGCCGGTCTCGCGCACCACGATCTGGCGCAGGGCCTCAAGATCCAGGGCCTCGCCCAGGACGCGCACGTTGACTTCGCGCCCGCCGGTCTCCAGCTGCCCGGCGGGCATCTCCACGTGCTCTCGCTGCAGTGCCGCGATCACGTCGGTGACAGTCAGGCCTTTCTCATCCAGCCGGTCGGCATTGACCCAGACCCGCACGTTGCGGTCCAGGTAACCGCCCATGATGACTTCGCCAACGCCCGGCACTGTCTGCAGGGCCTCCTTGAGCCGATAGCGCGCGGTGTCACCCAGCATCTGGCGCGAGAACGGCCCGGAAAGGCCGATCCACATGATCGGCTGGTCCTCGGGGTTGGTCTTGGAAACAGAAGGCGGGTCAATGTCGCGCGGCAGACGGCGCTGGACGCCCGCCACTTTGGTCTGCACGTCCTGTAATGCCACGTCAACGTTGCGCGAAAGATCCAGTTCCAGTGTCACGCGGCCACTGCCCTGGCGCGAAGACGAATTCACCGTCTTGACGCCTTCCACCTGCATGACCGCTTCTTCAATGATTTCGACAACGTCCTGCTCAATGGCCTCGGGCGTTGCGCCGGGCCAGTCCACGGTGATGGTGATGGTCGGGAAGTCAACGTCCGGGAACTGGCTTACGCCGATGCGGGTGGCCGCCACAAGCCCGAACACGACCGTGGCAATCATCAGCATCCAGGCCAGCACAGGCTTATTGATGCAGACTTCCGTGATCTTCATGCCATGTCCCTGACTGCTGCCTACTTGCCTGCCCCGCCCTTGGCGCCGCCAATCTGCACACTGGCGCCGTCACTCAAGGCCTCGCCGCCGCGCGTCACCAGTGTTTCGCCCGACTTCAGGCCCTCCTTGATCTCGACCCGGCCGTCGGCGGTGCGCAGCCCGATCTGCACCACGCGCTTGCGCGCCACGCCTTCTTCCACCACGTAGGCCAGGAAGCCCTCGGCGCTCGGGCGGATCGCGGTCTCGGGCACTGTGGGCGCATCACTGC
The DNA here is from genome assembly GCA_019636215.1 of Planctomycetota bacterium. GTDB lineage: Bacteria > Planctomycetota > UBA8742 > UBA2392 > UBA2392 > H3-PLA7. Next base: position 45,645 of record JAHBXZ010000013.1, on the reverse strand, counting down.
GCGAGGCCACAGTCACGCTGACCTGCGCGAACGCGCCCGGGCGTACCTGCTGGCTTGCCGCGGCATCCACCTGGGCGGTGACCAGCACCAGCCGCGCGGAACCCTCGGCACTGGCGGAAACGTGGATCACCTTGGCGGGGAGTTCGCGGTTGACGTTGTTGACCGTGAACATGGCCATCTGCCCGACATCCAGCGCTGAGGCATCGCGTTCGGGCACCGAAAAGCGCAGCAGCAATGGTTCGCGGCGAATCAGAGTCGCAATCACCGCGCCGGGCTGAACGTACTGGCCGGTGCGGACACTGCGCGTCTGGATGATCCCGGCCACCGGCGAAACCGGGCGCGCGTACTCCTCGTTCAGTTCCGCGCGCTGCACACTGACCTGTTCTTCAACCCACTGGGCCTTGGCAACGGCGGTGCGGGTCTTCCAGGTCTCAATCTCTTCCGGCGAGAACACCGTCGGGGATTTCGCCACTGCCTCTGTGCGGCGCTTCAGGCCGGCTTCGGCGTCGTCGTACTGCGCCTTGGCCCGGCTTTCGGCGGCCTTGGCGGATGCGACCTCCAGCGCGTAGCGGCGTGGCTCAATTCGCGCCAGGACCTGGCCGGCGGCAACGGTCTGGCCTTCGATAAACAGCAGCTCTTCGACTGTGCCGGCCACCCGCGCCGTGACTTGAACTACTTCGAAGGCCTCAACGGTACCGGTCGCGGTGATCTTGTAATCCAGTTTGCGGCCGGTGATGACCTCGGTTTCTACCGGGTAGGCGACTTTGCGGGGCCCTTTGGGCGCGGCGTTTCCGCCGCCCGACGGGCAGCCTGCCAGGAGCAGACAAAGACACAGCGCGGCGAATGTTGTCGCGATCAGGCGCATGGTTGCGGTTCAAAAAAACACTGCCGGTCGCCCGGCAAGCCCCGAAGGATAACGATGTAACCGCTTGTTGGGGCAGGGTATTCCGTACATTCGGCCGGCAAATGCAAGTCCCCCGCAAGGCTCCTGCAAGCACTTGCGGGGGACAGTCCCGATGGGCTGAGGTCAGCGGTCGACCGTCAGCCCGCTGGGCACGGTAGCCGGGATCTCCTGGGTGCGGTTGATCGCTGCCGGGTCTGTCAGCGTGTGCAGGAAGGCCTCCAGGTCTGACAGCTGCCCGGGGGTCAGGGTGTTGGGAACCTGCGTGAACAGCGTACTCAGGTTGGCCAGCACGGGCGTCGTCGGCAGCAGCGTCGGCATCAGGTCCGTCGCCTGGGTCATGTTCGCGCCGGTATACGCATTGGTGCTTGCAGCCTTGTCGCGGTAGTGCACCAGAACCTCGTTCAGTGTCATGAACGCACCGTTGTGCATGTACGGGGCCGTGAAGGCCACGTTGCGCAGGCTGGGCACCCGGAACTGAAAACGGTGCTGCGGGTTACCCGAGACGTTTTCAAACCCGAAGTCTTCGTGCCCGCTGGTGCCGTTGCCCATGCCCGGCCCGAACTGCGGTATGCCGATGTTGTGCACCGTGAAGTTAGTCAGCAGAGGCCCATTGTGGCATGTGCCGCAGCGAGCCGGGCCGAAGAACATCTGGGCGCCGCGCTTCTGCTGGTCGGTCAGGGCGTTGGCATCTCCGCGCAGGTAACGATCCCAGGGCGCATTGATGAATGTCTGGCTGCGTTCATATTGCGCAATCGCACGCACCATGTTGTTCACGTTCATCTGCCCGGCACCGAACGCGGCGTTGAACCGGGTTACGTACTCGCTGTGCGTGCCAAGGCGCGCCACCAGCGCATCGCGGTACGCACCATTGGCCAGCCCGTCCAGGCTGTGCCCGGTGCCCCGCATCTCCGTCAGGCTGGTCAGCGGAAACAGCGCCTGGGCTTCGTCCGGGGCCAGGTTTGTCTGGCCTTCGGGCGTCTGGGTCGGGGGCGGCGGTGAACCCGGGGGCGGCGGCGGCGAACCCGGGGGCGGGGGCGGACGGCCGACCCGCTTGTCCCAGAACACTTCCGGGAACATGCCGATGTTGTAGATCGGCTGGGCGTTGCGCGGAATGAACACCTTGCTGGGGTGATCACGGCCAACGCCGATGCCGCCCGTGCCACCCACGCCGATGCTCAAATTCAGCCGGTCGCCCGTGTTCAAAGAAGGGTGATGGCAGGTCGCGCAGGCCACGTCCTGCGTGCCGCTGAGAATCTTGTCAAAGAACAGCAGCCGCCCAAGTTCCACCTGCGCGGCATTGAGGTTGGGAAGGTTGTTGGTGTTCAGGCCGACAATGCCCTGCTGCTGGATCAGCTGGCGCAGTTGCTGTTCTACCGTCGCGCTGCCTGTAACACCGTTCACGTTCAGGGTCAGCGCGCGTACGGCGGTGTCCGTGCCGTCATCAACCTTTGCGGTGATGCTCCAGGCACCGGTGACAAAGGGCGTGCCGCTGATGACTCCGCCGCCCGAAAGTGACAATCCGGGCGCCAGGGTTCCTGAAACGATGCTCCAGGTCAGGGCACCGGCACCTCCTGTTGCCTGCAACGCAAAATTGTACGCGGCGTTCACGGTCGCGCCCGGCAGCGCGACGGTGGTGATGGCCAGGCCGCTGCCGGATACTGTCTGCACATTCACTGTGTAACTGACGGCGTCGGCCAGTACGCCGTCCGACACCAGCACTGTGAAGTTGAAGCCGCCCGGCGCCGTGGGAATGCCCGTCAATGCGCAACTGGCCGTTGTGCTGGCCGTGTCCAGCGCCAGCCCCGGCGGCAACCCGCCAGAGGCCAACGCCCACACAAACGGGCCGTTGCTGCCGGTCACAGTCAAGGTCTGCGCATAAGCGCCGCCAACGGTGCCATCGGGCAGGGTGTCCGGGGCCAGAACCAGCGGGGTAAATCCTCCACCGCCGGGTCCACTGTCCTTGCCGCCGTCGCCGCCGGCGCAGGCCACAGCCAGAAACGCGCAGGACAAACAGCCCAGCAGCAACATCGAAGTCAGCCAGCGCATGGACGCATCCCGGGGGTCGGCAAGGGGTCAGTTTAACACACGCGGGTGCCATGCGAGATTCACGCGAATTCCGGGCAGTGCCGAAAGTACCGGCGACTCACGCAGCCGGCCGGGCAACCGGGCGTCCAAGTGTCATCAACATGGCCAGCGCCACCACCGCCAGCCCGGCGCTGGTCAGAAACGCGGCCTGGGCGCTGACGACCTGCCACAACGTCCCGAACAAGGCGCTGGCCGCCAGCGCCAGCAGACCCAGTGTCAGGTGGTACCAGCCAAAGGCCGCGCCCTGCCTGTTGCGCGGCACAACGTCGGCCACCAGTGCCTTTTCGGCAGCTTCCGTAAGGCCCGAATACACGCCATACAGGCCAAGCAGCGCGCCGATCCAGATGCGATCCTGAGTAAACGCCAGTGCCGCGTAAACGCCCGCGAACAGCAGCCAGCCCACGCCGATCATGCGACGCTTGCCCCAGCGGTCGGCAAGTTTGCCGCCGGGCACGGCGCAGACCATCTTGACCACATGCAGCCCGACCCACACCAGCGGAAAAGTCGCCAGTTGCAAAGACTCGCCCACGGACTCGCCCATCAGCTTCAGGATCAGGAAAACCTCGCTGGCCTTGGCCAGGGTGAACAATCCCAGCGGCACCAGAAACCGCGCCAGGCCGTGATCGGCGGGGCCGGGGGTCTTGGGTTCCACGGGCGGGCGGGGCACTTCGCGTACCCCGAACAAAGCCGCGACAATCACCAGCACGCCGGGAATCGCCGTCAGCCAGAACAGCAGCCGAAGGTCATCGCTGATCCACAGCAGAAAGCCCGCCGCGCAGAGCGGGCCGATCACCGCGCCGGCGTGGTCCATCGCCCGGTGCAGGCCAAAGGCCGCGCCGCGCTGATCTGGCCGCACACTGGCGGCGATCAGGGCATCGCGCGGGCTGGTGCGCAGCCCCTTGCCCACGCGGTCGGCCACACGCACGCCCAGCACATGGGCCGGGATCAGCGCCAGCGCAAGCAAGGGTTTGGCCATCGAAGAAATCGCGTAACCCGCCACCACAAATGGGCGGCTCTTGCCCACGCGATCTGACCAGCGTCCGACCAGCAGCTTGAGAACCGACGAAACGGCCTCGGCCACGCCCTCAATCCAGCCCAGCAGCATCGCCCCGCCACCCAGGGAAATCAGGAACACCGGCAGTAATGGAATCACCGCGTCGCTGGCAATGTCAGTCAGCAGGCTGATCAACCCCAGCGCAACCACATTGCGCGAAAGCCAGCTGCCAGCTACCGGTTTGACCGCTGGTGTCACAGCCATAGAACAGCACGGGAGGTGACCGAAAACAATCCTACCGCGCCCAGCGGCCCAAGCCGGCGTCTCTTGCTTCGAGTTCGAGTTCGGCGAAACGCCCGGCGTATTTTGTGTTGGGCTCGATCTTCATCGTTTTGGCCCAGCCTTCCTTCACGATCACTTCGTTCAGCATCCGGCCGTCCGTGAGAATTGCGTAGGCCAGGGTGCGGTCATCCTTGTCTTTGCGCTCGCGGTCATATTGCAGCTTCACCTGCGGGTCGGCCTTGAGCGTTTCGTGAACGAACAGGGCCGCGCGCCAGCCGGCGCTGTTGGGGTCAATTCGGTCCGGGGGCACTTCGTCAGTGTCGATGCCGATCAGCCGCACACGTTCTTTGTCGCCGACAACAATGGTGTCGCCGTCCACCACACGCGTGACGCGCAGATAACCCGACTTGACCTTGGCCGGAGCCGGCAGGTCCAGAAATGGGCGGTCAACCAGCGTGGCCGTGGCGGCCGAATCGCGCGCGCCGTTGCCCGTGGCGTAGATGCCGTCCTGGCGCAGGCGAAAGGGTGGCAGCCCGCTGTACCACAGCCACCAGCCCAGCGCCCCGGTAGCCGAAAGCAGCAGCACAGCAGCCAGCGGTGTGTTGATCTTGCCATGGCGTTGTTGGCGCATGGGAACAGTATACCCGATGGCCACGACAAGAGGGGAGCTTGATCGGGGTGCCACCAGTCTGAACGCGCCGCGTAAGCAAGCGCCATCAGGCATAAGACTTCAAGCCACGGAAGCCGGTCTTCGGTTTGAGGGCGCTCGCTTACGCTTCGCGTAAAACATGTCCTGGGATTGAGGGCGCTCGCTTACGCGTCGCGTAAAACATGTCCCGGGATTGATGGCGCTCGCTTACGCTTCGCGCAAAACATGTCCCGGGATTGATGGCGCTCGCTTACGCTTCGCGTTCAGATGTCTCGCCCTTCACCATCCGGTACAGCTTCCACAGCAGGTCCTGCACGCCCTGGCCTGTCACGCCGCTGATCAACTCGACTGGCTGCCCGATCAGTTTGCTCAATTCGGCGGCTTTCTCCTGCGCGCCGGGAATGTCGGCCTTGTTGGCCACCACAATGCGCGGCTTGGCGGCCAGCGCGGGGCTGAATGCCTGCAGCTCGCCCACAATCACGTCATAGTCGCGCTTGAGCTGCTCGGGTTCTTCCATGCTGACGTCAACCAGATGCAGCAGCACTCGGGTGCGTTCCACATGCCGCAAGAACTGGTGGCCCAGTCCCTTGCCCTGCGAAGCGCCTTCAATCAGGCCGGGGATGTCGGCGATGACAAAGCGCGATTCGCCCTGCATGTCCACAATGCCCAGGTAGGGCGATAGGGTCGTGAACGGGTAGGCCGCTATCTTGGGGCGCGCGCGCGTGGTGCGGGCCAGAAACGTGCTTTTGCCTGCGTTGGGCAGGCCGACCAGCCCGACATCGGCAATCAGCTTCACTTCCAGCCGCAGGCGCTTGTGTTCGCCGGGTCGGCCGGGGTTGGCGCGGCGAGGGGCCTGGTTGGTGGCAGTGGCGAAGTGCTTGTTGCCAAAGCCGCCGTTGCCGCCGCGCGCGGCCACAAAACGCATGCCGGGCTCGTTCAGGTCGGCAATCACGCGGGCCTGTAACACGGCCGGGGCCTGTGGCAGGTCTTCGCCGCTGGCGCCCTCGGCAGTAAAGGCTTCTTCGGGGGCGTGGACTTCGCCGTCGTCGGCCGGTGCCTCGGGCCCTGGTGCGGGTTCCGGCTGCTCAGTGACCAGTTCATGGATCACGGTGCCGACGGGCACCTCAATGATGGTATCGGGCGCGTTCTTGCCCGCGCAGTCGCTGCCCTGGCCCTTACCGCCGTCTTTGGCGCGGATTTCGCGCGTGTGTTGCAGGTGGCCCAGACCGTTCAGGTGATGGCTGGCCACAAACACGACATCGCCGCCATCGCCGCCGTCGCCGCCGTCAGGCCCGCCCTTTGGCATCTGCGACTCGTGGCGGAAACTGGAAAGGCCGTCGCCGCCCTTGCCGGCCCGCACTGTCAATTCATGTTCGTCAACAAACATGGGCGGAGGTTATAGGGCCGAAGCCGGGACTGGCGAGTAGGGAGAGTCCCCGCCAATGAGAGGGGTTTACGGTCGACAGTTCACGGTTCGAGGCATGAACCGCTGGCATCGGCGCCTGTCAACTGGCACGCCTTTTCCATTTTCCCTTTTCCCTTTTTCCCCGCGCCCCCGCACACTCTGGCCGACCCGGAGACCAACCATGTCTGACGCTCCACTCAAGCTGCTGATTCTTGGCACCGGCCCGCTGGCCTGTGCCGCGTTCGATGCCATTGCCGGCGGCGCCGTGGCCGAAGGCGCGCCGGGCGGGCTGAAGGTTCTCATGTTCATTGACACCGGCGACGGCGCCATGGTGGGCGAAGAAGTGATGGGCCTGCGCGTGCAGGGTGGCCTGGGCGATCTGCCACGGCTGAAGATCCAGGGCGCGCAAGCCGCGTTTCCGGCCTGCGAAGACCCAGAGCAACGGGCCAAGGCCCTTGAGGCCGCGGGCAAAGTGAAGTATCGGCTGATCAGCCTGAAGCACCCAAGCGCGATCATCAGCGCAGGGGCAACCGTTGGCGAAGGCGGGTTCATCGGGCCACTGGCTGTGATTGGCGCAGGCGCGAAGGTCGGCAAAGGCGTGAACATCGGCGCGGGTGTGATCATCGAATCCGGCGCGACTGTAGGCGACGGCTCCAGCATCGGCGCGGGTGCAATCATCGGCCCCGGCGCGAAGGTGGCCGGGGGCACGGCGGTAGGCCTGGGCGAAGTGGTGAGTTAACGAGTTCTGAGTTCTGAGTCCTGTGTGCGGTGTGCGAAGCCGACGACAACGGCCTTGCACCCTCGAAAGAGCCATGCCTGAGATCATCGCATACGCCGAAGACCTGCTGCCCGCCTGGGCGGCGCTGCACGACGCCTGCTTCAACACCCAGCACAACGTCTGGCGGCCGGGGGCGCGGGTACTGAAGCGGCGGGTGGTCATGGCACCGGGCTTTGATGCGCAACACCTGCTGTTCGCGCGGCATGACGGTGAACTGGTCGGGTTTGCCCACGGTGGCCCCGGCGACACCGGCGCGCAATTGTACGCCGTGGGCGTTCACCCGGCTGCGCGGCGCAGCGGCATCGGGCGCGAACTTGTGGCGGCGCTGGCCCGGCAGCTGGGCCCCCTGCGGCCGGACTGCCGGGGCATGAACCCGTTCTGGGGCAACGCGCGCGGGCCGGAAACCAGCTTCTTTGGCATGGTCGAGGGCATCGGTGCGCTGGTTGACGATAGCGCCGCGCAGGGCTTTCTGGCCGCGACGGGTTTCGCCCGCGGCCCCGATGCGCTGAACCTGCGGGTCACGCCTGATTCCCTTGACCTGGAGCCCGGGCGCGATGCCCGCAAGCGCGCCGAAATGCTGGGGCTGGAACTGGGGCTGATGCGCGGGCGCTGCCCGGTGATCGGCCAGGACCCGGGCATACTGCGCCCCTTGACGGGTCAAGGCTGGTTCACGTCCGTGGCCATGCATGCGGGCAAGGTGGCGGGCTATGCCGTCGCGTTTGCCACGCCTGAGCTTGGCCCCGGGCGATTCGGCATTTTTGCACTGGAGGTTGACCCGGAGCACCGCCGCAAGGGCATCGGCAGCGCGCTGATGATGCAATTGCTGCTGGAAATGCAGGGCGGCCCGTTCACCGCCTGTGAAGTCACCACCGTGCCGATGGAAAGCCCCGGCGCAATGGAGCTGTACGAGCGGCTGGGCTTTCGCCAGTGCGCGCGCTTTGCCCTGTGGGCCTGACCAATGAAAAGCCCCGGCCAGGTGGCCGGGGCATTTGCGTTGTCAGTCGCACCTACTTGTAGATTTTCTCGACGGGCTTGCTGGCCTTGTCCACCAGCCACACCGGGCGGGCACCGGCCTCGAACTCTTTCTTGGTGTCCCAGTTCATCATCGTGGCCAGCGTGGCGTACAGGTCCATCGGGCTGACGGGGTCCTTGAGTGTGCTCTTGCCGCCGCCGTCGCGGCCCATGCCGGATTCGTCCGTCTCGCCGATCACCTGCGCGACCTTCACGCCGCCGCCACCCAGCACGGCGCAGAAGTTGTTCGGCCAGTGGCCGCGGCCTTCGGTGGGCGTCACCTGCGGTGTACGACCGAATTCGCCCATCCAGATAACCAGTGTGCTGTCGTACAGGCCGCGACGCTTGAGGTCGCGGATCAATGCCGCCCAGGGCTGGTCAATCTGCTTGCACAGGTCGGCGCAGCGCTTGAAACCGTCGTCGTGGGTGTCCCAGCCGCCTACCACAACTTCCACCGCCGGCACGCCGGCTTCCACCAGGCGACGGGCGATGATGCAGGCATCGGCAAACTGGCCTTCGCCGTACTCCTTGCGGGTCTCGGCGGTTTCGCCATCCAGGTAAAACTTGCTGCGCAGCGGGCTGTCCATCAGACGGCGTGCTTTGTCGTACATCGCCTTGTGGGCCTCGACGGCTTCGTCGCCGTGGTCCTTGGCGAAATCCTTTTCCATTTCCTTGACCAACTTCATGCGCCGGTCCATGCGTTCTTTGTCGACGCCCTTGGCGTAATCCAGGTTTTCAATCTTTGCCCCGGGGCGGTTGATCACAAACGGGTTGTTGTCCACGCCAAGGTAGCCGGCCGAAAACGGCGCGCCGCGCAGCTTGACAAAGTTGGGCAGGTCGGTGTCGGGCTTGCCCATCTGGTGGGCAACAATGCTGCCCAGGCTGGGGTGCTTCAGCGTGGGGTTGGGAATGTAGCCGGTGCGCAGCAGATAGCTGGCGCGGCTGTGGTTGCCTTCTTTGCTGCTCATGGACTTGATCAGCAGCAGGTCCTTGGCGGACTTGGCAATGTTCGGCAGGTGTTCGCAGGGCGTAAAGCCCGGCACTTCGGTTTCCAGCACCTTGTAGGGCGCGCCGGTTTTCTTGCCCGGCTTGCAGTCGAAGGTCTCCAACTGGCTGGGTCCGCCCTCCATGAACAGCAGGATCACGGACTTGATCTTGGATTTGGCCGCAGTCTCCTGGGCGAACAGGGGCGCGACAAAGCCTGAAGTCATCATCAGTCCGCCGGCGGCCGCGCCGGTGCGCAGAAAGTCGCGACGGGAAACGCTGATTGCCATGGTTGGCTCCGTTGTGTGTGTCGTTATTGTCCGTGGCTGTGGTTCAGTTTCAGTAAACCCTGACGGTTGCTGCCGGTTGCGGCAAAAACTTGAGACTCAGCCTGCGCGAACCCGTGGCATGGGCTTCTACCCCACCGTGGAGAACTCGGTCGTGTTCATCAGCGCCATGAACAAGTCCTCGTAGGCCGTGTCATTGTCGGGCCAGGTTGCCATTGTGCCGCGCAGCAGCGCCCATTCCCGCGCCGTAGGGCTGCGCCCCAATACGGTCTGGTAGATCAGCTCAATGCGCACCCGGCCGTCTTTGCTGCGGGCCATGATTTCACTGAAGGTTGTCTTCAGGCTGCCGTCGCCCAGCAGCGGAAAGTTCATCAGCAGCAGCGCCTGCATGATGCTGCCGGAATAGTCGTCAAAGGCCTTTTCAGGTTCATCGCTGCCGTAGGCACCCCGGAAGTACATGGCCAGTGTGTTCCGGTACCCCATTACGCGGTCGCGAACGGCCTTGTTCGCCTTTTCATCGGTGCTCAGCTTGTCATCGGGCACCTCGCGCACGGGCAGGTATTTGTTCAGTTCTTCAATGCCCGTCACCTTCAGCACACTGCGGAACATCTGTTCGGGCGACTGTTTGCGCACAAAGAACCGGCTGTAGTACATGCGGTCCTTGCGGTTGTAGCGCGTGGGCTGGGCGCTGCGCTGGTAGAGCTTGCTGGTAGTGATGGCCTTGATCAGGTAGTGCAGGTCAAAGCCGCTGGCCGCAAAGTCTTTGCCCATCATGTCCAGCACCACCGGCACCGAAGGTTCGTTGACGCTGCTGAAATCATCCACCGGGTTCACGAACCCCGCGCCCAGAAAATAGGCAAACATGCGGTTGACCGTGGCCTCGCGGAACCATTTGTTTTCGGGGCTGGTCATCCACTCGCCCAGCGATTGCCGCAGCGACTTTTCCTTGTCGAACTTGTACAGGTCGCCGCCCAGGTACTTGGGCATGTTGTATCGGCCTCGCAGCCGCAGGCGCGCGGACAGCTCATGGCCGTTGGCGGGCATCGGGTTGTCGTTGACAAACCAGTAACGGTCGGCGCCGTCGCCCTTGGCGCCGCTGGCGCTCCAGCCAAAGAAACCCTGCAGGGCGACAAAGTCGTCGGTCTTCCATTCCTCGTAGGGATGGTCGTGGCATTGGGCACACTGGATCTGTTTACCCAGGAACACGCGCATGGTGGTGCCGGCAATGTCGGCGCGCTCGTTCTCGAACGTGGCAAGGTACGCGATGCCGGGGTTCTCCGGCGTGTTGCCCTTGGCGGACACCAGTTCACGGATTACGCGATCCCAGGGGCGGTTTTCGGCAAACGCCTGCCGAAAGTACTGTTCCAGATACTGCGTGTATTCGCGGCCCTTGTCGCGGCCGATGGCCTGCACGCGCCAGTGTTCGGCAAAGTTCTCGGCGTACTCGGGTCGCTTCAGCACTTCCTCAATCAGAGCTTCGCGCTTTTCCTGCCCTTTGCGGCCCTTGGCATCCTTGCGACCGGGGGCAAAGGCCGCAATCTCGGCCGGGGATGGCGGCACACCCAGCAGGTCCAGGTACACCCGGCGCAGGTAAGTCTCGTCGTCGCACTGGCCGCTGGCCTTCAGGCCGTTCAACTTCTGAAGTTCTTCAAACACCGTATCCAGCCCGTCGCGCAGACTGCGCCAGTTCTTGCCCAATTCCGGTGTTGCCGCAGTGTCCTTCTTCTGGGCATGCGCGGCCGGCTGCTGCAACGCCAGCACGCCGCACGTGATTGCGGCGGCAAAGGTGAGCACCAGCAGGCAGGTTCGGCCCATGGATCCGCACCAAGGGGGCAGGCAGGGGCCCGCATTGTAGGCGTCCGGGGCGCATTGTTGAAAGGGCAATCCTTTACCCTTCAAGGATTTCGCTGGTAACCTTGCCATGGCATGGGCCACCCACTGTAAGGCCCCCGCCATACCAAGGACTCAACCTTGCCCAGGTTACTGCTGACTCTGCTTCTGTTGCTGGTGCCCTTTGCGCCGGCGCTTTCCCAGAAACTGGATGGTGAGGCCGCCAAGGCCGCCAAAGCCCGCGTTCGCGAAATCAAGAAGGACTGGAAGAAGCACACCAAGGCCCAGAAGCTGCCGTTGCTGACGGAACTCGGGCGGTTGCCGGAATCCAGCGTATCCGACTTTCTTCAGGAAGTGATCCAGACCGAAGCCGACGACGACACCGCGGGCTTTGCCGCCCGCGAGCTTGCCCGCCACGGTGACCCGGCCGACGCCAAAGACCTGCTGAAGCTTGTCGGCCGCGCGCAAACACCAGCCCGCAAGGCCGTGATCGTGCGCTGGCTGGGCCAGTACAGTGACAAGGCGACAGTCAATGAACTGCGCAAGTTGGCCATGGGCGACGATGTTGTGGCCGAAAGCGCCGTGCTGGCGCTGTGCGACATCAATACCCCGGACTGCTGGTCCACCGTCGACGCGGTTGCCCAGACCGGCAAGAACGGCCCCGCGCGGCGTGCGGCAGCCTTTCGCATGATTGCCGCCGGCGACAAACGCGGCGTTGACGCAATTGAAAAACTCGCCGGGCTGGAAGACGCCGCCGGCGCGGCCCATGCGGCCGTCGGCACCGACCTGGAAACGGCGGCCGTCAAGCAGGTGCTGGTTCACGCGCGCAAGCCGCTGGCGATGAAACCCGGCGAACGCCCCCACCTGTTCGGCAGCCTGCTGGCGCGCATCCGCCTGCAGGCAACGCACGATGCCGTGGCCGAGGCGCTGCCCGGCCTGCACAAGTCGCTGGACATCGAAACCGGCTGGTGGCTGGTAGGCCACAGCCGCGGCCAGGCTCGTCTTGCCACGGCGGAACGCTGGCTGGGTGCTGATGAACCAGATGTCATCATCAATGGCCTGCGGGTGCTGCAGCGCGCGCCCAAACGTCTGGAAGGAGCCGAGCTCAAGGCCGCGGATGCCGCCCTCGAACCTTTGCTGGCCCACGCCAGCGAAGACGTGCAGATTCACACCCTGCTGACCTGCGCGACCACCGGTGCCGCGAAGTCGAAGTTCGAGGCCCGGGTCATGGAGTGGCTGAAATCCGATCAACCCTTGCGGCGCGCGGCCGCAATCCTGTCCGCCGGCCGCGCGGGCATTGCCGATCACGGCCTGCGCGCCCTGGAACTGCTGAAGGACGACAGCTGGTATGTGGTTTCCGCGGCGCTGGACTACCTTCTGCGGCTGAGGCCGCACAAAGCCGCTGGGCCGGTGCTGGAACTTGCCAAGACCCAGGGCGACGGGCGTCTGTTCGCCGAGGCGATTGCCCTGCTGGTTGACCTGACCGGCCAGGACCACGGCGACGCCATCGACAAATGGGAAAAGTTCCTGGCCGAGAACGGCGACTTCACGCCGCTGGAGCGCCGCCGCGAGAGCCTGCGCGGCGTGCCCTACAAGCGCATGAAGCAGAAAACCGCCGCCACCTTTTACGGGCTCGAACTTGATTCCACCAACGTGGTGTTCTGCCTTGACCGCAGCATCAGCATGATCAGCGCCGTAAGCCGCGAACCCAGCCGGCCTGACTTTCCGACGCGCAAACAGGATGTGCTGACGCGCCGCCCCGAAGTCAGCCGCAGTGTGCGCGACGGTTTTCTGCCCCGCATGTATGTGGCGGCCTGCGAAGTTTCCGCCGCGCTGGACGGCATGAGCACGGGAGCAAAGTTCGGCCTGCTGCTGTTCAACACGGATCTGCTGTCCTACGCGCAGGCCCAGACTACCAACAGCACCGAAGAACGTCGCAAGGCCGTGAACTGGTTGCTGTCCACCCAGCCGCAGGGTGGCACGGACATCCAGGCGGCGGTGATTGACGCCATCAAGCGCGCCCAGGCCGACACCATTGTGCTGCTGTCAGACGGCGAGCCCACCAGCCTGGGCATCCTGGAACAAATCAGTCGTGCCAATGAAGTGCGACGCCTGAACATCCTGGTGGTAAGCATCCACGAGAAAGTCCACTATCGTCACTATCAGGACGCCATGGCCTGGCGCGATGCGGGCAAGATCGTCGATGGCGAACCGCGCGACTAACAACTGCCTGCGCATGCCGCCAAGTTTTCGTGGTGTTTCGTCGTGAATACTGTCAGTATCCATTGCCTGACACAGCCATTCCCTAGCAAGTCTGCCTGACCAAAGAGGTTCGCCTATGCGCGTAGCGCTGATCCATATCCGTGACCCGCAGTTTTATGCCATCCAGGAGGGTCGTCGCAGCAAGTGGGGAAACCCTGAAATCATGGGTTTTCCGCCCATCGGCATCATGTGCCTTTCGGCCGTTCTCAAGCAGGCAGGCCATGAGTGCGTGATGTACGACCAGGCCAACCCTGAAACACCCATGGAGTTTATCACCAAGGCCGTGGTCGAATCCAAACCCGACCTTGTGGGCATGAGCTTTCTGAGCACCACCAGCTATCCCTACGCCAAGATCCAGGCCCGCGCGATCCGCGCCGCCTGGCCCGAGGCCAAGCTGGCCTTTGGCGGCGTGTTTGCATCGTTGAACGCCCTGCAGGTGAAAGAACAGTGCCCGTACGTGGACTTTGTGTGCCGCGGCGACGGCGAACAGCTGATTCTGGACCTGCTGAAGAACCTGAACGACCCCAGCGGTGTGCAGGGCCTGACCTGGGCCAAAGACGGCAAGATTGTCCATAACACCGACCGCAAGCTCGAACGCGCCCTGGACCAGTGGCCGATCCCGGACCGCGATTCGTTGAAGCTGGATTTTGTGGAATCGATGCCGCTGGACGTTCCGGTGGTGCTGTCACGCGACCGCTTTACGACCATGCAGACTTCGCGCGGCTGCCCGTGGCCGTGCATTTTCTGCGACATCCCGATCTTCAACGAGGGCAAGTGGCGCTCGCGCAGCCCCGAAAGCGTAGTCGCCGAAATGAAGGACCTGCAGTCCAAGGGCTACGGCGCCGTGTACTTCGTGGACGACCACTTTCTGCTGCAGCCCAAGCGCATTGAGGCCATCTGCAACGGCATCATCAAGGAAGGCATCAAGATCAAGTGGGGTGTGGAAGGCCGCGTGGACAGCGTTGTGCAGAGCCTGTTTCCGCTGATGGCCAAGGCCAACTGCCGCACGATCATGTTCGGTATTGAAAGCGGCAGCCAGAGAATTCTGGATCGCCTGAAGAAGCAGCAGACACTGGAGCAGATTGAAGTCGCCGTCAAGAACGCCAAGAAGGCCGGCATAGAAATCGTGCACGGCTTTTTCGTCGTGGGCAGTCCCGGCGAAACCAAAGAAGACATGGAAAAGACATTCAGCTTCGCCGCGCGCCTGCCGCTGGACACGTTCGGCTTCAACCGGCTGTGCGTGTATCGCGGCACGCCGCTGTGGCACGAATACATGACGCGCGGTTTGGTGAATGACCAGGAGGACTGGTACAAGTACTTCAAGTGCAGCGAGATCGACCCGACCTGCATGAAGGGCCCTGACATCAACGACGCCCGCGCCAAGGGCCTGCGCAAGCTGTTTTACATCAAGCTGTTCAGGCACCCGATCCAGACCTTTACGCTGCTGCGGCGCTTCTTGCGCTTCATGCCGCTGAAGGACATCTACACGCTGCTCAGCAAGCCATTCAAGGGCAAGAAGTCCGGTGCCACACGCGCCGAGGTTCTGTCGCGCGCCGTGGAACACCAGGACATGAAGACCCAGGCCGCAGACCTGACGCAGGTCAGCGACGAAAAGCTTGAGGAAGTGCTGCAGAAGCAGTCCAAGAACTGACCCGATCACCAGTGGCAAGAAAACGGCCCGGGAGATTCCCGGGCCGTTTTCTTGCGTGACGGTTCTTGCGCCGCACTACGCGTTGCGGCGGCGTGGCCGGAACAGCAGTCCGAGTACGCCCAGCGCCACCCACAGCAGGCTGTTACCGGAGTGGCCGGATGTGGAGCACCCGCTGTCCTTCTTCTTGCCGCCGCCGCTTTGCGGCGCCGGCAACACGGTGATCTCGACAAAAATCGTAATCGGGTTCGTTCCGTCGGTCACAAAGAACTCAATCGTCCAGACCCCGACGTCGGCGGCACCCAGCGGCGCCACAGGCGTGATCACGATGTCGCCGGTGTTGCCGGTGCCGACAAGCGCAAAGGTGTACGCCACCAGCGGCTGTGCCGTGGTGTTCACGCCGGTCAGCGAAAGTGTCTGGCCGGTGTTGGCGTCGGTCACTATCGACATCACCAGCGGCGTGTTGTGGCCTGCCTGCACGGTAACCCTGTACGGGTCAGCGCTGCTGCCGGTGCCGGGGGCAACCGCATCGGCGTCAGGCCCGGCTACGTGCTCCGGGGCCAGGTCGCGCAGGGTGAAGGTGACGGTAATCGTGACCGGCGCAGTAATGTTGTCCGTGACAACCAGCGAGTAGATGTAATCCTGCGGGTCAAAGGACGGATCCACCGTGCCCGTGAAGCTTATGGCAAGCGGACTCAGGGCCGTCACAAGAATCGCCGGCGGCACAATGCCACCCAGCGCCATCGGCGCCGCGGTCACGGAAGTCAGCGTCAACGGGTCGCCGTCAGCGTCGGTAAGCACCAGTGTTGCATCGGCCAGGGTTTCGTTGGGGTCAACCGTAAGCGTGAACTGGTTGGCACCCGCGGCCGTGAACACAGAGCCCGTGGCAAGACCACTGGTCGGCGGCACGTTGCCGACGTTCAGCACCGTCACACGTACAAAGACAACCACATTGGTCTGGCCATCGGTCACTGTGACACTCAGGTCATGGTTGCCCACGTCGCCGATGTTCAATGTGCGGCCGGCCTGTGCCGTGATTGCACCGTTGCTGCCCGCGCCGGTGTAACCGGCCGTGAACGGGCTGCCCGTGGGTGAAATCAGCGTGGCGCTGACCTGGCTGATCGTCTGGGCAGTGTTGAGTTCAAACACATTGGCCAGCACCACACCCGGCGCGCCGCCAATGCCTACACTGGTTGTGTACGGGTTGCCGGCACTGCCCTGCCCGAAGCCCGAGGCAACACTGTGCTGGGGCGGCGGGTCGTTGACCACCACCTGCACGGTGTAGGCCCCGGCAGCCCCCACCAGTGTGAATGTGTATTGATAGGGCGACAGCAGCGGGTCTGTGGTGCTGCTGCTTCCGGTAAAAGCCAGCAACGCCCCGGCAGTCACTGCCGGGTTCGTGGCAGGGGAAGTGATGCCTGCCGGCAGCGAGGCCGGCGGAGTCACCGTCAGGTCAGCGGACGCGCTGTCGATGTCCGTCACCTGCAGTACGGCGTCGGATGGCACCGCACCCGGGTCGATGGTCAGGCGGTACACGCCTCCACCCAGGTCGACAAAGCTGCTGCCCGAGGCAGGCAGCACCAGCTCGGGCGGGTCGTCCACGGGTGTCACATTCACGCTGACCTGCACTGCGGTTGCAGAGGCCAGTGCGCCGTCCCATGCGCGAACCGTGAAGGCGGCAAGCACGCCGTTTGCGTTGGCGGCTGGCGTCCATTCCAACTGGTCGCCGGATGCAAGGATGGTGGTGCCCGGCGTGACCGCGCTGCTGTTGATGGTCAGGGTTCCGCTGGTGACCGACTCAATGCGGAAGTTGACCGGCGATGAATCAACGTCGGCTTCATCCGCCGCGGCAGCCAGAGTGGCAAACGGGATCACAAATTGTGTGTCTTCGGTGGCACCGGTCAGGGTGCTCACCGTCGTCAGCGTCGGGGCATCGTTGGCTGCGCCGACACTCACGTTGACCTGAACGTCCGTGGCCGAGGCCAGCGCGCCATCCCAGGCCCGGATCATGAATGCGGCCAGCACGCCGTTGGCGTTGGCGGCCGGGGTCCATTCAAGCTGGTCGCCGGCTGCAAAAATGGTGGTTCCAAGGGCAATCGCGCCACCGTTCATGGTCAGGGTGCCACTGGTGACCGATTCAATGCGGAAGTTGACCGGCGCTGAGTCAATGTCGGCCTCGTCGGCCTGGGCCAGCAACGTCGAATAGAAGATCACAAACGGCGTGTCTTCCACGGCGCCATTCAGGGTGCTTACGGCAGTCAGGGTCGGGGCATCGTTGACCGCCGACACGGTGATCACAAACGTCTGCGGGGCAGAAGTATCGGCACCACCCCCGTTGTCCTGCAGCACAATCGTCACCTGCGCGGTACCGAAGGCATCCGCCGCGGGCGTAAACGTAAGTGTGCCCGTGGCCGAGACCGCTGGCTGCACGGCAAACAGGGCAGAGTTGCTGTTGCCGGTCACCACAAACGTCAGCGACTGGCCGGATTCATCGGCCGGGCCGGCGCTGACGGCTGTTGCCCATCCGGCAATGGTCTGCAGACCCGAATCTTCGGACACGCCAGGGTCGCTGCCCTTTGTGAAGCTGGGTGTATCATTCACCGACGCCACGTTGACGCTTACCTGCACGGGCGTGGCAGAGGCTAGCGCGCCGTCCCAGGCGACAACCGTGAATGCCGCAAGCACGCCGTTGGCGTCCGCGGCCGGTGTCCAGACAAGCTGGTCGCCCGCGCCGAACACACTGGTGCCCGGGACAACCGCCGAACCGTTCAGCACCAGCGACCCGGTGCTGACGGACTCAATCCGGAAGCTGATGGTCGACGAATCAATGTCGGCCTCGTCGGCCGCTGCGGCCAATGCGGAGTAAAAGACGGTGAAGGCTGTGTCCTCAACCCCGCCGGTCAGGGTGCTGACTGTTGTCAGCGTGGGCGCGTCATTGACCGGCAGTATGTTGATCGTGGCCACCGCGGTGTTGGCGCTGAATGCCGTGGAACCGCCATGGACCGTAATGTCGACACCTGCCTGGCCGTCGCTGCCAGTGGACTTGTCCCATGCGCGGAACTGGATGGCGGCCGCGCCGAAGAAATCCGCAGCCGGCACAAACCGTATGCGCGTCAATGCGCCGCTGGGGATCAGCCTGGCAGTTGCCGGGCTCAGGCCTGTCAGGGCCGTCCAGGGCGCCCCGCCGCTCAGTGTGAACTCCCACTGCCCGTTGGTGTTGTCTGCCCCGTACACGGCCAGGCCGGTTCCCGGGCCGTCCACGTCTGTGACATCGCCCGAAAGGTCAATGTCGTCGCCAATCTGGGCGGTGTCGTCTTCCAACTGACTGTTAAAGGAATAGCTGGCAGCGTTCAGCACAGGCGAGTCGTTCACGGCACTTACGTTGATGGTCACAGTTGCCACGCCCGACTGCGCCCCAAGGCTGTCCAGGGTTCGATAGGTGAAGCTGTCCGCGCCGCTGAAGTTCGCAAACGGGGTGTAAGTGAAGCTGCCGTCGGCGTTCAGCGAAATGGTGCCACTGCTGGTGTTGGAAACCAGCACGGCCGTCAGCGGTGTGTTGTTCTCGCCGGGCGCACCGGCATGCAGGTCGCTGTCGTTGGCCAGAACGCCGGCGGCGGCGTTGACCTGCAGTGCAACGTCTTCATTGGCGCCATAGCTGTCGTTGGCCGCAACCGGGGCGTCGTTGACCGACGCGAAGTTGAGCGTCACCACAACCGGCGCGCTGGAGAGTGCGCCGTCAAAGGCATGGTAGCTGAACGTGATCGTGCCGTTGAAGTTCAGCACCGGCGTCAAGCTGAAGCTGCCGTCGGCATTCAGGCCGAACACCGACACCGCAGCGGCAGGCACCGGCGCGGTGGATAGCACCGCGGTGGGAGTTGTGCCATCCGGGTCGCTGTCGTTGCCAATCACGCCCTGCGACGGGTTGACGGTCAGCGTGCTGTCTTCGGTGGCGTTGTAGGTGTCTGCCACGGCCACGGGCGCTTCGTTCACATTGGTGATGCTGATGACAAAGACCGCTTCCAGCCACGCGCCAAAGGTATCGGTGGCCCGAACGCGGATGCTGTAGCTGGACTGGGCCTCAAAATCAAAGCTGGCTGTCGTGCGTACTTCGTTGCCCACCAGCGTGAATGAACCATTGCCCGAAGACCCGGCACCAAACACAAGCGCCAGGCTGTGCGTATCAAGGGCAGGGAAAGCGTCCACCACAGACAGGGTTCCCACCAGCGTGTTCGCCGGCAGGTTCTCGGCAACCGTCGAGGAAGTCAGGTTGATCGCCGAAGGCACACCGTTGGTCGTGAAATCCAGCGGGTTGCTGGTGCCGCCACCGGGCGTGCCGTTGTTGACTTCAATACTGTTCGTGCCCGGCGCGGCGAGGTCCGCAGAAGTCAGCGCCATCATCAGCGTGTTGGCGTTCACGTACAGCGTGGCGCGGTTGCCGCCATTCCAGCGCGACTGCGACTGGCTGTTAAACCCCGAGCCCGTAAGGGTCAGCAGGATGCTGCCCGACCCGGCATTCGCCCAGTCCGGCACCACAGAAACCAGCACAGGGGCCGGGTTGTTCACAAACACCAGGCCGCTCACAGGCGAGTTGATGTTGCCCAGAGGACCCACAGCAAAGCCCTGGAACGTGAACACACCACCCAGGGAAACCGAGAACGAGCCGAAGGAAACCAGGCCGTCAAGGGCATTGACCGTGCCGCCTGCCGTGGTCGCACCCACGGGGTTCGAGGAGAAGCCTAAGAACACCGAACCGTTGAAGTTGAATCCCAGGTAGCCGGAGGAGTCCTGCGCCCGCAATGCCGGGGCAGGCACGAAATTCACCAGCGCAACCTGGGGCGACAGCGGCTGCTGAACCCATGCCAGTTCCGTGGGAATCGCGTGCCGGGCCTCGCCGCTGGGGCTGAACACCGTGTCACCGCCCTGGAACCCGGGCGCAACAGAGATATCGCTGCCGCTTGCCCACCACGGCGTGTACCCCACCAGTGCCAGGCTGGTCACCGAACCGCCAGTGCCGCCGGGGTTGCTGGCTTCCGTCGGGCCGGTCGGGCTGCCCCACCAGTTGTTTTGGGCATTTACAGCCGTGGCGGACAGGTTTTCCAGCGCAAGGCCCGTGCCCGTGAACGCGTTGTCGTTGATCGCCGCAATGCCGCCGGCCGTCGCACCCACGCGGATGCCGGCCACGCCCCACGCGCTGATTGTGTTGTTGGCAAACACTGACAGGCTGCCGCCGTTCTGCAGGTCTAAGCCGACACTGCCGGCGCTCAGGGTGCTGGCCGAAATGCCGGCCGTTCCGCCGTCAACCAGCACGCCCTCAAAGACGCTGCCGGTTATCGCCGTCTGGCTGACACTGGCCGAGGCCTGTGCGCCAAGCACGTGCAGCCCAAGGTCGCCGGTGATGCTGCCGCCCGACAACTGAAGTGCGGCCGTGAACGTGGAATCAGTCTCCACGCGGATGCCTTCCACAGAGCCGGCAATGGTGCAACCGGTCATCGACATGCTTACGTTGTTGCCCGCGGGCGTAACCACCGACAGCGTGAGCAGCGTGTCATCCCAGGTCAGTACCGTGGCCGATCGCAGCAGCACACCCGTCTCACAGGTTGCCGCCACCGTAAGGCCGGACACCGTGACGTGGGTGGCGGCCCCCTGCAACAGGAACAAGTCCACGTTGTCCAGGTGAACGCCTGCACCACTGTTGCCGACGCTGCCGCCGGTGATGCTAAGACTGGTCGTGGTGGGCAGATCCCACAGGTTGATGCCGCGTGCAAACTGGCCGCCGCTTGCTCCCACAATGTTGTTCACAAGTGTCGTTGAAGTATTGCCCTGCAGCGACCAGACGTTGATCCCGATGGTGAACGGATCAGCAAATGTCGCCGCGGCGTCGGCGTTCACCAGATTGCCTTCAATGTTAAGCGGTGAGGCCGAGCCAACGGTCAGGTTCTGGTGAATGCCGGTGGCGTTCACCCCCACTGAAATCCGGTTGTCGCGCCAATGAGTCACAGCGTTGCCGGCACGCCCGGCACTGAAGTTTTGCCAGTGCAGGCCGACACCGCTGCCCGGTACATCAATTGTGTTGTCCTGGATGTCCAGGTACGCGTTGGTCTGCGTGTAAACGCCTTGAGAGCGGAAGTTGCGGATAACGTTCTCGCGCACCGTGCCGTGCGTCACCGGGCCGTTGTTGGCAACAGATACGCCCCGCCAGCCGAAGTTCTGCAGCACACAGTGCCGCACCATAAGGTTGTCGACCGGGTTGAAACTGTTCGTCGCGCCGATGTTGGTGATTCCGTAACGGGCATGGATCTCTACGCCATTGATCTGAAGCGCGCTCGCCCCCAAGGCCGGGTTGTTGCCGTCGATCACAAGGCCGTCGATTGTCACGTTGCTGGCTGTCACACGGATCAGGTCCTCCGCGTTGGGGTTCGGGTCAAGCGGTTTGTTGTTGGCGGCCGTGACGACCGTTTCCGCGGCGGTGCTGGCCTTGCCGCCGGTGAACGCGGCAAAGCGTACATCGGCATCCTGCCCGGCTCCGGCACCTTCCACCGTCAGGGCACGGTCAATCAGCACCACGCCGGCAAACTCGCCGGCCGCCACGTGCAGCGTGTCACCGGCCGTTGCCGCGTCCACGCCGCGCTGGATACTGGCGCTGCTGGTGGTCACATACACGTGGCCGCTGTTCCACAGCACAAAGCCGCGCCCGGCGGCATCGGTGGCGTGAGCTACGCGGTCTTCGATCGCGAAGTTGTCAGCCAGCACCGCAGTGCTGAACGTAGTGGCGTCTTCCTGCCACACATTGGCAACCGCACCCACGGCGCTGATGTTGGCCGTGTGGTTGTTGTCAATCAGCAGGCCGCCGATGCCTCGCACTCGCACCGTGTTGCCGCCTGACGTGCTGATGTCCAGCGTGCCACCGGTGACTTCAATGGCGGCGAAATCACCCACGCTGGATTCGAGCACAGTCACGCCATTCAGAATCAGCGTGCCGCCGCTCAATGCCACAGTGGGAAACGCCGTGTTCTGGTCCAGCACGCCTCCGATCACCGTAAGCGTACCCGAAGAGTGCGCAAGCACCGGCGACGCGCCGCGCAATGTCGGCGTGGCAGAAAGGTCGAGTGTCAGCGACTTGGCAGAGGTCGCGCCCAGGTACGTTCCCGCCGCGACAGTCACCGTGCCGCTCAATGCAACAGCGTCAATGCCCGCCTGCACGTTGTCAAACGCATCAATGCCGTAGAACGTGGCAGGCCCCGCCGGGTCGTCACCGTAGCTGAGACCGGCAAACGCCGCGTCCACATACACCTGTGTCGGTGTAGGCAGAACTTCAATCGTCAGCACATAGGGCAGAGATGTATCAAACCCCGGGGTCGTACCACCGTCGTCATGCAGAAGTACCGAGAATGTTGCCGTGCCGAAGGACGACGGGTCTACTGTGTACGAAAGGTCGCCCGCAAGGCTGACAGCCGGGGGCGTGGTGAACAGAAGCGTCCCGCCCGTCGGAGTAACGGTGAAACCGGTAAGCGTCTGGCCCAGGATCAGGAACTCGTTGGTCGGCCCGACGCTCATGCCGGTTGCCCATCCCGTGAACGTCGGTGCCACTGTGCCCTGCACCACCACCGGTGGGTTTGCGCCGCCGGTGAATGTCGGGCGGTCATTCACAGGGTTCACGGTGATCGTGAAGTTCTGCGCGGCCGAAGTATCCACGCCGCCGTTTGCCGTGCCGCCGTTGTCCTGCACCTGCACGTCGAACGTGCTGGTGCCAAAGGCGTCTGCGGCCGGTGTGTAGGTCAGGTTGCCCGAGGCGTCCACGGCAGGCTGCACCGCAAACAGGCCGGGGTTGCTGACGTTGGTGACAATGTACGCGGCCACTGTCTGGCCGGATTCATTGGCAGGGCCGGGGTTGAAACCGCTTGCCCAGCCGCTGACAGTCTGGGCACCACTGTCTTCGTCCACCGCAGACGGGTTGCTTGCCGAGAAAGTTGGTGCGTCATTCACGGCCGTGATCGTGATAGTGGCAACGGCCGTGTTGGCGCTGAATGGCGTGCTGCCGCCGTTGACGGAAACGTCAACGCCGGTCTGGCCAGGCGTGTGCGCGCCGGATTGATCCCAGCCCCGCAGCGTGATTGCCGCCGTGCCGAAGAAATCAGCAAAGGGAATGAATCGGATGCGTGTGTTCGTGCCGCTTGGAATCAGCGTGGCACTGGTTGCCGACACACCGGTGATGTTTGTCCAGGGCCCGCCGCCGGTCAGTGTGAACTGCCACTGGCCGTTGCTGTTGTCCGCGCCAATCACAGCAAGGCCGGTGCCCGGCCCGTCGGGGTCAATGATGTCGCCAGACAGGTCAATGTCGTCGCCAGTCTGGGTGGTGTCATCTTCAAGCTGGCTGTTGAAGTTGTAGCTGGCTGCGTTCAGCGACGGCGCGTCGTTCACGGCGTTGACCGTGATCGTGAAGTTCTGCGCGGCCGAGGTATCCACGCCACCGTTTGCCGTGCCGCCGTTGTCCTGCACCTGCACGTCGAACGTACTGGTGCCAAAGGCGTCTGCGGCCGGTGTGTAGGTCAGGGTGCCCGATGCATCCACGGCAGGCTGCACCGCAAACAGGCCGGGGTTGCTGACATTGGTGACAATGTAAGCGGCCACCGCCTGGCCGGATTCATTGGCAGGGCCGGGGTTGAAACCGCTGGCCCAGCCGCTGACAGTCTGGGCGCCACTGTCTTCGTTCACCGCAGACGGGTTGCTGGCCGTGAAAGTGGGCGCGTCGTTCACGGCGTTGACCGTGATCGTGAAGTTCTGCGCAGCCGAGGTATCCACTCCGCCGTTTGCGGTGCCGCCGTTGTCCTGCACCTGCACGTCGAACGTGCTGGTGCCAAAGGCGTCTGCGGCCGGTGTGTAGGTCAGGTTGCCCGATGCATCCACGGCAGGCTGCACCGCAAACAGGCCGGGGTTGCTGACGTTGGTGACAATGTAAGCGGCCACAGTCTGGCCGGATTCGTTGGCAGGGCCGGGGTTGAAACCGCTTGCCCAGCCGCTGACAGTCTGGGCACCGCTGTCTTCGTTCACCGCAGACGGGTTGCTGGCCGTGAAGGTGGGCGCGTCGTTCACGGCGTTGACCGTGATTGTCACGGTCTCTGTGTTGGCGCTGAACGCTGTACCGATACCGTTCTGGCTGGCATCCACATTAGTGTCGCCGTTGTTGCCCGTGAAGCGATCCCAGCCGCGGATCGTGATGCTCGCTGTGCCGAAGAAGTCGGCGTCAGGCACAAAGCGAACGCGCACATTGGCAGGGTCGCCCGCCAGCAGCACGGCCGAGGTGCCACTGACTGTTCCAAACGCCGTCCAGCTGGTGCCGTTGTTCAGCGAATACTCCCATTCGCCGTTGCTGTTGTCGGCACCGATCACAGCAATGCCGGCGCCCGGGCCGTCCACATCGTCAAGGATGCCGGTCATGTCGATTTCATCGCCGCCGGACGCGAAGTTGTCTTCGGCGATCGATGTAAACGTGTACGGGCCGCCCACCAGCGTCGGGGCGTTGTTGAAGCCAAAGCTGACAAGGCCCAGCACGGGGTTGTCCACCTTGTGCTCGACCCTGGCCTCAAGGGCTGTGCGCTCGGCGGCAGTCATGGCACCCGGGGCAACGCCGTCAAACAGGTTGTTGCTGGCGTCCAGGTTGAAGGCGAAGTCTGCCGGGGCCGGATTGGTCGCAGGTGAAAACAGCGGCGCGACCAGTGTCGAAGTCTGCAGTCGGATGTACTGCGGCAGGCTGCCGTCGAACGTGTTGATGCCAGACGCGCCGATGGATATCGCGCCGATCGTGCTGGCGCTGTTGCCGTTCTGGAAGTCCAGCGCGCGGCCGGCCGTCGGCCCGGCCACGTGGTTGAACGTGTTGCCGCCAAGGTCAAGGCTGCAGCCCGTCACTGGCAGGGGCGTTCCGCCCGTGGGCCAGCTGGTCGAGAACAGCACGTGCGTATAGTCGGCGACAGCGGCGCTGTTGTTGAACGTGTTTCCGGTCAGAGTCACGTTGCGGGCCGCCGCGATCACGGCGCCGATGCGGTGATTGTTGAACAGGTTGGAACTGACCAGCACCGACGCGCTGGTGTTGTTGAACTTCACCAGCAGAGACTGCGGAAGCGCAGGGTCACCCAGGTTGAAGGTGTTTTCCTGGATCTGCGTCAAGCCACCGGCCATCGGGCTGCTGATTTCGGCACCCGCGCCCCGAAACGTGTTGTTCCATAGGGTTAGGTTGACCGCCGACGGCGATAGTACGTCCTGCTCAAAAGCGTAGATGTCGTTACCATCCGCGGCTGTCGCGCCGCCCACCGTGGCGCTCGTGGTGTCCAGCAGTACCCCACAGGAAAATGCTGCCGTGACGCTGGGGCCGGTAAGCGTAGCGGTAACCAGGTTGCGACGCACCGTGACATTCTGGGTGCCGTCGCCGACAACCTGCACCGCGAACACCGCACCGAAGCCGGTGGCGGCCGTGGTCGAGTCGCGCCGGAACACGTTGTTGCGCACATCCAGCCCCGAGAACGCAAGGCCCGACGTAGCCACGCAGCGTGACACCAGTGTGTCAAAGGCATAGAACTCAAAGCCGTCAATGATCACGCCCGGCGCACTGACCGTGAACAGGATCGCGCTTGCCGCCACGCGGGCTTCGGCCACGCGCGAGCCCGAAGTACCGTGCGTGCCCGCGTTGGGGCCCCGCACGGTCAATGACTTGTTGATGTCCTGGCCGCCGGTGTAGGTGCCCGACGCGACATGCACGGTGTCGCCGGCCGTCGCGGCATCAATGCCGCGCTGGATACTGCCGCTGGCGGTCGTGACGAACACGTTGCCGGAAACCCAAGTGACCAGGCCGCTTGTCGCGGAATCCAGTGCGTGGAACACGGCGTCTTCCACGGCGAAGTTGTCGGCAAAGGCCGCGCCGTTGTTCTGCAGCGTCACGCCGGTGGCGTCTATGGCGCCTGTGGTTTGGTGATCAATCAGTTGGCCCGCGCCCTGGCGGTTCAACACGACGCCCGCCCCGAACAAAATTGCCCCGCCGGTCAGGCGGATTGCGGCCTGGTCGAAGCTGCCGCTTTCGGTGACAACGCTGTTGGACAGTGTCAGGTCGCCCCCGGTGATCAGTACCGTGGGGTCGTCGGGCGTAGGCGAAGAATCTACCTCGTAATCAATGCCGTTGGAGACCACGCTCCCGCTTGAGACGAGCAAGGCCGGTGAGGCCCCGCGCACCACAGTCCCGGTCGTGCCCTGCAAAGTCAGGGACTTGTTGACGGTTGCCCCGGCAAACGTGTCGGCGGAAAGCAGAATCGTCGCGCCGGGCTGGGCCGCGTTGATAGCGTCCTGCAAGGTGGCAAATGCGTCCACGCCAAAGAACGTGGCCGGGCCACTGGGGTTGTCGCCATAGTTCAGACCGGCCCAGGCCGGATTCACCCAGATCACTGTCGGGGCGCCCTGTACGGTGATGGTGAACAGTTCCGGGGCCGAAGAATCTGCCCCGCCTCCGTCGTCCTGCAATGTTACCTCCACCTGCGCCGTGCCTTCGCCCGAGGTCTCAAACGTCAGGTTGCCGGTGGTCGCGTTCACCGCCGGCGCGGTCACGAACGAAAGTGTGCCGGTGGTGCCAAGCACACTGACGTTGAACTGCAGCAGCTGGCCGGCCTCGTTGGCCGGCCCCGCGCTGATGTTGCCGGCCCAGGCCGCAACAGTGTTGGGCCCGGTGCCCGCAAAGGTGCTGACACTGCCCGCATGGGTGAACGAAGGCGGGTCATTAACCGGGGCCAGAGAAACCTGCAAATCCACGGGCGTGGCCGAAGCCAGAGCGCCGTCCCAGGCCACGAAGCTGGCAACAGTATGTGTGCCAAAGACGTCAGCAGGCGGGGTCCACAGCAGATTGTCGCCCGGCAGAATGTCATCGCCAACCAGCGCGGCATTGCCATTGAGCAACAGCGTGCCGGAACCCAGCGCGGCTATGCGGAAGTAAATGGGCGCGGAGTCAGCGTCGGCCTGGTCGCCCGCGGCGGCAAGGTCAGCGTAGGTGATGGTCTTGGGGTTGTCCTCAAGATCAAACAACAGTGTGAAGCTGGTCAATGTCGGCGCGTCGGGCACCGACGTGACATTCAGGTTCATGGTCACAGGCGTGCTGGAGGCGACCCCGTCGTCAACCGTGAACTGCACCACACGCAAGGCCTGGCTGGGGTCCTGGTTCACGCTGCCAAAGGCCACCGAGCGCAGAACGGCCTGGGCAATGGCCGGGGTGCAGTTTGCGTTGAAGGAGATCTGCAACTGTGCGCCGGCAAGACCGCTGCCCGCGCCGGATGTCGGCACCGTGCCCACGACAGTCTCGCCGCCGCTGAACAGGCCTGACGGGTCGTGCTCGATGTCGCCGCCGTTGTTGCGCACCGTGGCGGTAGTCTCAACCAACAGCGTGTCGCCGACTTGAATCGAGGTCGCCCACTCCACCAGCAGAAAGCCGCCGCTGAGGTTCGGGACTGTCGCCGTAAGTGTGCTTGCAGCAGCCAGGATCACCGGTGGGTCGTCTTCGGTGAAGTCGGCACTGGCGGTGTTCAGGGCCAGCGAAGGTGGGCCCAGAATCACGTAACGCTGGGCATAGACGCCGTTGCCGCTGCCATCCTGACCAAAGCTCTGCCATCCAAGCACGAAACCGCCCGCTGCATTCAGCGCCACGGAAGGGTTGGTCTGGGTGCCTGTGGTGAAGGTGTTGACTGGCAGCTCGCTGCCCGTGGTGGCGCCCCCGCTGGTGTAAGCCTGGGCGAACACGCCTGTCAGATCCGCGTCCGGGCTTGCCCAGGCAACAACGAACTGGCCGGCGCCATTCATGCCGACGGCGGCAAATCGCTGCTCGCCGGTAGTGGTAGTATTGACCGGGAACTCGGAAGCAAATGGCGTTCCGGCGCTGTTGTAACGGCGCGCAAACACTCCCTTCTGGTCAACGTCCGGGGATTCAAACACAACTACAAAGGCCCCGCCTGCGTCCATGGCCACTGAGGGCAATGCCTGATCGCCGGCCGTGACTGTGTTTACGGCGAATTCGGAACCAACAGTCGCGCCGCCACTGTCGTAGCGCTGGCCGTAGATTCCAAGGCCGCTGCCATCCTGGTTTGCGCTCTGCCAGACCACGACGAAGTTGCCGTTGGCATCCATGGCCACGGCGGGTTCGCGCTGGTCGTCAGCCACAGTCGAGTTGACGCGAAACTCAGTGCCCTGCGCCACACCGGCGTTGTTGTAGCGCCTGGCATAAATGCCATCTCCGCTTGCGTCCGTAGGGTGATTCAGCGCCTGCCACACTATCACAAAATCGCCGTCGTCATCCATGGCCACAGCCGCGTTCTGCTGCGCGTTGTTGACCTCTACGTTAACCAAGAACTCGCCGGACAGTGCCGTGCCGACGCTGTTGTACCGCCGCGCGAAAATGTCCAGGCCCGTAGTTGCGGATTGGCTCTGCCACACCACAACAAAGTTGCCCGCGGAATCCATCGCAACGGCAGGCCGGCTCTGGTTGTTTGTCACCGTCTGGTTCACCAGGAACTCGCCGCCTTGGGCAACCCCGACGCTGTTGTAGCGCTGCCCATAGACCCCGTCTGTGGCGCCGGAGTCCTGCCCGTTACTGGTCCAGACGACCACGAAGTTGCCTGCTCCGTTCGACGCCACACACCCCCCGGCCGGAACCAGAGCCTGTGCGTTGGGCGTGAACGTGTTGACCTGAAACTCGCTTCCTACCGGGACAGGCTGTGCATACAGGGCAACGGTCGCTGTCAGCACTGTCAGAAGTAGTGCAAGTCGATTAAAACTCATGATTTGCTCCGTGTGGCCTGCAACCGTTGTGTGCGATTGCGACCCCGCCTTGTTCAAGGCGGTGATTGAGTATCGAAAGGTAGATGGCCGAAACGGAATATGTGCCCGCCGGACTGTTTTCAAGCAAGAAACGTAACTTTTGCAACGAATTGACCAGTGGGAACTACACTTCGCCCAGCTTGCACTGCCTTAGGCCGCGCCATTCTGGGAGTTTCGCAGGGGTTCCTGATGAGGCTAGCAGGCATTGCGAACCGCAGAATTCTGTCTGTCTACCGGGGCAACAAACTCACGATTTTGCGAGTTGTCACGCCCTGCAATGCCGGCCAAAGCAAAGCGCCCCCTTTCGGGGGCGCTGCAAAGTGGCTCCGCGGGCTGGACTCGAACCAGCAACCTGCCGATTAACAGTCGGATGCTCTACCATTGAGCTACCACGGATCGCGGCGCAAAAAGTATCTGCGGCGCCCGCAGCGTCAAGGGGGCGCGCCTTGTGCCTGCGCCCAGCGCGCCTTACCATGGAAACCTCGGAGGAGGCGATGAGGGGCATCCTTATAATTGGATTCGCGGTTCTGGCGCTTTGCGGCGCCAGCCTTGCGCTGGCCCAGGATGCGCCCGCCATCAACCGCGCCGACCGCGGCCGCATTCGCGACAGCAAAGAGACCATGCGCACGCTGGCCGACGAACTGCGGCTGTACCAGCAGATGCGCGACGAGTACCCGGCCCAGCTGAAGGGGCTGCTGGACCTCAATCTGCGCGAGGCCCTTCCCAAAGACGCCTGGGATCGCGACTTTGGCTATGAGCTGTCCGCCGAAAAGGGCTATCGCCTGACCTGCTTTGGCGCCGACGGCAAGAAGGGCGGCGCCGGCGCCGATGCCGACATTATCTGGACCCGCGACGGCGAACTGCGCGAGCTTTCCACCAACGAGCTGGCCGCCCTGGAACGCCAGCGCCAGGAAGCCCGTTTCCAGGCCCACCGCGTGGTCGCACAGAAAGAAATGGTTGTGGTCGGCGTGGCCGCAGTGGCCCACCGTCGCGACAAAGGCGCCTGGCCCACCGAACTCAAAGAACTGCGCACCAAGGCCGAAACCGACGAGGCCAAGGCCGTGGATGCCTGCTTCACGGACCCCTGGGGCAACCCGTACGTGTTTCGCGCCCTGCCGAACGAAAACTTCGCGATCATCTGCTGGGGCGCCGACGGCAAAGAAGGCGGCACCGACCATGACGCCGATTTTGTCATCACGGAAAAAGAGGTCCGCCCGGCGTACGTGCGGCGCGCGCGCTGGAGCCGTTGGGGCATGCGCAATGTCAACCTCGACTGGCAGGCCCACCAGATCGCGGATTCAGTGCGCCAGTTCAAGAAGAAGGTCGGGCGCCTGCCGACGCAACTGGACGAACTGCTGGTGCCCGGGCTGACGCCCGATGGCAATGCCATACGCCGCAACATCCCGCGTGACCGGTACGGCAAAGAGTACGCTTACCTTGTGTACGGGCCGGACGAGTTTTTTGTCGTGGGCCTGGGCAAAGACATGATCCAGGGCGGCACAGGCGAAAACGCCGATTCGATTACACCCGAGCCCGGGGCGGTAGAGCGCGACTACGACGAGTTTGAAGCGCCACCGCAGGAAGACCAGGATGCGTTGCGCGTTGAAGTCGCCCAGGAACAGGCACTGGACATCGCCGACAAAGTGGCGGCCCACAAGGCCGAACACGGCACCTGGCCGGATTCGCTGGAGGCCGTCAAGGCGCGTTTCCCGGGCGAAGTTGTGCCGCTGGATCCCTGGGGCAACGCCTTTGTTCTTGAACTGGTCAAGGACGCCAACGGCGAAGTCACGGGTTTTACCGTGACCAGCCGCGGGCGCGACGGGGCCGTGGGTGGCGCCGGGCATGACGCCGACATCGTGGTGAACGACAAGAAGGAAGTGAAGTAACCCCCGTGGTTGCTTCGTGATGCCTTGACCGCAAACGCCACAGCCACCGCCGCAACCCCGCGCAACAACCTGCTGCTTGCGAACGTGATCGTCGGACTGAACGCCGTGGCCAGCAATATGCTGGGCATAGGCGGCGGGGCGATCATGGTGCCGCTGTTGATCTTTCTGATGAAGGTCCCGATCAAGCGCGCCGTGGGCACCAGCCTGGCCGTGATTGTGCTGGTGATCGCCGTGGGCCTTGGCGCGCAGATCATCCTGCACCCCGACGACATCCACTGGCCGATTGCCGGCATGCTGGTGCTGGGTTCGCTGGCCGGTTCATTCCTGGGCAAGTGGATGAACAAGGTGATGCCTGAAAACGTGCTGCGCTATGCGTTTGCGGCGGTGCTGGTGATCGTGGCAGTGCGCATGTTCGGGCTGCTGAACACCGCGCCGCTGCTGGCAGGCGACCTCGAGCCCATGCAGTGGCGCAGCATCCTGTTTCTTGCGGTGACGGGCGTGCTGGCGGGTGTGGCCTCGGCGTTGTTCGGGCTGGGCGGAGGCATTGTGGTTGTGCCCGCGCTGGCACTGGGGTCGGGGTACTTCGCGGACAACATCCTGGATGCCCGCGCCACCAGCATGGCCATGGTTCTGCCCACCAGCCTGCTGGGCGCGGTGCTGCACAACCGCGCGGGCAACGTGGACCGCGCCATGGTTCTCAAGACCACACCGCTGGCGCTGGTCGGGGCAGTGGCGGGGGTGCTGCTGGCCTACGTGGCACCCACGGCGGCGCTGAAGACACTGTTCGGGGCGCTGATGCTGATCGCGGCCGGGCGGTTGTTTTTCACCGGCGGAAAGCGTGACAGGAACACACTAAGCAATTCAGCAAAAAAGTGAGTGCGGCCTATCGTGGAAACAGCTATATAGTCCGGCCGCAGTAAAACGGATTTCAGGGCCGATCAACGAAGTGCCTGCTGTTATGGGGGGGCGGGTATTTCGTCGGCCCGACTAATGCCAAGGGCGCCGCGTATGCGGCGCCCTTTGTGTTTGCCGCGTGGCGCCGCGTAAGCGGCGCCCTTTGTGTTTTTTCCGGCCTCAGGCCGCTTCTACTGCACCCTGGGCAGCAGACCGCTTTCGCCCGCCAGGGCCGGCATGGCCAGCGTGACGGCCGCCATGCTGACGGCATCCTGCACCGTGCTGCCGCGCGGCATCACGTTGGCGGGGCGCTTGAGACCCAGCAGCAGCGGCCCCAGGGCGGTTGCCTCGGCTGTCACGCGCACAAGGCGAAACGCGGCATTGGCCGCATCCAGGTTCGGGAACACCAGGATATTGGCCGGTTCATTCCAGCGCTCGGCATCCAGGATGTTCCGGAATTCCTCGGGGGCCAGGGCGATGTCGGCCTGCAGTTCGCCAATCGCGTCAATGCCCGGGTTATGGGTCTTGAACAGCTCATAGGCCGCCCGGACTTTCTCGGCCTCGGCGTGGTTGCTCGACCCGAAGTTGTTGAAGCTGATGAACGCCACGCGCGGCCGAATGCCCAGGGCGTTCACGGCCTCGGCACACAGCCGGGCGCAATCGGACATCTCCTCGCTGGTCGGGTTGATGTTCAGCGTGGTGTCGGCAAAGAACACCACGCGGCTCTTCAACACCATGATGTGCATGCCCACCACGCGGCGGGTGTTGCTGCGGCGGCTGACGTAACGCAGCACGTTGGGCACGGTTTCGCGGTAAATGCGGTCAGCGGCGGACAGCATGCCGTCAACCATGCCAAGGTCGGTCATCAGCGCCGCCAGGGAATAGCTGTTCAGCTCGGCCTTGTCGGCAAACAGCCCGCTGCGCTCCTTGAACTTGACCATCAGCAGGTCGTTGCGCGGCGGCTCTTTGGGGTCAATGACCTCGTACTCGTTATCGGGAAAGCCCTTCATACCGTCGCGAATGCGGGCCCCATCGCCCACCAGCACCGGCTTGGCTACGCCGTCGCGCAGAATCTGCCGGGCCACGGCCAGCACGCGCGGATCGGCGCCGTCGGGCAGGGCCAGGCGCTTGCGCATTTCCATGGCCTTATGGATGGCCACGCTCATGACCGCGCGGCCGGGTTCCGTCAGCACGCGCAGGCGTTCGCGGTATTCGTCCACATTCATGGGCACCCGCGCGACACCAGTTTCAATGGCGGCCTTGGCCACGGCCGGAGCGACGTAATACAGCACGCGCGGGTCAAACGGCTTGGGAATCAGGTACTCACGCCCGAACTTGAAGCGCTTGCCACCGTAGGCGCGGCTGACACTTTCCGGCACTTCGGCCTTGGCCAGTCGCGCCAGGGCAAACGAGGCCGCAACCTTCATTTCCTCGTTGATGGCCGTCGCGCGGGTGTCCAGCGCGCCGCGGAATATGAACGGGAATCCCAGCACGTTGTTGACCTGGTTGGGATAGTCGCTGCGGCCCGTGGCGATAATCGCGTCGGCACGCACCGCCCGGGCCTCTTCGGGCGTGACTTCGGGGTCAGGGTTGGCCATGGCAAAGATGATCGGGTCGCGGGCCATGGACTTCAGCGCCTCGGCCTTCAGGGCACCCTTCGCGGACAGGCCATAGAACACGTCGGCGCCATGCAGGGCGTCTTCCAGAGTGCGCCAGGAAGTCTTGCGCGCAAAGGGCTTCTTGACTTCGTTCAGGTCCGTGCGCTGGTCCTGGATCACGCCCTTGGTGTCGCACATGATCACGTTTTCTGCGCGCATGCCCAGGTGGATGGCAAAGTTGGCACATGCAATGCCCGCGGCACCCGCACCGTTGATCACGATGCGCATGTCTTCCAGCTTCTTGCCCACCAGCTCTGCGGCGTTCATCAGCGCGGCGCCGCTGATGATGGCCGTGCCGTGCTGGTCGTCGTGGAACACCGGGATGTTCATCATCTCCTTGAGCCGGCGCTCAATTTCAAAGCACTCGGGCGCCTTGATGTCCTCCAGGTTGATGCCGCCGAACGTGGGCTCCAGCAGCGCCACGGCGGCGATGAATTCCTCTACGTTCTCTGTCTTCACTTCAATGTCGTACACGTCGATGTCGGCAAACTTCTTGAACAGCACTCCCTTGCCTTCCATCACCGGCTTGCTGGCCAGCGCTCCCAGGTTGCCGATGCCCAGAATTGCTGTGCCGTTGCTGATCACCGCCACCAGGTTGCCCTTGTTGGTGTACTTGTAGGCGTCGTTGGGCTGGCGCGCGATTTCGCGGCAGGGTTCGGCCACGCCGGGTGAATAGGCCAGGCTGAGGTCGCGTTGCGTAAGTGTTGGTTTGGTCGGGACAACCGCCAGCTTGCCGGGCCTGCCCTTGGCGTGGTACTCCAGCGAGGCCTTGTAGACGTCAAAGTCACTCATGGTGCACTCCTGTCATCACAGCCCACCGTAGATAGCGCGGCCTGTGGCGCAATGGAAGCGCAAATGAAACACGGGGCGGCCAAGTGGCCGCCCCGTGGCAAAGCACTGACTAGCGCATACGCGGCAGGGCGCGCCAAGACTGGTCCTCGGGCAGCAACGCACCGGCATCCTGGGGCAGAGCAAAGTCGCCCTCCTTGGGTGCCGTGGGCGTCGGGGTCGGTACCGGGGGCTGAGGCTGGCCTGGCTGTTTGAGCTGGTCCAGCAGGATCTCAATGGCCTTTTCCAGTTGCGGGTCCTTGCCGGCCAGGCGGTCAGCGGCGGTTACCTCGACCAGCACGTGGGGCTTGCAGCCGTTGTGTTCCTGGTTGGTGCCGTCGCTGTTGAAGAAGCCGCTGCTGGGAAGACGCCAGTTGGTTCCGTCGCTCAAGCGGATGTCGCGGGTGCCGATCACCGCGCCCGGCGTCGGTACCCCCACAATCGTGGCCATGCCCAGAGTCTTCATGGCATGCGGGAAGACCTCGGCATCGCTGTAGCTGCGTTCGTTGATCAGCACGACAATCGGGCGGTTCCAGTACACCGGCGGCTGGCCGATGCGCTGGCCCGTGCGCGTCTGGATGTACGCGTAGGGCTTGCGCGACAGAATGTCGATCAACTGCTGGTGGATGTTGCCGCCGCCGTTGTCGCGCACGTCAATCACCAGCGCCTTGGCCATCTGCACCTGCGGGCTGGCCAGTTCGTTTTCAAAGGCCTGCAGGTTCTGCGGCATCATCTGTGCAATGTGGATGTACGCCACCTGGCCGCGGGATTGCGTGCCGGCCGTGGTCTTGCAGGCGCGGATAAAGTCCTGGTACGCGCGCTGGCGACGCTGGCCGAAACCCTCTGTCTTCACTTTTACTTCGCGCATGTTCACGCCTTCGGGGTTGTCAGCCACCCAGAACGCGACTTCCTGGCCTTCCTTGCCCTCCAGTGCGGCGTCCAGGCTGTCCAGCATGCCCAGGTTGCGGCCGTCCACGCGGAAAAGGTAGTCGCCCTTGCGGATCCAGGCCTGGTCGCCGGGGCCGCCCTTTTCCACGTTGTCGACGCGCAGGCGCTGGCGGTTGCCCTGGAACGCCTCCGGCGTCAGGGAAAGGCCCAGCAGCCCGGTGTTGATCGGCCTGGCGCGCATGGTGTCGGCGTTTGCGCCGGTGTGGCTGGCGCTGACTTCGCCGACCATGCGGTTGAGGTAAAACAGGTATTCCTCGCGGGTGCCGCAGGCTGCCACCAGTTCACGGTACTTGCGGCCAAGTGCCGCCCAGTCCTTGCCGTGGAACTTGGGGTCGTAGAAGTTCTGCTCAAATGCGCGGTGGGCTTCGTCGAAACTGCGCAGCATTTCTTCTTTCTGGCTTACGCGCTTTGTGGCCAGCAGCGGGATGGTGCGGCCGTTGTTGATGCCGGCCGGCGTGGGCGCGTACACCAGTTCGCCCTTGGGGTTGACGTACATGATGTGCTTGCTGTCGGGCGTGAAGCTGGCGTAGCTGCCCAGGCCGATGGAGACTTCGCCGCTGCCGGCAAGGTCGGTCATCAGCACTTCCTGGCGCACAAAGCCGGGGCCCTGGGTGACGCGGTCAAAGGCAATGAAGCGGCCGTCGGGGCTGACCACGGGCACTTCCTCGATGGCCGGGGTGCCGTAGATGCGGCGCTGGTTGCGGCCGTCGACATCCATGATCCAGATGTCGGCGTTGTTGCCGCCGGCGCGGGCGGTGTCGAACACAATCTGTTTGCCGTCGGGCGTGAACACGGCGTCGTCGTCGTTGGCCGGGTTGTTGGTCAACTGCACGGCCGCGCTGCCGTCAATCTTCTGCAGCCAGATGTCCTTGTTGCCGCTGCGGGTGCTGGTGAACACCAGTGACTGGCCGTCGGGGCTCCAGGACTGAAAGAAGTCGTCGGCCGCGTCGGTGGTGAACTGGCGAAGGTTCTTGCCATCCAGGTCAATCAGCCAGATGTCGGCGTTGCCGCTGCGGTCACTGTAGAAGCTGACGGTGCGGCCGTCGGGCGAAAGCTGGGGGTTCTGGTTCTGGAAGCTGTCGCTGGTCAATTGGCGGGCCGGGCCTCCGTTGCCGTCCATGACCCACAGGTCGCCGCCAAGGGAAAGCACAATTGACTTGCCGTCGCGGGAAAGGCTGGCGCGTTCCACGCCGTCGGTGAAGGTGCGGTCGATCACCGGGTCGCCGCGGGAATCTTCGCGGATCTCGACTTTCAGCAGTTTGGGCTTGGCATTGGGTGTCTTCAGGTCAAGTGAGTGCAGGTAGAACTTCCAGACAAACACGGCCATGCTTTCGTCGCGGCTGAGGCTGACGTTGCTCATGCCGTCTTCGCCCAGCTTGGTCAGCTGTTCACAGGTGTTCTTTTCGGTGTCGCAGATGAACAGTTCAAAGCTGCCGTCGACTTCACGGGTGAAACGCAGGCGTTTGCCGTCGGGGCTGATGCTGGGCTCGCGCGAGTTGCCGTCGAACAGCAGCAGCTGCTCGGGTGCGTAACCTTTGACCTGCTTGAACAGCCGGTCGTTGGCCGAGCCTTTGTATTCCTGCACCTTGGCGTCGCTGGCGCCGTCCACAAAGTACAGCGTGGTGCCGTCGTCGGGTGTCGTCGCGTCGCGCCCGCCGGTGAAAGTAAGCTGCAACGGGGTGCCGCCAGCCAGGGGCACGGTCCAGACCTCGTACACTCCGCCGCGGTTCCAGCCCATGGTGCGTGTGGTGTAGAACAGCACGTTCTTGCCGTCGCCGGTGAATCCCGTGGCCACTTCCATCGCGGCGTGGTACGTCAGGCGGCGGGGCTGCCCGCCGTCGATCGGCATGACCCACAGGTCGTAGCTGCCGGCGCGGTCGCTGACAAACACGACGTTCTTGCCGTCGGGCGTGATCAGCGGGCGGGTGTCGAAGGCCTCGTTGAAGGTCAGGCGCGTGGCACGCCCGCCGGACACAGGCATTGACCAGATGTCGCCGTGCAGCGTGAACACCACCGTCTGCATGTCCGGTGACAGCGACGGAAAGCGCGCGCCGGGCGCGCCATCGCGGGCGTCCAGCACGGGCCGGGCCGGGGCTGCCGGGGCGCCGGGCGCCGGTTGCGCCGGGCGGGGTTGACGTTGGGCGTAAACGCCGCCTGCCATCAGGACGGCCAGTGCCACAAGAGTTGCAAAACGCATGCCGATGCTCCGGGAACAAGAAAAGGACGGCCGCGCACCGGCGACCGGCCAAGACAGTGCAAATGTATCCCTCTTCTACGCACCGGGCCGCATTTTCCCAACCAGAATCGGCCCTTGCGTGGCCGGACTATCCGCCCGATGCCGCCGTCAGGTTTGGGCACAGGGTCAAGGTCAGGATCAGCTTCGGGGTCGCGGAATGGCCGGCGCGGTGGTTCGCTGTCGTTTCTGTTCTCCGTGTCTCTTCGATGTCGCGTGAATCTGCCCTTCACCTTGGCCGTCGGTCTTTGCGGGCCAGACCAGGTGCACCCACGGCCCTTACAAACCCGCCGCCCATGAGTAAGTGCCCAAGCCCCGCTTGCCTTTCATACTGACCCCGGCTTGCTAGACTCGGCGGCCCAAGTTCGGGCAATGGAGCATCCATGGCAGAAATCAACCGGGTCGGCGTAATCGGCGCAGGCCAGATGGGCAACGGCATTGCCCAGGTCCTGGCCGTGCAGGGCATTCACGTACACATGCTGGACGTGAACATGGATGCCGCACGCAAGGGCCTGGAGACCATCCAGAAGTCCCTGTCCAAGCTGGTGGAAAAGGGCAAGCTGCAGCCCCACCTGCTGGGCGTGGCCGTAGCCAACATTGCGCCCGGCACCGACTACGCCGCGCTGAAAGACCGCCAACTGGTGATTGAAGCCGCCACCGAAAACCTCGACGTCAAGCGCAGGATCTTCAAACAGATTGACGAAGCCGCCCCCGAGGGCGCGATCCTGGCCAGCAACACCAGCAGCATCAGCATCACCACACTGGCCGCGGGCACCAGCCGCCCCAAGAAGTTCATCGGCATGCACTTCATGAACCCGGTGCCGCTGATGCAGCTTGTTGAGGTCATCCGCGGCCTGGACACCGACGACGATACCTTCAACAGCACCATGGAACTTGCCAAACGCGTGGGCAAGACACCCGTGGCCTGCAACGACTTTCCGGGCTTCGTAAGCAACCGCATTCTGCTGCCGATGATCAACGAGGCCGTGTACGCCCTGATGGAAGGCGTGGCCGACGCCGAAAGCATCGACAGCATCATGAAAATGGGCATGAACCACCCGATGGGCCCGCTGGCACTGGCGGACCTGATCGGGCTGGACACCTGCCTTTCCATCATGGAAGTGCTGCAGCGCGACCTGGGCGACAGCAAGTACCGCCCTTGCCCGCTGCTGAAGAAGTACGTCGCGGCCGGTCACCTTGGCCGCAAGACAGGCCGTGGTTTCTATAAGTACTAAGCACCTGCGTTTGCCGCAGGAACCTTGAGGCAGGAGACCCGATGAACCAGCCCCCGAACATCCCACCCGGATACGGTACGCCGCAGCAGCCTGCCGGTTACGGCCCGCCGCCGGGCAACCCCGGCTACCCGCCGCAGTACCAGCAGGGTCCGGGGCCTGTGCCGCATTCGGGCAGCTACGCCCCACCGCCGCAACAGCAGCAGTACGCGCCGCCGCAAAGCTACCCGCAGCAGGGCTTCCGGGGCATGACACGCCAGATGTTCAACCCGGCCAGCTATCGCCAGTCCGGCAGCGGGTCCTGGGCCGCGGCGTCGCTTATCATCTCGCTGGTCAGCATCCTGTTCTGCGGCCTGCTTTCGCCGTTTTCGTTGCTGTTCGGCCTGATCGGCATGGTCGGCAACAAGCGCGCCAAGGGCATGGCCTTTGCCGGGTTCGTGATTTCGCTGTGCCAGGTCGGCCTTTGGGTGGCGGTGATGGGCCTGGGCGTCCACCAGGTCTACTGGGCCGAAGAGTACGCGACCCAGGCCGGCGCGCCGGTGGTAGCAGCCATTGAAGAATTCAAGAAAGACAACCAGCGCGTGCCCCATAACATTGAAGAACTTGTCGCCAACGGTTACCTGCCCGAGTCCTGGTCCACCGGCCTGGATGACCTTGACAGCGCCGTCAAATCCAGCGTCGAGGGCAAGAAGTGGTCCGAGTTCCTGCGTTACAAGCCCGGCAGCGACGCCACATGGGAAGGCAAGACCGGCTTTGCCGAGGTCGTGCGCAAGGGCGACGCGGAAGACTGGAGTGACTTTATGGGCCTGCCCGCCAAGGGCGACAAGGCCGCCAAAGAGTTCCAGACCTACGGCCTTGCGTTCATCGGCGTGGACAACTCCTGGTCCACGACCGACGACAAGCCCGTGAAGCAGGATGCCGGCTTCGACCTGCAGAAGCTGTTCGGCGGCGGCGATGCCAAGACCCGCGAGATCACCCAGAAACGCCGTGAACTGCAGAAGATGCTGCAGAGCATCGAGAACAAGTCCAAGTACTACGAAACCGCCCTCAAGAAGGCCCAGGGCGACCTGAAGGAAGCCGAAGACGACCTGCGAAAGGTCGCCAAGGACCGCAAGCTGAGCACACTGGAAGAAGTCAAGGGCGACAAGGTCGCCAACGAGCACCTGCTGCTGATCGGCGAAGTTCAGAAGCGCCTGATGGCCGTCGAGAAAAAAAGCCGCCAGGCCACCGACACCCACGCCCAGCTGAAGGTCAAGGTCAAGCGTCTGGCCAACCAGGAAGAAATGGCCAAGCTCGCCGATAGCCCCGCCGAATTGGCGGCGCTGGACCAGTTGATCGCCGACAGCAAAAGCGCCCTGGATGAAACGTCAGGCCTGGGCGAGCTCGACAAACTGACGGAACGTGACGCCGCCGAGCAGTGGTTCAAGAAGAACTTCCGCTAGCAGCGCCAGGAATTCCGGACGGGGGCGCAAATCGCGCCCCCGTTTTTGCGAAACACAGGGCACATGGCACTTTCCCCCACGGCGATCAAGTACATTGCCATCGGCGTTCTGGTCGTACTGCTGGCCATGTTTGTCGGTGCCCTGCTGTGGGACATTCTCAAGATCGCGCTGGGCATCCTGGTGGGCGGCGGGCTGATCTACCTGGGTGTGCGGTTTCTGCTTGGCAAAGGCCTGCCCAAATCGATGGAGAACGCCGCCAAGAAGGTCGTCGATGCCGGCAAGGAAGCAAAGTAACCGCAAGGCGGCAGTCGGCAGATCTCAGTCAGCAGCCAGATAAACGCCTTCGTTGTTGCTGACCACTGCGGACTATAGACTGCTGACTCACGCAGGGCCTGACCCAACGCTTGGCGACAACATTCCATGATTGAAGTCCAGCACGTCTGCAAGACCTTCCGCCAGTTCCGCGCTGTCTGGGACCTCACGTTCCGCATTGGCGCGGGCGACATCTTTGGTTTTGTCGGACCCAACGGCGCCGGCAAGACCACCACCATGCGCATGATGGCCACGCTGCTGGACCCTGACTACGGCGACATCACCATTGACGGCATCAGCGTCCTGGACGAACCCGAGACCATCCGCCGGCTGATCGGCTACATGCCCGACTACGTGGGCGTGTACGACGGCGTTGAAATTCGCGAGTACCTGGAGTTCTTCGCCGCGGCCTATCGTGTGCCCGTTGAAAAACGCAAGAAGCTGGTCGATGAGATCATGGAGATCACGGACCTTGCCGGCGTTGCCACCAAGGATGTCGGCACGCTTTCCAAGGGCATGCGCCAGCGCCTGTGCCTGGCCAAGACGCTGGTCCACGACCCCAAGGTGCTGATTCTTGATGAACCCGCCGCCGGCCTGGACCCGCGTGCACGCATTGAGTTGCGCCTGCTGCTGAAGGAACTGCAGAAGCTGGGAAAGACGATCATCATA
This sequence comes from Planctomycetota bacterium, assembly GCA_019636215.1. Classification (GTDB taxonomy): domain Bacteria; phylum Planctomycetota; class UBA8742; order UBA2392; family UBA2392; genus H3-PLA7. The sequence goes on along the minus strand of JAHBXZ010000013.1, from coordinate 4,585 downwards.
TCCAGCCACATCCTGACTGAGCTTTCCGACATGTGTAACTCTGTCGGCATCATTGAACGCGGCATCATGCTCAAGGCCGGGCGCATCGACGACATCCTGGCCGAACGCAGCGCGGGCGAACTCGCACAGCAGAAGCTGCTGCTGCGCGTGCTGGGCCGCCCCGACGACGCCGTGACCATCCTGCGGGGCCTGCCCGATGTCGGCGGAGTCGAGATTGACCGGGGCATCATCAGCTTCAACTTCATGCAGCCGATTGAAAGCAACCCCGGCCTGCTGCGCGAACTGCTGCAGCGCGGAGTGCCGGTGGTCAGCATCGCGCCGGCGACCCAGAACCTTGAGGACATCTTCCTCAATGTCACCAAGGGCATCATCGCCTGAGGCGGCCTATTCTGCGGTTTCGGGCTGGTACACCTGCGGTTGCCTGAACGGGGCGGCGGCGACTACTTCGGCGGCCTTGTCTTTCTTCTCAAAGCCCGCGATCTCCAGGTCCCACTTGCCATTGGCACGCGGCGGGCCGGTATACACGAACTTCGCGGATTTGCCGTCCTTCAGCCACGCGGACTTGTCGCCGAACTCAAACTCACCCAGCAGGTGAAACTCGGCAAGGCCCATGCCGCCTTCTTTCACCGCGGCAAACACTTCGCTTGCGTCGATGGCACGGGGCAGCTTCCACTCAAACCAGAGCGCCCCGTCGTCCATGCTTGTCTGCACTTTTTCGCCGAACCGGCGTTGGAGTACGACCCGTACTCCGTCGACTCACTCTCATCACACTCAGCCGGCCACCAGCAGGTACACAATCGGCGGGCTTGGCAGCGCCGCAGCCGGTGGTTCCTCTTTGACCGGTGGCGTTTCGGTTGGGGTCGCCTTTACTTCCTTTGGTGCCGGTGCGGCTGCATCGTCCTGCCAGGCCATTGCGCGCCGCTTCTCGGCGCTGTCAAACCCAGCACCAATGTGGCAGGCGGCCACGGCCAGCGCCGCGCACCCGAACAGAAGACCTGTAAGCCAGCGTTTCATGCTGTTCATGTTAGAACCTGTACGAGATGCTTGCACGCATCGAAAGTTCGCTGCCCAGCTGGATACCGTTCACTTCGCGCCACAGAATCACTTCAAACTTGGCCTTCATTTCCCACCACGGCAGCGGATGCCACTGGATCTTGGGCGTCAGGATCAGCTCCTGCCCGCCCGAGTTCTTCGCCCGCACCCCGTCGTCGCGGTCAAAATCCGTGCGCTGCCAGGCCAGCCCGAGCATCAGGAACATCGTGTTGCCGGGAAACTTCTCCTGGATCACGCGGTACTTCACCTCCAGGTCATGCGCAAAGCTGTCGCCAAAGTCAAAGTTGCTGCGCCCCACGCCGACACTGCGCCAGGTGAACTGTGTTGTAGAAATCAGCTCCAGCCGGTTTCGCGAATAGGCGCTGATGTGCGCAAACGTAAGGCCCACGGCGCCATCGCCCAGCTGAATGTCACGGGGCAGGCGCTGGCCGTCGCGGTCGGCGTTGTTGTCGCCGGTGGGCAGTGTGGCCACACAGGCCAGGTTCAGGCTTGCGCCTTCGCCGCCTCGGTCGCCGCCGGGGACCCACCAAAGATAGCGCATGCGCGCGCCGAGTGTGACATCGCCAATGCCGTGCAATTGGTCGCCGACAACGCCGCCTTGCGTGACCGTGCGGAAATCGCGCAGCACAATCGGCACGACGGCACTGAGTGTCCATTCACCGGGAATCACGCGGGGCACGCCCCAGTTCACGCCAAGGCCAAGCTGGTGGTCGATCGTGAACAGGCCTTCGCGATTGGCGCGGGTGCGCGCACCGTCAAACAGGCGCGTCTGGAACTCATGGTGGTGGGCCAGGTAAAACTGGACTCCGCCGGCAAACAGCGGCTCGCTTTCCATCATGTTTACGCCGACGGCGGGTTCGGCCGCCAATGGCGCGGCCAGCAGCAGCAGCAGGCACCACGGCCCGGTTGCGCGCAACATTCATCGTGGGAATCGCATGGCACGAACATAGCAACCGGCCCGGCAAAATCCGTCACGCCGTTGCAACGCCTGAATCACCTTACTTGCGCCGGCGAGAACCGGACTTTGCAGGCCGTCTTCGTCGCGGTGCCTTGCCAGCCGCAGCCGCAATCGCCTCACGCGCCCACTGGGAAAGGGCATCGCGGTCTTCCTGCACATCCACGGGCACAGTCCAATAGCCCGCCATTACGTGGCCGGGCCACGGCTCAAAGGGTTTGCACCCGGCCTGCTGGAACTTTTTGCGCTGGTCGGGCGCGGCCTTCAGGTACAGCGTATCGTTATCGCCCAGCGCGAAGATCTTGCCGCCAAAATAGATGCCCGCGCCGCCGAACATGCGCTTGATCTCAATCGGGCCCAGCACATTGAACTGGTCGCGCAGATAGGCCACGAACTCTTCACTCACCGCCATAGCCCTCATGCTAGCATCCGGCCATGAGCACACACCGCACGCCAAACGCCCTTGCCAACGAATCCAGCCCCTACCTGCTGCAGCACGCCTACAACCCCGTGGCCTGGATGCCCTGGGGCGAGGCCGCGTTCGCCAAGGCCAAGGCCGAAGACAAGCCGATTTTCCTGAGCATCGGCTACGCCACCTGCCACTGGTGCCACGTGATGGAACGCGAAAGCTTCGAGAACGAAGAAGTCGCGCAGATCCTCAACGAGAACTTCGTGCCGATCAAAGTAGACCGCGAAGAACGCCCCGACGTCGACGCCGTCTACATGGCCGTCACCCAGGGCATGTCCAACGGTCGCGGCGGCTGGCCCATGAGTGTGTGGTTGTTTCCAGACCGGCGGCCGATCACCGCGGGCACTTACTTTCCGCCCGAGGACCGCTGGGGTCGCCCGGGCTTCAAGTCCATCCTTCGCCAGGTCAGCGAAGTCTGGAAGAACCGCCGCGAAGAACTTGAGGAACAGGCAAAGGGCATCACCGAATGGCTGAACGCCCAGGGCAAACCCACCGGCAAGACCGAACTCGGCATTGCCACACTCAAGGACAATGCCGAAGAACACGCCCGGCGCTTCGACCACAAGCACGGCGGGTTTGAATCCGCGCCCAAGTTCCCCACCCCCCACCGGCTCAGCGCGCTGCTGCGGACCGCCGACATCCTGCCCGCCCCCGAATCCATCAACATCGCCGTGCGCACACTCGATGCCATGGCCGACGGCGGCATTCATGATCAGGTAGGCGGCGGCTTTCACCGATATTCCACCGACCGTGAATGGCTGACCCCGCACTTCGAAAAAATGCTCTACGACCAGGCCCTGCTGGTTGAGGCCTACCTGGACGCCTGGCAGGTCACCGGCGAGCCGCGCCACGCCGCCATCGTGCGCGACATTCTGGAATACACACTGCGCGACCTGCGCGACGAAGGCGGCGCCTTTCACTCCGCCGAAGACGCCGACAGCGAAGGCGTTGAAGGCAAGTTCTACGTCTGGTCCATGGCCGAGCTCAAAGCCCACCTTGGCGGCGATGCCGCTGTCGTCGCCTCGGCCTGGGGCTGCGCCGACCAGGGGAACTTCCACGACGAGGCCAGCGGCACCCAGACCGGCGACAACATTCTGCACCTGCCGCGCCCACTGGACCAAACCGCCAAGCTGCACGGCCTTGAACCAGCGACCCTGCGCGCGACACTGCAACGCGCGCGCGAGATCCTGTTCGAAGTTCGCACCCACCGCGTGCGCCCGCTGCTTGACGACAAAGTGCTGACGGATTGGAACGGCCTGATGCTGGGTGCCATCGCCCGCGCCGGCGTGCTGCTGGATGAAAAGCGCTACCTGCTGGCCGCCACCCAATGCGCGGAGTTCCTTTCGCGCATGATGTGGCGCGACGGCCGCCTGCTGCACCGTTACCGCAAGGGCAGCGCGGGTATTCTTGGCTTCGTGGACGACTACGCGTTTTTCGGCAACGGGTTGTTTCAACTCTACCAGGCCACGCTCGAGCCCCGCTGGCTGGACCTCGCCGCCACCATGGGTCGCGAAATGGTGCGGCTGTTCTGGCACGAGGGCGAAGGGCTGTTCCACACCCAGGGCAGCGACGACCCCGACAAACTGATCGCCCCCAACCGCAGCCTGTACGACGGGGCGATTCCAAGTGGCAACAGTGCCGCCGCGCTGCTGCTGGCAAGACTGGGCCGCACCCTGCAAGACGAAGCATTGCTCAACGTGGCCCGACGCACACTGGAAAGCATGAGCCCGCAGATTTCCGGCCACACGCCAGGCTTCAACTATGCGCTGGCCGCGCTGGAACACTTCGTACTGCCGGGCCAGGAGATCGTGATCGCAGGCGAAATGGCCGACAGCGCAACCAAAGCCCTGATTGCCGAAACCCGCAAGCACTTTCTGCCCCGGGCAATCCTTATCCACCACGAACCGGGCACCGACGGCGAAGCCATCCGCAAGCTGGTGCCCTATGTTGCCAACCAGTTACCCGTGCAAGGCCAAGCCGCCGCCTACGTCTGCGAGCACTACACCTGCAAAGCCCCGGTCACAACTCCGCAGGTGCTGGCCAGGCTTATCCGCGGACAACCCTGAGCTCAACATAGGCAGCCGGGCCTCCAGAAAGCACCGACGGTC
>JAHBXZ010000012.1 GCA_019636215.1 Planctomycetota bacterium | reverse complement strand
CCGTGGCGGGCTGGGTTGAGAACACCTGTTCCATCGCCCCCAGTGCAAACTCCAGGTCTTCCCGCGTGGCCACAATCGGCGGCGTGAAGCGCAGTACCCAATGGTGGGTGTCTTTCACAATCACCCCCTGTTCCAGCAGCTTCTCAGAGAACCAATGGCCATCCGGCCCGTCGGGCGACAGCTCAATGCCGAACATCATGCCTTTGCCCCGCACCTGCTTGATGCGCAGAGAATCCGCCGCGATGGCGCGCAGGCGCTGCATGACCCAGGGGCCCTTTTCACGGGCCTGTTCCACCAGCTTTTCCTGTTCAATGGCCGTCAGGGCGGCCACGGCAATCGCGCTGGAAATCGGGCAGCCGCCAAAGGTGCTGCCGTGGCTGCCGGGGCCGAACAGGTCCATCAGCCGCGCATCGGCCAGGATGCCCCCCACCGGCGCGAACCCGCCACTGACACTCTTGCCAATGCACAGGATATCGGGCCGGGCCTGCTCGCCTTCGTGCATCCAGCAGAACAGCTCGCCGGTGCGGGCCCAGCCGGTTTGCACTTCGTCAAAGATCACCAGCAGGTTGTGCCTGCGGGCAAGGTCCACCACCCCGCGCAGGTACCCGGCCTTGGGCACAATCACGCCGCCCTCGCCCTGGATGGGCTCAATCAGGATCGCCGCAGTGCCGGGCGTGATCGCAGCCTCCATCGCCGCCAGGTCGTCATAGGCCACGCGCTTGAAACCTGCGGGCCAGGGGCCGAAGCCGTCCACGGCGGCTTTCTCGGCGGGGTCGAACATCTGCGTCACAGTCAGTGTGCGGCCGTGAAAGCAGTGGTCGGCGTACAGGATTTCAGGCGTGCCCTGCACGCCCTTGACCCTGTGGGCCCAGCGCCGGGCCAGCTTGATGGCGGCCTCGGGGCCTTCCACGCCGCCGTTGGCGGGCAGGAAGCGTTCAAAGCCGGTCATGCGCGTGACCATCTGGCCGAACAGTGCCAGCCACGGGTCGGGCAGAAAGCGGCCCAGCACAGTGGGCGCGTTGCTGTCGAGAAACAGCTTCAGGGTTTCCTTGACCAGCGGGTGGCCGTGGCCAAGGTTGGCGGCACTGTAGGCTGCCACTCCGTCAAAGATGCGCCGGCCGCTGCGGGTCTGAAGCCAGGGGCCCTGGGCGGCGACAACCGGGTCGCGCGAAAGCAGGCCATAGTTGCGGGCCACATGTTCGCCCAACAGGCGGATGGTGTCGTCGCCGGAAAGGCGGTTGGCGGCCTGCAGCAGGGCGTGGGCTTGCCGCCGGGCAGTTTCGTGGTCCATGGCTGGGCTCCGGGGCAAAGGCTAGCAAGGGCGGTGGGGCGCGTAACCCCGGGGCGGAATGCAGATCGCTCATCCGTTTGGTTTCGGAACGAACCGCTACTGCAACGGCAACAGCCTGCCGCAAAGACGCGAAGGAGGCGCGAAGACGCGAAGAGTGCAACCGCACGGCTTGAGCCACCAGGCAAGTCGGGCCGCGCTTTGCGCGATCGAACAAGCTTGGCGAAGCCGGACGCAGCGGCCTTTGCTGTACTTGACGTACTTCGCGAGGCGAGGCCCTTGACGACTTCGCGTAAAGCAGTTGCCGATGAACCTGAGACATTGGCAAAAGGCAGCCGAAAGGGCGGTTTCAGGTCCAGGATTGCGGGTTTCGAGGCCAGGAACCCCAAAACCCGTAACCCAAAACCCTAAACCGCTTTACCCTTCCCCGAACATTTCCCTGCGCTTTTCGTTCCTATATAGTTACCGGGCTTGAATACCGAGGTCACTTCATGAGCATTGTCTCTTGCGCTTCCTGCGGCATGCAGTTCAACGCGGCCGGGTATGACCCGGGCGTTCAGTTCCAGTGCACCCAGTGCGGGGCCATGGTCACCGTGGCCGCCAAGGGCGGCAAGGCCGCACCCGGCGGGCGCCCCGGCGCCAAGCGCGCCACCGGCATGCAAAAGCGCGGCCCGGCACCTGCAGGCGCACGCGCGGCGCGCGGAGGCCCGGCCCAGCAGCAGGGGCAGGAGCAGCCGGCATACGGCCAGCCCTACACGTCCAAAAAGAGCAACGCCGGCCTGTTTGTGGCGCTGGGCGTGGGGGTAGTGGTGGTGGGCATCATCATTGCCGTGGTGGTGATGGGCAGCAAACCCAGCCCGCAGGAAAACCAGAAGGCGGCATCCGACAAGGCGTTTGAGGAACAGAAGGCCGCCGCCGCCAAGCGCGACGCCGAACAGACCGCCAAGAACGACGCGCTCAAGCGCACCCTGAACGCCGCCATGGACCGCGGCGGCAGCATCGAATCCGCCCTGCGTGGCAGCGACAAGGCCGCGCTGGAGGGCATGTTTGACTGGACAAGCTACGCCGCCTACCTGAGTGACCTGGCCGCCAAGGACCCCAAGTTCCTGGCCTCGGGCCCGCTGTTTTCCTCGGGCCAGTGGGTCATGGACGGCCCCACCCCCAAATGGGAAGGCAAGGCCGTGCACGGGCCGGAATCACTCAAGACCGCAGTGATGACCTACATTGAGAACCACCTGTTCGGCTCGCCCGAAGTGAAGTTTGAAAAGGGCCGCAGCGAAACGCTGGAAGGCGGCTTTGCCAACCACAAGGTCAACGGCGTTGATTACATCGGCAAGAAAATCTTTATCGAGGTTCGCGGCGCCGGCAAAACCAAGGAGTTCTGGGTCGGCGCGCCACTGGGCGAAGACACCGTCAAGATCCTGAACTTCCGCGATCCTTCGGCGCTGAACACGCTGCAGCAGGTGTATGCCAAGGCCAACCGCAAGCCCGTGGACGACCGCGACCCCCACCGCGACGACCGCGACATCCCCGGCAAGGTCGAACCCAGGGACCCGGACTGGGTCGAAGACCCGCCGGCCAACGAGGAACTGCCCGCCATGGCCAAGACCGGCGCGCAGCCCAAGGACCCGGCGCTGGTCAACGTGGTCAACGCGCTGAAGGACGGCAACAAGCTCAAGCCGGCCCAGAAGACCACCATCACCACCGGCAAGTCCGACGAAAAGAAGGCCACGCTTGGCGCGCTGATTGACGCGCTGATTGACGCGCATAACTCCGGCAAGCGCCGCGAGAAAGGCACCATCAGCCACGCCCTGTTTGAAGTTTGGGGCAACTTCGCCCGCGACAAGGGCTACAAGGAGTCCGACGTCACCTACGACATTGAAGGTCGCTCGCAGAGCGACGGCGACGAGGTGATCCGCCGCTGGATCAAGGTCTACAACGACTACAAGTAAGCCATCAGTCGGCGCACGGGACGGGGCAACCCGTCCCGTGTTCAATTGGCCGGCTGCCGGTTAAACCCTGACTGTGCCGACCATCCGCCTTTACAACCTTGCGATAGGCCTGGAGCATGACTTCGACCGCGCCCTGGGGCGCGAGGCCGCGCGGCGTGTGGGCTGTACCCCGCTGGCGGTGCGGCTGGTCAAGCGCGGGGTGGACGCGCGCGGGCGCACGCCGTTCTTCAACTGCACGGCTGATGTGGACCTGCCGCCCACCAGCTACGCGCCGAAGCTGCTGCAAGCGCTGGGCAGCAACGCGGCGATTCCCGAACCCACACCGCCATTGACAGCCGAGCCCGGCCCAGCGCCGTTGCGCGGGCCGGTGGTGGTCGTGGGCAGCGGCCCGGCGGGCGGCTTTGCGGCCTGGGTTCTGGCGTTGAACGGGTATCGCCCGCTGCTGATAGAGCGCGGCAAGCCCGCGCCGGAACGCCTTAAGCAGATCGGGCGCTGGACTTCGCGCATGGTCGAGCTTGACCCCGAAAACAACTCGCTGTTCGGCGAGGGCGGCGCGGGCAGCTTCAGCGACGGCAAGTTGTACACGGGCAACCGCGACCCGTTCATCCCGCGCATTCTGGACTTCTTTGTGGCCTGCGGCGCCCCGCCAGAGGTCATGACAGACGCCGCGCCCCACGTGGGCACGGACATCCTTTCGCGCGTGGTGGTGCGCATGCGCGAGAAGATCATCCAGCTGGGCGGCAGCTTTCGCTTTGATGCCCGGCTTACCGACGTGCGGGTGCAGGACGGCGCGATCACCGGCATCACCATCAACGGGCGCGAGACGATGGAAACCGGTACAGTGATCCTGGCGCCCGGCCATTCCGCCCGCGACACATACGAGATGCTGCTGGCCCGTGGCATCGCCATTGAGCCCAAGCCCTTTCAGCTTGGCGTGCGCATTGAACACCCGCAGGACCTGATCGACCGCGCCCAGCTGGGCCGCTTTGCCCGCGACAAACGGCTGGTGCCCGCCAGCTACGACGTGGCCTGCCGCGTGGCCGGCGCGCCCGAACTGTTCAGCTTCTGCATGTGCCCCGGCGGCATCACCATGGCCAGCATCAGCGAACCGGGGTACCTGTGCACCAACGGCATGAGCTTCAGCCCCCAGGCCAGCCGCTTTGCCAACAGCGCGCTGGTGACTACGTTCAACCCGCAGGACTTCGGCGCGGGCCCGCTGGACGGCGTGGCCTTCCAGCGACGCCTGGAGGCCGCGGCCTTTGCCGCCGGCGGCGGCGACTACACCTGCCCGGCCCAGCCGGTCACGCACTACCTGCGCGGCCTGGTTTCCCCGCGCACCATGCGCAGCACCTATGCCCGGGGGCGCAAGTATGTGCCGCTGGCGGGCCTGCTGCCCGAGAAGCTCAACAAGGCGCTGTTTGCCGGGCTGCCTCAGATTGACCGGCGGATTGAGGGCTATCTCAGTGACAGCGGCATCCTGCACGCCGTGGAAAGCCGCGCCTCCAGCCCCGTGCGACTGGTGCGCGACAAGGAAACCCGCCAAAGCACAAATGTGGCGGGCCTGTACCCCTGCGGCGAGGGCGCGGGTTACGCGGGCGGCATCATGAGCGCGGCCCTGGACGGCATCAAAAGCGCCCTGGCGATTGTGGCCAGGCACGCAAGGCCGTGAACGCGGGTTGACAGTTCACGGTTCACGGTTCACGGTCAACGGTCTCCGGCGCGGTGATTTCGTCGTGTTCCGTCAACCGTTGACTGTCGACCGTCAACGTGTTGTTCCCACCCACGTTTCACGCGGCCTTCATCTTTGCTTGATGCGGCCTGGCTACACTTCCCCCATGGCCCTGCGGAGACAAACATGAGTAACCGTGTTCGCGTGCTGCGCCGGCTTGGCGACTGTGTGGTTGGCGACTTCGTGGCCGTCGAGATCGACGGCCAACTGCTTGAAGGGGTAATCCAGTTCATGGCCCGCGCCCCCCAGGGCGGCTTTCTGCTGACCTTTGCCGCCGAGGCCGGCACCTGGGAACTCTACGCCGTCAATGGCACCTGCAGCGTGGTCTCGCACATTTCGGCCGACGCCCCGCAATGGTGCTTTGAAACCACGGCACTGGTTGCCGACACAGCCTCGGGCCGGCGCTTCTCGCGCCTGGCGTAGCTTTGCCGTTGACTTGCGGACGCCGCCTGAACACCGTTGTGGCATGGCCGGCAAGGGTGAAGATTCCCCCGCAATGAAGCAGTACCGCGAGCTGAAGGACCAGCACGCCGGTGCGCTGCTGCTCTACCAGATGGGCGATTTCTTTGAGACCTTCTTCGAAGACGCCAGGCTTCTGGCCGACACTCTTGGCATCACCCTGACCACCCGGGGCGACGACACCCAGGGCAACCCGATCATGATGGCGGGCTTTCCGCTGCGCGCGCTGGACCAGCACCTGCCGCGCCTGCTGGAATCCGGCCTGCGCGTGGTGATCTGCGAACAGGCCGAAGACGCCGCCGAGGCCAAGGGCCTTGTCCGGCGCGAGGTCTCGCGCGTGATCACCCCGGGCACGGTGCTTGAAGAATCACTGCTGGATGCGCGCAAGCCAAGCATCATTGCGGCCTGGCTGCCGCCAAAGGGCCGCGCCGGCGGCGGGCTGGCCTGGGCCGAACTGTCCACGGGCCGTTTCCTGTGCTGTGAACTTGCGGCAGGCGAGCTTGGCGCGGCGCTGGCGCGGCTGGAACCCAGCGAGCTGCTGCTGCCCGAAAAACTGTGGACCAGCGGCCGCGAAGTGCTGGCCGACGTGCGCCAGCTTGTCAGCGGCACAATCACGGCCGCGGCCGACTTTTCATTCGAGCCCAATCGCGCCCATGAAGAACTCTGCCGCCAGTTCGGCGTGCGCACCCTGCAGGGCTTCGGTATTGAGGCCGCCGGCCCCGATGTCGCCGCAGCAGGGGCCCTGCTTCACTACGTCGCCGAGAACCAGCGCGGCAAGCTGGCCCACATGCGCGCGATCGAGCGTTTTGACCCGCGCCAGGTCATGGCACTGGACCGCGCCACACTGGACGCGCTGGAGGTCACCCGCACCCTGCGCGATACCGGCCGCAAGGGCTCGCTGGTAGACGCGCTGGACCGCACCCAGACGCCAATGGGCGCGCGCGAGTTGCGCAACTGGCTGACCGGGCCGCTGACTGACCCGCGCAAGATCACCCAGCGCCACGCCGCGGTGGCAGAGCTGGTGCATACCCCGCGCAGGCTGGCGATTCTGCGCGAGGCCCTGGAAGGCCTGCCCGACCTTGAGCGCCTGGCCGGCAAGCTGGGCACGGCGCGCGCCACCCCGCGCGATTGCGCGGGACTGCGCACCGCCCTGCGCAAGCTGCCGCTGCTGCGATCGGCGCTGGCCGGCGCCGAAAGCGCGCTGCTGTCCTTTGCCGGCGACAACCTGGATGCGCTGGCCGACCTGCGCGGCCTGCTGGACGCGCAGCTTGCCGACGACCCGCCCCACACCGTGAAGGAAGGCGGCGTAATCCGCCCGGGCGTGAACGCTGAGCTTGATGAACTGCGCGCGCTGGGCACCGACGGCAAAAACTGGATGGCGCGCTACCAGGAGCAGGAGACCGCGCGAACCGGCATTGCCACGCTCAAGGTCGGCTTCAACAGCGTGTTTGGCTATTACATCGAAATCACTCACGCCCAGGCCGACCGCGTGCCCAAGGAATACATCCGCAAGCAGACCCTCAAGGGCGCCGAGCGTTACATCACGCCCGAACTCAAGGATTACGAATCGCGCATCCTGAACGCCGAAAAGCGCATCGGGCAACTTGAGCAATCCTTGTTCAGCTCCCTGCGCGAAGAACTGCTTAAACACACCCAACGGCTGCTTTCCGCCGCGCGGCTGGTTGCGCTGGTGGACACGCTGGCCTCGCTGGCGCGAGTGGCGATTGACCGCGCCTGGGTGCGCCCCACGGTAGATGATTCGCGCGTGTTGAACCTTGTGGACGCACGCCACCCGGTGCTTGAGACCACACTTGAGCCCGGCAAGCTGGTGCCCAACGACGCCGTGCTGGAAACTCACAGCATGGCCATCGTCACCGGCCCGAACATGGCTGGCAAATCCACCTATGTGCGCACGCTGGCCCTGTGCGTGCTGCTGGCCCAGGCCGGCAGTTTTGTGCCCGCGCGCGAGGCCAGAATCGGCCTTGCAGACCGCGTGTTCACCCGCCTGGGCAGCGCCGACGACATCCGCGCCGGGCAAAGCACCTTTATGGTGGAAATGGCCGAGACCGCGAACATCCTGAACCACGTGACGGACAGGTCACTGGTGATTCTTGACGAAGTCGGCCGCGGCACCAGCACCTTTGATGGCGTCAGCATCGCCTGGGCCGTCAGCGAGTTTTTGATCAGCGCCAAGGCCCGCACCTTCTTTGCCACGCACTATCACGAGCTAACCCAGCTTGCGCTTAAGTACCCGCAGGTGTGCAACCTGAACGTGCTGGTGCGCGAATGGCAGGACGAACTGATCTTCCTGCACAAGATCGGGCAAGGCGGCGCTGACCGCAGCTATGGCATCCATGTGGCCAAGCTGGCGGGCATCCCCGGCGAAGTCGTGTCGCGGGCACGTGATATCCTGTCAAAGCTGGAGGCCGACAGCCCGGTGCTGTCCGGCAAAGCCGTGGCGGCCACAGGCCCCAAGCGGCCCAAGCAGGTGCAACTGAGCATGTTCACAGTCAAGGAAAACAACGTGATGCAGGCACTCGAGGGTGTGGACACCAGCCGCATCACGCCCGAACAGGCCCTGGCAGAACTGCTGCGACTGAAGGGCATGGCGAGGGAGTAGCGGCGGTGTCTGGTGTCTGGTGTCTGGTGTCTGGAACAGCATTGTTCGATAGTCGCGTACCAGGCACGAAGGCGCGTTCGGAAGGCACCACACTTGGCATGCAGTTACCCGACACCGGACACTCGACACCAGACACGGAACTCTCATGGCACCCAAACTCAAAGACGTTGACCTCAAGGCCAAGCTGGCCGACAAAGACGAATACGAAGAACGGCTGCGCAAGGCCCACACTTGCCACGGCTCTGTCGAAAGGGTTGGTATTGCCATTGAGCCCCCGCAGGGGGCGCTATGGATTAGCTCCGCCCGTCAGGGCGGAGAATGATGCATGGAGCGTGCTGAGCCCCCGACGGGGGCGCCATACATGGCCGTATGCCGCCCCCTTCGGGGGCTCGAGCTCGGTTCGTGCGGGATTCCCCGCGCTCACGCGCGGGGCTAATCTCTGACGGCCCTTCGGGCCTCAATGACAACTGCACATAGGTTTTCGACAGGGCCACTTGCCACGTAGATACTCGACAAGGGACACTCGACACCAGACACGGAACTCTCATGGCACCCAAACTCAAAGACATTGATCTCAAGGCCAAGCTGGCCGACAAGGACGAGTACGAAGAACGCCTGCGCAAGGCCCAACTGCAGCTGCTGCTGATCCAGCGCCACATTTACGACAACAAGCGCGAGGCCGTCTTTGTGTTCGAGGGCTGGGACGCCGCGGGCAAGGGCGGTTCGATTCGACGGCTGATCGAGAGGCTGGACCCGCGCGGTTACGTGGTGCACCCGATTGCCGCCCCTACCAGCGAAGAAAAGCAGGTGCATTACCTGCAGCGCTTCTGGATGCGCATGCCCGGCCCCGGCCGCGTGGCGATTTTTGACCGCAGCTGGTACGGCCGCGTGCTGGTCGAACGCGTCGAGAAGTTTGCCGAGAAAGAGGCCTGGAAGCGGGCCTACGACGAGATCAATGCCTTTGAGAAAATCCTGACTGGCGACGGCGTGCCGGTGATCAAGTTTTTCCTGCACATCGACAAGGACGAACAGCTCAAGCGGTTTCAGGAACGTGAGCAGAACCCGTTCAAGAAATGGAAGATCACGCAAGAGGACTACCGCAACCGTGAGAAGTGGGACAAGTACGAAGACGCGATCGACGACATGTTCAAGGAAACCAGCACCAAACACGCGCCCTGGCACGTGGTGGCCGCCAACCGCAAATGGCACGCGCGGGTAAGCGTATGCGAAACCGCCGTCGAGCAATTGTCCAGGGCGTTCGGCTGCGAAACCAGGCTGCCCAAAGGCTGGCGCGACCTGGACCAGTAATCAGCCGCGCATGTTCTGCATGGCCTGGCCCAGTTGCAGGTAGGCTTCTTCGGCTTCGATGCGCAGGTCCTGCCAGTTCGGGGCGTCGTAGGGTGCGGCCTTGAGTGCCGCCAGGCGCACGGTGGCGCGGGCCTTGCGCTGGCGCAGGGCCTTGATGCGGTTCAGCACGGCCTGCTTGCCGGAATCGTCTTCGCGCTCGGCGCGCTTGGCCAGCACGGCCAGGCGCGAGCCCCACTTGCGAAGCTGGTCTTCCATCTGCTCAAAGTTACCGACTTCGGCTTGCATGGCGGGCTCCTGTGTGGACGACACCATTGTGCACCTGCGGTGGCCGGAACCCTCAAAGCAAGCAGTGCGAAAACACGTTTGTATTGGCCGGATTGTTCTGGCATCGGGGGCGCAACCATGGGCGGCAAGCGCAAGGCGCCGGCCGGCAATTCCGTCCCCCGGTGGCATGGGCACCCGGCCTTCCCAATCGCGCAAAGGACGTCCGCACCCTGATCTGTTTCGATCGCCCGTCCCGCTGCAAACCAACGAACCTGCTTCCCCGGCGTTTACATCCACAGTGCGAAGTGACACCAACCCGCGGAGACTCCCATGAAAGCCCTCACCTGCTGCCTGTTGCTGGCCCTGTGCGCGCCGCTGGCCGCCCAGGCTTCGAACATCACCGTCACCGGCGAAGGCACCGCCGCAAGCTGGACCATCGCCGACAGCGCGCGCATGGATGCCCAATCCATGCTGGAGGCCTACTCCACGACCCGCGGCATCAAGGTGATCTACGACGCCCGGCGTCTGGGGTCCGGCGTGCTGGTCACCGGCAAGAACATCAGCCTTACCGGCGACGAGATCGACCACTACGTCAGCAATGTGCTGGCAGAAGCGCGCATGACCCTGATGCCGCGCGGCGCGGGCCAGTACGTTGTGTTGCCAGCCGCCGAGGCCGCCAGTTCCGCGCCGACCATGTCCGAACAGGAGTTCGCCACCGCCAAGGACTGGACCTGGGTGACTGTCACGGTGGTACTTGAGAACGCCGAGGCCAACGTGGTCCGCAGCGTGGTGCAGAACATGGTGTCGCGCCAGGGCGGGCAGGCCAGCCCGGCACGCAGCGCGCTGATTGTCACCGACCGCGCCGACCGCCTGCGCCAGGTGATCAAGACCATCCGCGAAATCGACGAGGCCGCCAAAACCGAAGTGCGCGGCTATGACCTCCCCAATGGCGTGGAACCGGCCGTGGGCCTGAAGGCAATCCAGGCGCTGTTCACCAATGAGATGCAGAACCGCGAGGCCTCGTTCAGCATTCAGGAAGGCACCAGCCGCATCCTGGTCCGCATGCGGCCCAATCGCCACGCCGAGGTGCTGCAGGCTGTCAACGCCCTGAAGTAGGGCCCGCCAGCAAAAGCGCCCCGGCATGCCGGGGCGCTTTTGTCGGGCTGGTCACGCGCCCAGGGTTGCGGCCTTGGCCCTTCTGGCCACGCAGTGGGTGATGGCCACGGCACAGGCGTCGCTGGCGTCGCGGGGCTCGGGCAGCTTGGCCAGCCCCAGCTGCAACGCCACCATGCGCGCCACGGCGTCTTTATCGGCGCTGCCTGCGCCGGCCACACAGCGCTTGATGCTTCGCGCCGCGTAGGCTGCCACAGTCAGCCCGGCCTGGCCAAGCGCAGCCAGCGCCACGCCGCGGCCCTCGCCGATCACCAGCGCGGTGCGCGGGTTCTTGCCGGAGAACGCCTCCTCAATGGCAGCTTGCGCGGGCTGGTGCTGCGCAATCACATCCAGCAGCGCGGCGTGGATCTCGGCCAGGCGCTGGGCGTAATCAGCGGCCCTGGCTTTGATTGCGCCGGTGGCGGCCAGGCTCAGCTTGCCCTTGCGGTCGTCTATCACGGCCCAGCCCACCACGCGGGTGCCGGGGTCAATGCCCAGCACTCGCACTGAATCGCCCACCGAGCTAACTTGGATCGCCATGCAGACCACCCCCGAGCCCGCCTTTGCCTGGTACCAGCTTCAGGGCCGCGAGGCCGCCCTGCTGCTGGCCACAGCATGCCTGCTGATCGGGCTTAGTGGGGCGGTTTTTCTCACCCGCGACGAACCCGCGCCGCCGGCGGCAAAGTCGGCCGACATGCCCCCGGCCATGGTGCATGTCAACCGCGCCGGCGTGGCGGAGCTTTCCTCGCTGCCCGGCATCGGCACACGCAAGGCCGAGCGCATCATCGAGGCACGCAAGGCCGCGCCGATCCGCAGCATGGACGAACTGGCCAGAGCCGCCGGTGGCATCCCGCAGGCCAGTCGCGAACGCATGGCGCCGTTCGTGCGGTTTGAGGATTGATCAGGGATTCAGCTGGTGGTGGATCAGCGTGATCAGCGCCGCGCCGACGCGCGATCCGCGCTGGCCGTCTATCACGCGCTTGACAGGCTTGCCGTCCGGGCCAATCAGTACCGGCGGGTACTCCACCTCCAGCGCGTAGACCACCATCGTGCCGATCACCATGGTGTAGGCCACATAGACTTTGTCGGTCTCGCCCTGGTGATCAATGCGCATGAAGCGGTCGATCATCGGGCGTTCGCCGTCTTTGCGGATGCCGATGGCCAGCGGGTCCTGGGCCACAAAGCCCTTGGCGGGGCTGGCCACCTGCGCGCGCAGCTTGCGCGCGATGGCATCGGCGGCCATTGGTTCGGGTGCGCGGATCAGCGTAAGGAAGCAGCTTTGCGGGTATTCGCGCACGGCGACAAGTTCGTTGGACTTCGGGTTGTCATCGTGCACGCGAAAGCGCGCGGACTGGTACTCCGCCGAGACCACAGGCAGGCTGGCGCGGGCCGGGTCGCCTGTTGTGATGACTTCGGCGCTTTCGGCGTTCCAGTCGCCGTACACCACCGAATCGCGAAGCAGGGATTCCAGCGGCAACAGGCCGGCCAGCGCGCGGTGGGTGTCGGTGGGCGCGCCGGTGGCGTCAAAGGCAGGCAGCGGGTCAATGTCGCGCGGTGCGCGTTCGCCGCCAAGGTCGGCAATCACCGGGCCGGTCGGCGCGTTGTTGCCCCCGCCCCCGCCGCAGGCGGCCAGCAGCATGACCAAGGAACAATGAACAAGGAACAACGCCGTGAACCGCCCGCACCCGGCGGCACTCGCCACATCGGAGGAACGGGGGCATTGTTCGTTGCTCATTGCCACTTGTTCATTCCTGGCTACTCCCACTCAATCGTGGCCGGGGGCTTGCTGCTGATGTCGTACACCACCCGGTTGAAGCCGCGAACTTCATTGATGATGCGGTTGCTCATCTTGCGCAGCAGGTCGTAGTCCAGCTTGGCCCAGTCCGCCGTCATGCCGTCCACGCTTTCGACGGCGCGGATGGCGCAGGTGAACTCATGCGTGCGCTCGTCGCCCATCACGCCGATGGATTTCACCGGCAACAGCACTGCAAAGGCCTGCCAGATCTGCCGGGTCAAGCCGGCCTTTTCGATCTCTTGTCGAACGATCACGTCGGCCGCCCGGAGAATGAAAAGTTTCTCGGGCGTGATGTCGCCAAGGCAGCGCACGGCAAGACCCGGGCCCGGAAACGGCTGGCGCCAGACCAATTGGTCGGGCAGGCCCAGTTCCTTGCCGACTTCGCGAACTTCGTCCTTGAACAGAAAACGCAGCGGTTCGACCAGCTGGAACTTCATGTCATCGGGCAGGCCGCCGACATTGTGATGGCGCTTGATCATGGCCGTGGGGCCGCCGTGGGCTGCCACGGATTCGATCACGTCGGGGTACAGCGTGCCCTGGGCCAGGAAGTCCGCGTCCTTGACCTTGCGGGCTTCTTCTTCGAACACGCGAATGAACACTTCGCCGATGATCTTGCGTTTGTCGTCGGGGTCGGTCACGCCATGCAGCCGGCCCAGGAAGCGTTCGCCGGCGTTGGCGACAATCAGGTTCAGCTTGAAGTGGCCCTCAAAGGCCGCTTTCACCCACTCGACCTCGTCGGTGCGCAGCAGGCCGTTATCGACCATGATGCAGGTAAGCTGCCCGGGAATGGCCTTGGCAATCAGCGCCGCGACCACGCTGCTGTCCACGCCGCCGCTCAGGCCGCAGATCACGTGGCCCCTGCCCACCTGTTTGCGGATGCGTTCGCACTGTTCCTCGATGAAGCTGCTCATCTGCCAGTCGCCCTTGCAGTGGGCGACGTTGAACAGGAAGTTCTTCAGCACCAGCATGCCGTTGACGCTGTGGCGCACTTCAGGGTGAAACTGCACGCCGAAGAAGGGGTGCTTGCGGTGCTTGACAGCCGCGTATTCGCAATCGGGCGTGGTGGCAAGTGTCTCGAAGTCCGCGGGCAGGGCCGTGACTTTGTCGCCGTGGCTCATCCACACCCGCGTGGCGTCTGGCTTTTCGGACAATTCGCGGGTCATGCCGGCCAGCAGCACGTCCTCGCGCTTGATATCAAGCTCGGCATGGCCGAACTCGCGCACCTTGCCCTTTTCCACCTTGCCGCCCAGCACCTGCGAGCCCAGCTGCATGCCATAGCAGATGCCCAGAACGGGCAGGCCGCAGGTGAAGATGGCTTCGTCCACCTTAGGCGAGTTGTCGCCATAAACACTGGCCGGGCCGCCGGACAAAATGATGGCGCGCGGGTCGCGGGCGCGGATGGTGGCCAGCGGCGTGGTGTGGGGCAGGATCTCGCTGTAGACGCCCAGCTCGCGCGTGCGGCGGGCGATCAACTGTGTGTACTGGCTTCCCATGTCGAGAATCACGACATGTTCGTGGGCGGCCATGAATCACCTCCAAAAGCAGAAGCGGGGACGACTGATCGTCCCCGCCAAGGGTCGAGGGTGAAGTATACGCCGGGCCGATTGCCCGGCAAGCGACAGCGCGGGCGGCAGACAACCCCTGAAAAACGACACGCGCCGCGTCTCCGCGGCGGGCACCGTACTACTATGTTTGTCTGCTAGCGGCTTACACTAGCCTTCTTGCTCCACTCGACAACTATACCATCCCACAGCGCCTTGGCCATAGCCTGCTGGTTACTTTTCTGCGAAAGGCGCTTGCCCTCGGCTTCGTTGCTCAGGAACCCCAGTTCGAACAGCACCGCGGTCATCTTCGTCTTCTCCAGCACCCGCAGGCCGCGCGGGTCCTTCTTGGCGCCGCGGTTGGGGGCGTTGCTGTGGGCCGCGTAGGCCGCTATCAGGTTCCTGGCAAAGCGCTGACCTTCGGCGCTGTTGCCGTTGTAGAAGGCCTCAAAGCCACTTACCTGGTCGCTGTTGGGGGCAATGTTGGCGTGCACGCTGATGAACAGGTGGCAGCCGCAGCCGTTGGCCAGGGCCACGCGATCGTCCAGCGTGGGGTAGACGTCGGTGGTGCGGGTCATGGTGACCTTGGCGCCACTTTGCTCGCACAGGTCGCGCAGCATCAGGCTGACGTTCAGCGCGATCGTCTTTTCCTGCACGCCAAAGGCCTCGCCGCCCATGTCTTTGCCGCCGTGGCCGGGATCAATGCAGATGTGCAGGCCGCGCAGTTCGCTGCTGATTGCGGCCTTGGGGGTCTGCGGGTTTTCAGTCTTGCTTGCGGTGTCGGGGACAATCGGGTCCATGGTGTAGTCAACGCTGCCGGCCTTGCTGCCGTTGCGCACCAGGTGGTGCATGCCGAAGTGCTTGGCCACGAAGTTGTGGGTGCTTTCGGGCAGCAGCAGGTCGCGGCCCCTGAGTTCCACGGTGTCGCGCTCCTGGCGCCACTTGGTGCTGTTGATGCTGACGATGTCCTTGCCGATGGTAAAGACAATGCGGTCGCCCTTGGGCCCGCTGGCGGTGTAGTTGTATGCGCCGGGGCCGCTTTCATACGACCAGCCCATCGCGGCGCACATCTCCGAAAGCTTGATGGTGCGGGGCTCGGGGTCGTCGGCCGTGACAGCCTGGGGCGGAATCACCGAAATCACAGAGCAGCCCGCGCCAAACAGGGCCGACATCGCAATCAACAGGAACATTCCGCGCATGGGCATCACTCCGGCTAAGCCACAACCCGCACCGGCGGGCTGCTTAGGGGTGTATCGGCGGGCGGCAGTCCGGAAATTGAATGAAAAGCGCCTTGCGCGCACGAATGGCCGCCCGGCCGCCTTGGGCACCACGTTGCCACCGGCGCGGCACTACTTCACATTCCCGTTGGAACCGGCCCCTTCCAAGGCTAATCTTTGCGGTTCGACACCTGAAACCGGGGTCACACGTGCGCATCCGCCTAGGCCTGCTTCTTATCCTGCTGTTCGCCGCCCCGGCGGCGGCGCAGGAACCGCCAAAGGCGGAGCCTTCCATTGCCGAACTCTGGGCCACGGGCTGCCTGTGGGAAGTCGGCGACAACCGAGAAACCGTGCCCAAGGCCCGCCAGGCGCTGATCGCCGCCGGGGAGCCCGCGCTGGCCCACGCCCTGACACGACTGGGTGCCGCCAACTCGCTGGAGACGCGCTGCCTTTCGGCCGTGTTCGCCGGCTGGAAGGCCCAGCCCGAAATGGCCCCCAAAGCGCTGGCCGGGCTGGTGGCCAATATCGGCCACGAGGACCCGACCGCCCGGCGCAATGTGGCCGACCTGCTGGATCAAATAGACAGCCGCGACGCCATTGAGCCGCTGCTGGCCCGCGTTCGCACGGAACAAGTAGAGGGTGTGCGCATGGCGCAACTGGCGCCGCTGTGCCGCTGGAAGGTGCCCGAGGCCCTGCCGCTGCTGATTACGGCCTCAAAGAGCCGAACCGAACGCCTGCGCGCCCGGGCGCCGTCGCTGCTGGTGCAGTTCGAGGACGACGCCGCGCGACAGCGCATGCTGGAGCTGATGGACGACACCACCTACTACGTGGCCGATGCCGCAGCCGCCGTCATGCAGACTTCCAGCCCGGCCTGGCGCGAGGCCTGCCTGGCCAGCCTGCGTATGCAGTTGATCTTGCCGCACAACCAGCGGCGCACCCAGTTCATCCGCCGCGTATTGCCGATTGCGGCCAGCGTGGCCCAGCTTGACACGCCCGTGCAGCTTCTGGCCGCGCTGAACCACGCCGACGCCGGTGTGCGCGGCGACGCCGCCGACGCCCTGGTTACATGGAAGGGCGGCGCGGGCCTGCTGGACAAAGACACCGACGTGGCCGGCAAGCTGCACGCCGCGCTGGACAAAGAAACCGACCCTTTTGCCAGGACATCACTGGTTCGTGCCATCCAACGACTCTCTGACAGCAGGAACAAAGAATGAGTACCAAGCAGGCATTCGGAACACTGGTCAGCGCGGAAGACGCCCTGGACTCGATTCTTTCCAGGGTCAAGCCGGTACTGGATACCGAAGAAGTCGGCCTTGCCGATGCCGACGGTCGCGTGGTGGCGGAAGACATCAAGAGCACCATCAACGTGCCGGCGTTTGACCGCGCGGGCATGGACGGCTACGCGGTGATGGCCGAGGACCTGGCCGAGCCCGCAATGCTGCGCACCATCGGCGTTGCGCTGGCGGGCAAACCCTTCACCAAGGGCATCAAGCGTGGCGAGTGCGTGCAGATCGCCACCGGCGCGCCGATTCCCAAGGGTGCCAACGCCGTGGTCATGCAGGAAAACGCGCAGGTGGTGGGCGGGGCTGTCAGCTTTCGCATACCCGTGCGCAAGGGCGAACACATTGCCACCAAGGCCAGCGACATCGGCAAGGGCCAGGTAGTACTCAAGCGCGGCACTGTGATGGGCCCCGGCCAGGTGGCGGCGCTGGCCATCATCGGCAAGCCCAAAGTGAAGGTTTACTCGCGGCCCCAGGTGCTGATCTTCACCACCGGCGACGAGGTGGCCGCACCGGGCAAGCCGCTCAAGGCCGGCCAGGTCTATGACTGCAACAGCTTTGCGCTGGTCAGCACCGCGCGTCGCGCCGGTGCCGACGCAGATTACCGCCCAAACGTCAAAGACACCGTGGCTGACCTGCTGAAGGTGGTCAAGGACGCCGCAGGCAAGTACCACGCGATTGTGTTTTCCGGCGGCACCAGCGTAGGCGCGCGCGACTTTGCCGAAGAAGTGGTGGGCGAACTGGGCCAGGTGCACGTGCACGGCGTTGCGATCAAGCCGGGCAAGCCGGTGCTGTTCGGCACCGTGGGCAAGTGCGCCATTTTCGGCCTGCCGGGCTATCCCACCAGCTGCCTGCTGACGGCCAAGCTGTTTCTGGCCCCGGCGCTGCGGCGCATGGCGCACATCACCGGCATTGACCGCCCGCACAAGACCGTGACCCTGGGCCACGAAGTCAAGCAGGACAAGACCAAGCAGATCCTGTTGCCCGTCAAGGTGGACGACCACGACGTAGCCTGGAGCACCTTCAAGGACAGCGGCAGCATCACCAGCCTGAGTGAAAGCATCGGCTACATCGAGATCGACGCCGGCGACGGCGTGGTCCAGAAGGGCGCCGAGGCCGTGGTGCGCATCATCCGTTAGGCGTCGTGAACGGGGGCTGATTGGCGGACTTCCGGTTCAAGTTCAAGGAACTCAACGATCAGGGGCAGCCCACCGGGCTGTTCTCCACCAAGGCTGCAATCACTGACTCCATGCTGGTGCTGGGCACGGACGCTATCCCGTTGCATCAGGTGATCGGCGCAGACGGGCACACTTACAATGCCGTAGTTCGCTGGCACTCAAGTGGCGATGCCATCTCGCACCACGCGTTTCGGGTTACCAGCGGCGGGCTGAAGAACGTGCTGCGCCGGATCAACCAGGCGTGCTCGCAAGCCAGGGCCAGGCAGCACCGCGATGACCTTGAGCTTCAGGGTAAGGCCGGCATGTATCGCGACTGGCACTGTCCTGAGTGCCGGTCCACGGTGGACTTGAGCGGCCGCGAGCAGACCCCGCAGACATGGTGCCCCTATTGTGACGCGCTGTTCACCTTGGGAGCCGATGCCCCCCGTGACGAAGCCAGTTTCAGCTGTTGCGACCAGTGCAACCTTTACTCGCAGCCCAAGGCGTTCACGGTGTTCTATTTCTGGTTTGCGTTGGTCGCCTTCGGCTATGAGTACCAGATCAAACGCATGTGCAACGTCTGCATGCGCAAGGAAGTGTGGAAGATGCTGCTGGTGAACTTCATTTTCCTGGTCGGCACAATCCCCAGCCTGGTCCAGGTGATCCGCGCCTACTTCGGCGGATCGAAGCTCAGCACCAGCTTCCGGGAACTCGACAGCGCCAACTCGGCCGCGCACAAGGGGGACTTCCAGTCGGCCTCTGCTCTTTACCAGCGCATCCTGGAAAAACACCCTCATTCCGCCGGAGTGTTTTACAACCTCGGCCTGGCGCAGTTCAATGCGGGTGATCTCGGCAATGCCGCCAGCGCACTCAAGGCATCGCTGAATGCGTGCATCAACTACGAGCCGGCATTCGTCGCATTGGCAAACCTGTTGGACTCAATGGGCGACACGCGGCAGCTGGAGCACATCAAGCAACGCTTCCTTGGCGTAGAGTACGAACCACCGCCAGCTGGCGGCGCTGTCAACTCGGCCTGATCATGCCGCACGTTATTCATCTGCGCTGTGACCGTTGCGGCGGGCCCACCGATGGCCGCCAGGCCTGGGTGCGTTGCGGCCAGTGCGGCGCAACGGCAGGCTTCAACTTCACGCAGTGGACGGAATCGCCCGCGTTTCTCGAGTTCCAGCGCCAGGCCATGCTGGACCCCGCCGGCTACCAGCAGCGCTGGAACCACCACAGCGCCGAGCTTGACCGCGCGGCCGGCCTGCATGCCAGCAACCCCGCCGCGGCCATGGAGATAGCCGCCCAGCAGGCCGAGTTCGTGTTGGCCACAACCTCGTGGGTGTTCCCGCCCCACGCGCTGGCGGATGACGATTCGCGCGCGGCCTACCGCCGATGGCTGGGCTTTGAGCTGCTGCATTACCGGCTTGGCGGACGCATCGCAGCACTGTACGCGAAGCTGAACCAGGCCACGGCGGCCATCGGCTTTGGCGCCAACGAGGCCCCGTTGCCCGCGTTTCTCGAAATGCTAGAAGTCCAGCGTGAACTGCTTGAGGCGCGTGAACAACTTGGTTCGCCCCCGGACCCTGAAGGCCTGTCGCCGGAAGCCCGGCTGCGCGTACAGGCTTCGGTAATGGTTGGCGCGTACCTGCGGCTGGTATCGCCCGAGCTGCAGCACCAGCTGTTGCTGGCGATTTATGGCCCCAAGGCCGTGGCCGAAGCCGCGCCGATCGGCCAGGATTACAGCGTGTACTATGACTGGCACTGCCCCCAGTGCGGGCTGTTTTCGCCCCAGGCCGTGGGCACCGACAGGATGACCTGCCCCGGCTGTTACTGCGCGCGACCCTTTGAAGGCGACGCGATGCAGACCGGCGCACTGGACGCGATCTGTCACGGCTGCGGCTCGCGTGTCGAGATCGCCAAAGACGAAATGCTGGCCCGGTGCGGCTACTGCACATCGCAGGTGCAGCGGTTCGTGCGCGCGGGCGACGCGCACCGGTCGCTGGTGGCCGAAATGAAGGCGCGCATTGCCGCGCAGTACGGCTTTGACCCCAAGGAATCCATCCAGCCCAGCAACGGGGTTGGTGTGACTACCCAGAACCGGCTTGAACGGCTGCGCGACGGGCTGGTGCGCATCGCCCAGTGGTATCACCAGTTTCTGACACCCACGCGCTATCTTGGCTTCGCCCGCGCCAGCCTGGGCAGCGACCCCGGCCCGTTGGCAGCGCTGCTGCAGGCGACCGAAGCCAAGACTAACCAAGAAGGCGGGCCCGAAGCAGCCGTGGCACTGATCCAGCGGGCGCAGTCCCTAGTTGGACAGGCAACGGAAACTGCCTGATTCAATCCATGCATTGCGGCAGTTTGCGCGTTGAAACCCGAGTCAAGCAATGGCTCCATGTGGCGGGACGGCAACAAAGCACCGGCAATTGCTACTCCAATGTCTTCAAGACACCTTCCAGACGGTCCATGCCGGCCTTGAGGCCGGATTCCATCGGAGAGTCCAGCACAGCCTTGAGCGCCTCGGGCGATTCGTAGGTCATGGTCTGGGTCAGTGTGGTGCGCCCGGATCTTTCGACCAGCGTGAGAGTGCAGATGGCCTCGCCGGGGTACCAGGCCTGGTCGAATTTCTCGGTGCAGACCAGGCGCGCCGGTGGGCTGATCTCGCGGTACACGCCGCCCATGCCCATGAGAAACCCATCGCTGTCGCGTTTCCAGACCCAGCGGTACTTTCCGCCCACGCGCAGGTCGACTTCGCATACGTCGAAGCTCCAGCCGTCCATGCCGGTCAACCAACGCCGGATGAGTTCGGGCTTGGTGTAGGCGTCGAACACGAGTTTGCGCGGCGCGTTGAACTCGCGGGTGATCACCAGTTCGCGCTCGCACTTTGGTGTAATTCTGAGCTCTCCGTCGGTCATTTTTCCCTGCCTTGTCGCCGCCTGCTGCCCGGCTTTGTTTCGGCGGCCTTGAGTTCTTCCAGCAGGGCATCCAGCCGCTTGAAGTTGCCCTGCCAGAACCTGCGGTATTTTTCGAGCCAATCGACAGCCTGGGCCATCGGCTTGGCCCGCAGCCTGCAGGGTCGCGACTGTGCGCGCCTGCCGCGCGAAACCAGCCCCGCTCGTTCCAGCACCTTCAAGTGCTTGGAAATCGCCGGCTGGCTGATGGCAAATGGTCGCGCGAGTTCGTTCACCGTGGCGTCGCCCCGGGCCAGCCGCGCCAGAATCGCGCGACGGGTAGGGTCCGCCAAAGCGGCGAACACAGTGTCCAGCGTGGCCGCTCCATTACCTTCAGGTTTCATAACCGCCAGGTTATATTCACACCTTCTGACGTCAAGGCCCGGGTCACCTGCCACGTGAACTCCGTGCTACTCAAGGTGCCGCCCAGGTCAGCCGTCAAGCAGCCTGCGCCAAGCACCTGCCCGACTGCGGCCCGGATCGATTCCGCCTCGGTGTGCAGGCCCAGCCCGTGCTCGCACAGCAGTGCGGCCGACAGCAACGCGCCCACCGGGTTGGCAATGTTGCGGCCTGCGATGTCGGGTGCCGACCCGTGCACGGGCTCGAACAGCCCCGGACCCGGCCCGCCGATGGCGGCGCTGGGCAGCACGCCGATGCCCCCGGCCAGCACCGCGGCCTGGTCGGACAGGATGTCGCCAAACAGGTTCTCGGTCAGCAGCACGTCAAAGTCGCGCGGCTGCTGCATCAGGGCCAGGGCGGCCGCATCCACCAGCATGTGCCGCAACCGCACGTCGGGGAAATCCGCCGCCATGCGGGTCACCACTTCGCGCCACAGCCGCGATGATTCCAGCACGTTGGCCTTGTCTACGCTGGTGACGAGACGGCGCCGCGCGCGGGCAAGCCCGAATGCCACACGCGCCACGCGGGCCACCTCGTCCACGGTGTAAGCCATGGTGTCAAAGGCGCGGTCGCCGTCGCGCCCGCGCGGGCAGCCGAAGTACGCGCCGCCGGTCAGTTCGCGCACGATCAGCATGTCTACGCCGCGCACATGCTCGGGCCGAAACGGTGTGGCGTCTTCAAGTTCCGGCATCAGGCGCACGGGCCGAAGGTTTGCGAAGCCGCCAAGTTGTTGCCGCAGTGCCAGCAAACCGGCCTCGGGGCCCGTGGCGTGCCCGGACCACTTCGGGCCACCTACGGCACCCAGCAGCACGGCGTGGCTGGACTTGCACAGCATCATTGTGTCCGCAGGCAGTGGCGAGCCGCAATGATCGAGGGCATCGCCGCCGATGCGACCATGCAAGAACGTGAACTCATGCCCGAAACGTGCCGCCACGGCGCGAAGCACTTGCACGGCGCTGGCCGTCACTTCCGGCCCGATGCCGTCGCCGGGCAGAACCGCAATCCGCGCGATCATGGCCGCCCCTGTTCAAAGGCCTCGATTGCGGACAAGTGGCCCAACAGGTAGCCAAGCTCGTCCATGCCCTCCAGCAGGCAGCGACGAGCAAATGGGTCCACGGCAAACGCCATGGCCGGGTGCCCGGCCACATGCACGGTTTCAGCGTTCAGGTCGACTCTCACGGGCTGGCTGGCCTCGGCCGATTGCAGCAGCCGGATCCAGTCCGCCTCGGCAAGCGCAACCGGCAGCAGGCCCTTCTTGAGCGCGTTGGCGCGAAAGATGTCGGCAAACGTCGGGGCGATCACGGCACGGATGCCCCAATCCATGAGGGCCCACACCGCGTGTTCGCGCGACGACCCGCAGCCAAAGTTGCGCCCGGCCACCAGAATACGCGCCCCGCGCGCGTCGGCCCGGTTCAACGGAAAGTACGGGTCCGGCGTGCCGTCGCGTCGCCGCCGCAGGCCGTCAAACAGGTGCTCGCCCAACCCGTGGCAGTCCACACCGCGCAGAAAGCGGGCGGGGATGATCTGGTCAGTGTCAATATTCGCGGCCGGCATGCACACGCAGCGCGAAACAATGGCTTCACATCGCATGGGGAAGCTCCTCAATCATCACGGGGGCAAACTGGCGCGGATCGGCCACGCGGCCGGCAATTGCGCTGGCTGCGGCCGTCAACGGCGAGGCCAGCAGTGTGCGAGCGCCCGGCCCTTGGCGGCCCTCGAAGTTGCGGTTGCTGGTGCTGACACAGAACTCGCCCGGCGGCACCACGTCGCCGTTCATGGCAATGCACATCGAACAGCCGGGTTGCCGCCACTGGGCGCCGGCGTCGAAAAACACACGGTCAAGACCTTCGGCTTCGGCCTGACGCTTCACGGCCTGTGAACCGGGCACCACCAGCACGCGCACGCCCGGTGCCACGCGGCGGCCACGCAGCAGGCTTGCCGCCGCGCGCAGGTCGGTGATGCGCGCGTTGGTGCACGAGCCAATGAACACATGCCCGATGGCGATGTCGCGCAACGCCACACCCGCACGCAGACCCATGTAAGCCAGCGCCCTGGCCTCGGTGGCGTCGGTCGGCTGCGGCACGCGGCCATCCACCGCCGCCACCATGCCCGGCTGATTGCCCCAGGTAACCTGCGGCGCAAGGCCGTCCACATTGACCTGCGCAATGCGGTCAAAGCGCGCGCCGGGGTCGGATCGCCAGTGGCGGAAATCGCCCGAATGGTGGAACCACGCGGCGGTCACTTTGTCTGCCGCGACAAGCCCGGCGCGGGCACCGGCCTCGATGCTCATGTTGCACAGGGTCATGCGGGCTTCCATGCCAAGGGCCTCTACGCACTCGCCGCGGTACTCAATCACGGCGCCTGTGCCGCCCTGGGGCGTGATCTGCCCGATCATCGCCAGTGCGAGGTCCTTGGCCGTCACGGCAGGTCCGGGCCGGCCCTGGAACACGACTTCCATGCTTTGGGGCTTGTGCTGCAGCAGGCATTGCATCGCCAGCACATGGGCGACTTCACTGGTGCCAATGCCGAACGCCAGCGCCGCAAACGCCCCGTGCGTAGACGTATGGCTGTCGCCGCAGACCACAGTCATGCCCGGCCTTACACGTCGGCGCTCAGGGGCAATCACGTGGACAATGCCGTTGCCGGGGTCGCCGCTGCGGTGAAGCTCAATGCCGTGCCGCTCGCAGTTGGCCTCCAGCCGCACCAGTTGCCGCATCGAATCCGGGTGCATGCGGCCCTGCGGCGCCGTGGGCGTACTGTGATCCATTGTGGCCAACGTGAGATCCGGCCGCCGCACACCCATGGCGCGACGGTCAAGCTCGGCAAAGGCCTGGGGCGAGGTCACTTCATGAATCAAGTGAAGGTCAATGTGGAGCACCGCCGGGCAGCCGGCTTCGGCGACAACCACATGCGCATCCCAGATTTTATCCAGCAGTGTGCGCGGATTGCTCATGGCGCAACCTCCATCCGCGTGGGCCGGGCAGCAGGCAGTACGTCCACCATGGCATGGGCAATCGCCTCGCATTCGGTGGCGGCAATGGCCTGGCCGCGCAGAGCGGCGCCGTCGCAGTCAAACTCGACATGCGCCGTGGCCACGCTGCCGTCGCCGCGCGACTCCATCGCCGCGTGGCAGGCCGCCACGCGCAAACGCAGCCCGGTGGCCTGCGCGACCGCATCGGCCACAGCATTGGCCAGCGCACCCCGGCCGCAGCCCTGGCACTCGCGGCCCGCGTGGCGGGCCACACGCACCTCGACCTGGCATTGGTCGCCGCGTCCGCTGTGGCTTGCGGCCAGCAGTTGCCAGCCTGCGGGCGGGTGGCTGCCCGCGCCGGCCAGTTCCAGTACCTGGCGCTCCGTCGGGCGTGCCTGGGAATCGGCCAGCCGCTTGAAGGCTGCAAAGGCGCGCTCGAGCCCGGCTTCGTGCAGTTGCGTACCACGAGCCTCCAGCCAGGCCGCAAAGGCGTGACGCCCGCTGTGCTTGCCCAGCACAATTTGGGTGCTTGCCCCGACGTCTTCGGCGCGCATGACCTCGTAGGTTCCGGCGTTGCTGAGCATGCCGTGCTGGTGGATGCCGCTTTGATGGGCAAACGCGTTGGCACCCACCACGGCCTTGTTGGGCGGCACGGCAATGCCAGTCAGGCCTGCCACCAGCGCGCTGGTTGCCGCCAGGCGCTGCGTGATGATGCCCGTGGTCGCGGCATAGAGTTCGGGCCGTGTGCGCAGGGCCATCACCACTTCTTCCAGGGCGGCGTTGCCGGCGCGCTCGCCCAGCCCGTTGATCGTGCACTCCACCTGCAACGCCCCGGCGTGTATGGCTGCCAAGGTGTTGGCTGCGGCCAGGCCCAGGTCGTCATGGCAATGGGCGCTGATCACGACGCCAGGGTGCGAGGCAGCGGCTTGACGGGCGTTGGCGATGGTCTGCCCGTACTCGACGGGTGTCGCGTAGCCAACGGTGTCGGGAATGTTGATCGTGGACACACCCAGTTCGGCGGCCATGGCGACCATGTCATGCAGAAACGCCGGTTCGGTGCGCGTGGCGTCTTCGGCCGAGAACTGCACGTCGCGGCACAGGTCCAGGGCCAGCCGCATGCCCTGGCGGGCGCGCTGCATCACCTGGCGCGGCGTCATGCGCAGCTTGTGGCGCATGTGCAACGGGCTGGTGGCCATGAACACATGCAGGCGCGGGCGCGCGGCGGGCCGCAGGGCGTCAGACGCGGCAACTATGTCGGGCTCGTGGCAGCGGGCCAGCGCGCAGACGGCGCTGCGGCTGACCTTGGCGGCCACGGCGGCCACGGCGTCGGCCTCGCCGCTGGATGCGGCCGGGAAGCCGGCCTCAATCACGTCCACGCCCAGGGCCTCGAGCGCGGCAGCGATCTCGAGCTTCTGCGGCGCGGACAGCGAAACGCCCGGCGTCTGTTCGCCGTCGCGCAGCGTGGTGTCGAAGATGGTCAGTGGCTGGCAATGTCGTTCGGTCGTTGATGCGTTCATGGGTTTCTCCGGAAATGAAAGCGCCCCGCAGTCGCGGGGCGCAGGGCAAAGAGGAAACGGTCAATCCTCAACCCGGCGCGCCGCGAGGCGTGCGAAGCAGAAGGCTGAGAAGGGACATGGACTGGCTCAAAGCTGGTTCTCCAAAACAAAAGGCCCCGCCATTTGGCGGGGCCCGAGTTCACGCTTGCAGCAACGCGCTAACTCGCCCCGCGAAGGGAGGCAAGAAGCAGCAGGTTGCCGACGATCTGTTTCATGGAGCGGAATGGTAGCGACGCGCAAGCGGGACGCAAGGGCCTACGGGTTCAGGGCGGCGTGCTGCTTCTGGCCGAGCTGCTGGATGCCCTTGGCGGCGAGGTCAATCAGGGCGTTGAGTTGTTCGCGCGGAAACGCCTGTTCTTCGGCCGTGCCCTGCACCTCAATGAACAGGCCCTTGCCGGTCATTACCACGTTCATGTCCGTGTGCGCGGCGAAGTCTTCCTTGTAGTCAAGATCAAGCACGGGCTGGCCGTCCACAATGCCGACGCTGACGGCCGCCACGCTGTCAATCAGCGGCCAGTACTTCAGCTTGCCGGCTTCCTTCATCTTGAGCAGGCAATCCCACAGGGCGATGTACGCGCCCGTTACGCTGGCGGTGCGGGTGCCGCCGTCGGCCTGCAGCACGTCGCAGTCGACCCACAGGGTGCGTTCGCCCACCAGCTTGAGGTCAATGATCGCGCGCAGCGAACGCCCGATCAGGCGCTGGATCTCCACGCTGCGGCCGTCGGTCTTGCCACCCTTGTCGCGCTGTTTGCGATCGGGCGTGCTGCTGGGCAGCATGGCGTATTCGGCGGTCATCCAGCCCTCGCGCGCGTCTTCCTTTTTGCGCATGTTCTCGGCGCGCAGCCAGGGCGGCACAGCGTCCTCCCACATCGCCGTGCACAGCACGCGGGTTTTGCCGAACTCAACCAGCACGCTGCCGGGCGCGTTTTCGGTGAACCTGCGGGTGAAGCGGATCTCGCGCAGCTGGTCCGGCGCGCGGCCGTCGTGGCGTGGCATCAGTGCCCCCGTCCGACAATCTCGTTTTTCTCGTCCAGCAGGATCACCTGCGGAACGTGCCTGGCCGCCTCTTTGGCATCGAACATGCCGTAGGCCACGATGATCACGCGGTCGCCGGTCTGCACCATGCGCGCGGCTGCGCCATTCAGCCCTATGACCTTGCTGCCACGCTTGCCCGTGATGACGTAGGTATGAAAGCGCCCGCCGGTGTTGATGTTGTAGATGTCCACCTTCTGGTGCGGCAGAAAGCCCACGGCCTCAATCAGGTCTTCGTCAATGGTGATGCTGCCCTGATAGTTCAGGTCGCTTTGCGTCACTGTGGCCTGGTGCAGCTTGCCGATCAGCATTTCAACTTGCATGGGCGCCAATCTAGGGGCATGCGGGGCAGCGTCAACGAGGCGACAGTCCGTCAAACAGGGCCGTGCCTACGCGCACATGGGTCGCGCCTTCCTCGATAGCAACCTCGAAGTCTCCGCTCATGCCCATACTCAGGCATGGCAGGGGCTGTGACAGGCCGCAACTGATCGGCACGTTTGCCAGTTCGCGCAGCCGCCGAAAGTGCGGCCTGGCGGCTTGGGGGTCATCCAGGTGCGGGGCCATGCACATCAGGCCGATCACTTTCATGCGCGAAAACTCGACGGCGCACTGCTGCAGGGCGGCGTGAAGATCGTCGGGTGCAAAGCCGTGCTTTTGGGGCTCAGCGGCAACGTTCACCTCAAGAAACACCGGCACTTCTTTGCGGCCAAGCTCAATGGCGCGCTTTTCGATTTCTGAGGCCAGGGCCAGGGAATCCACACTGTGGATCACGTCGAACAGCTCCAGTACGCGCTTGACCTTGTTGCGCTGCAGCGGCCCGATGAAGTGCCGCGTCACGCCTTCCAGCGCGTCCATCTGCGCGAACTTTGCGGCGGCGTCCTGCTGGCGGTTTTCGCCGATGTGCCGCACTCCCTGGGCGATCAGTGCGTCCGTGACTCGGGCGTCCACGCTTTTGGTCACGCCGATCAAGGTCACTCCCGCCGGGTCACGCCCCGCGCGGGCGCAGGCTGCAGCCACCCGAGCGGCAACGGCAGCAAGGTTACGGGCCAACACGGCTTGCAGGTCCATGACCACAGGTTAGCGCGCGGCTTGCCAAGTTTCGCGCCCTAGCTATATTCCCCGCCGGAGGCATGAAGTGAAGCGAAGCCCGGCAACCCTTAACAAACCTGACGCCCTTGGGCGTCTTTTTTTGTGCCCGCCTTCCGCCGGGGGCCGCCCATGAACCAGGACGACACCGAACAGGCCCCGGCCCGCTGGACACGCAAGGATCTGCTTGGACTCGAGGAACTTACGCGCGAGGAGCTGCTGCACCTGCTGGATACCGCGCGCGGGTTCTCCGAGATCAGCACCCGAAGCATCAAGAAGGCCCCGGCCCTTCGCGGCAAGGTGGTGCTGAACCTTTTCTTTGAGCCCAGCACACGAACCAAAAGCAGCTTCAGCCTGGCCGCGCAACGTCTGAGCGCCGACCTGGTGGATGTAGTCAAGGAAGCCAGCAGCGCAGCCAAGGGCGAAAGCCTGGTGGATACCGGCCGCAACCTTGAAGCCATGGGCGTGGATATCGTGATTGTGCGCCACCAGCAGGCCGGCGCGCCGCACCTGCTGGCGCGGTCGCTGAAAGCCAGCGTAATCAATGCCGGCGACGGCACACACGAACACCCCACGCAGGGCCTGCTGGATATCTTTACGATGCGCGAAAAGCTTGGCGAACTTGCCGGCAAGAAGGTCGCGCTGGTGGGCGACATCACGCACTCGCGCGTGGCACGCAGCAACATCTGGGGCCTGCGCAAACTGGGCGTTGAGGTGGGCGTGATCGGGCCGCGTACACTGATTCCGGGCGCGTTTCGCGAACTTGGCGTCAATGTTCACTACCACATGGATGAAGTGCTTGGGCACTACGACGTGTTCAACATCCTGCGCATCCAGATGGAGCGCCAGCGCCGCGGCATGTTCCCCAGCGTGCGCGAGTACCACCACCTGTACGGGATCGACCAGACCCGCCTGGCAAAGATGAAACCTGGAGTGCTGATCATGCACCCCGGCCCGATCAACCGCGGCGTAGAGATCAGCCACGAAGTTGCCGACGGGCCCAACAGCGTGATTCTGCAACAGGTCAGCAACGGGCTGGCCGTCCGCATGGCGGCGCTGGTGTTGACCCAATCCGCGCGCGAGGCCGCCAACCCATGACCGATGCCGCAATCCAGCCCAAGCCCGCTGCCCCTGCTTCGCTGCGTGTCGCCGTGTTTGCGACATTGCTGGCGATCGGGCTGCTGCTGGCGTTGCGCTGGCTGAACCAGGTTTCGGTGTTTCCACCCACCAGCAAGGATGCGTCACTGGCGCCTTCGCTGGCCTCGTCCAAGCCTGACGTGCGCGAAGTTCGTTTTGCTGCCGAGGACGGGCTGGAACTCTACGGCTGGGTGCAGGGCAGCAACGACGCGCCGGTGAAGATTCTGCAGGCCATGGGCAACGCCGAATATGTCGGCCCGCGCTATGCCGAGTACGCCCGCACCTGTGCCGAGCTTGACGCCCAGTTTCTGCTGTTTGACTACCGCGGGTTTGCCAACAGCCCCGGTCGCCCTGACGAAGCCGGCCTGTACGCCGATACCCGAGGCGCCTATCGCTTTGCCGTAGAGGAACTGAAGTGGCGGCCCTCACAGATTGTGGTCTGGGGGCGGTCGCTGGGTGGCGGCCCGGCCACACGGCTGGTGACCGATCTGCTGGCCGACCCGCGGCGCGACAGCCTGAAGTCCGGCGCGCCGCCGCGCGCACTGTTCATCGAAGCAACCTTCACCAGCATCCCGGAAATGGCAACGCTGGCCATGCCGCACCTGATTGTGCCGCACTGGTTGTGTTACTCGATGTTCGACAACCTGGCACGCGCGCCCGGGCTCAAGCTGCCGGTGTTCCACTGGCACGGCGACGCCGACGAAATCATCCCGTTTGAACAGGGCCGTCGCCTGCACGCGGCGTTGCCCGGCCCGGCGACTTTCCTGGCGCTGCCGGGCGTGGGCCACAACAACGTGTGGGACGACGCCGAGCGCGCCCAGCGCATCCGCGCGGCGATGCGCGAGTTTCTGGCCGCACACCCGGAGAAACGGTGATGGACGGCATCCTGATCCAGGGCGGGCATGTGGT
This sequence comes from Planctomycetota bacterium, assembly GCA_019636215.1. GTDB lineage: Bacteria > Planctomycetota > UBA8742 > UBA2392 > UBA2392 > H3-PLA7. Next base: position 127,894 of record JAHBXZ010000012.1, on the reverse strand, counting down.
GGACCCGCAAAACGGCATCGACGCCGAAGCCGACGTACTTCTGCTGGGCGACAAAGTCGCGGCTGTGGCGCGCATGACCGAGGCCGATGTGCGGGCCAATCACCGCGGCCTGGAGCGTCTGCAGATCGTCAATGCACGCGGCCTGGTGGTTACGCCGGGCCTGATCGACCTGCGGGTGCATGTGGGAGAACCCGGGCGCGACGCCGAAGAAACGATTGCTGCAGCCGCCCAGACCGCGTTGCACGGCGGCTTCACCACCATCGCGGTGATGCCCGACACTGACCCGCCGCTGGATAACGTCGCCGGGGCGCTGTTTGTGCAGCGCCAGGGAGAGCGCGCCGGGTTTGCGCAGGTTGTTCCGGTGTGCGCGCTGACACGCGGACGCGCAGGCGAAGAACTGTGCGAAATCGGCCAGCTTGTGGAGGCCGGCGCGGTTGCGTTTTCGGACGAACAACGGCCGACGGACACGCCCGGCGCGATTCTGCGCGGCATGAGCTACGCGTCGATGTTCGACCGCCCGGTGATTGAGGTCAGCCAGGACCTGAGCATCGCCGGCGGCGCGATGAACGCCGGGTATGAGGCTTCCCTGGCCGGCGTACCCGGGATCCCGGCAGTTGCCGAGGAATTGGCCGTGGCCCGCGCGTGCATGTTCGCGCGCGAGACCGGCTGCCATTACCACGCGGCGCTGCTTTCCACGCGCAACGCCGTGCGCGCCGTCAAGCGCGCGCGCCGGCTGGGTGTGCGCGTGACAGGCGAGGTCTGCGCCCATCACCTGGCCCTGACCGATGCTGAAGTGCGAAAGGCCTACGACACCAACCTGAAGGTATTCCCGCCATTGCGCACGCGCGAGGACGTTGCCTGGTTGCGGCGCGGGCTGGCGGAAGGCGTGATTGACTGCATCAGCAGCGGCCATCGCGGCGTGGCGCCCCAAGACAAGGAACTGGAGTTCGGCACGGCGCCGTTTGGCGCGCTGGGCCTGGAGACAGCACTGGCCGTAACGCTGACTCACCTTGTACAGGCCGGTGTGCTGGGGCTTTCGCAGGCGATCGCCAAGCTGACCTGCAACCCGGCGCGCGTGCTGCGACTGCAGGCCCGCAAAGGAAGCCTTACGGCCGGGGCCGACGCGGACGTGGCGCTGATCGACCCGAAACATGAATGGACCGTCAGCGCCGGGTCATTGTTCAGCCTGCGCAAGAACTCGCCGCTGCTGGGCCTCAAGCTGCAAGGCCGGGTGCGCAGCGTGATTGCACGGGGCCGCCTGCATGAGCTTGGCGGCTGACGCGGCACAACACTCACACAACGGCGCCGGTTGTTCAGGTTTGCTCAAGCCTTTGCAAAGGGCCTTGAAATGTAGTGTTTGCGGCCTGTTCAAGTTCTGTCAATTCGCACGGCGCTCATTGTAACGCGACTTGGTTGCTCACACACTCCCGCCCATTCACGGGTGAAACGTGACTTCGTGTTTCGGAAAAGGAGAGGGGTACATGAGCAAGCTGTCCAAATTGGCCCTGGCGCTGATGGGCGTCGGCCTGCTGGCTGCGCCGGCGTTCGCGCAGGAAAACGAGTTCCGCATTGATCGCGGCGGGGCGGAAGACAAGCCGACGACCTCGACAAAGCTGGACAAGGTGCTGGGCTGGGAAACCAGCGACGGCAAGTTCAAGCTGAAGATGGAAAACCGCGTGCAGTTCCGCCTGACCGGCAACAATGAAGTTGGCAACGGCGGCAGCGGCACCAACGGCCGCGACTTCTGGAACTTCCGGGTGCGCCGCTTCAAGACCACCTTCAGCGGCCACATCTTTGACAAGGACTTCCAGTACAAGGCCACCATCGCCTGGACAAACGGTGCCGGGCAGCTGGTGGAATCAGCCACGTTCACCTGGGCTGCGCATGAACTGTTCAACCTGACGGGCGGCCAGGACAAGACACCCTACAGCTGGGAAGAGATGACCAGCTCGGGTCGTCAGTCGTTCGTTGATCGCAGCGTCGTCAACGGCTACTTCACCCAGGGCTTCGCCAAGGGCATCTGGGCCAGCGGCGCGTTCAAGGACGACAGCGCCGTATGGATCAAGTACACCGCCGGCTTGTTCAATGGTGTGCTGCGCGCCAACGGCGACTTCCGCAACCAGGACCTCACCACCACCAGCGACACCTTCAAGGCCAACGCAGCCAATGTCGGCACCGGCAACACCGGCAGCGGCGGTGTAGACAGCGACCTGATGGTAGCCCTGCGCCTGGAAACCCACCCGCTGGGCGAAGTGCCCATGGATATGGTGGACCTGCGCGGTGAAGACAAGTTCGACAAGCCCCTGTTCGCCATCGGGCTGGGCCTGGTGTGGTTCGGCAGCGACCTTTTGAACGCTGACTTCCGCCCCAACGCCACCACCGCCGCGGCCTCGGGTCGTTCACAGGCCGCCCAGACCACGCTGTCCTGGACCATGGACGCGCACTTCCGCTGGCACGGCCTTGCCGTGAACATGGAGTTCCACTGGCGCCACACCGAGTTCCACTACCAGGGCCGCCAGGTAGGCAAGAACGCGGCGTTGCTGAGCAAGAACCTTCGCCCGACCAACCTGGACGAGATGGGCTTCTCGGCTGACGCCACCTACTTCATCATTCCCAAGACCTTCAACGTCGGCCTGCGCTACAGCATGGTCAACGGCGAAGACTTCGAGTTCGGCAACGTTGATGGCAACGCCCTGCTGCCTGACGCGACTGAGATGGGCCTGGTGGTGGGCTACTACGTCCAGGGTCACAACCTGAAGCTGCAGATGGACATCACCTACGTGAACTACCAGCTTGCCACCTTCCGCACCGGTGCCCCGCGTGAACCGCTGGCCGGTATCGCCCTGCCCAACCGCAGCGCGATCAGCCGTGCCAATGACAACGCGGACAACCTTGCCCTGTGGCAGTGGCGCCTGCAGTTGCAGTGGATTTTCTAGAAGCACTCCCAAATCAATCGGGGCCGGGATCACCCGGCCCCGCATTGCCGCAGACTTCCAGGTTCACTTGCCATGCCTTGCAATGAATCCTGGGTTGGGGACGGACTTTCCGCCGTCCCCATCGTGCATTTGGCTACCGGGCGTTGGTGCCGTGGCGGGTGGTCACGGTGAAACGGAACTTGCGGGCCACGCCCGCGTCCAGGCGAAAGCGGATCTTGCGAGTGGCCGCGTCCTCTTTCTCAAAGGGGTCAGTGCTTTCAAAGTCGAAGTTGCCGGCCATGGAACGGTGAATCTCTACCTCCACGGCGCGGCCACGGAAATTCTTGACCTCCAGCTCGAACTCTTCCACGGTCGTCCATCCGACCAGCCAGCCGTCACGGAATGAGAGGTCCTTCTTCTTAAGGCTCAGGCGGCGTTCGGTGCGAGTGCACTCGGCGTCGGGGCCGACGTTGATCTTCACTTCGTCGCCCTTGGGAATGTACTTGCTGGCCAACGCCCCCATGTAGCCCAGCCGGCCCATGCCCTGGTCTTTGTAAAGGCGGATCAGGCCATCGGGCAGCGGCTCGTTGCCCAGCTTGTGTTCTTCATCGTTCTTGAACTCCAGCACTTTCGTGAAGGCGGGGCCGAAGTCCCTGGGCTTGAGTGTGTAGGCCGTCTTGAGAGAAACACCCTCCACGCTGAAGCTGCGCAGGCGCTTGGACCACTGGTTCGGGATGGTTTCGCGACCGTCGACGGTGAATATGTAGTACTCGCTCAGGCCGGATTTCTTGATTTCCTTGGGGCGGATCATGCCGTCTTCTGCTGCGGAATCGGCGTTGGGCTCGTCCATGCCACGCAGGTCGTCTTCCCATTCTTCCGACGGAGCAGCCGGCGCCGGCATGGCCGGCGGCGTCGGGTAGCGCGGGGTGGCCAGGTTGACGATCTTCTCAACCAGGTTGATGGTGCCCACCACCAGCCGCACCTGGGCGTTCTCGTACTCTTCGCCCGAACGGTTGGTCACGGTCACGTAGGCCGTCAGCGTCATGCTGTCTTCGTTGGCGTTCACCACGCCCGTGTACTCGGCCTGCCAGCTGATGCCGCTGGTGAAGTAGCTGATCTCCACCACGTGCGCACCGGCGGTCTTGCACGAAACCGTCCAGATCAGCATCTCGTGCGACTCAGCCGGGTAGCTGGTGTCGGCTATCTCGATCGCCGCCTTGGCTGTGTCGCCGACGGGCTGCAGTTCAACACTGGTCGGGTCAATCAGTGTGTTCGCCCACGAGAACTGCAGGCGGTTGCTGCCCTGCTTGAAGCTGAGTGTGCGGCGCTCGCGCACCAGCGTCAGGTCTTCGCTGTTGTAGATGGTCAGCTGCACGCTGTCGCGACCGGGCAGCGTGACCAGCTCTTCCTTCGCGGCCAGTGGCGCGGCCAGAAGCAGTGCAAGCAGCAGTATGGGCGCTTTCATGGGTGTTCCTGACGGGGCGCTGGGCCCCGGCGCTACTTGCGGGCGTTCTCGCCCAGGCGTGTGGTCACGGTGTAGGAAAGCTTGCGGGCGCTGTTGGCATCCAGGCGGAACGCCACCTTGCGCGTGGCGGCATCGTGCAATTCAAACTTGTCGGGGCTTTCAAAGTCAAAGTCACCGGCCATGGTGCGGTGAATCTCTACTTCTACGGCGCGGCCACGGAAGTTCTTGACCTCGAGCTCGAACTGTTCGACGGTCGTCCAGCCGATCAACCAGTTGTTTCGGAAGCCCAGGTCCTTCTTCTTGATGCTCAGGCGCTTGATGGCCAGAGTGCACTCGGCGTCCGGGCCGACATTGATCTTCACTTCGTCCTTCTTGGGAATGTACTTGCTGGCCAACGCCCCCATGTAGCCCAGCCGGCCCATGCCCTGGTCTTTGTAAAGGCGGATCAGGCCGTCAGGCAGCGGCTCCTTGCCCAGCTTGTGTTCTTCATCGTTCTTGAACTCAAGCACTTTGGTGAAGGCCGGGCCGAACTTGGCGGGTTCCAGCCGGTACACGGTCTTGAGGGGCACGCCGGCAACCTCAAAGCTGCGCAGACGCTTGGACCACTGGTCCGGAATCGTCTCCTGCCCTTCTACGGTGTAGATGTAGTACTCACTCAGGCCGCCCTTGATGATCTCCTTGGGCTTGACCATGCCACCGCCGCCGCCCATGCCTGGTCCGCCCTTCTCGGCCATGCGATCCATGTCGCGGGCACCCCGCTGGTCTTCACGGCTTGGGCGGGGCTGGCTCTGGGGGCGCGGGGTGGCCAGGTTGACGATCTTCTCAACCAGGTTGATGGTGCCCACCACCAGCCGCACCTGGGCGTTCTCGTACTCTTCGCCCGAACGGTTGGTCACGGTCACGTAGGCCGTCAGCGTCATGCTGTCTTCGTTGGCGTTCACCACGCCCGTGTACTCGGCCTGCCAGCTGATGCCGCTGGTGAAGTAGCTGATCTCCACCACGTGCGCACCGGCGGTCTTGCACGAAACCGTCCAGATCAGCATCTCGTGCGACTCAGCCGGGTAGCTGGTGTCGGCTATCTCGATCGCCGCCTTGGCTGTGTCGCCGACGGGCTGCAGTTCAACACTGGTCGGGTCAATCAGTGTGTTCGCCCACGAGAACTGCAGGCGGTTGCTGCCCTGCTTGAAGCTGAGTGTGCGGCGCTCGCGCACCAGCGTCAGGTCTTCGCTGTTGTAGATGGTCAGCTGCACGCTGTCGCGACCGGGCAGCGTGACCAGCTCTTCCTTGGCAGCCAGTGGCACCGCAACAAGAAGGGCAAGGATGGCAAGTGTCAGGCGCATGGACGGGTTCCCGTAGTCAGCAGTCGGAAGTCAGCAGTCGGCAGCAGAGTCGGCAGGCACTTGCTTCTGACTTCCGACTGAAGACTGCCGACTCGTTCAGCTACCACACGTTCTTCTTCTGGTAGTGGAACTTCAGCTTGACCGGCGTGCCCTTGGCGGGCGCCTTGACCTTGAACTTGATCGTTTCGTTATCAATGCGCTCGAAGCTTTCGTGGCCGCTGGTGTCGGCCTTCATTTCCCATTCGCCATCCACGCGCAGCACCAGGGTGACGACGGCGTCGGTGTCCTTGAAGTTCTTGATCTCGTACTCGTCGACTTCGTCGGTGTCATAGACATTGCCGCGGCGGTTCTGGACATCGTTGACCATCTTCTTCATTTCAATCTTGATGTCCTGGGCGATGCCGATGTTCAGGCGCATGTCGTCGCCAATCGGCGTAAAGCGGCCCCAGTCTTCGCCGGTGAAGGCGGTAGTGCCGTTGCCGTCGTCCTGGTAGATGCGCACCTTGCCGTACTCCAGCGGGATCGCGCCCAGCCCGATTTCTTTGGCATTTTTCAGCACGTAGTCGGTCATCACCTTGCCTTCGCCGTTGCGGGTGATGTCGTACACGTACTCCTTGGTCAGCTTCACCTTGTCCCAGGTGTTGACCAGCACGCGCTTGGCCTCGCCGTTCTCCAGGCCCTTTTCAAACTTCTTGCCGTCGCGGGTGACAAAGTCCGCCGTGGCAAAGCGCCCGCCGGACCAGTTGCGGATCTTGAAGTAGTGCTTGAAGCTGCAGGTCTGTTCGTCCTTGCTGACCAGCATGCGGTAGTCCGTCTCGCGCTGGATGTTCGCCATCAGGTAGCTCAGGCGGAACTTCACGCTCATGGCCTCGGCGGCGCTGATCTGCCAGGTCAGTGCAGCTTCCCCCGGCGGATAGCTGGTGGAAAGGATCTCCACCTTGGCTGCGGCGTCGGCCGGGCGGAACACAATGCTGCCCTTGTCGATCTGCGTGCCGGCCCACGAGAAGTCGACGTTGTTCACGCCCTTCTGCAGGCTGATGGTGCGTTCTTCTTCAACCATCACGACGTTGGGGTTGTCAAACCGCACCACCACGGCCTCGCGGTCGGGCAGGGTGGCCAGTTTGATGCGCGCCTGGGCGGGCACCGGGTTGAAGAAGCCGATCATCGATCCGATACCGGCGGCAAAGGCGAGAGAGAGCATAAGGCGCTTGTTCATGGCTTGGGTTCCTTGATGGCGAGTTCTGAGTTCAGCGTTTTGGGTTGTCTGGTCCGGGCTGCGTTGAAGTTCGGTGCCTGTTCACGCTTCGTGTCCAGGGCCTGTGTGCCTTCACTTCGCACTCAGGACCCGGAACTTCGCACATCGTCATTTCTTGGCGTTGGTGCCGAAGCGGGTGCGAACCTTGTAGACGACTTCCTGTTTCCCGGACTTGTCCAGCTTCAGGGCAAAGCGCTGGGTGCGGAAGTCGACCTTGTTGCTGGCCAGTTCTGATTCAAAGTCAAAGTCGCCACCGAACACCAGGTTGATCTCAAAGTCCACGGCGCGGTCGCGGAAGTTGCGCAGTTCCAGCTTAAAGGTCTCGTAGGTGTCCCAGCCCTGCAGGTACTGCTGGCGGCCGTTGAACGCAAAGCTGAGGTTTTCCTTCTTCAACTGGGTGCGGGTGACTTTCATGGTTACTTCAGGGTCGGCACCTGCGTTGACCTTGATCTCGTCGTTCTTGGCGATGTAGTTCGTGGAGATCGCCCCCACGTAACCCAGGCGACCGGCCCCGGCGTTGCGATAGAAGCGCACGATGCCGCTGGGCAGCGGTTCCTTGCCCAGTTTGTGGGCTTCGTCGTTCTTGAAGGTCAGAATGCGGGCCAGTTGCGCGCCGTACTTGGCGGGGTCCCAGGTGTAGACGCTGCGCACGGGTACACCGGCCTGTTCGAAGCTCTGCAGGCGCTTGGCCCAGCCGTTGGGAATCGTCTCGGTGCCGCCAACGGTGTAGATGTAGTACTCGCTCAAACCTTCCTTGACGATCTCCTTGCGGCTGGAATCCGCAGCCCTGCCGGCCTTGCGCATCTCGCCGTAGGCCTCTTCCATGCGCGCGGTGCGCTGGCCGCCGGCAAGGCCGGCGATTGTCTCTACCAGGTTAATGCTGCCGATCACCAGGCGAACCTGGGCGTCTTCGTACTCTTCGCCGCTGTTGTTCATCACCGTGACGTAGGCCGTCAGGGTCATGCTGGAGTCATCGGCGGCCAGCATGCCGTGGTATTCGGCGGCCCAGCTGATGCCGCTGGTGAAGTAGCTGATTTCAACGTTTGCGCTGAGGTCGGCCTCGGCGGCGATTGTCCAGATCAGCATCTGGTTGCTTTCGGCCGGATAGCTGGTGTCCAGCACATCCAGCTTGTCGGCGCCGGTCACGGCCTTGAACTCGACACTGGTGGGGTCAATCAGGGTACCGGCCCAGGAGAACTGCAGGCGGTTGTTACCCTTCTTGAACGTCAGGCTGCGCGTTTCGCGCACCAAGGTCAGGTCTACACTGTTGTAGATGGTCAACTGCACCTTGTCGCGCTTGGGCAGTGTCACCAGCTCTTCTTTGGCCATCAGGGCCGGCGAGAGCGCGGTCAGCATCAGCAGTGCGGCAATTCCGAAAGTGTACCTGTTCATATCCTGGCCCCTTTTGAGGTTTCCGACCCACTTCCGACGCAACAGGACGGCATCCGGTTCCGGATTAATCCCGGCTGCTGCGGAACATGCTGGACTCAGGGCTTGAATTGACTTAGACAAACATCACGACATGAAAGGACGCTGCCATGAGGCCCGAATTCAAGGCCTATGAAGGTTGGGTGGGCCGCTGGGTCGGCGCTGGCGAGACACTGAAGAACGTCCCTGCCACGGTCACACTGGACATTCAACCCGCCCTTGATGGCGCGTTTCTGGCGTTTTCAGTGCAGTCACGGCACCCCAATACCGGTGCGCTGCTGCAGGGCGTGGAGTCATTCTTGACCGTGGATCCCGACGGCTGGCTGCGCCTGTGTGTGGCCTCGACCCTGCACGGATCGATGGTGATGCCCGTGACCCCCGAAGACCCGGGTGCCCTGGCCGTGGAAGGCCGAAGCGTGACCGGCAACCATGTGGTTGTTTCGCTGATCCAGGAAGGCGACAGCCTGATGCTGACCAGCTATTGGCGTTCGCCTACGCCCGGTGCCGAGCCAATTGGGTTTTCCAACTATCGCATGCAGCGGGCCAAGGGCGCGGCGGGCAGCAAGGCAAAGGCAAAACCCGCCAAGCGCGCAAAGAAGTCCGCAGCCGGCAAGCGCAGGTAACCTTGCGGGGCAGACTCAATCCCACCAGTCTTCGTCATCTTCTTCAACATCTTCCGACGGCGTGCTGCAGCGGGCGATGATCGCCTTCAGGCGTTCGGCCTTGGGCTTGGTGGTCGGGTCGTAGACAGCGCGGCTCTCATGCAGTTGCAGCAGCATGCCCCAGCCATGGATGGTGTCGGTGGCTGAGTTCAACCCGCTGTTGAAGCCCCGCCCGCGATTTGCCGGCAGGTCGCAGGCAAGCACCCAAAGTGCAAAGCGCATGCACTTGAGGTGACTTTCGCGCGGCGAGATCATCTTGATCCAGTTGCGGTCGATGGTGGAGATGCTGCCCTCGGCCAGCGCGTTGCGGAAAATGCCGTCCATGCCCGCTCGCAGGCTGTTGCGCATCAGCAGCGTGGCGCGGCTGGCACGAAGTTCTGGCGCCGTCTGGAACACCGAACTAATCGCCCGTGAGTCTGCCCAGGGGATGATGCTGTTTTCTACATATGCCTCCAGGTCCGTGCGGGTGCCGAACTCCTCGATCTCGCCGCGGATCTGGGCGAACTCCATCAGCAGCAGCGACACGTCCATGCTGCTGCGGTTGGGGTCATCTTCTTCCAATGCCGCCATCCGGCAACGCGCCTCGGTCAGCAGGTCGCCGGCCTTGCGCGCGAACAGCGCGGCCAGGAACAGCCGGCGCCCGCGGCTGTCAATGCCCATCGGCACGTCGCGGTTGAGCCAGAGCAGCTGTGCAGCCCCGGCCCAGTCGCCGTTGCGTGCCAGCAGCTTCGCGCAATCCAGCAGCAGGCCGGAATGAACCACTTCAGGGACCTTGGCGGCGGCGCGTTCCTGGGCCAGTTTGTCCGTGATCTCGTTGCCGCTGGCCTTGAGCTGGGCCCGCAGGTCAATCAGGGACTGGCGGGCCTTGAGCCACACGGCGAGCTCGGCCATGTTCTTGGGCGGGTTGTGGCGCAGCCGCGCGCGCACCAGCAAGGCACGTGATTCCACCATGCCCAGCAGGAACCCTGCGCGCTCTCGCAATGTCTGTGTAATGCGCCAGTTGCCGCCGCCCTTGGCCTGCTGCAGGCCATCGGCAAAGGACTTCATGGCTTCGGCCAGGGCCTTGCTGGCCGAGTGATCTTCGGCCAGGGCTGCATCCAACTGCGCCTCGGTCAGCTCTGTGGCCAGGCGCACGTGATATCCATACAGCAATTCACGCAGCTGCTTGTCGCCATCGGGCAGCGATTGTGCGGCCCGCAGGTGGTTCTGTGTGCCCCAGTTGCCGCCCCAGAAGTCCACGGCTGCAACACGCCAGACCACCGACCGGGCGTCGGGAATTGAGCCCAGCAACAGGCCAGCGCGCGGAAGCACCCGCAGCGGCAAGGGGTCGGAACTGTCAGGCGCGTTGCCCGGTTTGGCCTCGCCGGGTTCCGGCTCAGGTTCGGGCTCGGCTTTGCCTTCGGGGTCATCGCCCTCGGCCTTGCGCTCGGGTGCAGCCCCCACCGGTGCACGCAGGGCCAGCAGCGCGTACTCCAGCACCACACCGTCCGGTGCCAGTGACTTGCCGCTTTCAAATCCCGACATGCGCCCGGCATCGGCCAGATAGCGCATGGCCAGGGCCTTTTCGCCGCGCTGGTACAGCCAGACACCTAGCAGATCCGGCGCAACGTTGCGCTTGAGGTGTTCCGGCCCGAAGGCTGTTCGAATCGCCTCAAACTGCTGTTCGCCCGCCTGGGCATTGGTTTTGTACAGCGTCAGGGCCGGCTCCAACGCCCGGTGTACGGCCTGCTGCTGGGGCCCCCGCGCGTACAGCAGCCCGGGGTACAGCACCAGCCCGTGGCTGGCCAGCCGCGCCAGCGGGCCGGTGCGGGCCTGCTCGGCCTTGCCCTGGCGCGCCATCACCTGGGCCTGAAGGTCCAGCAGGGCGATGTCGTCAGGCGCGACTTCCTGCGCCATGTTCACCAGGACCTCGGCGTCGGCGACCCGGGTGGCGGCGAGGTCCGCCTGTATGCCGGCGCGGGCGGCAATCACCGCCAGGGCGCGCTCGCGCCGGGCCTTGGCGGCCAGGTTCTGGCGCAGGCCGGCGTCATCACCTCGATAGGCCTCCAGCGCAGCCTGGGATTCGCGAGCAGCCTGCAACCTGGCTGTCAGCGCGGCGCGCTGGCGGGCAAGTTCGGTCGGGTTGGTGGCGATTTCGGCAATGCAGCGTTCCAGCCCTGGCAGGTCTGTGCTGAACCAGGTGGCGGGCTCAAACAGGTCTGCAAATGGCTCGCGACCCCAATCGGTCGCGGCCTTGGGAGAATCCCAGTCGTCCCACTCGTCGCGGATCACGCGGCGCTTGTCGACTTCCGGCGGCGGTTTGTCCGGGCCGCCCCAGGGGCGCACGTTGGCCCAATCGCCGAACTCGGGCGGCACATAGGGGTAGGCCTCACGGGCATCGGCGGCAATGATTCCTGCGTAGGCGCTGACGGCGGCCTCAAAGTCGCCCTCCAGCCACAGCAGCCCGGCTTCAAAGCGTGCCAGTGCCGGCGATTTAGGGTCGCGCGCGCGGCCTTGCCGCACTACTGCCAGCGCTTCCTTGCCATAGCCCAGGCCTGTCATCATGCGCGCCGCGCGCAGGTACGGGCGCGGGTTGTCGGCGGCATCAAGCTCTGGTTGCAACGCCGCCATGGCGGCTTTGGTGTCGCCGTTGTGCAGGGCCAATCCCGCGCGCAGGGCGGCAAGCCAGCGCGGAAGTTCCCCGCGCAGGCGATTGTCCTGCGCAAACGTTTCCAGGCGTGCCGCGGCCTGGCGGTCGTCGCCGTGCACCCAGGTCTCTGCCAACTGGGCGAGTTCGAAGGCCAAAGTTGCCGAAGGCTGCGCGTCGTCCTGCGCCGCGACCGGAGCGCGGGCAACCAGCAGTGTTGCCACGGCCAGCCCTGCCAGTGCAACCAACGGCAATGGGCGATGTCTCATGGCAGCTCCACAAAGTGATAACGGCCGGTTTGATTGTCGCGCTCGACCAACGCACGGCGGGCACTCCACCATGTATCCCAGTCGACAGGCATGGTCGGCGCAAACAGGCGCTGCAGGCGCGCCACGGCAAGGTTGCGTTGAGTTGCTTCGAGGCCGAAAGCCGGCCCGGCCGCGCCGTCAAGATCGACCATGATCCCGCGCCAGCGGTCGACGCGCAGTTCAATGCCGGCCGTGGCGGCTTCAGAAAACTGCCCGCCCAGCGAGCTGAACCGATCCATCAACCCGCGCAGGTCATGGGCGTTGCCGGCATCAGCACCCTTGCGCAGCGCGAACATGCGCAAGGTGGGGTGGTCCATACCCAGCCGCAGAAGGCGGCCGCGGTCGCGCGACTCGGCCTTGCCCAGCCATGCCCGGGCGAAAAGCAGCGCCTGGAAGTTGGATCCGTCCTCGGCCTCCGTCACCTTGTCCAGCATGGTCGCGGCCCGCGCAGGTTCGCCCAGCAGGGCGGTCATCAGCAACCGTTGTGCGTCGCGTGGCGTGGCCTCGGCGTCGTCACCGAACAGCAATTGCAGCACGTCTACGCCCGATTCCGCCAACAGCAGCGCGCTGTCGGGGTCACCCAGCGGCTGAAACTCCTCCGAAAACAGCATGGTGGTCGTGATGGTGCGCATGGCTTCTTCGGGGATTGGCCCGCGCAACAGGCCGGAAGCATAGTCGAGCGCATTCCTGGCATTGGCCGGGGTGTCGAACAGCACACGCAGCAACTCCTCGCGGGTGATGCTGCCTGACCGGCCCGCCTCCACGGCCAAAACCACACACTGGATGTGCGGCGAGGCCGCACCCTGTTGCAGAGCACGACGCCGGAACTCCTCAGCGGCGGGCTGGGCGCTCATGGCAACAGCGTACTCCAGCGAGCCTACGTCCTGGTCAGGGGTCTCGCCCGCCAGTCGGCGGATCCAGTCGTGAATCTCATCGCCGTCCTTGCCGGCAAAGGCCAAGGCACCCGCGGCAATGCCGCGCGATGTACTGCGCTGGTCGGCCGCAAGGGCGCGCAGCAGCGCAAATCCATCTGTGGCACTGGCCGACATCAGGGCGCGCACCAGCACAAAGTCGCCCTGGTCAAGTCGTGCGCCCATCTGGACTTTCTGGAACCTTGTCTCGACGCCGGACATCACCGAAGCCGCATAGGCCCCGGCTGGCGTGGAAGTATCCGCAGCCAGCACCTCACAGGCTGACATGAGCTCGTTGCGCGGCAGCAGCTTGCGCCATTCCTCCAGCAGGGCCTTGTGGGCCGGCGGGCTTGCTGAAGCCACCAGCACATCCACCAGCGGGCCGCGCAGCGCCAGGTCAGACCCGGGCAACAGTTTCACCAGACCTTCCAGCTCTGTCGGCTGGTCGCGCAGCAGGTCGGCCATGGCGACCAGCGATTCCAGCGCAATCGGCGAAATGACGTCGCCCCCTACCGCGGCCTTGGCAAGTGCCGCCACCGTAGACTTGGCCCGGTACTGGCGCAGCAGCCGTGCCGCCGCGCTTCGCAAGGAAGAGTCACTGTGCCCAAGCAGCCCCAGCAGGAAGGGCTGCAGCACCCGCGGCTCGCGCGGGTTCAGCCACAACGCATCCAGTGCCCCAAGCTGCGCCGCGCCGGGAAGCGCCGCAAAACCCTCTTTGACAGTCTCGATACTCGAGGCGTCTGCCCAGGCCGCACCTGCGGTGCTCAGTGCCCGGGCCGAGGCACCGGCGGTCACCAGCTGCACCAGCACGTTTGACAGGCGTGAAAGCAGGCCACTGCGTCGCAGCAGGGCAAGGTACTCAGACAGCACCAGCGGGTTCATCGCGGCCAGCGCCGGAAGCCCGGCCGATGCAAGCTCGGCCTCCGTGCAGCCCGGTGCCAGGCAGACGGCGACGGCCTGGCGCAAACCGACGGCATCGTTGCCGCGTTTGCGCAGGGCTGCATCATCGGCCTGCAACGACTCCATCACCTGGCGCGCCGTGTAGGTGCCGCGAAGCACAGCCGCAGCGCGCAACGCAGCCTGCACGCCCTCAGCCCCGCCGGCCACCAGCGCGCAATGAGTCAGTGCATCCACCACATCCACGGCCCGCGTGGGCGGCAACATCGCCACCAGTCCGGCCAGCCCGGTGGCCTGGTCCGGCTGCAGCAACGGCGAGCGCCCGGCCTCGGCAAGGGCGATACCGTAGCCCTCAATGCCTTCCACGTTGATGCACAACTGTGCGGTGGGAATCACCTGTGTGCGGGCCGCCAGCCGGCCCAGCACCCGCGCCCACAGTGCCACCAGCCCCGGCTGGGCGCGCGACCGCAGGATGTCCAGCAGCGGCTTTACGTCTTCGGCGGCCAGCAGGCGCTCCAGCTCGCTGGGTTGCAGGCTCAGGCGTCGAGCCGCCAGAAACAGTTCGGCCTGTCGCGACTGGATGACCTCCTCCAGCAACGCGCAGCGGGCGGCGATTTCGTCGTCCTGGTGATCTTTGCCCAGCCGCACCTGGCGCAGGGCCCGGGCCTCAAACCCCGCAAGCTCTGCCATGGCGCGGTCGCGCTGGCTGAGGCGCTCCGCGCCAAGCTGCTCAATCAGCTCGGCGATGCGGTCGGCTTCTTCGGCGGTTGGTTCAATCGGGGCAACGGCGTCCGGTGAAGCGGCGGGCTGTCCCTGCGGCCCGCCCTTGGGCTCGGGCACCGAAGGCCGTATCACAATGCGCCCTTGCCCGTCGGCCAGGCAGGCCGGCCACAACGCAAGGGCAATGATGGCGCATAGCAGCAACCGGTGCATCACGCCTCCGCGGCGTATTCTTCAAACCAGACGCGCAGCCTGTCGGCCACGAAATCGTCCTCGCCTTCTTCTGACATAAGGCTAAGACGCGCCAGGCATTCCGCAAAGGAAAGGTCGGCGGCCGAGGCCAGCCGGAACCATGGAGGCAGCACCGTTGCCTGCAACTCAGCGTCGTCCAGCAGGTCCGTCAATGGACCCAGGGTGCCGGGCTGGAACACAATTTCGAGGATTTCTTCCACAAGCGCGGGGTCCAGGTCCGGGCGCAGCGCCAGCAGGTACAGGCTGCCGTCGGGGCAGGGGCCAAGCGCGGCGTCGCAGTCTCCCAGGGCATGGATGGCGGCCTCAATGGCCATGGGCGGCACGGCCGGGACATCGGCAAAGATGATCACCAGGCCGCCACCGGCCTGTGCGGCCAGTTTGCCGGCGTCGGACGGGCTGTCGGCACCGGTACGCAGGCGCACGGCGGCAATCAGTTCACGGGCGTCTTCACGCAGGGCCGCGGCAAGTTCGGCAGCGCCGGCCGGCGGGGCAAAGGGTGCGCGATCAACAATCAGGGCCAGGGGCCGGGAAGGTTTCATGCCGCGACTGTAGACACCCGGGCCCCGCCATAGAAGTAGGCGCGCGACGGCGCCTGCGTGCTGCGGCCAATGCAGCGGTCAACGTCAGCAACCATGCAGGCCACAGGCTTTGGGCTGTGCCTGTGCTGCAGCCACTGTCGCCGGAAGATTTGCCGCCGCCACCTGCGCCGCCGCCGCCACCGGAGCCCGGCACGTGCCACTCGTAGGCGCCTACATCCACGGAGCTGCCCTGCGGCCTTGCAATCTTGTCGCGGTCCAGTGCCGGGGCCAGCGTGGCGCTGCCGGTGTCCACGGCCGTGGACGTGACCAGCAACCGCAGGTCAAAGTTGGCCGGATCCACAAAGTGAATGGCCGGGTCAGTCACCGTAATGTTGTTGTCCACCGCAATGTTGGTCTGGCCCGCGGGCACGTTGAGTGTGTTCACCAGGTTGTTGCGGATCACGCAGTTCTGGCTGACCGTGGCGTCCTTGTGCGGCCCGATCTGGATCCAACTTGGCCCGGGGGTACCGGTGTAAAGGTCAATCACCGTGTTGTTGACAATGCGGCAGTTGCGCGCGCCCAGCAGTGTGATGCCGTGCCAGTGGTCGGTGATTACCACATTGTTTTCGATCACCCAGTCATCGAACCACCCGTCGAAGCAGCCAATGCCCTGCATGCTGGTGCGCATGGCGTGGTTGCGGTCTTCGTGGTTGATGAACGTGTTGCCGCGCAGCACGACGCCCACAACACTACCGGTGCCCACGCCGCCGGGCCCCACGGACCAGCTTTGAAAGCCGTCGTCGTGGTGGGCGTCACCGACATCAATGGCGTTCTTGATGATGTTGTATTCATAGACGCCATAGTTGCCCAACCCGCGGATGCCGTCGCCCGAGAACCCGTTGATCACATTGCCGTGCACATGGTTGTTAAGGCCGCTGCACGCCATTCCATAGCGGATGTTGCGCACCGTATTGTTGGCAAGCTCAGTGTCGTCTGAGCGCACATCAAAGGCCGTACCGGTGTTGTCAATCCAGTCCTGCGCCGTCCAAGCGCTGGAATCGTTGCCGCAGAACACGTCGCAGTTGCGCACCACAAAATCCGAGGCCGGGCCCCAGAAGCCGTCGTGGCGCAGGGTAATGATGGTCTGGTTGACAAACGGCGTCGCGTGCGACGTGCTGATCGACAGTCCGTCCAGCACCCAGTTCTGTGCGCCGATGATGCTGACGCGGCTCAGGCGCGGCGTGTGGCCGGCCTGGGCGCGGATCGTGATCGGTGCCGCGTTGTAAAAGCCGTTCAGCACCAGCTGCCCATGAAAGCCCGTACGCAGCCAGATTGTGTCGCCGGCCTTCACAGGTGCCCCGGCGTTCTTGGGCTGCAGCACCGCGCCGGCGGTGTACGGGTGCACGTTCCAGTCCCGCGACTCAATGCGGTTGTCGGCAACAACCTGCTGCAGCGTAAGCCAAGGGTTGCCGGAGCTGCCGGTACCGCCCGCGCTGCCGTTGACAGGATCGACATAAAAATCCGCGGCGGGCAACACGCACGCGCACAGCACCACCAGCGCCAACAGGGTTCTGGACATGACGGCCCCCCGGCAATCAATCGAATGTGTACGGCCATTGTGCAATGGTCGGGGCGGCTTTGCCTGCCCTGAATGCTATTCGCGCTCGGGGGGCAGCCACTGATCAACGCGGCCTTTGAGCAGCGCCAGCGCGCCAGCCCTGCCGGTTGTGGCCGTTTCAATCAGGCTTCTGGCCTTGGGGCGGTCAAAGCCCAGGAAGTACAGGCCGATGCAATACTCGACAAACCGGTCTGGCTCGGCATCGGCCAGCCAGTGCCGGGAAACCCCGGCCAGTTCGCGCTTCATGGCGTACCGGAACAACTCCGCCCGGCGCTGGGCGTCGGCGGGGCTCTGTGCATCATAAAGGTAAAAATCGGCCAGCGTACTCAAGGCGCCATATCCGGCGTCTTCGGGCTTGAGCTTGCGGGCCAGGGCATCCCACAGGGCCTTGCGGCCCTCCAGCCCGCCGGCAGCCAACTGCGGGTGTTCTTCGCGGGCCAGGGCGCGCTGGGCCTCCGCCCACAACGCATCGCTGCCGGCCCTGCCCGCGATCTCCAGCCACAGGTTCACGCGGGCAAACTCGACGGTGTCAGCCGGAGCCATGGAAAGCCGCGCCAGCCAGGCCGCGCGGGCCAAGGGGCTGACGGCCAGGTTGCCGGCAACTTCATAGCCGCCGACAGCATCGGCCAGCAGATCGGCCAACACCAGCAGTTCGGCGCCGGCGGGCTGCTCGCCCTCTGCTGGAGGGCGGGCGGCCACAAGTTCCGACCAGCGCTGGTCAAACAGCAGCGCCAGCGCCGGCGTGAACGTCCCGCCGAAACGCTGGTAACCCGCCGAGGCCACCCGGCGCAACGCACCGCGGGCCAGAACAATGGACTCCGCATCGCCACGGGCCAGGCGGATCTGCGCGCTTTGCAGCAGTGCCGCGCCCACCAGCCCCGGCGTACCCAGCCCGTTGTTGGCGATGTAATCAAGGTACAGCAGCGCGCGGGCTGGTTGCTCCGTCAGCTGCGAGGCCGCAAGCCACGCCGCATGAAACACCCGTGCCTGCTGCGGGCCGGCAAGCCCGATGCGCGCGGCGCGAAGCTGCGCCAGCGCTGCCGCGTCATCGTCGCGCGAAGTCTCAATGCCCGAACCAAGCAGAAACGCAAGCGACCGCAGTGTTGCGTCGTCGGTAAGCGCGCGGCAGGCGGCAAGGTCCTCCGCTGCGGCGTCGGCACGGCCAAGCGCAATCCTGCAACGGGCGCGAAGGTACAGCAGCCTCGCGCGTTCGGCCCGGGCTTCGGGATTCTGTGCGGCGCTGCCGCCATCCAGGCGCGCCTTCAGCCGGGCCTCGGCCTGGTCAAACTGGCCTACAGAGAACAGCAGTTCCTCCGTTGTGTAACGATGGTCGCGATGAACCACCGTCACGTTGCGCACACCCAGCTGCGCGGCATGGGCGCTTACGGCGTACCGCTGGCGATCCAGCCGCTTGCCGTCGCGCTGTTCGTTGACCAGCGCAGGGAATGCGTCATCAAACTCAAAGGAGGCAACCGGTATGCCGGCGGCCACGTCTGTCAGCAGAAACGAAATCAGCTGTGCCCGGCGGGTGATCGAGGCCGCGTACCAGCGCGATTCCTCCAGCAGCGGCAGGCCGTCGACGCGCTGGCCACTGAACACCGGAACACCCAGACGGTGCAGCACAAACTGTGTGCGCGCGCCGTCGCCCAGTGCAATGCAGTAGGCGGTGTCCTGCTCGCTGTTGTCGTCGGGCATGCCGACCAGCAGCCGCACCGGGCCATCCACACCCTGCGCGTAAAGCTGCGTCTGCAGGGTGAAGTCTCCCCAGCACGCGGCCACGCGCGGCGAAATCAGCAGTGCGCCATCGGCCTCGCGGGTCAGCACAAGTTCGGAACCCTGGCCGCGCCGCACGGAGGCGTTGACCTTGGTCCATGAGCCTTCCTTGCCGAACAAGTCCTCAATGTCGCTGTCGGGTGTGCCCACGACTTCGCGGCTGAGGTCAATCTCGTCCAGCGTATAGCCGCTGTCGGGCTCGTTGCTGCCAAGGGTGCTAAGGTCGGAATACACAATGCCCGCAGCCAGGCCCGCAGCCAGCAGCAGCACCATAGCGGCCGGAACATAGCGGCGGCCCCGCGCCCAAAGACGCGTCAGCCGTGACCGCGAACGCGCCACCACCCAGTCGCCGCGCAGGAAGCGCTCCAGGTCGTCGGCGAAATCCTCGGCACTCTCGTAGCGCCTGCCGGGGTCGTTCTGCATCGCGCGCTCGACAATCGCACGCAGGTCGGCCGGGACGTCTTCGCGGGCCTCGCGAGGCCAGGCCGGGCCTTCGCTTTCTGCCACTTTCACCATCAGCTCATAGGCGCTTTCGCCCTCCACCGGGCGCTTGCCGGTCAGCAGGGTGAACAGCGTGGCTCCAAGCGCGTACACATCGCTGCGCTTGCCCACACGGGCGCGTTCGCCCCGCGCCTGTTCGGGGGCCATATAGGCTGGGGTGCCCATGCTGACGCCGGTCTGGGTCAGGGCGTTGCTGTGGCTCAAATCCTGCGCCAGCCCGAAATCGGTAAGCACCGGCGTCGCGTCTTTGCGCACGATGATGTTGCCGGGCTTGATGTCGCGGTGAACAATGCCTGCACGATGGGCTTCCTGCACGCCGCGCGCCACCGCCTCGATCAGCGCTGCGGCTTCGTCGGGGCCAAGGCGACCCTTGCGCACCAGGGTCTCGGCGTCCTGGCCTTCAATGAACTCCATGGTGAAGAAGGCGTGGCCGTCAAGTTCGCCGGCCTCGTAAACGTGAACGACGTTGGGGTGGCTTACCTTGGCGACGTTTTCGATTTCGCGGCGGAAGCGCACCAGCGCATCGTCGTCGCCGGCAAAACTGGCGGGCAGAAGCTTCAGCGCTACGGCACGCTGCAGGTCCAGTTGCCAGGCGCGGTACACGCGGGCCTGGCCTCCGCGGGGCAGTTCGCGCTCAATCAGAAAACGGCCGACTTCCTGCCCCACTTTGGGCAGCGGCAGTATGTGCAGGCCGGAATCCGAAGCGTTTTCCACGTGTAACCCAAGCCCGGGGCAGAGCCGGCCCCAAGCCGACAGATTGTAGTATTCGGCAGGGACAGGGGTTAGGGATTAGCCAATGCGGGCAACCGGCAAAGGGGTAAGTGCCTTTGTCAGGCCACGCCCGAGGTCGACGGATCATAGTCGACCCTGAAACCCTTGCCTGGCCGTGACGGCCACCCAACACTTCCCATGCAATGAAAAAGCCCGGCCTGGCGAGGCCGGGCTTTTGCGGTGCCTTCGTTCAATCCTTCAGCTTGATCTGCCACACGGAGACGTCGGCGTCACTGGGTTCGCCGGTCTTGGTGTTGGCGTCCACCCACTGCACCTTGTCCATCGGATTGATGACCTGGCGGGCTTCCTTGGCCTCGCGCAGTTCGCCCTTGGGAGCGTCCTTGAATGCCCCCTCAGAAACAGTCATCGCATCAACCGCCGGGGCGTAGTCTTCCAGTTCGTTGATGCCGTTGTACCAGTAGCCCCAGTAGCGCACCCCGTTGCGACTGCCGGTGTAGCTTTGCCCGATGATGGTGAGCGTCGTGCCGGTGACAAACGCGCCCTTGATCCGGTGCTGCACGGCTTCGTCCGGCCCGGTGCCGGTGTGGTAGAACGCGCTCCACTTCATGCCGCCATTGTCGGTGTCCAGCGCCATCAGCAGGCCGTCGCCGTCATAAATGCCCGACGCCACGTGCCGGCCGCCAACCAGCAGCGTGTCACCCATGACCCGCACCAGGTGCGTGTTGTTGCCGTCGCCAGCGGTGCCGGAATACGTCTTGGCCCAGGCAAGCGAGCCATCGGGCAGAAACTTGGCAGCACTGAGGAATGTCGTCGCGCCACGGCGGTCCAGGCTGGCGTAGATGTTGCCTGCGGCATCGATGTCCACGCAGTTGATGCCGCTGGCGCGGTCAAGGTCCACGCGTTTGATCCAGGCCAAGGACGGCGAGGCGCCGTCACAGCCCGCCAGCTTCGCCAGAAACGCGCGGTCGGATGCAAGCCCGCCGATCACAACACTGCCGTCAGCGCCCGCTGCAATGGCATAGCCGCGGTCATTGTAACCGCCGGTGATGTCAAACGTGCGCTGGAATGCAAGCGAGCCATCGGCCGCATTCAGTGCCAGGAACAGCACCTCGGAGTTGCCGATCGCGCTTCCGGTCACGAACACGCGCCCGCCGCGCACACACACCGCGTAAGCATCGGCGTTGTGTCGTGCAAGTTCTGACTTGGCCCATTCCGGCCGCCACAGCTTTTCCCAGATCGGCTCGCCGGTCTTGCCGTCGACCTTGACCACCAGCGCCGAAAACAGGCTGTTGGACTTGTCTCCGCTGGTGGATCCGCAGAAGTACAGGTTGCCTTCGCCGTCCAGGGCAAGACTGTTGGACGTTCCGCCAGTTTCCGCGTTCTGGCCGCTGTCGGGGCTGCGATCCATGAACGGGCCGTGCCACAGCTTTGCCCAGGCAAGGCTGCCATCGGCATTCACGCGCCCATAGAAGATGTCGGTGCTGAAACGGTCGGCAATCTGCGTGGCTTGCCCGGAAAAGTAAATGTTGCCCTGCGCATCGCCGATGGCGGTGCTGAGCATCTCGTCGGTCTTCACACCACCGAACAGCTTGTGCAGGGTCGTCTTGCCATGGCTGAAGAACTTGGCCTTGTCGCGTCCGCGGGTGGCCAGCTTCAGCGAAAACGTCTTGTCGGTGTTGTACGTGTACTTCAGGGTGGCGTTGCGCTCGCCGCTTTCTACGGGGTACAGGCGCACCTTCAGGGCGTAGGCGCCCTTTCCGGCTTCCAGCTTGGTCTGGCTGCACTCAAGCGGCTCGCGCTTGATCTGGTTCTTGAGCATCGTGAACTCTTCGGGCTCAACGCCCTGGCCCAGTTCGAGTTCCACCTTATCCAGCGTGATCTCGGCGCCGGTCTTGTTGTAAAGGGTGATGACCTGGACCGACTCGCTGAAAAGCGCAAGTGAACTGGTTTCCGAGTTCATCGGCACCCAGTACCGGTCGCCGTCCTTGAACTCCAGGCCTTCGGCCATGGCAACCAGAACGCCGGAACCTTGCCCGACTATCAGTGTGGACTGCCAGGCGCTGCCAAGCACAAGCAGCACCGCAGTCGCAAGCCCGAACCTGCGCATGTGACCTCCGATAAGAGAGTTTGACCCCGTGAGCGCATCCCAAGTTAGGGGCTGAGCGAGAAGTATCAACACTCTTTCCACGGAAGTATCTGGGCTACCCCAGCGGGAAATCGAGCCCCGCGGGGATCGGCTTGCCCAGCAGGCGGCACATCGCCGCGACCTGCCCCTGATGCTGAAAGATGTGCACCTGGGTGCGCATCAGGATGTGCGCCGGTATCAACGAGTGCTCGCCCCCGCCCCAGGTCTTCATCGGCCGCGCGGTGTTCAGGGCATCGGCATCGGCCGCAGCCAACCAGGCCCGGGTTTCCGCGGCGACACTGGCGCGCCAGGTTTCCAGCGACTCGATGGTTGGATAGGCCGCGTCGTTATCATCCACGCGCATGGCCCCGCGCACGACACTCAGCCAGTAGTCTTCTGCCCCGATCAAGTGATGCAGCTGCAGCCGGATGGTCGGGTAGCCAAAGCCCGGCAGCTCGCGGTTGATCTCATCCACGGTGAACGCGCGGCAATGGGCCAGAAGCTTGCCAAAGCTGCGGTGGCAACGTTCGTGGACATCCAGCAGAGCTTCGGGTGTGTACATTGGTGGCTCGGACCGCGGGCCTCCGGCCCGCGCAAAAAGCCTGCGGACAGGATGTCCGCAACACGTGCAGGCGGGACGCCCGCATCACCTAAACCGCCTTGCTTCGTAGCTCGCCCTTGGCGAGTTTCGTGACCAGTTCTTGGCCGGGCTTCACCTGTTCGGCTTCCTTGATGACTTCACCACTAGCGTTGCGGGTGATGCTGTAGCCCCTTTGCAGCACGGCCAGCGGGCTCAGGGCGTTCAGGCGCTGGCCCTGTGCGGCCACAAGTTCGCGGGCGTTGGCCAACTGGTGCTGCATCGCGCGCTGGGTATTCTCCCACAGGTAATCCAGCCTTTGCTGTTCGCGTCGCACCTGGTTCAGCGGGCCCATGGCGGCCATGCGTGACTTGAGCGTTTCCAGCCGTTCGGTCCACAGTTCCACCGTGTGCCGCAGGCCGCGACCCAGTCGCAGCTTCTGTTCGTGAACAACCTCGATCATGCCGGCAAGTTCAGGCACCACGATCTCGGCCGCCGCCGTCGGGGTGGGTGCGCGCAGGTCGGCCACCAAATCGGCAATCGTGGTGTCCACTTCGTGGCCCACAGCGCTGACCACGGGGATCTTGCTTTCGTAAATCGCACGGGCGACCGGTTCCTCGTTGAAGGCCCACAGGTCTTCCAGGCTGCCGCCGCCGCGGCCGACGATCATCACGTCGATGTTGAGTTGATCATTCAGCGCGTTCAGGCGCTCAATCGCGTGGGCGACTTCCTCCGCCGCGCCCTCGCCCTGCACCTTGGCCGGCCAGACCAGGATCTCGACCAGCCGGTTGCGGCGCTTTGCGGTGGTAATGATGTCAGCTATCGCCGCGCCGGTGGGGCTTGTCACCACGGCGATGCGTTGCGGATACCGGGGCAACTCGCGTTTGCGCTCGTCCTCGAAAAGACCCTCGGCCTGCAGCCGCTCGTACATCTGCTGAAAGGCCAGTTGCAGGCCGCCCAGGCCGCGCGGCTCAATGCTGGTCGCCACCAGGCTGTACTCGCCGCGTTTGGTGTAGACATCCAGCTTGCCGACAATCGTGACTTCCAGGCCGTCCTTGAGCTCAAACCGCAGTTTCTGCAGCGTGCCGCGCCAGATAATCAGCTTGATCTGCGCGCCGCTGTCCTTGAGGTTGCAATACACATGGCCGCTGTGGTGCGGCCCGCGATAGTTGCCAAGTTCGCCCGTCACGGCCACATTGCCAAAGGCGCCCTCAATGCTGCGCTTGAGTTTGTTGCTGAGGTCCGTGACTGTGATTGCGTCCATTACTCGTTCCGGGGCACAAAGCGTTCGTTTTCCAGTCGCAGGTTCAGGGCCTCCAGCGCAGCCGCGTTGGTCGGGTCAAAAATCAGAACCCGCGTGAAGATGGCTCCGGCCTCAACCTTCAGGCCGAGCTCCACGCAGCGCTGGCCCAGCTTCAGGTTGGCCTGCGGGTCGTCAAACGGGGTGCCGGCTACGTTCTTGATGTACTCCAGTGCCGGGGCGGCCGGCATCTCTTTCACATCAACGGCGTCCGGCCGGAACACCAGCAGTCGCGCATCGGTGCTGACCAGCCACAGGCGGCCGCCGGATTCACTCAGGAAGCCTTCGGCCACCTTACCGGCAGCGTCTGTGACGCGCGCGTAGCGACCATCATTGAAGTACTTGCGGTCAAAGAACGACCCTGCAAAAGGCAATTGGTTCAGCGCCAGTGCGCCGACTTCCTTGGCAAAGGCATCCACCTGCTGGTTGTTCAGCGCCAGCCACTGCTTCTTGTGCAGCTTGGGTGTCAGGCCGCGGGCACGGGTTTGTTCGGCAAACTTGGCCCACTTCTCGTCCAGGGCAAAGCGCACGTCCTCGGTATCAATGCTGCCGTCGCGGTTCATATCAAAGAAGTCGAATGCCTCTCGCGCCGCCAGGCCGGGCTGGCCGGGCCCACGCGAGAAGCGCTTGTCGGCGCCCCAGGTGGAATACACCTCGTTGAATTCCTCAAACGTCACGGCCCCGTCGCTGTTCAGGTCGAAGGTGGGAAAGAACTGGTCGCGCTCAAAGGGCTTGTCGACTACGGGCGTGGCGTTGGCGGCCGCGTTGCTGCCGTTCTCGCCGGGCCCGGATGGCCGCGCAATCCACCATATGCCAGCGGCAGTGCCTGCTGCGGCAACGGCGATGACAAGGATGATCAGGTTCTGTCGCTGCATGCCAATCCCGGCGTGGGGCCCAAGGGTCCGCCAGTTTAGCAAGGGCGCGGGGCGGCGCATGCCACCGTACTGGCGGCGACTGCAGCAGGGTGTCAGACTATAAGGTATGACGCGCGGCGCCCTGGTGCTGGTGACGTTGTGCCTGGCGGCGCTTGCGCCCCGCACTCCCGCTTTGGCGCAGGAGCCGCCCGAAAGCACACTTTCCGCCGTGGCCATCTGCGACGGCCTGCTTTCCGCCGATGCCAGCCAGCGCGACCGCTGCTCGCTGGAACTCAACCTGATCAATCCCCGCCGCGCCGAGGAACTTGGGCGCGAAATCCAGCGCCGCCCGGTCGTTGAAGCCCGGCAGATCCTGGGCAGCGTGGGCGAAGCTACCGGCAGTAATGCCGTGATCGCGGCCGTGCTGGTACTGGAAAGCGACCAGGCCGAGACCCGCCGGGCCGCATTTGAGGCCATGGTCGAGGCGCCGATTGACGCCGTGCGCCGCGCCGGCCCCAGCCACCTCAAGGGCAAGCGCCGCGCCAACCTTCAGGCCATGCTTGCCAGCCAGGACGCGCTGAAGCCGCTGTGCGAAAGTGTGCCCGAATCCAATGACCTGCCCCGGCCCTCGGCCCAGTTCGGCATGCGCCTGGCAATCATGGCCGACTGCCATTACGGGTCGGCCGGCTTTCTTGCGCTGTTGCGCACGCTGGGCGAACTGATGATCGGCACCGAGCCCGCCGCGCCGGCCGACGAACCTGACCCGGCCAAGGCCCAGGAACGCCTGAAGGAAGCCCGCGCCCAGACTACGCGCCTGTGCCGCCAGGCGGCCGCGGTGCTGGAATCGATCTGGCTGGCTGCGCCAGGCGCGCAGTTCAACTATGTGGCCAATGCCCCGATTGAAGAACGCCGGGCCGCCGTCGCCAGGCTGAACGCCCGGCTTGATGAAATGGCCGTGCGCGAAGTGGAACTCACCGAAGGCAAGGCCAAGGGCGTGCGGCTGGGCGATTACATGATCGGACTTTTCGGCAGCGATGTGAATGAAACTGTGGCCGCGGTTTACCTGCGCCTTCAGTGGTGGCGTGGCGACAAAGTGCCGATTGAGGGCGAAGACTACGGCGGCCAAGTAGAGCGCATCAACGCTCTGGGCCGCCGCGAGCGCACCGCCCTGCGCGGCGAGCTGCGCCGCTGGTGGGAAACCTACCGCAAAGAAACCGAACAGAAGTCCTGAGGTGTTTCAGGCCTTGCCCTTTGCTGCGCGGGCGGCCTTGCGGGCCTCGTAGCGTGCGGTGGCCTCGCGGCTCAGTTCTCGGTCTCGATCTGTTTCCAGGGCCACCTGCGGTATTGCCGCGGGGCGCTGGTTCTGGTCGACGGCCACAAAGCTGAAGAATGCCGCGCACACGTGGGTGCGCTCGCCGCTGTGGGGCTGTTCGGCCCAGGCATCGACGTAAATCTCCATGCTGGTTCGCGCGGTGAAGTGAATGCGCGCCGTCAGGTCCAGCAGGTTGCCGTGTCGCACCGGGGCCAGGAAGTCGACTTTGTCGATGCTGACTGTCACGCAACTCTGGCGCGCATGGCGCATGGCTGCGATCGCGGCCACGCGGTCCATCAACGCCAGCAGCTGGCCGCCGAACAGCGTGCCGTTGATGTTCAAATCCTGCGGCGCGACGATCCACGTCAGGCGCGATTCGCTGGCAGATGCAGGTTTTGGTTCCACGGGCGCTCGCGGGCAGCGGGTCAGTGTAATGTGCGACAGCTGTTTTACCTTGCGACACGGTGATTTGCTGCCTGATCCCGCCCCATGGCAGAAAGCTACACTCATGCCATGCACCCGTTGATCCGGCAATTGCAGCAAGTTGCCCAGCAGGCCGACCGCGAGTTCGCCCGGGGCGCGGCCCTGCATGGCCCGCGCATTCTGTGCCGTCGCGGTTGCAGCGATTGCTGCGGCCAGGTGTTCCGCATCACCGAGCCCGAGGCCGCACGCATCAGCCAGTTCGTGGCAACCCTGCCGGCCGACCAGCAACAGCGCCTGCGCGACGCGGCGGGCGTCTACCTGGCCCGGCGCGCGAAGCTGTTCCGCGGCGCCGAAAGCTGGGACAGCCCGGTGCCCACGGGCCAGCGCCTGCCCTGCCCCGCGCTTGGGCCCGAAGGCGAGTGCGGCATCTATGAAGCCCGCCCGATCATCTGCCGCAAGTTCGGCGTGCCGGTGTTTCATCCCCCCACGGGCTCGGTCACTGCCTGTGAGCTCAACTTCAAGGCCGGCGAACCGATGGAAGACCCCGGGCTTGTGCAACATCAGTCCGTGCTGTTTTCGGCCCAGCAGCAGTTGCAGGCCGCATGGAACGACGCCGGCGGCCCGCGCGTGGAGGCTCCCCTTTGCGTGGCCAGCGCGCTGGCGCAGGATCTGTCTGGATTGGTGCCGCGCGGGCAAGCCAGCGGTTGAACCGCGCCGTCCTGCGCTTGCGGCTGTGGCTGGGCTTCGCACTTCGCGCCGCCCCTGCTGCTACAAAATTTTACCGCGCGCTTGGGGTTACATCGGCACCTGCACTGTTATAAAGCCGCGCGAAATCTGCCGGGTCGGAAGGCGATGAATAAGCCCTTCCCCGTTGGCCCGGCCGGAGCATCGATGGAAATCAAGAACGGCATTCCCGTGTCGCCAGGTGTGGCGATCGCCCCGGCTTACGTGCTGGATTCGGAATCGTTCCGCATTCCCAAACGCTTTATCCGCAAGGATGAAGTGGAGGTCGAGCTCAAGCGCTTCAGCATCGCACGCGAACAGGCCGTGGCCGAAGTCCGCGACATCCGCGACAGCGTTCATTCGGTGGCCAAGGACGAAGTCGGGCTGATCTTTGACGCGCACCTGCGCATGCTTGAAGACCCGATGATCACCCGCGAGATACCCGAAAAAATCAAGCAGAAGCGCTACACGCCCGAGTATGCGGTTTCGCGCGTGTTCAAGAAGATCATCAAGCCCATCAAGGAAATCGGTGACAGCTACTTCGGGCAGCGTGTCAACGACTTCTACGACATCCAGAAGCGCCTGCTGCGCAACCTGCTGGGCCAGCAAGGCCAGAACATCAGCAAGTTCGCGCGCAAGGTCATTGTGGTCGCCCACGACCTGACACCCAGCCAGACCGCCACACTGGACAAACGCAACGTCGCCGGGTTTGTCACCGACGTGGGCGGGCCCACCAGCCACACCGCGATTCTGGCCAACGCGCTGGGCATCCCGGCCGTGGTCGGCCTGGGCACGATGTCGTCCGATGTGTCCGGCGGCGACCTGATGATTGTCGACGGCAAGACCGGCCGGGTGCTGATCAACCCTGACGAAGCCACCCGCGCCAAGTACGAGGCCAAAAGCGAAAGCTATCACGAGCGCGAAAAGCGCCTGGCCGATGCCGCAGCCAAAGCCGAACGCAAGACCAAAGATGGCTCGGCGGTCAACCTGTACGCCAACATTGAGCTGGACGATGAAATCGAACACGCCGTGGAACTTGGCGCCGACGGCGTGGGCCTGTTCCGAACCGAGTTCATCTACAGCAAGTTCGGCGCCCACCCCACCGAAGAACAGCACCTTGAAGTCTACAAGAAGGCCCATGCGGCATTGGCCGGGAGGGTGCTGACACTTCGCACCATGGACTTCGGTGCCGACAAGTACGCCGCAGAGGTCGGCCTTGAGAAAGAAGACAACCCGTTTCTTGGCTGCCGCAGCATTCGCCTGAGCCTGCGCGAGCCGCAGCTCCTGGTCACCCAGGTGCGCGCGATTCTGCGCTGCGCCACGCTGGGGCCCACGCGCATGATGCTGCCCATGATCGGCAGCATTGAGGAATTCCGCGCCGCCCGCCAGATCATCGATACCGTCAAGCAGGACCTCGCACGCGAAGGCGTCCAGCACCGCGCTGACGTGCCGCTGGGCATGATGGTGGAAGTCCCGTCGGCCGCCGTGTGCATCGACAGCTTCCTTGAAGAGAGCCAGTTCTTCAGCATCGGCACCAACGACCTGGTGCAGTACACCCTGGCCGTAGACCGCAACAACCAGTACGTGGCCAACCTGTTCAAGCACACCAACCCGGCCGTGCTGCGCCTGGTGCGCGGCGTGATCAAGGCCTGCAATGCCGCAAAACGTCCTGTCAGCGTGTGCGGCGAAATGGCCGGGGAATCCCACTTTGCCATGCTGTTGCTGGGTTTCGGCCTGCGTGATTTCAGCGTGGGGCCGACCAGCCTGGCCGAGCTGCGCACCCTGATTTCGCGCATCACCGTGGCCGAGGCCGAGGCCTTTGCGGACAAGGCCATGGGCATCGGGCTGGCCGACGAGATTCACAACCTGCTGGAGGCAGAGGTCGAGCGCCTGCTGCCCAGCAGCGAGTTCGGATAATGCAACATGGGTTCAACGTGCGCGGCACCTGTCTTTGCCTGCTGGCGGCCCTTGGGCTGCTGCTTGGCGCCCCCGCCATGTTTGCGCAACTGGTGGAAGACCTGCCGCCCGAGCCCTGGGTACAGGAAGACGGTGCGCGGCTGGAATCGCTGCTGATTTCGTTGCAGGATGCCCTGCCGCTGGCCGAGTCCGACTTGGCAACGGCGCGCGCCGCGGCATCCCAAGAAGGTCTTTCCGCCCCCGACAAACAGGCCCGCGACACCGCCGCCCGGGCCGCCGAGTCGCGCGTCGAAACCCTGAAGTCCCGCATTGAGGCCTGCCGCGCCGCCATTCCTGTGGCGCGCATGGGCCCGACCGCAGCCCAGTTGGCCGCGCGCCGCGAACACGATGCACTTCTGGCCCAGGCCCTTGGCGCGCTGGCGGATCTGCAACCCGGGCCGGAGGCGCCCGTCGGCAAGCTCGCCCGCGCCATCACGGCCGCCGAGGAAGAACTTGCCCATCTGGCGACACTGTCTGATGCCGTTGACCGCGCCGATGTACGCCAGAGCCGCGTGTTCGAGCGCCTGAGCGACGTTGAAAAGCTGGAGATGGAACTGCGCTGGGCCACCGAGCGCTTCAAAGTAAAGATCGACGAGTACGACCACCTGAGTGAAACCGTGTTCGGCGCGTACATCGCCTTTGAACGCCGGGCGCTGGACGCGCTGGTGGCCCTGGAGACCGCCGCCCAGAAGCGCCGCGATTTTGAGAACACCCCCGCGGCCGCACTGGCATTGGCGGGCAGGAACGACAACGCGGCATCCATCGCCGCAACCGCAACGGCCATCCGGGAGCAACTGCAGCGCCGGCGTTCAGGCCGCGGCACCGCGGCCAACGGCCAGATCTTCAGCCTGCAGGGACGTCTTCGCGAGATCCAGAGGATGATCGACCTGCGCGAAGACTACCGCGAGCAGCTCGAGCGCGACCTGGACAAGGTGAAGGAAAGGCTGGTCAACCGCCAGGGCACAGAGAAGCCGGTGGCCAACGAGCCCGCCCCGCGCAACAACCAGTCCGCCGATTACCAGCGGTTGTCGGCGGCCATTGACCTGCTGGAGGCCGAAGAACAGACGATCCGCGCCGAGGTCAAGCGCCTGGCAGCCGACCGCGTTGCCGGGTCACGTGTGCTGGTCGGGAAACAGGAAGTCGAACGCGAAGTCGATGCCGAGTACCAGCGCCTGCAGTCGGCACTGGCGCGCCTGAAGCAGGAGAACCCCGATACCTCGCCCTGGCGCGCAACGCTGGTGATCTTTGCGGAACAGGAGCGCCTGGACGCCGTCTCCGAGAGGCTGGGTGCCGCACGCCTGGACACCCGGCGCGCCCAGACACAGTTGGAAGTCATTGACCGCAGGCTGGCGGCGCTGGAGCAACGCTCTGCGGAGATTGCACAGGAAACGCTGCCCACCACCCGCCAGCAGTACTGGCGCAGCCTGGGCTACACGGCACTGGAACGCGGCGCCCGCATTGCCGCCGTGTTCCTGCTGGCCTGGCTGCTGCTGTGGCTGATCAAGCGCACCGGCACGCCGATCCTGGAACGCATGATGCGGCGTTCGGACACCGGCGACGGCAACGATGCCTACCGGCGCCAGCGTTCGCGCACCCTGTTTGCCGTGTTCATGACAACCATGCGCGTGGTCGTTTTCCTTACCGCGGCCATGTTCGCGTTGATCCAGTTCGACATCGACTATGGGCCGTTGCTGGTGGCCGCCGGCGGCGTGTCGCTGGCCGTAGGTTTTGGCGCCCAGAGCCTGGTGAAGGACTTTTTCTCGGGCTTCTTCATCCTGCTGGAGGGCCAGTACAGCATCGGTGACGTCATTGAAATCAATGGCAAGAGCGGCACCGTGGAAGACCTGAACCTGCGCACCACCGTTCTGCGCAGCGTCAACGGCGATGTGCACACCATTCCCAACGGCGTGATTGCCATGAGCACCAACCAGACCAAGATCTGGTCGCGCGCCGTACTGGACGTGGGCGTTGCCTACGAAGAAAACGTCGACGACGTGATGGCGCTGCTGGAGGCCGTGGGACGCGAGATGCAGCAGGACGCGGTGTGGGGCCGCCGGGTGCAGGACATCATCCTGCCCGGGGTGGACTCCTTTGGCGACAACGCGATCAACATCCGGGTACTGCTGCGGACCCGCGCCGGCGAGCAATGGGGCGCCGCCCGCGAGTACCGCAAGCGGGTCAAGCGCAAGTTCGACGAGTTCGGAGTCGAGATTCCATGGCCGCAACGCGTGGTCACACAGAAGAGCCGCGACGAAGCCAAGGACAAGAAGGACCGCGCCGCGCTGCAGAAGTACGTGCGCCGCATCAAGGGTGAAAAAGAGCCCGAGACCATGCCGCTGTCGGTGGAAGAACGCGACCGCGCCGAGACTCTGGCCAAAGAGGCCGTCAAGGTCGCCGAAAGCGAGGCCCGGTCGCAGTCATCGGGCGTTGCCGCGCCCAACCCGGAAACCCCGCGCCCACCACTGACGGATGCCGAGCGCGTGGCCCGTGAAATGGCGGATAACATCCTGCGTGACAAGCACGACTCCGCCAACAAGCCCCCGCCGCCGAAGTAAGGGTTGCGCAACAAACCGGCCTTTGACGCCATGGCCGGAACCTTCGATCATGTAGAATGCGCAAGGGCCCAAGGAGCACCATGGCACGCCCGGAAATCAACGAAGCCAGCGTCAGCGACTTCATCGTCAGCCGCAACCAGGCCGGCTTCAAGGAGCTGGCGTGGGAAGGCAGCTTCACGGAGTACCTGAACCTGGTATGTGCCGACCCTTACCGCCACACCCGCACGGCCTACCAGCTTGCATTCGACATGATCCGCTACTTTGGCAGCGACACTTTCGAAGACAGCGGCGAACAGGTGCGTCGTTACAAGATTTTTGACGACCCGTTCCATGGCGGCAAGAACGCCATCTACGGGCTGGAGCGCCCGATCGCGCGGCTGGTGAAATACATCCGTGCCGGCGCGCGCGAGGAAGGCCGCGAACGCATCTTCATCCTGCATGGTCCGGTCGGCACCGCAAAGACCAGCATCATCGACACGCTTTGCCGCGGGCTGGAGGCCTACAGCGCCACCGAGGAAGGCGCCACGTACAGCTTCGCCTGGCGCTTTGGCAAGGATTTTCATGCCGCCGAAGGCGGAACGCTGGGCTTTGGCATGCAATCGGGCCATCCCGATGTTGCGGGCATACGCAACCCCGTGGCCGTGCTGCCCAGCCAGTTGCATGAACACCCGCTGCTGCTGATCCCGCGCAAATCGCGCCGCGAGCTGCTGGAAAAACTGTGGAAGCAGAACGGCCTGGAAGACAAGTCGCCGATCCCCCACAAGGTGCTGGAAGGCGACCTGGATTACAACTCGCGCCAGATCTACGACTTTCTGCTGCGCCGTTACAAGGGCGACTGGCTGAAGGTCATGGACCATGTGCTGGTGCAGCGCCTGAACTTCAGCGAAAGCGGCGGAGTGGGAATCGCCAAGATCCCGCCCGAAGGCAACGTGGAGACCAACAGCAGCCCCGTCACGCTTGACGAAAACTTCAAGTACATCGCCAACCTGCTGAGTTCCGTCAGCCTGGTGCGGTACTACGGAAAGTACGTCAAAGGCAACCGCGGCATCGTCCACTACAGCGACATCTTCAAGAAGCCGAGCAACTACCTTCAGCACCTGCTGGCCGCCGTCGAGGAACACAAGATGGACTTCGGCGAAGTTGGCTGCGACGTGGACGTCATGATCCTGGGCACCACCAACCTGGCCGAGTACCAGGCGCTGCGCGGCGACCCGCTTTCCAAGGCGCTGCGGTCGCGCATGCGCAAGATCGACGTGCCGTACCTGCTGAACTACCTGGACGAAGAAAAGATCTACAACCGCGGCCTGCGCCAGGCCCGGCGCTATCACCGCATTGCCCCGCACACTACCGAACTGGCGGCCATGTGGGCGGTGATGTCGCGGCTGGAGAAATCCGACCTGCCCAACGCGCCCGACGTTACCGAGGAAGCCCGCCAGGTGCTGGCCAAGCTGCACCCGCCGGCCAAGGCGCTGCTGTACGCGGGCGAGTACCCGGCGTTTCTTTCGTCGCGGGAACGCCAGTCCCTGACACGCGAATTGCGCAAACGCCTGCGCAACGAGTTTCCGCATGAGGGCATGGACGGTATCCCGACGCGGATTCTTCAGAATGTGTTCGCTGACATCTGCGAAGACGACAGCAGCGAGTGCATTACACCCTTTGCGGTGTTCAAGCTGCTGGACCGCGTGGTCGACCAGGGGCCCGTAAACTACGACTTCCTGGCACGCCAGCGCGACGACGGTTACCACGACTTCCGCGCATTCACAGCCGTGCTGCGCCAGCGGTATGAGGAGATCATCAGCAGCGAGATCGAGAATTGCGTGGTCAACGTCGACCCCGGCGATATCGAGAAACGCATCCGCCTGTACCTGAAGCACGTGATGGCCTACAACCGCAAGGAGAAGCTGAAGAACGAAGTCACGGGCGCCGACATGGAACCCGACCAGAAGATGCTGCGCCGCATCGAGGACCTGATGAACGTTGACGACAACGAGCGCGACTTCTTCCGATTCCGCATGGTCTCGCGGCTGACCAACGCCATGACCGGCGGCACCGGTCACGTGAAGGCGGGTGCGGCCAAGGAACCTCCTGCCATCGACCTTGGCGAGGTCTACAAGGACGTCTACAAGGAATTGCACCGCAACCTTTACCGCGAGATGCATGACCAGATCAATTGGGCGCAGATCAAGCGCCAGCTGGAAAAGTGCAACTCGCGGGCGGAACTTGACAAACACCTGAAGGAAGAAGGCGAAGGCCCCCACAGCCCGGCCAGAACCCTGATGGAGAACCTCGACCGCACGTACGGCTATTGCTTTGAGTGCGGAAAGCCCATCGTCCTCTACTACATCGAGAAGCGGGCGCACTGACCCATGGGCGACAGCGGCACAAAGAAGGGCCCCGGCTCTACGACCCTGGGCGACCCCTTTGGGGGCGTTGACCCGAAGTCGATCACCGAGATCGAACTCGAGCAGAACGTTCACGTCCAGCGCCAGGCCCTGCCCGACGCCGCCAAGCTGACCGACCTGCCCTGGCTTTGGCTGATTCTTGCCACCGTGCTTTGCGTGGGCGCGTCGCTGGTCGGAACGCTGGTCGAAGCACGGCACCTCAAGCAGGTGATCCAGCAAAGCGGGCTGCTGAATGAAGAAGAGGCAAAGTCGGCCCAGGATGTCGAACAACTGGTCGCAGACCGCGAGAAACTGCAGCAACGGATGCGCGACCTGAAAGACCGCCAGCGCAAGCTCAAGGAGCCCGGCAAGACCGCCAGTCCCGATGAACCCGGCCTGGAGAACCTGCCCCTGACCGTAGAAGGCCTGCGCGAAGACATACGGCGTCGCGCCGGCACGGACTTTGCCAACTACCGGCGGCTGGCCACCCTGGCTGCGCTGGTGATCGGCGGCTTCGGGCTGATCCTGATGGCGCTGTTCGTGCGCGCCCTGTGGGCAGCACTGTTCGGCGGAGTGGCCTTTGCCGCCTGCTTTTTTGCCGGGCTTGACCCCTGGATCACCTGGGGCGCGGCCGCACTGGCTGCCGCAGTTGGCGCATGGCTGGGGCCGAAGTTGCTGCTGGCGGCCGTAGTCAGCAACACCACCATGGCGGGCATGATCCTGGGCGGGATGATCGCCGGGGGCGGAGTCTTTCTTGGCACCGGCAACGAGTTGTTCTCGTTCATCGGCCTGGGGGCCGGGGCAGTGCTGGGGCTGGTGCTGGGTTACAAGTTCGCACGGCCGCTGTTTCTGTCCGCCGTGCTGGCCAACACTGCCGGCGTGGCCGCGACCTCACTTTGGCTGATCTGGGGCGACCTCTATCCTTACTTCTGGCCATCGATGCTGGGCGGGCTGATGGTGTTTGACGGCCTTGCCACCAGGCTTTATCACCGGGTTCGATGGGGCGCCCAGGCATGAACTCCGAGCAGGCTGAAGAAGCTCTCTACCGTGCGCTTGCCCTGCACCAGGGCGGCGATGCCGACGGCGCGGCAGGGCTGTACCGGCAGATTCTGGAGCACTTTCCGGGACACACCGCAGCCAACCTGAACCTGGCGGGAATCGCGCTGGACCGCGACCAGCTGGACGATGCCACGGCGCGGCTGCAATCCGTAATCGCGCGCGATGAAGACAACGGCGCGGCCCACCTGCTGTACGCACGAGCCCTGTACCGCCAGGGCCGCCACATGGACGCGTTTCCGCATATCCGTGCCGCGCACGAGTCCATGCCCGAAGACGAAGGCGTGGCCGCCGAATTCGTTTCGGCGGTGCGCCGCCGCTGGTTCACGTTCGACGCCGCCCAGTACCAGAAGCTGCTGTCCGACGCCCAGGCCGGCAAGTTGCCCGAATCCGACCGCCAGCGCCTGGCCCAGCTGGCGCTGTTCCGCATGCTGCGCCCCGAGCTGCTGCGCCTGATTGTCGAGCCCGGATTGTCGCGGGACACACCCGACGCCATTACGCGCTGGTACGCCATGCTGCCCGAGGAAGCCCGCGCCGACCTGGCATTACTGGCGCGCAACTTCGTGCAGGCGGTTGAATTGATGCAGCAGGGGCCAAGGCTGGCCCCGCAACCAGCCACGCTTACGCTGCGTGTGCCCGGCGGGTCAACCACTGAGGAACAGCGCGTGGAAAGCCTGCAGGACGCCGACACGCTGACCGCGGCTGCGCTGGAACTTGTGATCGACGGCGAACTGCACTTTGTGCCGTTTTCGACCATTCGCTCGATCGAGTTCGCGGAACCGGCGGCCGCGCTGGGTACTGTGGTCAGCCTGCGCGACGGCAGCACGACCAGCGGCCTGATGCCGCTGTTCTATGTGTTCACCGAATTCGCCCAAAGCGACAAAGTACGCCAGGGCACCAGCACGCTGGTGCGCCCGGTGGCGCCGGACATCAGCGTCGGCGTGGGCATTCGCGCCATGCGTGCCGACGACGGCTTCATACCCGTCGTGCGCATTGAGCGCGTGGACTTCCCGGAGGCCCCATGAAGCTGGTCCAGGTCATCATCGCCCCCGAGAAGCTGGATGCCGTGAAAGACGCGCTGGCACAGGCAGAGGTGTTCCGGTTCACGATCAGCGAAGTGCTGGGCACCGGCCACCAGCGCGGCAAGGCCGAGGTCGGCGACAGCGCGCTGGAAATCGAGATGTTCCGCAAGCTGAAGCTGGAAATCGCCGTCAATGACGACTTCCTGCAACCCACCATTGACGCGGTAATGAAGGCCGCCGGCACGGATTCCGTGGGTGTGGGCAAGGTGCTGGTGCTGAAACTGGACGACGTAATCCGCATCCGCACCGGCGAACACGGCTCCGATGCAATCTGAGGGCGTATCGGCGCTGCTCAAGTTTGCACCCCGCACAGGCCGATGAATCCTGCAGCACGCCATGGGCGTGCCCGCACCCATGCAGGAGAGGCCAATGCTGCAACGCATCACACGCTGGTTCCGGCGCAACAAATCCGGCGCGCCCGTTGAAACACCCTACACCCTTCCCAGCGACGACCCCGAGGTCAGCCCGATCCTGGTGGAAGACCGGTCGGAAGTGCAGCTGGCGGAACTATCGACCTTGAACAGCGCGCTGTTGGCCCGCGTGCCGGCCGAATCGCCGGGCTATTCCGTGCGCACCCGAGCCGTGGTGGAGATCAAGAGCGGACTGGAAGACCTGGGTTCGCATGTGCGGTCACTGGGCCAGCGCCTTCAGGCCCAGACACTCAGCAATGCGCGCCTGATTGAAACCCTGGCCAACCTGCCCCAAATGCTGCGCGAAGTGATTCCCAGCAGCGAAGAACAGACCCGCGCCCTGGCCGCCATGAAACTGGCTCTGGACGAGCAGGCCGAGGCCAACCGCCAGTTTGTGGACGCGCTGAAACCATTGCCCGAGTTCGTCAAGGCCGCCGCCAACCTGCCCGAAACCGCCCGCAAGCAGATGTGGGCCCTGGAACAACTGACCAGCCAGCTTGAGGCCGGCAACAACGCCGCGCGCGAGCAAAGCGACCAGGTCAAGGTCATGGTGGAAACCCTGGTGACGCAGGACGCCGAAAAGGGCGCACGCATGCAGGGCATGGTCGAGAACCTGGCACGGTACCAGCGCGCCCAGTTGCGCCAGCAAGTCGGTGCGATCAAGGCCGGGCAGGAGGCGCTGGCCAGCCAGCGTCGCCACCAGGCTGAACTGGAACGCACACAGCAGAGCCGCCTGAACCTGATCCAGCGCGAACAGGCCCGCAACTTTGAACGCCTGGAGCAGCACTTCCGGGTCGGCACGCGCCGCCAGATGATCGTCACCGGTGTGGCCGCCGCGCTGGCGATCGGCGCGCTGGTGTTTGTGGCCATGCTGGCCGCGGGCATGATTGGCGGCGACAAACCCGCGCCGCAGGCCGAAGCCGAGCGCAACATTCCCGCTGGCACTGTGGTTTCGCGGTAGCTGCAAGGTTTCAGTTCACCCAAAGAAAACGGTCCCGGGCACAGGCCCGGGACCGTGAGTTTAACCATGCAGCTTAGTTGCAACCGCAGGAGTCGCCGCACCCGCCTTCGCTGGCCACGGCAGCCTTGGCTGCCGCCACCGTTGCAGCTGGGGAACGATCCTTCTGTTCGCCGGGCAGGCTGTCGTCGCAGCTGGGGCAGCCGCCGTCGCCGCACTCGCCTTCCTTTTCGGCCTTGGGCGCGTGGCTGCTGCAGGAACCGCCTTCGTGGTCGTGGTCGTGGTCATGGTCGTGGTGATGGCCATGGCCGGCCGCTTCTTCCTTCACTTCCTTGATCACGACACCGTCTGCCGCCGCGGCCTCGCGGGCCAGGCGTTCGACTTCCTGGACACTGAGCCTGGAAGCCTTCTTGGCGTCCTTCACCTGCTGCGCCTTCAGCGCCTTGGCAACCTTGTGCACCAGGTTTGCCGCCACGCCGACTTCTTCGTGCGGCAGTTCAAGGAACGGATCGCGCAGATCCTTGTGGCTGTCCACGTACTGGCGGAACTGCTGCACGGTGATGCCGAAGCTGTCCAGTGTGCGGCTGAACTCCTCGCGGCAGCGCACCTTGGCCTCGTACAGCTTCATCTGCACGCGGCTCTT
Source organism: Planctomycetota bacterium (assembly GCA_019636215.1). Lineage (GTDB taxonomy): Bacteria > Planctomycetota > UBA8742 > UBA2392 > UBA2392 > H3-PLA7. The sequence goes on along the minus strand of JAHBXZ010000012.1, from coordinate 89,618 downwards.
GACGTTAACTTCGCCGTCGCCGCTGGTTTCAATCGGGATGAAGATGCAGTCCGGGTAGTCATTGACGACTTTGCTCTGGACACCGTCGCTCTGCGTGCTGGGCATGCAGCCAAACGGCTTGACGCTGATCACCATGTGCGCCTTCTTGGCGATCACGGCGTAAATGTTCTTGCCGACTTCCATGTGGCCTTCGCCGCCACGCAGGTCAATGTTGTAGTACTGCTGGGCCAGCTTGTGGATCTTGCCCTGGTCGGGCAGGGCAAACGGCTTCATGCCCAGCAGCTTGCGGTACTTGTCGTACTTGTTGCGGAAGTAAATCTTCAATGCGCCGGTCAACGCCCAGCTCTTGAGCTGCTTGGCCTTGCTGACCTTGCCGTCTTTGTCCGGCAGGCCCCAGGACTTCATGATGTCGTGCTTGGCGATGTACAGCAGGTAGTCAACCCAGGTGCTGACGGGCTCGACCTGCACCTGCGCGCCTTCGCTCTCCAGCCAGCGGCCGATCTTGTAGTTGCCGTCGCCTTCGGTCGTCATGGCCCAGAACTCGCCGGTGATCTTGACCTTGGGCTTCACACGGGTGAAGTCGCACTCGATGGCGTTGAACATCTTGCGGATGTCCTTCAGCGCCGTCTCAATCTTGTCGCCTTCGCGCAGCGCGTCGCCTGCCAGCTTCTTGGCTTCTTCCAGCACGCGGTCGGTTTCGCCCTTCTTGAGCTCGTACGGGCGAAGCTGGTAACCCATGTCGTTCAGCACATCGCCGACCATCAGGGCCTTGATCAGGCCCATGAAGAAGTCTTTGCTGTAATCAATGCCGCCTTCTTCGGCCGCGGCGTCGCCGCTGGCCTGGCTGATGCCCTGGTTCTGTTCAAACAACAGTACGCGGAAGCCGTCGAAGCCGCTGTCGCGCAGGGCCTTGCGGTACTCGGCCTCGTACATGCCGAAGCGACAGGGGCCGCAGGCGCCGGCAGTCAGGAACACGTACTGTTCCTTGATCTGCTGGGTGGTCAGGCCCTTTTCCTTCTGCACGTTCTGCAGGTACTTCACCAGGTTGCCCACGGTGTAGTACGTGGGGTTGCACTGGCCGCGGTTGCCGAACTCTTTGCCGATGCTGAGTGCCGCATTGTCGGGCACTTCCAGCGGCTCCACCTTGTAACCCAGGCCCGCAACGGCCTGCTGGATCAGCTGGTCGTGGGCGACGGTCAGGCCGCCGAACAGGATGGTGGTGGACTCACGAGTCTGCTTGAGGAACGGGCGTTCCTCAGGCCGCGTGAAGTGCCGGGTGTCCTCGGCCTCGATGCCGAGTTCCTTGCGCAGTTGCTCCTCGTACTGCTTGAGCTCTGCCTCCTGCTGGGCATCAAGGTTGAGCTGTTTGTCCATCACGTCGTTCGGTGTCATGTTCGCCCTTTCGGTCCGTTTGCGTCCCTGGGTCACTTCCTTGGGGCAACGGCCTGGCCGTTGATCCCGATGGTTCCCGGCCCGAGCTGCAGCGAAACCTCTTCGCCCGCCCGGTTCACAAGCACAGTTACAGTCTGGTCCGGCGCCACCGACTGCTTGGCGCGGTTTACGTCTTCCAGCGTCTTGATCCGCACGCCGTTGTAATGGGTCAGGATGTCGTTGACCTTGATGCCGGCCAGCGATCCCTGGCTGTTTTCGCCTACCCAGGTGATCAGCACACCTTCCACGGCCACGTTGCGCGCGGCCAGTGCGGCCTGGGCGTGACGGCGCACTTTCTCGTCAGGGTCGTTCTTGGCGGTGTGTTCAATCGCCGCCCAGGCGTCGTCGGTGTTCTTGCGCTGCAGCGCATTGACTGCGGCCATGCGGGCCGGCCCGTCGTCGGTGTTGCGCAGCAGGTATTCAGACAGATAGCGCGTGGTCGAGGGGTCCTGGATGTCGCGCAGTGCCTCTATCGCCACGCCGGCCTCGTAACCCTTGACGGTCTGCAGCAGATCGCCCACCAGTTTGGCGCGGTCGGCGCCACTTTCGCTGGTCCACCAGGGAACGCCGTACAGGGCCGCAATGCGGAAAGCGCTGTCCACGCCTGGGTCGGTCAGGCCTTTCTGCAACAAGCCGTAGCTTGAAATCAACGAGGTGTATTCCTGGAAGTTGAGCCCCAGCGTACCCGGTCCCTGGCCAAACGGATTCATGCCGAAATCTTCTGCCACTTTCTTCCACATGGAAATGGCTTCGTCATAGGCCGCCGGGCCCAGTCGCTGCATTTCGCGCAGGGCTTCCAGAGTCTTCTTCTTGTCCTTGGTGCTGAACGCCAGCTCAAACGCGTCCTTGTGCAGCGTCATGCGCCGCTGGATTTCCTCGGGCGAAAGGTGGGCCAGAATCCCGTTCTCTTCCAGCAGTTTTTCAAGCTCGGCAATGCGGGCCTCGTTCTGGCGCGCCGCTTCGGCCCCACCGCCCTTGAGCTTGTCGAGCTCGTCCTTGAGCTTGCGGGCGCGTTCCTCGGCTGCGGCTTTGTCTTCCGACAAACGGTCATAGCCGTCGGCAATCTCCTTGGTGCCCTCGCGGGCGCGCACGGCATCGTTGCGCAGACGGTCAAGCTCGGCCTTCAGGCGGCTGATTTCATCCTTCTGCGCGGCCTGGTCGCCGGCCTGAAGGGCAAGCTTTTCTTCCAGCTGGTCGCGCTCAGACGCGGTGTCACGGGCGGCACCGAACATGACCATGCCGCCGATGCCGGCCAGAAGGCCGAGAATCGTTCCCAGTACCGCGCCTGTTGTCGCCTTGTCCATTTTCGTGCCTCCGCAAAGCGGAGGAGTCTAGCGCCTTCACTTCCCGCACAAAGCCCGGATCAGCTGCTTACGGCAGCCAGTTCCGGGTCTGACTTGCCTTGCTCGGTCTGCTGCGCCGCGCCTTTGCGGGCAAGCAGTTCCTGCTTCTTCTGTTCCAGCATCTCCATGAACCTGGTCTGCTTGTTGCTGCGGTCGGCCATGTCCTCAATGTAGCGCTTGAGGAAGTAGTCGATCGTTTCCGTGCGGATCTTGATGGCACCGGTCGGCTTGTTTTCGTCGATGTCGTGGAAGGTGAAGTACGGCGTGCCGCTGACCGAAACTGTTTCCTCCACGGCTGAATAGATCGGCGCGTCGTGGCCGCACTTGAAGCTGGACAGGTCCAGTGCCACCAGGTTCGGGTGACGGGCCACATACTTGGCACCCCACAGCTTCTGGGCGCTGTTGGTGCTGTAGGCGTTCTTCCACACATCGGTGATTGCCATCGCGTGCGGGATACGCCCGCTCTTTACGTCGTCGCCGAACACCTCGTGCAGGATGTCTTCTTCAATCGGCAGGCTGTCCAGGCTGAAGATGGGATAGCCCATCTTCTGCAACTCTTCTGTGACCTCGTGGTTCAGCCCGGGGTCGTTGTGGTAAGGCCGTGCCAGCAGCACCACGCCAATCTTCCCCTCGCGCTTGAGTTTATCCAGCGTCGCGCGGGCGGGTTTGCGCAGGTGCTCTTCTTTGTACTCGTCCATGGCCTTGTAGCCGGCCTTGACCGCTGCCGCGTTTTCGTCCTTGGTGATGCCGAACTTCTCGTGAAAGAACTCGTAGAGTTCTTTTTCCGCCAGTGACGGGATGTACAGGTCAACGACAGGGTCCCAGTACTCCACACCCTTCTCACCGAACAGGTCGCTTTCCTTGGTGAAGGCGGCCTTCACGACTTCGGGCGTGGCCGTGACCGTCGGACAGGCACAGGACGCCAGCAGGTGCGTCAGGTCGCTCTGCAGAGTGTTGGGAATCGGGAACAGGATCGCGTTGACCTGCTTGCGGTACAGCAGGTTGTGCACGTGTGCCAGGCTGACCTTGGCCGGGAAGCACTGGTCAATGCTGCCCCGGCGCGAGCCTTCCTTGTACATGCCCTCGTTGGTGTAGTCCGACCAGATGATGTTCTTGGCCGGGATGCCCAGTGACTCCAGGTACGCCGACCAGAACGGGCCGGTGTTGTACATGTTCAGAGCCTTGGGCAGGCCGAGCTTGTAATCCTTCAGCTTCGCGCGGCGTTCCAGCTGCTGCTTGACGCGCGACATGCCAAGTTTGCCCAGCAAGCCGACTTTGAGATCCTTGACCACGACTTCGGGCTTGTAGCTGTCGAACGCTTTCTTGGCCGCAACCTCTACGTAATTGGGGTTGGCCTTCTTCATGTCATCGAGCTTGCCCTTGATCTTGCGCATCTCGTTGACGTCTTCGACCGTGCCCTTTTCGCAGGTGGCAATGATGAAGCGCCGGTTGTCGCCCGAGGGCGTCTGCGTATCAATGAACGTGCGCAGGCACTTGTTCTTGCAGAAGTAGCAGCGGGTCGATTCGTCGCGCTTGCTGCTGTAGTTGAGGCCCAGCAGCGAATCAAACCCGATGAAGTGCGTGTGGCCGTGGCGCTGGGTAACGCGAATGGCCTCAATGCCGCAGCCAATGGCGCCGCTTTCGCCGCAGAACTTGTGCACGATCACGTCGGCGTCGGGCACTTTGCTCTTGATGAAGTCGACCTGGGACTTGACGGCCGCCAGGTTGCGCTGGGTGCCGCCTTGCAGCACGAAGCGCCGGCCCAGCTTGGCCAGGTTGGGCTCTTGTACCACGTACAGCCAGATGTTCTTGGGCAGCACGTGCGCCAGGCCCGCCATGATCTGCTGCGGTTCCCAGCCCAGCTGCTGGAAGTTGACAATGTCGCTTTCCATGAACACCGCACAGCCGTAGCTGAAGATCGGCAGGCTGTCGGCGGAAAACGCGATGTCGGCGAATTTCTCGACGGGGTGGCCGAACTTGCCGGCCGTGGACTGCAGGAAGTAGCCGTTGCCGGCGCTGCACTGGGTGTTCAGCTTGAAGTCGGCGACGCGGCCGTTCTTCAGCATGATCACCTTGATGTCCTGGCCGCCGACATCCACGATCACGTCGACGTCTTTGTAGAAATGCAGCGCTGCCTGGGTGTGCGCCACCGTCTCCACCAGCGCCACGTCGGCACCGATGGTGTCCTTCAGGATGTCCTTGGCGTAGCCGGTGGTGCCAACGCCCATCACCTTGAGTGTCGCGCCGTTTTTCTCGATGCTGTCGCGCAGGCCGCCCATTACTTCCTTGGTGTCCTGCAGCGGGTTGCCCTTGGAAAGCTGGTAGAACGCCCCGATCAGCTCGCCCTTCTTGTTCAGCAGCACCGCCTTGGTGCTGGTGCTGCCGCCGTCGATGCCGACCCAGCCTTCGACAACTTCGCCGGGGCCGAACTCGGGGAACTTGTGGCTGGCCACTGTGTACTTCTGCTTGAAATCGGCAAGGTCCTGCTCGGATTCGCTCAGGGGCCCGCCGCCGCTGGCGTTACGCATGGCGTCGCGCCCGCCGCTGATGTACGAAGTCAGGGCTTCAATGCCAGTGAACCGGGCGATTTCTTCGTCTTCACTCTTGCCGTACAGCACGGCACCGATCGCCGCGAAGTACTGGGCGTTGTCGGGCACCACAACCAGGTCCTCGCCCTTCTTGCCCTCAGGCAGCGGGAACTTCCGTTCTTCCCACAGCTTGGCGATGTTGTGCTTCCAGGCCTGCTGCATGCTTGGAATGAAGGTGTTCGGGCCGCCCAGCAGAAGCACCGTCGGGCGCAGCGTGTTGCCGCGCGTAAGCACCGAAAGGTTCTGCTGAACAATCGCCTCAAACAGCGAGGCCATGAGTTCCTGCGCGGGCACGCCCTGCTTCTGCAGGCCGTTGATGTCGGTTTCCGCGAACACGCCGCACTTGCCGGCCACCGGGTGCAGCTTCACGCCGTGGTAGTTCAACTGGCGCAGGATGTCGCCCGGGATCTTCAGCTTGGCGTTGATCTTGTCGATCACGGCGCCGGTGCCGCCGGCGCACTTGTCGTTCATGCTGGGGATCTTGCGTTTGCCGCCTTTGTCTTCTTTCCAGATGATGATCTTGGCGTCCTGTCCGCCAAGCTCGATCACGCTGCCGGCTTCCGGGTAAAGCTTCTCGACCGCCAGTGACACCGCGTTGACTTCCTGAACGAACTTGGCACCGAACAGCGGGGCCAGGGAATTGCCGCCGCTGCCGGTGATGAAGATGCGGATTTTCTCGTTCGGCAGCGGAAACGCCGCGGTGATCTCTTTCAGGAACTCGTGGGTCTTTTCCGGCTGGCGCGTCTCGTGGCGGCGGTACTCCGACCACAAAATGGCATCCGTGGCCGGGTCCATCACCACGGCCTTGACCGTGGTGCTGCCGACATCCAGCCCGACCGTGATGCCCTTGGGATACTTGGCAAGCATTTCTGCGCTCATGCCTAACCCTTTGCGGTTACCAGCACATCTTTGGATTCAACCACGGTGAACGGCGGCAGCTTGGCGCCTTCGGGACGGATGTCTTCCAGCGTCAACCGCTGCAGGTACTCCGAGAACGACTTACCAAACGCCTGCAGAATGCCCTGAAAAGCGCACTTGCCGGCGAACTCGCAATCGCAGCCATCTTCCACGCAACGGAAAATGCAGATGTCACGGTCGGCCGCGGCCAGGATGCTGGCAATGCTGATGGTGCTGGCCTCGCGGGCCAGTTCATAGCCGCCCTGCGGCCCGGCCAGGCTGCGCACGATCTGCGCGGCCACCAGCCGGCGCATGATCTGCGCGCACAGGGATTCAGGGATGTGCTGTTCGGTGGCGATCTCGTGCAGGCGCACACGACGGCCCGCGCGCGCCAGGTGCAGCGCTGCACGCATGCCGTAATCGGATTTGCTGGTGATGATCACGCCCGCCCCCGAAACACCCGGCAACGCTGACCAAAAAGATCAAGGTGGGCAGAAAATATGCTGCCGGAATGTACGTGGCAAGCCCGTAGGTTGGTGCGGCCACGAACAGTGCCCGCAGCGCCTTCGGAACATCGGATGCAGTTAGTCCGCTTTAGCGGTGGGCAAGCTGGGCAGTAGCTGAGTCACCCTGCACGACCATAAGCCTGTTATGCAGCCCAAGGCCCGACCCGAGCCCTGCTGGGTATGTGAGTAACTTCACAGTACATCATGTTATTATATATTGGCGGCGCTCAAAAAAAATTTATGCCGCCGTTGGCGGGGGGTCCCATCGCCCGGAGTTTGGGTTTCCTCCGCGCTTGCGTTCCAGCAGGCAGATGTCGATGTCGGCGTTTTCAGCGCACAGGCGCAACACTTGGTCGATCACATTCAGCACCGGCTTGCGTGTGGCCATGTCGGTGCAGATTTCGGGGCTGCCTGGCGGGTTAAGGTGGAACACGCGGCGCTCGCCGGTGCCATGGAACACAATCGCCACATAGAACTCGCGACCCTGGTCGGTCCAGTCAATGATGTCGCGGATCGCGTCGGTGCCCTTGTAGGTGTTCTTCAGGCGATTGCGCCACCGGCCGCTGTTGGTGGCGGGCATGACCGGCTGGGTTAGGAAGTAGATTTTCTTCATGGCGGCAGTCCGCACATGAATCGGCAGTTCAGCGCCGGCGGCTTGAGCGAAAGCCGAATTCCACGCGGAAGCATGATGGCGAATGTTCTGGCCCCTGGCGGCGGAGCAGTCCGCAATGCCTGGCCATCCGCCCCGGCCATCGAACATAGACGCCCTTGCCCGGTTTCATTCGTATAACCCATACATGTCCGAGCTCTGGACAACCGACCACGCGCGCTCACGCCACCCGGTGCTGGCATTCTTTGCCGGCCGGCCGATTACCGTCACCGTACTGTTGACGGCCACGGCCGTGATCGGGCTGATCGCGCTGAATCTGCTGCCTGTGGAGCTTTTTCCCGCCGGGTTGCAGTCCAAGTCTCTGAGTGTCGAAGTCCCCTACAGCAAGGCCGGAAACACCATCTCGCCGATGACCGTCGAGCGTGACCTGACACTGGTTGTCGAGGCCGAGCTTTCCACCATCCCCGGCATCAAGGAACTGTGGGCCACCAGCAACCGCACCGGCGCCGACTTCAACATTGAGTTTGACGGCGACCGCAACATGGATGAGGCCTACGCCGAGGTCACCGCTGCCATAGAACGCGCGCGGCTGAAGCTGCCGGCCGATACCGGGCGCATCCGGGTCTGGCGGCGCGGCGGCGGCAGCAGCGGCAACTGGCCGGTGGCATTCATCAATTTCTCGTGGGAAGACGGCACGGTTGACCCGCACCTGAAGCTTGAACGCGTGGTCCAGCCCTTTCTGGAAAACGTCGAGGGCGTGGCCAGCGTGACCTTCCTGGGCACAAAGCAGAAGTTCATTGCTGTGGACTTTGACCCCGAAAAGACCCGCAGCTACGGCGTGAACCTGGCCGAGCTGCTGGGCCGACTGCGCGGCGACAACTTCCGCGAGCCGGCGGGCAAGATCACTGCGGGCTCGACTGCCGGCGGCGGCAAGGACATCTACATTGTTGCCGATTCGCGTTTTGCCAGCATCGCCGAGATCGAAGAACTGCCCGTGCGGCCGGGGCTGGCGTTGTGGCAGATCACCCGCCACCTGGAACTGCCTGACGGCGCGGGCCATCGCGGCGTGTACGAAACCTACGGCGTTAACAGCTACGTTCGTACCAACGGGCGCTGGGCCGCCACGGCGCAGGTGTTTCAGAACGGCGATGCCAACACGGTTACCGTGGGCAACCGCGTGAACGCCGCGCTGGCGGAGTTGCAGAACCGCCCCGAGCTTGCGGGCTTTTCCATGCGCACGGCCTGGAACCAGGGCGACGCCATCCAGGAAAGCATTTCCAATCTGATGGGAACCCTTTACTGGGGCGGGTTGCTGGCCTTTGTTGTGCTGCTGCTGTTTCTGAAAAGCTGGCGCCTGAGCCTGGTGATTGCGCTGGCGATTCCGCTGTGCATGACGTTGACCCTGGCCGTGATGTACTTTGCCAACCAGACCATCAACCTGCTGGCGCTGATGGGCTTCACGCTGGCCGGGGGCATGCTTCTGGACAACGCGATTGTCGTGGCCGAGAACGTCTACCGGCGAAGCAGCATGGGCGAAACACCGCTGGCGGCGGCAATTCGCGGCGCAGGCGAGGTCGGCCTTGCATTGGTGCTGGCCACCAGCACGACCGTCATAGTGTTCATCACGGTGATCTTTCTGTCCGAGGAGCCCTTCATCGGCTTTGTAATGGGCAAGATCGGCCTGCCGGTCTGTGTCAGCCTTGGTTTTTCGGTGCTGCTGGCACTGGCGGTCGTGCCCATGACCATGAACACCGCGGGCCTGCTGAAGCCCGGCCACACCAGCCGCGGCCGGCGGTGGTTTGTGCAGGTGCGCGCGAGGTTGCAGCAGCGCAGACAGCGCGGTGGATTTGCCGCCATCACGGCCCTGGCCGGGCTTGCCATCTGGGAAGTTGCGGCACTGGCCATCGGCCGCAACTCCGAGGGCCTGCCCGGCACTCCGCTGGTCGATGGCATTGCGCGCGCCTACGACCTGACCACGGCCGGGCTGATGCGCCTGCGTTATCTGGTGGTGCCCGTGGCGCTGGGCCTGACACTGTGGGGCGTGATGGAACTGCCCGGCAGGCTGGAGCGCACGGACCAGAACCAGGGCAACCGCGACCGCATCCAGATGAGTGTGCGCTTTCCGCGCAACAGCGACATTGCCGTGGCCAAACGCGCGCTGATGCTCACTGAAGTGAAGCCCGGCAGCCAGGCCGAACGCGCCAAGCTGCGGCCTGGCGACTTCATACTGGCGTACAACACCCGCAAACTGGCAAGCCTGGATGACCTGCGCGCGCTGGAGCGCAGCCTTGCGCCGGGCGTAAAAGTGCCCGTAGAAGTCGCGCGGGGCAGCAGCAGCGACACGCTGGAATTCACCACCGGCGAACTTGGCATTGAGGCTGTCATGGAAGACACCCAGCCGCTGCGGGACGCGATCTGGGCGCGGTATGTGTTTGACGTCGAGGAAATCCTGCTTGGCGTTGACGGCGCCGACACCAAACGCGAGCAGGCCGTCAGCCAGCTTGGCCTGAGCGAAGAAGAAGCCCTGCGCCGGTACGGCCGCACAAAAGAGGAAGCCCGGCAGTACTTCGGGCTGGAGATGCTGACGGCATCATTCAGCGAGCGCCGCGCGATGTTCTGGCTGTACATCGACAAAACCCGCGTGGACCAGGCCGGCGAGTTCTTCAAACGTGTGCAGGCTGCCATGCCCCAGCGCGCGGGCATGGATGTTTCCGGCGAGTTCCAGGGCGGCAGCAGCAGCACAAGTGAGGTGACCATCCGCATCAGCGGGCCTGACACCCAGCGCCTGCTTCAGCTTGCCGATGACATTGTCGTGCGTCTGGGCGGCGTGGAGGGTCTTGAGGGTGTGCGCGTGGACACCGCCGAGGGCATGGATGAAGTAACGGTAGCCATTGAACGCCAGCGCGCCGCGGCCATGGGTGTTGCACCCAGCACACTGTCGCAGGTGCTTGGGTTTCAGCTGACCGGCACGACGCTGCGGGATTTTTCACAGGGCGACAACCTTCTGCCGTTGCGGGTGCGGTTTGCCCCGCCGGCAGATTCCGCGGGCAACGCGCGCGACCCGGACCTGCAGGATGTTTCCGAAACACGCATTGCCACCGGCGCCGGCGGCAGCGTGGCAGCCAAGGCGATTACCCGCACCACCGGCCTTGCCAACTCGGGCCTGGGCGAGATCCGGCGCCGCAACCGCCAGACCAGCCTGCGCGTCGTGGGCACCACCAGCACGGAAGACCTAGACCGCATCCGCCGCCAGGTGGACTCGGCGATGGAAGGGGTGCAGCTTCCGCCGGGTTACAACCGCGAACTGGCGGGCCGCTTTTCGGATTTCGGCGCGCGCTTTGACGACCTGTTCAAGACGCTGATCTGGTCGGGTGTGCTGGTCTTTCTGGTGATGTGCTTCCTGTTTGAAAGCTTCATGAAGCCGGTCTGCATCCTTATGGTGAGTATCCCGGGCGCATTGTTCGGCGGATATGGAGCCCTGTGGCTGTTCAACACGCCCTTTGACGTGATCACCGGCCTGGGCCTGATGGTGCTGGTCGGCGTCGTGGTCAACAATGGCATTGTGCTGATTGACCTTGTCAACCGCCTGCGACTGGAAGGCGTGCCCCGCGACGAGGCCGTGCGCACCGCCTGCCGCCAGCGCCTTCGGCCGATTCTTCTGACAACCCTGACAACGGTGTTCGGCTTGATCCCGATGGCCGTTGGCGACGCGCAGTTTGTGGGCACACCCTATTACCCGATGGGCCGGCTGGTGCTGGGTGGGCTGGTGGTCAGCATGCTGTACACGTTGCTGCTGGTGCCGCTGCTGTACACGATTGTCGACGATTTCGGCCTGGCCCTGAAAACCTGGTCATCCACGGTGTTTGCGGGACGCGCCAAGGGCGGCGGCGATTCGGCCCCGGCACCTGCCAGCACCGAGTGAACCCGGCCACTGGCCCTGCAACCGCGCCTCGTTATCATCCCGTCCGCTTGCCGGGCGACCAGCGCACGTTGGCGTCCACCGAAAAGGCAGGCCGCCGCCTCACGACATGGGGCTGAAAAACGGAGCGCGCCATGCCGGCAGAAATGCCGCCCCGCTTTACGCCGGGCACGATTGAGTCCAAGTGGTACACCTTCTGGAACGAACACGACCTGTTCAAGGCCGTGCGCGATATCCGCAAAAAGCCCTTCACGATCATGATTCCGCCGCCCAACGTGACGGGCGCGCTGCACATGGGGCACGCCCTGAACAACACCATTCAGGACATCGTGGCACGCTTCAAGCGCATGCAGGGCTTCTGCACCTTGTGGCTGCCCGGCACTGACCACGCGGGCATTGCTACCCAGGCGGTGGTGGAAAAGAAGCTGATGAAGGACCGCGGCCAGACCCGCAATGAACTCGGCCGCGAAGCCTTTCTCAAGGAAGTCTGGGCCTGGAAGGAAGAATACGGCAACCGCATCCTGAACCAGTTGCGCCGCCTGGGCGCAAGCTGCGACTGGTCGCGCACGCGCTTCACCATGGACGAAGGCCTGACTCGCGCCGTGCGCGAAAGCTTCGTCCGGCTGTGGGAAAAAGGCCTGATCTACCGCGGCACCCGACTGATCAACTGGGACTGCAAACTCGAAACCGCCATCAGCGACGACGAGATTGAAACGACCGAGGTGCGCGGCCAGCTGTGCTACATCAAATACCCCCTGGCCGAAACCCCCGACAAGTTCGTGGTCGTGGCCACAACGCGCCCGGAAACGCTGTTTGGCGACACAGCCGTGGCCGTGAACCCCGCCGATGAGCGCTATTCAAACCTGGTTGGCAAGTCGCTGATCCTGCCGCTGGTGGGACGCGCGATCCCGATCATCGGCGACGAAACCGTCTCCAAGGATTTCGGCACCGGCGCGGTCAAGGTGACCCCCGCGCACGACTTCAGCGATTATGACCGCGGTCAGCGCTTCAGCCTGCCCATGATCAACGTGCTGAACCGCGACGGCACCCTGAACGAACAGGCCGGCAAGTACCAGGGCACGGACCGCATCAAGGCCCGCAAACAGGTGACCGAAGAACTCGACGGACTGGGCCTGCTGGATCGCACCGAGGACTACACGCACAGTGTGCCGCACAGCGACCGCAGCAAGACCCCGGTCGAGCCCTACCTGAGTGAACAGTGGTTTGTGTCGATGAAGCCGCTGGCCCAGCCCGCGATTGCCGCCGTGAAGAGCGACGAAGGCGGCAAGCGCGCTGTGACGCTGATTCCGGAACGCTGGGAGAAGACCTACCTGGCGTGGCTCGAAAACGTGCGTGACTGGTGCATCTCTCGCCAGCTGTGGTGGGGACACCGCATCCCGGTGTGGTACGACACGGACGGTAACGCCGCGGCGCTGCGCGAAGACCCCGCGCCCGGGGCGAAACACCCGAAAACCGGCAAGCCGCTGATCCGCCAGGACGAAGACGTGCTGGACACCTGGGCAAGTTCGTGGCTGTGGCCGTTTTCAACACTGGGCTGGCCCGAAAAGACCGCTGACCTGGACTACTTCTTTCCCACCAACTTCCTCAGCACTGACCGCGGCATCATCTACCTTTGGGTGGCGCGCATGGTGATGGCGGCCTGCGAGTTCATGGGCGAGCAGCCGTTCAACACCGTGTACTTCCATGCCACCGTGCTGGACGAACAGGGCCGCCGCATGTCCAAGAGCCTTGGCAACGGCATCGACCCGATCGACATGTTTGAGAAGTGGGGCGTGGACGCCGTGCGCCTGACCCTGCCGCTGCTGACCAGCGAAGGCCAGGACATCAAGCTGTCCGAATCGAAGTTCGAGATGGGCCGCAACTTCTGCAACAAGCTGTGGAACGCCAGCCGCTTTGCACTGACCAACCTGGGCGACTTCGAGGCCGCACTGGCCAAACTCAGCAAACCCGAACGCGAAGCCCTGGCCGCAGGCGAGGTCACCGAGCTTGAGGACTGCTTCATTGAAGGCCGGCTGACGTCAGCCATCGTGGACGTGACCGACGCGCTTGACCGCTACAAGTTCAACGAAGGCGGCCAGGCGATGTACCACTTTGTCTGGGACGAGTTCTGCGACTGGTACCTGGAAGTCATCAAGCCGCGCCTGTACGAGGGCAAGGGCGGCGAGAAATCCCGCCTGGCGGCCCAGGCAACACTGGTGCGCGTGCTGGACGGGATTCTGCGCCTGCTGCACCCGTACACGCCCTTTATCACCGAGGAAATCTGGCAGAACCTGCGGCCCTTGATCGCGGCACTGCACGGCGACACGCCGCCAATCGCACTGGCGATTGCAACCTGGCCCCGCGCCATCAAGGACAGGCTGTTTCCCAGAGAGACCGCCCGCTTTCAGTTCATGCAGCAGGTGGTGCGCGGCCTGCGCAACATCCGGGCCGAGCACCAGCTTGAGCCAAAAACGGCCGTCAAGGCCGTGCTGCGGGCACCCGACGCAGCCACTCTGGAGATGCTGGGCCGCAGCGAGCAGGAGACAATCCGCAACCTGGCCCAACTGGCGGGGTTCGAGGCCGGGGTGGGCGCGCGCAAACCCCAGGCTTCGGCCACCGTGGTGCTGGGCGGCGGCAGTGAACTGTACGTGGACCTGCAGGGACTGATTGACTTCAAGATGGAACTGCTGCGGCTGGAAGCCAACCGGGCCAAGGTTCACGAAGGCGTCAGCAAACTCAAAACCAAGCTGGAGAACCTGAGCTACGTGGAGCGCGCGCCCAAAGAGGTTGTGGCCCGCGACCGCGAAAGGCTCAGTGAACTGGTGGCCGAGCTTCAGCGCATCGAGAAGCACATCGAGGAAGTGCGGCCGCTGGCGAAGTAAGGGCCATCAGCGATTGTCACATTCCTGTCACCGCGTCTCGGAGGCGCAGGGCCCGCCCAAGGTCGGTGAGGGGGTCAGGCACTTTTTCGGCCTATGGCCGCCGAAAGAGAGCCAGACCCGACCCCAATTGTCACATTCCTGTCACCGTGCCAGAGGCCCGCGACGGGGTCAGGCACTTTTTCGGCCTAAGGCCGCCGAAAAAGAGCCAGACCCCAACCCAATTGTCACATTCTTGTCACCACTCCAGATCGTCACCCTTGAACCCGAAGCGTTAGCGACGTGGCCACCCTGTCCTGGTCAGCAAGGGGGGCAGACCCCAACCCGATTGTCACATTTCTGTCACCGCGCCTGGTGGGTCTTCTGACTCGTTTTGGCGGTTCGTGGCATCGGCGTCCTCGCCGATGCGTCTCCATGGCCGTCCCGGCCATGGACAGGCGCGGGACGCGCCTGTCACGCATCGCCGAGACGGCGATGCCACTCGCCATATCAAGTCTGATGGCCCACTAGGATCGCAGGCATCTTGCCCGCACCTGGGCCCAACCTTGCCAGCTGGCAGGGGCGTCTTCCCCGACCCGAATGTCACCCTGATATCCATCTGCCATCACCAAAATGTCACGTCCTCAAGGCCCAGAAACACCCAAGACCCGGCCCCAAGGCCAGTTTCAAGCATACCCCACCGGTGCGACACGGCCTCGGCGGGCTAACCGACATCCTGATAGAGCAAGCGCTGGAACCCCGCGAAGGCCTTGGCGATTTCTGTCGGCTGGCCGAGGTCTTTCACGGCGTCGTTGATGGCGCTGTACTTCAGCTTGAGGAGCGGCGTCAGCTTTTCCTGTCCCAGTTCTTCGACGCCCACCGAAACATAGTGGGACAGCACAAAGTCAAGAAACGCCTGCTGCCGGTTGTTGAACAGTTTGGCAATCTGCGGCCTGGCCTGGTCCGCCCTTTCGGCGCGGGTCTTGGTCGGCGCGGCGTAGGCCACATAGGCCAGCACGTCAAACAGGTCGCTCTTTTCGGCGTCGATTAACTTCTGCATTTCGGAAAGCTGGTCTTTGCCAAAGCCTCTATCCGAAAGGCCTGCCAGCAGCTTGGCCCGCGTATCGGGCGCGCTCCATAGATTGCGCAGTTCGGCCTCGTTCTTGAAGAACTCCGGCAGCTTGCCGAACAGGGCTTCCAGAAACTGCTGGGCGGTCATCGGCTGGCCGTCGGGGTGCCAGAAGGTGGTGACCATCATGTGCTGGATCGTGCGGGCCTTGCCGTCGCCCAGCTTGATCTTGGCGCGCTGGGGGCGCGGCTTGTGCTCGCGCGGGTCCTTGGGCTCCGGTTCCGGTGCTGGCTCGGGCTCCGGGTCCGGTTCTGGCTGCGGGTTGATCGGGTCGCCGTCCCATTCCGGGTCGGCAAAGTGCTGGTGCGCCTTCACGAAGTCGTAAATCGTGAAGTAGTCCTTGCCCTCGAACAGCCGCGTGCCGCGCCCGATGATCTGCTTGAACTCGATCAGGGAACGCACGGGCCGCATCAGCACAATGTTGCGGATGTTGCGCGCGTCCACGCCGGTCGAAAGCTTCTGCGATGTGGTCAGGATCGTCGGGATGGTCTTTTCGTTATCCTGAAACTCGCGCAGGTATTGTTCGCCAAGCCCGGCGTCGTTGGCAGTCACGCGCACACAATAGTTCGGGTCTTTGCTCTTCTTCGTCTGGTTGATCAGGTCGCGCACCAGCGCCGCGTGTTCCTGTGTGGCGCAGAAGACCAGCGTTTTCTCATCCGGCCTGATCTGCTCCATGAAGATACGCACGCGGTTGGCTTCGCGCTCGCGAATTTCGATGGAGATGTTGAAGTCCTTTTCCTCGTAGACCTTGCCAGGCTCAATCTCGCCCTCGACCAGTTGGTCGTCGGGCATGTACTGGTACTCGTCCAGCGTCGTGGTGATCTGCTTGACGCGAAACGGCGTGAGGAAGCCGTCGTTGATGCCTTCCTTCAGCGCGTACACAAACACCGGGTCGCCGAAGTACTTATAGGTGTTCGCGTTCTCGGCCCGGCGCGGTGTGGCCGTCAGGCCCAACTGCACGGCGGGCTTAAAGTACTCCATGATGTCGCGCCAGGTGCTTTCGTCGTTGGCGCCGCCGCGATGGCACTCGTCAATCACAATGAAGTCAAAGAAGTCAGGCGGGTAATCGCCGAAGTACGGCGACGGGTGGCCGTCTTTCTCCGGCCCGCTCATGAAGGTCTGGAAGATGGTGAAAAACAGGCTGCCGTTCTTGGGCACTTTGCCCTTCTTCTTGATTTCGTCAGGCCGGATGCGCACCAGCGCGTCTTCCTCGAAGGCTGAAAACGCGTTGTAGGCCTGGTCGGCAAGGATGTTGCGGTCGGCAAGAAACAGAATGCGCGGGCGGCGGGTGGGTTCGCCGCTCAGGTTCCAGCGGGCGTGGAACAGCTTCCATGCCACTTGAAAGGCAATGAACGTCTTGCCCGTGCCTGTGGCCAGTGTGAGCAGGATGCGTTTGCGCCCGTCGGCGATGGCGTCCATGACACGCTGGACGGCGATGTCCTGAAAGTAGCGGCCGGGGTGGGAGCCGCCTTTGTCTTCGAACGGGATGTCGGCAAAGCGGTCGCGCCAGTTGTTGGGCTGCTCGAACGTGCGCTGCCACAGTTCGGCGGGCGCGGGGTACCTTTCGATCTCGCGCTCGGCGGCTGTGAGCATGTCGATTTCGTAAATGCCCTTGCCGTTGGTCGCGTAGGCGAAGCGCACTTTGAGCTTGCCCGCGTAGTTCTTGGCCTGGCCCACGCCTTCGGTGACGCCGCATTCGTCGGACTTGGCCTCGATGACGCCCAGTTTGGTGTTGCGATAGAGCAGGACGAAATCGGCAATCAGCGGCTTGCCGCGCTTGCCCCCGCCCTCAATGCGCCCCGGCGTAATCACTTCGCGCCGGATGCGGCTGGCCTCAACCACGCCCCAGCCGGCCTCCTTCAAGGCCGGCTCAATCAACTCGGCGCGTGTGTCGGCTTCGTTCATGGCCTATAGGTTCCCTGAGAATGCTTGATGCAGCAGTGACTTCTTCAGCCCATCCAGCACCGCCAGTTCTTGTTCGTAGACCCGCGCCAGCCGTTGGGTTTCGGCGGCGAAGGCATTGAGTTGGGCCACAACTCTCTGCTGCTCCTTGGGCGAAGTTGGAAACGGAATCTCCAATTCTCCAAGTTTCGTTGCATTGAAGCCGCCTTGCGCGCTGCCTGAAACGCCAGCTCGAATCTCGTCCCAATACGATTGGGTTTGGAAAAACAAGTTCAAGAACTGCGGTGATATCTGCCTTCCAGTCAACTGCACCCGAATCAGGTACGAGGCGAAAACTGCATCGGGCGGGGCAGACACCAGGTAGCTCTTTCCGGTTGTCGCCCCAGTTCTTGCAAACACGATGTCACCATCTGCCAGCTTGTATTTTGGCAGGCTGACATTTTCGATGCGGCAGTAGGGCACAGTTTCCCAATCAACGCGATTATCTTGGATGTCCGTAATCCGAAGGAATCGTGGCCCGACCTTCTCTGACGATGCCGACTCAGTGTAGCCATAGTTGATGCGCGCCATTTCGCTGAGCCGCTTTTCTGTCCAGCCATCGCCGCGTCGAGTGAAGATGGATTGCAGGTAGCTTTCAAACAGCGCGCGGGCATTCTGGAGGTTCTTTTCGGCGTTGGCTTTGGCGCGGGCGATTCCCTCAAACGCCTCGTCAAGGATGCCCACAATCCGCCGCTGTTCGGGGAGCGGAGGCACGACACCTATACCCCAGTTCTCCACTGTCGTTTTGGTGATGGACGGTAGTCCGGCGTCGTTCGCGAACTCCGACAAATCGTGAGCCAAGAAAAAGTAATAGAGCAGGCGCCTATCAATTTTCCCTTCGTCAGGAATCACGCCCATTACGTTGTTGTCGACACAGCTTGGGCGAACAAGGAGCCTCTTCTTGTTTGTGGCTATGGCCCCGCCAACCTTTGGAAAAATGACCGTACCGGCAGGGAACAAGATCGCCCGCAAAGTAAGTCGAGTATGGTCGGAAATGGTGTTGGTAGAGTTCACCATTTCCACCTCGTTACCCGGCAAATTCATGTCACTGACCCTAAAGAACGGGATTTCCTGATCGACATGCCCTTGATACTTGACCGGAAAGCCCGCTCCGGAGTGAACGCGGGCTACTTCTGAAATTGCCACCGAAGAAGAATTCCGGTTCACAACAGCCCCCGGATGTTTGCCAGGACTTCCGCGCTCTCGGCGTCCAGCGCGGCGATTTCGTCCAGTATCTCCTGCGGGCTGCGGTGCTTCACTTCTTCGCCGCCGTTGGGGTTCTTGGCCGACAGGTCGAACGTGGCTTCGTCGATGGCCTTGGCATCGACAGTCCATGACTTGGGCGAGTCCGCGAACGAGGCCCGCAACTCGATAAACTCCTTCAGGTCGTCGTCGTTCAGCGGGTTGGTCTTGCCCAAGCTGCGGCCGGGGTCGAGCTGGTAGTACCAGGTCTTGTGTGTCGGCGCGCCTTTTTCAAAGAACAGCACCACCGTCTTCACGCCCGCGCCCTGAAACGTGCCGCTTGGGCAATCCAGCACCGTGTGCAGGTGGCAGCTTTCCAGCAACAGCTTGCGCAGGCTGACCGAGGCGTTGTCTGTGTTACTCAAAAACGTGTTCTTGATGACCACGCCCGCGCGCCCGCCGGCCTTGAGCATCTTTATGAAGTGCTGCAAAAACAGGTACGCGGTTTCGCCGCTGCGGATGCCGAAGTTCTGCTGCACTTCCTTGCGCTCGCCGCCGCCAAAGGGCGGGTTGGCCAGGATCACCTCGACGCGGTCTTTCTCTTGAATGTCGGCAAGGTTCTCGGTCAGCGTGTTCGTGTGCAGGATGTTCGGGGCTTCAATGCCGTGCAGGATCATGTTCATGATCCCGATGACGTAGGCCAGTGACTTCTTTTCTTTACCCGTGAAGGTGCGCTTTTGCAGCGTTTCGGCCTGTTTGGTTGTCAGGCCGGGCTTGGCCCGGAGGTACTCGTAGGCTTCGCACAGGAAGCCCGCCGAACCGCAGGCGCCGTCATAGATGCGGTCGCCGATCTTGGGCTTTACCACCTGGATAATGGCGCGAATCAGCGGGCGCGGCGTGTAGTACTCGCCGCCGTTGCGCCCGGCGTTGCCCATGCGCTTGATCTTTTCTTCGTACAGGGCTGAGAGTTCATGCTTCTCGGCCTGCGAGCCGAAGCTCAGCTCGTCCACGCGGTCAATGATCTCGCGCAGGTTGTAGCCGCCCAGGATCTTGTTCTTGATCTCGCTGAAAATCTCGCCGACCTTGTATTCAATCGTGTCCGGGCCGGTGGCCTTCTGTTTGAAGCCTTGCAGGTACGGAAACAGCCGCATGTTCACAAAATCGCGCAGGTCGTCGCCGGTCATGGCCTTGTTGTGGTCCAGCGCGCCTGCGGAATCCTTGGGCGCGGCCCATACTTCCCAGCGGTAGGGTTTGTCGAGAATGAAGCCGTACTTCCTGCCGTCGAGTTCGGCCTCGGTGGCGCGCTCGCGTTCCAGCGCGTCCAGGTACTTCAGGAACAGCAGCCACGAGGTTTGCTCGGTGTAATCAAGCTCGGTCGTGCAACCGGCCTCGCGGCGCAGTACGTCGTCAATGTTGCGGAAAGCCTGTTCGAACATGTCGGGTCCGGTGGGTAATGGTCAACAGCCCTGCATTTTGCGGGCGAATGCGGCCGCGGCAAGGGTGAAGGGCATCTACGGCGGTTTGGCAGGCCGGGTTGGCCCCCGGGGGCCGGAGGGGACCTATATGTCCTATGCCGTAGTCTCTAGGCCCGGATGTCTTTGAGTTCGAGCTCTACTTCCGCGGGGCCGCGGAAGGTGCTGATGCGTGGCGTGAAGACCATGCGCACCCGGTCTCCGCGCTTGAACTGCGAGACTCTCTCGCCCATGCCAAAGCCGATCGCGCGCAGCGCGGGCCCGCCCTGCTTCACCAGCAGCGTCAGGTGGCCGGTGCCGCGTCCCACCACCTTGGGCGGCGCGGCGACTTCCACGTCTGTGGTCGCAAACAGCGGCTCGGGGTTGCCTTCGCCAAAGGGCTCCAGCGCCGAGAGGTGCTGCACGCCTTCGGGCTCCAGGGCCTGCAACGGGACTTCGGCATCAATGTTCAAAGTCGGCGTGGCGTAGTCGGCCCTCACCACGTGTTTGCCGGCAATCTCGTTCACCGCACGCCGCAGCAGCCCCAGATTCTCGCGCGTGATTTCCATGCCTGCGGCCAGGGCATGCCCGCCAAAGCGGTGCATCAGGCCGCTGCATTCATTCAGCGCGTTGTACAGGTGAAAGCCGGGGATGCTGCGCCCGCTGCCGCGCCCCATGCCGTCGCGCGTGGCCACAAGTACAGCAGGTTTGTTGAATCGGCGGCTGATGCGTGCGGCCACGATCCCTACCACCCCGGCATGAAACTCGTCGTGGCCCAGCACCAGCACCCGTTCGCTGTCATAGCCGCGATCGGCGGCGACCATTTCCTCGGCCATGCGGGTCAGTTCGCGGTCCAGGGACTGGCGCTGCCGGTTCAGGGAATCCATTTCGCGCGCCAGGTCCATGGCCTGGCCGTAGCTGCCGGCCGTCAGCAGTTCCAGGCCCAGGGTCTCGCGGCCCAGCCGGCCCCCGGCGTTCAGGCGCGGCGCAAGCTTGAAGCCCACATCCATTCCCGACGGCACCCGGTCGAGGCCGCTGGTTTCCATCAGCGCGCGGATGCCGGGGTTGGGGCTGTCGGGCATCGCGCGCAGGCCTTGACGTGTCAAGATTCGGTTGTCACCCAGCAGCGGCACTACGTCGGCCACGCTGGCCAGCGCCACCAGGCTCTGGGCCCCGGCCAGAAAGTCCCGGTGCGCCTGTTCCAGGCGCGTGCCGCCGCCCAGCCGCTGCAGCACCGCCCAGGCCAGCTTGAAGGCAACCCCGGCCCCGCACAGGTCGCGGAACTTCAGGGGTTCTTCCTTCACGTGCGGGTTCAGCACCACTACGGCATCGGGCAGGGTTTCGCCCACGGTGTGGTGGTCGGTAACCACGGTTTCAATGCCAAGCTGCCGGGCCAGCGCGATTTCTTTGTGGGCGGTTGTGCCGTTGTCGCAGGTGATCATCAGCGTCACGCCCGAAGCCGCGGCCTGGCGCACAATGCGCTCGTTCAGGCCGTAGCCCTCCTGCGCCCGCACCGGGATGCTGACTTCGGCCTGGGCACCCAGCAGCCGGAACAGGTTCACCAGCAGCGCCGCGCTGGTGCTGCCATCCACGTCGTAATCACCCTGGATCAGGATCTTTTCGCCCTTGGCCACCGCCCGCCGAACGCGCTCGACGGCCACTTCCATGCCGCGAAACGCAAACGGGTCTTCCAGCGCGGCCGTGCTGGCGGCAAGAAAGGCGTGGCCTTGCTCGGGGTCGCGGACCCCGCGGTTGATCAGCACCCGGGCCAGGTACTCAGGCAGGCGCAAAGCCGCCGCAAGCTCGGAAACCGGTTGCGAACGCTGGCTGGTGATGCACCAGGCCGGGTCATGAAGCAATGCTTGCAAGGTGCTCTCCTGGGCAGAGAGCATAGCGCGCGACGAGACAGGTTCGCAGACTTTGCGCAAACCTTTTTGCCAACACGTTTTCCACGCCGCTTCTGGAGTTCTCTTGCAGTCCGGGCGAAGCCGACGCCGGTTACAGGCTGGGTTGCCGCAAAAATTCGACTCAAACTCAAGTAAATTAGCCACTTACAAAAACCTTTCACCGGGTAGGATTCCTTGACCGGGCCCGTGCGGTGAGGTAGCCTTTACGTGCTTAGACACCAGATGAAGTCGCCGGCTCCTTCACTATAGTTGGCGCACAGGGTTGTGCAGCGGGGGTGGGTTTGGCCGGTTCGCGACTACTCTTACTTGTTGCACTGATTGCACTTGCTTCCGGGCTGTCCGCCCAGGTTGTTCCGTTTTCGGCAACGCCGAACGTGGCAATCCCGGACAACAGCAACGCAGGGGCCGACAGCACGATTACGGTTCCCAACGCCGCGCCCTACACGGCCCACCAGATTTACGGCCTGCAGATTGGGCTGAGGTTGAACCATACGCGCAACGCAGACCTGGACATCTACCTTGTGCCGCCGGGCGTGACCTGGAACCGCACCGGCCCGAACTACGCTTTGCCGCCGCCTGCAGGTGTCATCGAACTGAGTACCGACAACGGTGGCACCAACGACAACTACGGCACCGGTGCCGGCCCTTATGTCTACGCCAGGCTGAGCGTCACGACCGATCCTGTGTTTCCGTCGACCCAGGCCATCACGGCAGGCACGGTGCCCTACACGGCCAACATCTACACCGTGGAGGGCGTGGCCGCTTTCAACACGCGCTATGGCACCAGCCCCGTCGGCGACTGGAAGCTTGTTGTGTTTGACGACCAGGGAGGCGAGACAGGATCGCTTGTGTCATGGGAATTGCGGTACGTCCACATCAACACTTTCACAGCGAACCCGAACATCGCCATCCCCGACGGTTCGCGCATCGGCGTCACAAGCACAATCACGATTCCCGCCAATGGCGACCTGATCGGCTCGTTCCGGGTGGACCTTCGCATCGACCACGGCACAGGCAACCAGCTGGACATCTTCCTGATCCCGCCTTGGGCGTCCTGGTCCGGGCCCTACACTCTTGTGTCCAATGAGTTTTCCACGGCTTCGGAGGCGCTGAACGCGCCGATTCCCCGGCCGGTGATCGAGCTGTCCACGGATAACGGCAACGGTGCGAACTATGGTTCCGGCGCCACTCCGCCTTACACTTACGCCCGATTGTCGTCGCTTGGAGACCCACTGGCACCCGGCACCTCTTCTGTCGCGGGCGGTGCACCGCCATTCACTGCCAACGTATACATCCCGGAAGGCGTGGACTGGTTCGATGACGTCTACGGCAGGCCTGCAGCCGGAAACTGGACGCTGGTCGTTGCCGACGACGTTGTCGGCGGAGCCGGGACACTTCGGAGCTGGCAGATTGTCTATGCTCCTGTGACCAGCGGAACTTTGTACGCGAGCCGGGGCGCGGCCAACGATCCCGGCGCGCCCATCGCGCGAGGCCAAGCCGGCCAGGTGCTGGGCCAGTTCCGGCTGGATGCCGTGGGCGCGGCGGCGAACAACGTCACCAGCATGGTCTTTCGCGAAGCCAGTGGCGCGACGCTGACTACGCTGATTTCGGCGGCATCGCTGTACCGCGACAACAACGGCGATGGCCTGTTGGATGGCGGCGACACCCTGCTGGCAAACGCGGCGTTGGCCGGTGCCACTGCCACGTTCAACTTTGCGCAGCCTATTGCCGCCGACACGGGCGTGAACCTGCTGCTTGTGGGCACCGTTGTGGCTGCCCCGGCGCCTGCGTCGATGCAGATGGAGATTCAGTCCGCGGGTTCCATCGCTTCACCATTGCCGCATGCCGGCCTGTTTCCACTGCGTGCCGGGCCCCGCCCATTTGTCAGGGCCACGACATACACCTACCGGCCCAACCAGCCGGACCTGATTTTGGACAACGATGACGTCGGCATCACGCGCGGAATCACGGTGCCTGCCACAAGCGACCGCGTGGGTTCTCTGCGCGTCGGCATCCGGCTGGATCACACTTATGACGCTGATTTGGACATCTACCTGCTGCCCCCCGGCATTGTATGGAACCCGCCCTATGCGGTTCCGAATAACGGCCCGGTCATCACGGCTCCGCCGCAGGTCATTGAACTTTCCACGGACAACGGTGGTTCCGGCAACAACTGGGGAAGCAATACCTCGCCATACACCTACAACTACGGGCGCCTGTCAGGCGCCAATGACCCCACCTGGGCAGCCGGAAGCCTTGTCACAGGTGGCGCGGCGCCGTTTACCGCCCAGCCCCAGTACCGTGTAGAAGGAACAACCGCCTGGAACCTCTCGTACAACGGGGACCCCAGCGGCACCTGGCAGCTGATTGTGGTGGACTCCTGGGGACAGGATGTCGGCTACCTGATTTCCTGGCAGATCGAGTATGTGCCCATCACCACGCCGCAGTTCTGGGCCAACATCGGCGACAACAACATGCCCGGCCTGCCGGCGACGACCGGCACAACGGGCAATGTTTTCGGGCAGCTTGAACTTTCGGCCTACTTTGGTTCGAACAGTGTCACCCAGGTCACGGCGCGCGAGGTCAACAACTTCACGCTGGCCAACAACCTCAGCGCGATTGCACTGTACCGCGACGTAAATCAGAACGGCACCTTTGAGGCCGGAACCGACACCCTGGTGGCCAATGGCGGCATGGCCGGCGGCGTTGCCACGTTCAACATCGCGGGTGGCTTCCTGGTGGCGGCCAACACCACCGAGTTTCTTTTGGTTGTGGGCACGGTGCTGGCCTCGCCGGCAAACACGGTTCTGTCGCTCCGGCATGCGACCAATGCAGACATTGTGGGCTCGACCAGTGAAATCGCGCCATACCCGCTGGAGTACGGGGCACACCCGCTGAACCCGCCCAACACCTATGTCAGCACTCCGCCGTTTGGAAAGAGCATCCCGGACAACAACACTTTTGGTGTTACAGACACGATCAACATCCCTGCGACAAGCGACCTGATCGGCGCGTTGCGCATCGGCATCCGCATTGACCACGCCAACGATGCCGACCTGGACATCTGGCTGATTCCACCGGGGGTCACCTGGGCCGGCCCCTATACAACGATCAACAACGGTCCGAACGTCGTTCCGCCCGCCGGCGTGATTGAGCTTTCCACCGACAACGGCGGCACCGGCGACAACTACGGCACCGGGGCGGTCTCGTTTGTGTACACGATGCTGTCCCGCGATGGTGACCGCCAGTTCAACACGGGCAACACGCCCGTAACGGGGGGAACGGCGCCGTTCACTGCCGGAACCGGTTACTTCGTGGAAGGCACGGCCGCCTTCAACGCCATGTACGGCACCAGTCCTTCCGGTGCCTGGACGATCGCCATTGCCGACGACAGCGGCGGCGGTACGGGCCGGCTGATTTCGTGGTTTGTGCAGTATGTACCGGCCGAACGCGCGCAGGTATTCAGTGTACCGACGGCGGGCTTCAGCAACTTCGGCAGCGTGTCCGTCGGCTCGCCCAGCGCCGCCCAGGGATTCCAGGCGCAGAACATGGGCAGCTTTGCGCTCACGCTGCCGGCCCCCGGACCTGCCACCGGCATTCGCATCACGGGTGCCCATGCCTCGGACTTTGTCATCCAGGGCACGGCACCAAGCGGGGCGCTGGCCGCAGGAGCCAGCACGGCAACGTTCAATATCGTGTTCACGCCCAGCGCGGCGGGCTTGCGAACCGCCAACATCACGGTGACCTGGAACAACTCCGACGCGACCATGCCGCCGACGGCAACAAGCAACTACGCGATATCGGGCACCGGTGTCGTGCCAACCGTGACCGTGACTGGCGGGCCGCTGAACTTCGGCAACGTTGAAATCGGCACGAATTCGGCTGCACAAAGTTACAACGTCTCGGGCACGTTCCTGACAGCGAACATCGTCGTCACCCCGCCCGCCAGCTTTGAAGTCGCACTGGCAGCGGTTGGCCCCTGGGTTTCCAGCCTGAACCTTGCGCCCTCGGGCGGCACGGTGGCCAGCACCCCAATCTTCGTGCGCTTTTCGCCCACCGTGCTTGGCGCAGCGGCAGGCAACGTGACCAACGCCAGCAGCGGCGCGGTTACGCAGAACATCGCCGTCAGCGGCACCGGCGCGGGCATCACCGTAAGCACGACCGGCCCTCTGGCCTTTGGCAACCAGCAGGTCGGCACACCCTCAGGTTCGCAGACTTACAATGTGCAAGGCGTAGGCCTGAGCGCCAATCTGTCGATCACGGCGCCGGCCCATTTTCAGGTGGCGCTGGCAGCCGGTGGCCCCTGGGGTGCAAGCCTGTCGCGCACACCCGCACAGGCGGCGACCTTGACTACGATTTTCGTACGCTTCAACCCCACAGCAGCGGGCGCGTTCAGCAGCAACGTCACCAACGCCAGCGCGCCTTACACCACACGCAGCGTGGCCGTTACGGGCACAGGCATTGCCGGCACGTTCTCCAGCCCGTCGCCGGTGAACTATGGCGCCACCAACGTCTTTGTCACTTCGCCGCTTTCGCCAGTCACGCACACGATCACCAACACCGGCCCCGGGACATTGACGATCACAGCCGTCAACTTCATCGGCACCCATGCCGCGGACTGGTCTTTCAACAGCGTCCCCGGCCTGCCGCACACGATTGCCAGCGGCGGCAGCGTCAACATCACCGCCAGCTTCACACCCCAGGGCACCGGCCCGCGCAGTGCCACACTGCGCGTCACGGACAACTCCGGCGGCACACCCGGCAACTTTTCAGACATTGCTGTCAGCGGCAACGCCCTGGTCGGCACACTCAGCACCACAACGCCGGTGAACTATGGCAGCGGTAATGTGGGGCAGTTCACGAACCTGTCGCCTGTCACGCACACCCTGACCAACAGCGGCACAGGCGTACTGACGATCACCAACCTGCAGTTCTTCAGTGGCGACGCCGCAGACTGGAGCTGGCTGCCCCCACCCAGCCTGCCGATGAACATCGGGCCCGGGTCTTCGGTGAACGTGCAGGCGCGGCTGATGCCCACGGCCACCGGCCTGCGCACCAGCCTCTTGCGCATCACCAGCGACAGCGGAGGCACAAGCGGCGACTTTGACGTAACCATCACCGGCAGCGGCACGGCCGGCGTGCTCAGCACCCCGACACCCGTGGACTACGGCACCGGCAACCTGTTCACCCCCACCAGCCTTTCACCCCGCATACACACCATCACCAACACCGGCACTGGCGTGCTGACGATTACCCTTGCCCAGTTCACCGGCGGCGACGCGGCCTACTGGAGCTTCAACCCGGTACCGACTTTCCCCATCGTGATCGGGGTGGGCGGCAACGCCCAGGTCACGGCACAACTGGTGCCCGGTGCCACGGGGGCGCTGGCCTCAACCCTGCGCTTTACCAGTGACTCGGGCGGGTTCATCAACACGCTGACCGACGTCACTGTCACCGGCACCGGGACGGTGGGCACACTCAGCACGGCAACGCCGGTGGGTTACGGCTCTCAGCAGTTCGGTACACCCACAGCACCGGTGACCCACACGGTCAGCAACACCGGCACCGGCCCGCTGACAGTCACGGCGGTGACTTTCACCGGCGGCGACGCCGCGGACTGGGCGTTCTTTCCGGCCGCACCGACGGTGCCCTTTGTGATCGGCGCCGGCGCCAGTGTTAACATCCAGGCTGTCTTCACACCCGGCGGCAACGGGGCCCGTACCTCGACCCTGCGCTTTACCAGCGACACCGGCGGTACACCCGGCAGCTTCAGCAATGTCACCGTCGACGGCAACGGCATCTCGGGCACGTTCTCCAGCCCGACGCCGGTGAACTATGGCGCCACCAACGTCTTTGTCACTTCGCCCAGTTCGCCGGTCATGCACACGATCACCAACACCGGCCCCGGGACATTGACGATCACGGCGCTCAACTTCATCGGCACCGATGCCGCGGACTGGTCGTTCAACAGCGTCCCCGGCCTGCCGCACACGATTGCCAGCGGCGGCAGCGTCAACATCACCGCCAGCTTCACACCCCAGGGCACCGGCTCTCGCAGTGCCACGTTGCGCGTGACCGACAACTCCGGCGGCACACCCGGCAACTTCTCGGACATCGCCGTCAGCGGCAACGCCCTGGTCGGCACACTCAGCACGACCACGCCGGTCGGCTATGGTTCAAGCTTCATTGGCACACCGACCTCGCCGGTTACACACACCTTCAACAACACCGGCACCGGCCCGCTGACGATCACCGCACTTGCTTTCGTGGGTGCCAACGCAGGCGATTGGTCGTTCTTCCCGGCCGCGCCGGCTCTGCCGATTACCATCGGCGCGGGGCTCAACGACGCAATCCAGGCACGCATGAACCCATCTGCGGCCGGGCCACGCACGGCAACCCTGCGCATCACCAGCGACAGCGGCGGCACCAGCGGCGACTTTGACGTCACTGTGGACGGCACCGGGCAGATCCCGACCAGTGTCACGGGCGTCACCGTCAGCCCGGACAACGGCGGGCCCCTGACCGTAACCGCCAGCGTCAACGGCGCGCCGCTGACATTCATAGACGTTGTCGTGACCTACAGCGGCGGCGCCAATGCTGGCCCGCCGGCCCTGACCTGGGCCAGCGCCGGCACCATCACTGGCAGCACGATCTTTGGCGTGCCCGCCAACACAGCGCTTGAGTTCCGCTGGGACGCCTACGCCACCGAGCGCCACGTGACGGACTTCGCATACGTCATCACCCTGTCGCCGTTTCTCGGTGTGCAGCCCGGCACGCCTGGTTCCAGCGCCCCGTTTGCCCTGCAGCGCGACGGCGGCTGGGCCAAGCACCTTTCACCGGTTCAACAAGCCACGTCGGTGTTCGGCCATTGCGCGGTGTTTGACGCCCCCAATGACCGCATGCTGATCTTCGCCGGCAAGCGCTACGGCATTATCACCAACGAACTGTGGGTGTATGAACGCAGCTCCGCCTGGGGGCCGGGCTGGCAGCGGCTTTCGGTGTCCGGCGGGCCCAGCGCGCGCCAGTACGCGGCGGCCGTGCTGGATGCCGTCAACCATCGCATGATTGTGTTCGGCGGTAACACCAGCGGCGGCGCGGCAAACGACACCTGGGCGCTAAGCCTGACTCGCGGCGCCGAAACCTGGCAGCAGATCGCCACGGGCTCGCCTGCCACGCCCGCGCCACGCTTTGCGCCTGTGCTGGCCTATGACCCGGCGGCTCCCCGCGCGATCATGCACGGCGGGCAGGGTGCGGGGTACTTCGCTGACACCTGGGAACTCGACCTGACACTGGGCGGCGAAAGCTGGGGCACCGGCGCGGTTGCAACAGGCGGCATTGTGCCCACGGCGCGCATGGGCCATGCCGCGGCCCTGGACCCGGTTTCCAACCGGCTTGTCATCTATGGCGGCAACGGTGCCACAGGCACGGTGGGCGACTGCCACGAACTTGACCTGACCGGCATGAACTGGTCGCCCGTCACCACCAACGGCGCGGCCGGTACGCGCTACTTCAGCACCTGGGTTCACGACACGATCAGCAATCAGCTGATGGTCAGCAGCGGCTACCGCGGCAGCACGTTCCTTGGCGACACCTGGGTCATGCCCCTGCAGGGCGGCAGCCAGCACCAGTGGAGTGCCGCAAGCCCGGACCCCGCCGCCGGCAATGGGCGCGTGGTTGGTTCGGCGGCATTCGACGCCGCACGGGCCCAGGCCCTTCTGTTTGGCGGGCTGCCCAGCACTTCAGTGCCGCTGACCGCGTTGTCTGTGCTGGATCTTGCTGCTACCCCCGCCTGGCAGTCCGCGCCTGCAGCCGCACCACCGCAACTGCTGATGCCCGCGCGCTGGGGTGCCACGATGGCGCTGGATGCAACACACAACCGCGTCGTGATCTTCGGCGGCAAGGATGCGGCCGGTCTGTTCAACGATGTCTGGACACTCGATCGCAGCGTCGCTTCAGCCACCTGGGTGAAGTTCAACGCAACGGGTATTGCGCCTTCGCCGCGCATGTATCTGGCCTCGGCCTACGACCCCGTCGGCCAGCGGCTGATCGTGTTTGGTGGCCAGGACAGCACTGGCGCCAGGCTGGGCGACCTGTGGCAACTTGACCTCAGCGGCTTGTCCGGCGGGGCATGGACACAGCTCAGTGTCGGCGGCGGCCCGACCCCGCGCATCATGCCGACGATGGTTCTGGACACCGTTGCTCAGCGGCTGGTGCTGTTCGGCGGACTGTCGACGGCCGCACAGAACGACACCTGGGTGTGGGACCTGGCCCTGACCGGCTGGTCCGCGCTGGCACCGACCGGCACGCTGCCGCCCGTGCGCTATGGCGCCGGCGGCATGTTTGACGCATCGCTCAACCGCATGGTTGTGTTCGGCGGCCAGGGCGCGTTCTTCTACAACAGCGTGTTTGTGCTTGACCTGACCCTGGGTGCCGAAGCTTGGACCAACATTTCGGCCGTCTCCGCGCCGTTCATGCCCTCCCGTCGCGAAATGGCCGTGGCCGCCGACCCAACCGGCCGCAAGGCCTGGATTTTCGGCGGCACGAACGGCGGGCAGTTCGGTGACCTGTGGGAACTTGACGTCAACAACCCCACCGCGATCTGGACGTTGCTGGCACCCCCGGCCCCAGGCCCGGCGGCAAGGCACGCCCACGCGGGCTGCATGGATGGCAACGGCTGGCTTGTGACTGCAACCGGATTTGTGAACAGCACAGCACAGGCTGACACCTGGGCGATTGATACCGGCAACATTGCCGGGGGCTGGGTTAACCCGATTGTGCTGGTTTCGCCCACTTCATTGGTGACGGCGTCGGTTGCCCTGGATCCTGTTGCGAACCGGCTGATTGCATTTGGCGGCCTGGCAAATGGCATGCCTGCGGCAGGCCTGTGGCAGCTTGACCTTGCCGCGCCCATCTCGGGCTGGCAGACGCTGGCTGCAACGGGCACCGGCCCGACTGCCCGGCGCTCGGCGACACTGGTGTATGAAGCGGCCAACCAGCGGATGATTCTTTTTGGTGGCCGCGCCGGCGCCGCCAACAACACGATCGTGGGCGAAGTATGGGCGCTGAACCTGTCCGGCCCGCCGGCTTGGACGCTGCTTTCACCCGGCGGGACGCCACCGGGCACCAGGGCCCAGCATGTGGCCGTGGTGGACCATCTGGGCCGCATGGTGATCTGGGGTGGCCTGGACAGCACCGGCGCCATGCACAACACCACGTTTGCCCTGGATCTGTCGACTCTCAACTGGGTCAACCTCTCGCCCACCGGCGCGCCACTGGCCCGTGTGGCGACATCGGCAGTGTTTGATCCGGTCAACCAGAGAATGCTGGTTTACGGCGGCAGCAACAACGGGGCCACGGCGATCCTGAGTGTGCTGTCGCTTTCCGGCGCGCCTGCCTGGGGCACCATGGTTACCAGCGGCACTTCGCCGGGCGCGGTGTTCTACCACAGCGCCGTGTACGACGCGGCCGGGCACCGCATGCTGCTGTTCGGCGGAGTCAACGGACTTGCCAACAACCGTCTGTATTCATTGGCGCTCGGCACCGGCGTCTGGACCCTGTTGAATCCGCCGGTCGCCGCACCTCAGCCGCGATGGGCCCACGGCGCAGTGTGGGATGCCGCCGGCAACCGCATGTGCATCGTCGGAGGGTATGTAGACGGCGAGGCCCATGTCCTGGATACCAACGGCGAGTCTGACGTCTGGTTCTGGGGTGATTGACATCAGCGCCCGGGCGTCCAGGATTCTGCCAATGCAGTCTCTCAAGCCTTTCTACCTTTACTGGCACTGGCGATTTACCGGCCGGCGCATCAGCCGCGACCAGTGGGCCGGGGCTGGCTCATCCCTGGAAATCTACCGCGGCCAGCGCGACCTGCCCTGGCCCGAAGTCGAAGCCCGCTGGGCCGCCTACGCCGCCCGGGCTGCTGCTGCCATTGCGCAGACCAGCGGCCGTGTTCTCGAAGTCGGCTGCGGAATCGGCAACCTGACAGCGCGCATCGCCGCCAGGCCGCAGGTTTCCAGTGTGATCGCCGTGGATGGCTTTTCCGCCGCCATTGATGAACTTGCGGCTTTGCAGCTCCCGAAGGTCGAGGCCAGGGTGTCCAGTGCCGACTCACTTCGACTTCAGCCGGCGGACCAGTTCGACACCGTTGTCCTGTGCGAGTTTCTGGAACACCTGTACGTCGACGAAGAGGCCAGCCTGCTTGCCGCAATCCGTCCGCATCTGGCACCCGGCGCGCGCTGGGTAGTGAGTGTGCCCATCGGCTGGCTGGAAGACCCGCACCATGTGCGGGCGTTTTCCATCCCGCGGTTTCATCGACACCTGCGGCGTCACTTCGGGCCGCTGGAAGGCCACAGTGAAGCAAGCGGGTACGCCCAGGTAGCATGGGGCGCCTTTTCGCCGCTATCATGAGCCCAATGTCGATCACTGCCGAGCTGCGCGAAGTTGCCGGGGCCAGGGGCCTGGCCTGGATGCTGGCCTCGCGCGAAGTGCGTGTGCGCTACAAGCACACCGTGCTTGGCATCGGCTGGGCGCTGGCCCTGCCCGTGGCACTGATGCTGGTTTTCACGTTTCTGTTCACGCGCGTTGCCAAAGTGGATGCAGGCGGGTTGCCCTACCCGGTGTTTGTGTTTCTCGGGCTGGTGCCGTGGCAACTTCACGCAAACATCCTTTCCGGGGCGGCGCGCTGCCTGACAGACCAGCGCAACCTGGTCACCAAGGTCTACTTCGCCCGCGAGGCCCTGCCGTTGTCGGTTGTGCTTTCGGCCCTGGTGGATTTTGCCGTGGCCATGACAGTGCTGGCTGCGTTGATGGCCTGGTACGGCATTGCCCCTGGGCCGGGTCTGGCGCTGGTGCCGGTGGTGCTGGCCGTGCAGCTGGCGCTGGCAACGGGTCTTGCGCTGGTGCTGTCGGCGGCCAACCTGCTGTACCGCGACGTGCAGTATGTGCTGCAGGTCGGGTTGCAGGTCTGGATGTTTGCCAGTTCGGTGGTTTACCCGATTCCACGCACGGGCAACCTGAAGTGGCTTGCCTGGCTGAACCCGATGACCCCGATCCTTGACGCCTGGCGCACCTGCATTACCGGCGCGCACTTCGGCCTGGCACCCGAGTTCGGGCTGGCGGCCTTGATCAGCGTAGTTGTGCTGGTTGCAGGCTGGCGCTGGTTCCGGCGCATGGAGCGCGTGTTCGGGGAGCTGGCATGAACCTCGCCGCGACACAGCAGATGCTGGCGCAGGTTGCCGCCGGCAACCACTGGTACACCGGCAGCCAGCTGGAGTGGAGCTTTGGCTCGGCCAGATTTGATCACGCGCGGCGCGAGGCATTCCTGCGGCAGGCCTTTGCCCGCGTGGCACAGCGCGTGTCGCAACGTCCTTTGCGCGTGCTGGATGTCGGCTGCGGCGACGGCGTGAACCTGTTCCGGCTGCGAGATCTGCCCCAGGCCAAATTCTGGGGGTGCGACTACAACCCCTTGCGTCTGGACCGCGCCCGCGAGCTGGCGCCGCATGCCACCATCGCGCAGGTCGAGATCACGGCAGGCCAGCCCGCGCCTGTGGCACAAGGCGCACACCTGCTGATCTTCAGCCATGTGATTGAGCATATTCGTGACGACGTCGCGGCGCTGGCGACCATCCGGTCCTGGATGGCACCGGGCGGATTATGCGCCCTGCTTGCGCCAAACGAGGGCTGCCTGCTGGCCAGGCTGGGCCGGCGCTGGGTGGACCCTTGGATCGCGCGCGAAACAGATCACGTTCAATTCTATACCCCGCGCACGCTCCGCCGTGCGATTCGCGCCGGCGGACGGCGTGTGGTGTGCCACGCAGGCGAGGTTCTGACCGTGCCCAGCTTCAGGGTGCAGATGGGCCTGTTGCGCCGTCGCTGGGGTTACGGGCTGCTTCGCGCCATGCACTTTGCCATGCCCTGCCAGACAACCGGGCACCTGTTCCTGCTGGAGGCCGCATGACAGCAGCGGCCGAGTTCATCAGTGTTTCCAAGCGCTTCTCGCGCCGCGCCAAAGTGCGTACGCTGGCGGGCCTGGCCGGCCAATGGCTGCGCGGGCCCAAGCGCGGCCCCGATGGCCTGCTGCCCCACGAATTCATGGCCTTGCAGGATGTTTCGTTTGCCGTGCAGCCCGGCGAGTCGCTGGGCATTGTGGGACCCAACGGCTCGGGCAAAAGCACGATCCTCAAGCTGCTGTTTCGCATCCTGCGGCCTGACCGCGGGCAGGTCGTCACAAAGGGTCGCGTAGGAGGGCTGATCGAACTTGGCGCGGGGTTTCACCCGTATCTTTCAGGCCGCGAGAACGTGTCCATCAACGGCGCAATCCTGGGCATGAGCCGCGCGGATATCCGCCGCCAGTACGAGGCAATCGTGGAGTTCTCCGGCCTGGCCGAGTTCATGGATATGCCGGTGAAGGACTACAGCAGCGGCATGTACGCGCGCCTGGCATTTGCGATTGCGGCACATGCCAACCCCGACGTTCTGCTGGTCGACGAAGTACTGGCCGTAGGCGACGCCGGGTTTCAGCTGAAGTGCTATGACTGGATGGCGCGTATGCGCACCAGCGGCCGAGCCGTGATCACCGTCAGCCACGACATGTACGCCATGGCTGCATCGACTCGATGCCTGTTCATCAAGTCAGGACAAGTGAAAGCGCACGGCGATGCGCGTCAGGTGATTGAAGCCTACCTCACGGACCTTTCCCGGGATCGGCATGATCCGGTATTGGAGACCAATTTCATCAAGACCGCGGACGGTGTGCCTCGTGCAGAGATCAAGTCGGTTGAGCTGCTGGACGGCCTTGGGCGCCCCGTTACTTCGATCGGGCATGGGGCAAACCTCATGCTGCGCTTTCACTACCATGCCGCGGAGCAGGTGCATTCACCGATTTTTGCCCTGACACTGTTTCATGATGACCCGCGATACCCGCTGAACCTGCCACGGCACTACCTGTTCCATGTATTCAGCGGGCCGGCGTTCGCCGACCAGACACTCAAGGGAAGCGGCACCGTGGAGGTCTTGGTCGAAGATGTGCGCCTTCCTGTCGGCTGTTACCGCGCAAAAACGTATCTGTTTGAGCGTGACGGGGTATCGCCTATTTTTGTCCAGGACGGTGTGGCGCGCCTGGAGGTTGACCGGCCCGACTGGAGCGACGGCCGCCCTCTGCTGGAGCACCGCCAGCGCTGGACCATCACAAGCCACGTCAGCACCTAGCTCCCTCATGACCTGCCAGAATCGACCGGCGCTGATTGCAGCAACTCACTGGCATGGCAGGATCGGCGCAACAGGCCGCGTCGTTAGCCCGACAGACGCGAAAGGATGACTCAGCTTGGCCGGCAAACCAGCCTCATCAACACTCGGAACACTGGTGGTCGTGCCCGAGGAACATCCCGCAAACTACCTCGCGCGAGGGTTCAGCAGCGCATACCTGAGCCGTTACTTCGGCGGCTGTGCGGCAGCCCGTACGCTTGTTCTCTCGCCACAGGCCGGGCCTGCCATTGATGCACCAGACCTCAGTGTGCCGGCACTGCCGGGCATCGAACCGATGCAGGCCTGGCTTCATGCCGCGCATCTGCTTCCGCACCACGTCATTCTGGATCGTGCGGCCCTGGCGGCCGGATGGCCCGGCATCCCATCAGCCTGGCTGGAGTATCTGCGCCAGCAGCGTCCAAGCTGGATACGCGCATATGGTGCCCGATGGAGTGCCTGGGTCGCCATTCAGATCGGCGAGGCACTTCAGTTGCCAGTCGTCGCCAGTGTTCACAACGTGCATGAGTTGTCCCGCGATATCCTGCCCCGGGCCGACGTTGTGATTGCCGTCAGCGAGGCGGTGGCTTCGGCCTGCATTGCGGCCGGTTGTGACCCTGGGCGGGTTGTCACCATCTTCAACCGCGTTGACCGCGAGCTGTTCTCACCGCAGGGCGAAGCTGCGGACGGGCCGACGGGTTCGCCGCGGCTGCTTTGTGTTGCACGCGATGCAGAGCAGAAGAATCTCGACCGACTGCTTGCGGCCTGCGCTTCGCTTCTGCCGCGCTTTCCCGGGCTGCGCCTTGTGCACGCGGGCAAGTCGTCACGCGACTGGTCGAAGTGGCCGTTTGTCACCCACCTTGAGTCGATCCCTCATGTCCAGCTGCCGGCCTGGATGCGCTGGGCGGACGCGTTCGTGCTGCCCAGTCTGTGGGAAGGTTTCGGCATAGTGTTTGCCGAATCGCTGGCCTGCGGTCTGCCCGTCGTCACCAGCAACCGCCCGCCGATGAACGAGATTGTCACCGACCGCTGGGACGGCCTGCTGTGCGACCCTGAAAACACCGCCGACATCGCCCGCGCGATTGCCGAACTGTGCGAGCCCGCCACCCGGGCCCGCCTGGCGGCCCCGGCACGGACCGCAAGCGAACCATACGACATCGCCGTGATTGAGGCCCGCGAGGCCGCGCTGTACCGCACACTGTTGAACCCCCAGTGGCCGAAACTGAGCGTCGTGCTGCCCACTCACAACCGCAGGCACCTGATTGAAGCGGCCGTGCGCAACGTGCTGGCGCAGGATTACGCGAATCTGGAACTGATCGTGGTGGATGACGGCAGCAGCGACGGAACTGCCGAGCTGCTTGATTCGCTGTGCAACTCGCTTGGCGACGCGCGGCTGCGTGTGCTGCACATCCCCAATGGCGGCCTGCCTCGCGCATTGAACAGGGGCTTTGCGCACGCCAGCGGCGAACTGCTGAGCTGGACCAGCGACGACAACGCCTATCGCCCCGGCGCGCTGAAGGCCATGGCCCGCGAACTGATGCTTGACCCTGCAGTCGGGATGGTGTTTGCCGACTATGAAATCGTAAGCGCCGACGGCACACGCACACCCACGCGGGCCGGGCCCGCCAGCGAGCTGGCCGCGCGCAACGTAATCGGCGCCTGTTTTCTGTACCGCGCGCAGATCGCCCGTGACGTCGGTGCCTACAACGAAGAGCTGGCCCTGGCCGAAGACTGGGACTACTGGCGCCGCATTGCCGCGGTCTCGCGCCTCTACCACCTCAAGCGCACGCTGTATGACTATGGCGACACGCCGGACAGCCTTTCCCGCACCCGCCCCGCGGATGTAATGGCCGCGGCCATGAAGGTTCGCGGCGTACCCATACCGTGGACGCCCGAGTACCATTCGCACATGGTTCGACTGGCCGGCGCTTACAAGACGCAGGGACTGCCGGGCCGCGCACTGGCCGCGGGGCTGCGCATTGTGCGGCACAAACCACTGTCGGCCTCGGGCTACAAGGCCGTGGTCCGGGCACTGGTGCCGATGCCGTTGTTGCGAATGTTCCGTCGTGTACGGGGGGCCGATGCCGGTTGACGTCATGCTGATCGCCGGAACCAGGCCCGAAGCCATCAAGCTGGCACCGGTTCTGTCGGCCCTGCGCGCGCAGGGGTTGGCTGCGTCACTGGTTGCCTCCGGCCAGCATGAACGCCTGCTGGACCAGGCCCTGCTGCCCTTTGGCATCAAGCCCGACCGCGCAGTCGTTGCGGCACAGTCAGGCCGCAGCCTGGCACAGCTATCGTCGCACCTGATCGCCGCCCTGGATGCCGAGATCGCCACACTGCGACCCTCCGTGGTGCTGGTGCAGGGCGACACAACCACGGCGCTGTGCGGCGCACTGGCCGCCTTTTATCGCAATACGCCCTGCGGGCACGTCGAGGCCGGGTTGCGAACCGGCAGGCGCGACGCACCCTGGCCTGAGGAGTTGAATCGCGCGCTGGCAGACCGCCTGTGCAGCCGCCTTTACGCGCCCACGCAGGGTGCCCGAAGCAACCTGCTGGCGGAGGGTCTGTCGGACACTGACATTCTGGTTACCGGCCAGACCGGCGTGGATGCCGCACGCCATGCCGCGCGGCAACTGTTGCCGCAGCCGCCACAGGAGCTGGTCAGCGCGCTGGATGGCGCGCGTTCCAAGGTGGTGTTCGCAACGGGCCACCGGCGCGAGAACCAGGACGGGGGCATCTCGGAAGTTGCACGCATACTGCGCGCCCAGGTTCAACGCCGCAGCGACCTGACGGTGGTCTTTGCCACGCATCCCTCCGAGCGCGCGCGCGGGGCGGTGGCGGGCATCGAACCACACCCGCACTTCCGCACCATTGAACCGCTGGGCTATCTGGCCTGCCTGTGGATGCTGCGCAGGGCGGATTGTGTGGTGACTGATTCCGGCGGGCTGCAGGAAGAAGCACCCGAGTTCGGCACACCCGTGCTGGTCACACGCGATGTCACGGAACGCCCGGAGGGGCTTGAGCCGGGCTTTCTAAGGCTGGTGGGCGGGCGCGCTGCGACACTGGACGCGGAACTGACAAGGGTGCTGGACGACCCCGCTATCAGGCAAAGACTCGGCGGTCTTCCCAACCCGTACGGGGACGGCACGGCCTCGGCCCGCATCGCCGGCGATGTTGCTGCCTTGGTCAAAGGAGCCGGGGCGTGACGGCCATCCTGTGGGTAGGCCGCATGTTGTTCGCCCCGGATCTGCGCATCCGTGAAGTCGAGATCGCGCGCCGCATCGCGCACAAGACGCCGGTGTTTGCGCTGGACCGCACCGAGGCCGTCACCGTTTCCGACAACAGCTTCATCGCGCGGCTTGCAATGCGGCGCAAGCTGGCCTTTTCGCGCACACGGGTGATCGAGCAAGGCCAGGTCACCCGCTTTGCCATGCCGGTGTGGCCGGCCACCGGGCCGTTGTTCAACTGGTGGGCCGCGGCCTGCAACAACCGGCGCGTGGCAAGCGCGGTCGAACGTTTTGGCTGCGGGCACGTGTTTCACGGCAATCCATTCTTCTTCCTGCCCCCAAAGCCGGAGCGCCGCAGGTACCGCGTGCATTTTGATGTGATCGACAACTTCTACGACGAGTGGGCCACCGGGATTGTCGGGCGGTCGCGCCGCAAATTCCTGCAGGAGGCCATGCGTCGCGCCGACACCCTGTCGGCATGCAGCCACAGCCTGTGCGACTACGCCCACCGCCTGACCGGCCGCCACGCGGCCTATGCGCCCAACGGGGCCGCGCGAGCCAACCTGCTGGATTGCACGCCGGAGAAAGCCAAGGCAGTGCGTGACCGCCTGGGTCTGGCTGGCCGGTTTGTAGTCGGCTTCATCGGCAACCACCGCATGGCCTTTGACGGCATGGAGATGCTGCTGGATGCCTGGCTGAATGCCCGTGCGTCGCGCCCGGACCTTGCACTGCTGGTGGTTGGCCCCGGCAGTGACCGCGTTGCGGGCCCGCGCGGGCTGGGCCCGCCCGAAGGCGTACACTGTGTCGGCCCGGTTGCCCCCGACGATGTGCCCGCATACATCCATGCCTGTGACGCCGGCGTGCACCCCTACGTGCCCAGGCCTGTCACCGAGGACGCCACGCCGCTGAACGTGGTCGAGTTCAGCACCTGCGGCAAGCCGATGCTGTGCAACCCGCTGCGTGAGTTGAAACGGCTGGCCTGGCCAAACCTGCGCTTTGCCGAAGCAAACCCGGCGGCCTGGGCAGCGGCGCTGGCCGACCCTGCCACTTTCGGGCCGTTCGACAAAGACGCACTGCAGGATGCCGTCGCCACGTTTGACTGGTCCCGAACCGTGGATGTCATCCGCAAGGAGATGGGCCTGTGAAGCGCGCGGGGGTGAAACTGCTGCGCGCAATGATTGGCGGCCTTGGGCGTCTGTGTTCGGTGTTTGCGACACCCGTGAACACCCGGGTACTGTTCGTGTTCGCCACGCCCAACCTGGGCGGGGCCGAAATGGTCCACGCGCGCATCGTCAGGGCCGTGGCCGATGCCGCACCCGAGGTCTGGTTCACAGAGCCCCAGGGCGCACGCGAGCTGCTGCCGCGGTTTCAGCAACATGCCACGATCGTGAACCTGGGCCTGCGGGTGCGCTCACGATTGTGCGCCTACTTTCAAGCCGGGTTCCAGGCCGGCCGCATTGTGCGCGGCCGCACGGGCGTAGTGGTGGGCTCGTTCAGCCACTTCTTCTATGACATGCTGCCGTGGCTGGTCGGCGTACGCTGTGTGGACCTGCTGCACAATTTCGGCGTCGGGTTTGAGCACTACAGTCTGCGGCACGAAGCCAAGCTTGCCCGGCGGATCGTGATCTCAAGTGAACTTGCGAGCCGTCTGGAATCCCTGTACGCCGAATCCGGCGTTGACCGCGCCAGCATGCAGAAGTTGCTGGTGATTCCTACGGCGGTGGATGTTCCCCCGCAACCGCCGGTGAAACCCGCGGGTGACCTCAACATCCTGTTTGTCGGCCGCAACTCACCCGAGAAGCGTGTCGAGCTTGCAGGGCGCCTGGCAAGCGCGCTGAAGGCATCGGGCGTGGCGGCCCGGATGCGCCTGGTGGGCGATCTTGCCTCGTCCGTATCACCCGAAGATCGGCCCAGCTGCGAGTTCATCGGCCTGGTTAACGATGACGCGGCCATGGCTGCACTGTACCGCCAATCGCACCTGCTGGTGCTGACCTCCAGCCGCGAGGGCTTCCCGCTGGCGGTGATGGAAGCCATGGCCCACGGTGTGCTGCCGCTGGTGACGCGTGTTGGCGCGCTGGCCAGCCTGCCTGACCAAGTTTGCCACAAACTGGACGGAGACGGCGACGAGCTGGTTCAGGCCTTTGCCGCCCGGATCCAGCAGCTTGCCGCGGACCGCCCAGCGCTGGACGCCGACGGCAAGGCCTGCCACCGCTACGCCGCGGAGCACTTTGACGCGCGCAAGTTTGAGGCCGCGTGGCGCAAGCTGCTGTTGGAGACCGCGCCGTGAGTGCAATTTCGGGCCTGCGCATCGGCATTGTTACGCCGCGCCTGGAACTGGTGGGCGGCACGGAAACCTATCTGCATCGCCTGCTGGCGCTGCAGGCGACCCTGGGCGCCAAGGTTGCCACGTTCACGCGCCAGGACGTTGAGCTTGGCGAGTCCATTCACCCGCTGCATCGGCCTTCGGCACACGCAGTGGCGGAATCCGCCGAGCGCATTGCCGCAGCCTGCGACGTTGTCGAGATTCATGGGTGCTCGCCCTTGCCGCTGATGCGCGCGCTGCACGGGCGTGTGCCGATGCTTCTGTACCAGCACACGTCCGAATCCACCTGCCCGGCCGGCGGCCGAAGCCTGCCGGTGTCTGGCGGCATCTGCGAACGTCCCGCCGGCATCGGCTGCCTGGGCGTGGACACAGGGCAGCGTTGCCTGTGCCTTCCGGACGGCACGCGGTTTCCGTTGCTGCAGCGCGTCAAGGCGCCGTTGCGGCCGGTGCTGGCGCGCCAGGCCATGAACCTTGCCTGGGGCATGGTCTTTAACAGCCATGCCCTGGAGTCACTGTTTGCGCGCACCGTTGGGGTGCCCGGCCGCAGCCATGTGCTGCATCCGATGCTGCCCGATCATTTCCCCGCCCCGCAAGCACGCCGGCATCGCAGCCTGTTTTTCAGCGGGCGGCTGTATGCCTTCAAGGGCGTGACGGACGCCATTGCCGTGTGCGCCGCGTTGCGGGGCAGCACACTCACGATTGCCGGCGACGGGCCGGAGCTTGCGCCGGCACGGCGGCAGGCCGAACGCATGAACGTCGCCGACCGTGTTCATTTCGCGGGCTGGCTGGATGAGCCCGGTCTTGCAGCCCATGCCGCGAGCAGCCAGTGCTTGCTGATGCCCGCGCGGGTGTTTGAAGCCTGGGGCATGGCCGGGCCCGAGGCCGTGGCCATGGGCTGCGACGTCGTGGCCTTTGACGCCGGCGGCATCCGCGAATGGTGCCGTACCCCGTGGGGCGAGATTGTCGAGCACGGCAACACGCAGGCACTGGCCCGCGCCGCCGCCCGGCGGATAGACCAGCCGGCCCCCGAGGCCGTGCGCCAAGACTGGGCACAGCAGGCCCGCGACCTGTGGGGCCCGGCGGCATTCGCCCGGGCCTATGCGCCGATCCTGCTGCGCGCGGCCGAACGCGCAGCCGCGCGCCGGGTGGTTTCTGTGCTGCACCTGGAACGCAAGCCGCAGCCGGGCTTCCACAGCATTGAGAACCTGTTTGCCACCATCCGCCGCAATCTGCCGGGCGACATCGAACCCCGCGTGGCGCGCAGCCCCCACAGCAACGGGGGCATTCTCAGGCGCCTGGGCAACCTGATCTGGGCCGGGCGACAGCGGGCGGACGTCATCCATGTTGTCGGCGACTCTCACTATCTTGTGCTTGCCACACCACCGGGTCGCACGGTGCTTACCATCCATGACTGCGCGCCGCTGGTGCGCAGTGGCGGCCTTCGCAGGCGGCTGTTGCGCTGGGCGTACTTTCTGCGGCCGATGGCCCGCGCCGCCGTGACAACCACAGTATCCGAGAAGTCGCGCCAGGAGCTGCACGATCTGGCCGGTGCAGACCCGGCGGCTGTGCGCGTGGTGCCCAACTGTGTTTCGCAGGCTTTCACCAGCGGCCCCGGCGCACATGGCCGCGACGTGCTGGCTGTGGGCACACTGGAGCACAAGAACCTGCGGCGCGTCGCCCGATCACTGGCCGGGACCGGGCTGGCCCTGCGCGTGATCGGCCCGCTTGATGACGCGCTGCGCGCGCAGTTGACGGCGGCCGGCACGCCGTTTACGCAAACCCAGGGCCTTGATGAAGCCGCCATGGCCGAGGCCTATCGCAGTGCCGGCGTGCTGGCGTTTGTTTCCATGTACGAGGGCTTTGGAATGCCAATCCTGGAAGCCCAGGCCTGCGGGTTGCCGGTTGTAACCTCGGCGCGGGCGCCGATGGACTGGGTGGCAGGCAATGGCGCGCTGCTGATTGACCCAACAGACGAATCCGCGATCCGCGCGGGGTTGCTGGCAGCCATGGACGACGAGCAACAAAGGCGGCAGCTGGTCGAGGCGGGGTTGCTGAATGTGCAGCGGTTTGCTCCGGCCGCGATTGCCGCGCATTACGCCGCCATCTACCGCGAGTTGGCCGACAAGCCCGAGAACCAGTCAATGGTAAGGCTCAATCCTTCATCCAGCCCGACTGTCGGCTGAAACCCCAGCAAACGGGCCGCGCGCGAAATGTCCGGGCAGCGCCGGGAAGGATCGTCGGGCTCCGGCGCGGACTGATCCAGCCCGGACTTTGAACCGGTCTTGCGGATCACCATCTCGGCAAGTTCGCGGATCGTGATCTCCTGCGGCATGCCCAGGTTGACAGGCTGCGCAGTTTCGCCTGGCGCGCATTCCATCAGGGCACGGAGGCCCTGCACCAGGTCCGAGACATAGCAGAAGCTGCGGCTCTGGTGACCGCCCCCGGCCAGTTGCAGCGGGCGGCCCGCCAGTGCGGCAACAATGAA
This sequence comes from Planctomycetota bacterium, assembly GCA_019636215.1. Lineage (GTDB taxonomy): Bacteria > Planctomycetota > UBA8742 > UBA2392 > UBA2392 > H3-PLA7. The sequence continues at coordinate 46,582 of JAHBXZ010000012.1, read as the reverse complement.
ATTGCTGACCACGCGGCCGTCGTCCGGTGCCATGCGCGGGCCGTACGTGTTGAAGATGCGCGCGATACGAACGTCTACACCATGCATGCGCCGGAAGTCCGCCGCCAGGGTTTCCGCAGCGCGCTTTCCTTCGTCGTAACAGGCCCGCACACCCTGGGTGTCGACGTTGCCGCGGTAACTCTCAGCCTGCGGGTGCACCAGCGGGTCGCCATAGATTTCACTGGTGGATGCCAGCAGCACCCGCGCGCCCGTGTCACGCGCGTTCTGCAGCACCCTCAATGTCCCCAGGGCCGCCACCTGCAGGGTACGGATGGGGTCGCGGCGATAGGCAACCGGGCTGGCCGGGCAGGCCAGGTGAAAGATGCGGTCAAAACGGCCGGGTACGCCGTCGAGCACATCTGCCTTCAAAAGGCCAAAGCCGGGCTGTGCCGACGCATGGGCCAGGTTGGCAAGTGAACCGGTGGAAAAGTCGTCCAGACAGGTAACTGAATGGCCCTGGGCCAGCAGCAGGTCGCAAAGATGACTGCCCAGAAACCCCGCGCCGCCTGTAACCAGCACGGATGCCATCAGTTGCGGGCCCGGTCGGAAATCGTGTCGATCAGCAGCGCGGTGCCGATGCCCTGGGTGCTGGAACCGACAATCGAGGAAACATAACCCAGGGCGCGCGACAGGTCCTGAAGCCAGGACTGGTCGATGAACATCACGTCGCCCGGGTGCAGGGGCAGGTCGGGCGTACCGCCGCGCACGGCTTCGGCCAAGTCAAACCGGTACACCTGGCGTTTGTCGATGGTCTTGATGTTGCGTACCACATACAGGTAGGGTGCAACATCAATGTCGGGTTCGCCTACGCCTCCGGCGCGGGCAACGGCCTCCATCACGCCCATGCCCTTGCGATAACTGATAAGGCCCCCGCGGCTGACCTGCGGAGTGGGGCCGCCGCTGGAGCTGCCGCCGAAATTCCCCAGGAACACAATCGGGTCAGGCCCGTTGGTTCGCTTGAGCTTCAGGGACATGGTCGGGTTGTTGAAGTATGGGGTCAGCTTGCCCCGCAGCAGTTCGCGCGTCTGGGACAGCGTCAGTCCCATGACGTCGACTTCGCCGATCCAGCGGAAGCTGGCTGTGCCATCGGGCAAAACAGTCGTGTCGTGGTTGTAGTCTTTGTCCTGCAGTATCTCGATGCTGACTTCGTCACCGGGCGTCAGGGTGTAGACGTAGTCATCCTTGGGCAGCTCCTTCAATGTGGTGACATCCACGTACTTTTCAGGCCCCGCGCAGGACACGCAAAACGCCATGCCAACGATTGCTATCGCCAGTCTTCCAAGACGCATCAGCGGGTTGCGGTTGCTCATGCTGTGGCTGCCTCGTTCTCTGCCAGCTGGCGACGCCGCAGCAGCGCCACGGCCACGCCGATGCCGATGACCAGGCCGGCAATCAGCCCGGCCGCAATGCCCACGAGCTCCTGCCTGGGCACTTTCTGCGCCTTGGCCGCGGGGGCAATCAGGGTCAGTTCACGCCCGGCGGAATCGCGCACGGCGGTCAACTCTTCCATGATCACGGCATAGCGGTCCTTCTGCGACATCAACGAGGTTTCCTCGCGACGAAGGGCTTCGCTGGCAAGGTAGCGCTCGCGCAGCCCGGAAAGCTCCGTCTCCAGCCGTGGAATCGACTCCTGCACCACATTCAGGCGCATCTCCAGCAATGATGTTGCCGACCGGGCCTCGGCCACCCGGCTGTCCGCGTTGGCGCGCAGCGGGTTCACACGGCGACGGTCTACATCGGCGGCGTTGGAACGCTCGATCTCCTCAATCTCGCGGTCGGCCAGCCGCAGGTCTTCCTGCAGGTCGCGGATGCGGCGCAGAAACGGGTGTTCAGGCCCGAAGTCACCGCGCTTGCGCAGCAGGTCATAAAGCTCTTTCTCCATCTCAACCTTCAGAGTGCGAAGGGCCGTCAGTTTTGCGTCAGGCGGAAGTTCCTCATAGGGCGGAATACGCTCTGCGATCTCGCGCAAGGAGGCCTCCTGCTGGCGCGAGGCCGCAAGGCCAGTCTGCAGTTCCTGCCGTGAGGTGCGGGCGGTGCGAAGCTCCACCAGCAACTGTTCAATACGATCCTTGACGGTGACGCCGACGGCCGAAGAACTCTCGACGGCAAACTCGTCCAGCCGCTTCTGGTAGATCTTCTCCAGTGCGGCGTTCACGGTGACCTGGCGTTGCTCGTAATCGGTCAGGTTCGCGTTGGCCTCGCGCGTTACGTGCTCAAAGTGCAGGGTCTGAAACACATCGGCCGCCGCGCCGGCCACGGCTTGGGCGGAAGCACCGTCGGCGGTAACGGCGGTGAACCGGATCGAATAAAACCCGCCGCCGGTGTTTTCCACGGTTGGGGTCAGCGAGGCCGCCACCTGTTCGCGGGTGATCGGAAGCCGCGCCTGTGAAGTCGGCTTGCCGTCTTCGGCCCAGCCGATGTCGGTCAGGCGCGCCGCGACGCGTTCGTGGAACGTCGGCAGAGATGCCAGCTGCAGCACCGTCTGGCTGGGCAGCGAACTGACATAGGTTTCCGGGCGCGCCGTCAGTGGCGCGCGCGGCGATGATTGCGGCGACTTCTGCAGCAGGCTGCTGGACTGCCACTTCTCCGGGGCGGAAAGCACACCAAACCAGCCGATTGCCCCGCAGATCACGGCAATGCCCAGCACAACATGCCAGTAACGGAATGCCGCTGCGCCCACCAGGTTGAACATGTCCGCCTGGGCGGGCTGGGCCAGCGGCGAGGCCACCGGGGCCACGCGCTCCTGTTGCTCCTGCGAAATCAGAATGCGCCCGATCACCGGGCTGCCGTCGGCCCTTGTGGCGGCAGCTGCCGCGGCCGGGGCCTGCCCGGAGGCCGCAGCCGCCGCAGGCGCGTCCACGGCCGGCAGCAGGTTCGAGCGCCAGGGGCGGCGGGACAACAGGTCACCAAGGGTGGCTGATGATCCGGCCTGGTCGGGTTCCAGCACCTGTTGAAGGCGGCGGTCAACCTGTTCGGTCTGCAGGTGGTTCAACTCGCTGGACAGGTGTTCCAGGAACACACCTAGTTCCTCGTGCAAATCTCTGCTTCTGTCGCCGGACTCGGCGCGCCGGGCCAGATCCCCGGCCCGCCCCAGCAACGCCAGGGCCGCGCCAAGGATGCCAAGGCGCGAATATTCATCGTTTCCAAGGGCTTCCCTGATGCCATCGGCGGCCCGGGCCGCCGAGCCTGCCTTGCCATCGCGCAGCAGTTGGCGGATGACTTCCAGCGATTCCAGAACTTCCAGGGTGCGGCGCTGGTCAGAGAGGCTGCGGACGGCCGCAGCGTCAAGCTGCGGGTTAGCCGCAAGAAACTCGCCCAGCCGGCGCCGGGCAGCCGTGAAGTCCCCTGCCGCCGAAAGCCGGCGGATATCGGTGATCGCGGACTCCAGGTATGCCGTCACGTTCCCTCCCCGTCAGGCGTTTTCACTGCCCCGACGGGCCAGTGTTCATTATCGGCACAAATTGCCTTACACTCAAGGGCGGCAATGCCACAAACTTCGACTGGTTCTATGGCCTTACCCGGCGGCCCACCTGGCCGCCAGACACTGTTGCCCATCCGGATGGGCGGCGTGTTTCTGGTTTTGGGTGTGCTGGCCATGATTTCGGCCGGTTTCGGCGCCGCCATCGAACGGGATAACCCGCTGCGGGGCGCCATTCTGGGCGCGGCCGGGACAGTCCTGCTTGCCAGCGCGATGATTGCGCTTCTGGACTGGCGCCGCGGGCTGTTCCTGCTGCTGCTGCTTGCGCTGGTAGAAGATTCCGTGCGCAAGGCCCTGCCGGGCATGCCGGCCTGGGTGCCTGTCATGAAGGACCTTGTGGCCGCAGCAGCCTACCTTTCTTACTTCTTCGGTCCGCGGGCAGGCCGCGTGGCGATGCTGCCGGACATGAAGGTGAAAGTCTGGGCGCCCGTGATTCTGTGGGTAGGGCTGGTGATTCTGCAGATGTTCAACCCCGGTGTACCGCACCCGCTGGTCGCCATCTCGGGGCTGCGCACCTGGACGGTTTACATCCCGCTGGCGGTGCTGGTGTACGCGGCGGTAAGGGATGGCGAAGTGACTGTGGCCTGGCTGCGACGAGTCACCTGGCTGGCGATACCATTTCTGGCACTTTGCCTGCTCCAGAACGAGTTCCGCGACGCGCTGCCCGGTTTCCTTACCGACCGCGCGTTCTTCGGCGAGCGCTGGCTCGAGACCGGCGACGTGCTGGGCTACAATGAGTCGTTCTTTGCCACGCCGACGCTGTACGCGCTGATCTGCCTTCTGCAATTCTGCCTGGTCGTGGGGCTGATCAAGATCGGCGCGACACCGCGCCAGACCATCATGCTTTGGGTGTGCGGATACTGCGCCGTATGCGGCGCCTACCTTTCCGGCATTCGAACCGGGCTTTCGCTGATCGTGTGCGGCGTAATCGCCATGTTCCCGCTGGCGTTTGCCAGGTTTTACCTCGAGCCGCGCGGCCCCCTGCTGCAGCCCGAGGCTCGGCGGCGAAACGGCCTGCTGGCCGGCGGTGTGGTCGGGCTTGTCATTGGCGCGTTTCTGGTCGGCACCATGGGCCAGTCCCGCTCGATTGCCTTCTGGACAGCCCTGAGCCCCGCCGTGGTGCAGGAGCGCGTTGACTTCGCCGTGAAAGCACCGCTGGCCATCGAGGCCGGCCTGCTGGGCAACGGCACCGGCACAGCTGGTGCCAGCGGCCGCGTGATGGGCCTGCTTGGTCAACCCTCCCCGGGTGCCGAGTGGGTGGAATGGGGCGGGGCGCTGGTGCGCTATTGCTTCGGCGATATCGGCCTGGTGCTGGGCGGGCTGGTGATGGCCTGGCTGTTCCTGGGCCTGATGACCCTTGCGTTTGAAAACCGTCTTGCGCGTTTCGCGCCGCTTCGGATTGCCCTGTGGGTCTATCTGTGCGGGCAGATGGCGTGGTACCTGCTGAAGGCATTTCCGATCCTTGAAAACGGCACCATGTGCCTGGTGTTCTGGGGCTGCGTGGGGGCGCTGCTGGGCTTTGCGCGGCTGGACCGCGAGGCCACACAGCGCATGCGCCCATGAAAGTACTTCATGTTGTGCCAAGCCTGGATGCCAGCCAGGGCGGCGTCCGAACCGCAGTTGTGGGGGCGATTGCAGCCATGCGCCAGGCGGACATGCAGGTTGACTGCGCCTGCGTGGGCGAGCCCGACCCGCCGCTGGAAGGAATCAGCCCGCTGGTGTTTGCGGGCAGCGCACCGCAACTGTTCAAGGCCAGCACGGCCATGCGCCAATGGCTGCAAGGCAACGCCGCAAGCTACGACACGATGGTGGTGCACACGCTTTGGCTGTCCCCCACGCGCTATGCCGTGGATGCCGCACGGGCCGCCGGGCGCAACGTGTTTCTGGTGCCGCACGGCATGCTTGACCCCGATGCACTGGCCCATCATGCCTGGCGCAAGCGGCTGCGCTGGCTGAGCGGCGAAGGGCGCCGCGTGCGCGCCTGCAACCTGGTGTTTTCAACGCTTGCCGATGCAGAGCGCGCGCGCAGCACCCCCCAGGCCCGTGGACTGCCCTTTGTGGTGATACCCAATGCCGTTGACCCACGCTGGAGGCCTGCCCAGCGGCCCGACAACCCCGTGCCGGTGATTGTCTGCCTGAACCGTCTGCACCCGCGCAAAGGGGTGCTTGAACTGGTGCAGGCACTGGCACACTTGCACAGGCAAGGCCTGGCCTTTCGCGCCGACTTCGCCGGGCACGACGATGACCCTGAATATGCCACCCTCGTGCGCCGCGAGGCCCGCCCCCTGGAACAGGCCGGCGTACTGCGCTGGCTTGGAGGCCTTGGTGCTTCGCAGACTGTTGCGCTGGTTCAGGCAGCCGACGTGCTGGTACACCCTGCCACGGGCTTTGAGAACTTCGGCATGACCATAGCCGAGGCAGCCAGCGCCGGCATGAGTGTGCTTGCCAGCCCGCGGGCACTGCTGGCACCCGAGATGGCCGCTGCAGGGGCCCTGGCAATGTGCGAACCCAGGCCCGACACACTGGCGGACAGCCTGGCCCGGCTGCTGCAGGACTCTGTCAAGCGCGCCACACTGGGGACGGCGGCACTGGCATACTCCAGGCGCTTCACGCCGGCCGAAATCGGGCAGGCCTGGCACCGGGTGTTCGATGCAAGTGCCGTCACCGTTGCCAAGTTATAGTCCGCACCGCGATGCTGTTTACCTCGCCTGTCTTCCTGCTTTTCTTTGCACTGGTCTTTGCGGTGTGCCGCCTTGGGCCGCCGTGGGCCCTGCGCAAGGCCTTTCTGCTGGCTGCCAGCCTTGCGTTTTACGCGGCCTGGAACCCGCCGTTTGTGCTGCTGCTGCTGGGTTCTGTGGTGCTTGATTACTGCGTCGGCCTGGCGCTGGACAAGACGCAGGGTAACAGGGCACGCAAGGCCCTGCTGGCGATCAGCCTGTGCGGGAACCTGGGAGTACTGGCAGCATTCAAGTACGCCAACTTCCTGTCCGAGAACTTCATTGCCGCGGCCGGCGCGGCCGGCTGGGACATCAGCCTGATGCCCTGGAATGTGGTGCTTCCGGTCGGCATCAGCTTTTACACGTTTCAGACGCTGTCCTATTCGATTGACCTGTACCGTCGCAAGATTCCCGTAGAGCGCAGTCTGCTGGATTTTGCCCTGTTCGTGACGTTCTTTCCGCAACTGGTGGCCGGCCCGATTGTCCGGGCCAGCGAGTTCCTGCCGCAGCTGAAGCAGCCGCGGCAGGCCACAGCTTCCCAGATTTGTGGGGCTTTCTGCCTGTTTGCGCTGGGGTTGTTCAAGAAGAGTTTCCTTGCGGACCGGCTGCTGGCGCCGATGGCGGACAGCTTCCTTGGCGCGGGCGCAGCACCCAGCACCATCCAGGCCTGGACCGGCCTGTATGCATTTGCGGGCCAGATTTACTGCGACTTCAGCGGCTATTCCGACATGGCCATTGCACTGGCCCTGGCCATGGGTTTTGTGCTGCCCGAGAACTTCCGGGCACCCTACGGCGCAGTCGGTTTTTCCGATTTCTGGCGACGCTGGCACATCAGCCTTTCCACCTGGCTGCGCGACTACCTTTACATTCCGCTGGGCGGCAACCGCAAAGGTCGGATCCGCACGCGGATAAACCTGCTGCTTACCATGCTGCTGGGCGGGCTCTGGCATGGTGCCGCCTGGACGTTTGTAGCCTGGGGCGCCTGGCATGGCCTGCTGCTTGGCGTGGAACGGGTGTTGCGGTCGTGGCTGCCGGCGACACCCGGACGGTGGCTGCGAGTGGCGGGTGCCCTTGTCACGCTGCATGCGGTGTGCCTGGGCTGGGTTCTGTTTCGGGCCGAGAGCCTTGGCTCGGCTTGGACAATCCTGCAGGCGCTTGCCGGATTCGGCAGGGACACGCCTGTCCAGTCCCGTTGGGAGATCGGGCTGGCCTGGATGGCGGCATGGGGCATCTTTGCAGTGCACATGGCCTGGCCGCAGCGCCGGCCGGAAGACTGGGCACGACGGCTGGGGTGGGCGGGCACGGGAGCAGCCGTGGCTGCTATGCTGTTTCTTGTGATCACGAAAGGTCTCCGTGGCGGAGCTTTCATCTACTTCCAGTTCTGACGCGCGGCAACGCGACCTGTCGGGAAGCCCGCGAACCGTGGTGATGGCCGTGGTGTTGCTGACTCTTGGCCTCAGCTGCTGGGAGCTCTACCTCAGGTACGGTGACCCGCCAGCAGTGCCACGAAACCACTCTGCTGACTGGCAGCGACGGCGGTTTGAAATGAAACAGGCAGAATCGCCCCGGCTTGTAGTGCTGGGAAGTTCACGGGCCCAGGCTGATTTTGTGCCAACATTGATGGGCGACCAGATGGGCGGTAACTGGCGTTGCTTCAACCTGGGAATCGTAGTAGGCAATTCGTTCGCCATGCTGAAGAGCAGCCGGCACGACTTCCGCGCCGGTGACGTTGTGGTGCTGGATGTCCTGCCCGAGACCTGCTTTGCCGGGGTCGTAAATGGCCCGCAACGCGCCGCCATACCGCTGGCAAACGCGGCCGCTCCCTACGAGTGGCTGGAAGATTCCGTCCAGTACGGTCTTAAAGGCACCCTGCACCTGGCGAACACGGCGGTCAGCCCGTTGGATGTCGCGCGCGTGGGGCTGCTGAAGCTGGCAGGACGTGACGCATCCGACCCGGGCGACGGCAGCATTGAAGGCGTGATCCGTCACGACAACGGCTGGCGCGAGGCGGTCTCTGCAGGCCGCCCGGACCCGGCACAGGCAGCGGTGACCGACCGTGTAATGCGACAGGCACTCAGCAACAGGGCCGCCCCAGGTAACGCGCGGACTGAAGTCGTGCTGGCTGACCTGCAAGCCATGGACACCGAGCTTGCGGCACAGGGCGTGACGCTGCTGTTTGTCCAACTTCCGTCGGCATCCCACTACCGTCATTGGGAAGACAGGTGGTTTCCGCGCGAAGTCTACTGGGACAAGCTGGCTGCGGCATTCCCTGGGCGCTGCCTTTACTCGCACGATGACCCGGTGCTTTCCTCTCTGTGGGTGCCGGACGGCTCGCACCTGGATCGCGAAGGTGCCTTCGTCTTCAGCCGCCACCTGGCTGCCTGGATAAAAGGACGGCTGGCGGACTCCGGGTCCATTGACCCCTGACTCTGTGTTGCGCCCGTGTTATCTTCCGGGCGCACCCAATGCGCGAAATTGCCTTGGTTCGGGGGATGAATGAGCAACGAGCTTGCGCCGGACGGACCGGAACTACAGCCGGATCTGATGGGCGACTTCGGCACGGAAGAAGCAGCCAGCGAAGAAGCCGCGCACCTGCTGCCCGCAATTCGCGAGTTGCCGCAGGACAAAGAATTCACGCCCGCGGCGTTCTTCCACATGCGCCTGGGCAATGGTGCGCCCTCGGACCCGCCCAAGACACTGGGCGAGCTGCTGGGCGCGTCGCTGTTTCAGAGCCTGGCCGACGTTCACCTGTTTGGTCGCGCCACCGACAGCGACCCCTGGGTTGAAGTTGAAGCCATCAGCCCTGAGCCCGTGCAGCTGATCGTGGCACAGGAGCTGTTCCCGGCCTCGGGTCAGCCCATGACCGAAGACGATTTGAGCATGTTTGAAATGGTCGCCGGCCGCATCGCCAAGACGCTGAAGCGCGACAAGCAACCGATGACCGAAGACGCCGCCGGCGCCGCGGGCCGCAGCGCCAAACTGGCAACTCTCAAGGGCAAGTTCGCCGATCGCTACGCGCTGGTTGTGGCAGGAAGCTTCGACGCCGCCAAGGTGATTGATTGCTGCCTTTGTCTTGGCATGAAGCGCCGGGGCGACACCTTTGGCTGGTTCGGCAGCGTGTCGGATGAACCCACCTTTGTCGTGCGGGGCGAGCCCACCGCCCTGGCGGCCGCCGCCAAGGGCCCGGTCAGCAAGGTGGTGTTTGAGTTCGCGCCGGTGATGGTTGCCCAGCCGGCCAAAACGCTGGAACGCATGTTCACGGCCTGCAACTACTTCGTGCGCAAGCTGGGCGGCAAGATCGTGCGGCCCGATGGTTCCACCCCGCCGGAAACTGTGGCGCGCGGCGAAGACCCGGCGCTGGCCTCGGCAGTCAAGAAGGTTACGGACCAGGGATTGCGCACGGGCAACGTTGTGTCGCGCCGCCTGGCATGATGACATTGCTTCGCAAGCCTTGCGCACAGCCGCGCTTTCGGACGGCGGCAGGACATTGGCACAGAATTCAGGGCGGACTTTTTCGCCCGTGGCACGTTGGAAACTGAATGGCTTCCGGAGACGTCACCGCCGAGTCCTTTTCCAGCCGCAAGGTCTGCCTTGCGCGGGCGCGTGAGCACTTGAACAACCGCGCTTTCCGGGCCGCACGCAACACCCTGGCCAAGGGTGTGCGGCAGTGGCCGGCGCTGTCGTTTGAACACGAGTACCTCACACTTCAGGGCCACGTTGCCTGGCGCCAGCGCAACCTGCGCGAGGCCCGGCGCACGCTGCACCTGGCCGCCCGCCAGGAGGACTGCCACATTGAGGCCCGGTTCCTGCTTGGGCGTGTACTGCTGGACAGCAACCGCATCGAGGAAGCCGTGCGCGTCCTTGATGCCGTGCTGAACAACGACGACGAACTTGTCCCCTACCGGGTTCACGCCGGCGGCGCGCTGAGTGTCGCCTATGCGGCACTGGGCCTGAACAAGAGCAGCCAGGACGCGCTGGAGAAATCCGCGGGTTTCGGGCTGATCAGCGCGCAGTTGCTGGCCGATGAAGGCTACCGCCTGATGCGCATCGGCGCCTACCCTGAAGCCGAGGTGCAGCTGGCCAAGGGCCTGCAGGTTGACGCCACCTGCGAGGACGCCTTCTTTCGCCTCAGCACCGCGCTGCTGATCCAGAACAAGATGGAGCCCGCCCTGGAGGTGCTGGCCTATGGCATAGAGCAATCGCCCGAGAACGTGGGCTTCTATGAGCTTATGGCCCGCATGTACGAATCGCGCGGCCAGCACAAGGAAGCCGCGGCGTTTCTCAAGCGCGCGCTTGAAGTCAGCCCCGAATGCGACGGTGCGGACTTCATCCGCTTTGAACTTGCCTGCAGCCTGTACCACGCCGGGCGCCTGGAGGCCGCGACTCTGGCCTTTCGTGACATGCTGGAACAGCACCCGCGGTCGGAACTGGCCCATACCGCAAAGCTGCGCCTGGCGTCGCTGGAACAGCGCAAGCCCAACGCCAAGGCGGGGCGGCTGTCGGCCTTTCCGCGCAAACTGCAGAAGCGCGCGTTCTGTGCCCCCAACACGCTGGCCAATGTGCTTTCCTTTGTTGGCAAACCGGCCACACAGGAGGAGGTCGCCGCGCGGGTGTTTCGCGGCACCGGCACCCGATGGCCGGAGATCTTCGACTACATGGCCGGCATCGAAGGCGTTGCCTGGCGCGCGTACTTCGGCACACTTGACCTGCTGAAGCGCTGCGTGGACAGCGGCCTGCCGGTCATGACCACCGAGTATCACGGCATGAGCGGCCACGCCCTTGCCGTCATCGGCTACGACGACGCCGGCCAGGTGCTGATTGCCCAGGACCCGCGCTTTCTGGACCCGGTAGAGATTCCGTACCGCGAGTTCGAACTGGCCTGGCAGCACGACGACGGCCTGTGCATCGCCGTGGCCAGCAACGAACGCAAAAAGCACCTGCCCGGCATCAGCGGCGACGACGAACGGCTGGTTCGCACCTACCTGGAGGCCTTGCGCCACCTTGGCGCGGGCAAGCTGAAGGAGGCCCTGCAGGCAGCCGAAGACCTTGCGCAAAGCGCCCCCGAAAAGCAGGCCCCGCTGCGCCTGGCCGCCGAGGCCGCACTGCAGCTGAAAGACCTGAAGCTGGCCCAGGCCAAGGCGCAGGCGGCGCTGAAGCGCTGGCCGGATTGCTTCTGGGCGCTGCGGTACCTGGGTGATGTGGCCTGGCTGGGCGGGGATGCCGCCACAGCCCTGGAACACTTCCACAAGGCCCGCGCGCTGGATCACCGCGACCCGGTGCTGGCCTATGCCATGGGCGAACTGCTGCTCAGCATCGGCCAGCGCAAGCAGGGCCGCACACTGCTGCTGCAGGCACTGCGCGAGGATTCACGGTTTCACGCCGCGCGGCTGCGCCTGGCCGAGGACTGCTTTGCGGCCGGCGAAGACGTCGCGGGCAAGCTGCATGCGCGCCTGTTGATCGAGTACGACCCTGACCACGCGCAGGCGCGCGACCTTCTTGCCTCGAAGTCCGGCAACACCGCGGTGCGCACACTGGCCGAGACCGCGCGCAAGGTGAACGAGAGCATCCGCACCAGGCAGGACGCGCAGGCAGCGCCCAAGCCCGGCAAGAAACAACAGCCCGAAGAAGAGGCGGACGTCGAGATCGATCTCGACGACATCTAGCACTACAACTCCAGCCCCGTCTCAGCCCTTGGGGAAATCAGGGTTCCGGGTTACCCGTTCCATCTGGTCGATGTGCCGGTGCAGGTGCACCGCATGAATCGCAAAGGCCTGGGCCAGGCTCACACGGATCAGCACAGACACCGGCGTAGCGAACACCACCTTGCCCATGGCAAGACCGTCGGACTCTGCCAGCAGATTCTGAACCCGCGCCAGTGCATCCAGCAGCCGGCCGCGCGCCGCCACAAGTTCAAACTCTGTCGCGGATGGCTTGAACACACCGGGTGCCGGTGCTTTGGATGTGATGCCCTTGTTCAGAAAGTTCAATATGAAACGGCCTGTGAACGTGCCCCCGCCATAGGGCGGCCCGCCGGCAAGGCCGCGGGACTTCGCCCGCGCGATGGCCGGCGCCATCTTTGCGCAATAGGTGTCCATGGACTGAAACAGGTGATCCATGCACTGCGTCACCGACCACTTCTTCGGCGCGGGTTTCCAGTTCGCCTGGGCCTGCGTCAGGGCGTCTGTGATCTGGCGTATGCGCGCGTCGGCACGCTGGTACTCGGCAAGCCAGCCGCTGGCGATCTCGTTCATGGTGTCTCCGTGCGCCGGTTGGCGTCGCGCAGGTCTTCCAGCAATCCGATCAACTGGCGGGTCTTGTGCCTGCCCAGCTTCGCAAACTGCGCGCGGTGCAGCTCATTCAGCGGGTCCTCCAGCAGCTGGCACACCGCCAGGCCCTTGCGCGTGATGCGGCACAGCACCACGCGGCGGTCGTCCTCGCTGCGCTCACGTTTGACAAGCCCCAGCTTTTCCATGCGATCGACCAGCCGCGTCAAGTCAGGGTCGCGCGCGACCATGCGGTCGGCGATCACACCCGCGGGCAGGCCCTGCGCCCCGGCCCCGCGCAGGATGCGAAGGACGTTGTGGTGAACGGGCGACACGCCGGCCTTTCTTGCCAGCACCAGCGCGGGCTCGAACAGTTCTGTCAGCGTGCGGGCCATCAGCAGCAGGGCGTGCACGCCGTCGTTGGCAAAGGGCCTTTTCAGCTTGATGTCGTCGCGCAGGGCCATAGTTAACCGTTACAACGATAGTCGTTGTAACAGATATGTGTGCGCATGCCAAGCACAAAAGGGCGGGCGCGATCGCGCCCGCCCCCGTTACCGTGCCGGCCGCCTACTTCAGCCTGGGCCGGGCCGTCCTGGTCGAAACCAGTTCCGTCACCACGTTCAGCTTCCACTCCGTTTCGCCGGGCGCCTGCATCCATTGTTCGGTCTTCACCGGGAAGCTGTCCGGCTGGGTGGTTGCCACCCAGCAGACGGTCTTGAACCGGAAGCCGCCGGCTTCGCGTTCCAGGGTCAGCACGCTGCAGGTGAATTCCCCCGCCGCCGTGGCCAGCTTCTGGTTGTCCTTCTGCTCCAGCATGCGGCCGTGCTGCGGCAGATGCTTGAACAGGGTTTCCACCTTGCCGTCGCGCTGCTTGCGCTGCTCTGTTTCCAGGTGCTTCTGGCGCGAGTGGATCTCCAGCCCTGTCATCACGCCCCACTCCTCGGCTTTGTCGGTGTAGTAGTTCACGATCACCGAGGCGCGCTCGTGCCGCTTGGACACCGCCGAAACCCGATGCCGCGAAAGTTGAACCCTGGCGCCATCCTCCATCGTCTCCTTGAACCACCGCACCTGGCCGGTCTTGAGCTCACACTTGAAGGCCTCGGTCTTTGTCGCGGCCGTCTGGCTGTCCTTGGCCTTTTCCTTTTCCTTCACTGCCTGCTGCGCCTGCTTGCGGTAGCCCGCCACAAACTTCGCCTCGTCAGCCACGCAGCGGCGTTCGTCGGCCTTGATGTTGAGAGTGTTTTCGTCAGGAGCGCAGTCCTGCAGCGCGGCCTGGCACTCCGTCCAGTCGTCTACCTGCTGCGCCACCCGCGTCTGGCCGAACAGCGCCAGCAGCTCGACGCGTGACAGGCTGCCATCGGCCCCGGCATCAAACGCCGCCAGCACACAACGCCAGGCCTGGCGCGCGGCATGCTCCATGTCCTTATCGCTTTCCAGGTCGCGCCGCTCGGCACCCACCATGGCCCCGAGTTCCGCGGTGCTGAGTTCGCCGTCATCATTGGTGTCGGCCAGGGCAAAGGCCTCGGTGGAGATCAGCTCGTCGACAGGCGCAAAGCGGGCGATGTGCGCCGAAAGGGCCTGGTCGCGTTTGGCGTCATCGGGCATGGCGTCCAGCAGCCGCAGGTCCACAATCGCCCGAACTCGCAACGCGTGCATTTCGTCGCTGCTGATGCGGCCGTCCTTGTTCGTGTCGGCCAGCTTCAGCGCCGCGGCGGCATACTCGGCCCGAACCTGCTCGAGCATGCGCGAGTCATCGTTGTCCTGCGCCCGCGGCGCAGACATGGCCAGCGCGGAACCGGCGGCCGCGCACATCAGAATGGCTGGAATTCGCATTTCATGACCCCCAGAAGTGGATGCGCCAGTATCGCGCTTTGGCGATGCACCAGCCACCACAGTCTTTGACATTGCTCGCAGATCAGCAATGGCCGCTCGCCCCTGCGCCGGTGCGCAAGCGCCGCTACACTCCGCCCGGAGGACTTGCCATGTCAAGACTTGCCATCATCGGCGGCGGGTTCATGGGCGCTGCGCTGGCCGAAGGCCTGCTGGATTCCGGCTGGCACCGCGACAGCTTTGTCGTGGCCGAAATCAGCCACGACCGGCGCGAACACCTGACCAGCCAGCTGAAGCTGCGCACCACCGAAAGCGCCGCCGAAGCCGTGAAACAGGCAGCCACCGTGCTGCTGGCCATCAAGCCCCAGAACGTGCGCGACACCCTGGCCGCCATCCGCCCCGCCTTTGCCCCCGACAAGCTGCTGGTCAGCATCTGTGCCGGCGTGCGCATTGCCACGCTTGAAGAAGCCCTGGGCAACCCGCCGGTGATCCGCACCATGCCCAACACGCCGGCCGCCGTGGGCATGGGCGTGACGGCCCTTGCCCGCGGCAGGCACGCCAACGACCAGCACCTGGCCACAGCCCTGAACATCCTGTCGGCCGTCGGGCGCGTCGTGGTCGTAGAGGAATCCCAGATGGACGCCGTCACGGCCGTCAGCGGCACCGGGCCCGCCTACGTCTTCTACCTGGCCGAGGCCCTGATAGACGCCGCCTGCGCCGAGGGCCTGGATCGCCAACAGGCCACCATGCTGGTCTACCAGACCTTCGTGGGCGCCGCGCACCTGCTGCAGCACGACCCCGCCGGGCCCGTTGAGCTGCGCCGCCGCGTCACCAGCCCCAACGGCACCACCCACGCCGCCATCACCCACCTGCAGGCCGCCAACTGGGCCGACACCTTCCGCCAGGCCGTCAGCAAGGCCCGCCAGCGCGCCATCGACCTGGGCAAGGCCTGATTTTTCCCAGCGTCCACGGCGCTGCGGCGTTTCATGGCCGGAGGCCCCCCATGAAGCCCGCCCGAGTCGTACTCGCCATCTGCACCTTGAACGCAAGCCTGGTTGTGGTTGCCGCGCTGCTGCTTGCCGGGGCCAAGTCGCAGGCTGACCAGGACTTTGCTGCCTCGCACCGCGCCCCCGCAAAAGCCGCCCGCGTGACCTGGCATGCGACCCCCGCAGATTCGCAAGGCCTGCTGCCAGAGGCCACGCTTTCGATGCGGGCGCGGCCTGCCCCGCCCGTGGAAGAAGTCAGCGTCGTCGTGACCAAGGCCGACGAACCCACGGATGACGAACTGCGCGCCGAACTGCAGCTTGCCTTGAACCGCCGCTATGCCCTGCAGCGCACCGTCACCTGGGTGGAAGGCAACGACAGCCCCGGGGCCTTTCTGCTGTGCGGACGCACCCGCCTGTTCGTGTTCGAGGGCATGAACCTGAATGACCTGACAGGCCGCGAAGCCGCCGCCCGGGCCGATGTTGAAGTCAAGGCGATTGCCACCGACCACGTGCTGGTGAACGCGCCCAGCATCCGCCGCCCCGACCGCCGCTTTGACGTAAGGCTGGAACTCAGCCAGCCCCCGACATCCACCTACCAGTGGCGCTGAAGCCCCACCCCTGCGTAACCCGCAATCGTTGGCTATCGTGGAGGCTGCATGATCCTGGTGGCCATGTCCGGTGGTGTTGACTCGTCCGTTACCGCCGCGCTGCTTCAGCGCGACGGCCACGAGATTGTCGGCCTGTTCATGCGCAACGGGGCCACGGCCGGCACGGCCGCCAAATCCAACAAGCAGGGCTGCTGCAGCCTTGAAGACTCCAACGACGCGCGCTTTGTGGCCGGCCAGTTGGGCGCGCGCTTTTACGTTCTCAACTTCGCGCAGGACTTCGAGCGCGTGATCAAGTACTTCGTCGACGAATACAAGCGCGGCCGCACACCCAACCCCTGCGCCGTGTGCAATACTGACCTCAAGTTCGGCAAGCTGCTGGACTACGCCCGCCAGGTCGGCGCCGACAAAGTCGCCACCGGCCACTTCGCCCGTGTGGAACACCGCGACGGCCGCTGGCGCCTGCTGCGCGGCGTGGATGTCACCAAGGACCAGAGCTACTACCTGTTCGGCCTGACTCAGGAACAGCTCGCGCACGCCCTGTTTCCGCTGGGTGCATTAACAAAGAAGCAGGTGCGCGCACTGGCCGGCGAGTTTGCCCTCAAGACCCGCGACAAGCCCGAAAGCATGGAGATCTGCTTCGTGCCTGAGGGCGACTACCGCGCCGTGGTGGCCAGGCACGACCCCGACGCCCTGGTGCCCGGCCCGATCATCAACACCGCGGGCGAAACCCTGGGCCAGCACGCGGGCGTGGCCGGCTTCACCATCGGCCAGCGCCGCGGACTGGGCGTGGCCTACAGCAAGGCCCTGTATGTGGTCAAACTTGACCCCCAAACCAACACCGTCGTGGTGGGCGACGAGGCCGACCTTGACCTGCCCGCCATCACCGTGGACAGCGTGAACTGGATTGCCGTGGCCGGCCTTGCCCCCGGCGCAACCCTGCGCGCGACGGTGAAGGTGCGTTATCGCCACGAGGGCGCGCCCGCAACCCTGACCGGCCGGCAGGACGGCAGCGTGGACGTGCGCTTTGACCAGCCGGTGAAGGCCGCCGCCCCCGGCCAGTGTGCGGTGTTCTACGACGGCGACGAAGTGCTGGGCGGCGGATGGATTGAGTAGCGGCCGACCCGGCTAGTCGTCATCGTCTCGCGATTGACCCCAGCCGTTGTCCAGCGCCTCTTTCAAGGCGGCCTCAAGCTGGGCCTTGGTCTCAAAGTGTTTGAACTCGCCGTCGCCGCCGGCGTAGTTGAAGAACATCACGATCCAGTTGTCGCCCTGTTCGACGGGTTCCGCGACAAGCGCACCCCACCACTGGCCATCCTTGCCGTAGACCGCGTCGCGGATCTTGTAGTACTTGCCTTCCAGCTCACTCTTGGCCACGCCGCTGCCATACTCTTCGGTGCCAATGCGACCAACCAGCTTCTTTGGTGCTTCGCCCATCTTGGCAAAGGCGACGCGAACCTGCCCCTTCATGCTGCCCAGCATCTGCTCGCCCTCAGCATCCGAGATGTCCACATAGGTGCCGTTGCGCACCATGGTCATATCTTCCAGGATCGAAAGTGCGTCCTTAAGCCGCACACTCCGTGGTCCAAACTCGGCCTCGAAGTTCGTCACGCACCATTCGTTGCCGTCCAGGACGAAGTCAACCGAGAACTTGCCGCCCTCCGTGTTCTCGAACATCACGCCACCGCCCTGTACCAGCAGCCTGTCCGCCAGCTTGCTGCGGCTGCTTCCCCCATAGTTCATGAGACCCACGGCACGGTCGACTTCAAACCACTGGTCGGCCATGTGAAGGCTCAGGCCTGCATCGGCGGCCACGAGGTACAGGCCCATGTGCAGACCCAGCAGCTTCGCCGGCGACAGCGCCAGGTAGTCTTCCATGCTGGTCAGGCCAAGCTTGCCCGCCGGGTCCAGGCTGCCGGGGCCGCGAACAGTCTTTTCGTACCTGTCCCACCGCAGTTTCTTGGCGGCCGCGCGCTTGTGCAGCCGCGCCTTGTACAGTTCGGCCTGTGTGCGCTTCCAGGGCGCAAGCTGTTCAAAGATCGGCTCTGGCGAAAGCGTCTTGAACGCGCCAAGAACAACCACAGCTTTGCGCGCCATGGCATCGCCGGATGCTGCCGGAACAAGTTGTCCCTGCTGGGCCAGCGGGGCCGAGTTTGTGCAGAACAACACAGCAGCCAGCAGGACCAGAGCCGGCGGAAACAGTTTGCGCATGGAGTTCTCCGTTCACGAAAAAGAAAGTCTAACGGCCACCTGCGACCGTTGACACAGGTGACCCATCGGCAGGCCTGTGTGCAGGCAACAGGAGCCCGAAGCGCCAGCGAGGGGCGCGTTGCACGGCAACGGCTTTGGTCCACGGATGGACACAGATACACACAGATCACGGCAACGGCTTGAACAGGAGCCCGAAGCGCCAGCGAGGGATACGCCAACCCACTCCGATTGTCACATTTCGGTCATGGGTGCAGCCAACAAGAGCCCGAAGCGCCAGCGAGGGGTACGCCATCCGACCCCGATTGTCACATTTCAGTCATCGGTGCAGGCAGCAGGAGCCCGAAGCGCCAGCGAGGGCCTGCTGTGTGTGATCCACGGCAAGGGCTTTGGTCCACGGATGAACACAGATACACACAGATCACGGCAAGGGCTTGAACAGGAGCCCGAAGCGCCAGCGAGGGCCTGTGGTGGGTGATGCGCGGCAAGGGCTTTACCGCCAAGGACGCCAAGTTCGCCAAGTACGGCGCGGTGTGCGTGACGCGCGGCGACGGCGTTGGTCCACGGATGAGCACAGGTTCACAGGCTCTGTCGAAAACGTTGGCATGGCGAGTGAGCCCCCGACGGGGGCGCCATGGATTAGCTCCGCCCGTCAGGGCGGAGATCAGAGACACGAGTTCGCTGAGCCCCCGACGGGGGCGGCATACTGGCCCCGGCCAGGCGAACCGGCCTTACAGGCCGGATGGCGGGGCTTTCTCAGGTTCCCAGGCCTTCGGCCTGGGCTGACAGAATCGGCCCTTCGGGCCTGAACGGCAAATGGCAGAGCTTCTCGACAGAGCCTGTCCATCCGTGGACCAACGCCGTTACTTGCCTGGCTGCTGCGGCTGCTGGCCCTTGGCCTTCATCTGGCGTTCTTCGATCTCGATCAGCTGCTCGGCCCGGTCCAGCACCCTGCTTTCAATCGCCCACCAGCCTTCCTTGCCGCGCTTCTGTTCCTCGCGGGCGCGGATCTCGTCCATCTTGGCCCTGTCCACTGTGCCGGCGATCACCGCTCGTGGCCAGGTTTCGGACGTACTTGTCTTCTTCAGTCTGCTTCTTCTTGACCGCGGGGCTGTAGTTCGCGGGCAGGCGATTTTCGCAGCCAACCGTTCCCACAGTTCGTCGGCCGGGGGCAGCTTGCGTTCCTCAATCTCGCGGTCGTTGGCGTAGCACGGCGGGTGCCGGGCTACGCTGGCGCCATTGCAGGGCACTGCCGCCTGTGCCGGTTTCCAGAAACACGGCCTCGCGGCCGTGTGCACGCAACGGTTGCGCAGCTCTTCGAACCCGTGGCGCACGCGCAGCATCAGGCCATGGCGCGGTGCCGGCCGTGGCCGAAAACAGCGGGCGTTTGGTCGGCCTGCGGCTGGGCCAGCGGCGCGGTAGGTCGCCACGGTGTCGCGCAGGAATCCAGGAACTCCAGTTCCGGGCCCCGGTACGCGGCCCGTGAACTGGACAATCTTGACCATCATTGCCGCGCGCAAAGACGGGCTGGATTCAAAGACCAGCGCAATGAAGTGCGACGGCAGGTCAGCCTTGGGCTTGGACATGGGTTCCTCCATCCCATGGCAAGCTTGAGGGCAGGCAACGCGACAAAAACCGCGCAAGTGAAGGCAGGGGTTGGGGTTTGGGTCAAGGTCAGGGGCTTGAACAAGAGCCGCAAGCGCCAGCGCGCGGCGTCGTGCGTGTGAAGCACGGCAACGGCTCAGGTCCACGGATGGACACAGATCACGGCAACGGCTTGAACAGGAGCCCGAAGCGCCAGCGAGGGGCATGTTGCACGGCCACGGCTTTGGTCCACGGATGAACACAGATACACACGGATCACGGCAACGGCTTTACCGCCAAGGACGCCAAGTTCGCCAAGTACGGCGCGGTGCGGGATGCACGGCAACGGCTTTGGTCCACGGATGAACACAGATACACACGGATCACGGCAACGGCTTTACCGCCAAGGACGCCAAGTCCGCCAAGTACGGCGCGGTGTGGGATGCAACGGCTTGAACAAGAGCCGCAAGCGCCAGCGCGCGGCGTCGTGCGTGTGAAGCACGGCAACGGCTTTGGTCCACGGATGGACACGGATACACACAGATCACGGCAAGGCCCTGAACAGGAGCCCGAAGCGCCAGCGCGCGGTGTAGTTGAGCCAACGCCACCAATGCCCCGCCCGACGGGTCTGGCTCTCTGCATGCCTAGTCGGACTCTCCCCAGCCCGTAGTCTCAAGTTCCTGCAGTTCGGCCAGAAGTTCCGTTTCGCTATCGTATTGGCGGAACTCACCACCGCCGCCCGCGTACTTGAACAGAACAAGCACCCATTGCAGCCCTTCCTCTTTGGGATCGGCGATCAGCGCGCCCCAGCCCTTACTTCCCCGCACCGTGTCCCGGATCTTGAAGTACTTGCCGTCAAGTTCTTCCTTGGAAACGCCAGCACCGAAGTCGGTGTCGCCAGTGGCGCCGGTCAGTTTCTTTGGCGCAGCGCCGGCCTTGGCGTAAGCCACCCGTACCTGCCCCCTCATGCTGCCAAGCATCTGTTCACCTTCGGCCATTTTGGCTTGCAACAATCTCTGATCGAGCCCGATGGAGGCCTTGTCCATGGCTTCAATCGCCGCATCCATTGTGGTCGGGCGCTCCGACTTGGCGGTGAAGAAGATCTCCTGCACGTGCCATGTGCCGCCGTCGGCAACGCAGCAAACCACTAGCTCAAACCCGTCCAGATTCTCAAACCGCACGTAACCGCCTAACTCAGAAATGTAAAGTCCCATGCGAATGCGTTGCCAGTCATCGAACCCACCCTCGCCCACAGCTCTGCGGGTCGTGAACCATTCGGAGGCCAGTTGGGTCGAAAACTCGCTATCCGTGGCAAGGCGGTACATGCCAAAGAACAGTCCGAAGAACTGCGCCGAAGTCAGGTTGGAAAAACCAGCAAGGTCGGAAACTGCCAGCTTGCGGGCCGGGTCAAGGCCCCGGCGCTTGTCGTGCAGAAGCTTGTCCACGGTGTCCCACTCAATAGTCTTCCGGTCAACGTCGCGGCGCAGCCTCGCGCGGTGCAAGTCAAACTCATTGCGCCGCCACGGGGCAAGCGTGCCGAACACCGATTCCGGCGACATTGATTGAAAGGCCGCCAACACGGTCTTGCCCTTGCGTTCGATTTCTTCACCGCCGGCTTGGGCTGGGTCACGCGGCCCCTGTTGGGCCTGGGGCGCGGGGCCGGTGAAAATCATAAAGCCTGCCAACAGAACGGCCGCCGGTGCGATCAACTTGCGCATGGGAGTCCCCGTGATTGGAGGCCGAATTCTAGCCGGGCGCGGGCTCAAGAGCACACCAAAGCGCCCGCCAATGCGGCGGGTTTCTTGCCTTGGCCTGCCGGCGGGGCAGGTTGGGTGTGCCCGGGACCGTGGACTTACAGTCCGCATTCCTGCGAACTGCGCCGCGCTCTGGCGCTTGCGGCTCCTGTTGCGATACCGATTCACAACACCAACGGCCCCGCGCGCTTGCGCTTGCGGCTCCTGTTGCGATACCGATGCACAACACCAACGGCCCCGCGCGCTTGCGCTTGCGGCTCCTGTATTGTTGCGGCACGGGGCTTGCTCCGCAATTGGCGTGCCGGGACTAGCCGCTTGTCCTGCCGCGTTGTAGCAACGATGGCGGCGCTTGCCGCACGTTGACGGGCTTGGCGCGCAGGGGTACCGTTTACCGCAGGACTAACACAACACCTGGCAGGGGCGCCGGGAATGAGGCAACCATGTTTGAGCAGTTCACCGAGCGCGCACGCAAAGTTCTGGGCCTGGCACGCCAGGAGGCCCAGAAGTTCAACCACGAATACATCGGCACCGAGCACATACTGCTGGGGCTGATCCTGGAAGGCTCCGGCGTTGCTGCCACCGTCCTGCGCAACATGGACGTGGACCTGCGCAAGATCCGCCTGGAAATCGAAAAGCTGGTGCAGCAGGGCCCGCAGGTCATGACGGCACCCAGCAAGCTGCCGTTCACGCCGCGCGCCAAGCGCGTGATTGACCTGGCCAAAGAAGAAGCCGCCAGCCTGAACCACGAACACGTGGGCACGGAACACCTGCTGCTTGGCCTGCTGCGTGAAAACGAAGGCATCGCCGCGCAGGTGCTGATGAACCTGGGTGTGCGCCTTGACGAAGTGCGTGAAGAAGTGCTGGAACTGCTGAGCCCCGACAACAACGCCGGCGGCGCAGGCAAGGAAAGCGACACATCGCGCCGCAACAAGCAGAACCGCGATACCGGCAGCATCAACCCCGGTGCCGGTTCCGGCCAGGGCGGCCCTGCCGCGGGCGGCAACGAAAAATCAAAGACCCCGGCACTGGACGCCTTTGGCCGCGACCTGACCGAGCTTGCGCGTGAAGGCAGCCTGGACCCTGTGATCGGCCGCAAGAACGAAATCGAGCGCGTGATCCAGGTTCTCTGCCGCCGCACCAAGAACAACCCGGTGCTGATCGGCGAGGCCGGCGTGGGCAAGACCGCCATTGTGGAAGGCCTGGCCCAGGAAGTGATCAGCGCCAACGTGCCGGAAATCCTGCGCGACCGCCGCATCGTGGTGCTGGACCTGGCGATGATGGTCGCGGGCACCAAGTACCGCGGCCAGTTTGAGGAACGCATCAAGGCCGTGATGACCGAAGTGCGGCGCGCCAAGAACGTGATCCTGTTCATCGACGAGCTGCACACGCTGGTTGGTGCCGGCGGTGCCGAAGGCGCCATCGATGCCAGCAACGTGCTGAAGCCCGCGCTGTCGCGCGGCGAAGTGCAGGTGATCGGCGCGACCACGCTGGACGAATACCGCCGCTACATTGAAAAGGACGGCGCGCTGGAACGCCGCTTCCAGCAGGTGATTGTCGAGCCGCCCAACGTCGAGGACGCGCTGGCGATTCTCAAGGGCCTGCGCGAGCGTTACGAGGCCCACCACCGGGTGCGTTACACCGAAGAAGCGCTCAAGGCCTGCGTGGACCTTTCCTCGCGTTACATCCCCAGCCGCTTCCTGCCGGACAAGGCGATTGACGTCATGGACGAAGCGGGCGCCCGCGTGCGGCTGCGCAGCATGGCCAAGCCGCCGGACCTGTCGGACCTCAATGGCGAGATCGACCGCCTGGAGGCCGAAAAGGACGAGGCCATCAGCAACCAGGAGTACGAAAAGGCCGCCCAGCTGCGCGACAAGGCCATGCAGTTGCGCAAAGAGAAGGAAAAGATGCAGCGCGAGTGGCGCGAGCAGGCCAACGTGATTTCGGGCAGCGTGGACGAAGACGTGATCTGCGAAACCGTCAGCAAGATGACGGGCATCCCGCTGACGCGCATTGACCAGGGTGAATCCGAGCGCCTGCTGCGCATGGAAGAAGACCTGCACAAGCGCGTGATCAGCCAGGAGCAGGCAATCGGGCAGATTGCCCGGGCGCTGCGCCGTTCACGCGCGGGGTTGAAGGACCCCAAGCGCCCGATCGGCAGCTTCCTGTTTGTCGGCCCCACCGGCGTCGGCAAGACACTGCTGTGCAAGGCCCTTGCCGAGTTCATGTTCGGCAACGAAGAGGCGCTGATCCAGATCGACATGAGCGAATACATGGAGAAATTCAATGTATCGCGGCTGGTCGGCGCGCCCCCGGGCTATGTGGGTTATGAGGAAGGCGGCCAGCTGACCGAAAAGATCCGCCGCCGGCCCTACGCCGTGGTGCTGATGGACGAAATCGAGAAAGCCCACCCCGACGTCTACAACATGCTGCTGCAGGTGATGGAAGAGGGCAAGCTGACCGACAGCTTCGGCCGCGTGGTGGACTTCAAGAACGTGGTGCTGATCCTGACCAGCAACATCGGCGCGAACATCATCAAGAACCAGACCGGCCTGGGCTTCGTCAAGAAGACCGAGGAAGGCGCGCATGAACGCATGCGCGAGATGCTGATGCACGAGATTGAACGGCACTTCAAGCCCGAGTTCCTGAACCGCCTGGACGACATCATTGTGTTCCGGCCGCTGGGGCGCGAAGACCTGTACAAGATCTTTGATATCGAAGTGCGCGGCATGAAGAAGCGCATTTCGGCCCACGAAATGGAACTTGATGTAACGCTGGAGGCCAAGAACTGGGTGCTGGACACCAAGGACGTGCAGAACCTCGAGTTCGGTGCCCGCCCGCTGCGCCGCGCCATCGAGAAATACATCGAAAACCCGCTGTCCGAGGAACTGCTGCGCGGTCAACTGGCAGGCAAGCAGAAGATCACCGTGCAGGTGAAGAAGACCAAGGAAGACGGCAAGGAAAAGACCGAGCTCGAGTTCATCTACACCGACAAGCCCAAGGACAAGGACACCAAGAAGAAGGAAAAGGAAGCCGTGGCCGGCTAGTGGGCCCTCTGATTCGTTCTGGCGGTTCGTGGCACCGGCGTCCTCGCCGATGCGTCTCCATGGCCGTCCCGGCCATGGACAGGCGCGGGACGCGCCTGCCACGCATCGCCGAGACGGCGATGCCACTCGCCATATCAAGTCTGATGGCCCACTAGCGGCAACCGCAGACGTCCCAAACAATCGAAAGGCCCCCAAACGGGGGCCTTTTGCGTTCACGAAGCACGCCTGGCGCTGGTGGTTCTGCTCAACGCCTTGATTCAAAGGCGTCCAGGATCAAATCCAGGCCGAACTCGAACTCGTTGCCGTAGTCATAGCCCGGCTTCAGGGCGTGCTTGACGATGAACTCATGGAAGTAAGGGAACTGGTCCACCGGCAGGTACTTCAGGATCTCGTCGCCAAGCACGGCCAGCTCCTGCGATGTCTTGAAGGGCAGTTTTTGTTCCTGCAGCGCAAAGCCGTAGATGTAGCTGTCCACGGCCGAAAACACGTGCCCGGCCATGGGGATGGAAAACCCGCCCTCGCGCAGGCAACCCAGCACGGCGTCGTAGTATCGCATCGAAGCCGGGCCGGGGTTGCGGCGTGATTCCATCAGCGAGATCGCCCAGGGATGGCGCTTGAACATCTCACGGGCCGAAATGGCGCGGCGGCGCATGGCGGGCTTCCATGGCGCGCCGGTGGCCGGAAGTTCAATCTCGGCAATCACCGTGTCGACCAGGCCGTCCAGGATGTCGTCTTTGTCCTTCACGTGGTTGTAAAGCGACATGGCCTCGACACCCAGCCTGGACGCCAGCTTGCGCATCGAAAGCTCGGCAATGCCCTCGCGGTCGGCAAAGCGTGCCGCGGCCTGCAGCACGCGTTGACGGTTCAGTGGTTTGCGTGTGCGGGTCATGGCAGCAACCTAACCGAAGTTTCTTCGAGATTCCAGTTGATTAGCTTACGCCGTAAGTATACACTTACAGTGTAAGTTCAACAGACCGAGACCAGGAGAAACCATGACCACCGCAACACTTGAACCGACGACCGCTGCCCTCAACGCCCCCGCCACCACAACCATGCGCGCCATTGTTCAGCAGCGCTACGGCCACGCCGAAGTGCTGACGCCGGCCATCGAACCCATTCCCACACCCGCACCGGGCGAAGTGCTGGTGCGTGTCATGGCCGCAGGTCTTGATCGTGGCGTGTGGCACATGGTTGCAGGCAAGCCCTACCTGATGCGTGTGATGGGCTTTGGCCTTCGCCGGCCCAAGACCCGCATCCCGGGCATGGACCTGGCGGGTGTTGTCCAGGCTGTGGGCAGTGGCGTGACGCGCTTCAAGGCCGGCGACGAAGTGCTGGGCACCGCCATTGGTGCCGGCGCGTTTGCCGAATTTGCCAAGCTCAAGGAAGCGCAGCTTGTGCACAAGCCTGCCAACCTTTCCTTTGAACAGGCTGCGGCCTTGCCGGTGTCGGCACTGGCCGCCCTGAAGGCCGTGCGCGATGTCGCCAAGGTGCAGGCCGGGCAGCAGGTGCTGGTGATTGGTGCCGGCGGCGGCGTGGGCAGCTATGCGGTGCAGATCGCCAAGGCGCTGGGCGCAACGGTTACCGGCGTGGCCAGCACCGGCAAACTCAGGCATGTGCTGGCTCTGGGCGCTGACCACGTGATTGACTACACCCGGCAGGACTTTGCCGACGACGGCCCGCGCTTTGACGTCATCATCGACATTGCCGGCAACCGGACACTCAGGCACCTGCGCAGCGCCCTCAAGCCGCGCGGCACGCTGGTGATCGCCGGAGGCGAGAACGCCGGCAACTGGTTCGGCGGCATGGATCGCCAGATTCGGGCCATGCTGCTGTCGGCGTTCACGCGCCAGAAGCTGACCTCGTTTGTGTCGATCGTGAACCTGCCCGCATTGAAGGAAATCGCCAGGCTGGCCGAAGACGGGGTCGTCACGCCGGTCGTCGACCGCACCTTCACGCTGGAGCAGACACCCGAAGCATTTGCGTACCTCGAAAGCGCCAAGGCCTGCGGCAAAATCGTGATCACGCCGTCTACGGTACCGCAGCAGGGCTAGACCGCTGCCGGCGATGAAACCACCAAGGCCCAGCCGTGCGGGGCTTTGCTTCCGCCCGCTTGCGGCAACACCTGTCCGTTGTAGCTTTCGGCGCACTTGGGCCTGTAGCTCAGTTGGTAGAGCGATGCGTTCGCAATGCATAGGTCAGGGGTTCGAATCCCCTCAGGTCCACCAGGATTGCCTCGCGGTCGCGTGACGCTTCAAGTCGCGCGACCGCTTCGCTTACGGCCGGCGTCGCCCGCGTTTGCGCGGGCTTGGGCCGGCCTGCTGCGCGGCCGCGACAGCCCACCGGGCTGTCGCGGGGTTCGAATCCCCTCAGGTCCACCACGACAACAGCCCGCGCAAGCGGGCTGTTGTCGTGCCGCACAGGCCCATCCGTGACCAGCTGGGCTCTGATAGAATCCTGCCATGGCCCGGTTTGCGCCCTATGTTGTTGTTGCCGTGCTTGGCCTGCTGGTCAGCACGCTGATTCCGCCGCCGCGGCGCGCCCAGGCCGATGCTTCCGACATTGCCCGCGACACCGGCGTGCGCGCCCTGGGTGCCGCGCGCGGGTACGCCAGCACCGCCCTGTGGCTGCGCGCCGGCGATGCCTACAGGCGCGGCGACCTGTATGAAGCCACCGCCACATACCAGCTGATCCGCGAATTGCAGCCGCGCAACCCCGCCGTGTACAGCTATCTGGCCTGGAACGAGGCCTACAACCTGGCCGCACAGTTCCCGGAACCCCAACGGCGGCTGGAATGGATCGCGCGGGGCTTTCGCACGCTGCAACAGGGCCAGAAGGCCATCCCGCGCGATGCCAGCCTGCGGCTGGATGAATGGAACTTCGTGCTGAACCGCAGCATCAGCCAGCCGCTGGGCGTGCTGGAAACCCAGTTGCCGGCCTGGCGCGAAACGGACCCGCGCTGGGCGCTGCTGGTGGAAAACGCCCGTCGCCACCACGACCGGCTGTCGCCCTCGCAGGCTGCCGGCGTGCGGCTGTTCGTGGAAGAAATCGGCCTTCAGCCCACGCTGTTTGAAACCGCCGATCTTGCCGCCGCGTTGCCGCAGGAACAGCGCAGCAAGCTGCTGGACCCGGGCTTTGAAACCCTGCCGCCGGCGCAGCAGGGGGATCTTGCCCGGCTGTTTTCGCCCATCGAGCGGCTGCAGGTGCGCGCCCTGTACGCGCTGGGCCAGGACGAACTGGGTTTTCTGGCCATGTGCCACTGGTGCCGGTTTCACCTGATGACCATGGTGCTGATGCCCGCCACGAAACTTCCGTACCGGTCGCTTGCCGCCGACCTTGCCCTGCTGAACAGCTTTCGCTTCGCGTGGCTTTCCATGCTGCCGGGCACAGAGCCGGAATTCACACCCCACTACCGACTGGGTGTTGAAACAGCGTTCAGGGCGGGTATAGACAACGCCGCCCGGCACGGGGGGGATTCGGCCAAGGCCGAATTCATCAGCCACATCCGCGAGAATTTCGCCGATGTCCCCGGCCTGTTGCCTGAGTGACGAGAGACGCAGCCAAAGTTTGAGGGGACGAGATGATCGTACAGCTTCGCGGTCGGCGTGTTTCAGTTTCAACCCGGCGTTTGTTCACGGCGGCTTTCCTGGTGCTGGCAGGGCTGGTGCTGTGCGCCGGCGCGTTTACCCACCAGGGCGGCCCGGCCGCATTCTTCAACCTGGAACCCGCACTGGCCAAGGTTGCCCAGGCCGTGGGCATTCAGGATGCCAACGAAGGCCTGGTTGCCGCCGGCACCCCGCGCGGCTGGGTGGTCGACAAAGAACGCTGGACGGAAGGCCACTTCTGGAGCAAGGGCAGCAACATCGTGTACGGCGTTCTTGCCATTGTGCTGGGCCTGCTGGCCTCGGCCGTGGCGCTGATTACCGCGCGCAAGTTCTATGCCGACGTCAAGGCCGCCGCGCCGGGCAACGAACGCATGCAGGAAATCGCGGCTGCCGTGCGTGAAGGCGCCATGGCGTATCTGAACCGCCAGAAGAAAGTCGTGTTCGCGGCGCTGGCCGGAACGGCCGTGCTGGTGGCGCTGATCAACCTGGCAGGCGCTCACTGGTGGCTGTCGATCTTTGTCCTGTTCGGCGTGGCCACCGGCGGCGCATGCAGCTTTGCCACCGGCTGGTTCGGCATGCGCACGGCCACCATGGCCAGCAACCGCACCGCCTGGGCCTGCAAAGAAGGCGGCCTGAACGCCGGCCTGCAGGTGGCCTTCAAGGCCGGCAGCGTGATGGGCCTGAGTGTGGTCGGCATCGGCCTGGCGTTTGTGACGCTCAGCTTTGCGTTGATGGGCGGCCTGATTGACCCGATTGCGACCGACATCAACCTGAACGACGTGGCCAACGCCATGATCACGTTCGGCCTGGGTGCTTCGCTGGTGGCGCTGTTTGCCCGCGTGGGCGGCGGTATTTTCACCAAGGCCGCCGACGTCGGCGCTGACCTTGTGGGCAAGGTCGAAGCCGGCATTCCCGAAGACGACCCGCGCAACCCCGCAACCATCGCTGACAACGTGGGCGACAACGTGGGCGACGTGGCCGGCATGGGCGCCGACCTGTATGAATCCTATGTGGGCAGCATGCTGGCCAGCATCGCGCTGGCCTGGTCGGCCGCAGCGGCGCTGGGCAAGAACCCGTTCGGATTTGTGTTTGCCGCCATCGGCATTTCGGCGCTGGGCATCGCGCTGAGTGTGATCAGCACCAAGTTCGTCAAAACCAAAGAAGGCGCGACCCTGGCCGAACTGCTGCACGCGCTGCACAAGGGCGTGAACGTGGCCAGCATCGGCGTGGGCATTGTGGCGCTGCCGATCTGTATTGCGGCCTTTCCGTTTGTCATGGGCATCATGATGTGGCTGGCGGTGGTGGTGGGCCTGGTGGCCGGGCTGGTGATTGCCTGGGGTTCTGAAAAGTACACGGCCTATGACTACGCACCGACCCAGAGCATCGCCAAGCAGGCCGTGACTGGCCCTGCCACGGTGATCATCGGCGGCCTGGCCGTGGGCATGATGAGCACCTGGATTCCGATCATCACCGTTGCCATCGCCATGCTGCTGGCGTTCGGCTTTGGTGGCGGTTTTGCCGCACCGGCTGCCGGCCTTTACGCCGTGGCGCTGGCCGCCGTGGGCATGCTGAGCACACTGGGCATCACACTGGCAACCGACGCCTACGGCCCGATTGCCGACAACGCCGGCGGCAACGCCGAAATGGCCGGCCTGCCGCCCGAAGTGCGCGAAAAAACCGACGCGCTGGACAGCCTGGGCAACACGACTGCGGCCATCGGCAAGGGTTTCGCCATCGGCAGTGCGGCGCTTACGGCACTGGCGCTGATTGCCAGCTACCAGGACTCGATCGCGTCATACATTTTGGCCAAGAAGGACTTTGGCGTTCCTGACATCTCCATGAGCGTGTCTTCGCCCCAGGTCATCATCGGCCTGTTCATCGGCGCGATGCTGGTGTTCATCTTCGGCGCGCTGACCATGAAGGCCGTGGGCGACGCCGCCAAAGAAATGGTCGAGGAAGTGCGCCGCCAGTTCCGCGAAATCCCGGGCATCATGGAAGGCACCGGCAAGCCTGACTACGCCCGCTGCGTGGACATCAGCACCACCGCGGCGATCAAACGCATGATCATCCCCAGCATCCTGGCCGTGCTTGGCCCGATTGTGACCGGCGTGCTGTTCGGCGCGGGCGCGGTGTTCGGCCTGCTGGCAGGCGGCCTGGCAGCAGGCTTTGCCATGGCCGTGATGATGGCCAACGCCGGCGGCGCCTGGGACAACGCCAAGAAGTGGATTGAAAAGGGCGGCCTTGCGGAGGCCTTCATCGCCGAAGGCAAGTACAACCCCGAAGTAGAAGACAAGGCCCTTGAGGCCGTGGGCAAGACCCAGGGCGGCCCCGACAGCGAAGGCAAGAAGAAGAAGGGCAAGGGCAAGTCCGGCAAGACCAAGCATGTGGAAGGCACCGCTGAGAACAAGGACGAAGGCGGCGACGAAGAAGAATCCGAGCCCGCTGCGTCAGCGGCGGGACCCGACTCGGCCAGCGCCGCCGAACCGCCGGCACCGGTTGCGGCCGAAAGCAAGCCTGCCGAACCGGTTGCTGCGGCGGCTGTTGCCGCAACAACCGCGCCGGCCGCTGTTGCCGCCCCGGCCCCGGCCAAGAAGAAGTACAAGAAGTACATGAAGGGCAGCCCCGAGCACAAAGCCGCCGTCACCGGCGACACCGTGGGCGACCCGTTCAAGGACACCAGCGGCCCGTCGATGAACATCCTGGTCAAGCTCATGAGCATGGTGGCCGTTGCCACCGTGGCCCTGACCATGATCGTCAACAAGGGCGAAGGCCTGCTGCCGCTGTTGTTTGAGCTGGTGTTCACCAGCAGCAAGTAAGTGGTTTGCCTCAGGCCGGGGCGCCCAAGGGCGCCCCGGTTTGCGTTTCGGCCCGTCGCCCGCGCGGCCAGCCCCTGTTACCCTTGGGCCATGCGAGTGCTTGGCGCATGCATGCTGCTTCTGCTCGCGTCGGCCCTGTGCGCCGACGCCGATGCTGACTACGCGGCGCTGCTGGAATCCTTCAAGGCCAAGGATTGGGCGGGCACACTCGACCGCGCCGAGGCGTTCACCAAGGCAAACCCCGACCACAAACACCACCACGCCGCGCTGTACATGGGGGCCAACGCCGCGCTGAACAGCAGCCGCCACGGGCGCGGTGAAGCCCTGTACCGCAGCCTGCTGGCCCGCCACCCCGACAGCACCAGCGCGCACAAGGCCCGCAGCGAACTGGTGACCCTGCTGGCCGATGCCCGCAAACTGGCCGAGTGCATCCGGCAATGCGACGACAACCTGGCCGCGCTGCCCGACCACCCCAACAGCGATTACTGGCAGGTGATGCGCGGCGAATGCCAGTTCCGGCTGTGGCAGTTCAAGGAAGCCGAAGTTTCCCTGAAGGCCTTTCTGGCCGCCAACCCCGGCTCGCGCCTTGCCGGCCGGGCGCGGGGCAGCCTGGAGCTGATCAACCCGCCGCTGAAGGTGGGTCCGGCCGGGGTGGTGGAAGGCTACGCCGGCAAGTACGCCGAAGACGTACGCTTTGCCCGCGCACTGGCGGCGCTGCCCGGGTACATCGCCGAGGCCTGGAAAGTCCTGCACGAAACCCTGGGCGTGGACCTGGCCGGCAAGGCCGCCGTGATTTTCGTGTTCAAGGACAAAGGCCTTGTGCGCGACACCGAACGCGCGGTTGCCGACACCATCGCGATGCAGTACCAGCCTGTCACGCGCATCACGCTGTACACCGAACACGTGGTGGTGCATGAGGCCGATTTCAAAAGCCGCGTGATCCATGAACTCAAGCATGCGGCCTTTCGCGGCGTGATGGGCCAGCGCTACCTGGACCTGCCCAAGTGGGTGCGCGAAGGGCTGGCCGTGTACGGCGCGCGCCAGATGGAAGACCGCATCCATGCCGTGCTCAGCAACGAGTTCTTTGCCGGCAACGACCCGCGCCGCGTGCTGGACGGCATTGACGACCCCGACCACGATGTGACCGATTACGTGGAAGACGCCATGGCCTTTGCCTGGCTGGAATCGCGCCGCAAGGGCGCCGTGCACGCCTTCTGCCGGCGGCTGTGCGCCGGCGAGGCCTACGACAAGCTGTTTGCCGAGCTGGCGGGCATGGAGTTTTCCGCCGCGCTGAAGGCCGCGGCGGATTCCATCCACGCCGAGCTGCACAGGCGCCTTGGAACCGCCGAGCCCGAACTCAAGGGCATCCAGGCCGCGCAGGCCGCCGCGCAGGCCCGGGGGCAGGAAGCTGCCTGGGCCGCCGAAACCGGCGTGGCCAGGTACCAGGCCTGGCTGGATGCCAACCCCGGGCACATCCTCGAACAGGTGGGCAGGTTCCGGCTGGGACGCGCGCTGGTTGCCTGCGGCCGGCACGAGGCCGCGCGCAAGGTCCTGGCCGTGGTGGCCGCCGATGAGCTGCGCAGCTCGCTGACCGACGATGCGACCTACTGGATTGCCCGCAGCCTGGAACTTGAGGGCAAGACAGCCGAGGCCGACGCCGCCTACGGTGTGCTGCTGCGCGACTATTCGTGGTCGTCGGGGGCCGCGCGCGTGATGGACACCCGCAAACCCGCGGGCCCGGTGAAGGAGTAGCCGTGGGCCCGATCACCCCGCAATGGTGGGACCTGGTGATCGTGGCGGCGCTGTGCCTGGGCGCGCCGCTGCTGGCGGCGCTGGTGACGATTCCGAAGCTGCGACGCCTTTCGCCCGGGCAGCAGGACGCGATGCGCCCGAACCTGTACCTGAACATCTGCTTTCACCAATGGCTGTTCGCGTTTGCGGCGCTGACCCCGTGGCTGTTTGGCGATGCCACGCTGCCCGCGCTGGGCCTGGGGCCGGTGGGCGCGGACTGGCCCTTTGCGCTGTTTGGCTGCCTGCTGGCCGGCGCACTGCTGCTGTGGCAGCGCATGCAGGTGCACCGCCACCCCCAAGGCGCCGCTGCGGTGCGACGGCAACTGCAGGCCGTGTCCTGGGTGATTCCGCGCCGCCGCGCGGAACTTGCCGGCTGGGCGCTGGTGTGCCTGCACGCCGGTGTGTGCGAAGAGCTGTTCTATCGCGGCTACCTGCTGGGTCTGGCGCGGGGCGTGCTGCCTGAATGGGCCGCGTTTGCGGCAGTCAGTGTCGCGTTCGGGCTGGGGCACCTGTACCAGGGGGTGCGGGGCGTGTTCCAGACGGCGCTGCTGGGCGGCGGGTTTCTGCTGCTGGCGGTGATGAGCAACAGCCTGTGGCTTCCCATGGCCGCGCATGCGCTGTTTGATTGGCACAGCGGCACACTGGGCCGCTGGGCACTGTATGAATCAGCCGACTGAGTCTCTGCTGGAACGCCAGATCGGCGCGGCGCCGCACGCGCCCGGTTGCTACATCTTTCGTGATGATCGCGAAAAGGTGCTGTACGTCGGCAAGGCCAAGGACCTTGCGGCCCGTGTGCGCAGCTATCTGCGGCCGGGCCAGGACGGCCGGCCCCAGATCCCGTTTCTGATGCAGCTGGCGACCAGCGTCGAGTTCGTTGTCATGAACAACGAAAAAGAGGCGCTGGTGCTTGAGAACAACCTGATCAAGCGCTTCCGGCCGCGCTTCAATGTGCTGCTGGCCACGGACGACAAGACGTTTCTGTCCGTGCGCATTGACATGAAACACGACTTCCCGCGCGCGACCATGGTGCACAAGTACAAGCGCGACGGCGCGGTGTACTTCGGCCCGTATCACAACTCGGCCGCGCTGTACAAGACCCTGGAAGTTCTCAAGCGCGTGTACCCGCTGCGGCTGTGCAGCGACCACGTGATGCGCAACCGCAGTCGCCCCTGCGTGTACCACGACATCGGCGTGTGCAGCGCGCCCTGCATGCCGGGCATGGTCAGCAAAGAACAGTACGCCGAGATGCTGAAGGGTTTTGTCCGCGTGCTCAAGGGCCGCGACGACACCGTGGTGCGCCAAACCGAACGCGCCATGAACGAGGCCGCAGCCAAGCAGGAATACGAGCAGGCCGCCGAGCTTCGTGACCGCTGGCAGGCGCTGAAGGCCACACTGCTGCGTCAGCGCGCCCAGGCCGGCGACGACGCTGTGTTCAACCGCGACGTGATCGGCCTGCACCGCGAGGCCGACCAGTGCAGCGTCGTGGTGCTGATGTACCGCGACGGCAAGCTGGGCAACACCAGCAAGCACATGATTGCCAGCCTGCTGCCCGACGAAGAGCTGGTGGCCGGGTTCGTCAAGGAGTTCTATGGCTTTGGCGGCAACGTGCCCGAGGAAATCCTGCTGCCCGTGGCACTGGATGACAGCGAAGCGCTGGCCGACTGGTTGTCCGAGAAAGCCGAAGCCCGCGTGGGACTGCTGTGGCCCCAGCGCGGCGACAAGGCCCAGATGCTCGAGCTTGCCAACGTCAACGCGCGCCACGCCCTGAAGGTGCGCGCCGAAACCGAGGACCGCGACAAGCAGCTGATCCGCGAACTGCAGGAAGCCGTGGGGCTGGAACGCGCGCCGGTGCGCATGGAGTGCTACGACATCAGCCACAGCGCGGGCAAGGAGACTGTGGCCTCGGGCGTGTGCTTCATCGACGGCAAGCCCAGCAAGGCCAACTACCGCAAGTACAAGATCAGGAGCCACGACCGCAACGATGACTTTGCCAGCATGGAAGAAGTGCTGCGCCGCAGGCTCAAGCGCGGGCTGGAAGAAGGCGGCCTGCCGGACCTGATCGTGATTGACGGCGGCCCGGGCCAGCTTGGCCGCGTGCAGAAGGTGTTCGAGGAAATGAATGTTGTCGGCATTGACCTGATCAGCCTGGCCAAATCGCGCGACCGGTCAGCCCCGGCCTGGGACAAAGAGGGCGCCCAGGATGTGCAGACCAAGGAACGCGTGTTCGTGCCCGGCAGCGACCAGCCGATTGAACTGGACCCGCGCAGCCCGGCGCTGTTTCTGCTGGTGAGAATCCGCGACGAGGCCCACCGCTTTGCGATCACCTTCCACCGGCTGCAGAAGCGGCGCGAAGGTGTAAGCAGCAGCCTCGACAGCATCCCCGGTGTCGGGCCCAAGAAGAAGAAGGCGCTGATCCGGCACTTTGGCTCGCCCAAAGGCGTGAAGCTGGCCAGCCTGGAGGCGCTGCAGCAGGCCGAGGGCATCAACGCCAAGCTGGCCCAGGCAATCTACGAAGCCCTGGCCGAAGAACGCGCGAGACTGCAAGCCCAGCCGCAAGACCCTTCCGCCTAGGCGCTCGCGTTGCCAATGTTGCGCGCGTGTACGAAATCGTTCTTGTATGCGGGCTGGCGCTGCTGGCCTACACCGCCAAGGGCATCACCGGCGCGGCCAGTGCCGTGGTGTTCAACGCCGGGCTGCTGCTGGCGCTGGCGTTCGGGTTTGCCGGCGACATCAGCCTGGCCGACGGGCTGGCCTGGGTGGCCCTGACGGATGCGGCCTCGGGCCTGTTCATGCTGGCCTTGCTGCGGCGCGAGATCCGGGCCGAGCCCTTCACCACGCGCATGCTGGCGGGCCTGCTGCCATCCACGCTGGTGTTCACGTTTGTGCTGACTGTGGCCGCGCCGGGTGTGCTGGCGCTGTCGCTGGCGATTGTGCTGGTCGGGTGCGGCATCTGGCTTTCGACTTCGCGCAACTCGTTCGGGTCCATGGGGCCGCGGCGTGCGCTGCAACTGGCCGCGCCCTGCGGCCTGCTGGCGGGCGTGATCGGCGGGCTGTTCGGCATGGCCGGGCCGATTTCGTTTCTGCTGCTTGGCCCGGCCAGCGCCGACCCCGCCGAGTTCCGCCGCCGCACGGTGCTGCTGTTTGCCGTGGTCAACTGTGTGCGCGTGGCGCAGCTTGCCATCATGGGCGAGTACACGCTGCCAAGGCTGACCATGACCGCCTGGACACTGCCCGTGGTCGCGGGCGCGACGTTGTTCGGCATGTGGCTGCATCGTTACGTGAAGCCGGGGCCGTTTCGGCTGGGACTGGGGTTGATTGTGGTGCTGGCCGGGGCCGTGGCCCTGCTGAAGCTGGCGATAGTTTGAACTGCGGTTTCGGGTTGGGGGTTTTCGGTTTTGGGGACACGCTCGACGCAAAACCCAAAACCCAGAACCCAGAACCCTGCAGTTCGCTACACCCGCTGCACGTCAAACACGCAGGCGTTGTCCCACAGCGCGCCCTTGCCCTGCGGCAGCATGCGCACAGCATACTGCACACGCCCGCGGAAGCGTTCCACCAGGCTGGTCACGATGCCAAGGTCAAACACGTTGGGGTAAGGGTTGTCGCTTTGAATCTGGAAGTGATCCGGCCCAAGCTCGACGTACTTGTACTGGCCGATTTCGCCACCGCGGTGCGCCATGTGGTAGGCCACGTCAATCGCGGCCAGGGCACTGGGCACGTCGTGCATCTGCTCGTCGGGAAACTCGGCCGAATACGGGATGCGCCGGCCGATCGAATACAGCGTGTCGGCGCCCAGGTTTTCCTGGATCGCGCGATACACGTTCAGCCATGACTGCTGGCTCAGCCAGTCGCCCGGCTGCACGTTGGCCAGGCCTTCGGCCTCCATCAGTTCCCGCGCAAGCGCCCGCACCAGCATGCCGTTGAGCACGGCCACCACCGTGCGACCGTCGACCTGCACTTGCGGCGAACTCGCCTCGTAGGCACGGTACATGTCAGGCCTCCACCTCAATCGCCGCGCCCAGGCCGCGCAGGTACACCGCCACGCTGCGTTCTACGCTCAGGCCGTGATCCGGCCCATTTATCCCGTGCGCAAGCCGCGAATGAATCACGCCAAACACAACGGCCAGTATGCTTGCCGCCGCCCGCGTCAGGTTGATGCCGTGCGGAAGCCGCCCGCGCCGCTGGGCGTTCTGCAGCAGGATCTCGATCATGAAGCGTGACTCGCTCATCAGTTGCCGCACCCCCCGCGCCAGCTGGTCGTCCTGCGTTTTGCCGGTGTGGCCGAACATGTGCAGCACAATCGCGGCATCGGGCCCAAGCGACATCACGCGTTCTTCCTGCTGGGTGCAGAACTTCACGATGCGCTGCAGGGGTTCCGGGTCTTCACTGATGCGCAGGCCGTCATCAAGATACGTGAACAGATAACTCACCAGGTCGCCGGAAAGCGTTTCCTTGCTGTCGAAATAGAGATACACGCTGCCCTTGGCAACGCCCGCGGCCTCGGCAATGTCAGCCACCGATGCCGCGTCAATGCCGTCGCGGGCAAAGACGCGAACGGCAGCCTGCATAAGCTGCCGATATCTGGCCTCGCGTTTTGGGGACGTCAGACGCATTATGACCAACCAGTCATTGCGGGGATTTTGTGCAGTTCGGGAAAGTCTATATCTTGTCAGGAAGCCAGGCAGCACATCACGAACAAATTGCCTGAATTCTTGGCCCACCTGCATCAAATGTCACGATCCCGCCGCTTGGCGGGACCGTGATAGAAATCGCCCGGGCTGACGTCTAGACCTTTGTGATGAATCCCCACTTGTCCTCGGCCTTGCCCTGCACAAGGTCAAGGTAGGCCTTCTGGATCCTGGCAGTGATCGGCCCGCGCCCGCCGTTGCCGATGGTGATTTTGTCCAGGGCCTTGATCGGTGTCACTTCGGCCGCAGTGCCCACCCCGAACAGTTCGTCGGCAATGTAAAGCTGCTCGCGTGTTATGGTGCCCTCGACCACCGGAATGCCCATATCGTGGGCCAGTCGCATGATGGTGTCGCGGGTGATGCCGCTGAGAATCGAATGGCCGGTGCCGGGCGTGAACAGCTTGCCGTCGCGCACCAGGAAAATGTTCTCGCCGCTGCCTTCGCTCAGGTACCCGTTGACATCCAGCGCAATACCCTCGCTGTACCCGGCCAGCAGCGCCTCCATCTTGATCAGCGCGCCGCTGCCGTAGTTGCTGCCGGCCTTGGCCATGGCCGGCGTGGTGTTGGGTGCGTTGCGCGACCAGGTGCTGACCTGCATGTCGACGCCCTTTTCCAGCGCGTCTTCGCCCAGGTACTTGCCCCAATCCCAGGTCAGGATGTCCAGCGTAACCGGGTTGCCCAGCGGGTTGACGCCCATCGGGCCCGCGTCGCGGTAGGCCACGGGCCGCAGGTAGCAGGACTTGAAGTTGTTCACCTTCACGGACTCGATGCAGGCGTTCATCACCTGGTCGATCGTCCACTTCAGTTCCATGCGATAGATCTTGGCGCTGTCGAACAGGCGTCGGATATGGTCGCGCAGGCGGAAGATGCCGGGCCGGCCGCCGCAGTCATAGGCGCGGATGCCTTCAAACACGGCGCTGCCGTAATGAATCACGTGTGCGCTGACATGGATGGTCGCGTTCTCCCATGGGATGAACTCGCCGTTGCGCCAGACTTTTTCACACAGTCGTTTCGGTGGTGTCGTTGCCATCACAGTCTCCGGGCCTGCGCGCATGTTCTGCCGCGCAGCTTCATTGTGGGCAAGGTGCAAGACCGCGCAACCACAAGATTTTGGAATCGCCGCGCGCGTTCAGGCCGTGGGCAGAAGTTTCTTCAACTCTTCCTTGAACTTCGCCAGGGCCCGGCTGCGGTGGCTGATCTGGTTCTTGGTTGCGGCATCAAGTTCGCCAAACGTCTTGCCCCGTGGCGGGTACAGAAACAACGGGTCGTAGCCGAAGCCGCCACTGCCCCGGGGTTCGTCCACGATCATGCCCTCGACCGCGCCGCGCACGCCAAAGAGCAGGCCGTCGGCGCAGGCCAGCGCGATTTCGCAGACAAAGCGGGCCTTGCGTTTTCCTCCGGGCACACCCTTGAGGTTCTGCAGCAGCAGCCGGTTGTTGGCGGCGTCGTCGCCGTGCTTGCCGGCATAGCGCGCCGAAAGCACGCCGGGCGCGCCGTTCAGTGCATCGACCTCAAGGCCGCTGTCGTCGGCCATGACCAGCAGGTCCAGGTTCTTGGGCTTGGGTACTGCGGGCTGGCGGCCGCTGCCCGGGCCGACGGTGACCTTCTTGTGGCGGCCGCTGGTGCGGGCGCGCTCGCCGGCCAGGGCTTCAAAATCGGTGTCGTCGTCCTGGCTGGTGGACTGGTTGGCAAACGAAAGCCGGCCCAGCATGCTGAGAAAGCGCGCGAGCTCGGTGGCCTTCTTTGAGGCGTTGCCGGCAAAGGTCTTGGCGGATTCGTCGATCGGCGGCACGTTGGAAAAGGCACTCAGCGGCACCAGCTCGACGTTTTCTACGTCGGCAAGGATCGCCTTGATTTCGTCGAACTTGTGCCGGTTGTTGGTCCCGACAACGATGGTGTGCTTCTTGCCCGGCATGGCACCCCCGCAAGCCCGGAGAACTTTAGGGCGGGCCGACGCGCTTGAAAAGGGGTTCAAGGATTCCCGTGGCCCTAGCCCTTGGCCGCGCAGGCCCCGCCGCCGCCGGCGGCGCAGCTTCCGCCGGTGCTGAACTTGCTGGTGATCACCGCCGGTTCGCCCTTGCCGTCGCACACCATCGGCAGCCCCGCCTTCTTCCAGCCCTGCATGCCGCCTTCCAGCAGGTACCAGCCTTTGTCGCCGGCGTGGCGCGCCGTCATCATCACGTAGGTGGCACGCACGCCGCTGCGGCATACGCTGACAATCGGGTGTTTAAGCCGGGCAATCTCGGGCCAGCGGTCTTTGACTTCGGGCAGGGGCACGTGCACGGCGTCTGCGATGCGCCCGGCCTGCCATTCGTCGATATAGCGCGAATCCAGCAGCGTGAAGTCCACACCCGGCTTGCCCAGCTTCGCCACATCCTGCGGCGCGATGATCTCGGGCTCTGTCAGGCCGCGCTCACTGTTGAAGCTCAGAATCTCGGCCATGTTCGCGGGCAGTTCGCCCTTCATGGCCAGCAGTGCCACAAGGTCGGCCTTGGTGGGCTGCATGAAGGCCTTGTTGGTCTGGCGTTCGCGGGCAATCGTGCTGCTTTCTTTGCCGTTGTAGTCGTGGCCGGGCCAGACTTCGATGGCGTCGCCCAGGGCCTCGATTTTGCGGAAGCTGTCGTACAGTTGCTCGCTGCTGCCGCCCATGAAATCCGTGCGGGCGGCGCCGCCGATGAACAGCGTGTCGCCGGTCAGCACGCGCTTGCCGTCGAAAATCGTCATGCTGTCAGGAGTGTGGCCCGGCGTGTGCAGAAAGCGCAGCGTCGCCCCGCCCAGTGCAATCGTTTCGCCGTCTTTGACCTTGAGGTCCGGCACACGCGACTTGGTGACCGCGCTCATGATCACCTTGGCCCCGCAAAGGTTGCGAAAGCGGTCGCCGCCCGACAGGTGGTCGGCGTGGGTGTGGGTGTCGATCACGAACTTGAGTGCAAGGCCACGCTGCTTCAGCACGGCTTCGTAATCGCGCGTGAGATCAAAGCGCGGGTCAATCAGCGCGGCCTGTTTGCTGGCCTCATCCACAAGCAGATAGGCCCGACAATCGCGGTCGGAGTGCAAAGGAATCAGGGCCGGAGCGGCCTGTGCGGTCTTGGTCGTCATACCCGCATTATGGGGGCCCGGCGGCACCAATGCCAGCGCAAGCCAAGTGGCAGGGCCGCCCTCGCCCGTTGCTGCTTGTCAGCCCGGCGTGCTAACGCTGGGCCTTCGTGACGGTTTGCGTCCCTGAACTGGCGATTCGCCATGCGTCGTTTGCGGCGGCGCGCTTTGTGCGCGGGGTTTGCGTTGCGATCTTGGGACGACCAAAGACCCGAAGGCCCGGCCTTTGCAGGCCGGGCTGACGTAGGGTTTCTGTGTTTGCTTGATCCACCCACGGCGCAGCCGCCGGTACGACTGCCGGCTGCTGACTCGCCGGTGAAGCGGGCTAAACTTGGCCCCATGTTTGATGTCCTGCCGGAAATCCTGCGCAAGTCGCGGCGCGGCATGTGCCCCACCTGCGGCGCGCCGCTGAAGCTGATCGAGGCCGGGCGTGACGCGCGCTGCGACTTCTGCGGCGGCGATTGCCGGCTGGAACACCGCCTGCGCAAACTCGAACCCGAAGTCGGGCTCGATGAAGCCCCCAAGCGCGACCGGGTCAAGGGCGTCACCCGCTGGCTGTCGCCCAAGGGCAAGCGCGAGCAATGCGAGTGCCCCGGCTGCGGCAACAGCTTCACCCCCGAGACGGACCACAGCCACCAGAAGTGCCCCTACTGCGGCAGCGAAAGCAAACTCGAGGCCCGGCTGGCCGCGCTGACCCAGCACAACACCCAGGGCCCGCAACGCCGCACCGAAGCCGACCGGCTGAATCAGCGCCGTGACCTGATTGACTACCCATGGGATGTATGGACGGAACAACTGTGCTGGCGCGTGCTGAACGAGCCCGACCTGATGCAGCGCATCAACCTGGCGCAGAACTTTTCATCCTGGGGCACGATCAACCCGACCACGGCCAACTTCCTGCCCCACCTGCTGGCGCACATCCAGCGCGACCACGAGGCCGTCGCCCGCGAAGTCGGCGACGCCGTGGGCAAGCTGCTGTGCAGTGACGACGCCAACTATGCCGTGCCCGTGCTGCAGGCCTGCGCGGGCGTGGTCTTTGACGTGCAAGGCAAGCGCACGATTCTGAGCGAGCTTGCCCTGGGCCGCGGCGTGTGCGTCAAGCTGCTGCTGGATGTCGCCGAAGTCGCCAACGCCCAGGGCGCGCGCGATTACGCCTGCCACGCCTGCTGGGGCGTGAACACCATTTTTGGCCGCAACTTCGACCAGCACGAAACCATGGCCGAGATTGTTCTTTACCGCATGTTCTACCTGACGGGCACGGTGCTGGGCTGGGCGGTGTACATCTTCAAGGGTGGCTTTCACTGCGGTTATCGGCTGCCCTGGAAAAAGCTGGTTCAGGCCATGGACGACTTCGCCCATGAACGCCCGGAACTGCTGGGCGAACTGCGCCAGTGCTTCTACCTGGGCCCGGCCAAGGACACCGCCGAGTATGCCGACCGGCTGGAGACGCTGCGCGGCCTGACACACCCGCTGGCACGGGCCGCTGCCGGCACGATTCTTGGCGCGCCGCCGGGCAACGATGATGCGCTGGGCCTTGCC
The DNA here is from genome assembly GCA_019636215.1 of Planctomycetota bacterium. Classification (GTDB taxonomy): domain Bacteria; phylum Planctomycetota; class UBA8742; order UBA2392; family UBA2392; genus H3-PLA7. Next base: position 4,542 of record JAHBXZ010000012.1, on the reverse strand, counting down.
GCCGTGGAGCTGTTTCACCCGCTGCTGGCCGACGAGGCCACGCGCACCTGGGCAATCATGGCCCTGCGCGCCGTGATCGGCGGCTGTGAAAAGGGCCAGGTGCCCGAAAGCATCCGGCAGTGGGTCAAGCAGAACCTTGGTAACCTGCCCACCGAGATCAAACGCGAACTGCGCTGGCGCGAGAGCGACAAAGGCGTGCTGCCCGAAAACGAAGTCTACTACTGGACCAGCGACCCCAAGGACGAACCCACACCCGAGTTAAAGAAGTTGCTTGCCGATTGGGACGCCGGCATCCGCAGCGCCGTGGACACGCGTTACAAGCAGGATGCCGAACTGCGCGAGATACGCGAACAGGCCCGCAAGCTTGACGCGCCCATCATGCTGGACGACGGCCCGGCGAACATTCCGCTCAGGGTCCCGCCCGAACCGGAACCTGAACACCGCCCTGCGCCCGGCGACGAAACCGCACCGCCGGAGGAAGGCGGGCCGATTCCGGCCAGGGGCAAACTCAGCACCGAACAGCTGATGGCCGAAATCACGCGCCTGCAGACCGAATACGCCGAGGCCGTGCAGAAGATGGCGGCCGAGTTGCAACAGCCGGGCAAGTCCGAGCGCGACTACGCCGCATACTCTCAGCGCATGATGGAAATGGGCGTGACTTTGCAGAAGCAGATCGAAAGCCTGACCTCCCGCCACGACCCGAACACCTAGGCAACTGCTTCAGTCCACAGATGAACACTGATGAACGCAGATGGACTTGCAGTGATCTGTGTTGATCTGCGTGAATCTGTGGTCCATGCTTTGCCGTAACCATGCCCGAAGAAGTCGCGATCCAGAACGCCGACGCGCCGCGCACTGTGGATTCCCTGTCCGCCGACCTGCGCGCGTTAGGTCTGCGCGAAGGCATGACCCTGCTGGTGCACTCGTCGCTGAGTTCGCTGGGCTGGGTCGCCGGCGGGCCCCAGGCCGTGATTCTTGCCCTTACCCGCGTGCTGGGCGATTTCGGCACCCTGGTCATGCCTGCCTACTCGACCGACAACAGCGAGCCGCGCGACTGGCGCAACCCGCCGATTCCCGACGACTGGCACCAGGCCGTGCGCGACCACATGCCGGCGTTCGACCCGCGCCAGACCCCGACCCGCGCCTTGGGCCGCATTGCCGAGACCTTTCGCGCCTGGCCTGACGTGCGGCGCTCAAGTCACCCTGCGGTCAGCTTCTGTGCCTGGGGACGCTATGCCCGCGCGATCACGACCGACCACCGGCTTGAAAACGGCCTGGGCGAAAACTCGCCGCTGGCGCGCATTTACGACCTGGGCGGCCACGTGCTGCTGCTGGGCGTCGGCCATGACAGCAACAGTTCGCTGCACCTGGCCGAGCACCGGGCGCACTGGCCGCGCAAACGCATCATCGAGCAAGGCGCGGCGGTCATGGTCGGCGACCAGCGCATGTGGGTGCGCTTTGCCGACCTGCTGCTGGAATCGGAGGACTTCCCGCGCCTGGGCGCGGACTTTGACGCCACCGGCGCAACACTCACCGGCAAGGTCGGCAGCGCCCAGTGCCGCCTGTTCAGCCAGCCCGCACTGGTGGACTTCGGCGTCGAGTGGATCGGCAGAAACAGGTAACGTGATCAGGCGAAGCGACGGCTGGTTGCTGCCCGGTACCTGGCATGGGTGCCCGGGCTGTCGCAACGTAGCGCGGCGCGGCTTCGCCCCTATAATCCCGCCCCGCAGCAACGGACAAAGGACACCATGGGCTTCAAATGCGGCATCGTCGGCCTTCCCAACGTGGGCAAGAGCACACTGTTCAACGCGATCACGGCCAGTGAACAGGCCGCGGCCGCGAACTATCCCTTCTGCACCATCGACAAGAACACCGGCACCGTGGTGGTGCCGGACCCGCGCATGGACGCGCTGATTGCCATCGTCAACCCGGTGCGCGTGGTGCCGGCCACCATCCAGTTTGACGACATCGCCGGGCTGGTGGAGGGCGCCAGCAAGAACGAAGGCCTGGGCAACAAGTTCCTGGGGCACATCCGCGAAAGCGACGCAATCGCCCACGTGGTGCGCTGCTTTGAGGGCGGCGACATCATCCACGTGACCGGCAGCGTGGACCCCGAACGCGACGTGCGCGTAATCCAGACCGAGCTTGCCCTGAAGGACCTTGCCACCGTCACGTCGCGCCTGGACAAGTCCGAAAAACTGGCCCGCAGCGGCGACAAGGAAGAAAAAACCCGCGTCGAGATTCTCAACCAGCTCAAGGCCGTGCTGAACGAAGCCAAACCCGCGCGTGACGTCAAGGTGCCCCAGCAGCACCAGCACATGGTGGACGAACTGATGCTGCTGACCTGCAAGCCCGTCATGTACGTCTGCAACGTGGGCGAAGCCGACCTGCCCGGCGGAAACAGGCACAGCGACGTTGTCAAACGCATCGCCGCCGAAGAAGGCGCCGAGGTCGTGATCATCAGCGTAAAGATCGAACAGGAAATCTCGCGCCTGTCGCCCGTCGAACGGCGCGAGTTCCTGGACGGGCTGGGCCTGAAAGAATCAGGCCTGGACCGCCTGATCCAGGCCGGTTACCGGTTGCTGGGCCTGCGCACCTACTTCACTGCAGGCGTCAAGGAAGTGCGGGCCTGGACAATCCGGCAGGGTGACACCGCGCCGGTGGCCGCGGGCAAGATCCACAGCGACTTTGAAAAGGGCTTTATCCGCGCCGAGACGATCAGTTACGCTGACTTCGTGGCCTGCGGCGGTGAGCAGGGTGCCAAAGACAAAGGCAAGCTGCGCACCGAAGGCAAAGAGTACGTGGTGCAGGACGGCGACGTGATGCACTTCCTGTTCAAGTAACAACGGCACAGACATGCCCGAATGGATCGAACTTGGCGGTACGCTGCGCGGGTTTGCCGCGCGGCCCAGACGCGAAACCCGCGCGGGCGTGGTCGTGCTTCAGGAGATTTTCGGGGTCAATCACCACATCCAGGCCGTGACCGAAAACCTGGCCCGCATGGGGTACCTCACCATCGCGCCCGAGCTCTTCCACCGCAGCGCCCCGGGCTTCAATGCCGGTTATGACGCCAAGGCCGTGGCCGTGGGCCGCAAGTACCGCGAGGCCTGCACCCAGCAAGGCATCCTGGCCGACATCAAGGCCGCGGCGGACTGGCTGCGCGCCCAGGGCTGCACCCGCGTGGGCGTGGTCGGCTTCTGCTTTGGCGGCCACGCGGCCTGGCTGGCCGGCACGCTGGAGGGCGTTTCGGCCTGCGCGTGTTTTTACGGCGGGGGCATCGGCAAGTACCGCCCCGGCGGCGGCGAGGCCAGCGTTGTGCTGGCGCCGCAGCTCAAGGCGCGCATGCTGATGCTTTACGCGGAAAAGGACACCATCATTGACCCCGCCGAGGTCGACCAGGTGGCCGTTGCCTTGCGCGCCAGCCCGGTGCCGCACGAGGTGCACCTGTTCGCCGGCGTGGGGCACGGGTTTGCCTGCGACGAGCGCGACGACTTTGATGCCGATGCCGCAAACATGGCATGGATCAAGGTGTTTGAACTGTTCGCCCAGGAACTCAAGGCGCGGGCATGAGCGCCGAAGCCCCCACCGATGCCGGCCATGGCGTGATCCGCGTAAGGGTGCGCGAGATCGGGCAGCTTTTCAACTCGCTGGACCCGGACCCGTTCATTGAACGCGACCTGGACGACGACGCCGCGCGATACATTGAAAGCTGGGCGCGCGAAATCGGCCGCCATGTGCCGCTGAAACTGGTCGTGCACATTGCCGACGCCAAGGGCCACACCGACCAGCAGGCGCTGCTGGAGGCCGCCGTGCGCAACTACTACGGCCAGATGGTGGAACTTGCCCGCAACGAGTTCCGCGACCTGATGCGCCGGGGCCGCGGCAGCCTGCTGATCGGCCTGATGGTGCTGGCCGGGGCCATGTACGCGGCCCACCAGGTGGCGGCGCTGCTGGCGGGCTTTGATTGGGGCGCGCTGGCCGGCGAAGGCATCATGATCGGCGGCTGGGTGGCGATGTGGAAGCCGCTGGAAATCTTCCTGTACGACTGGTGGCCGCTGCGCCGCAAGCGCGTGGACTTTGAACGCCTGCGCGACATGAAGGTCGAAGTCGTGCTTCCCACCCCGTAAGAACCCCGCGGCGCAGGTGCCGTACTCAAAACCGTTGAATATCTGGCTCGAACCAGGCGTGCATTGACCAGCTTGCCTCGCCATCGAACCGGCATCCGATTCGCCCTGCGCCCGACAGCTTCACGCCAGGAAGCGCGACTGGCCAATCAAGTTCAAAGCTTCGCACCTGTGCCCGAAGCACAGCCGGCAAGGACAACGCACCCAACCGGAACTACAACAAAGTAGCCTGACCCCGTTTTCGGCCCAGATCATCGGCGGCGGCATTCCCATCAAGGTTAGACCCAAGGCCGGCTTCGGCGCCCGGGCATTGAGTGTGGCCCAGGGCCTGCCCGCAATCACGCTGTTTGAAAACCTGTGCTACACCCGCGCATTCAACCGCACCGAGTTCAGCCCCAGCCAACCCAAGACCATGCCC
>JAHBXZ010000011.1 GCA_019636215.1 Planctomycetota bacterium | reverse complement strand
CACATCAGCATCAGGCGCGCCACGGCTTACATCAATGCGATCGTCGACCGCCCGCCGGAATCGCCCGATGCCCAGACACGCCGCGACCCGCACATGGTCAGCCTCTCCCAGGCCAACCGCGCCCAGGCCCGCCTGTCCGCAACAATGCGCGACATCGAACGCCTGCGCGAGGCCAGCTACCAGGAAGCCCGCGAGGCCGCGTACAGGCGCACACTGACCCGCGTGGGCCCAAGGTACTGGCCCAGCGAAGACCCCGACCTGCAGCCGCAAGGCGAAGCGCAAGAATCGCCCGAGGTGCCCGCGCCCGCGCCGGAGATTGTGTCGCTACCCGAGCTTGAGACACCGGAGCTTGAGGCACCGGCACCACAGGAAACCCCGGCCCCCACGCCGACCGGCATCGACTACGAATCCATGCCGATGTCCAACCGGTTCTACGAGTTCGGCCAGGAACTCATGACCCGTTACGGCATTCCCAAGCACCGCCAGGCCCAGCTCAACCGCCAGTGCAAGACCGAGCAATGGAAGCTGGGGCAATACAAGCGCGAGATCCAGAAGCTCGAGCAAGAGATGAAGAAGTAAGTCGGCGCAGCAGCGGCACCGTTGTCAGCGCGAGTGCGTGTGAATCGGGCGCCGCCGAAAAAGTTGGCAGCGCCATCAAGCCCCCAAAGGGGGCGGCATAGATTAGCTCCGCCCGTAAGGGCGGAGAACATGAATGGGGCGCGTTGAGAACATGCATGGCCAGCAGTGAGAATATGCATGGGCCGCACTGAGCCCCCAAAGGGGGCGGCATGGATTAGCTCCGCCCGTAAGGGCGGAGAACAAGCATGAATCGCGTTGAGCCCCCGAAGGGGGCGGCATACTTGCCCGTGTGTCGCCCCCTGCGGGGGCTTTGGCTTCGGGGGCCGGCGCATCCCCGCGCATACGCGCGGGGCTAATCCATAGCGCCCCCTGCGGGGGCTCAAACGCGATGCCAACGTTCTCGACAGAGCCAGTGAATCTGTGGACCAAAGCTGTTGCCGTTCTTTGCGGCTTCGCGCCTTTGCGTGAGATTGTTTTTCGCACTACACCGCGCACAGGCAAAAGTGCCTATGCCACCAAGGGTCAGCAGTGACTGCCGTTATCCGTGTAAATCTGTGTCCATCTGTGGACCAAAGCTCTTGCTGTTCAACCGCACCGCGCGCTTGCGCTTGAGGCCCTTGTCTGCACCGATGACGGAAATGTGACAATCGGGGCTGCTGGGCCCCGATTGTCCTAGGTCAATGCGGAGTTGCCTGCGGGCTACTTGCGTCTGGGTTTCTTGCCTGTCTTCTTTCCAGCTTTCTTGGCGGCCTTTTTGGCCGGCTTGCCAGCGGCTGGTTTGTGAGCCGTTGCCTTGGCCGATGGATCGAGCTTCTCCAGCCGGTCTTCCAGCTTGCGCAGCTTCTGCCGCAGTTCGTCGATGTCGCGATCCTTGGCAGGTTCCTTGGGTTTGGCCGCGGCGCGGATGCCGAACATGGCCTTGCGCACGGCGGACTGTTCCTGGTCGCTGAGCGAGTTGCCCCATTGCTCGATGTCGTCCAGGGCCTCTACGGCCAGGGCACCTTGCAACCCGGCCATGGCGGCTTTCTGCATGCGCTGCTGGGGGTCGCGCAGCAGGTCCGACAGCTTCTCAATTGCGTCGGCCCGTTGCGGTTTGTCCAGCCAGCGGGCCAGCGAGCCCAGGGCCGCCGCGGCGCTTCCACGGGTGCGGGTGCTGGTCTTGCCCCAGGGCAGCGCGTCGGCCAGAGGCTTGAAGGCCTCGGTCATGCGCGTTGCGCCCAGCGCACGAAAGGCCGCCGACTGTTCCCAGCCGCCATGGTCTTCCTTGCGCGCGGCCGAAACCAGCAGATCCAGCGGCGCCTTGTCACGCTGGGTGCCCAGGCAATCAAGGGCCGCGGCGCGGGCGCGGGGCAGCTTCGGGCCGGACTTCAGGAATGTCTGCAGGGCCGCGCGGGCGGCTTCGTCGCGGAATCGGCCGCAGGCGCGCACCACGGCCTCGCACACTCGGCCGTCCTTTTCGTGCGCCACCAGCCCGCACAGCACCTCCAGTGCGGCCTGGGTGTTGCTGTCGGACAGGGCCTCGGCCATGCGCACACGCACACCCCAGAACTTCTCGCGTCGGAAGGCTTCACCCACGGCCTCAATGCCGCTGCGTCTGCCGCCTTTGCACAGGTTGACGGCAGCACGGATACGGCCGACCACGTCGGGGGCATCGGTAAGCTGGCGGCGCATTTTGTCGTCGCCCGGGTTGAAATCGAGCTTGCAGACCGTGCGGTTGTGCGGGTCAAAGCGCACCTGCGACGGGTCCTTGGGCATGGCCAGGTTGAAGGCGTGCTTGCGCCCGGTGATGCGAACCTGGCGGCTGTGGGCCTTGCCGTCGATCACCCAGCCAAGGTCGGTGGTGAATTCAAACACCGGGATGTCTTTGTCGGACTGGGCCTGCTCCACTTCAAAGGTGCCCAGTTGCTTGCCGGGGTCAAAGCTGAAGCTGACCTTCAGGTTCGGGTAGCCCTTGCTGCAGATCCATTGCTCGAACCATTTGACCAGCGACCTGCCCGAGTGTTCTTCCATGACGCGGCGGAAGTCTTCTGTCTCTACGACTTTGCCCGAGTAACGGGCCACGTAGTCGCGCACGCCGGCCCAGAACAAATCGCTGCCGATCTCGTGGCGCAGCATGTGCAGACGCACCGCGCCGCCCGGGTACAGGTGGCGGTCGTACATGTTCCAGCTGTGGTCGAACACGCGGGTCATGATCGGGCGCATGTAGGCGCCGTCGGCCTCGGCCAGATATTGCTCAAGGTTGCTGTAAAAGTCGTAGTCGCGCTCGTCGGGACCCTGGGTGTCTTCGTGCCAGCAGGTCTCCATGTACACGGCCCAGCTTTCCTTCAGCCAGGCCTGGGCGAAGTCGCGGCAGACAATCAGGTCGCCGAACCAGGTGTGGGCCATCTCGTGCAGGTTGATCTTGTCGACCAGCCAGCCCCACTCTTTGTGAATGTCCTGGCCCAGCACAAACATGTCGTCCCAACTGACCAGCGAGATGTTCTCCATCGCGCCGCCGATGTGCTGAAGCGCGAACTGGAAGTACTTGGGCCAGGGCAGCTCGCTGCCGAGCTTTTTTGTCATCCAGTCCAGCATCGCGCCGGTGCCGCCGAAGCTGCGCTTGAGATCGGCTGCGCTGTGTTCGCGGCTGGTGAAGTAGGCAATCGGCTTGCCGTGGTGGTCGCCGTCGTCACAGCGCACGAAATCGCCCAACGCAAAGCAGACCAGGTAACTGGGACAGCGCTGTTCAAGCTTCCAGCGCGAGGTCTTTGTGCCGTCGCCGTTGGCGGACTCTTCAACCAGCGCGCCGTTGGCGACCACCGTGAAGTCCTTGTCGCAGCGCAGTGCAAAATCCAGCGTGGTGCGAACGTGCGGCAGGTCCACGCAGGGCAGCCAGTGGCGCGCGCGTTCGGTTTCGTGGTCGGTGGCGGCCCAACGCGGCGCGGCCGGGTAGGCCTTGTCGGGTGTGCTGAAAAACAGGCCCGTGGCGGGGCGAGTCACGCGGTAGCTGACGGCGATTCTGCATTCATGGCCGCGCGGCAGGGGCTTGTGCCAGTGCACGCGGATCAGCCTGCCGTCATAGCTGCTGTGGATCTCGTGGCCGTCGGTACAGCGCACCTTTACGTCATCGAAATCCACGGCGTGAAGTTCAAGGCTGTCGGCGCCGTCGGCGTTGGCGACCACGGTGGTGGTGACGGTGCCCGAGGCCTGGCGGTTGTCGACATCCACGTGAAGGTCAATGTCGATGTGCCGGGGCTCCATCTGCTGGTCCGGCGGATAGTGGGGCTGCGCGCCGGGCAGGGTGAAGTCTGCCCTCAAGCTTGCCAGTCTATGGTGGATGGTCATGGCGATCCTTTCGAGGCTTCAGGCATAGGAAACTGTGGTGGTACCGCAAGCACGGTTTTTGGACTTGCCCGGCCGCGCCATGGCGGGAAACTGGATTGACCAGCAACCACGGAGGTCGTGATGAGAAACATCGTCCTTGCCGCACTGGTTGTCGTTTTTGCCTCAGCGGCGCCGCTTTGCGCCGAATCAGGTTTTGGCCTGCAGCGTGCTTCGCCACGAATGTTTGAGGCCACACTGCTGCCGCTGGATGCCGACCTGCGCGGGCAGTTGATGGACGAAAGCGGCGCGCAAAGCAAAGACCAGTACTTCGGGGCGGGGGTTGCGCTGGGTTTTGCGGGCGACCCGATCGGTTTTGGTCTGGCGGGCTGGTTTGATTACTACCTGACAACCTGGCTGGCGGTGGGCGCGCGCTTTCAGATGGGCTACGGCATTGTGACACGCCGGTTTGAAGACGGCGGCGTGGGCCTGGATTTCAGCATGCAGTTCGGCGCCAAGTTTGTGTTCGACATGCCGGACTGGGAATGGTCGCGCTGGTGCAGGCCGTTTGTGGCGCTTTACCCCGCGGGTTTCCGGTATGCGTCGGCCACCGAGGAAGCCAAAGACCGCAGCGGGCGCGACTTTGATTTTTCGTACGGCGACGTGTTTTATGTGATCACGGCCGGGGGCGGGGTGGATTTCTTTCTGACCAGCAACATCGCCGTGGGCGCGGCCGTGTACTTTGACGGCACCGTGGGCGGCAGCAAGCACAAGGAAAAGGGCGTGACAATCCGGCACCGCGGAGCGTTTGATTTCTTTCTGGAGTACGCGCGGTTGAGTGTGCGGTTTTAGAGGCGGTGTCGGGGCCGACAGCAAGCCCTGCCGGCTTCAGGATTGGCGTGAAGGGCACAGCCTGCGCAGCACGCAATCGCCGCAATGCGGCGCCTTTGCCAGGCAGACGCTGCGGCCGAAGGTCAGCAGGTTGTGGTGCAGGGCAAAGGCGCGGCCTGCGGGCAGCATGGGTTTAAGCAGGGCAAATGTGCGGTCGCGGTTGGCGCCGGTGTCCACTATCGCCAGCCGGTTGAGGATGCGATGCACGTGCGTATCCACCGGGCAAAGGTCAGCGCCCAGTGCCTCAATCAGTGTCACGCCAATGGTCTTGACCCCAATGCCCTTGAGGCCGGAAAGCGCCGCCATGACGGCCTCTACGCCCATGGCTTGCATGGCGGCCTCAAGCCGATAGCCGCCGGTGGCGCGGTGCAGCCAGTGCAGCGCCGCCAGGATCGAGGCTGACTTGGACTGCGGCAGCCCGGCCTGGCGGATCAGTTCCGCCAGCGCCGGCGGCGACAGCGCGGCCACGCGGGGCCAGTCAGGGGCCTCTACGGCACGGGCGGCGTCGCTCAGGCGCAGCTTGACTTTGTCGACATTCCCCCCGGCGTCGCGCGGCAGTAAGGCAAGGTCTTTGCCGGTGGGGGCCGCGGGCAGTTTCGCGGCCAGGTTCTGGTAGGCGCGCAGGGCGTTGGGGTCTGTGGTGTTCTGCGAAAGGATGGTCAGCACCAGCACTTCCAGCGCGTCTTTGGGGCCGTCCCAGACCGGCGTGCCCAGGTTGGCCTCCAGCAGGGCCAGCACGCGCAGCAGGCGTTTGCGCGGGTCCGCAACGGCGGACTTCGCTGCCTGCCTGCGCGGGGTGCCGGTGCGTTTGAGTTTGGTCAGGCGGGCGGGCATGGGTTCGATTCAAGATCTTTGATTCAAGATGCTGCCTGATTGGTGCTCCATCCGGAATCTTGAATCGTGCCTACTTGTTTTCGCGTTCGCGCACCACGCCGCGCTCGGATTCACGGAAGAACTTCACCCAGTGCTGGGCGTGGGGGCTGTCGGCGAACTCGGTTTCCAACTGCTTGAGTGCCTGTTCGTAGGGCAGGGTACTGCGAAACAGCGCCTTGTAGGCCTCGCGGATGCGCTTGATGGCGGGCTTGTCCAGGCCGCTGCGTTCCAGGCCCACCAGGTTCAGGCCGAACACAGCGCAGCCCCAGCCGCCCACGCGTGTGTAAGGCGGGATGTCCATGCTGGTGACGCTGCCGCCGGAAACCATGGCCATGGAGCCCACGCGGCAGAACTGGTGGATGGCCACCAGGCCGCCGAACACGGCGCGGTCTTCGACCACAACGTGCCCGGCCAGTTGCAGCGCGTTGCCGGCAATCACGCGGTTGCCCAGCACGCAGTCATGGCCGACATGGGTGTAGGCCATCAGGAAGTTGTCGTTGCCGATGGTGGTGGTCTGGTGCGAGGTCTTGGTGGTGCCCCGGCTGATCTGCACGAAGTCGCCGATGAAGTTGTTGTTTCCGATCACCAGCTTTGTCGGGTCGCCCTTGTAGCCCAGGTCCTGCGGCGGGGCGCCCAGCGACGCATGGTTGCCGATGCGGTTGCCGTCGCCGATCACCGTCGGGCCCTCAAGGACCGTGTGCGACCCGACCTGGTTGTTGTCGCCCAGCCTGACCTGCGGGCCGACAATACTGTAGGGGCCGATGCGAGTGCCGGCACCGATGGTGGCACCCGGGTCAATGATGGCAGTGGGATGGATCATGGCGTGGCCAAGGAACGAAAGCGTGCAGCGCGCCACCTTAGCAACATCAGGCGCGCGGCGCGCCATTGCAGAGTTTGTGGATGGTTGGGGCAAATGCAAAGCCGCGGGTTTCCCCGCGGCCATTTGCCATGGCATGTGTACCGCGCGACGGTGCGCCTACCCGCGGCGCTGCAGCATCGAAACGATGGCGGTAAGCTGCGCCTGCTGCATTTCCAGGGCTTCTTTGATTGTGGTCAGGTCGCTGGAGACGGCACCGCCGCCGCCGCCACCGCCCCCGCCACCTGCGACCAGCGATTCGCCGACTTCGCGCCCCAGGTTCAGCACGTCGCCGTACCAGCGCGATTCGGGCAGGCTGGTGACCAGTTTTTCGGCCAGTTCACGCCCGGCCTTGCTGACCGACGACAGGTGCTTCAGGGCCTGGTCCATCTGCTCGGCCGCGGTGTCGCCGAAATCAATCTTGATGCCTTTCTCGCGGGTCTTGACCAGTTCGTCCTTGAGGTTGCGGATTTCGTCGCGAACCCGGCCGATGATGTCCTGCAGGGGCGAAAGATCCACCTTGACCTGGACGTTCAGGGGGCCGGAAGGCGCGCCGCCGGAGAACGCCGGGGTTGCCGGGGCACTTGCCTGGCGCGGCGCGGGGGCCGAGGCAGGCTCGTCGGCGACGGCGGTGGAGGCCTCGTGGCCGTCATCGGCGCCGCCACTGCCCAGCGGCTTGGTCAGCGCCGACTGTTCGTCGTGCGTCTTGGCCTCAGTGGTCTTCATCCGCTTCGAAAGATTTGCCAGCTTGGCAAGGTCGGCCATGTCTGCCTCTTGTTTACCCACCATGCAACGCGCCCGGCATGGACCGGGCGCGTCGGGTGGGCTTCAGTCCGGGAAGATTCTAGTCTTCGTGGCTCAGCGCCGCAAGCAAGCAGCCCTTGGCCGTGGCATTCAGCTGGTCCTCGGCCTTGCGGATATCGCTGATCTTAATCGGGAACTTGCCGGCGATCTTGCTGAACTCGTCCTTGAACACGTCCACAAAGCCGCCGACCTTGGAGGTACCACCCGAGATGGCGATCGCCACGGGCTTGGGGAAGTTGGGGATGTCCTTGGTGATGGCGAACTTCTTGACGATGTTTTCCAGCGAGTACTTGATGAGGTGGCGGTAGTAGATGACGATTGCTTCTTCTTCCGGGGTCTTGGGCGCGTTGATATCGACGCCACGTTCCTTGATCGCAGTGATCTTGGAAGCTGCGCAACCCATGACCTGCGCGGCCTGCTGGTCAATCCAGTCGCCACCCTTGGCGCTGCTGAAGCTGATGACGTTCATGCTGCGGAATGCCACGCACACGTTCACCATGCCGCCACCGCAGGAGATGCCGATGCCGGTGAAGTCGTCTTCGCCGAGTTCAGAGAACACGATCGCCTGGCCTTCATTGAACGGTGTGCCACGGTAGCCAAGGCGCTCAAGCAGGCCGTTGGCGATGTTGGTGTGGTACACGATGTTCAGGGTGCTGTCGACCGGGTCGGCCGGGATGGAGTAGTACACCATCTCGCCCTCGGCGCGCGGCGGGCCCAGGATCTTCTTGAACAGTTCGACTTCCATGGGCATGGCGTCCACGTCGGTCGGGCTGATCAGGCCGTTCTTCATCGGACGGCGCATTTCGCGGTTGAAAATGTTGGCCAGCTCAAACGCGTCTTCGCCGATCACGTACAGGCGGTTTTCGCGCTTGATGTACGGCACACCCTGGCCCTTGAGCATCTTGAGGGTGTACGGGTCTTCCGGCACGTCCAGGAACGCGTTACGGGCAGGGAAGAACTCGATGCCGCCTTCTTCATCCATGCGGGCCGCAACAAGGTTCGCGGTACCTACGTCCAAGCCGCGCCCCAGCGGCGCCCCTGAGTCATCAGCCACGGTGAAACCCTCCGGTCGTTGAGAATGAACCTCGCTTGGCTCCGCGTGCGTCCGGTGATTCGGGACCATCCCGGATTCCGGCTCATGCGCAGATTTGTTCTTCTCGTTTGCCTCTATGTTTTCCACGGCGCCAAGTGCCGCGGAATGTTCGCCTTCCGATGCAGCCGGATCGGCGGATTCTGTTCCCTGCCCGTTCGTTGCGTCGTCCGCCGCGGCTTGGGCCTGGCCAAGAGGCCCGGCGTTTTCCACAGCTTCGGGCGCAGACAATTCACCACCGTCCTCGGTGCTGGCTTCAGGACGGCTGTTGACTGCTTCCTCTCGAACGGTTGTCGAATTATCTACAAGCACACCGGCACTTGCGCCAGATGGTATTTGCGCAAGCCCTTGGACGCCCACCCCTTGGCCCGCAGACTCTTGCGCGGTGTCAGATTTGGCGTGCTTTGCGTCAACTCCGCGCACGGCCGGGGATCGTTCAGTGTCGCCAGAACGCCGTGCTCGGGCACTGTGCGAGCCAAGTTCGGTGTCATCGGGTTCTTCTTCGGTGTCTTCCTCGACCGGGCCATCCAGCGCCCGCGTGGCCAGGTCATGGCGCAAGATGCCGCGTTCGGTGTCCCGCGAGTGGCTTTGCGGCGCCATCCGGGTTTCGGCCACAGTGGCCGTGCCCTGCAGGTTGTCTGCGGCGGCGGCTTCTGGCTGGAACTCGGATTCCTCAACCATCTCGGTGGCGCCGGTGTCCACCAGGCTGGATTCATCCAGGTCGGCGGAGTCGCCAAGGCCGTACTCGCCGGGTGTCGAGTCTGCGGGGTCTTCCTCTATGATCTCGTGGCGGCCGCTGGGGGTTACCTGCGGCACGTCTTCCATGGCCAGTGCGGAATCATCCAGGTCGTCGTCGTCGACAATCTCGTGGCGACCGCTGCGGGTGATGGCCTGTGCGGCCTGGCCCAGTTCCAGCTGGTCTTCGGGCAGCTCAGCCTCTTCTTCCACGATCTCGTGGCGGCCGCTTGGCGTTACGTTGACTGGCGTGTCGTGCCAGCCCGCCGGTCGCTGGCGAACGCTGCCGCGTTCCTTGGCGCGCTGCAGGCGTTCCAGCAACGTTTCGCCGGGCGGCCCGGCAAGGTCGCCAAGATCAAGGTCGACGTCTTCTTCTTCAACGACTTCGTCGCCGGTGGGCGGCTCAAGTTCGTCTTCGTTCGGAAACAAGCGGCGCCGCCAATGAGGATCAGGAAATGAGGGACGGGAATTGTATCGGGGCAACCTGCTTCCGCAAGGCGCGCCCCGACCCGTCGCTGGCGCGGCAAGTCGTCTTTGTTAGCATCCCGCCCCGGCCCGGAGAATCCACCATGCAAAGACCCGCCCTGCTGGCAATGCTGCTGGTTGTGCTGCTTTTGTCCGCTTGCGGGGGCGGTTCCAACGGCGCACCGCCGCCGGCCAACACCGGCAAGAACGTCAACACCCCCGCCCCGGACAACAAGCCACCCGAAAAGCCCGATACGCCGCCTGACCCCAATGCGTACAAGAAGCTGGCCTCGCAGAACCCCGAAGGCTGGGTGACACTCAGCAAGGACGGCCGCGCCGAGCTGGACAAGCACATCAAGAAGCTGCCGGCCGAGTTTGATTACGTCATGGCCATCACCCACAAGAAGGCCCCCGGCCCCACAGAGCCCCAGGCCGAATGGGACGAATGGACGCGCCACGCCGCGGGTGCCACCCTGTATCGCGTAAGCACGGACCGCATCGCGCCCGAAAAGGCCGTGGCGGATTTCGCGGCCAAGGTCGCAGCCGGCGCGCCAGAGGCCAAGACCGACGCAGGCGTGGCCTGGTCGCCGCTGCAGGGAGGCGAAGTCATGCTGGCGGCACTCAACAACAAGCACGGCACCTATGTGGTGGTGGCCGTCATCATGGACACCGAAAACCTGAGCCAGCACCAGCAGTCGATTCTTAAATGGGCCCGCAGCCTCAAGGCCGAATAGCAGTCATCGCAGTCATCAAGGAAACGCAAATCATGGGTTACAACAGCAGCAAGAAGAATCACCTGAAGAACAAGCGCTCGAAGCTCCGCCGTGCCCGCGCCAAGAAGCGCTCGGATTCCCTCGCCAAGAAGAAGGGCTAGCCATCGGCCATGTCCAACGGCAATCACCGCGTCTGGGCCGAAATCAGCACCGGCGCGGTGCGGCATAACCTTGCCCGCATTCGAAAGGCCGCCCGCGGCCTGCCGGTGATGGCTGTGCTGAAGGCCAATGCCTATGGCCACGGCGCGGCCGCGATGGCGGCGCTGCTGGTGAAGGAAGGCATTGACTGCATCGGCGTTGGCGATTCCGGCGAGGCGCTGGAACTGCGGCAGGCGGGCATCAAGGCGCCGATCCTGATTGTCGGCGGCGTGGTGCCCGGGGAGATGCCCCGTGTGGTGGCCGGCAACATCGAGGTCAACCTGCACACCGTGGAAATGGCCCACGAACTGGACGCCGAGGCCGCGCGCCAGGGCTGCCGTGTGCGCGTTCACCTCAAGGTTGACACCGGCATGGGCCGGCTGGGCATGCAGCCCTTTGAGGCCGTGCCGTTTCTGCATTCGCTGCGCAAGCTGAAGCAACTGGAACTGGTGGGTCTGTGCACGCACTTCAGCACGCCCAATGAACCTGACCCGGCATTCACCACCCGGCAGCTGGAGCATTTCAACCTGGCCGTGGAAGTCGCGCGGCGGCTGGGATATGCCGACCTGCTGCTGCACGCCAGTTCCAGCCTTGCGTTTTTCGGCCGCAAGGACGCCTTGTTCAACATGGTGCGCACAGGCATCGCCCTGTGGGGTCACCTGCCGGGCGACCTTGGCGGCAGCGAGGCTCAGCTGCGGCCGGCGCTGCAGCTCAAGACCCGGGTGCTGTTTCTCAAGGACGTGCCTGAGGGCACCCCGATCGGCTACAACCGCACCTGGTACAGCACCGGACCCACGCGCATTGCGACCCTGCCGGTTGGTTACGACGACGGCTATCGCACCGCCATGAGCAACCGCGCCTACGTGCTGGTGCGTGGTGTGCGCTGCCCGGTGGTGGGGCGCGTCAGCATGGACTACACCACGGTGGATGTCGGCCGCGTGCCGGGCGCCAAAGTGGGCGACGAAGTCACCCTGCTGGGCGGCAAGGGCGATGGCGCCATCACCCTGGCCGAGGCCGCAGGCTGGGCAGGCTGCATACCCTACGAGTTCCTGTGCGGCCTTGGGCGCCGCGTGGTGCGGGTGTACGAGTAAAAGGTTGCGATCTAACCTGAAGCCGGAGGCACACATGGCCGAATCAGCCGCAGACATTCAGGCCCTGGGGCGAATCCCGACGGGGCTGTACATCATCACGGCCGAGAACAACGGCCAGCGCGCGGGCTTTCTGGCCAGCTGGGTGTGCCAAGCGGGGTTCTCGCCGCCGGCCGTCAGCGTGGCGATCAAGCAGGATCGGCCGATCATGCGCCAGATGGGCCGCGGCGCGCACCTTGCCGTGAACATCCTTGGCAAGGACGACAAGGCGATCATGGGCCGGTTTGCCCGCGGGTTTGACATCGGACAGGATCCGTTTGTCGGCAGCAGCATCGAGCGCACGGACAACGGCACACCGTACCTGCCTGACGCCCTGGGCTTTCTTGAGCTGCGTGTGCTGCGGGTGCTGGAGCCAAGCACCGAACACAACCTGATTGTGGGCGAGGTGATCGGCGGCCGCATGCTGAAAGATGGCGAGCCCTGGGTGCATGTGCGCAAGAGCGGGGAACATTACTAACTGCCAGCGGATGGCTGATTGCTGATAGTGAACGGCAACGTCTGCCGGTTCCGGGCTCGCCCGGCCCGCAGCAGCTACCAGCTACCAGCTACCAGCTACCAGCCACACCTATCCTATGAACGAACTTGCCTGCGAGATTCTTCACTCCGCGCGCCGCGTCGCGGTGCTGGGCATGTCGCCCAAGCCCCAGCGCACCAGCCACGACATTGCCCTGTACCTTCAGCGTGTGGGCTACGAGATCGTGCCTGTGAACCCCGGCCACGAGGCAATTCTGGGCCTGCCCTGTTTTCCGGCATTGGCGCGGATTACGGGTGCCGTCGATATCGTTGACGTCTTTCGCGCCGCCGAGCACGAAGACGAAGTCGCCGCGGACATCCTGGCCATGCATCACAGGCCCAAGGCCGTGTGGTTTCAGCTCAATGCCGGGGGATATGGGGTCGAAGATCAACTGCGCGAGGCCGGCATTGAGGTGTTCCTGGACAGCTGCATCAAGGTCGTGCACAGCATCTGCAATAATCGAAGCCGGAGTCACATGTAAGCAGTCGCTGTTCCCTGGGCTTCGGCCTCTATACTCTGGCCCCTCCCATGAACCGAATCTTTGACGAAGTCCACGCGTTCTGCCGCACCTATGACCTGTTCGACAGGGGCGAGCATGTGCTGATCGGCTTCTCGGGCGGGCCGGACAGCATGTTCCTGGTCGAGTGCCTTCAGCAGATCAGCGCCACCTATCGGTACGGCTGGAACATCACCCTGGCGCACCTGAACCACGGCATCACCGAAGCGGCCGACGACAACGAACGCTTCTGTCGCCAGATGGCCGAAACCCGCTTCAAGCTGCCGCTGGTGGTGCGGCGCGTAAGCATCCCGATGATGCGCGACAGCGGCAAGTACCGCGGCATGAGCACCGAACAACTGGGCCGCCGGGAACGCTATCGGCTGTTCATGGATACCTGCCGGCAGAAAGGCATCACCAAGCTGGCCACCGGCCACCAACTGGATGACCAGAGCGAAACCGTGCTGATGCGCGCCATTGCCGGAAGCTGGCTGACCGGCATTGCCGGCATCCCGGTGCGGCGCCCGCTTTCGCGCGAACTCAAGACCGAAGTCGTGCGGCCGCTGCTGCGCACCGGGCGCGAACAGATCGAGGAATGGGTCAAGGGCGAGAACGTGCCCTTCTTTGACGACCCCAGCAACACCGACACGCGCTACAACCGCAACAAAGTGCGCCACATGCTGATGCCGCTGCTGGCCAAGGAGTTCAACCCCGGTGTGCGCCGGCACCTGGCGGCGCTGGGGTTTCAGGCCCAGGAGCTGGAGTCCGAACTGCAGGCGTTGTCGCTGGCGTTTCTGGACAAGCCCGAACAGCGCGGCGGCCAGACCATCCAGCGCATTGACCTGCACAAGCTGCGTTCGCAGGGGCCGCTGGCCCAGCGTTACATCCTGCGCGAAGGGCTGGTTTCTGCGGGGCTGCCGGCGCGCGAAGTTACCCACCGCCGGGTCGAGAACGTGCGCGACCTGCTGGGCAGCGAGCGCCGCGGCGTGGTCGTCAAACTGAATGAGAAGGCCGGCGTGATGCTGGATGACACGCACCTGGTTATCACCGTCACGCACACCACGCTGCTGCCGGAGTTTCTTGTGCCCGCCGAATTCCAGATCACCCGCGATGGGTCCTGGGTGGCGGACATCAATCGCGGCCCCGTTGCACGCATTGCCGCAGAAATGATGTCCATGCCCGAGGGCGGGCTTGCCCAGCTGCTGGAAGACAAGCCGCCCGAAGTCGAATACCTGGACGCCGAAAAAGTGCTGTTCCCGCTGCTGGCGCGCGGCCGCAAAGACGGCGACCGCATCCAGCCGCTGGGCATGGAAGGCGAGAAGAAGATCCAGGACCTGCTGACCGACAACAAAGTCCCGCGCGAAGAACGCGACCTGATTCCGCTGGTCTGCGATGCCACCGGCGTGGTCTGCGTGTGCGGCCACACCATCGCGCACCGGGCTCGCGTGCAGCCCACCACAACCCAGGTCATCTGCATCACGATGATCAGCCGCACCGGGTCAAGTGAAGCCAGCGGGTTCTTGCCGCCCGTCACGGGGTAACCGGAGCGCTGGCCTCTGGCCGGCACCGGCCGGGCGCTTCCAGCGCACCGGAACTGCAACTCGGCCAGGATGGCCTCGCCACATGCCGGCGGGACGCCAGCGCTCCCTACGAAATGTCTTTCAGAATCGCGCGGGTGTGTGGGCCATAAAACGGGTCGTCACGCAGGTCGGTGGCCCGCTGCTTGGCGTCGAAAATCGCGCTTACGCCGCCAAGCCACGCCACGGCCTTTTCGGGCTCCAGGTCAAACCCCGACAGATAGGTGGGAATGTCGTCGCAGGTGATAAGGTATTCGCCCAGGCCGCGCAAATGTTCCACCAGCAGCGTGGCATAAGGATCCGCCCCTTTGGTGCTGGTGGCGCGCGCCCAGTTCTGGACGGCCTGGGCCGTCATGTGGCTGGAGTTCCAGTCATCAAACACGCGGCGAAGCTCTGCGCGAAGTGCGGTGGACATGGTCGCAAGTATAGGGGCAGGCGGATAAGTGTGACAGGGTCAGCGGCAGGTGCCGGTTGAAGTGTCAAAGGGTCGAATGGTCGAAAGCTGCGGCGATGGATGTTGTGCTGTTCTTGGCATTCGACCGTCGACAACTGCCCCGCCGTCCATCGACCATCCACCATCAACCATTTAGCATGCCCCCATGCTCGACTTTCTGGAACGTCTCGAGCCCTACACCAGTTACCGGTACATCCTGGGCCTGGTGCTGGGCGGTTTGACCCTCTACTTCGTGGTCACGTCGCTGGTTTCCTTGAAGCAACTGGCCGGTTTGCTGAGGGATTTTAACAATCTGGCCTCGCAGGGTCGTGTGCTGGATGACGCGCGGCTGGCCATCGACCCCAACTGCGACCTGCGACACCTGCCCACACTGAAGTCGCGCCCGGGCCGGGTGGTGAAGCTGATGCTGCTGATTGCCGTGCTAAAGCAGCTGCGCCCATCCAGCCTGGCCAGGTTGTGGCCCGAGTTTGTGGCTGTGGCCGTGCTGGGCGGGTTGAGCCTGTGGGCCTACGTGTATGTGTTCACGCTTGGGGTGTAGCGGCGGTGTCGAGTGTTTGGTGCCAGGTGTCGGGTAACGACAATGGAATCCGGCTCCGCACACGACACCAGACACGAGACACGTGACACGGCGTTGCAACCCCTTGCCCTTGCATTTCGTTTGCCTGCTGGTAGCAGAACTGCCGTGTCGAGTGTCAGGTGTCCGGTGTCGTGACACTGCACGGCCCTGCACCAGACACCAGACACCAGACACGCCACACCGGAGTTCCCATGCCCGCAAGAAGCATTGAGCAGATCCGCAACCTGTGCAAGCGCCGCGGGTTCATATTCCCCGGCAGCGCGGCGTACGGCGGGCTGGGCAGCTTCTGGGATTACGGGCCGCTGGGTGTGGAGATGCTGGGGCACATCAAACGGGCCTGGTGGCGCAACGTGGTGTACGAGCGCGACGACATGGAAGGGCTGGACGGGGCGATCATCACCAGCCGCAAAGTCTGGCAGCACAGCGGCCACGAAGCCACGTTCAGCGACCCGCTGGTGGACTGCAAGAAGTGCCGGGCGAGGCACCGCGCCGATCACTTGACCAGCAACGTTTGCCCAAAGTGCGGATCGACAGACTTGACCCCGCCACGCAGCTTCAACCTCATGTTCCAATCCCACGTCGGGCCTGTTGCTGCTGAGGTTGGAACGGACGAAGAGCTCGCATCCCGCGTGTACCTGCGCCCCGAAACGGCGCAGACCATCTTCATGAATTTTAAACATGTGCAGGCGACACTGCGCCGCAAAGTGCCATTTGGCGTGGCCCAGATCGGCAAGGCCTTCCGCAACGAAATCACGCCCGGAAACTTCATTTTCCGCACACGCGAGTTCGAGCAGATGGAGATCGAGTTCTTCATCAAGCCGCCCCAGTTCGTCAAGGATGGCGAAAAAACCGACGAACAGTGGCACGAGGAATGGATCAGCCAGCGCTACAACTGGTGGCTCAGCCTTGGCGTTGACCCGTCAAGACTTCGCAAACGCGCCCAGGACAAAGCCGAACTGGCCCATTACGCCAAGGCCACAACTGACCTTGAGTACCTGTTCCCCGACTTCGGCTGGGGCGAAGTCGAAGGCGTTGCCAACCGCACGGACTTCGATTTGAGCGCCCACAGCCGCGACATTCCCGAGGCAGACCTGGCGCGCTTGAAACTCGAAAAGAACGCCGACAGCACCGAGACCTTCGACTACTTCGACCCCGAAGCCAAGGCCCGCTACATTCCATGGGTGATCGAACCCAGCGCCGGCGTCACCCGCGCGATGCTGACCTTTCTGTGTGAGGCCTACCACGAAGAACTGGTCAAGGAACCAACCCCGGCCGAGGTTGACCCGCTCAAGGTCGAAATCGACTCCGCAATCAAGAACGCCCAGAAAAAAGCCAAAGAAGCGGAAAAACTGCGTGCCGAGTCCCGAGTGCCGAGTCCCGGGTCCACAGCAGACAAAGCCGCAGGAGACGCGGCACCCGGGACGCGGGACACGGGACCGAAGCACGACCCGGTCGCAATCGCCGATTTCGTGGCCAAGCTCGAAGAAATGAAGGGCCGCCTGCCCGCCAGCCTGCTGGAAATCGACAACCTGCTGGAGGAACACCCCGGCGCCCAGAACCTGGAGCCGGTGAAAAAGCTTAAACCCAAGGTCAACAAGCTGGCCGAGGACTGCGTGCGCGTTGTGCTGCGCCTGCACCCGACATTGGCACCGATCAAGGTCGCAATCTTCCCGCTTAAGAAAAACGAGCCCGCGATTGTGGACATCGGCCGCCGCATCACCAAGCAGCTTGCCCCGTTCATGCGCGTGCAGTACGACGACAGCGCCGGCATTGGCCGCCTGTATCGCAGGCAAGACGAAATCGGTACGCCGTTCTGCATCACCGTGGACTTCCAGACACTGGAAGACAACACCGTCACGCTGCGCGAACGCGACAGCATGGCCCAAAGCCGCGTGAAGATTGACGATCTCAAGCACATGCTGATGCAGCGCCTGCACCTGGCATAGCCAGATCCTTCAGAGTCGCCCCCAGTTGCCTCCGCTTGCAGGGCTTGGCTGGCGTAACGCATCACCAGGATAGTAGTTGCGCCGTTCAAGCCGTCCCATAAAGGGGCTCCAGAGCCGTGGCAGGCGGCAGTTGCGGCCCCTTTCGATCACCCATAGAGCAACTCAAAACCTGTGTCCCACTCTCGCGAGATTGTCCCAGTTTCTAGCGGACGATCCCTTCACGGTGTGTTATTGTACGGGAAGTCCAGTGCTGAAAAGTTTAAGGTGATGTAATGCACTAACTGGACCAGGTGCGTACGATCTACTTAAGCTGATTATGTAGTTTTGTGTGCACTCGCCGACTGCACTTCGGTTGGGTGCTTCACACCGGCGGTCGGGGAAGCGCAACTGTGGTGGGGGCAACGGTGAACGCGCGGGCAGCCAGCAAGCTTCTGGGCTGGGCCACCATGTCGGTGGCCGCGGTGTCCCTGATTGCAGGGAATACGATCGCGCCGGATTGGGGCCAGCCAGCCACGCTGGCGTTCTGTGGCATTTTTTGCGGCGCTGCTGTGATTGCTGGCAGCCATGGCCAGAACAAGCTGTCTCAAGCGGCAGCTGTCACGGCACTGTTGCTGGCAATTGTGACGTTTCTAGCCGGCTTGGGGACGGGCGTCAGTGAGTTGATTCACCGGTTAGAATGGTTGGTGGCGCCCATGTCCGCCGAGGGGAACCGCAGCCTGTTTGTCATGGCCTGCGCGTCCATGGCTGCGACTTCATTGGCCGTTCCGCTTGCGGCGTACTACGAGCGTTGGCCCAACCTGCCTGTGATTGGCAGTGCGGTCGGGTTGGCCGCTGTGGCGATCGGTGCCAGTGGATTGCTGCTGGCCGTGCTGCACCTGGCAGGAACGGCGCTGGCAGGCGTCAATGGGCTTGGGCCCGCTGTGTCCGTGGTGCTGGTGCTGCTGGGTTCGTCGCTTGCGCTTCAAGGCCAGGCTGCGGCCACGGGCATGCCCCGGACTGGACTGGCCGCGATTCCCGCACTGGCCGCGGGGGTTGCGGCGTCCTTGGCGCTGTTTCTTGGCGCACTGCACCAGGACGAGATGGCAACGCAGGAGTACGCCAAGACGCGAGCCCTGGAGGGCGTTGACGCGGTCAACCGGCGCATTGACGTAACCGAGAGTGCGCTGCTGCGCATCGCGCTGATGATGTCGGAACAGCGCGGAGTGGAGCAAACCGAGTGGAGTGCCGTTGTTGACGAGAGCCGCAGTGACCTGCCGGGACTGGTCCAATGCGACATCGAAAGCAACGGCCGCCGTTCGCGTTCGCCCGCCCAAGGCCCTCACTCCGGGCTGGGCGACGCCGCGTGGGCCGGCGCGTTTGGACCCGATATGCCCCGGCGGCGTGTTCACGCCGGGCTGCTTCGGATGGAGGACGCTGCCTTTCTGTACTTTGCGACCTTTGCCAACGGGTCCACGGATCACCGTGTGCGGGTCGTTGCGGTGTTCCAGCTGGCGCAGTTCCTTTCGGCGGCGCTGCCGCGTCACATTGCCGATGGCTACACCTGCCGGTTTCTCTCGCGGGGCGAGTTGGCGTACGAAAGCCAGGATTTGGGCGGTTCGGCTCCATGGGGAAGTTTTACGGTCGGGGCCGGCGATGTCTGGTCGCTGCAATTGCGTCCCTCGCCGGCGTTCCTGCGCTCGCATCGGTCCAGCACGCCGTTGACCGTGCTGTTTGCCGGCGGACTGGTTTCAGCCCTTGCCGGTTACTCGTCGTACCGGGCGGCGCAGTCCCGCCGGCGGGCAGTCGAACTGCGAAAGTCCAACCTGGAGCTGGAGGACAGCCGAAGCAGCCTGGAGCAACTGATCGCCTCGCTGCCCGAGGCGGTGCTGGTGGTGGCTGCCGACGGCACCATTGAACGGGTCGGCGGCACCCCGTTGTCGGTGCTGACGCGGCAGGGGTCCAGCCTGGTCGGCCGAAGCGTGGACGAGTTCATCGGGCTGGACGAAGGCGGGCTCAAGCTGCGCGATACCAGGAAAGTATCCGGCATGGAGGGCCTGGTGGGGCAGCGGGTGGATGCCGTGGTGCGGGGCGAGAACGGCCAGACCAACTACTGCGTAATCCGAATCTCGGCGCTCGATACGGCCCAGGGCCGGCGTTACCTGTGGTCGGTGGCGGACATCCAATGGCGCAAGACCGTTGAAGAAGAGCGGACACGCCTGATTGAGGAACTCAGAAAGCAGATCGAGGCCAATCGCGAACTGGCGTCGCGGCACAGCGCGCTGGTCAACTGCGGCGCCATCGGCATGGGACTTGTGGACCCCGAGGGGAGATTTCTGGAGTTCAACCAGACCTTTGCCCAGACCGTGGGATACAGCCGCGAAGAACTTCTGGCGATGTCGCTGAAGGACCTGAACCACCCCGACGACCAGCCCCAGGCGGCGAACTTTCTTGCCGAAATGCAGCAGGGCAAGCGCGAGGGATACCAGACCCTGAAGCGCTATCGCCGCAAGGATGGTGCAGTTGTCTGGGTGGACGTCACGGGCGCGGCCCTGCGCGACGAAAACGGCGAGCTGCGGGGCATTATCGGCATCATGCTGGATGTCTCGGTGCGCGTTGCTGCGGCCAAGGCGCTGGAAGCCAGCGAACAGAAGCTGCAGCACCTCAACGAACAGCAGGAAGCCAGAAACCGGGAGCTGCAGGCGATCCTGGAAGAGTCAAGGGAAAGTGCCGAGAGGTTCCGCACGCTGCTGGCTTCGGCCCCTGAAGCGACCATCCTGGTGAACCCCGACGGCCGGATTCTGGAGTTCAACAAGCGCGCACAGGAGCTGCTTGGTTACACCGAAGAGGAGGCCCGAGCGTCCACCGTGGAGATGCTGGTGCCGCCAGAAGTCCGTCCCAGGCACGAGGGGATCCGCAAGGAGTACATGCTTGCACCCGAACACCGCATGATGGCGCGTGGCCGTGACCTTGTGGCGATGGCCAAAGATGGCTCCCGCATACCCGTAGAGATCAACCTCAGCCCGCTGCGCTTTCGCGGACAGGTGTACGTGGCGGCCTCGATGGTGGACCTGCGCGAGCGTCTTCGGGTTGCCGACGAGCTGCGCAGCAGCGAACGCAGGTTGCGCGCGGCGAACAAGGAACTGGAAAGCATTGTGTATGTGGCGTCGCATGACATGCGTTCGCCGCTGGTCAACCTGCAGGGGTTCAGCCGGCAACTGTCTAACGCCGCGGACAAACTGGTTCCTTTGACGGCGAAGTTGCCGCCCGAGGAGAGAACCAGGGCGGACGCTTTGCTGACCCAGGACATCCCGGAAGCCGTGGGCTTCATTGCCGCCAGCACGCGCAAGATGGACGCGCTGATCAAGGGCCTGCTGCGGCTTTCCAGACTAGGTCGCGCACCGCTTCAGATGCGGAGTGTGGACATGAATCACCTCATATCCGAAACAGTGAGCGCAACGCAGTTTCTGCTGACCGAGCGGGGCATGCAGGTGGAACTGGGCGATCTGCCCGCCTGCTGGGGCGATGAGACCCAGCTGGGCCAGGTGTTCAGCAACCTGGTGGACAACGCCATCAAGTACCGCGACCAGGGCAGGCCCGGGATCATCCGCATCCGCGGACGGGTGGTGGACGACTACGCCGTATATGAAGTGGAGGACAACGGAATCGGCATCGCGCCCGATCACCAGGGCCACATTTTTGAGGTCTTTCACCGGCTGGCACCCGACGGTGAAGTGCCCGGCGAAGGCCTGGGCCTCAGCGTGGTGCGCCGGATCATTGACCGGCATGAAGGCGATGTGCGGGTACGCTCGACGCCGGGCGTTGGCAGCCAGTTTACGGTCATCTTGCCGCGCCGGCCTGGCGCGCGCGCAGCATCGGAGGTGGAAAATGGCCAACCCAACTGAGCCGCAGGTCGGCAACCTGAACCCCGGCCTGGAAATCCTGATGGCCGAAGACGACCCGGGCCACGCCACTCTTGTGAAGAACAACCTTCGGGCCACGGGCATCATCAACCCGATCCGGCACTTCAGTGACGGCCAGCAGGTGCTGGACATCCTGTTTGGCGAAGTAGCGCAGAACAGCACCGGGCACATCGCCAACCGGTATCTGCTGCTCCTGGATATCCGCATGCCCAAGGTAAGCGGCGAGGAAGTGCTGCGGCGTCTGCGCGAGCACCCGCGATTGAAGGTGATGCCCGTGATTGTGCTGACGACGACGGACGACCCGCGCGAGATCCGGCGTTGCCATGAGCTTGGCTGCAACGAGTACATCACCAAGCCCGTCGAATACGACCAGTTCGTGGCGGTAATCCAGCGATTGGGGTTTTTCCTGCAGATCGTGCGCGTGCCTTCAATTTGACGGTGATGGAAATGGACGAATTCACGGTTCTGATTCTGGATGATGACCCCGGCGTGTCCAGGCTGATGGGAAATGCCGTGCGCGATCTGGCGTGCAAGCCGGTGGCCTTTGAGAGGGGGGCCGAGGCACTGCAGTGGGCCAGCCAGCATCGCCCCGACCTACTGTTGCTGGACAACGTGCTGCCCGACATGAACGCGGCGGTGTTCCTGGACAAACTGGATAGGGCCGGGCGCATGTCGCCATTCATCATCACGACGGGGCAGGGCAGCGAAGCAGTGGCCGTTGACCTGATGAAGCGCGGCGCGCTGGATTATGTGGTCAAGGATTCGGATTTTCTCGAACGGCTGCCAAGCCTTCTCCAGCGCGCGCTGGCGCTGATTGGTGCCCAGCGCCGCGTGCAGGACATGGAAAAGGCCCTGGCCCAGTACCGGGTCGAAACGCGCGCGATCCTGGAAGCCGCGGCTGATGGAATTGCCACGTTTGATGTCGGGGGCCAGATCGTGACCCTCAACTCTTCCATCCGGGACATGTATGCCTTTGGGGCCGAAAACCTGGTGGGACAGCCGATTGCGCGCCTGTTTGCTCCGCCAAGTCACGGTGGCACACTGCCTGTGCCCGGGCGCCATTCCTCCAAGGAGGTTAAGCGACAGCTTCGCGCGCCCCACGAGTTTGTCGCCGTACGCGCCAATGGGACGCAGTTCGACGCCGAAGTGACATTCAGCGAAATCGACGGCAGCAACCAGCGGCTGTTCTTGGCCATCGTTCGCGACATATCCGAGAAAAAGCGCGTGCAGCGGCAGATGCTGCATGACGCATTTCACGACAAACTCACCGGCCTGCCGAATCGCGCGCACATTGTCAACCAGATCGCGCGCGCGCTTAGCCAGAACCTGGATGACCCCGCCGCATACTGCGCCGTGCTTTTCATCGACCTGGATCGCTTCAAGGTCGTGAACGACAGCCTGGGCCACGCCGCCGGCGACCTGATGCTGCTGGAAGTCGCAAGGCGCCTGTCGCATGTGATCAAGCCGGAGCACGTTCTGGCGCGCATCAACAGCGACGAATTTGCCATCGTGATCCGCTGGACAAGCGACCTGGCAGAGGCCACGCACATGGCCCAAGCGGTGCTGGGTGCTCTTCTTGCCGACATTTCGGTGCGCGGCGCCAGTCTCAAGGCCAACGCCAGCATTGGCATCGCCATCAGCCAGAAGGGCGACACCGACGCCGAAGACCTGCTGCGCCGCGCCGACCTTGCCATGAACCGCGCCAAGCAGAACGGCCGCGGAAGGTATGAATTGTTTCAGGCCGAGATGCACTCACGAACCACGCTGATGATGCGCCTGGAGATTGAAATGCGCCGGGCCATCGGGACCGACGAGTTCGTCAACTATTACCAGCCGGTGGTGGATATCAGCAAAGGCAAGCTGGCGGGGTTCGAGGCGCTTGTGCGCTGGAAGCAGCCCGGCAAGCGCATGGTGCCGCCGTCGGAGTTCATTCCGCTGGCCGAGGAAACCGGCCTGATCTGCGCCCTGGGTCGCCAGGTGCTGCACAACGCCTGTCGGCAGGTCCGGCAATGGCGCGACAAGCTTGGTGTCACCACGGCGGTTTCGGTCAACCTTTCGGCCCGGCAGCTGCGAACCGACGACGTTGTCAAGGTGGTTAGCGAGGCGTTGCGCGACCACGATCTGCCGCCGAAGTGCCTGCGCCTGGAACTGACCGAGAGCGCGTTTATTGACTACAACCGCGGCGACCTGAGTGCGCTGGACGAAATCAAGCGCATGGGTGTGGGCATGTCGATTGACGACTTCGGCACAGGGTACAGTTCGTTCGGCTATCTGGGAAAACTGCCGATTGAGACCATCAAGATGGATCGCTCGTTCATTCAGGGACTGCCTGAAAGTTCGGATCATGTCGCAATCACAAGCGCCATACTTGCCATGGCCAAAGCCATGAACATCAATGTCGTCGTAGAGGGCGTTGAGCGCGAGAACCAGCTGAAGTTCCTGCTGGGGCAGGGCTGTCGGTGGGTGCAGGGATATCTGTTCAGCCCGCCGGTGCCCGCTGAACAGGCGGAAGCCATGTTGACCCAGCCGTTTTCTGTCCCGGCCTGAGGGGCGCATCACTTTCCACAATTCGTAAACGACCCAAGGGCCGCTCCAGTGGCCGGGTTTGCGCTGTCGTCCAGGCGGTTGGATGCTTGCCGCCAGCGCGTCAGGCCGCTAGATTCGGCCGGTTCATCGCGAGGATTCCATGGCCAAGAAAGACCCACCGCCGGCGCCCGTACCCAACGAAGGCCGCATCGAGCCGCTGAACAGCCGCGTATTGCGCGACCGCATTGAAGTTGCCGGCCGGCTATTCGAAACCCGCAACGGCACGCTGGTAGTGATCGACGGCCAGGGCGAAACCAGCCAGCACCGCTTTGAATCCACCGCCCAGCGCGAATCCGATTTCGAGGCCGACCTGCTGCGCTATCTGCGCGCCCAGAAGCTTCTGCCCACCATCGAGTAATGCCCTTGGCGTGCGTGACGCCTCACGATGCCGGGGCAATGCAGTCTTGTGGCGGTGCATGCAGCGTGACGCTTGCAGCGCGTGCACTGTCAAATGGTGAGCCGCGGCGGACCTTCAGTTTGGGCCGCTGCAAGTACTCAAACGCCATCTGGGCACAGCGACTCCACTCGTCCTCGTCGATTGAAGTGTGCATCTTGGCCACGCGCTTGGGGTCCTGCGCCACGAACTCGGCGATTACCGGGTGAAAGTTTTTCCAGCGGTCGATTTTGGACGGGCCGGGCTCCAGATCGGTCGAGACAAACACGCCGCCGCGATAGGAGTTCACCGTCAGCAAACGCATGCCCGGCGTCAGCTTGTATTCAACGGCAAGGCTGTCCGGAAACCTTAACATCGCCACGCAGTCCAGCTCATCGGTGTAGGCCGCAACCAACAGCGGGTTGATAGCAGCCACCACCGCCGCCCGGGCGTCGGCCATCATCAGGTGTTCACCAAGCCTCTCGCGCTGCGTTCGGCGCTCGCCAGTCAGCGCGGCGATGAATCGATCCAGGGCTGACCGCTGGTTCCAGAAGTAGTCAAACTTCTTTTCAGAAACCAGCAGCGTGCCCGCGTTGGTTGCGAAGGTTGAGTCGTCAAAGTGTTTGGACATGGTTGAGTGGCCTTGAATAAGGAACCAATCGCCCGGGTTCTGTGATTGTGGTGATCCCAGAGAGTGACTAACGGCCTTTCGTTTGAAAAGACTTTACTCAGGAGCGATTCCACCGGCTGTTGTCCACAAACGATAAACGCCCGGAAACCCGCCCAATTGGCTGTTTCCCGGGCGGTCTCCGGTTGTTTCGGTGCTTGCCCTTGTGGCGACAATGGGCTAGATTCCGGCGCTTCATGGAAAGGACACCATGGCAAAGAAGGACCCACCGCCGGCGCCCGTACCCAACGAAGGCCGCATCGAGCCGCTGAATATCGCCGATGAAATGCGCGAGTCGTACCTGACTTACGCCATGTCGGTCATCGTCTCGCGCGCCCTGCCGGACGTCCGCGATGGTTTAAAGCCCAGCCAGCGGCGCGTGCTGGTGGCCATGAACGACCTGAACCTTGGGCCGGGTGCCAAGCACCGCAAGTGCGCCAAGATCTGCGGCGACACATCGGGCAACTATCACCCGCACGGCGAATCGGTGGTTTATCCCACGCTGGTGCGCATGGGGCAGGACTTCAACACGCGCTACATGCTGGTCGATCCGCAGGGCAACTTCGGCACCATCGACGGCGACCCGCCGGCGGCCATGCGTTACACCGAGGCGCGCATGACCCGCGCCGCCACGGACATGCTGGAAGACCTGGACAAAGATACGGTCGACTTTGTCGACAACTTTGAAGGCACGCGCCAGGAACCCACCGTCCTGCCCGGCCGCTTCCCGAACCTGCTGTGCAACGGCACGGGCGGCATCGCCGTAGGCATGGCCACATCCATGCCGCCGCATAACGTCAACGAGGTCTGCGACGGCATCACCCACGTGATTGACCACCCCGAATGCACCGTTGACGACCTGATCAAGATCGTCAAGGGCCCGGATTTTCCCACCGGGGGCATTATCTGCGGCCGCGCCCCGATCATTGAGGCCTACCGCACCGGGCGCGGCATCATCACCGTGCGCGGGCGCGTGGAAATCGAAACCGGCGAACGCGACAAAACCAGCATTGTGATCACCGAGATTCCTTACCAGGTGAACAAGGTCGCGCTGATTGAGCGCATGGCCGAGCTGGTGAAGACTGAGGCGATCACCGGCGTTTCCGAAATCAAGGACTACAGCAAGAAGGACATCCGGCTGGTGGTTGAGGTCAAGCGCGGCGACGACCCGAACATCGTGCTGAACCAGCTTTACAAGCACACGCAGCTTCAGCAGAGCTTCAGCATCATCAACATCGCCATCGTCGAGGGTAAGCCCCAGACCCTCAACCTGAAGCAGCTTTGCGAGGCCTACGTTGCCCACCGCAAAGACGTGATCCTGCGCCGCACCCGCTGGCTGCTGAACAAGGCCCGCCAGCGCCAGCATGTGGTCATCGGCCTGCTGCTGGCCCTGAGCAAGCTGGACGAAATCATCAAGCTGATCCGCGCCAGCAAGGATGTGCCCGAGGCCCGCGACAAGCTGATGGCGCTCAAGTTTGCCAAGAAGGTCAAGACCGAGGGCGGGCTGGTCATTGAAGACAACGAGACGCTGACCCGCATCCAGGCCGACGCGATCCTGGCCATGACGCTGTCGCGCCTGACCGGACTGGAGCGCGGCAAGCTTGAGGATGAATACCGCGCACTGGCGGCTGAAATCGAAGACCTGCTGGACATTCTGGCCCGTGACAAGCGTGTGCTGGACCTGGTCAAGAAAGACCTGGCCGACATCAAGGAAAAGCACGGCGACGAGCGCCGCACCGAAATCCAGAACGTCGGCCTTGAGGATTTTGACATCACGGACCTGATTCCCGACGAACAGGTTGTGGTGACGCTGAGCGCCGAGGGTTACATCAAGCGGGTGCCGCTGGAGGCCTACCGCCGGCAGAACCGCGGCGGCACCGGCAGCATCGGCAGCGGCAGCAAGGAAGGCGACTTTGTCGAGCACTTCTTCATTGCCAGCACGCACGACTACCTGCTGGTGTTCACGAGCCTGGGCAAACTGCTTTGGCTGAAGGTGTACGACATTCCCGAGTTCGGCAAGCAGGCCAAGGGCCGCGCGCTGATCAACCTGCTGAACATCAGCAACGTGGAAAAGGTCAGCGCGTGCATCAAGGTGCGCAAGTTTGACACCGGCCAGAAGCTGCTGTTTGTGACCAGCGAAGGCACAGTCAAGAAGACCGAGCTTGAGGAGTACAGCAACGTCACCAAGAAGGGCATTCGCGCCATCAACCTGCGCGAAGGTCACCGCCTGATTGACGTGCTGTTGACCAACGGCGGCGACGAAATCGTGATCGTGACCCGCAACGGCTACAGCATCCGCTTCAATGAAACCGATGCGCGCACGATGGGCCGTGTCGCCTCGGGCGTGCGCGGCATTGACCTTCGCGATGACGACGTGGTGGTGGGCGCGGCGGTGGTCAACCGCCACGCCAGCTTCCTGAGCATCTGCGCCAAGGGTTACGGCAAGCGCAGCAGCTTTGACGACTACCGCATCCAGAGCCGCGGCGGCAAGGGCATCATCAACTACAAGATCACCGACAAGACAGGCCACGTGGTCGCGGCCAAGAGCATCTTTGAGGGCGACGAAGTGATGCTGATGACCCGTCAGGGTGTCGTGCTTCGCACCACCGTCACGGAAGAATCCATGCGTGAAATCGGCCGCGCGACACAGGGCGTGCGCATGATGAAGGTGGCCGACGACGACGAAGTCACCAGCGTCGTCAAGATCATGAACGAGCAGGAGGCCTTTGAGAAAGCCGAGGCCGTGGAAGGCGAAAAGCACGTAGACGAAGTGCTGAAGAAGATTGAATCCGGCAAGGGCATCGAGGAATTCCCGGCCGACAAATCTGCGCGCCAGGGCAAGGTGGAGCCCGACACACCGGCCAAGCCTGATGCGTCAAAACGGCCAGCCAAGCCCAGTGACTTGCCCGAAAAGCCGGCCAAACCGGACGACAAGCCCAAAAAGAAGAAGGGCAAGGGCGGCGGCGAGGAAGAGGAATAGGAATAGGCCCGGCACAATGGCGACCAAAGCAACCATCACCGGGCTGGCACTGGGGCCTGCCGGAGAACACTCGCCGCTGCACCGGCTGGCGCAGGAGTCGCTGACGCTGGTTGCGGGCAAGGGTGTGCAGGGCGACAAGAAGTTCGGCACCAGCCAGCACCGGCAGGTGAACCTGATCAACGCCCGTACCTACGCCTGGTTTGCCGCCAGCTTTGGCCGCGCGCTGGCCGCACCCGGCGCGTTTGGCGAACAGGTGATTGTCAGTGACGCCATTGACCTGAACTGGCTGCCAATCGGGGCGAGGTTCCGCCTGGGCGAGGCCACGCTGGAAGTCGCCAGCAATCGCACCCCCTGCCAGTCGCTGGCAGACAAGGTGGGTGTGGATCGCGTCAGCCACTTCGTCGGCCACGTTGGCTTGCTGTGCCGGGTGATCGAGGGCGCGCAGGTGCGCCTTGGCGACGCCGTGCAGATGCTATGATCACGTCGCGCCGGAGCCGCCCATGAGCCTGCCTGTCCTTGTTGCCCTTGCCGGTACCGCCACCGTGTTTGTGGCCACGTACCTGTTTTTGCCAAACGCGGCCGACGTCCCGGTGCTTTCGGCCGGCGACGCGCCGCGGCTGATCCTGCTGGGGCTGGGCGCGGGCTGGTCGCTGCTGGGCACGGTGCAGGCATTGCGACTGGGCAGGGGCGGGTTCAAGAAGGTCATGCTGTCGCTGGTTTGCCTGGCCACACTGGCGCTTGCAGGTGCCTCCGCCTGGTGGGTGGTTGACTACAGTTACCGGCTGCCCAAGGCCATTGAGGTCAAGGCCCTGGACGCCGTGAAGCCGTTTTCGGGCACAGACCAGAATGGTGCCACGGTCAGCGATGCTTCCATGAAAGGCAAAGCCTACGCCATGGTCTTCACCCGTGGCTTCTGGTGACCGTTCTGCGTGATGGAACTGCAGGTTCTGCAGTCCGTGCTTCAGGAAGACGAGTTCAAGGGCGCGGCAGCCGTGGCCGTGTGCGGCGAATCGCAGGATGTGGTAAAGGCCGGGGCAGAGAAGGCCGGCCTGAAGTTTTCCGTGATCGGCGACAGCGACCTGGCAATCATTGATGCCTGGGGCTTGCGCCACAATGACGCCGTGCCCGGCAAGAACACAGCTCGGCCGGCGGCGTTTTTTGTCACGGCCGAGGGCAAAGTGGCCCGGGCAATCCAGCCCGACAACTACCGTACACGCATGGATGCCGCGGCCATTCGCGACGGTCTTCGGCTTGCCATGGGCAAGTAACGCCCGATATCGCCCTTGATGCCCCGCAGCCGGTCGCTAGAGTGACCGTTCCCCCGCCATGCAGAAGTGATCGCGCCCATGAAGAACCTGATTCTTCCGTTGGCAATTGTGCTGTTTGTGGCCTGTGGCTGCGCGTCCAGCCAGGACACGCGGTTGAGTTCTGAGCCTCGCAGCTATGACGAGGCCATGGGCATGCTGGCCTCGGAAATCCAGGCCATCGACAAGCACGTGATCGGCGCCCAGTACAACCTGGCGGTGCCGGAAGCCGAGCGCGCCGTTGCCATTGCCGGTGCCCTGGGGCGCTTTGACCCGGCCCGGCTGGGCAACGACTATGCCGCGTACGTGGAGTATGAAGCCCAGGCCGACGACCTGCATCGGGCCATAGACCGGCTGCTGTTCATGATTCAGCAGCGCCGGCGCGACGGTGCCCGTGAACAGCTGGAAAACGTCGCACGGCGGTACAACTTCATTTCGAACAAGTACGGTCCAAACCGCCAGGTGTCGGTGCTGGAACGCGACCCCAATGATCTGCGGGGCCCTGAGTTTCACCGGGGCGACCTGCCGGGTGAACTTCGCGGCAATCGATAGGCGGACCTGATTGTGCGTGATTGAACCTGCCCCGAGCCTATACTCGGGGCGTTCTTTTCCGGAGCCGGCGCATGTCTCTCGCAACTGACTGCCCACATTGCCAGAAGAACTTCATTCTGCCGGACAAGCTGTTCGGCAAGCGCATCAAGTGCAAGAACTGCGGGGGTGTATTCCGCGTTGGCGGCGACGCCGGCATGCTGCCCGAGGCCGACGAGTTTGACCGTCATGCCGCGGTTGATCGCACCCAGGCCGATGCCCCGCCGATTGCCGGCGATTCGGGACCTGCACGCAGGCGCCCGGGCGTTCAGGGCGACGATTTTGCCACCCAGTACCCCGGCCAGGGCGACGATTTTGCGACGCAGGTCCCGACGCGGGGCGGCGACGACTTTGCCACCCAGTACCCGACCAAGGGCGGCGATGACTTTGCCACCCAGTACCCGACCAAGGGCCAGGATTTCAGCCAGACGGTGCCCGGCGCCCCGAACCAGGGCTGGGGCGACGACACCGTTTCCGATACTGCGGGCGCATCCGGCGACACCTGGAGCGACACGCACAACGACGGCCACTTTGGTGATGACACCGCGGTAGACGTATACGGCGACACCGTGCATGACGAAGTGCCCTCGGCCGGCGATACCGTGGCGGATCAGTTGCCGCCGGCCAGCGACACCGCGGTGGACTTCATTCCTGGCGAGTCCGAGCAAGCCGATGCGTTGGCAGAGGCCGAATCAGCCGCCGAACAGGACAAGCCCGGCAAACTACCCGGTAAGGGCAAGCTGCCGGCCAAGGGCGCGAAGCTGCCGGCCTCCAAGGGGCCGCTGGGCAAAGGCAAGCTGCCGGCGAAGGCAGAGGCCGAATCCGCCACCAAGGGCGGAACCGGCAAGCTGCCAGGCAAGGGTGCGCTGCCAGACAAGGGCAAGAAGCTTCCCACCAAGGCCACCAAGCCCGGCGTAGTCGCGGCTTCGGGCGAGAAGAAAAAGGGCGGCAGCAAGCTGGTAATGTTCCTGGTGCTGTTCCTGTTGCTTGACCTTGTTGCGCTGGCGGCCGTGGTGTACCTGCCGGACGCACGCAAGGCCGTGGGCCTGGAAGGCCAGGAGTGGCTGAACCAGGTGGCGCGCAACGTTGGCGGCCACGACGATTCGGCCAAGGATCCGACGACCGGACCAACCACCGGGCCGGGTGCAAACGAACCAGCGCCAGAACCCAACCCAGAACCCAAACCTGAACCGAAGCCCGAGCCCAAGCCGGAACCAAAACCCGAGCCAAAGCCGGAACCAAAACCTGAGCCAAAGCCGGAACCAAAGCCCGAACCGGAGCCGCCAACGCCGGAACCGGAACCTCCGATGCCGGAACCGGAACCGCCGACGCCGGAGCCGGAACCTCCGATGCCGGAACCCGAACCTCCGATGCCGGAGCCGGAACCGCCGACACCGGAACCTGAACCTCCGATGCCGGAGCCGGAACCGCCAACGCCAGAACCCGAACCTCCGACACCGGAGCCGGAACCGCCGACACCGGAACCCGAACCTCCGATGCCGGAGCCGGAACCGCCAACGCCAGAACCTGAACCTCCGACACCGGAGCCGGAACCGCCGACACCGGAACCCGAACCTCCGATGCCGGAGCCGAAGCCCGAGCCCAAACCTGAGCCGAAGCCCGAGCCCAAGCCTGAGCCTGTGGTTCCGCTGCCTGAGCCGGTCAAGCCCAAGCCAGTGGAGCCGGATGTTGACCCGTTCAAGACGGCTTGGCCCAAGTATGAGCGCAAGGCGCCCAAGCCAGCCGAGGCCGGCGCTGCCAAGGATTTCTTCAACGAGAACTTCAACGCTCCGCGCCATGACTGGAAATGGCTGCCGGCAGGCACCCGCCTGGCTGCGGGTACGCCGGACACGCCCGGCGCGCTGGAAGTCGACGCCAACAAGGGCTTTCACATGTCCGGCCGCGTCACCGACGGCGAGATCCGCCTGCGCGTGTGGCGTGAAATGACCGATGCCGACCGCCGCGCCACCGGGGAATCCAGCAAGGGTTATGAGGTCCACTTCCGGTACAGCGGGCCCAGCGACTATCATTCGCTGCAGTTACGTGGCGACGGCTACTACCGCATCATCAAGGTCAGCGGCGGCAAGGCCGTCACGCTGGTGGGGGACAACAAGGGTGGCTACCTGCCTCTGCCACAGTGGGATCGCTCCGCCGAGTACGACAACATCGTGCTGACCTTCCGCGGCAAGAATGTGTCCGGCCTGTTCAACGGGCGGCGGTTGATCACGACCGACCAGGCCGGGGAAACCGCAGGCCAGGTGGGCGTCAGGACCTTCAACGGCCTGAAAATCGCCATTGAGTCCATGGGCGTGGATGAGTAACCACGGCACCTGAGGCAACGCAGAAAAGGGGCGACGGAAACGTCGCCCCTACTAATTAGTGAAGATCGCACAACTTGCTTCCCGATATCGCCAAGAGCAGGCCGCAGTGGCGGCCTTGCATGGGCTCGCAGTCATACGGGAACGGCCATGGCGACAATTCTGGAACGGATTCTGGGCGTCTTCAGCCTGGACATGGGCATCGACCTTGGCACGGCCAACACGGCGGTATGTGTGGGCGGCCAGGGCATCGTGCTGTGCGAACCAAGCGTGGTCGCGGTGCGCAAGGGCACCACAGAAGTGCTGAACAACGGCAACGCAGTGGGCAACGCGGCCAAGAACATGCTGGACAAATGCCCCGGCAACATCGAAGCGATCCGCCCTTTGAAGAACGGCGTGATCAGCGACTTTGAAATCACCGAGGCCATGCTGTCGTACTTCATCCGCAAGGTTCACAACCGCGCCTGGGGCATCAAGCCGCGGTTGATCATCTCGGTGCCGATGGGCATCACAGGCGTCGAGAAGCGCGCCGTGATCGAAAGCGCCGAACGCGCCGGCGCCCGCAGCGTCTACCTGATTGAACAGCCAAAGGCCGCGGCACTTGGCGCCGGCCTGCCGATCAACGACCCGGCTGGCAGCATGATTGTCGACATCGGTGGCGGCACCACCGACGTTGCGGTGCTCAGCCTTCAGGGCGTGGTTACCTATGAAACGCTGCGCATTGCCGGTGACGAACTGACCCAGTCGATTGTGGCCTACATCAAGGACCAGTGCGGCCTGCTGGTCGGTGAACAGACGGCGGAAAAGATCAAGATTGCCATCGGCTCGGTCGTGCCAATGGAGCTGCTGGGCCAGGAAGAGATGCAGATGGAGATTCGCGGCCGGAACATGGCTACCAGCCTGCCGGCCCGCGCCACGATCAACAGCATCCAGATCCGCGAGGCACTGATGCCCGTGGTACGCCAGATTGCCGCCAGCATCAAGCGCACACTGGAACGCACTCCGCCCGAAATCGCGGCAGACCTTGTGGACCAGGGCATCATGCTGGCCGGCGGCGGGGCATCACTGCGCGGCCTGGACTACTACCTCGAACACGACGTGAACCTGCCCGTGCGCCGCGCCGAAGAGCCCATTTACTCGGTAGTGCGGGGCACAGAGGCCGTGCTCAAGGACCTGAACTCGTACACCGAACTGCTGGAGTCCGCCGAAGACATCTGATGGTGCGGGGCCGGGTTTGCACAAGGTTCAAGGACCGTGCAGCAAAGCACCGATAAGGGATGTGGCGAAGCTGCCGGCAACGCTGGCAGCTTTGCTGTTTGGCCTGCCGAGTTCGACAACCATGCCCAGGTTTCGCGAAAAACTGTCCCTGTTGTGGCTGGTCCAGCACCCGCTGGTGGCAACCTGCATACTGCTGGCGCTTACGATGCTGCTGCCTTACACGCGGGTGGCCGAGCGCCTGAAACTGCTGACCTTTCTGCCGCTTGCCCACGCCGCGACGGACGTACCCGAGCCTGAACCCGAGAAACTGTCCGAGCTTGACCGCGCGCGCCGCGACCTGCTGTTCGAGCGCGAACGAGTTGCCCAGCTTGCCGTCGAAAATGCCGCGCTGATCGACGCGCTGGCCGATGCCAGGCTGCGCACCGACCCCGACACCGCTTTTGCCGCGTCAGTCCTGCCCAAGGCCGTCAATGCACGGGTGATCTTTCACGGGGATGCCTCCACATGGCGCCACTGTTTCTGGATCAACCGGGGCCGTCGGCAGGGCGTCATGGAATCGATGCCCGTGGTGTCGGGTCGCACGTTGCTGGGGCGCGTGTTCATGGCCGGGGACGACCACGCCTGCGTACAGCTGGTCACAGACCCCGGCTTTGCCGCAAGCTGCGTGATTGTGGACCCCGCGGCGACCGGCGCGGCTGTGCGGGGCGTGCTGCGCGGAAACGCTTCGGCACTGCCGCACTTTCCGCGGCTGGAACTTGAAGACGTGCCGCTGGGCGATTCCGTGGTTGCCGGTATGCGTGTACTGACCGGTGACTTCTCGGGACAGTTCCCGGTCGGCCTGAATGTGGGCGTCGTGCGTGAGGTGATTCCGCAGGCGGGATTCCTGCAGGTTCGCATTGAGGCCGACCTTGACCTGGCAAGCCTTGATGTGGTCCAGGTGCTGCTGCACACACGGCCCGAATTTGAAGCCCAGGCCCTGGCATTGATGCGCAAAGGCAAGAAATGACCGCCGCCCACGTCTTTCTGGAGCGCAGCAGCGCCCCGCGTTATCGCTGGCGGCTCGTCTTCGGCCTTGGCGTGGTCTGCGCCGCGCTGCACGCGCTGTTGTTGCCTCGCCTTCACCTGCAGGAGTACACCCCCGACCTGTTTACGCTGTCTGCGCTGTATGTTGGCCTTTACGCCAGCCGTCACGGCCGATACTGGCCCAGCCTTGTCCTGGGCCTGCTGCGGGACTTTTTCAGCATGGGGCTGCTTGGTACCTATGCGGTGCTTTTCAGCCTGCTGCACAAGTATTGCGGGCGGCTGCGCACCAAACTGGACCCGGACCGGCTGCCCTGCGCGCTGTTCTTCGGCTTCAGCGGCGTGTTTCTTGTGAACTTCGGCTATCACTTCATGCTGGCTGTCGGCGGTAATGGCGTCGGCTGGTCTGTGGCACTGTGGCGCTGCACCGCCACGGCACTGGTCAGCGCCCCTTTTGCCGTGCCGTTGTTCCCGCTGCTGCACTGGCTGCTGGGGCTGCTGGGGCTGCAGCGCGGCCAGGGCGGCCTGCGCAACTTCTGAACCTGTCAGGCCGGGTTTTCCAGCTGCAGGTTGCCGATCAGCATGTTGGTGCAGTAGTCCAGCCAGGCCGATCGCGTCTGCTGTGAGCTTGGGTCCTGGTGGAACAAGTGCTCAATCATGCCCCTGTAGATGATGAAGTAATGCGTCAGCGCAATCACGGCCTGCGCGGCATGGCGCAGGTCAAACCCGGGCTTGAGCATGCCCCGCTCGGAAAGCGGCCGCAGCATTTGCTCAATGCGCTTGAGAAACGTGTTGTAGGTCTGCTGCAAAGGCAGCCGCGCCAGCGTTCGGCCGCCCTCAAGGTTTTCCCAGGCCATCAGGCGCGGATACTCGGGCACGGCCTCCAGCAGTGACAGGTGGCTTTCAATGAAAGCCCGGGCCGTTGCAAACAGGTCGCCCTTGCCTGTTCCCTGCACAAAGTTCTGCGAGTTCTGTGCTGAGCGCTCGGTGATTGCGTTCAGCACCGAGTTCAGGGCCTCGGCGTAAAGCTCCTGCTTGCTGCCGAAGTACTGGTAGATCAGGCTTTTGTTCACGCCTGCCCGCAGGGCAACTTCATCCACACGCGTACCTGCCGGCCCGCGCAGCGCGAACTCGGTGATGGCCGCATGCAGAATGGACGCCTTGGTGCGGTTGGCGTCGCGCTTCTTACCTGTGCTGGAACGAACCAAAATCCCCCCATTGGTCAACCGGGTCAGGTTGCCTTCTTGGTGGTGACCAGACCCAGCAGCCTCTCAAGCTCCTGTCGGAACTCGGTGGGTGACTGCTGGCGCTCCTCGGGCCGCTTGGCCAGGGATTTCTGGATCACCGGCCACACCGCCGGGTGCAGGTTGGGCACACGTTCATTCAGGTCCGGCGGCGGCTTTTCGTTGATGGCTTCGACGAACTTCCACACACCGACTTCATCGAATGGCGGCTGGCCGCACAGGCATTCGTACAGCGTGGCGCCCAGGCTGTAGATGTCCGCGCGCTGGTCCACGTCGCGGGTGTTCTCCACCTGCTCGGGGCTCATGTAGTGCAGCGTGCCGATGCCCTCGCCGGTCTTGGTGATGTTAACGCTGACATAGCGCTTGAGTTCTTTGGCCAGCCCGAGGTCGGTAATCTTCACTTCGCCTTCGCGCGAGATCAGGATGTTTTCCGGCTTGATGTCGCGGTGAATGATGCGCTGGTTGAACGCGAACTCGAGGGCCTTGGCGACCTGTATGCCGATCTTGAGGGTGCCTTCGGCACTCAGCCGGCCCTTTTCGTCCAGGATTTCCTGCAGCGAACTGCCGTTGATATACTCCATCGAGATGAAGTACGTGCCGTCGACTTCGCCGATCTCGAACACCTGCATGATGTTGGGGTGGTTCAGCTTGCTGCCGGTCTTGAACTCTTTGAGGAAACGCTGGAGGTTTTCCTGGTCGACGGTCTCTCCGCGCTTGAGAACTTTCAGCGCGACGATGCTGGAGTTGCGCTCATCGCGCGACTTGTAGACCAGCGCCATGCCGCCTTCGCCGATCACGCTGAGCACCTTGTAATGCTTCAGCGTCTTGCCGATCAGGCTGTTTTCGGCGGTGTAGGTTCCGTCAGAATCGGGGCGACGCTGCACCACAAACTCGCGGATCATCTCGCGCGTCTGGTTGCTGTCGGCCTCTTCCAGGTACTCCAGAGTCACGCGGTCCAAGGTGATGACGTCGCCGTGAACCAGACGCGCTTTTTCGATGCGCAGACCGTTCAGCAGCGTGCCGTTGCTTGAGCCATTGTCGTAAATCCAGTAGGCCGAGTCCTGGCGCTCAATGCGGCAATGCTCGCGCGAAACCGAATCCACGCGCAGCACAAGATCGCAGCTGCTTCGCCGGCCAACGGTCACGGTGCCGGATTCCGGCAGTTCCTTTTCCAGCCCGGCGTCTATGCCGTCGACAATACGAATCTTGGCGTGCCCCATCCGGACCGCTCCACGGTGCAATTCGCGCAAACCCGCGCAGGGGCAACACTAGCAGTGCCGCGCCAAAGAATCAAAAGGGCAGAATGGAGTTGAGCACGTCGTTTATGGCGGCCATCCACCCGCCTTGCCGCGGGGTTCCAAACTGCTAGTATCCGCCGCCCTTGCGCCCCCGGGTCCTGCCCGCGGGGCT
This sequence comes from Planctomycetota bacterium, assembly GCA_019636215.1. Taxonomy (GTDB): domain Bacteria; phylum Planctomycetota; class UBA8742; order UBA2392; family UBA2392; genus H3-PLA7. Next base: position 128,705 of record JAHBXZ010000011.1, on the reverse strand, counting down.
TATTTGAAGCCAGCCACAGAGAGACGTAGCCATGCAGATCACAGTTGAAAACGGCGGCGGCTGCAAGCGTATCATCCGCGCCGAGATTCCCGCCGAAACCGTTTCGCAGAAGCTCGCTGAGGGCTTTCGCGAAATCAACCGCCAGGTCACTTTCCCTGGCTTTCGAAAGGGCAAGGCGCCCCGGCACCTTCTGGAACAGCGTTTTGGCGGCGACGTCAAGAACGACGTGCGCCAGACCCTTGCCGACGATGCCCTGAAGCAGGCCGTCGAGGCCAACGCCCTTAAGATCCTGGGCCAGGCAGAGCTGGTTGGCGACGTCAAGCTGGAAGGCAACAACCCGGCCACGCTGACACTTGAAGCCGAAGTTTACCCCGAGTTTGACCTGCCCGATTACAAGGGCCGCAGCATCGAGCGCCCCACGCCCAAGGTGCAGGACCACGAAATCTACGCCCGCCAGCGCACCGAACAGATGAGCGAAGGCAAGATGAACCCCGTGGACGCCGCAGCCGCCAAGGGCCACCTGCTGCGCGCCGACGTGCGCGTGCAGCACGGCGAAGAGGTGATCTTCCGCCAGAACGGCGGGTTGCTGGAGGTCGGCTACGCCTGGATTGCAGGCCTGAAGCCGGTCAACGGCGACAAGCAGCTTGTCGGCCTGAAGGCCGGTGACACCAAGGAGTTGGAAGCCACGCTGCCGGAGGACTTCGGCCGTGACGACCTGCGCGGCAAGCCCTGCGCGATCCATATCAATGTCACGGAAGTGCTTGAGTACGAAGGCCCGAGCCTGGAAGAGTTCGCCAAGTCCAAGGGCAAAGAAAGCCTGGCCGCCTGGGGCGAAGAGCTGAAGGTTGCCCTGAACAGCCAGAAGGAAAACGACATCGACCGCTATGTCGAGGAAAAGCTGGTTCAGCAGGTTGTTGAGTCAACCAACATGGACCTGCCCGAGCGTTTCAGTGTGCGTCGCGCCGCAGAGCTGGTGCAGCAGGAGGCTTACCGGATGTATCGCTCGGGGGCCGCAGAGGAAGAAATTCGCCAGTTTCTGGCCGACAACAAGGACAAGGGCGTTGACGAAGTGAAGAACATGCTCAAGCGGGCATTTGTGATCGACGCCATTGCCCGCAAAGAGCGCGTGATTGTCACCGAAGATGAAGTAAACCGCGAAATCGCCCGCATCGCCTCAGCGGTGGGGCGCAGCGCCGACGAAGTGCTGGCGGATTTCCAGCAGCGCGGGACAATCAACGGCATGCGGGAAGAAATGAAGACGGCCAAGGTGTTGAAGCTTCTGCGGGAAAAGGCCAAGTACGCCTAAAAGCAGTCCCGAGTCTTGGGTCCCGGGTCCCGGGATCAGCAAGGCAAATGTCGCAGTCAGGCACGGGACACCAGACACGGGACACCGGACACGAGGCTTCCATGGGTTACCCACTGCCATTCGTGATTGAAAAGACCAGTCGCGGCGAACGCAGCTACGACATTTACTCGCGCCTGCTGGAGGACCGCATTGTCTTCATCCAGGGCCCGATCCACGAAATGATGGCCAATGCCGTGGTTGCCCAGCTCTTGTTCCTCCAGAAAGAGGCCAAGAACCAGGACATCCAGATGTTCATCAACACGCCCGGCGGCGATGTCAACGCCGGGTTGGCCATCTACGACACCATGAAGTACATCACCTGCGACATCAGCACGGTGTGCATCGGCCAGGCCGCCAGTATGGGCGCGATTCTGCTGGCTGCCGGCACGCGCAAGAAGCGCCACGCACTGCCCAGCGCACGTATCATGATTCACCAGCCTTGGGGCGGTGCCGGAGGAACGGCGGGCGACATCAGCATCCAGACCAAAGAGATCCTGCGCCTGAAGAAGGCGTTGAACCAGTTGCTGGCCAACGATACCGGCAAGCCGCTGAAGAGCATCGAAAAGGACACCGACAAGGACTACTTCCTTTCGGCACAGGAAGCCAAGGACTACGGCCTGATCGACGATGTGATCGACCACGCCCCCGGCAAGTAGGCTTCGGGCGCAAGTTCCGGCCGGCGTTCGTCCGATAATGAAGCAGCGCCGGCAGCCGTGGGGCTGCCGGGTTGCGTTCGGCCCACGCTGGTGCCCTTGTCGCACCCTTTGGTAGCATGTGCGGCGGCAAACACAGGATTGTTCATGGCTCGTTCTACCGAATCGCAGCGCCAGAACCCGGAACGTTGCAGTTTTTGCGCCAAGTCGCGCCGTCAGGTGGAAAGCCTGATCGCAGGCCCGCCGGGCATCTTCATCTGCAACGAATGTGTCACGCTTTGCAACAGCATCCTGGTGGCCGAAAAAAGCGGCGGCAACAACCGCATGGGCGGCCTGACACTGGCCAACCTGCCCAATCCGCTGGAACTCAAGAAGGTGCTGGACGAACATGTGATCGGCCAGGAACACGCCAAGCGCGTGCTCTGCGTGGCTGTGCATAACCACTACAAGCGGCTGCTGCAGCAGAAGGACGACGACGGCGTCGAGCTGGAAAAGTCCAACATCATGCTGATCGGGCCGACCGGCAGCGGCAAAACACTGCTGGCCCGCACACTTGCCAACTTCCTGCACGTCCCCTTTGCCATTGGCGACGCGACCACGCTTACAGAAGCCGGGTACGTCGGCGAAGACGTCGAAAACTTGCTGTTGAAACTGTTGCAGGCCGCGGATTTTGACCTGCCCCGCGCCGAGATGGGCATCATCTTCGTGGACGAAATCGACAAGATCCACCGCACCGGCAGTAACGTAAGCATCACCCGCGACGTCAGCGGTGAAGGCGTACAGCAGAGCCTGCTGAAGATGCTGGAGGGCACCGTTGCCAACGTGCCGCCGCAGGGCGGTCGCAAGCACCCGGAACAGCCCTACATCCAGTTCAACACCCGCAACGTGCTGTTTGTGGTGGGCGGGGCGTTTGTCGGGGTAGAAGACTTTATACGTACGCGCCTGGGCCAGACCACCATGCGCATAACTTCGCGCAACGACAAGTCCGGCGCAAACACGGGCCACATTGACTGGCACGACCCCGAGGACCTGCATGCCCGCAACCGGTTGCGCGCGATGGTCGAGCCTGAGGACCTGATCAAGTTCGGCATGATCCCGGAGTTCATCGGCCGCCTGCCGGTTGTCAGCACCCTGGACGAACTGGACGAAGCGGCCCTGATCAACGTGCTGACCGAACCCAAGAATTCGATCACCAAGCAGTTCCGCAAGCTGTTCCGAATGCAGGGGCACGAGCTGGAGTTCAGCAAGGACGGGCTGATCGAGATCGCGCGCATGGCAATACGGCGCAAGAGCGGCGCGCGCGGTCTGCGCAGCATCGTCGAGAAGATCATGCTGGATGCCCAATTCGAGCTGCCGGGCATCAAGGAGCCGCGCTGCTACCTTGTGGATGCCGAAGTAGTGAAGGCCGAAAAGCGCCTTCAGGAAAACTGGCGGCTGCAGGCACCTGCGGCCAAGGATGAGTCCGCAGCGGCGTGAAGCGCAGTCATTTCACCGCCCGGCCGCGCTTACGCAGTTCTTCCTTCAATTCCTCAAGCCACGGGGTCTGCTTGACCCGGGCTCGTTCCATGGCCGGGCCTGTGGCATCGGCGGTTTCGGCCCAGTCCAGCCACTTGCGGCGCTCGGCATCGGTTTCGGCGCTGTCGGCGTGCTCGCGGGCCAGCCTGGCCATCTGCGACAGCGCGCTGCCATCGCGCCCAGACAGCACTTCGACTACGCCTTCGTAATGCAGTGCCGCTAGCTCGTACTCCGTGTTCAGGCGGCCCATGGCCTCGGCCCGTTGCAGGGTTCGCTCACGCAGTGAATCCAGACGCTCCGGCGACTGCCGTTGCAGCCGTGCGGCATCGAACTGGGTCAGGGCAATCGTGGCAAGACCTGACACCACGTCTTCTCGCACCGGCTGGAACAGCACCAGCAGGGCCGCCATGGAAAGCGCCCCGACCAGCAGCAGGCCACGGCGACGCTGGGCGTCGAACATCGGCCGCACTTCCGGCCGGTGGCTGGCCAGCGCAATCTCGGCCACGCGTTGCCGGATCGGAAAGTGCCGCCAGCCGCGCTTGTCCAGAAGGGCCGGGTTTCCGGCAGCAATCTTCAGCAGCACCCCGGCCATCAGCTCAGGCGAGGTCTCGCGCGCTGCAAAGTCGTCGGCCTGGCGCTCAAACCGCCGCGAAAGAAAGCCGAAGACCGCATAGCCATAGGCAAACAGCGCCACGGCGACCACCAGCGGCGCCTGCCCAAGTCCAAGCAGAGTAGAAACCTGCTCCGAGGCCAGCATCAGCAGCGAGAACGAAAAAATGAACCCCAGCAGCCACCACAAATGGCGGTGCTTGACGTGTCCCATCTCATGCGCAAACACGGCCAGTACTTCGTCATCGTTGAAGCGGCGCAGCAGCGCATCGGTAAAGAACACAAAGCGCAGGCCGGGCACCAGGCCAATCACAAACGCGGTCATGAAGTGACGCGAGCCGGTCTCCCAGACGTACATGCCGCCAATGCGCAGCTTTCGGCGCCGTGCGAAGTCTTCCAGTTTGCGACGCAATGGGCCATCTGGCAGCCGGCTGGATCGCAGTGCGCCGCGCACGGCCACGGGCATCAGGATGAACACCGGCAACATCAGCGAGAACAACAGCACGAACTCGGAGTAAAGGAAAGACTCACGAATCTCCTTGGCCATCGGCACGTAACTCAGCACCGCCCAGTATGCGGCATTCACCAGCACAATCGGCGCGATGGTCATCAGGTTGGCCCGGGCCTGGAAGGTGACAAATCGCAAGGGCCGCCAATTCGGGCCGTGCAGCACGTTCTCCAGACGCACCTGCGCAAGCCAGCTTCCGGCCAGCAGCGCAAAGTAGGGCAGCAGGTTGGGTAGAATATCGAGGTGCCGGGGCACCCCCCAGCCAAGCTCGACCCAATCCACCCACCCCAGGTATGACGCCAGCACAAAGTAAGTCGCCAGGATCAGCCCGTCGGCGCCCAGTCGTATCGCGGGCATGCGGCGGGCCAGGGCGGCCGTCTCGCGCTCGGCCGTGTTCACCAGCACTGCAGCATCATCCGGGGACTGGGCCGCGGCGGTCTGGTTCAGCAGTCGCAGAAACGCCAGCCGGTTCGCCGTGTGCGCCGCCAGGCTGTACAGGAATGCCGAAAGGCCCAGCACCGCGCCCACGGCGGCCGCGGCAGACGGCAGGCCTACGATGATCCCCGAGCCCCGTGAGGCCTCCGAGATCAACAATGCAATCAGCAGCCCGAAGATGTTGAACATGGTCTCTCAAGGATTGTAACGGATGTTGCGGCCCGGCGCTTCCCGCCGTTGCCCGGGCCAGTGGGTCCCGGTATCGTCTGGCGCCTTATGGCTGTGCAACGAGTCCGGGACAAAGTCGCGTCCATCACCGAGGTTGCCGCGGGCAGCCCGGAGGATTTCGGCGTGTTCAGCCCCGCACCCAAGAGGAACGAGCCCGCCATGCAGACATTCAAAGTTGCAGTCATCGCGGGCGACGGCATCGGCCCAGAGATCACCGCCTGCGCCGTGCAGGTGATGGAGGCCGTCGCGCGCAAACACGACTTTGCGATCAGCCATGGTTCCGGCCTGGCAGCCGCAGCGGCCGTGGATGCGGGCAAAGACCCGTTGCCGGCCGAAACCGTCAAGCTGTGCGACGAAAGCAACGCAATTCTATGCGGGCCCTTTGGCGACCCGCGCTGGGACAATGCCCCACCCGCCGAACGGCCGGAGCGCGCCAAGTTGATCCTGCGCAAGAAGTACGACCTGTACGCCAATCTGCGCCCGGTGAAGCCTGTACCGGCGCTGCTGGACGCCAGCCCTCTGCGCCGCGAACTTGTTGAGGGCGCGGACATTCTGATCGTGCGCGAGCTTGTCGGCGGCCTTTACTTTGCCGAGCCGCGCGGCTACTTCGAGGACGCCAAGGGCAAGTACGGCGTCAACACCATGAAGTACCACGCCTGGGAAGTAGACCGCATTGGCAAAGTCGCCTTTGAGGCCGCGCGCCTGCGCGGCAAGAAGGTCCACAGTGCAGATAAGGCCAATGCCCTGGAGGTGATGCAGCTTTGGCGCACCACCATGCAGGCGCTGCGCGACAAGGACTATGCGGATTGCGAGCTCAAGCATGTGTTTGTTGACAACTGCTGCATGCAGCTGGTCGCCGAGCCCAGGCAGTTTGACGTGATTGTTGCCGGTAACATGTTTGGCGACATCCTGAGCGACATCGGCGCGCAGATCACAGGCAGCCTGGGCATGCTGCCCAGCGCAAGCCTGGGCACCGGTGTGCCGCTGTTTGAGCCCGTGCATGGCAGCGCGCCTGACATTGCTGGCAAGGGCAAGGCCAACCCACTGGCGATGATTCTGACCGCAGGAATGATGTTTACCTACGCGGCCAAGCGACCCGATATTGGCGCCGCCATTGACCGTGCGGTGGAGAAAGCGCTGCAAAGCGGCCTGCGCACAGCCGACATCGCAAGGGGCAAGCCCGGCGAGAAACTGGTCGGCACCCGCGAAATGGGCGAGGCCGTGCTGGCCGCGCTGTAGAGGCCAATGCACAGCAATCAAGCCGGCGGCTTGTGTCGGCCGGCCGCGACCGCGCGCAAACTTTGGGCCGACGCGCTATAGCCATTGTTCATCGTTCATTGTTGATTGTTCCATCACATGGCATCCCTTTACGCACTCATCCTTGCCGGGGGCGCTTCTTCGCGCTTCTGGCCGCTTTCGGGTGATGACCACCCGAAGTATCTGCTGAGGCCAGACGGCAAGCGCACTCTGATTGAACTTGCGTTCGAGCGCGCGCTGGCCTGCACCGAGGCCTCGCGCATCCTGGTGGTGACCTCTGCCGCGCAGGCGGATGGTGTGCGCAAGGCATTGCCCGCACTGCCTGCCGGCAACCTCTGCATCGAGCCAGCGCGGCGTGACACCGCGGCGGCCATCACGCTGGGTTGCAAGTCCGTTGCGGCAACCGACGGCGGTGCCGACGTGCTGGTGCTGCCGGCGGACACGCTGATCGAGCCCGGCAACGCCTTGGCCGCGGCCGTCAACGCTGCGCGCGCGTCGACGGGTTTTGAATCCGCCATTCACGTATTTGGTGTGCGCCCGGCCGAGCCCCAGGGCGGCTATGGCTACATCCAGCGCGGCGACAGCATAAGCAGCGGCGTGTTTGCCGTGCGCCGGTTTGTCGAAAAGCCCGGCGAGGGCGCCCGTGAACTGATCGCCCGCGGGTTTCTGTGGAATGTGGGCTGCTCTCTGTTCCGGCTGGAGACCTTCGACCGCGAACTGGCTAGCCACCTGCCCGCGCACAGCAAGCGCCTGCGACCTGCCCAGCCCGGCCCGGTTTCGCAGCAGGACTACCAGGGCCTGGAAAGCATCAGCATTGACTACGGCTTGATCGAAAAAGCCGGCAACCTGCGGGTGGCGGTGGTGGAAGCCACCTTTGACGACATCGGCACCTGGGACGCGCTGCTGCGCAGTGGCGCTGTGGGCCAGGGCAGGCTGATAGAAACCGGGCAGGGCAATGTGGCCATTGCCCCCGGCCGCACGGTGGCGGTAGTGGGCGCCGATGATCTTCTGGTTGTGGCTGATGGCGACCGCATACTGGTCATGCGCAAGGGCGCAGGACAGCAGGTGAAGCAGGTTGGAAGGCAGGCCGCGGAGCCCGATGCCAATGCCTGAAGGCGCATGGATCGGCGTAGATCCCGGCACACGCTATGTTGGCATTGCGGTGGGGGACGCGGCCAGTGGCGTTGCCGCGCCACTGCGAACGCTGGATGCATCCCCGGAAGCAGCCCTCTTGAAGCAACTGCTGCGCATCGCCACCGACCACGGCGCGAAGGGCTTTGTGGTAGGCCTGCCCCTGAACATGGATGGCAGCGAAAGTGCCGGGTGCAAGTCCGCCCGCGCGTTCGCGGCCCGGTTAGCAGAGGCGTCCGGTTTGCCCGTGGAACTTGTCGACGAAAGGCTCAGCAGCTTCGAGGCCGAAGGCAGGTTGATTGACGGCGGACTGAAACCCAGCGAGCGCAAAATGCGCGTTCACGCCGTCAGCGCGGCCCTGCTTCTGGAAGTTTTTTTCAAGGCCTGAAGCATGCGCCGTTTTTGAGTGCGGCACGACCGGAAGCAACCGGCGGCCGGGCCTCATGTGAAGCGGTTTGCAGGGCAGTGCCCCACCGGGCTTGCAAGGGCGCGCAGGCAGGCATGGTCGGTTCTGATTTTCGACCACTTGCGACGACCCCGGTTTGACAGTCCATGCAGCAACTGCTTATCCTTCCGCCCCCAATGAACGAACCGGTCGATCCATCCAGCGTGGCTGCCGCCAAACCGGCCAGGCCAAAAGCCAAGCGCAAGGCCAAGCGCAAGCCTGCCAAGGGCAAGGGCGGTGCTTCGTCCAGCCCGCGCGGCAAGCCGCTGGTGATTGTGGAGTCGCCGGCCAAGGCCAAGACGATCAATCGATACCTGGGCTCTGGCTATGTGGTGAAGGCCAGTGTCGGCCACGTGCGCGACCTGCCCAAAAGCAAGCTGGGCATTGATGTTGAGCACGACTTCGCCCCGCAGTACCTGACCATCCGCGGCAAGAAGGACATCATCAAGGATCTGCGGTCAGCAGCGGCCAAGGCCAAGATCGTGTACCTGGCGCCTGACCCTGACCGCGAGGGCGAGGCCATCGCCTGGCACTTGAAGGAAGCACTGCAGATTCCCGACGACCGTGCCCGGCGCGTGACGTTCAATGAAATCACCAAGAAGGCCATCCAGCACGCTTTTGAACACCCGCGCGACATTGCCAGCAACCTGGTGAATGCGCAGCAGGCCCGCCGCGTGCTGGACCGCCTGGTGGGCTACAAGATTTCGCCTCTGCTGTGGAAGAAGATCTTCCGGGGCCTGAGCGCCGGCCGTGTGCAATCCGTTGCGCTGAAGCTGATTGTTGAGCGCGAGCGCGAGATCCTGGGTTTCAAGCCTGAAGAATACTGGTCGATCACGGCCTATCTGGGCCAGGACAAACTGGACGCCCAGGACAGTGCGCAACTTGCACAGTTTCTCAAGGACTACCACGGGACAACCCGCGAGCAGAAGCCGGCCGACGCAACGGCTGATTCGGATGACGCTGTTAAAGAAGAAGAAGTAGACGTACCGGAAGAAAAGGCCGAAAAGGCCCGGTTGCCCCAGGGGGTCTTCTACGCGGACCTCAAGCGCTGGAAGGGCGACACGCCGGTTCTGCCCAACCAGGCGGCCGTTGATGAAGTGCTGGCCCATGTAAAGGGCAAGCCGTTTGTAATCACCAAGGTCGAAACCAAGGAACGCCGCGACCGGCCACGCCCGCCGTTCATCACCAGCACATTGCAGCAGGCGGCCAGCACGCGCCTTGGGTTTTCGGCGCGCAAGACAATGCAGGTCGCCCAGCGGTTGTACGAAGGTGTCGAAATCGGCGAAGAAGGCCCCACGGGCCTGATCACCTACATGCGAACCGACAGCGTTCACCTGAGCGACTTTGCTGTGAATGAGGCCCGCGAGCTGATAACGCGCGAGTTCGGCCAGCAGTACGTGCCCGAGAAGGGCGTGTTTTACAAGACCAACAGCAAGGCCCAGGCGGCGCACGAAGCCATACGCCCCACCGGCGCGGCGCGCACACCGGATTCGCTGGCGCGCTTTCTGGACAAAGACCAGCGGCGCCTTTACACGCTGATCTGGGAACGCTTCATTTCATGCCAGATGAACCCTGCGGTGTACGCTGTCACCAGTGTGGAAGTCGAGGCGGGGGACGCGATGTTCCGCGCCAACGGCAAGCGCCTGGTGTTCGACGGGCACACAAGGGTCAGCGGCCTGCGCCTGGACCCGAACGAACAACTGCTGCCCGAACTTGCCGAACAGCAGAAGCTGGTCGACCACAAGGTTCAGCCCGACCAGCACTTCACCCAGCCGCCGCCGCGTTTCACGGAAGCCAGCCTGGTCAAAACACTCGAGAAAGAGGGTATCGGCCGGCCCAGCACCTACGCGGCCATCATTGGCACGCTGCAGGACCGCAACTATGCGCGCGTGGACAAGCGCCGGTTTTTTGCCAGCGACCTCGGCATCATGGTCAACGACCTGCTGGTGGCCAACTTCACTCGCATTGTGCAGACCGACTTCACCAGCAAGATGGAGGCACAGCTCGACAAGATCGAAGAGGGCGAGCTGGACTGGGTAGAGGTGCTGCGCAACTTCTACGCGATCTTTGAAGAGGAACTCGCCGACGCCGAGCAGAAGATCGAAAAGATCAAGGGCCGCGACGCACTGGATGAAAAGGGCAACCCGGTGCCCTGCCCGGTGTGCGGCGAGAAGATGGTGGAACGCTGGAGCCGCTTCGGCAAGTTCTTTGGCTGCAGCAAGTTCCCCGAATGCAAAGGTACCGTGCCGCTGGACAAACACGGCAAGATCCTGCGCGTGAAGAAAGAAGACCTGGAGTGCCCGATCTGCGGCAAGGAATTGGTCGTGCGCATGAGCCGCCGCGGGCCGTTTCTGGGTTGCAGCACTTTCCCGGCCTGCCGCGGTACGCGCTCGCTGGACAGTGAAAAGTCGCTCAAGCAGTTGCAGACAGAGGCTGAGTTTGCCGGCCTAAGCTGCGACCTGTGCGGCAAGCCGATGCAGACCAAGTTCTTCCGTGGCCGGCCGTTCATCGGCTGTTCGGGCTATCCGGACTGCAAGAACACATTCAACCCGGCCAAGGCCAAGGCAGCCATGGACGAAGGCAGGCTGAAGCAGGATGAAAACGCCCGCCAGGAAGCCATTGCCAAGTACGAACGCATCAAGGCCGAGCGCGAGGCCGAAGCCGCCGAAGCCGGCACGCCACCTGAGGTTGACGAAGACGCCGCAGCCGCGGTGGGATAGTGGCATCAGCGCCCCCGCCGATAGGTTTGCAGGCGCGGTTGCGTAGCAACGATCTGCCAACTCATTGCGTTGCCAGAATGCGCCTGCGCATGGCCCAGAGGGCCATGCAAACGCATCGCCGGGACGGCGATGCCACATAAAAGCCGCAATCTGCCCTTGACGCGTCAACTCTTGACGTGTAAAGTGTCATGCGAGGCAAGACCAATGAACATAGCACGTCTAAGTCAGTCCCTTCGGTGCACTCGCTTGAGCCAACGCTCAGGCGGCGAAGGCGGTTTGGGTTAGACGCATTCTTGATGCGAACCGCCGCCGATGTTTCGGCGGCGGTTTGCTTTTCTCACACGTACACGGGTAGCCCAATCGGCAGGAGGCGCCTCGCTTAGAACGAGGACAGTGTGGGTTCGAATCCCTCTCCGTGTACCACGATGCCGGCCCGCGAAGCGGACCGGCATCGTGCTGGCACCTATTTTTCCCAGGGCATCCTTACCTTGGGAACTTCCGGCAACTTGGGTTTTTCGTCCGGTTTTTCGTCCGGCTTCTTCTCGCCTGTGCCGGGCAGCTTGATCTTTCCGCTTTGCATGTCTTTGGCCGCGTCAATGCCGCGCTTCTGGAAGTCGTCAAAGTCGCCGTACTTGCCGGCCATCTGCCCGAAGTTCTTGGCAAAGTCGTTGATGCCCACGGCCTGGCCCAGCATCGCCACCAGCTGCTTGTCGTCAGGCTTGTCGACCGCCGGGCTGAATGTCCCCTTGGCGTCAAACAGTTTGAGCGTAAGCGGCAGGCCCGTTGGCTGCATGCCGGCATTCAGCCGATTCCATGCGTAGGTGAAGTAGTCGGCGGGAATGCCCAGCACGGTGTCCACGCCTTTCTTCTTGGCGCAGAAACCGTTCTTGAGCAGCAGGAATACACGGAAGTCCTTCAGGTCGTTCTGGTCCGCGCCGGGGCTGGCCGCACTTCGCGGCTTGCCGGTGGCATCTACACTCTGGAACTCCGCGCTGGCGACCTCCACCAATTCAAAGGGCAGGTTGAACAGGCTGTTCATCTGCTTGCCGTTGTACTTCAGGCTGCCGATCACGCCGTCCATCAAGCCCCTTGCGCCGGGGCTCTTCAGCGTCGGGCTGAAGGTGCCCTTTTCGTCCAGCACACCAAAATCCAGCGCCAGGCCCGCGCTGCCCTGTGACTCAAGAAAGGTGTTGAAGGCGTTGCAGAACTCCTGCGGCGGCAGTCCAAGCACATCCTTCTGGCCCGGTTTGGGGCTGACCTTGAAGTTCGCCCCGTGCAGCCGCAGGCGCAGGCCGTCCAGGCTCATGGCATCGGCGCCGGGGCTCGACAGGCCGCGGGTCGCGCCCTTGTCGTCCACGCTGGCAAGCTTGAAACGCGCGTCGGCCGGCAGGCTTACGGGAAGGCTGAACTGCTGGTTGATCTGCGCGCCGCTGTAGCTCATGACCCCGGCCAAGGCGTCCACCAGGCCACGCATGCCGGGGCTGACCAGCGACGGGGCGAAAACGGCCTTGTCGTCAAACACGCCAAACGTGAATGCCAAGCCCTTGCCATCATCTGTCGTTGCAAAGGTGTTGAAGGCCGCGCAGAAATCCGCCGCCGGCAGGCCCCACACCGTGGTCTGTCCGGACTTGGGCGAAGCGCGCAGGTTGTCGGACTTCAGGCGGATGCGCAGGCCGCTCAGGCTCATGGCATCAGCACCGGGGCTGTTCCAGCCGCGCACATTGCCGTCGCCGTCGATGCTTTCCAGCCGCACCGTGGCGTCGTTGTTGATCGTGACAGGCAGATTGAACTGTGCGTTCAACGCCTGGCCTGAGTACCGCAGGAAGCCGGCCAGCGAATCGACAAGCCCGCGCGCCCCCGGGCTCAGCAGCGCCGGGGCAAATGCTGCCTGGTCGTCAAACACGCCAAACGTGAACGCCATGCCCTTGCCGTCGGGCGAGTTGGCAAAGTCGTTGAAGGCCGCGCAGAAGTCCGTCGCTGGCAGGCCCCAGATGGTGCTTTGGCCGGGCTTTGGCGTCACGCGCAGGTTGTCGGTTTTAAGCACCAGCCGCAGGCCCTTGAGGCTGTCGCTGTCGGCGCCGGGGCTGTGCAGGCCGCGCACGGTGCCATCGGCGTCTACACTGGCACACTTGATGACGGCATCGGGCGCGATGTTCATCGGCAGGTTGAACTGTGTGTTCAGTTGCGCGCCGGTGTAGCTGAGTACCCCGGCCAGGGCGTCCACAAGACCGCGAATGCCGGGGCTTTCCAGGGCCGGGCTGAATGCTCCTTTGGCGTCGAAAATGCGGGTGCGCAGGGCAACGCCGCCCTCCTGGCCCAAAAACGCATTGAACGCGCGGCAAAAGTCCTCCGCGGGCAGGCCCAGGATACTGGATTGCCCGGGCTTGGGTTTCAGGTTGACGCCGGCCAGGTTCAACGAGACCCGCAGGTCGTTCAGGTCGTGGCGGGTTTCACCGCTGAGGTTCAACTTCGGGTCGCGCTTGCTGCCGTCGGCGTTGACACTGGCAAGGCCTATCTTGGCCGTGCCGTCCACGGCAAAGGGCAGCTCGACAAACCCTTCAAGGTCGCTGGCGCTGACCTCAAGCGCGTTGACTATCGCGTCAAAGAACGCTCGCAGGCCCGGGCGTTCCAGCCCCAGCGCGATGCGGTCCTTGCTGCCTTCAAAGCCCACGATCACGTCCAGGCCGCCCATGCCCTCCAGCACCCGATTGAGTCCTTTGACGACCAGTACGCCCGGCGCCCCGCCCAGGGCGTCGCCGGTTTCCTTGAAGCGCACTCCCAGCAAAGTAAGCCGCACCCGCACTTTGAAACCGTCGTGCCAGGTCATGGCCGCATCAGGCGTGCCGAAGTGGCCCTGCGCGTCGCAGGTGCCGAAGCTGATGGTCGCGGGCCCGTCCTCCAGTGGCAGGGGCGACCCGCCGACCAGTTTCAGAATCCCCTGCACCGGGAAGTTTTCTACCTGCACACCGATGCCGCTTGGCATGAACGCCGTCCAGGTCTTGCCGCCCGAATAGCCGCCAAACCACAGGCTGAAGCTGGCCTTGCCCGGCTTGTCGAATCCCCTGGGTGCAATCCCGCCTTGAAGCATCAGCCTGGTGCGGCGCGGGAAATCCGCGTGCAGGCCCGAAAAGTGGCTGATCGAGATGCCGACGTCCGTCAGCGTGTCGCCGAACAGCTCTGTGTCCACAAGCCCCTTCAGCGAAAGCGTCTTGATGCCGGCGATGCCGTTGACCTGTTCAACCCTGATCAGCGACTGCGCATCAAAGTTCACCGTCAGGCCAAGTTGCACGCGCCGTGCGGCCTCGCCATCAAGGTCGCCCTCGGCCTTGAACTGCATCGGCATGCCGTAGGCCACGGGGTCCGACGACACGCTTTCGGCCGACAGCAGCAGGTTGGTGACCTTGCGGGCAAAGCGCGCCTTTTTGGGGCTGCCCCAGGTGATCTCAAGTTCGTCCAGCCCGGCCTTGCGAAGAACAAAGGTCGGTTGCGCCCCGGTGCGGGACAGCGCCTCGGTTACATAGGGGGCACGGGCCGGCGGCCCGAGCTCCTTTTCGGTCTCGACAATGACGACCTCGTTGCTGGCGGGTGAGGGCTCCTTGGCCGGGGGGGCATCAGGCGCGGCAGGTTCGGTTTCTGTCTTGTCTCGTGTGTATTCCTCAAGCTGCTGAATCCAGTCCAGGGCCTGGCGCAGTTCTTCACTGTTCAGGATTTCCTGGGCATGTTTCAGGTACTCGTTGAGTGTGCCGTTGCTGGTGTCGGTGGGGGGCGCCTGCTGTACTTCGGGCTCAGGCTTGTCGCTGATCGGGGAGTGCCAGCGCACCTGCGAGGCCGTGAGCTGATTGACAACAACGCGGCGTTCCAGCAGCGGCCAGAACTCGACGTCAAAGACGGCTTCTTTCACCCAGATCACTTCGTGTTCTTTGCCGCCCTCGAGATTCTGCCAGGCGCGAAGTTTCTCGACCTTCAGCTGCGGGCCGAAGATGCTGAACGAAACGCGCTCTACTTCCGCGTTGCCGCCCTTGCCCGCATAACTGATGCTCTGGGCCAGCAACTGGTCTCGCACCACTCCGTCAATGAACAGCCAGTAGCAGATCGCGGCCACGCCAAACAGCAACGGCAGCGCAACCGCGGTCTTGAGCCGCAGTACGCCGTGCTTGACGGCCGGCTTTGGGGCCGGGCCGGCTTCTGGTACGGTGTCAGGCAGGGGTGGCTCCGATGAACACAAAGCGCAGGATCTTGAACAGCCACAGTTTGGACAGCCACTTGAGCAGCTTTGAGTTCGCCCACTTGGCTTTCATTTTGTCCTGGTACTTCGACCACAGCCCAGCAATGGCAAAGAACAGTGGCAGGGCGATGATTACCCACAGGGCGATTGCGCCTGCAACATCGTTGTAGTCCAGTCGCAGCCAGCTGAGAATCGGTGTCTGGGCCAGCGAAATCAGGGGCTGTTGCGGCGCGCCTTCAAGCGCGCGGTCGCCCAGGGGGCGGATCACCGGCCCCTGCAGCGCCCACCCGACCAGGCGGAAGAAACCAAAGCTGAAGGTCGCGCTGCCGAAATGCACATTGACCAGCAATATCGCCACGAACACGCACAGTGTGCCAAGCCCCAGCGGCAGCAAGCCTGCCAACGCGCCGATGGTTACGCCAAGGGCGATCTGCCAGGGTCGCATGTCGGAGTTCAGCGTCTGGTACAACCAGCGCGTGAACTTGAAGAACATCAGCCACATGGGCCGGGATACTAGCGCAAGCCGGTGCGATTTGGAATCAAAGTCAGGTTGCTGCACCCCGGGAATCGGGCGCCTACAAGGGCCTTGAAACCGGAACCTGCAACCCCCGGACGTCTCCTTCTTGCGGGCGGATGTGGCGTTGCTATCTTTCCGCACCGATTTGGGCCGCGGCGGCGCTGGCGTAGCTCAGCGGTAGAGCACTGGTTTTGTAAACCAGCGGTCGCGAGTTCAAATCTCGCCGCCAGCTCCAGATTTTTCGCCGGCTGTGCAACCATGTTGCCCGGCCGGCGTTTGACATAAGAAGAGTTGGACGGCTTCAGGCCGTGCCGGCACCCTGGACCGAACGGGCAGATACCCAAGTGGCCAAAGGGGCCTGACTGTAAATCAGGTGGCTTATGCCTTCGAAGGTTCGAATCCTTCTCTGCCCACCAGGTTCCCAATCGGGGTGGCGCGGCGCGGCGGTCGGTGTTGACGGCAAAAAAAGTGCGGGTGTAGCTCAGTGGTAGAGCATCAGTTTTCCAAACTGACGGTCGTGGGTTCGAGCCCCATCGCCCGCTCCAAGGCCTTGGCGACACGACACCGGACGGAACGCGCAAACAGTTGCGCGACCCGTCCTTGACGCGGCGCCGGAAGTTGACATAAGGCGTCCCCCTTTTTGTGGCAGGGGGGCGGAAATCGCTGCCCTAGCTCAGGGGTAGAGCACTTCCTTGGTAAGGAAGAGGTCGTGGGTTCAAATCCCATGGGCAGCTCCAGATTCAGGCCAGGCGCGGCCGGTTTGCCGCGACGGCCGCAGGCAGAAACGCAGTTGGCAGTACCGGTTTGGAAAAGTCGGGGCCCGGCTTGGTGGACAAGCCAGGGGTTTCGCGAAAGCAGGCAGCCACTTGCCGCGGGTGTCGGCAGGGGCGTAACAGGTGAAGTGAAGAACGAGGTAACCAGCTATGGCGCGTGAAGTCTTCCAGCGCACCAAGCCGCACGTCAACGTCGGCACGATCGGGCACATTGACCATGGCAAGTCAACCTTGACGGCTGCGCTTGTCGCTTATTGCGCGCACTTGGGCCAGGCCAAGGCCAAGTCGTACGCGGACATCACCAAGGGCGGCACGGTGCGTGACGCCAGCAAGACGGTGACGATTGCCGCGGCCCACGTCGAGTACGAAAGCAAGACGCGCCACTACGCGCACGTCGATTGCCCTGGCCACGCGGACTTCATCAAGAACATGATCACTGGCGCCGCGCAGATGGACGGCGCGATTCTGGTTGTCGCGGCCGACACCGGCCCGATGCCCCAGACCCGCGAACACGTGCTGCTGGCCCGCCAGGTGAACGTGCCCGCGATGGTGGTTTTCCTGAACAAGGTTGACCTGGTTGACGACCCGGAACTGCTGGAACTTGTCGAGCTTGAAATCCGCGAGCTTCTTAACAAGTACGAGTTCCCCGGCGACACCATCAAGATCGTCCGTGGCAACGCCAAGATGGCCGTTGAAAACCCCGGCGACGCCAAAGCGACCGAGTGCATCCAGAAGCTGCTGGATGCGATTGACAGCGACATCCCTGAACCCGTGCGCGAAGTCGACAAGCCGCTGCTGGTGGCCGTCGAAGACGTGTTCTCGATCTCGGGCCGCGGCACTGTTGCCACCGGCCGTATTGAGCGCGGGAAGGTGAAAGTCGGCGACAACGTCGAACTGGTCGGCCTGGTGGAACACAACCTGGCTTCGACCGTGACCGGCGTCGAAATGTTCCAGAAGGAACTGGGCGAAGGCATGGCCGGCGACAACGTCGGCATCCTGCTGCGCGGCGTGGAAAAGAAGCAGATTGAACGCGGCATGGTCATCTGCAAGCCGGGCAGCATCAAGCCCCACACCGAGTTTGAGTGCCAGTGCTATATCCTGAACAAGGAAGAAGGCGGCCGTCACACGCCGTTCTTCAGCGGTTATCGCCCGCAGTTCTACTTCCGCACCACCGACGTCACGGGTACCTGTGACCTGCTGGGCGGCGCGGAAATGGTGATGCCCGGCGACACCGTGAAGCTGTCAGTGAAAATGGGCAAGCCCATCGCCATGGAAGAAGGCGCCAGCTTCGCCATTCGCGAAGGCGGCCGCACCGTGGGCGCGGGCAAGGTTGTCAAGATCCTCAAGTAGTGCGATCCGAGACGCGCGGCGGCGGGTGCGAGAGTCACCCGCCGCCGCAGGCGTCCCGGCCCGCGGAGAACCACAATGGCAGGCGAGAATCGCGAATACGTGTTCCTGGAATGCAGCGAAACCGGCGTGCGGCATTACCGCACCCAGAAGCGCGTCAAGGGACAGGGCGTCAAGAAGATCGAATTGAAGAAGTACAGCGCCAAGCTGCGCAAGCACACGGCGCACAAAGAACGCAAGAAATAGGGCAGGTCGGCAGCCGGGAGTCAGCAGTCAGCAGCGTCTTGCGATGTACTTGCTCCCGACTCCTGACTCCCGACTGCCGGCTCAGTGGTACACGGCGGTAGCTCAACTGGCAGAGCAGCGGTTTCCAAAACCGCAGGTTGGGGGTTCGATTCCCTCCCGCCGTGCCAGAAACCAAGTCGCGCCAGTGGCGCGGCGCTGCAGGGCAGGAAACAGTCATGGCGATGTTCGAAAACTATCGTCGCGGGGCCGGGCGCAGAACGCGCACTGCGGCCACGTTCCTGCTTATGGCGCTGCTTGCCTGGGCCAGCTACGCCATTCTGGATTACGGCAACACCCGCCTGGATCGTCTGCTGGGCAACGACAACCCCTTCTGGGGACGTGCCCTGGTCACGACCGGCGGCTCGCTGACGGAATGGATCACGGCAAGCTTCCTGCTGGCACTGGCTGTGTTCACCGCCGGCATGTTTGCGCTGCGCGCGTTTGTGAACCGCCCGGCGTCGGCCGACCTGCTGATTGAAACCGAAGCAGAACTCAAGCGCGTCAAGTGGGCGCCGCGCAAGGATGCAACGCGCGCTACGGCTGTCGTGCTGTATTTCGTGTTCTGGTTTGCCGTCGTGATGCTGGTGTACGACCTGACGTTCAGCATGGGTATCGGGATGCTGCAAGGCCAAAGCTGGGACAAGGCCGGTTGGGGACGTCTGGCTTCGATGGTGCTCAGGCTGGATCCGCCCAAGGCAGATGACGCCAAGGGCACGCCGTAATGGAAACTGGGAGCGCAGGTCGGATGAAGATGTGGTACGTACTTCGGGTGCAGAGTTCGCGCGAGGAAAAGATCCGCGAAAACCTGCAAAAGCGCGTCAAGGCCCGCGGCCTTGACCCGCTGTTCGACCGTATGGTGATTCCCACCGAAACAGTGCAGGAAATCAAGGGCGGCAAGAAGCGCGAACGCAAGCGCAAGAGTCACCCCGGTTACCTGTACCTTGAGATTGAGACCGACGAAGACCGCAGCGAAAGTGCCGAGCAGCGCTGGGTGATCAACGGCGAGGCCTACCACTTGATTCGCGAAACGCCCGGTGTCGGCGATTTCGTGGGCGACCGCGACAAGCCCGTGCCCATGAGTGAAGAAGACGTCCGCAAGATCCTGCGCCTGAGCGAGCCCGCCGAGGCCGGTGAAGAGCCGGTGGTCAAGGTTGAGTTTGGCAAGGGCGATGCAGTCAAGATCAAGGACGGCCCGTTTGACGGCTTTGAGGGCATGATCGAGGAGATTGACGCCGACAAGGGCACTGTGCAGGTGATGGTGACGATCTTCGGCCGGCCCACGCCGGTTGATCTGGAACACTGGCAGGTGGAAAAGGTTTAAGGGCGACCATTGCGTTGCCCGGCAATCGGCCGGAGGCGAAAGCCGCTAGCACGGCCAAAGGAACAAAGACATGGAACCGACCGCGAAAGTCAAACTGCAGTGCCCCGGCGGCCAGGCTACCCCGGCCCCGCCGGTTGGCCCGGCGCTGGGCCAGCACGGCGTGAACATCGCCGACTTCGTCAAGCGCTTCAACGACCAGACGCGCGACCGCATGGGCCTGATCCTGCCGGTTGAAATCAGCATCTTCAAGAACCGCACGTTCACGTTCATCATCAAGAGCCCGCCGGCCAGCGTGCTGATCAAGAACGAGCTGAAGCTGCAGAGCGGCGCCAAGACCCCCGGCCGCGAAACCGTGGGCAAGATCACCCAGGCGCAGCTGGAAAAGATTGCCAAGGTCAAGCTGAACGACCTGAACAGCGGCAGCCTTGAAGCAGCCTCCAGGGTCATTGCCGGCACCGCCCGAAGCATGGGCGTGAAGGTTGAGGGCTAGCAGTCCATCGGCTTGCGGGCGCGCCGTCACATTGGCTGTCGCCTGCAGGGAAAGCACAACCGCAGCAAACACCCCGTCGCGGACTGTCGGCGCCGGGGCAACCGGCAGCAGACAGGATAAGCCCACTGCCAGGAGGAAGTATGGCAAAGAAGATCCGCAGCAAGCGTTACCAGCAGGCCGCCAAGGTCGTAGACCCCAACAAGCGCTATTCCGTCGAGGAAGCGTTTGATGTGCTGGCCAAGTTTCCCAAGACCAAGTTCGACGAGACGGTCAATGTGGCCGTCAAGCTGAACGTCGACCCCAAGAAGGCGGACCAGAACCTGCGCGGCGCGATTTCGCTTCCGCACGGCATCGGCAAGGCCGCGCGCGTGATCGCGTTTGTCGAAGGCGACCTGGCGGAAAAGGCCACTGCGGCGGGTGCTATCGCTGTCGGCGGCGCAGAACTGGCCAAGAAGATCGAAGACGGCTGGCTGGACTTTGACAAGGCCATTGCCCACCCCAGCCAGATGCGCCACGTCGGTAAGCTGGGTAAGGTGCTGGGTCCCAAGAACCTGATGCCCACGCCCAAGGCCGGCACTGTCACGGAAGACGTCGTGACAGCCGTGAAAGAGTTTGCAGGCGGCCGCCTTGAATACCGCACCGACGCGGGTGGCAACATCCATGTAGGCATCGGAAAGCGCAGCTTTGACAAGCAGAAGCTCAGCGAAAACCTGAATCACCTGCTTTCGCACATCAACGGCCTGCGGCCCCAGACGGTCAAGGGCAACTTCGTGCAGAGGGTCAGCGTCGCCGGGACCATGACGCCGGGCATCAATATTCATGTTGTGGAGGCCCAGCAGGCCTAGGAGACCCCATGCCGAACGAACTCAACACAATGCTTGCCCAGCAGTACCAGCGCACACTTGGCCAGGTGGCCGAAACTGTGGTGGTTGATCCCAGTGCCCTGGACAGCGAAAAGATGGCCCAGTTCCGTGCCGAGCTGCGCAAGGCGAACCTGACCATGGAAGTGGTCAAGAATCGCATTGCGCTGCACGCCCTGAAGGATGCGGGTCTGAAGCCGCTGGTGTCGCACGAGAGTGCCCGGCATGTGTTCAAGGGCACGACCGGCCTGATTTTCGGGGCCGACGGTGCGATTGACGCTGCCAAGTTCGCGACCAGGTGGCTGGCCGCCAACAAAGACTCCATCAAGGTCAAGGGCGGCCTGATGGGCCCGGACGTGCTGGACGAAAACGGTGTGGCCCAGATTGCCACGTTGCCGTCCCGCGGGGAATTGCTCAGCCAGATGGCGGCTGGATTCCTGGCCGCGCCGCAGAAGGTGGCGGCAACCTTCCAGGCCGGGTACGCGCAGGTGCTTTACGCCTTCAACGCGCTGGCAGAGAAGCTGGAAAAGACGGGCAGCTAACAGAGGAATTTTGGATTTTGGATTTCGGATTTTGGATTGGTGCCAAGGTCGGAATCCAGGTCAAACATAACAGGGTGATTGCGGAGCAGGATGAGGATCAAGCGGCCTGAAAGAAGTAGGGCCGAAGTCCGAAGTCCAAAATCCAAAAGCCGCAATCCAGGGAGACAGTCATGGCCGTTGCTGAAAAGGTTCAGAAGGTACTGGATGAAGTCGCGACGTGGAATCTGCTGGAAGTGCGCGACTTCGTGAAGGCGTTCGAAGAAAAGTTCGACGTCAAGGCGCAGGCTGCGGTTGCGGTTGCCGCCGGCCCCGCGGGCGGTGGTGCAGCTGCCCCGGCCGCTGCGGCCAAGACCGAGTTCAACGTGGTTCTCACCGGTATCACCGACGAGGCCAAGAAGATCCCGGTCATCAAGGTGGTGCGCGAAATCACGGCGCTGGGCCTGGCCGAAGCCAAGAAGCTGGTCGAGGAAGCGCCCAAGGCCGTGAAGGAAAACGTGGGCAAGGCCGACGCCGACGCCATGAAGAAGAAGCTGGAAGACGCCGGCGGCAAGGTCGAACTGAAGTAGCCCTTCTTATTGGCGCGGGGGAGGCTATAATCCTCCCCCCGCCAATGCGGGTTGCACCTCTGCCGGTTGGCAAAACGGCAGGACAACAGGAAAGCGTTGCTCGTTCACAGATGGAACGTCAGGTGCCTTCGGGGAAGGCGCTTGCGGATCCGGGAACGCGGGCGACAGAAACAAATAGGGCACCTGGTCCCCGCCAGGGAGGCCCTGTTTTGCGTTGGCAGGCACGGATTCAAACCTGAGGGATAAAAATGCCGATTTTCCAGGACACCACGCCCATCCGCCGTTACGGCAACACACTGGGGCAGGTGGAACTTCCGAACCTTGTGCAGCTCCAGACCGAAAGCTACGCGCGCTTTCTGCAGCAGGACGTGCCGCAGAACAAGCGCGAAGAAGTCGGCCTGAACGCGCTGATCCACGAGATCTTCCCGATCCAGAGCTACGACAAGACCATCAGCCTGGATTTCCAGAGCTACGAGCTTCAGGAAGCTCGTTACACGCCCGACGAATGTCGCGCCCTGAAACTGACCTATGGCGCGCCGCTGATGGTCAAGATGCGCCTGAACCGCGACGGCAACGCGATTGATGAAGACGTGTACCTGGGCGAACTGCCACTGATGATCGGCGGCGGAGAGTTCATCATCAACGGTGCTGAGCGCGTGATCGTCAATCAGCTGCACCGTTCGCCCGGCGTCGACTTCGGGTTCGACCTCAGCCCTGACAACCGCAAGATGCACCAGTGCTGGATCATCCCCGAACGCGGCAGCTGGATTGAAGTCGCCGTCACCAAGAAAGACACGCTGTCCATCCGCATCGACCAGAGCGGCAAGTTCAGCGCCATGACCTTCTTCCGCGCGATGAGCCCTGACCTGTCCAGCAACGAGGCCATCATCCGCCAGTTCTATGAGACGCTGGTCGTCAAGAACGGCAGCACCGCAGCGGCCAAGATTGCCAACCGCTATGCGGTGGGCGACGTCGTTGACCCGGATACCGGCGAAATCCTGGCCGAAGGCGCGACACTGATTTCCGCTGACCTGGCCAAGGTGATCAGCAAGTCCAAGGTCAAGGAAATCGAGGTCATCAAGGAAGTCACCGACCCGGTGATCCTGAACAGCCTGCAGGAAGACCCGACCACCAGCCAGGATGAGGCACTTGAGCGCATCTACCTGCGCTTGCGGCCCGGTAACCCCGTCAACAAGGAAAAGGCGGCGGCGCTGTTCCACGAGAAGTTCTACGACGAAACGCGCTATCGCCTTGGCCGCGTCGGGCGCTTCCGCCTGAACCGCAAGTTCGGCAGCGGCATCGGTGAGGGCGAGCAGAGCCTGCTGCCCGATGACGTCAAGAATGCCATCGACTACATCCTGCGCCTGCGCACACCCGGCGGCGGCGGGGCGACAGTGGACGACATTGACCACCTGGGCAACCGCCGCGTCAAGACGATCGATGAACTGGTGTGCGACGAACTGCGCAAGGGCTTCTTGAAGCTGAAGAAGAACGTCCAGGAGCGCATGAACCTGGAAGAGCAGCCCACGCCGCGCAACCTGATCAACGCCAAGACCATCAGCACCGCAGTCGCCTTCTTCTTCGGCCGTGGCGAACTGTCGCAGGTTGTTGACCAGACCAACCCTCTTTCCCAGCTTACCCATGAGCGCCGCCTGTCGGCGCTTGGCCCAGGCGGCTTGAACCGCAAGCGCGCGGGCTTTGAAGTGCGCGACGTGCACATCAGCCACTACGGCCGCATCTGCCCGATCGAGACGCCGGAAGGCACCAACATCGGTCTGATCAGCAGCCTGTGCACCTATGCGCAGACCGACGCATACGGCTTTCTGGTTACGCCCTATCGCGTGGTCAAGAAGGGCAAGGTCACGGACGAAATCGTGTACCTGCGTGCCGACGAGGAAGTCAACCAGGTCATCGCCCCGGCCGACGCGCCGATCGACGACAAGGGCAAGCTGCTGGGCGACCACATCCAGGTCCGGCTGGGCCAGGATTTCAAGGTCGTCAGCGGCGAGGCCGTGCAGCTGGTGGACGTCAGCAGCATGCAGATGGTCGGCGTCAGTGCATCGTTGATCCCGTTTCTGGAACACGACGACGCTAACCGCGCGCTGATGGGCTCTAACATGCAGCGCCAGGCGGTTCCGCTGGTGCAGACCGAACCTGCCATTGTCAGCACCGGCATGGAACGCCATGTGGCCACAAACAGCGGTATGGTGGTAATCGCCAAGGCCGACGGCGTGGTTCGTTATGTCGACAGCCGCGAAGTTATCGTTGGCGACGAAATCTATACGCTGCGCAAGTTTGTCGGCCTGAACGAGCGTACCTGCCTTAACCAGGTGCCGATCGTCAAGGAAGGCGATCACGTCAAGAAGGGCCAGGTCCTGGCCGACGGCGCGGCAACCCATTACGGCGAGCTGGCACTGGGGCGCAACATCCTTTTGGCCTTCATGCCCTGGGACGGCTACAACTTCGAAGACGCGATCCTGGTCAGCGAGGAGTTGCTGCACGATGACGTGTTCACCTCGATCCACATCGAGGAATTCGAAATCGAAATCCGCGAGACCAAGCTGGGTCGCGAGGAGTTCACCAATGAAATCCCGCACGTCGGCGAGCGCCAGCGCAAGAACCTTGACGAAGGCGGCGTAATCCGCGTCGGCACCAAGGTCGGCCCCGGCGACATCCTGGTGGGCAAGGTTGCGCCCAAGTCCAAGTCCGAGCTCACGCCCGAAGAAAAGCTGCTGTACGCCATCTTCGGCAAGGCTGGCGAAGACGTGAAGAATGACAGCCTTGAGGTACCCGCCGGCAGCTACGGCGTGGTCATCAAGACCGAGCGTTTCTCCAAGCGCATTGCCCAGACCGAAGACGAGAAGAAGCAGGTCAAGCTGGAACAGAAGCAGGCCAACGAGCTGTACCTGGTCGAGGCCCGCGAACAGCTGAAGGTCCTGGTCGGTGAACTGGAAGAAGCCCTGGGCGAAAAGCCCAAGTCCGGCCGCAAGACCATCAAGGGCGTGTTGAACGAAGAAGACCGAAGCGGCCTGTCACCGGAGGAGATTGAAGACGCCCTGCAGAACCTTTCTGCCGAGGCGTTTGGTGCCAGCGGTCGCGCCGTCAAGCTGGTCGAGGAAGCCATCAACCGCTGCCGCAAGAAGATCCGTGGCAGCCAGCAGAAGCTGAACCGCACCATCCAGAAGCTCACGCGCGGCGACGAGCTGCCGACGGGCGTGCTGGAAAAAGTGCGCGTGGAGCTTGCGACCAAGCGCACGCTGTCGGTCGGCGACAAGTTCGCCGGTCGCCACGGTAACAAGGGCGTGGTCAGCAAGATTCTCAAGCGCGAAGACATGCCGTTTCTTGAAGACGGAACACCCGTCCAGATGGTGTTGAACCCCCTGGGCGTGCCTTCCCGAATGAACGTGGGCCAGCTGTTTGAACTGCACCTGGGTGTTGCGGCACGGAAGCTGGGCTTCCGCGCGGTTACCCCGGTGTTCAACGGCGCCACCGAAACCGACATCACCAAGGCCCTTGCCGACGCCGGCATGGACGTGGACGGAAAGTCCGTGCTGTACGACGGCCGCACCGGACAGGCCTTTGAACAGAAGGTGGCCGTCGGCTTCATGTACATGCTCAAGCTGCACCACCTGGTTGATGACAAGGTGCATGCCCGCGCCACGGGCCCGTACAGCCTGATCACCCAGCAGCCGCTGGGCGGCAAGGCCCGCAGCGGCGGCCAGCGATTCGGCGAAATGGAAGTATGGGCGCTGGAAGCCTACGGTGCGGCAAACATCCTGCAGGAACTGCTGACGGTGAAATCCGACGACGTGGAAGGCCGCACCAAGATCTACGAAAGCATGGTCAAGGGCGAGAACGTCCTGGAGCCCGGCACGCCGGTATCGTTCGACGTGCTGGTCAATGAAATCAAGGGCCTGGCGCTGAACGTGGCGTTGTACCGCCCCGACGGCACCATGGTCAGCGACCTGGTAAAGGAATGAGTTCCGAGTCCTGAGTTCTGGGTTCACGGCAAGACTGAACCCAGAACTGGACCGGGTCACCTGGAACACAGAACTCAGAACCGCCTAACGGCGATAACAGAGGACAAGGCAAATGCCTGATTCACTGTACGACAAAATCAACGAGATCGCGGCCGTCGGCATCAACCTGGCCAGCCCGGAAGACATCCGTTCGTGGTCCTACGGCGAGGTCAAGAAGCCCGAGACGATCAATTACCGCACCTACCGGCCCGAAAAGGACGGCCTGTTCTGCGAGAAGATCTTCGGCCCGGAGAAGGACTACGAGTGCTTCTGCGGCAAGTACAAAGGGATCAAGTACAAGGGCATCGTGTGTGAACGCTGCGGCGTGAAGGTCACGACCAGCAAGGTTCGCCGCAAGCGCATGGGCCACATCAACCTGGCCGCGCCGGTGGCGCACATCTGGTTCTTCAAGGCCATGCCGTCGCGCATTGGTGCGTTGCTGAACGTCAAGGCCAGCGCCCTGGAACGCGTGATCTACTTCCAGGACTACATCGTTGTTGACCCGGGCCCTTCTGACCTGAAGGAAAAGGACCTGATCAACGAAGAGAAGTTCCGCGAAATGCGCGCCCAGTACGGCGACCAGTTCAAGGCCGGCATGGGCGCTGAGGCCCTGCGTGAACTGCTGGTACGCCTGGACCTGGAAGACCTGGGCAATGACCTGCGCCGCGAGCTGAGCGAAACCAACAGCAAGCAGAAGCAGAAGGACCTGATCAAGCGCCTGAAGACAGTCGAGGCCCTGAACGATTCCGGCAACCGTCCCGACTGGATGGTGCTGGACGTGGTGCCGGTGATTCCGCCGGATCTGCGCCCGCTGGTGCAGCTGGAAAGCGGCAACTTCGCCACCAGCGACCTGAACGACCTGTACCGCCGCCTGATCAACCGCAATAACCGTCTCAAGAAGCTGATCGACCTGAATGCGCCCGAGGTCATCATCCGCAACGAAAAGCGCATGCTTCAGCAGTCGGCCGACGCGCTGTTTGACAACTCGCGCTGCCGCCGCCCTGTGCTGGGTTCGCGCAACCGTCCGCTGAAGTCCTTGACCGACATGATTAAGGGCAAGCAGGGCCGCTTCCGTGAAAACCTGCTGGGTAAGCGCGTCGATTATTCGGCTCGCTCCGTCATCGTCGTGGAGCCCGAACTGAAGCTGCACCAGTGCGGCCTGCCCAAGAAGATCGCGCTTGAGCTGTACCAGCCGTTCATCATCCGCCGGCTGCGCGAGCTGGGGCTTGCCGACACCATCAAGTCGGCCAAGAAGATGCTGGAGCGCCGCGACGAAGAGGTGTGGGACATCCTTGAAGAAGTCATCTTCAAGCACCCCGTGCTGTTGAACCGTGCTCCTACGCTGCACCGCATGGGTATCCAGGCCTTTGAGCCGGTGCTGGTCGAAGGCAATGCCATCAAGATTCACCCGCTGGTGTGCGGCGGTTTCAACGCCGACTTCGACGGTGACCAGATGGCCGTGCACCTGCCCCTGAGCTTTGAGGCGCAGATTGAGGCCCACACGCTGATGTTGAGCATCCACAACATTTTCAGCCCGGCCCACGGCAACCCGATCATCACGCCCAGCCAGGACATGGTGCTGGGCCTGTACTACATGACCGCCGACAACGCCAAGGAACTTGGCGAAGGCAAGTGGTTCACCACGCCCGAAGACGTGATTGCAGCGTACAGCCACGGCAAGCTGGGCACGCACGCCAAGATCAAGGTGCTGCTGCCGGGCTACAAGGTTGTCTACGACGAAAAGGGCAACGTCCAGACGGGCCACCGCCAGTCGCCCAACGTGGACTGGACGCTTGCCGTTCCGCGCGCGACCTTCCTTGACCACGACCTGTACGAGCGCTGGCTGGAAAACTCGCCGTCGGTCGCGGGCAACTTCATGGTCGAAACCACGCCGGGCCGCATCCTGTTCAATGACATCCTTGGCCCCGGCATGCCGTACTTCAACTACGCCATCGGCAAGAAGCAGATCAGCGGCGTAATTGCCCACTGCTACAAGCGCCTTGGCCGCGTCAGCACCCTGCAGCTGCTGGACAACATCAAGGAGTTCGGCTTCAAATCGGCCACGCGCGCCGGCGTCAGCATCGGCAAAGACGACATGCGCTCGCCCGAAAACAAAGAAGACATCCTGGTCAAGAGCCAGAAGGTGGTGGACGAGCTTGACCGCCGTTACCGCCAGGGCGTGATCACCGACCGCGAGCGCCGCAACCACGTCATCGACGAATGGACGCACGCCCGTGAGGAAATTGGCCGTTCGATGATGGACGTGCTGAAAAACGACCAGCGCCTGGGCAAGCCGTACCTGAACCCCATCTTCATGATGGTGACCAGCGGCGCCCGTGGTTCTACCGAACAGGTTCGACAGCTGGCCGGCATGCGCGGCCTGATGGCCAAGCCGGGTGGTGAAATCATCGAAACGCCGATCAAGGCGAACTTCCGCGAAGGCCTGAAGGTGCTGGAGTACTTCTCCAGTACCCACGGCGCGCGCAAGGGCCTTGCCGACACGGCGCTCAAGACCGCGGACTCTGGTTACCTGACGCGCAAGCTTGCCGACGTTGCGCAGACGGTGGTGATTGCCCAGCACGATTGCGGCACCGACCAGGGCGTGGACAAGCGCTCTGTGTTCAAGGGCGAGAAGATGGAAATCAGCCTTGCCGAAAGCATCCGCGGCCGTGTGGTGTGCGACGACATTCGCCACCCGCAGACCAAGGAACTGGTTGCGCGCAAGGGCGACCTGCTGAGCACGGAAAACGCCAAGGTGATCGAAGACCTGGGTTTCCAGAAGATCCGTGTCCGCAGTGTGCTGACCTGTGATGCCGAAAGCGGCTGCTGCCGCCTGTGCTACGGTGCTGACCTTTCACGCGATGAACTGGTCGAGCTGGGGCTTGCGGTGGGCATCATTGCCGCCCAGAGCATCGGTGAACCGGGCACGCAGTTGACGATGCGTACGTTCCACATCGGCGGCACGGTAACGCGCACCAGCGTGGACAAGGACATCAAGGTGACCCGTGCCGGCACGGTGAAGTTCGCCGACAGTCTGCGTACGGTGAAGGGTCCGCAGGGCGCGGAAGTCGTCGTCAGCAGCAAGGGCGAGATCAAGATTCTCGACAAGGACGACAAGGTAGTCGACACCTACCAGATCCCGCTGGGTGCCACGCTGATGTTCGGCAACGGCGAAAAAATCTCCAAGGCCGGTGCCGTGCTGTGCGAATGGGATCCGCACACCACCCCGATCATCGCCGAAGTAGACGGCAAAATTGTCTACGACGACCTGATCGAGGGTCGTACGTTCAAGGAAGAAATCGAGCAGGAAACCCAGACCAAGCAGCGCGTGGTGATTGAACACAAGGGTGACCTGCACCCGCAGCTGCGCATTGAAAACAACAAGGGCGATGTCATTGCCTATTACCCGCTGGCCGAAAAATCGACAATCGTGTCCAAGGACGGCCAGAAGGTGAAGGCCGGTGAAATCCTGGCAAAGACGGTCCGTGAAATCGGCGGCACCCAGGACATCACCGGTGGTCTGCCGCGCGTGACGGAACTTCTGGAGGCCCGCAAGCCCAAGGAATCCGCCATCATCACCCGCGTCGACGGCATCGTCGAACTGTCCGAAGACAAGAAGCGCGGCAAGCGCACGGTGGTTGTGCGCACCGACAGCGGCGAAGTGGCCGAGCACACCATTCCGGCGCGCCTGAACATCAAGGTGCGTTCGGGCGACCGCGTGAAAGCCGGTGAGGCCATCACGGAAGGCTCGCGTGTTCCGCACGACGTGCTGGACATCCAGGGCAAGGAAGCAGTGCAGGATTACCTGCTGGGCGAGGTGCAGAAGGTGTACCGCAGCCAGAACGTGGGCATCAACGACAAGCACATCGAGATCATCCTTTCGCAGATGCTGCGCAAGGTGAAGATTGCCAACGAAGGCAACACCAACTTCCTGCGCGGTACGGTGGTGGATCGCAGCGAGATCCGCCGCGAGAACGAGCGTGTGGTGTCCGAGGGCGGCAAGCCGGCAACGTTCAAGCCGCTCCTGCTGGGCATCACCAAGGCAAGCCTGCAGAGCGAGAGCTTCCTCAGCAGCGCAAGCTTCCAGGAAACCACCAAGGTGCTGACCGAGGCCGCAATCTCCGGCAAGCGCGACCTGCTGCGTGGCCTGAAAGAAAACATCATCCTTGGCCACCGCATCCCCGCCGGCAGCGGGTTTGCGGGCTACCACGACCTCACCATCCAGAAAGCGGCGCCGCTGCGTCGCACCGAGGACGAAGAGGGCGAAGCAGCCGAGGAAGTGACCACGGGTGTCGCCTAGTGAGCCCGCAGTTTCCAAAGACAGTTACGGAGCCCGCCCGGTGCGGGCTCCGTGTGTTTGCCGCGCTGGTCCTGTGCATGGCGGCAGCCTGTTCGACGCCGCCCCGCGATCAGCCCGCCGTCGCGCCGCCGGCTGCGGAATTGGTGGATCGCACCGCAGAAACTGGCTTTCGGCTGGATGATGTTGCTCGTCAGTTGCGGTCTGCTGACTTGCTGGATGGCGACGGCGAAACGGCCGCGGCCTCGGCAATGCTGGATATGGCGCGTGAGAAGCTTCCGCCGGATTACCAGCGCGAGCGCCGCTACCTGGATGCCTTGCAGGCCTCTGTGTGGGGCCGGGCCGGGGACAAGCGCGACGCCCAGCGGGCCGAGACTCTGCTGCAATCGGCCCGCGCTGGCCTGTCCGATGATCCCCGCCTGATGGGCGAGATCGGCCTGGCCGAAGTAGCCATCCGGTTGGGGGCCGACGACACCGCTGGGGCCGTGCGTGCCGCCACCGAGGCATTGGCGGCTTTCGAAACAGCCTCGGCCCTTTTTCGCATGGCCGACGCGTGCCGCGAAGCAGCGGCAGGGTTGTTTGACTACGGCATGGTTGTGCAGGCTCGCGACATTGCCACTCGTGGCGCGAGGGTGGCGGAATCCATCGATGAGCACACCCGGGCCCTGCGAGCCTGGCTGGATGCCGGCGTGTACGGAATCAGCCTCGATGCCGCATTATCGGAGGAAGCCTTCCTGCACGCCTACTCGGCTGCCTATCGCACCGGGCGCGCGCCCTGGCGCAGCGTTGTGGTGGCGACTGCCGTGCAGGCAAACTTTGATGGCGGTGCCAACGACCGCGCGGTGGCATGGGCGGACCGCATTCGCGACGCCGATCTCGGGTTGTGGCCCAACGCACTCGAGTGCGGGCTTGGTGATGGTGCCTATGCGCTTCTGTCTTTGCGCTATGCGCTGGCCCTGCCTGCGGACAGCCAGCGGCGGAAAGCGGCTCTGAAAACGGCCATCGCCGCACTGGAAGCAGTCGCGGTCCCAACAGACGAAGCCGAAGAACTGGGCACCAAAGCCCGGGCTGCCCTCTTGCAAATTGAATCGGGAAAGTAAACTCCCCGCCCCTGCCACGGAGGCAGGACAGGAACCATTCATGCCCACAATGAACCAGATGGTCCGCAAGGGCCGCAAGAAGAAGACCTACAAAAGCAAGTCGCCTGCGCTGGATGCCAACCAGTACAAGCGCGGCGTGTGCCTGCAGGTCAAGACCACGACCCCCAAGAAGCCGAACTCGGCGCTGCGCAAGATTGCGCGTATCCGCCTGAGCAACCAGCGCGAAGTCACGGCGTACATTCCGGGCGAAGGCCACAACCTGCAGGAACACAACATTGTGCTGGTACGTGGCGGCCGTGTACGCGACCTTCCCGGTGTTCGTTACCACATCGTGCGCGGCGCGCTGGACTGCGCTGCGGTCGACGGCCGCAAACAGAGCCGCAGCAAGTACGGCGCAAAGCGCGGCAAATAGTTCTCTTGACACGTCAACAACGCCCCGGCCCTTGCCGGGGCGTTTTCAATGTTCCGGGAAAGGTTTCGGGCAGTTGCCGTACCCCCGCTTGACACGCGGCGTTGCCTTGGTTTGGAAAGTTTGCGCGCTGCGGTCGTTGACGCGCCGATTCTGCGCACGTGTACGAGCCGTTGCTGCCGGCTTGCGTGGCGCGCAATCCAAATTCTTCTCACTGCGGACTGACACCGGCCGCGAAGCCGCCAAACAAGCGGGGGTACAGACATTCTTCTTTTTTCTTTGCGCGGAAGTTTCCGGCATCACCCCCGCTTGACGCTCAATTGCTCACTGTTATCTTTCGCGCCCCTTAGCGGATTTCGCGGAGCAAACGGCGTATGCCTCGCAACTACAAATCGACAGAGCGGTTCCTGCAGCCCGACCCGGTCTACAACAGCAAGCTCGTGTCGAAGTTCGTCAACACGATCATGTACGAAGGCAAGCGCACGATCGCGCAGAAGATCGTGTACCACGCCTTTGACTCGTTGAAGAAGCGGATCCCGGAAAAGGAGCCGCTTGAAGTGTTTAATGAGGCACTCAACAACTGCCGGCCCATGGTCGAGGTACGGTCCAAGCGCGTCGGTGGTGCCACCTACCAGGTGCCCAAGGCTGTCGGCGCCAAGCGCCAGCAGGCGCTGGCGTTCCGCTGGATCATTGCCGCTGCCCGCGCCCGCAAGGGCAAACCCATGAGCGAGCGCCTGGCCGATGAACTCAGTGAGGCCTACAAGCGCGAAGGTGCTGCCGTGCGCAAGCGTGAAGAAACGCACCGCATGGCCGACGCCAACAAGGCGTTCGCCCACTTCGCGTGGTAGACGCTTCAAACCAAGGCGGGAAGGCCCCTTGACGTCAAGGGCCTTCCCGCTACACTTCCCGCCCCTCAGTTCTGGGGAAAGGCAGTGGACAACGGCCACGGCGGCTTGCACAGCCTGGCCTGCATAAGGTGCCCCTTACGGGGCCGGCCTGGAAAAACTGCCCGCGGTGGCGGGCAAGTTTCGGGGCGCTAGCAGGGGGAACCCGGATTTGGGGTTCGCCAGGCCGACGCCCACAGGGTTGTCGGTTTTTTTGTTTCAGGACAGGGCGGGTAGTTCGAACCAGAGCAGCAGCGGAGAAGCAGCGTGGAACTCAAGTACCTCAGAAACATGGGCATCTGTGCCCACATCGACGCCGGCAAGACGACCACGACCGAGCGCATTTTGTTTTACACCGGCATGGTGCATCGCCCCGGCGACATTGATGACGGCACCACCGTAACCGACTACCTTAAAGAGGAACGCGAACGCGGCATCACGATTGTGTCCGCCGCCGTCAGCACGTACTGGGACGACCCGATTTCCGGCGTGAAGTTCGGCATCAACCTGATCGATACCCCCGGCCACGTGGACTTCACGGCCGAGGTAGAACGTTCCCTGCGCGTGCTGGACGGCGCAGTGGTGGTGTTCGACGGCAAAGAAGGCGTCGAGGCCCAGAGCGAAACCGTGTGGCGCCAGGCCGACAAGTACCGCGTGCCGCGCATCGCCTACATCAACAAGATGGACAAGATCGGCGCCAGCTTCCGCAAGAGCGTCGAAAGCATGGTAAAGCGCCTGAGCACCAACCCGGTGCCTGTGCAGCTTCCGTGGGGTGAAGAAGTTGAGCACAAGGGCGTCATCGACCTGATCGACATGAAGGCCCACAGCTTTGAAGGCGAAAGCGGCAAGGATGTTGTCCACCACCCGATTCCCGCCAACCTGCTCGAGGAAGCCAAGGCGGCGCGTGTGCACATGATTGAAAAGTGCGCCGACGTCGACGAAACGATCGCCAACCTGCTGCTGGAAGACAAGCTTGACCAGGTCACCCCGGAAATGATCCGCGCTGCGTTGCGCGCGGGCACCATCAGCTTCAAGCTGGTTCCGGTCGTGTGTGGCAGCAGCTATCGCTACAAAGGTGTGCAGGACATGGTCAATGCGGTGATCTGGTACCTTCCCAGCCCGCTGGATCTGCCCCCGACCGAAGCCAAGGACGCAGAGCATCCCGACGACCGCAGCAAGGACTACAAGCTGCCCTGCGACCCCAAGGGGCCGCTGGCGTTGATGGCGTTCAAGACCGTCAGCGAACAGCACGGCGACCTGACGTATCTGCGCATCTACTCGGGCACACTCAAGAGCGGCGATACGGTATACAACGCCCGTATCAAGCGGCGCGAGCGCATCACCCGCCTGTTCCGCATGTTCGCCAATGACCGTACCACGCTCGAGTTCGCCGAAGCCGGCGACATCGTGGCCTCGGTCGGTCTGAACAACACCTATACCGGCGACACCCTGTCTATTGAAGACAAGCCGCTGGTGCTGGGCGCGATCACGTTCCCGGACACGGTGATCTCGATGTCGATCGAGCCCAAGTCCAACGCCGACCGCGAAAAGCTGGCCATGGCCCTTCAGAAGATGGCAAAGAACGACCCCACCTTCAAAGTGCGCCTGGACCCGGAAACCCAGCAGACGGTCATTTCCGGCATGGGCGAACTGCACTTGGACATCATTCGCTCGCGCATTCTCAACGAGTTCCGCGTCGACGCCGCAGTGGGCCAGCCCCGTGTGGCGTACCGCGAACTGGTCAGTCTGCGCGCCGGCCAGCCGGTCGAGACCGAAGGCCTGCACAAGAAGCAGAGCGGCGGCGCTGGTTCGTACGGTCATTGCAAGATCCGCTGGGAACTTCTGCCTGAAGAGGCCCGCGACAAAGTGGAGTTCGAGGACGACACCGTCGGCGGCAGCATCCCGCGCCAGTTCATCAAGAACATTGAAGAAGGCGTGCGCAACACAGCGGCCTCGGGCGGCATTGCCGGTTACCCGGTGCTGGGCTTCAAGGCCAGCGTGTATGACGGCAGCTATCACGACGTGGACAGCAAGGACTTCGCCTACATCGATGCGGCGCGCATTGCCTTCCGTGCGCTGCTGGAAGAAGTGGGCACGGAAATCCTTGAGCCCGTGATGAAGGTGGAAGTGCGTACCCCCGAAGAGTTCATGGGCCCGGTGATCGGCGATTTGAACTCCCGTCGCGCACGCATTGAAGCCACAGAGCGCGACGTGGACATCGTGATCATCCAGTCCGTCGTGCCGCTTTCCGAAATGTTCGGCTACGTGCAGGCCGTGCGTGGCCTGAGCCAGGGCCGTGCCAACTATTCGATGGAGCCCTACCGTTACGAAGTCACGCCCCCGCACATCAAGGACAAGATCCTTGCCGAGCGCGGCGTGACCAAGGGCGGAAGGGTTGCAGCACGGCGATAGGGTTATTGACGGTGGCGGGGTGCGGCCCTATGGTCTGCGCCCCTTTCGGCAGGATAAGGCAAAGCTATGGCAAACCAGGGTGCTGTGCAGATCAAGATTCGGCTTGAGGGCTACGACCACGAGCTGCTGGACCAGTCGGCCAAGCAGATCTGTGAATCGGCCAAGGACAGCGGCGCGCGCGTTTCCGGCCCGATTCCGCTGCCCACGCGCATTGAGCGTTACACCGTTCTGCGCAGCCCGCACATCGACAAGAAAAGCCGCGAGCAGTTTGAGATCCGCACCCACAAGCGCCTCATTTACATCAGCCAGCCCAGCCCGCGCACTGTTGATGCGCTGCAGACGCTGAACCTGCCGGCCGGTGTCGAGGTGCGCATCAACACCTGAGCCAGGCCGCAACAGCCCCCCGACCAACGGCATGACCGCGTCGGGCAAGGGGATGCAAAGGGCAACCCCAAGGGCCGTATGTAAGGAAGCAAGCAGAGGAAACGCAGATGTCGCTGACACAGTTGATCGGTACCAAGCGCGAGATGAGCCAGATTTTCAACGATGACGGCACGGTTGTGCCGGTGACCATCGTGGAAGTCGGCCCATGCACCGTCACACAGGTCAAGACCTCCGAAAATGACGGCTATGACGCCGTGCAGATCGGCTACGGCGACATCCGGTTGTCGCGCGTCAGCAAGCCATTGAAGGGCCACTTCAAGAAGGCCGGCGTGGAGCCTCGCCGCCGGCTGCAGGAAATCAAGCTTTCCGCCGCTGCCACCCAGAAGGCCGGCGACGTTGTCAAGGTTGCCGAAGTCTTCAAGCAGGGCGACTGGGTGGACGTTATCGGCACCAGCAAGGGCCGCGGGTTCCAGGGCGGCGTCAAGCGCCACGGCTTTGGCGGCGGCCCGGCCGCGCACGGCACCAAGAACATGCGCGAACCCGGCAGCTCGGGCACCAACACGAACATCGGCTATGTGCGCAAGGGCAAGCGCATGGCCGGCCACATGGGCGTTGAACGCATCACGGTGCGCAACCTGCTGGTCGCGCGCGTGGATGGCGAACGCAACCTGATTTTCCTGCGCGGCGCGGTGCCGGGCTTCAATGGGGCCTTTATCACCGTGCGCAAGGCCAAGGCCAAGACATTCGCCAAGGCTGACCGCGCACTGCGCAAGGCCGCGGCCAAGTAAACGGGCGGCGACAGGCAAGTGGTTTTGGAAGCGGATTGAGAAGCGGAGCAAGCAATGGTGGAAGTCCAGGTATACGACGCCAGCGGCAAGCCGAAGGAGAAGATCTCCTTTGACGAAACCGTGTTCGGCGACAAGGTCAAGTCCCGCACCCTGCGCGAGATTGTGTACGCCTATGAGCGCAACCAGCGCCAGGGCACTGTCAACACCAAGAACCTCAGTGACGTCGCCGGCAGCAACAAGAAGCCCTGGAAGCAGAAGGGCACCGGCCGCGCACGCACAGGCCAGAAGCACGCCCCGCACCGCCGCAAGGGCAGCGTTGCGCACGGCCCGCACCCTCGCGACTTTCACTCCAGCATCCCGACCAAGATGCGGCGCCTGGCGCTGGCGTCGGCGCTGCTGGCACGGTTCAAGGGCGGCGCGGTGTCGGTGGTCGACGGCCTGACCTTTGACAAGCCGCAGACCCGCAAGCTGACCCGCATGCTGGAAACCGCGGGTCTGGCCGAAGGCAGCCTGCTGCTGGGTGTGGCCAAGGCTGACAAGAACTTTTACCTGTCGGCGCGCAATGTTCCAAAGTCGCTGATCCGCCCGGTCAGCGAGTTCAACGCCTACGAGGTCATGAAGCAGCGCCGTCTGCTGCTGACCCGCGAAGCCCTGGATGCGCTCAAGGGCGGGCTCAAGCACGGCACCAAAGCCGGAAAGGAAGCCTAAGCCATGCCGGCCACCGCACAACAGTTCGCCATCATCAAGCGCCCGCTGATCACCGAAAAGAGCAGCGCGCAGATGCCCGACGGTGTCTACACCTTCGAGGTCGACATCAACGCCAACAAGCTGCAGATCGCCCAGGCGATCCGCGACATCTTCAACGTCACGGTCACAAAAGTGCGCACCGTAACCGTGCGTGGCCGTAAAGGCCGCCGCAACCGCTACGGCATTTACAACGAAAGCAACTGGAAGAAGGCCCTGATCACGCTGGAAAAGGGCCAGTCCATCGAAATCAGCTAGACGACTCAACCATGCCCACCCGGGGCGAAAAGCCGGGAAAGGTAAGAAGCCATGCCGATCAAGAGTTTCCGTCCCATGACCCCCTCCTTGCGCCACACGCGCCTGGTGGACTACAGCGGCCTGTCAGACACCAAGCCGCTCAAGTCCCATACGCGTGGCAAGAAGGGCACCGGCGGTCGCAACAACCGCGGCCGCACGACCAGCGCCTATCGTGGCGGCGGGCACAAGCGCCGCTATCGCGACATTGACTTCCGCCGCAACGCGCACGACAACATTCCGGCCACGGTCAAGTCGATTGAGTACGACCCGAACCGTTCCTGCTTCATCGCGCAGATCTGGTATGCCAACGGCGCAAAGGATTACATCCTGGCCCCACACGGGCTTGAAGTCGGCCAGGTGGTCATGTCCGGCGACAAGGCCGAGCCCCGCCCGGGCAACTGCCTGCCGCTGCGCCTGATCCCGCAGGGCCTGCTGGTTCACAACGTGGAGCTGAAGCCCGGTCGTGGCGGACAGGTTGCACGCGGCGCCGGTTCAC
This sequence comes from Planctomycetota bacterium, assembly GCA_019636215.1. Lineage (GTDB taxonomy): Bacteria > Planctomycetota > UBA8742 > UBA2392 > UBA2392 > H3-PLA7. The sequence continues at coordinate 91,103 of JAHBXZ010000011.1, read as the reverse complement.
AGTGCGTGGTTGCCGGTCCCGATGGCGCATGGGTGAACGTCCAGCTGCCCAGCGGCGAGATTCGTCGGGTGCCCGGCGACTGCCGCGCCACCATCGGCCAGGTCAGCAACCTGGACCACATGAACGTGGAGTACGGCAAAGCCGGCCGCATGCGCTGGCTTGGTCGCCGGCCACACAACCGCGGTACCAGCATGAACCCGGTGGATCACCCGCACGGCGGCGGCAACGACCGTACCGGCGGCGGTCGCACACCGGTGGATCGCCACGGCAACCCGGCCAAGGGCTCTCGTACGCGCAAGCAGCGCAACCCCAACGATGTGTATGTGATCCGTACCCGTCGCGGAACGACGCCCAAGAACTAGGAATGCGCCCCGGCCTTGTGCCAGGGCATAAGAGGAAGACGACATGAGCCGTTCGCTGAAGAAGGGCCCCTTTGTGGACCCGAAGCTGATGAAGAAGGTGATGAAGGCCCGCGACGAGAAGTCCCGCGAGTCCATCAAGACCTGGTCGCGCGCCAGCACCATCATCCCCGAATTCGTCAACCTGACGTTCTTGGTTCACAACGGCAAGCAGCACATCAAGGTTTTCGTCACGGAAGACATGGTAGGGCACAAGCTGGGCGAGTTTTCACCGACCCGCTCGTTCAAGGGCCACACCGGTCACCGCAAGGCCTAACGCTGAAGGGTGCGCGATTGCGCGCCCGCGCATGAAGGAAAGAGGGAGACGGCTGACATGGCCGAGCAAACGACAAAAGAGTTCCATGCGATTGCCCGAAACGTGCGCATGAGCGCCCGCAAGGCACGCCTGGTCATGGACATCGTGCGCGGTCGCAATGCCGTAGAGGCGATGACCCTGCTGCGCTTTGTGAACAAGCGCGCGGCGCCGGAGATCAGCAAGCTGATCCGCAGCGCCGTGGCCAACGCCGAGGAATACGCCAATCGTTCTGGTGTGCCGGTCGAGACCGAGACGCTGGTGGTGGCTGATGCCTTTGCCGACGAAGGCCCGCGCATGAAGCGGTGGCGCCCGCGTTCGCGCGGCATGGCTCATCCTTTCACTCGCCACACCTGCCATATGACGGTGCGCGTGGCAGAAGCCGCGCACATCGAGGAAAAGAAGAAGGGTCGTCCGGCGTTCGCCCGGCCGCGCAAGCGCATCAGCAAGGAACAGCGCCTTGCCAAGCGTGAGGGCGCCGCAGCGGCCGTCAAGGAAGCGGCAAAGCCCGCTGCCAAGGCAGCCAGGAAGGCGGACAAGCCCGCAGCCAAGGAAGAAGCAAAGGCAGCCAAGAAGCCCGCAAAGAAAGCCGGCAAGTAGAGCAGGTCAGGCAAAGGGAAAGACGGAGAAACACATGGGCCAGAAGATCCGGCCATACAGCTTTCGGGTGGGCGTCACCAAGCCGTGGCGTTCGCGTTGGTTTGCCAACAAGAAGAGCTTTGGCACCTTCTTGGTGGAAGACGCCAAGATCCGCAAGCACGTCACCAAGGAATACAAGTACGCCAGCATCCCGCGCGTCGAGATTGAGCGCAAGGAAGGCGACAAGATCACGGTGTTCGTGTTCACCGCCAAGCCGGGCATGCTGATCAGCAAGAAGACCAACCGCCTGTCGGACCTGGAAAAGGAACTGTCGTTGCTGACCAACGGCAAGCAGGTCGACATCCGCGTCATGGAAGTCCAGAAGCCCGAGCTTGACGCGCAGCTTGCCGCAGAGCGCATCGCTGAGCAGCTGGAACGCCGTGGCAGCTTCCGCCGTGCGGTCAAGCGCGAGCTTGAGCTGATCCGTGGCGCCGGTGCCGAAGGCGTAAAGATCCAGGTTTCAGGCCGGCTGGGCGGCGCGGAACTGTCGCGCCAGGAAAAGCAGGTCTGGGGCTCAGTGCCCCTTACCACCCTGGACGCCGACATTGACTACGGCTTTGGCCAGGCATTCACGACCTACGGTGTGCTGGGCATCAAGGTGTGGATCAACCGCGGCCTGATGAAACAGACCGAAGAGGCCAAGTACGGCCTGGCAGCGGAATAGAGTTTCGACCCACAGGACTGAGTAAAGACGAACAAGGGCTGTACCCGGAGCAAAACGATGGCACTGCTTCCTACAAGAACAAGATACCGCAAGGTGATGCGCGGCAAGGTCAAGGGTAACGCCACGCGCGGCAACTATGTCGCGTTCGGCGATGCCGGCCTGCAGGTTCTGGAACCCGGCTGGATCACCGGCCGCCAGATCGAAGCCGCGCGCGTGGCGCTTTCGCGCGCCATGGGCCGCAGCGGCAAGTACTGGATCCGCATCTTCCCGCACAAGCCGGTTTCGGCCAAGCCGTTGGAAACCCGCCAGGGCGGCGGCAAGGGCGAGCCCGAGTTCTGGTGTGCGGTGGTCAAGCCGGGCGCGGTGCTGTTTGAAGTAGGCGGCCTGGGCCTGGAAGTGTGCCGCGAGGCGCTGGCCAAGGCGGCCCACAAGATGCCGCTGCGCTGCCGCATGATCGAACGCAAGCACGACATTGGATAACGAGTCAACCGTAGCCTCCGGCTGGGCCGGGGGCTGGGAACGAGAGAAGCCATGAGCATTGACCAGATCAAAGGCCAGACTGAAAAAGAGCTGCGCGGCAGGCTGAACGAGCTGAACGGCGAGATCTTCAAGTCTCGGTTCAGCACCGAGGTTGCCAATCCCCGCAAGGGTGCGGAAATCCGCAAGCGCCGCCGCGAGATTGCCCGCATCCACACGCTGCTGCAGGGCCGCGTTGCGCTGGCCCGCCGCCAGGAAGAAGTACGCCAGCTGGAACTGAAGCTTTCGGGACTGGGCAAGGCCCACGAAGGCACGCAGGAGCACAAGCGCCGCCGCAGCATGGTGGCAGGCCAGCTGGAAGTGGCCCGGCGGGCAGTGCGCGAGTTGACCGGCGAGTCCGCCCCCAAGGCTGCAAAGCCGGCAGTGGCGAAGTCGGTCGATGCCGCGCCGGCCGAAAAGGTGGCCAAGCCCGCGGCCGAAAAGGCCGCCAAGCCGGCCAAGGAAAAGGCCGAGAAGCCCAAGGCGGAAAAGCCCGCCAAGAAGGAAGCCAAGGCTGAAACCAAACCCAAGGCCAAGAAGAAGGCTGACAAGTAACGGACGGAACGCAGGCAGACATCAACACGCAGGGCCGGAGCAGACATGAGCAACGAACAGGCAAAGCAGGAAACCGAAGCGGAACGCAACCAGCGCCGCCGCCGCATGGGTACGGTCGTCAGCAACAAGATGCAGAAGACGATCACCGTCCTGTGGCAGCGCCCGGTGCGCAACGCCCGCTACGGCAAGTACGTCAAGCGCAACACCAAGCTGCACGCGCACGACGAGAACAACGAAGCCAAGGTGGGGGACCTGGTGGAAATCATGGCAACCCGCCCGCTGTCCAAGACCAAGACCTGGCGCCTGGTGCGCGTGGTCCGTCGCGCCCACGAGGCACTGTTGCACGAGTCCGGTGACAGCAAGCCGGCCGAAACGAAGAGCTGAAGAATCCAGGCGGCAACTTCGCGCCGGGATAAGGAACGAAAATGATTCAGGAACAGACAAGAATGGACGTCGCCGACAACACCGGCGCCAAGGAAGTCGAGACCATCAAGGTTCTCGGCAACTCCGGGCGCAGGTACGGCACGGTGGGCGACGTGGTGATCGCAGTGATCAAGTCGGCCACCCCGACCTGTGACCTGTTCAAGAAGGTCACCAAGAAGGACAAGAAGAAGCGCATTGTGCGCTGCGTGATCGTGCGCACCCGCGCCGCGGTTCGCCGCGATGACGGCAGCTACATCCGCTTTGACCGCAATGCCGCAGTGATTGTCGACAAAGAAGGCAACCCTGTCGGCACCCGCATTTTCGGCGCTGTCGCCCGTGAGCTGCGCGCCAAGAAGTTCATGAAGATCGTTTCGCTTGCCACGGAAGTGGTCTAACGCATAGCAGCACCGAAACAGGCCGGAGACAGTCATGCACATCAGGATTGGCGACACAGTTCAGATCATCAAGGGCAAGGATCGCCCGCAGACCGCCGAAGAGGCCAAGAAGCCCAGCGGGCAGGTTCTGCGCGTGGACACGGTCAAGCGCCGTGTCGTGATCGGCGGCAAGAACATGGTGTGGAAGCACCTGCGCAAGACCGAGCAGAACCAGCAGGGCGGTCGTGTTCAGCGCGAGGCCTTCATGCCCGTAGAGAACGTGATGCTGTTCAACGAGAAGTCCGGCAAGCCCGAACGCGTGCATTTCAAGTCGGTCAACGGCAAGAAGGTTCGCTACTTCAAGAGCACGAACACCCAGGTCGGCGAGTAATCATCCGGCATCGCCCCGGCGAGAGCACGGAGGCAGCAAACAGGAAGAAGGAAGTCATGGCCAAGAAAGAGAAAGCACCCGCGGCACCACGGCAGAAGGTCGAGCCGCGCCTGCGCGCAAAGTACCACAAGGAAGTGGTGCCCGCGCTGCGCGAGAAGTTCGGCATCGACAACATGATGGCTGTGCCCCGGCTGAAGAAGATCACCTTGAACATGGGTTTCGGCCAGGCCAGCAAGAACAAGAGCCTTGCCGAGGCGCTGACCAAGGACCTGACCGAGATCGCCGGCCAGAAGGCGCTGATCCGGCATTCCAAGCTGGCAGTTGCCACCTGGAAGCTTCGCGAAGGCGACCCTGTGGGCGCCAAGGTTACGCTGCGCGGCGACCGTATGTGGCTGTTCCTGGAAAAGCTGGTCAGCATCGCGGTTCCGCGTATCCGCGACTTCCAGGGCCTGAACCCGCGAAGCTTTGACGGCCGCGGCAACTACAACATGGGATTGTCCGAACAGACGATTTTCCCGGACATCGAGCTGGACAAGGTCAAGGAAGTGCAGGGCATGGATATCGCCTTCAGCATCAGCGGCGGCAACGATGAGTGGTCCCGCGAACTGCTGTTGGGCCTGGGTGTTCCGCTCAAGCGGTTGCCCGCCAAGGGAAAGCAGGCCAGTTGATTGCAGTGAAGCAGTTGCTGTTGCAATGAAGAGAACCCGTCGCGAAAGCGCAGGAGAATACAGTGAGCAGAACGTGCCTCGTAGTGAAGTCGCAAAAGACGCCGAAGTTCACCACGCGCCACCGCAACCGTTGCCAGATCTGCGGCCGGCCGCGCGCGGTGTATCGCAAGCTGAAGATCTGCCGTTGCTGCCTGCGTGAAATGGCCAGCCGCGGGGAAATCCCGGGCATGAAGAAGGCCAGCTGGTAGCAGCAGGTTGCAGGCGTCCAGACCGACCGCCTCAAGAGGACTGTAAGGAGCAAGACCAGATGTCACTGACCGACCCAATTTCGGATATGCTGACCCGGATTCGCAACGCCAACCACAACGGCTCGCCCGAGGTCACCGTTCCGTATTCCAAGCTCAAGCTCGAAGTCGCCAACGTGCTGCGTCGTGAAGGTTACGTCAACGCAGTGAAGGTGGAGGGCGACGGCCCCGCGCGCCAGCTTCTGATCGCGCTGCGCTATGGCCCCGACGGCGAGCGCGTGATCACCAAGATGGACCGCGTCAGCAAGCCCGGTCGCCGCGTGTACTCGGACGTCAAGGATATCCCGCGCGTCCGCGGCGGAATGGGCATCTGCGTACTGTCCACCAGCAAGGGCGTGCTTTCGGACCGCGAGTGCCGCAAACAGTGCGTCGGCGGCGAATTGATCTGCAAGGTTGGCTAACCCGGCGCGCCGCATTTCGCGGCCCGCCAGCGCAAGGAAACAGTCATGTCACGAATCGGCAAACAACCATTGACCCTGCCCGGCGGCGTGAAGGCCGTTGTCAGCGGCGGCTCGGTCACCATGGAAGGCCCCAAAGGGAAGCTTTCGCTCAGCCTGCGGCCTGAAATCAAGGTCGAGATCAGCGGCACCACGATCAAGGTCGAACGCAACAACGACAGCAAGTTCTCCAAGGCGCTGCACGGCACCACCCGCGCCAACCTTGCCAACATGATCCGCGGCGTCACCCAGGGCTACCAGAAGAACCTGGATATCGTGGGTGTGGGCTGGCAGGGCAAAGTGCAGGGCAAGCAGCTGGTGCTGCAGGTCGGCTACTGCCATACCGTGGACCTTGATATCCCCGAGGGCGTCAAGTGCGTGCTGCCCAACCCGCAGCGCATTGAAATCACCGGCATCAGCAAACAGGCCGTGGGGCAGTTTGCCAGCGTGATTCGTTCCAGCCGCAAGCCGGAGCCCTACAAGGGCAAGGGCGTGCGCTATGAGGGCGAGCGCATCATCCGCAAGGCAGGCAAGAGCTTCGTCGGCGGCGGCAAGTAAACGGGGTAGCGGACTGTCGCGCGGCAAGGTCGCGCATGAAAACAGAAACATCGGGTGCTTTGGGCCCGTTTGGGAAGCAGGAACATGGAAAAGAACAAGCTCAAGTCCGAACAGCGGCTCCGTCGGGCGTACCGTACACGCAACCGCCAGCGCGCGGCCGGCACACGGCCCCGTCTGTCAGTGTTCCGCAGCGCGCGCCACATCGCGGTGCAGATCATCGACGACAAAGCCCAGCGCACCCTGGTGGCAGTAACCACGCACGGCAAAAAGGCCGAAGTCAAGACAGGCGGCAACGTCGCCGGTGCCAAGGCCGTCGGCAAGAAAGTCGCCGAGCTCGCGCTGGCCAAGGGCATCAAGCAGGTGGCCTTTGACCGCGGGCCTTACAAGTACCACGGCCGCATCAAGGCCCTGGCGGACGCGGCGCGCGAAGCCGGCCTGGAGTTCTAGAAAATCCGCCGGGATTGCCCGGCACACGAAAGAGGATGTCAATGGCTACACGCATGTCGGCTCGGGATCTTGAGCTTGGTGAAGAAAGAGTAGTGCGCGTCAACCGTACGGCCGCCGTGGTCAAGGGCGGGCGTCGGTTCGGCTTTTCGGCGCTTGTGATCGTCGGCGACCGCCGCGGCACGATCGGCCTGGGCCAGGGCAAGGCGCGCGAAGTTCCCAACAGCATCGAGAAAGCAGCCCGCGACGCCAAAAAGAACCTGTACCGTTACCCGCTGCGCGGCGACACCATCCCGCACCTGGTGATCGGCAAGTATCGCAGCTCGCGCGTGATTCTGCGCCCGGCCGCGCCCGGTACCGGCATTAAGGCCGGCGCCACGGTGCGCGCCGTCGTGGAAGAGCTGGGCATCCGCAACATCCTGACCAAAGCCATGGGCAGCCGTAACCCGCTGAACCTGGCCAAGGCCACGCTGGACGGTTTGAACCAGCTGCGCAGCAAAGAAACAATCTTCACTCTGCGCGGCCTGCCCGTGCTGGCCGACCGTGACCGCCCGAAGCTGGAGCCCACGGGCCTGGACAAGGAAGAGCGCGCCCGCAAGCAGCGAGACGCCCGCCGTGGCGGAAAGCCCGAGCGTGGTGGACGTGGCGGCGGCGGTCGCGGCCGTCGTGGCCGTGGCGAAGAAGAGGGTGGCGATTCCGCGGGTGCCACCGGCACCACCGAAACGCCGGATGCCCCGGCCGCCGAATAGGGCGACCCGGGCTTTTGATTCGCGTGCGCGCTGTGCGCCGCAACCAGGCAATGCCGAGTGACCCGGGCACGACCCGAGGGAGCGCAAGATGAACCTGACTGATCTCAAGGGTAAACCCCGCACACGCAAACGCCCGATGGTCCGCAAGGGCCGTGGGCCCGGCACCGGCAAAGGCAAGACTGCCGGCCGCGGCGGCAAGGGTGCGTCGGCCCGCACGGGCTTCACGCATCGCTATTACTTTGAAGGCGGCCAGATGCCGCTGGTGCGCCGCCTGCCCAAGGTCGGCTTTAACAACAAGACGTTCCGCACCAACATCGTGGTGCTGAACATCCGTTCGCTGAACGACTTCGAAAACGGCACCACGGTCGGCCCTGAGGAATTTCTCAAGGCCGGCATGATCAACAAGGTCGCCGACGGCGTGAAGGTGCTGGGCGATGGCGACTTGACCCGCAAGCTTACGGTCAAGGCCCACCGCTTCAGCGCTTCGGCCAAGGAAAAGATTGAAAAGGCCGGCGGAAAGTGCGTGGTCATCGAAAGCAAGGCAAAGACCGGCAAGTAGTACGCAGTTACCGTGAATGTGAACCGCCGTTTACGCGGCGTTAACGAATGAGTAAAAGGGCGCCTCGCGCTGCATGGCGCGGCCCCAGATGAGGCGAAGATGTCCCAGGCAGCAGGGCCAGCTGAACTTTTCCTGAACCTTTTCAAGGTGCCGGAACTTCGCAAGAAGGCCCTGTTCACTCTGGCCATTCTGGCCGTGTACCGGCTTGGCAGTGTGATTCCGGTTCCAGGCATCGATAACCTGGCCTTTGCCGCGCAGTTCAAGGAACAGACGGAAAGCAACTGGGTCTTCAGCTTCCTGGGCTTGTACAACGCGCTATCGGCGGGCAGCCTGACGGACTTCCGCATTTTCGCGCTGGGCATCATGCCCTACATCAGCGCCGAGATTATCTTTCAACTGCTGACCAAGGTCGTGCCCAAGCTGGAGGAGATCCAGAAGGAAGGCCAGGGTGGCCAGCGCAGAATCCGGCTTTACTCGCGGCTTTCGACGCTGCCGATCTGTCTGGTGCAGTCGTACTTTACCATCAAGCTGCTGACGGAAAGCGCCGGGCTTGCCAATGCCGTGGTGTTTGACATCACGGCGTTCACGGCCCTGGCGATGGTTACCATGACGGCGGGCTGCTACTTTCTGATCTGGCTGGGCGACCAGATCACAGAGCGCGGCATCGGCAACGGCGTGTCGTTGCTGATCATGGCCGGCATCATTGCCAGCATTCCCAGCGCGATTCTGCAGTTGCTGCAGCCCATGCTGGACAGCAAGACGGACCCGGTTGTCAGCCTGGATGCATTCCTCAGCCTGGTTACGCTGCTGGTCATGTTTGTGGCGATTACGTTCTGCATCGTGATCATTACGCTGGGCCGGCGCGAAATCGTCATCCAGCACGCCAAGCATGTTCGCGGTGCCAAGGTTGCCGGCGGCCAGCGCCAGACCTTCCCGCTGCGGGTGGACCAGGCGGGCGTAATCCCCATCATCTTCGCCAGCGCCCTGCTGACTCTGCCGACGATCCTGTTCGGCGCCCTTAAGGGCAAAGTTGGCTCGGGGTTCCTGGCGAACATCATGACGGACTTGAGCGACGCTTTTTCCGGCAACGGATTCCTGTTCAATGCCGGGTACTGCGTGATGATCTTCTTCTTCACTTACTTCTGGGTGCAGTTGCAGTTCAATCCCGTTGAGCTTGCCAAGAACTTCAAAGAATGGGGTGCCTTCATTCCGGGTGTGCGGCCGGGCAAGGACACCACCACTTACCTGTCGCAGATCCTGCGGCGTATGACGCTGGCCGGTGCGGTGTTCCTGTGCATGGTTGCCGTGATTCCGAACCTGTTGCCCGAACTGATGATCCTGGTCTTCGGCGACTCGGCGCACCTGAACAGCAACCGGGTGTTCTTCCGGGTCATGGGCGGCACGGGTCTGCTGATTGTCGTGCACGTGGCACTGGACCTGGTACAGAAGGTCGAAGTGCAGTTGATCCAGCGCAACTATGAGGGCTACACCGGCATGATCGGCCAGCGCAAGCGTTGATCAGCCCCGGACAGCAAGGCAAATCCGGGCGCCGTCTGGGCGCCCGTTGCCATTGAGAGGACCCCATGCCAAAGAAAAAGCCTGCGAAAAAGCCTGCAAAGAAGACCACAAAGCCGGCACGGAAGCCCGCAAAGAAGACCGCCCGAAAGCCGGCCAAGAAACTTGCAAGGAAGCCAGCCAAGAAAGCTGCCAAAAAGCCGGCAAGAAAGCCGGCAAGAGCAGCGGCGAAAAAGTCAGCAACCAAACGCAAGCTCAAGTCACCCGCCAAACGGCCGGTGAACAAGACCCGCAACAGCGCCGGCAAGCCTGCAAAGAAACCCGCAAAGAAAACAGCCCCGCGCAAGGCCACCCGCAAGAAACTGCCGGCGCCCAGGAAGGCCGCCCCGGCTGTTCGCAAGGCCCCGCGCAATACACTTAAGTCCGAGCCGGCGTTTGTTGAAGCAGCCGCTATACGGCCCATGCCCACGCCCAAACCGCTGTCAATCGTCGAGCCCTCGCGGCCCGAGCGCCGCCTGGTCCTGGTGTTCATGGGACCGCCGGGCGTAGGCAAGGGCACGCAGGCCGCGAAGCTGGCCACAGACCTGGGCCTGCCGCACATCAGCACGGGCGATCTGTTTCGTGATCACCTCAAGCGCGACACGCCGCTGGGCTTGAAAGCCAAGGAGTTCATGAACTCGGGCCGGTTGGTGCCGGATGATCTTGTCGTTGACCTGGTCATGGATCGCATTGCCGCGCCTGATTGCCGCGGCGGCTACATCCTGGACGGATTCCCGCGTACTGTGGCGCAGGCGGATCGGCTGGCTCAGGCTCTGGCAGTGAGGGGCGAGCGCGTTTCTGCGGTGCTTTACTTTGACGCCCCGCGCGAAGTCATCGTCGAGCGCATCAGTGGCCGGCGCACGTGCCGGGCCTGCGGCGCGATCAGCCACGCCTTGTATTCGCCGACGCGCGTACCGGGCGTTTGCGATGCCTGTGGCGGTGAAACGTACCAGCGCACCGACGACGAGCCGGAGAAAGTCCGCCAGCGCCTCGAAGTCTACGACAGCAGCACCGGGCCGCTTGTGCCGTACTATCGCGACAGCGGCATACTGCACGAGTTCGATGCACGCGGCAGCGTGGACGGCATTTATCAGGGCCTCAGACGCGATGTGGAGGCACTGGGGTAGGGGTGGAACGTTGGTAGCCGTGGTGCGCAAGTCAAAAGCACAAAAAATGAAGACTGGCGCTTGAAAGGCACTCAGACCCGTGCTACCGTGCCGCGCCCTGATTCCGGGAGTAGCCTGCCCGGTTCGGCCCGTGTGCATAAGTCAAGTATTGCAGGGGGCTTACGGCGGGCAAGAAGTGCTGGTTGATGGTGCGGGAATGGTCCCGCTGTTGGAGGATTATGTCGAAGGACGAAGCGATCAGGGTGGAAGGCGTGGTTGTCGAGTCTCTGCCTAACGCCATGTTCCGCGTGCAATTGAACGATAACGGGCACGTCGTGTTGTGCACCATCTCGGGCAAGATGCGCAAGAACTACATCAAGATCCTTCCCCGCGACACCGTAGTCGTTGAGTTGAGCCCTTACGACCTGGAAAAGGGTCGCATCGTGTACCGCAACTAGCGGAATCGAGAGTCGCCATGAAGGTGAAGTCCTCAGTCAAGCGAGTCTGCGACGGGTGCAAGATCATCCGGCGCAAGGGCGTTGTGCGCGTTATCTGCAGCAAGAATGCCCGTCACAAGCAGCGCCAGGGCTAAGCCTGGAAGGTCATTCCACAGCAACGCCGGGGTAGGCTCAGGCCGTTGAGCCCGGCACAGGAGCAAGAGAAATGCCGCGTCTTCTGGGTGTAGATATTCCGGCAAACAAGCAGCTGGGCTATTCGTTCCGCGCCATTTACGGCGTCGGCCCGTCGGTTGCCGCAAAAGTGTGCGAAGGGCTCAACCTCGACATCTCCCGCAAGGCTCACACGCTGACGGAAGAAGAGTTGACCCGCATCGCGGCGTTCATCGAAAAGAACTTCGTGGTTGAGGGTAACCTGCGCCGGCAGCGCACCCAGAACGTAAACCGTCTGCGCGATATCAAGTGCTACCGTGGCGTTCGCCATAAGGTGAACCTGCCGGTCCGCGGCCAGCGCACACGCACCAACGCGCGTACGCGCAAGGGGCCGAAGAAGACCATCGCCGGCAAGAAGAAGGTCACCAAGTAACTTTGAACTTTTGCGGCCGGGGCGTTCGCCCCGTGTCGCCGTTTATGCGGGGGACCTTGAGGCCCGAAAGGGATCGAGAGGGTTGAGCCCGCGGAGGAATCGAGATGGCAAAGGCAGAAGGCAGTCCGCAGGGTGGGCAGGGCGCGGCCACCGGCGCCAAGGAAAAGAAGGCCAAGAAGATCAAGCGCAACGTTCCGCGCGCGATCGTTCACGTCAAAAGCACGTTCAACAACACGATCGTGACCGTGACGGATCTTAACGGCGACACGATCGCCTGGGACAGCAGCGGCAGCATGGGCTTCAAGGGTTCCCGCAAGGGCACACCCTTTGCCGCCCAGCGCGCCGGCGAAAATGTGGCCGAAAAGGTCAAGAAGATGGGCGTGCGCGAAGTGGAAGTTCGCGTGCAGGGGCCTGGCGCCGGGCGTGAAAGTGCCGTGCGCGCCATGCAGGGCCGCGGTATTGAAGTCAAGTCGATTGAAGACGTGACGCCGCTGCCGCACAACGGCTGCCGCCCCAAGAAGAAGCGCCGCGTATAGCGGGTGAGGCGGTTTTGCCGCGTGCGCGGCAAGGCCGGCAGGGACCGGACACCAGGACATTGGCTCTCGCGGTGCAGGCAGGACCTGCGCCCGAATTGAGGAGACAGGGCATGAGAATCCGCTGGCGTGGGCTGGAGCTTCCCAACCGACTGATCTGCGAGCGCGAGACCCAGACCCAGAGCTACGGCAAGTTCATTGTCGAGCCGTTTGAACGCGGCTTCGGTACCACCATTGGCAACAGCCTGCGCCGCATTCTGCTGTCCAGCCTGGAAGGCACTTCGCCGGTCAGCCTGCGCATCAAGGGTGTCAGCCACGAGTTTGAAAGCCCCAAGGGCGTGCTCGAAGACGTGCCGCACATCGTCATGGCCGTCAAGAAGCTTCAGGTCGTGCTCAGCACCGACCAGCCCCGCGTGTTGCGCCTGAAGGTCAGCCGCAAGGGCCAGGTCACGGCCGCAGATTTTGCCGCCGATGCCGAGTGCGAAGTCATCAACCCCGAACTGGTGCTGTGCACACTGACAGCTGCCCAGGAACTCGACATTGAAGTCACCGTCAAGCGTGGCCGCGGTTACCAGACCGCCGAGGAACTCAGCCAGGGCACATCGGACCTTGGCGTGATATGGCTGGATGCCAACTTCAGCCCCGTCACCCGCGTACGGTACAAGACCGAATACACCCGCGTGGGCAAGCTGACCAACTACGACCGCCTGATCCTGGAAATCTGGACCGACGGCACCAAGGACCCCGAGTTCTGCCTGGTTGAGAGCGCTAAGATCATGCGCAAGCACCTCAACCCGTTCGTGCAGTACTACGAACTCAAGGACCAGCTGGTCGCCGAAGGTGCCAAGGTCGGCGAATCCGGCCGCAAGAGCGACGAGCTTGAGCGCACCCGCCAGCTGCTGATGCGCCCGATCACCGAGCTTGACCTGAACGTGCGTGCCAACAACTGCATGCGCGCCGAGCGCATCAACACCATTGGTGACCTGGTCAGCCGCAGCGAGGACGACCTGCTGGAAATCCGCAACCTCGGTAAGACCACGCTGAAGGAAATCAAGAAGAAGATCGAAGACATGGGCCTTCGCTTCGGCGTCAGCCTGTCTGATTACGGCATCAGCCCCGGCGTGGAATCGCTGGCAGGTGCCGGTTCACAGGGCTAGGCAAACAGTCCCGGCCGCAAGGCCGGAGGATGAACAAGGAAGATCGTCATGCGTCACAGAGTCCGCGGCCGCAAACTCGGCGTTTCTCCTTCCCACCGCAAGGCGCTGGGCAGGAACATGGTCAAGGCATTGATTGACCACGAACGCATTGTCACCACCGTTGAAAAGGCCAAGCAGTTTCAGCCGCTTGCTGAGCGCGTGATCAACCTGGCCAAGAAGGACAACCTGACCAACCTGCGCCGGGTGCAGTCCCTGATCGGCAACCGCGAGTTGCAGAACAAGGTGACGGTCACCGAGACAACCGGCGAGGGCAAGGAAGCGGTCAAGAAGGTGCGCGTGATCGCCAGCACCACACTGCAGAAGCTGTTCAAGGATATCGGCCCGCGCCATGCCTCCAAGGGCGACAAGAAGGAACGCAACGGCGGTTACACCCGTATCATCAAGCTGGCCCGCCGCCGCGTGGGCGACAACGCCAGCCAGTGCCTGCTGGAGCTGGTGGAAAGCCGCAGCGCAGAGGGCAAGACCTACACGCAGGTGGTTGAGTAGCAGAGGATTTGGGGCCGCAGATGAACAAGCTGCGGATTGACATCCTTACCCTCTTTCCAGGGCTGGTTGCCGCGGTGCTGAACGAAAGCATCCCGCGCATTGCCCGGGAAAAGGGAGTGGTTGAGTACCACCTGGCCAACTTCCGTGATTTTGCCAAGGGCGTCCACCAGAGTGTGGACGACCGGCCTTACGGGGGTGGGGCAGGCATGGTGCTCAAGCCCGAGCCGATCTTCGCCTGCGTGCGCCACGTGCTGGCACAGGACACGCGGCCGGCGCACCTGGTAATGCTGACACCGCAAGGCCGTCGCTTTGACCAGCAGGCGGCGATCGAGCTTTCGGGCAAGCAGCGGCTGTTGATGCTGTGCGGGCGCTATGAGGGGTTTGATGAACGTATCCGGCAGGGGTTTGGCTGGGACGAAATCAGCATCGGCGACTATGTGCTTTCTGGCGGCGAACTAGGCGCGCTGGTGATCACCGATGCCGTGGTCAGGCTGCTGCCGGGGGTGCTGGGCAAGGACGACAGCGCCGAGGAAGACAGCTTCAACCTGGGCGCGCACGGAAGGCTGCTGGAGTACCCGCAGTACACGCGGCCCGAAGAGTTTGAGGGCATGAAAGTGCCCGATGTGCTTCAGAGCGGCCACCACGCGGAGATCGCGAAGTGGCGCCTGGAGCAGGCAAGACAGAGAACGAAGCAACGCAGGCCGGATTTGTTGTAGGGGCGACGCTTGCGCCGCCCGAACGGAGAAGAGCCATGAGTGGTTTTGCATACGATATCGAACGCGAGCAGCTCAAGAAGACCGACATTCCGGTTTTCCGTGTCGGTGACTCGCTGGACGTGCACGTCCGCATCAAGGAAGGCGAAAAAGAACGCATCCAGATCTTTTCGGGCATCTGCATCGCCCGCAAGGGCGGCGGTTTGCGCGAAACCTTCACGGTGCGCCGTATCGTGGAAAGCGAAGGCGTCGAACGCATTTTCCCGCTGCACAGCCCCAACGTGGCCAAGATTGAGGTCAAGCGCCCCGGCGTGACCCGCCGCGCCAAGCTGTACTTCCTGCGCGACCGCGTGGGCAAGGCCACCCGCATCAAGGAGCGCGTCAACGCCGATTACCTGGGCAAGACCGACGAGCACCGCAGCATCAAGGCCGCCAAGCCCGCCGAGGCGAAGGCAGAAGCCAAAGCCGAACCCAAGGCCGAAGAAAAGAAGTAGCCACCCAACGCAACCCAAAAAGCCCGCCGTGAGAACGGCGGGCTTTTGCGTTGATGAGGGCTATCATCACTGCAATGTTCTTCTTCGAACTCATCGCCGCCGTGTTTGACCAGTTGCGTCCGCGCGACAAGGCGGCGCGCGGGCGTTCGCGCACCCGCGCCGTGGGCGACAAGGCCGAAGATTTCGCTGTGGCGTTCCTCAAGCAGCAGTGCCGCTTTCGTGTGGTGGAGCGCAACGTGCAGGACGAAGACGGCGAACTCGACATCGTGGGCCGCATCCGCGGCAACGAAGGCCTTGTTGTCGTCGAGGTGCGTTCCCGCAAAGAAGGCGGCCTGATCACCCCGCGCGAGGCCGTGGACATCCGCAAGCAGCGCCAGGTCGTAGAAACCGCCCGGCGCATCCTGCGCCGCAAGGGCTATCACGACGTGCTGCGATTTGATGTGGTCGGAGTGTATCTGGACGAAAGCGGCGAGCCCAAGCGCGCGGAACACTATCCCGATGCCTTTGACCGGTCCGTGCTGAAGTCCGGTTGAGCCGCGGCTACTCGCCTTTGCGGGCCGCGGCGCGGTAGGTGTGGAACTTGGCCACGGCCTCCAGCCATTGGCGGCTGTTGTTCTCGCCGCCGCGTTTCTGGATGTCGGTCAGGACGTCCAGCGGCTTTGCCTGGCGCAGCAGAATCCACCAGCGCAGCGAAAGCAGAATGTCGTCGGCCTTTTCGTTTTCGGCCAGCCAGGCGTCAATCTCGGCCAGGCAAATGTCGTCCTGCCGGGCCTTGAAGCGTGCCATCAACCCCAGCATGCGGGTGCCTTCCAGGTTGCCCTCGCGTTTGCGAAGTTCGGCAACGTCGACAAGGGCGCGGTCAAAGGCCCCGACTCGCAGCGAGTCCTCCAGCCGCCACAGCAGAAGCAGCGCGGCCAGGTTCGTGGGCGCCGGGGGCACACCCATGCCGTATTCTTCCAGTTGGGTGCCAAGGCTCTTTGCCTCGTCGGCGCGCTGGGGGTCCAGGCGCAGCAACTGATAGTAGCGGCCGGAAACATCGGGGTGGCCGGGTTCCATGGCTTCCAGTCGCTTGCGCCAGCCGTCCACTTCGTCGGCCAGTGGGTTGGCAGCAGATTGCCCGCAGCGGCAGAGTTCCAACATCCAGATGCCGAACAGCGCGGTCCAGCGCAGTTCGGCGCGATCCTTGCCCGCCAGGGTCTGGTCAAACATCGCACGCAGCGGCCCCGGGTCAGCCATCACCACCACGGCCCGGGCCGCAAACTGCAGCACGGCGGGGTCTTCCGGCGTAAGGGCAAAAGCCGCGCTGAGGTGTTCCCCCGCCGCTTTGGCATCACCGTTGAGCGCAAGCTCGCACTGCAGCAACAGGCTTCGGGCGCGCAGGCCCGGCGGGATGGCCTTGTCCGCGGCGAGTGCCGCGGCAATGGTGGAGGCCTCGGCGCCCTGGCGCTGCTGCCACAGGCAATAGGCCAGATCAAGCAGGAATTCTGGCCGCAGCTCCGGCGTGGCGAGTTCCAGGGCTACCCGGCGCAACTGGAGTTCCTCGGCATCAAGATAGGCCTGGTTGTACAGCCCGGCCAGGGCCACGCAGGGCTCCAGTCGGTCGGGCGCCAGGGTGCGCGCGCGCAGCAGGGACTTTTCTGTCGTGATCAGGTCAAGCTGCCAGCGGTGGTACTGGGCCTCCAGCAGGTGCGATCGGAAATCGCGGCTGTTGTTCTTCAGCGCGTGGGCGACGGTGGCCTCGGCACCAACCCGGTCACCCGATTTGATCTGCATGCGCAGCAGGTCGGCGTGGGCATCAAGATCCGTGGGGTTGTCCTTGATGCGTTCGACCAGGTCAGCCCGCTGGTCCGTGACGCCGTCGGGCAGCGGTTCTTCCTGCGGCATCGTGCAGCCCGCCAGGAAAAGCAGCGAGAACAGCAGAACGAGCAATCCGCCCTGAGCCCCGAACCACGGCAGCGCCGGACGGGCCTGTACGCTGCTGTTGGACGCTGGTTCATGGTTCATGGTTGATCGCATTTTGGCTCAGGAGCTCCGGCGGTTGTGATCGCGCAACTTGATGCCGTAACTTTCCAGCAGTTTGCGCAACGTTGCCGCGCCGCCCGGCCGCAGCAGGTAGGCGCCCCGGCCGAGTTTGCGATCCAGCCATGCCGAAAAGTCCGGCAGCATTTCCAGAAGTTCGGATTGTGCCTCGCTGTCGCACAGGAACACTTCGGCGTTGCCCGCAAACGCGGGCTCAAACTCGCCGCTCCAGCCGCGCAGGGCCAGCGCGTGGGCAGGGTCAAGCGGGCGGGTCAGCGCTTCTTCGATGCGCCGGCGCATTTCATCGGGGCCGAACGCCAGGGCGGCATCGCGGGCCAGTGCGGGGTCAAGCTGCCAGAAATCCGTGCTTTGGCGCCGGGCCACCAGCTCCAGCAACTGTCGCGCGCGCAGGTGCAGTATCTCGGACGGTGCCTGCAGGCGAAGGCCCGGCTGGGGCGTAATCACGGCCGGCAGCCGCCGAGAATAATCCAGCACCGCCCGGCGTGGCGGCATGTGTTCGCGCAGCGCGGCCGGCCCTGGCGCGGGTGCCGCAAAATGCCCGCCGGCCACTGCCACCAGGCCAAGCTTTTCGCGCATGGCCGTGGTCAGCAGCGCGCCCAGGTCTTCCACACCTTCGGCTTCTACCACCAGTGCGTCAGGCCAGATCTTCATGCGTTCAGAGCTGGCGCCCCACTCGTCGAGGGAATAGCGCACATTCTGGGGCAGTGGCTTGCGCGAAAGCTCGGCCAGCAGTGCAACCATGGATGCCGCACTGAGGCCGCGGCCCAGGGCATCCGTGAACGCCTTTTTCTCCAGCAAGTACTTGCGGACGCGGCCCTCCAGCGCGGGCCGGCAGAATCGCGCCACCTGCCACAGCTGGCCCGCATCCAGGCGGTCGCCCAGTGCCAGCACTTCGAAGTTGGGCTGGATGATGATCTCAAATGCGGGCTCGGGTTCATTGTCGTCCAGAACTTCAAAGCTGCCCCGGGCAGGATCAAAGTCGACCCAGCCCAGCCGCGTGAAAGGCAGGGCGATCAACCAGCGCATGTACGCGCCCTCCACCCGATCCCAGCCGCCGTCACGTTCTACGTCTTCCCTGCCGCTGCGTTCGCGGATGCCGCGGTAGTAGACCTTGCGCCACGACCCGTCTCCGCTGTGGTCAATCACGAAGTTCGGGGCCTCGCGCTGCACCTGCTGGATGAACCGCGCCATGCGCGTGTCGGTGCCTGCGGCAAGCGCCAGTTCCAGCACTTTGCGGCGCGCGGCGATGCGGGCGGCGACATCCGGGGCGTCGGTGATGACGTCAACGGTGCCGCCCTTTTTCAGGCCGGGAAGTTCAATCTCGTTGACCAGGGCAAAGTCATTCAGCCCGTGAGAGTCAAGAAATGCCTGCCGGATGTTCTCGCGCCGCTGGGCAAACGGCTGCTGAAAGAACGCGTCTACCCCGCCCGAAATGACCAGCCTGTCGCCTTCGTCGCGCACCAGGTCAAGCTCGCGGGCCAGTGTCAGCCAGAACTCAACCTGTGGGAAGCCGTGCCCCTCGGCCTCGTCATCGGGCTGGGCAAGCACGGCGTTGGCGGCGCGAAAGTAAGCCAGGTTGGGCAGGCCGTTCTTGAGCACGCGCGGCTGACGGTCCATCACCGTCTCGACGATGCTCAACAGGTCAAGTTCGCCAAAGCGATAGCCTTTGCGTGCAGTGGAGAGGGCGCTCTTCACTTGATCACCTTGGGGTGCATCCCCAGTTCCTGAAGCGCGGTGATGACAAGCTGTGTGTCACCCTTTTCCAGCACGGCAACGTTGGGCGCCAGTCGCGCAAGTACACGCTGCCGGCACCTGGCAATTGCCAGCGCTTCTTCCAGCGCCTGCTCGGTGTCGGCTTCAATCAGGCCTACGTGCAGGTGGAACTTCATGTCACGGCCTCCGTCTTGAGGGCCGCCATGCGTGCTGGTTCAAAGCGGTTCTCAAGCACCTCCGCGGCGTCTGCAATGCGATAGCGATAGCCCTGCTCGACCAGAAACAGCTGGCGGTTGGCGCCGAAGTCCTGGTCGCGGGTTTCGCGCGTCACAATCGTGTAGAAGTGGGCAAGTGTGCCGTCGCCCTTGGGGCGCAGGATTCTTCCCAGCCGCTGGGCCTCCTCCTGGCGCGATCCAAACGTGCCGGACAACTGCACCATGATGTTGGCGTCGGGCAGGTCGATGGCAAAATTACCGACCTTGCTGACAATCAGCGCCTTGAGTTCACCGTTGCGGAACTTGCCGTACAACTCCTCGCGCTTGCGTGTCGGGGTCTTGCCCTCAATCAGGGGCAGGCCGAAGCGCCGCTCAATCTCGTGCAACTGGTCCAGGTACTGGGCGATCACCAGCACACGGTCGCCCGCATGCAGCTTCAGCAGGGCCTCCAGCACGTCCATCTTGACGGGGTTCTCGGCTGCCAGCCGGTATTGCTCGCGCTGGTCGGCCATGGCGTAGGGCATGCGCTGGCTGCCCGGCAGGTCCACGCGAACCTCGGTGCAGTCGGCCTCGGCGATCCAGCCCTGCTTTTCCAGTTCGCGCCACGGCACGTCGTAACGTTTGGGGCCTACCAGGGAAAAGACGTCTTCTTCCATGCCATCTTCGCGCACCAGCGTCGCCGTCAGGCCCAGGCGGCGCCGAGACTGGATCTCGGCCGTGGCGCGGAACACCGGCGCCGGAAGCAGGTGGACTTCGTCGTAGATGATCAGGCCCCAGTCGCCCTTGCGGAAGATTTCGAAGTGCGGGAACTCATCACTCTTGCGCTTGCGATAAGTGACAATCTGGTAGGTGGCCACGGTGACCGGCGCGATGGCCTTGCTGTCGCCGGTGTACTCCGCCACCTGGTCGGGGCGCAGGTGGGTTTTGTCCAGCAGTTCGCGGATCCACTGGCGCACGGCCACCACGTTGGCCGTCAGAATCAGGGTCTGGGCCTTGATAAGAGACATGGCTGCCATGCCGACTACGGTTTTGCCCGCGCCGCAGGGCAGCACCACAACGCCCGACCCGCCGCGCGGACCCCCGCCGGCATGGAATGTCTCGCCCGCCAGTTTCTGGTAACGCCGCAGGCCGAACGGCTTGCCGTCTTGTGTAGAGGTTCGCAACTGTACGTCCAGCGGCGCGCCGGGTGTGTAGCCGGCAATATCCTCGACCGGAAAGCCGATTTTGATCAGCGCGTGTTTCAGCCAGCCGCGCGCGCCCGCAGCCAGTGCCGCGGTGCCGTCGTCCAGCATGCCGTCAAAGTACCGGGCGCAGGACTTCTGCTGCGTGACCATGGCCAGCAGCTGGTGGTCGTTGCTGGTCAAGACATAGCGGCCGTCACGTTCGGACAGCACCAGCCGGCCATAGCGCCCGATGTACTCCAGCACTTCGCTGCGCACCAGCGACGGAACCTCGTAACGCGAGTAGCGCTCCAGGGCATCCAGCACCTGCGCGGCCGTGATGCCGCTGGCGGCCGCATTCCACAGGCTCAGGGGCGTGATGCGATAGGTGTGGATGTGTTCGGGGCTTTTTACCAGTTCCGCAAACGCGGCCAGCGCGTCACGGGCGGGCTCGTAATCGGGGTGGTCGACCTCCAGCAGAATGGAGAGGTCGGCTTGAACAATTGCGGGTCCACGCTGCTCTGGCACTCTGGGCTCCGGGCCGAAAATCGAACGGAACATTCTACATGCGACAGGCCTCGCGCGATACGCGGCCGTGGCGCAGGTGCCACAAAGCAGGCACTGCCACTGGCAATAACGCTTGAGAACTGGCGGTTCTGCCCGGGATCACGCGCTGTGACCAAAGCAGCCGGGTGGCTGGAAACCCCTTTGCTGAAGCCATTGTCAGGGTGATCGGGCCGCCTGCCCGGCAATTGGCACGGTGGGTGCTTTTACCTGTTTGTCTGAGGATCGGGTCCTCAGGCGACAAGGGAAAGGCAGCCGGCAGTATGGCCCCACTGACCGGCTGCCAACTTTGTCCAGAGGTGAATCGCGGGAGGCTGGTCGGCAGACAGGAAAGTCTGCCCCGGCCTCCCGCAGTCCCTTGGGGCGCGGCCATTGTGACCAGGCCCGCACGGCCCTAAACTCGCCACACCCGAACTTCCCCGGCGGAGATCCCGATATGCAACGATGGTTGATTGCCGCAGTCCTGCTGGCCCTGGCGGGCCAGATGCACGCCCAGGGCAATACCTCGCCGACCACCAATCCAGATGCCAGGGAATCCATTGAGCCTTTCTCTGACCTTGAGGTCGGGGGCGTTGCCGACGGCCAGTACCTGCCGCTTTCCCTGGGCCGCGACCGCACCGGCCTGGGCCTGCGCACAAGGGTTTCCTTTGGCTGGGACAGCAACATCTTCAAGGAGGACCGCAACGACGACACCGGCCTGTTCGGCGACGCCGTGGGCGAGGCCTGGGTTGGGCACAACTTCGGTTTGATCGCGCTGGGCGTACGCGGCAAAGTGGCCGGGCGCCTGTACTTTGGCGAACCTGATGCCGACCAGTGGGACATGAAGCTGGGCGGCTTTGTCAAGGTGCCCTACGGCGGGGGTGGCTGGGGCTTCGGCATTTCGGCCGACGTGCTTTACCAGCAACTGCAGACCTACGAACTGACCGGCCCGCTGACTCGCCAGGACGACCTGCGTGCCAGTGGCGGCGTTGCACGCATTCATGTTGGCTATGCGGTTTCCTTCCTGATCTTTGAACTGGGCCTGCACGGCAAGACCACCGACTTCAGCGAAGAGAACAAGGTGCCCAGTTATGACAACTGGGATGTCGGGCTTGACTTCAGCATCTACATGAGTCTGTGGGACATTGTGGAACTGCGGCCATACGTGGACTTCAGCTACCTGTGGTTCCGTGACCAGATAGACCTGCAGGACGACGGCACACTGCTGTCGCAGACCGACGACCTGCAACTGCTGGTGCTGGATTATGGCGTCGATTTCAAGGTTGACCTGGGCTTCATTGAGGCCGAGGGCCGGGTCTACGCAATCCGGCAGGATGACAGCGCTGCGGGCTTCAATCGTTATTCGCAGTACGGCCTGCGCGGTGCAGTGGATTTCAACTTCTACGAGCCGCTGCGCATTACCGCGGGCATTCAGTTCTGGCATCGCGAATACGACGACCGCATCGATGTGGACTCGCTTGAACCCGGCAGCACACAAAAGACCACGTTTGAGCGCTACGCGATGCTGTGGGGCGAAGTCGCCTATAACGTGTACTCTTACCTTTACCTGGGCGGCCGATACACCTACGCGCGGCGCATGAGCGACATCAACACCGGTGGCTATGCCGTTCATACGGCGGCGCTCTTTCTGGAGTTGAACTTCTGATGCCGCAGAAGCCCGGCAAGGCAACGCTGGCCCTGGGCTGGGTGTTCACGCTGGTCGTGGCAGGCGCGCTGCTTGGCGGCGCGCTTGTTGCGTACGGGTACATTGAGGCCAGCCTGGAAGAACAACTCGAACGCCGGCTCAAGAGTTACGCCGCGGCGGCGGCTGCGGGCCTCAGCGCCGGCGCCCTGGACCAGTTGCCGTCGGGCGATGACCCGGTGGCCGTGTTGTACCGCGACCGGCTGAAGGCTTTAAAATCGGCCAGCGGTGTGCGGCGCATTGCCGTGCTGCGGCGCGACGGCAGCCTGTGGCTGGACACAGACGGCGGTGCGTTTGGCAGCCGCGACTACGGCTTTGCCAACGACGGCAACGAGCTTGAGGCCAGCTTTGGCGGCCAGCCCGTGGCCACGATTGCCTACAAGGACGCCGAAGGAAACCTCTACCGCAACGGTTTTGCGCCGGTGCTGGACCCCGACGGCAAGCCCGGCAACTTTGCCGTGGCCATAGAGATTGAAGCCGACTACAGCCAGCGACTTGCTGCCATCCGCAACACCATGGCGCTGACCGTGGCCGTGGTGTTTGCCGTGACACTGCTGGCTGCCGTGGGAACGGTGCGGGCCTGGGGGCGCGTCCAGCGCGACCTGCAAAAGCAGACCCGCCTGGCCGAGCTGGCGCAGTTCAGTGCCGGCATGGCGCACCAGATCAAGAACCCGCTGGCGGCCTTGCGCGGCTATGTGGAACTTCTGGCGCGCGGCCTGTCGGACCCGATGCAGCGCCAGATCGCCGACAAACTGATCAGCGAAATCGGTGCGCTGGATCGCGTGGTGCGCGATTTTCTGCAGTTCTCGCGGGGGTCCAAGGGCAGCATCGAGAAGATCACGCTGGACCAGGTGCTGCGCCCGGTACTGGAGTCCGCGCGCATGTCCGGCGGAGAATCCGTGCAGGTCAAGGCCGAGGGCCTGCCCGGGGACGAGCTGGAAGTTGACAGCACCGCCCTGCGCGAGGCCATGAGCAACGTGGTGGTCAACGCCGCAGAGGCCCTGCGCGAGAACGGCGGAGTGGTGACCGTAAGCGCCGAGCTGCGCGGGCAGGAACTGCGCGTGGATGTGGCTGACAACGGGCCGGGCATTGACGCAAGTGTTCGTGCCCGGCTGTTTCAGCCCTTTGTTACCGGCAAGGCCGACGGCACTGGCCTTGGTCTTGCCATCGCGCGGCGGTTGCTGCGTGACCTGGGCGGAGACCTTGTGCTGGTTCACACCGGGCCGTCAGGTACCATGTTCCGCGCCACCTTCTTGCGAGAGACCCAGCCTTGAGCAACAAACCCCATGTGCTTGTGGTTGACGACAAAGCCAGCATGCGAGACATGCTTGCCATGGCCCTGGTGGCCAAAGGCATGGAAGTCACCCAGGCCGAGAACGGTGAGATCGCCCTGAAGCTGGCCGGCGGCCGGCGCTTTGACGCCGTCGTAAGCGACCTCAAGATGCCCAAGCTGGACGGCATGGGCCTGCTGCGCGCTTTGTCAAAGGGAGGCGAGCCCCCGCCGTTCATCATGATCACAGCCCACGGCAGCGTGCGCGATGCCGTAGAGGCCATGAGTCTTGGCGCATCTGACTTCATGGAAAAGCCGTTCGACCTTGCGGAACTTGAGTTCAAGGTCGAGCGCGCGATTGCAGAAGCCTCGCCCGGGGCGGCCACCGGCGGCGCACTGCCGGGCATGGTGGGCAATGCCCCGCAACTGGCCGAAGTTGCCGATATCGTGCGGCGCGCGGCCCAAAGCACCGTGCCCGTGCTGGTGCTGGGGGAAAGCGGCACCGGCAAAGAGCTTGTGGCAAAGGCGGTGCATGCGCTGTCAGGCCGCGCCAACGGCCCATTTGTGGCCGTGAACGCGGGGGCGCTGGCGCAGGGTGTCCTGGAAAGCGAACTGTTCGGGCACGAAAAGGGCGCGTTCACCGGCGCCGATGCTCAGCGCAAAGGCCGTTTTGAGTCCGCCGACGGCGGCACGCTGTTTCTGGATGAATTGGGCGAGATCCCGGCCAGCACCCAGGTGAAGCTGCTGCGCGTGCTTCAGGACAAGGTGATGGAGCGTGTCGGCGGCAGCCAACCGATCCGTGTGGATGTGCGGCTGGTGTGCGCAACCAATCGCAACCTGCGGCAGATGGTGAAGGAAGGCCGCTTCCGTGAAGACCTGTTTTATCGCGTCAATGTGGTTACGGTGACCCTGCCGCCCTTGCGGGAACGCATTGGCGACCTTGGCGCGCTGGTGCAGCACTTCCTGGCGCGCGAAGGCAGCAGGATGAAGTTCACGCCCGAGGTCACCGGCATCATGGAACGCTACCACTGGCCCGGCAATGTGCGCGAGCTTGAAAACGTGGTGCGTCGCTGTGTGGCGCTGGCTCGCGGCGACACCGTCGCGCGCAGTGACCTGCCGCCGGAGATGCTGGAAGCCGGGGCCCTGCCGCCCGGCGAATCCCCGGCCGCCGGCCTGGTGGGGGACCTCGAGCGCATGGAAAGAAACGCGCTGGTGACGGCACTGGAAGAAACCGGCTGGAACATCAGCCGGGCAGCAAGGGTATTGGGCGTGGGGCGGACAGCGCTTCAGTATAAGATGAAGAAGTATGGAATCGCCAAACCGGGCAACTAGGGCAGTTCTGTGGCTGGCACTGGTGCTTGCGCTGTGCGCGGCCGTGCCCCTGCATGCCCAGGAGCAGTTCAAGCAGCTTCGGCGCGACATCAGCGAATTGACCAGCAAGCTCAATGAGGCCGAAAGTGCGCTGTCAGAGGCCAACCGCAAGATCAGTGAAAACCAGAAGGCCCAGGATGACGCCAAGAATGACCCGGCCAGGCTCAATGCGCTGAAGACGGAAGGCACCAGGCTGAGGGCTGCTGCCGACACCGCGCAGGATAACCGCAACAGCGCGCGCGCCCGGCTTGCCAGCAAGCAGGGCGAAATGCGCGGCACGGCCAGCAAGCACGCGGCCGACCAGGTTACCGGGGCCGGCAACCTGAACGTGCGGGTCAATGAAATCCGCATTGCCATAGACGCCTGGAACGAAGCGCTGGGTGCACTGCCTGTGCTTCCGGCGTTGCGCAACACCGCGGGGCTGGACCCCGACACCAAACGCGCCACGCTTGCCGGGGACAAAGCCCGCCTGACCGACCTTGACAACTGGGCCGCCGCCGAGGAATCGCGGCTGAAGACCGAGCTTGAGCGTGCCGACAGCCTGATCAATTTCGAGCCACAGGTTAAGGGGCTGGACGACGGGCCGGTGATGGTCGAGTCATCGAAGCAACTGAAGAAGACACTGCAGGAACGACAGAAAAAAGTCGGCGAACTGCGCAACCAGGCCGCCGAGCTGATGAAGAAACTTGGCTGATCGCGCGCCTGACGCTGGCGCCGGTCCCGGGCAGGAGACAGCGTGCGATTCTCGCGCATGATGAAAGTTGCCATTGTCGGCGTCGTGCTGGCCATCGCGGCCACGCCTTCGGGGCATGGGCAGGCGCGGCAGGAAGGCGGAATCCGGCAGGACTTCGCCTGGCAGGTGGAGCCGCACCAGTACCTGTACTTCGCGCCGGTGGAATCCAAGTTGCTGGATGCCGCCGGTTCGCCAACGCCGGAAGTGCACTTC
This sequence comes from Planctomycetota bacterium, assembly GCA_019636215.1. Lineage (GTDB taxonomy): Bacteria > Planctomycetota > UBA8742 > UBA2392 > UBA2392 > H3-PLA7. The sequence continues at coordinate 65,006 of JAHBXZ010000011.1, read as the reverse complement.
AAGCCCTGGCACTTCTTCGGCTATGAGCTTGACCAGTTCGGCCTGCGCGCCGGCAGTGTGCAGCCGCTTGGCCTGCAGGAAGTGCTGGCCCACACGGCGGCCTACATGCCCGGCAGCAAGTTCAAGGTTGGCGGCGACTGGAAGCGCAACCTGGATTTCCCGCACATCGTGGGCATGCCCGGGCTGGGGCTGTCCGGCGAGTGCCTGTTTGCCCGCATGGAGGACTACCGCGGCAAGCGTTGCTCAGTGGTCACCGGTACCTGGCAATTCCGGGCGCTGGCGAAGGTGGGCAGCGCAGACAACCCGGCGGCGGTGTCGAACTGGACCACTTTCACTGTCAATACAACCTGCTGGTTCGACAACCAGGCACGCATTGCCCGGGGTCTTCGGTTTGTGCTGGCGGCGGAACTCAAGGGTGCCGACGCCGCGTCAACCACCTACCAGTGGGCCGGTGAGTGGCGACTGGCCGACCAATCCGACAGCCGCGACCGCGACGCCCTCAACGAACGCATCGCCGGCGCCATCGCCAAGGGTGTCGACGCCCTGTTTGCGCAACAGAAGGAAGGCCTGTGGCCGTTTTACCACCATCGGCGCGGCGGCACGGCACTGGTGCTGCATGCGCTGCTGGCATCCGATGTAAAGCCCGATGACCCGCGCATCGTGCGCGGGTTTGAGGCCATGGCCAACGAACCAATGGAAACGACCTATGCCGCCAGCATTTCCCTGATGGCAATTGAGGCCAAGTACACAGACGCCGAAGAGCGCCGGCATTACGTGGTAGGCGGCGATGAACTTCCGCCGTTCAAGCGCAATCTGAGTGCCGCCGACCGCGCCGAGATGAAGCGGATCGTGGACTGGCTGGTCGATAACCGCAACGCTGACAACCCGCTGTGGACGTACAACAAGGAGCGCGGGGCAGGGGGCGGCAAGTGGTGCTTTTCCACGACCCACTATGTTCTGATGGGCTTTGCGGCGGCCGCACGCTGCGGCATTGCGCTACCCAAGGGCATTACCAAGTCTGTAAGCAGCTATCTGCTGAAGTACCAGCAGAAGGAAGGGCCCAAAATCAAGCGCGTGATAGCAGCCAAGGAGAACGCCAAGGGTGTGCCGGCCTTTGCCCGCGCCAGCAAGCAGGGCGACAGCCGGGGCTGGGAGTACATGACCTGGGGCCTTTGGGATGAAAAGACCTGGACGGGCGCGCCCTATGGGTCAATGACCTGTGCCGGACTGATTACCCAAATGCTGTGTGTGGAATGGGGAATGGGCCTTCAGGGCAAGGGACTGGAGGCCGAGTTCGGCACCAAGGCCGAACAAACTGCATGGAACCTCTTGATGCAGAACAGTTTAGAAGGAGGGCTGTGCTGGCTGGAGTACTTCTTCAGTGTCACCCGTAACCCCTGGCGCAGCCAGTTTCATGAATACTTCTATTACATTTACAGTCTGGAAAGAGTCGCAATGATGGCCGGGCTGCGCTACATTGGTGAACACAACTGGTACTTTGAAGGTGCGTGCCCGCTTCTGGCATTGCAACGCGACGACGGTCAGTGGGGAGAAGGAATCGTCGAAACCTCGTTTGCACTGCTGTTTTTGAAGAAGGGCACGGTTCCGCTAAGGTCGCGGGTCGTCACAGGAGAGGGAGGCTAGCCCTGAGGAGGGCTGGTCTCGGGGAGAGGACGATGGTCCGTGCGGTCTCGTGGGTGTTCGCGGCATGCGCCGCATTACTTTGCACTTCAAGCATTGTCGTCGCCAACGGCGACATGCAGGCCGGCAACGACCGGCCGGAACTGGCATGGGCGCAAGGCCCGAACCAGTACCTGCATTACACAGTCTTTGACCAGAAAAAACTCAACCCGCGCGCGCCCATCCAGGGCGAGGACAAGCAGCTGGAGCCCGCCGGCCAGTGGGTCGGCTTCTTCGGCTACGAAACGACCGACGCCGGCGAGTGGCAGCGCCGCTACGAGCCGCTGATCCTTGACGAAATGCTGATGCAGCTGGCGATGTACCTGCCTGCGGGCAAGCAGAAGGTCGGGGCGACCTGGCAGCGCGAGTGGAAGTTCGAAAAGGTGCAGACCTTTAACAACTTCCGCGTCACGTCTGCTTACGAACTCAAGCCGCAGATGGAGTACGCCGGCTTCAACTGCTGGGTCATTTACGGCAAGCACACCATGAAGCCTCACGAAGGTGCGGACGCCGCCCAGACATTGAAACTGACTGCGTTCTCGGCCGACACCGTGGCCTGGTTTGACATGCCCAAGGGCTGGCTGCGCGGCGCGCGCATAACCTTCAATGCTGCGATGCCGGGAATTGCGGTTGGGGACAAGCCGGCCGCCACCAGCTTCTATGACTGGGACATCGAATGGCGTCTTACCCGCGACTTTGACTCCTGGGAAGAAAAGGTCCTCAACGGCCGGGTCGAGCGGGCGATTGCCCTGGGCGTAGAGCGCCTGTGGAAGCAGCGTGGCGCCGACGGCCTTTGGGTCTATGGCGCACATGCCCGCGGTGCAACGGCCTTGAGCCTGCTGGCCCTGCTGATGTGCGACGTGCCGGCCGAGGACGAGCGCATCATCGAGAGCTTCGCCAAGATGAAGGAACAGCCGCTGGAGAACATCTACGACATCGGCTTGTCGCTGATGGCACTGGAGGCCAGGTACATCACGCTTGAGGAGCGCCGCTCTTTCCTGAGTTCGGACAAGCCTGTCACACTCAAGCGCGACGTCAGCGCCGAGGACCGTACCGAAATGGAGCGCCTGGTGGCCTGGATCGTTGCCAACCGCAACGACACCAACCCGTTCTGGAACTACAAGAAAGAGCCGCCGGTCGCGCCTTCCACAACCCAGCGGTTCGATTTCTCGTGCACCCAGTATGCGATTCTGGGCCTTGCCGCAGCCCAGCGCTGTGCGATCCGCATACCACCCGGCATCACCAAGAAGTTTGTCGACGAAACGCTGAAGATGCAGGCGGCTTCCGGCCCCAAGGTTCGCCGCGTGATCAACTTTACGCCGCCCAAAGACGCCCAGCGCGGCAAGGGCAAATCCACGTACAGCACCAAGACCGTCGAAGCCCGCGGGTTTCACTACAGCGTCAAGGCAACCTGGGACAAGTATCAGGACCAGACCACCGCCTACGGCAGCATGTCGGCCAGCGGAGTAACGATCCTGATGGTTGGCCTGGAAATCGCCGACAGCATGAACGATGCCGACTTCAAGGCCGAGTTCACCTCCAAGGCCCTGTACCAGCAGTGGGAAAAGGGCGTACAGGAGGCCATTGAGTGCGGCCTGGCGTGGCATGAGTACTGGTTCAGCGTCACACGCAACCCGGTCTATTACCGCAATTGGTATTACTACTACATGTACGGGCTTGAGCGCGTGGGCATGCTGGCCAGCGTCAAGTTCATGGGCGAACACAACTGGTACTATGAAGGCTGCTGCCCGCTGCTGGCGCTGCAGGACAAAGACGGCGGCTGGGGCGGCTGCACCGACACCAGCTTCGCGTTGCTGTTCCTGAAGAAGGGAACCGTGCCGCCCAGAAAGAAGATCTTCACCGGCGAGAAGTAAACCAAACCGGCCCCGCAAGGGGCCGGTTTGCTAGTACTCGTCTTCCTTGGGCAGAAGCGAGTTCACGTTGATGCGTTCGCTGAACTCTGACAGCAGCGACCCCGCGCGCAGCCCGTTGTAATCAAGGTCTTTCATCCACGGCAGTATGCCCAGCACCGGCACCTGCGCAAAGTGTTCCACTTCATCCGGGTTGGTGCGCTCGGGCAGGCCGATAGCCTCTTTGCCGAAGCCGTTGAAGATCACGCCGGCCACCGGAATGCCGATCATCTTGGCCACGTTGACCGTCAGCAGCGTGTGGTTGATCGTACCCAGCCCCGGCCTTGCCACGACAAGGGTTTCCAGGCCAAGTGACAGGATCATGTCGGTGACAAGGTCGTTGTTGTTCAGGGGCACCATCAGGCCGCCCACGCCTTCGACGACCACGATTTCGTGCATCAGTGAAAGCTGGAAGTACTGGTCGACGATGTAGTTCAGCTCGACGTGCACGTCTTCCAGCCGGCTGGCAATGCTGGGTGCAGCCGCAGCTTTAAGGCGATAGGGGCAGACCAGGTCAATGTCGTCACGAATGCCCGTCACCTCGCGCACAAAGCGGGCGTCCTTGGCCAGCACCTCGCCGTCGACCAGCGGACAGCCGGTCTCAATCGGCTTCATATAGCCCACGTTCAGGCCGCGCTGGCGCAGGGCCATGACCAGGCCGGCGGCGACAATCGTCTTGCCTACGCCGGTGTCGGTGCCCGTGATGAAAATGCCTGTACGCATCGGGCCAGAACGATAGACGCAATACCCCGGCGAATCAACCCGCCAAGGAAGGCTTCAGGTGCGCAGCTTGGGGTCCAGTGCGTCGCGCAGGGCGTCGCCGGTCAGGCTGAATGCCAGAGAAAGCACAAACAGGGTAAGGCTGGCAAAGGTAAGTGGCCACCAGACGCTGGGGTCGCGCTGCAGTTCGTCGCGGCCCTTTACGATGACCTGGCCCCAGGTGGGCAGGGTGGAGTCGATGCCGATGTTCACAAAGCTGAGAAAGACCTCCAGTGCCACAGAGCCCACAAAACTGAGCGTGAACATGATGATCACCAGGTGCATCACGTTGGGCAGAATGTGCCTGCCGATGATGCGCGCGTGCCCGCAGCCCAGCGCCCGCGCCGCGTGCACATAATCGCGGTCTTTGTGCTTCAGAACCTCGGCGCGTACCAGGCGGCACAGGCCGATCCAGCTGGTCAGGCCGATGACTACCAGCACCAGCACAAGGTTGCGCATGGGCTTGCTGTCCCAGCCAATCGAACTGAAGGCCTCTGCAATCGCCTCGCTGTCGCGCACGGCCTGGATGAACGCAATCAGCAGCAGAACAAACGGAACCGACGCCAGTGTGTTGATCATGTAGCCGATGGCGTCGTCCAGCAGCTTGCCGAAGTAGCCCGCCATCAGGCCCATGAAAACGGCAATCACGCTGCTGATCAGCGTGGGCACAATGCCGATAATGAACGCCAGTTCCGTGCCGCGCACCAGCTTGGCCAGCAGGCTTACGCCGTGAATGTCGCAGCCCAGCGGCAGGTGCCAGGTGCGGGCATCAAAGAAGCCCCAGTTGCGGTTCTCGGGTGCGACGGCCGGGCGTTCCTCGCGTGTGGCAGCATCAACACCGGTGTTGGCCCAGTGCCCGTGCGACTCGTCCAGGTAAAGCAGCCAGCCGGGCGGGTGATAGCTGCGTTCCAGGCCGGTGGTTTCGTCCAGTGCCGATTCACTGGTGCGTGCCGCAAGGTCTTCGTCGTGAACCAGCAGCCGCGCGTTGGCTGCCATCAGGGCAAACAGGGTGATGACCACCAGGCACACCAGCACAATGGGGCGCTTGAGCAGACGGCGGATGACTTCTTTCCACGGCATCAGATCGCCTAGCTGAGTTTCACACGCGGGTCAGCCACCGCGTACAGCACGTCAGACAACAGGTTTGCCAGCATGAAAGTGATTGACCCCAGCACCACCGTCGCGCGCACAATGTTCACGTCACTGTTGGCAATGGCGTCTACCGTCAGGTAGCCCAGGCCCGGGATGCCAAAGAAACTTTCCAGCACCAGCGCCCCCAGGTACAGCGACGGTATCGCCACCACCCAGCGCGTAATCAGGGGAATCAGCGTGTTGCGCAGCACGTGCTTGAACAGCACGGTGTTTTCATCAAGGCCCTTGGCCCGCGCCGTGCGCACATAGTCCTGGTTGGTTTCGTCCAGCATCACAATGCGGTTGAAGCGCAACTGTTCGCCGTAACTGATGAAGACGTACAGCAGAATCGGCAGAATCAGGTACCGTGCGGCGTTCAGGCCTTCGCCGAATCCGGTCACCGGAAAGTAGTTCCATTCCGCGGCCAGGAACTTCTGCCCGAACATGTACAGCGCAATGCTGTTGACGCTCATGATCAGGATCGCGCTGAGCACCAGGGCGTGGTCAATCCTGGTCTGGCGATACATGGCGGCAATCAGGCCAAAGAACACACCCAGGATCTCGGCAATGAAGAACGCCGGCACCGTAAGGGCCAGGCTGGCCCACATGCCTTCGTACAGCACTGCGGTCACCTTCCGGTCGCGGCGGTCCAGGCCGTAGTCAAATCGCGCAAGGTCGGACAGGTACCTCCCGAACAGCGTCAGGTTGCTGGTGCGGGTGAAATCCTTGCCTTCCTCGAACACCTTGCCTTGTTCGGTGTCGGCGGCGTCGGGCGTCTTTTCGGGTGGCGCGGCGCGTTTGGCCCGCCCTTCTTCTGTCCAGGTGATGTAGCCGTTGGTGGCCATCCATTCGCAGACCTGCTGCTGGCTGGCCTTGCTGCCCACACGCATGCGGGCAAGCGCCTCGGGGCTGGTGACGACGAAAAACAGCAGAAACGTAATCAGGATCACGCCCATCAGGATGAGCGGCATGTACGCCAGTTTTCGCAGTACATAGGCCAGCATGTCAGCGCGCCTGCCTTATCACCCGCGAGGCCATCAGCCCCGCCGGTACGAGAAACAGCAGCGACAGCAGCAGCCCGGGCAGCACCGGCATGGAGGCCCAGCTTGTGGCCAGTTCGCCGCGTTTGGGCGTGTCGGCGTACACAAACTTGGTGTAGCTGTAGGCAAACGGGTTCGGGTCCGGGTGCGTGTACCAGCTGTGGTACAGCGAGTACGTCTTGTTCCAGTTCAGCATCACCCAGGGCAGGTCCTTATCGAGCTCGGCGTGCATCTGGTGCACCAGGTCACCCTTGCGGGCGCGCTGGGCCGGGTCGGACTCATCCAGCGGGGCCAGCTCGCGGTACATCCGGTTGTAGGCCTCGGAGTTATAGCCTGAATAGTTCAGGCCCTGGGCCGCATTGGGGCCGTACAGCAACTGCAGGTTGTTCTGCGCGTCGGGGTAGTCCATGATCCAGCCGGAATCAAAGGCCTGGCCCACGCGGTCGTTGCTGCGCTTGAGCCATTCGGCAAACGTCATGCGCTCGCTTTCGATGCGGATGCCGACTTTGTCGCCGCAGGACTTCAAGAATACGGCGTAATCGGCCGACTGCTGGTCGTTGCGGCGGATCAGCACCGTCACATTGACCTGCTTGCCGGTTGCCGGGTTTGTCGTGCGGTACAGGTCGCGGCCGATGCTCTCCACCTTGAAGCCCGCGGCTTCCAGCTGGCGGCGGCCCTCGGCCGGGTCGTAACGCTGCCAGGTCATGCCGCTTTCTTCGGTGTAACCGAAGGTGGTGGACGGAATCACGTGCCGCGCCGCCACACCGCGCCCGTTCAGGTAACGCCGGATCAGGTCCTCACGGTCAATGCACAGGCACAGGGCACGCCGGATTGCCAGGCCACGGTCGCCGGCCGGGGTACCGACTTCGTTGTCGTCCATGTTCAGGGCGATGTAAGACATGTACGGGTCTTCCCAGGTGCGCAACTGGATGCCCTTGTCGCGCAGCAGCGGCGTCAGTTCATTCTGGGGCGTGATTGCCGTGGAAAACTGGTCTTTGTCGATGCCCGAAATGTCGATGTTGCCCTGCAGGAACTCCAGAAACTCGGGCTGGCTTTCCTTAATGATGCGGAAGTGGACCTTGTCGGCCAGCGGCAGACGCTTGCCCATAAAGGGCTTGAAGCGGGCGTGATCGGGGTTGTCGCTGGACGGAAAGCGCTGGTCGCGATAGCTGGGGCTGCGTTCCCACACCAGCTCCATGTTGAAGCGCCAGCGCTTCAGCACAAAGGGCCCCGTGCCCACGGGTTTGCGGGCGATCTCAGCGCCGTAGTACTCCACGGCCTCGCGCGCCATGGCCACGCCGTAGGACATGGCAATCGCGTACAGAAACTGCGGGTAGGGCTCGGTGAAGCGTACACAGAAGGTGTGGTCGTCGGGTGCCCAGATGCCTTCAACCTTGCCCTCGTTCAGGTGCTTGCGCCAGGCGTCGGGGTCTTCGCTGAACAGGTCCATTGCCTTGACGTGATACTCGTCTATGCCTGCAATCTTGTGTTCAAACAACCAGAAGCCCTCGGCATCGGGGATCGCGGACAGGCGTTTGAAACTCCAGACATAATCGTGGGCGGTCAGCTTGCGGCCCTTGCCGCTCGTGCCCAGTTTGCGTTCGCCTTCTTCGGCAAAGGTCTTGCCCGCGGCGTCGGGGTGAAAGCAGCGGTCGTCCTGGAAGTACACGTCGTCGCGCAGCTTGAACGTGTAGGTCAGCGTGGCTGTGTCGTAGGTCGGCATCTCGCGGGCCGTGCAGGGCACCAGCTTGGCCGGGCGTTCCAGAAAGTCGTACTCAAGCAGGCTCTCGTAGCACATCGAGCAATGCCGCGAACTGCCGGTGTCGCCGGCCTTGTGCGGGTCGATGGTCTTGGGGTCTTCGCCCTCACTGCGGCGCAAAACGACCATACCCTCGTCTTCTGCGGCAATTGATGCGGCCGTGCCGCCGCAGCCGGTCAGCGCCGACACCAGCACGCCCAGGACCGCCAGGGTAAGCAACGCAACAACGCCGCGAAGTCCGGCCATGGCTATTCCGTCTTGGGGGGCTGGATATGCCTGAACTCTGTATACGTTACACGGGGCATTTCCTGCCAGATTACTTTGTCGCTGCGCAGCTCGGCCTCGCGGCGCACGAACAGGGGCACAATGGGCCGGTCTTGCTGAACCAGTTTCAGCATGGAATCGGCCAGTTCGCGGCGGCGCTTTTCGTTGGCCGGGACGGGCAGCAGGGCCTCAAACTCTTGGTACAGGGTGTCAAAATCCGGGTTCTTGTACCGCGACGGGTTGGCGAACTCGTCGGTGATGCCTGCATTCGGGCCGTACAGCAATTGCAGAAAGTTCTGGCTGTCCGGGCTGTCCATGAACCAGCCTGCAAAGAACGCCCCACCGTCGTCCTTGCGGATGGTGGCGCGGTAATCCGCGCGAACCGTGCGCACCGCCACTTCTATGCCCAGTGGCTGAAGTGATGTCTTGAGAGTGTTCGAAAGTGCCCGGTGCAGGCCGTTGTTGTTCTGGACAACCACCGACAACATCAGCGCTTCGCCAGTATCGGGATTCTTGCCACCCTTGTATCTGCTGGCATCCAGCGTGGCCTTGGCGGCCTTGCCATCCGTGCCGCCCAGGGCATGGGCCTGGGCCAGGTCGTCATACTCGGTGCCGGGCGGCATGCACTCAACGGCGGGGCGCCCCCAAGGGTCGGAAAAACCTGAGGCGATCTGAAAGGCAGTGCGATCAAAGGCCTGGCTGACGGCCTTGCGCAACAGGCGGCCATCGTCGTCCAAGGCGCCCCACAGGGCGTCTTCCATATTGAAGGCCATGAAGTACATGCCTTCGTTGTCGGACCAGCGTGGCTCCAGGCCGGCCTTCTTCAGCAAAGGCCCGGGTTTGCCGCCGGGCGTAAGAAAGCGCAGGCTCTCGCCATTGAGGATGTCGCAACGCGCCAGGTTGCCTTCGGCGACGCTCTTGAACGCGGCGATGGGGCTATCCTGGGCCGTCAGGGTGATACGCTCATAGGCCGGCTTGGGACCCCAATGGCCGTCAAAGCGCTTGAGCACAATCAGCCTGGATTCACCCACGGCATGCAGTCGGAAGGGGCCGGTGCCCACGGCGCGCACCATCAGGGCGCCGCCGTAGGTGTCCATGGCCTCGCGCGGCACAATACTGGTGCAGGGGTGGGCCAGCACGGTCAACAGCGCGCCGAACGGCCGGGTAAGCTTGAGGACCACCGTGTGGTCGTCGGGCGCGGCAAGCCCAGCCACGGGCTGGCCGTCCGATCGCGCTCCATCTTCGGCGCCGACGGCGTCGCCGTAATCATCCAGGCCCTTGATGATGCCCTTGATCAGCCAGTACATGCTCTCATCCGGCCCGGCGGCGGAAAGGCGCTTGAGGCTGTGAACCACGTCTGAGGCCACAAGGTTGCGGGACTTGGCCTCGCCGAACACGGCCGCGCTGTTGTGAAAGCGGACGTCTTTGCGCAGCTTGATCGTCCAGGTAAGCCCGTCGGCCGAAATGACCGGCAGAGCTTCTGCCAGTGCGGGCTTGATTTCAGGCTTGGGGCCGGTGGCGTAGGTGTAGAGGCCGTCATAGATGGCCGCGCAAAGCTGCAAGCTGGCGGGTGTGCGAGCGAAATGCGGGTCGAGTGTCCAGCCGTCTTCCAGCGGCAGCCGCAGGGTGGTGACCTCGGCAATCGGCGCGGGCGCGGGCTGCGCGGGCACTGGTACCGGCACAGGCACAGGCGGTGGTGCCGGCTGGGCGTCTACCAGCGCCCAAGGCAGGGCTGTGGCGGCAACCACCAGCAGCAACAGCAGCCAGCGCAGGTTCATGGCGACTCCGGGCAAGACAGAAACAAAGATCATACGCCCTGCCCGGCTGCAATCCAGACGCGCCATGGCTTGGCGCAACATCCGGGCCAGGCGTTGACCACAGCGGCAGCAAGGCCGATGATCACCCCGGGAGGATGCCATGGCAACCAAGGAAGAGCACGACCGCGCCTACAAGGCCTTCAAGAAGCGCCTGAAAATCTACCAGGCCGACGCCGCAGGCAACGCCGCACCGGCGGGGCACCTGTCGCGTGAAAGGGCCGTAATCTGCGGCATCAGCCCGCCCGAAGGCTTCCCGCCCGAGGTGTGGGACGAACTTGTGGCCAAGGGCAAGCTGAAGAAGTCTGGCCGCAACACCTACGAACTGAACAAGCCGGTTTGAGCCACAGGAGCCCGAAGCGCAAGCCAGGTCGCTACAGGCCGGCGCCGATGTGGGCGCTACTTCCTGAGGGCGTAGAACTTGGCGCTGCAGGTGCGGTAGGGGTCCCAAGAGGGCGTTGCCAGATCCTTGGCCTCGACGCGAAACAGCGTGCGCCAACCCAACACGATCCACGGCACGTTGGCGTCTATGGCCTTGTACATTGCCGCCATGGCTCCTCGCAATTCCGTCACGCTGGCGTTTCCTGAACTCATTGCGCGGTAGGCCTTGTCAAAGCTCTCGTCACTGAAATTGGCGGTATTGACGCCGGACGACTTGTTGGGTCCGTACAACAGGGACATCAGATTGATGGCATGAGGGTAATCGAAGACCCAGCCGCAATCATAGATCTGCCCCTTGCCCTCGATCTGCTGCTGCAGGAACTGGGAAAACAGCATGAACTTAGGATCTAGAAGTATGCCGACTTCCTGGAAGCACTTGGCATACACTTGTGCATCCTCCTTGGCGGCGTCGTCCTTGCGACGGAAAGACACTGACACCGTCACCTGCTTGCCGTCCTTGCCGCGCGTGACCCACTTGCCCTCGACACTCGCAACCTCGAACCCGGCCTTCTGCAGTAACTCCCTGCCTTTGACCGGGTCATAGCTTTGACTGGCAAGCTTCATGTCGTCGAAGTGGCCGGTCATGCCTGGCGTCGTGAGTGCGTTGTTCCAGCTTGATAGCGTCCTGCGGCCCGTAGCGGCCCGATCCATGCACAACGCAAGGGCTTGGCGCAGGGCGAGTCCTGTCGCGCCCGCTTTGGTGCCAAGAACCGGGTCGTTGAAGTTGAAAGACATGTAGCCGATCGTCGGTTCCAAACTGCGAACGAGTCTTGCCCCTGCCTTGGCGTAATCTTCAGGAAGCAACTCGGCGTCTGACGCCCCGGCAGCCCAGCGCTCGCGGTCAATCACGCCCCCAAGCCCATCCATGTGAATCTGGCCAGACAGAAACGCGTGCTGGGACTCGCCGTCGGTTTCATAAACCTGGTAGCGCAGTTCATCTGCCAGCGGCAGACGCTTCCCCTCGAATGGCTTGAGCGGCGAGCTCTCGGGGACGCCAGACAAAATGAGCTTGCGATAGCCCGGATTGCGTCGCCACACTAAGCCTGCGGCCTGGGTCTGATTGAAAACAAAAGGACCAGTGCCCACCGGCCTGGTATCAGGCTTGCCTTTCTTGGCAGCTTCCGGGGCCATCATGGCCGCATAGGTGGAGGCCAGGAAGTAGATGAAGTCCGCAGACGGCTCTACCAAAGTGATGCGCAGCGTCGTTGCGTTGACGACCGTAATGCCGGCCACGGGCGAGTCCAGAAACTGGAACCATTCTTCTTCGCCTTCATCGGCCATCATGGCCCAGCCCTTCTGGGCAAAGACATCCAGACCGGCGACCTTTCCTTCGATCACCCAGAAGCCCTCGGAATCGGGCAGAGCAGCCAGGCGCTTGAGAGACCAAGCAAGGTCGCGGGCAATGGCTTTGCGGCCCTTGCCATCAAAGAAGACGTCGGAGTCGTGAAACAACAGGTCGTCGCGAAGTTTGAGCGTCCATGTCAGGCCGTCGGGGGAGACTTCCGGCAGACTGGTCAGCAGGCAAGGCCGCAAGGTTCCCGGCGAAAATGGGTCGTACTCCAGCGGCGACTCGTAGGCAAGCGAAGCTTGCCCAAAGGAAAGCGTGTCGCCGGCCTTGTGGGGATCCAGAGTGCGCGGCAACGCGGCAAGGCCCAGGCGGAGTACCATCGGCGCTGGCTCAGGGACTTGGGCGTGATGGGTGTGGCCTGAAACGACGAGCAACACGGAAAGAAGTGCGAGGCAAACCATCCGACGTGCGAGAGCAGCGTTCATGTTCAACCTCCGGTTTGCTGCGGTCAGTTCAATGCCCGGCGACGACCAGGCGCCGTTTGGAATCCACGCATCGCGGTTCACTTGAACTTCAGGAATCGCAGTGTGTTACGGCCGCTGACAGGCACTTGCGGCACATCAATGTCCGGCTGTGCCAGCCATGCCCGTTGCGGCACCGCGATTGGCACATAGGGAAGGTCTTTGGCGAGGTGCCTCAGGCACTCACCGATGGCCTTGTTGCGTTCGCCTGCGCGGCCAGGATCCAGAGCTATGGACTCGGCTTTCTCGATCAACTTGTCAAAGGAATCGTTCTTGTATCGACAGGGCACTGACAACACCCAATGGGCTTGCGCATTGCGCGAGTGCAGTCTTTCGAGCATGCACAACGGGTCCGCCCAATCGTTGCTCCATCCAAAGAACACCGCGTCGTAACTACCCTCGCGCATTGCATCTTCGAACGCTTGCTGGCCAAGAGGTCTCCAGTTCACGGCGATACCCGCTTGGCTCAATGGGGCTTCGATGTGCTTCAGTGTCTTGGGGTCAAACGACGGATCGGCGCAGACCACTTCAAGCGTGAAGACGTTGCCGTTTTTGTCCGGGTCATGCCGGAACTTGTTGTTATGCAGCTCCTGTTTGATCGCGTCCACACTGCGGGCCGATGCCAACTCGGCCTCTTTCGGCGCAGTCACGCCGTGAATCGGCGGCAGCAGCCCGCGGGTGGCCCGCCACGGCTCCGTCTTCATCGTTTCGTGTGCAATGGCTTCCCGGTCGATCAGATCGCAGACTGCTTTGCGCAGCGCAAGGCTGTCGTCGCTGTCGCCGCCCCAGGTTGCTCTTTGCATGTTGAAGCCAAGGTAATGCAGTGCTTCCTGATCGCCGAAGTGAATCGTGTCGTGTTCGCCCCGAAGTTGATTGGTGGCAAAGAGCTGGTCGTCCGGGACGATCCAGAAGTCAAGTTTGGCTCCACCCATCTCGCGCAGCGCGTCGACAACACTGCGAGTCGAACCAAACACCCGTTTAAGCGGCGGGGGGGACTTGGGGTCGGCGAAGTGGGACTTTCGGGGCACCATATTGGGCCAGCCGCTATCGAACTCAACCGGCTGCATTGGTCCCGTGCCGGCGAAGGGTTTATTGCGATCCCGTTTGTCCCTGGGCACGTCAAGCACCTCAAGTGGCCAGATTGGCAGCCACGGTGTGGCCAGCAGTGCAGGCAGCTGGCCGCAGGGCCGGGTCAGCGTGACCTGCAACGTGTACTGGTCTTTGGCGGTCAGTCCCGCGACCTCGGTTGACCGGTCTTCGTAGGTCCATTCGCGAGTTATGCCTGCTTTCGCCGCGAAATCGTCCAGACCGGCAATCCTGCCGCGAAGCAGAATGTCGGACGCCAACTTGTCTTTGTGACGGCCTTTGGCCAGCCACTTGATCGAGTTGATCGCATCAAGCGCTTCGACTCGGCGGCCTTTTCCGTCAGGAAATCCGGCAAAGTCGTCAAACACGGCGTCCGTCCGCAGCTTGATGGTGCAGATCAGTTTGTCGTCGGACCACTCCGGCCAGCCGTCGGCAATGCAGGGCTTCAGCTCGGCGCCTTGGGGGCCGGGCACCCACTGGTACAACGTGTCAAAGAACAGGTTGGTCCAATTCTCCTGGTGCTTGACCCGAAACTGCAGCAAGTCGTCATCGACCTGGACCAGGATGTAAGGCTGTGCCGGCTTCTGTTCGTCTGGTCCGGCCAAGGCCAAGCCGGTCAGGGCGAGGAGGGCCGTGACGCCCAGGAGCATGCGCAACGTTCGGGGAATAGTCATGGTGTGCAGGATGCCGTTTGTGAGAACAGCATAAGCGTATGTTTCGCCGGGCCGGGGGCAATGAAATCACTTAGGAGTGGGCACTGTGGCAGGCCATGCGCGCCCGCCGGAACTGGCGGGCGACCTACGGCCTTTCGGCTGGGGCTCACGGGCTAGTCTTCAACCTCAGCCGCCTGCTTCTTTGCTTCCTCGGCGGCTTCGGCTTTGGCTGTGGCTTTGCTTTTCTTTTCCTTGAACCACTTCAAGTAGGTCTCGATGAAGCCGTCGATGTGGCCGGCCAGCACGCTGTCCACGTCGCCGACTTCCATGCCGGTCCTTGTGTCCTTGACCAGCCGGTAGGGGTTCAACACGTAGTTGCGGATCTGGTTGCCGAAGCTGACTTCGCCCTTGGCACCGTACAGCTTGGCCAGCTCGACGTCGCGCTTGGCGCGTTCCATCTGCCAGATTTTGCTCTTGAGCAATTCCATGCCGATGGCGCGGTTCTGGTGCTGGCTGCGTTCGCTGCGGCAACTGACCACAATGCCCGTGGGAATGTGCGTGATGCGCACGGCGCTTTCCACCTTGTTGACGTTCTGGCCACCCTTGCCGCCTGCGCGACTGAAGTTCAGCTCAATGTCGCTGTCCTTCACCTCGACCTCAATGTCGTCGGCCATGCTTTCGGGCACCACGTCCACGCTGGCAAAGGCGGTCTGGCGTTTGCCCATCGAGTTGAACGGGCTGATCCGCACCAGCCGGTGCACGCCAACCTCGCCGCGCAGCAGGCCGGCCGCAAACGGGCCCTTGATCAGCGCCGTCGCGCTGCGAATGCCCGCGACTTCGTCTTCCTGCATGTCGATCTGTTCAATGTCGAACTCGTGGATGCGCGCCCAGCGCATGTAGATTTCATACAGCGTGGCCGCCCAGTCGCAGGCGTCGGTGCCGCCGGTTCCGGCCTGCACGCTGAGAAACACGTTGCCTTCGTCGCCGGGTTCGTTCAGCAGACTTTGGGTTTCGATCTTGTCGTACAGGGCTTCTGCGGCGACAAGTTCGGCTTCGGCCTCGGTAAACGTGGCTTCGTCCTCGACTTCGTTGGCAAGGTCAAGCATGGCCTGAACGTCTGCCATCTGTTTGTCAAGCTTGCGCAGAGGGTCAACCAGCGCGCGCAGCTTGCGGCCTTCGGCAACGGTTTTCTGGGCGGTCTCCTGGACGTTCCAGAAGCCGTCGGCGTTCATGCGTGTTTCTACGGCGGTCAGCTTGCGTTGCAGGCTGGGGTAGTCAAAGCGACACCTGTAGCTTCTCGGTGCGGTCTTTGAGAGTCCTAAGGCGTGTGAACAGGTCTTCGCGCATGGCCGAAGAGTAACGCGAAAAGACGGCCCGGCAAGGCGGCGGATTACATGCCGGGCGGACGGTCCTGCTTTTGCGGCGCCGGCTTGGCGGCAGCGGGCTTGGCGGCGGCAGGTTTGACCTCTGGTGCGCGGGCACTCTTCTGGCCCGGCGCGGCCATCTGGATATTGACGCCGCTTCCGATGTCTTCGTTCAGGTCAATCACGCCGGCCGTGATCTTGCTGGTGCGCCGGCGTTCGCGGGCTTCTTCCAGGCTGATGCGCGCCACGGCCTGGTGGGCGCCGACGGCGGCCAGGATCAGAAACAGAATCTGCAGCGGGGCAAGAAACTCGGCGGCCATTCCTTTGCCGTCGATGCTTTCCCCGGTTTCCTTGTGCCAGTCCTGGGTGATCTGTGTCGCCCAGGTCTCGGCAACGGGCGGATTCTTGGCCCACTGCGCCAGTCGCGGAGCCCAGAAGCGGCCGAACACCTCGCGTTCGGAGCTGCTGATGGTGCCGTCGCGGTCGGCGTCATAGGGGCTGCGTCCCTGCAGCCACTGTTCCACCTGTGCCGGAGACATGTGCGAATAGGCCTCCGCGTCGGCCATGTACAGGTCGTACTGCTTGAACTCAAAGGTGGTCTTGATCGACGATTGAACGCGGTCCAGCGCAATCGGAATGCCCGCGAACTTGGCCACACCACAGAAGACCAGCGTGATTACCGCCGCGGGAATCGCCCCGCTGGGCGTAGAGTTGAGAAGAATGGCACCTGCGGCAACGCCGGCAGCAACACCCAGGGCTAGAATGCCCAGCGGCCCGCCATCGACGGCAATGGCGACCAGCCAGATTCCGGCGCCGACCAGCCCGCCAAGCAACGCGCCAACCAGGGAAAGGCCTTTCATGGTTCCATCCTGTGGGTTGGCCCAATCATAGAGGCCGTCACGGATTGCGAAAGGGTTGCCGCCGGGTCAACCGGCAGGTAGTTGCCGGGACGCAATCAGTCCGGGCGGGTGAAGCGCAGCACGGGCACAGGCTCGGCAAACCCCTTGGCGTAGGCCTGCATGGGCTGGGGTTGCCAGCCCTGTTCGCGCAGGGGCTCGCATTCGCGGGTGCCCTGGGCCAGCGCCATGGTGACCACGATGTCGCGACCCTGGCTCAGGTTCTGCACCCGGGCGGCCAGGTTGACGGTGGTACCGAAGTAATCAAGCCGCTCATTCAGCGTCACGGCAATGCAGGGCCCTTCATGCAGGCCGACCTTCAGTTCCACGCCGCGGTCGTGGCCCTTTTCGCGCACGTATTTGTCGACCTGGCGGTGCAGCTCGTGGGCGGCGCGCAGGGCGTTTTCGGGGCGGGTGAACACGGCCATGATCGCGTCGCCGATTGTCTTGACGATCGCTCCCTGATGGTGCTGCACCAGCTCGTGCAGGATGTCAAAGTGCGTGCGCACAAGGCTGAAGGCCTTGGCATCACCCAGGTCGTTGTACATGGCGGTGCTGCCGACCAGGTCCGTGAACAGAATGGTGGTGCGCTCAACGGCCAGCTTGATGCCGGGGGCAAGCACTTCGTTACTGAACAGGTCCCGAAATCGCTGGTCGGCCACAAGTTCGCCTGCGCTGAGCGCATCTTTGGCCCATTCGACGCTTTCCATGGCAACCAGCACCGAGCGCGCACTCTCATTGCGGAACTTCATGGCAATCGGCCCGCCGCCGCGCACCTTCACGTCATCGCCGATGACCTGCTGCGCGCCGATCACCCAAGTGGGCTCGCCTTCCTGTGCTGGGCCGACATCCAGCCAGCGGTACTCGGCGCAGCCCGAAAAGCGCGCGCGATAGCGACCCTCGGCCAGGCTGATGTTGAAGACGTGCTCCTGACCGGGGCCCAGCAGCTTCTGGTAAACGATGTGCGGCGTGGTGCCCGGCCCGCCCAGGCAATAGTGGGCCTGGGGCACGTCGCGAACCTGGGGGTGGGGCGTGAACACGGCCTCAAGGGACCGGTCAAGGTCAACATCGAAGTTGATGTTGCAGCTCGGGCAGAAGGCCTTTTCCTGGACTTCACTGAGTGTCGCCAGGTTCATTTTGTCGCCGCGGCAATGCGGGCAGATGATGTCCCAGCGCATCTTCAGCAGGCCCGCGCGGGTGGCGGCAAGAAACGCGTTCAGGGCATCGTCGCGCGGTGTCTTCCAGCGTTGCGCAAAGGCCTTGGGCTGCATGCGGCGCAGGGCTTCGTCGGGGTATCTGCCAACTGCGTCGCCGATTTTATCGATCAGCGGCGAATCCAGGTACTTGCGGGCGCGCGCCACGAACTCGGCCAGCCTTGCCCGTTCCTGTTCACGGTCTCGGGTGTCGATCTCATCCATCGGCACCGGGCGCTGCAGGATTACGCTGTGGTTCTTTTCGCGCTTCACTTTCTTCTGCAGCCGCTGGTTCAGGTCGGCAAACAGCTTCTGGTAAGGCCCCAGCACATCTGTCCGGGTGCCACGCTGGGCCACAAACCCCAGCAGGCCGCCAGTCTCGATGGTGAAGGTGGTCTTGACGCGACAACCCTTGTTGGGGTCATTGGCGTCACGCGGGAACAGTTCGCAGGTGTGGCGAAAGGTGCGAAACGGGCCTTTGCTGAAGATGCGATTCACCTCGTACATCTGCTCGTGAACCCAGGTGAAAGGCAGTTCTTCATAGGCCAGCAGGATGCCCATTTTGCGAAGGCTGGCAAAGCGCCGCGAGGTTCCGTCGGGCTGGGGTTCGTCGCGGTACTGGATTGCCGGCAGGCCGATCGCGCCGTCAATCAAGTCTGTGTCGCTGACAACGCGCCAGACCTCGGTGACCGGGGCGTCGAACTCGGCATCAAATGTGAACGTCTTGGGCATGGATCGCGACCGATCTGCCTGCAAAGCCGGGCTACATGAAGTTCATCGACACAAGGTCCTTCAACGCGATGTGGCCCAGGATCTTGGCCTGGTCGTTCACGACCGGCAGCTCGCCAATGCGGCGGCCTTCCACCATGATGCGGACGGCCTCTGGCGCCAGCCGATCAACGTGGATGCTGCGGCACGGGCTGGTCATCACATCGACGATGGGCGTAGACAGCAGGGACTCATCCTGCACGTGGCGTCGCAGGTCGCCATCGGTGAACACGCCGCGCAGCACGCCAAGTTCAACGACAAAGGCCGCGCCGGTCTTGTGCAGCGTGATGGCGTGCAGGGCATCGCCCACAACGGCGGTTACGCCTACCAGCGCAGTTTCTTCCAGTGGGCGCATGATCTCGGCCACTTTCATCAGGCTGCGGCCAAGGGCCCCGCCGGGGTGAAAACGGGCGTAATCCTCGCGCGTGAAGTTGCGGGCCTTCATTACCGCAAGGGCCAGCGCGTCGCCCAGCGCCAGCATGGCCGTAGTACTGACACTTGGCGCCATGCCGATCGGGCAGGCCTCTGGTGCCTTGGGCAGCGGCAGCAGCAGGTCGCTGTGCCGGCCCAGGCTGCTTTCAGGGTTGCTGGTAACGCCGACAATGCTGCAGCCCAGCCGTTTCAGCACGGGCAGCAGCCGGGTGACTTCTTCGCTTTCACCGCTGTTGGACAGCGCCACCACAAGGTCGTGGCTGCGGATCCGGCCAAGGTCGCCGTGCACGGCCTCGCTGGGGTGCAGGGCAAAGCTGGGTGTGCCGGTGCTGGCCAGCGTGGCGCTGATCTTCTGGCCGATCAACCAGGGCTTGCCCACGCCGGTTACCACAACGTGGCCCTTGCAATCAATCACGGCCTTCACGGCGGCCTCAAAGGATGGGCCGATCATTTCCTGCAACAGGCGCAGGCCCTCAGCTTCCTGGGCCAGGACGGCACGGCCGAATTCACGCAGGTCGGTCATGGGTGCAAAGTATAGCGCCCGCTGGTTGTGCGGTCAGCATCAGCCCGCCGCAAGCGGAAGCCTGCAAACGAACAGTGAAACGGCGTTAAGGTTTTCGGCCAAAGCAGAAGGTCGCGTTGGCACAGGCCAGCAGCAGGTGCCCGTCGGTCAGCGCCAGCTGTGCCACGCTGATGGATGCCGCCGTCAGCCCCTTGGCCCAGCTCATGCGCTCGGTTCCGTCCGTGTTGAGCAACACAAGCCGGAACTCAATCAGCTGCAGGCTGCCCTGCACCATGGAATGAACCGAGTAAGCAATCGCCAGCCCGCCGTCAAAGGCGGCGCTGGCCTGAACTTCCAGCCGGTCGGTGTCGCCGGCGCGGGGCGCGGTGTATCGGAACAGCACAGTGCCATCGGTGGTCTTGACGCCCAGCACCCTGGCAACTCCTGCCGGGTCGCGCGTGCACAGAAACAGCGTCTGGCCGGAAAGCTGGGCCCCGCGCAGCAGCTCGCCACGGTCAAGGGGCCGCGTCCAGGCCGTGTTGCCGGTCGAAATCTCAATGCAAGTTGCGCCTTCGCCGCCGGCCGTCAGCACGCGGCCATCGGCCACGCGAAGCAACGAAGCACCACGCTGGTTGGTGGCAAAGGCAGCCTTGCCGGCAAGGTCTGCTTCGGCATGGGCTCGCACGGCGCCGAAAACGTCCACCACCCAGACCAGCCCGGCGTCCAGCACCGGCGCGACGTTCACCTGGCCGGTGACATCAAGAACCACATCCTTGACGACGGCGCCGCTTTCGGCGTCCAGAAGGCACAGCCGCTGGTCGTTGCCGGAAAGCAGCAACAGCACACCGTGGTCGCATTGTTCCACCCAGCGCAGCAGGCTGGCCTCGAACTCGGCCTGCCACATGCGCCCACCGGACGCCAGGTCCAGTGCCGATACGCGCACCATCATTTTGCGTGTCGTGTTGTGGGTGAATCGCGTGCCGAACACCAGCATGCCGCCGCGGATGCACGTCTGGTTGGGTGTACCGCCGGTTGCCAGCGACCAGCGTTCGCTGCCGGCGTCATCGAACATGGCAAGACCCTGCGCGGTTTCAAACAGCACACCGTGCTCGGTGTCGTGGGCCGCCACCAGGCTGACATCAATCGAGCGGCTCCAGACTAATTCGCCGCTGGGGCCGTCCAGTGACACCAGTTCAAAGCCGCGCTGGGACCTTTCGCCCAGGTACACACGCGGCGCGGGTTGTTGTGCCGGGTGGGACGGCAGTTTCGTGAAGCTGCCGGTCTCCCAGTCGCGCTTCCACAGTTCCACGGGCTGGGCCGGCAGGCGCACCGGCGCCGTGGCGGCCCTGGCCTCTGCCGCCGCGCCCACGATCGGGCCCAGAAGCTCCTTGAACGACACTTCGCCCTCGCCCTGTTTCAGCTTGCCGTCAGGGAACTCGCGCAACGTGCGCGCAGCGACCAGCCTGGCGCGCAGCTTTTCTCCGGCGCGGGCGTGTGCCAGCGCTAGTTGCGCGTTGATCTCGCCGCGGCGGGGGCGCTGGCTGTTGTCGTCCAGGGCCGCAGTGATCAGCGCCACGGCCTCGGCGGAGTCCTTGCGCGCCATGGCCTGCGAGGCCAGGCGCAGCACGGCTTCGTCAGCGGCATGGGCCAGCGGGTAAAGGCGCAGCAGGCGCGCCAGTGACTCGGGAGTGTTGACGACCAGCAGATCCGAGGCCGCTTTTTCCTGTGGCGCGTAAATCTGCCGACCGTGCGCCTTGACCAGTTCGCGCAGGCGGTCCAGCCCCAGTGCGCGCAGCTTGACACCCTGCCAGGCCAGCCGTTCCGGGCTTTCCTGGATCTGCT
Source organism: Planctomycetota bacterium (assembly GCA_019636215.1). Taxonomy (GTDB): domain Bacteria; phylum Planctomycetota; class UBA8742; order UBA2392; family UBA2392; genus H3-PLA7. The sequence goes on along the minus strand of JAHBXZ010000011.1, from coordinate 43,663 downwards.
GGTACAGGCCGGCGGCCTGTGCCGGGTCGCGGGTTTCCATGATGGCCGCCAGCCGGATGCGGCCATAGGTGGCAGCGGGAATCTCCGGGTCTTCGCCGACGCCGAAGTCCGGGTCGGTATCCACCAGGCCCTGGAACAGTTCCAGCAGCGTCTGTGGGTTGTTCATGGCCGTAAGTGCGCGTTCCTGCCGCATAAAGCACTCACTGCGCTGGCTGCGCTGCAGGGCAAACTCGCGTGCCTGCGCGACCGAACCCAGGGCATCCTGTGTCTTGCGGGCCGCCAGCGAAACATCGGCCTGGCGCAGGTGCCATGCGACCAGTGCGCGCGAGGCATGGTCACGCACGCGGGTGTTCACCGGCGCGCGGCCGGCCAGTTCAAAGGCCGCGCGAAGCTGCTTCAGGCCCTCGGCGGAGTCCGCCAGCCGCAGTGCCAGCAGCCCGTAACGCAGTGCTGCCTCGGCGCTGGATGGGTCAGCCTGCGCGGCCTTGCGTGTGGAATCCAGCAGCGCGGACTGGTTGAAACGCACGGCAAGCTGGTTGTTGGCGCGGGTGCTGTCGGTGCCCGAGATCGTGAAGAGAATCCCGTTCTGGCAGAACACCGAATAGCCCCAGCCGGCATAGCTGGAGGGTACATAGGCGGAGTTGGAAACGCGGCCGCTGTCGAGGTCAACCTCACACAGGGCGCAGTCGCGACCGAACCAGCCCGGCCAGAAAATCCGGTTGCCAGCCATGGCCGGGCGCCCGTGCAGGGCCATGGTTGCCGCGCGATCCACCGGCGTCACGCGGATGGTGCTGGTCACGCGGCCCAGTCGAACATCCACCCCGCGCAGCCGTGACCCGGCATCGCCGGCAAACCCTCCGTCTCCGGCTACCCAGGCCACGCCATTGCGAAGGCCCACCAGCACACGGCCGCCGCCCAGCAGGGCCTCGCGGTCCAGGCGCCACCGGATTTCGCCGCTGGCGGCATCCAGCCCGAACATCTGCGAACTGTCCGTGGGTGCAATCACTAGGTAGCCGCGGCCCGCGATCTCGGCGTAGAAAGTCGGGTTGTTTGCCCAGGTCACGTCGCGGTAGTAGGTCTCGGTGTACTTGGTGATGGGGCGCGGCACGTAGTCGTAACGGCTGATCCAGTTCAGGCAGCGGCGGGACAGGTCAACGGAAACCACACCGCCCAGGTTTGTGCACAGGTACATGTTCCCGCCCGAAATCGCAAACAGGCTGGGATAGGGTGTGCGCGAAGGCCGGCCGAACATGGTGGTTTCCTGCTGGCCGTAACACACCCGCAGGCTCCACTTCACTTCGCCGCTGACAGGATTCAGCGCGTACAGGTAGACCTCGCTGAACATCGGCAGGCGCGAACCGATCGCGTACAGGGTGCCGTCGTGCACCGTCGCATACAGGAAGCTGGTCACATCGTCCGGGCTGCCCTCGTACAGCCCGCCCAGCTTCCACAGCAGGCGGCCCGTGCCCGAATCCACCGCGCACAACGCGCGGCGGGCCTGCGGATAATGGCTGTACAGGCCGAACATCGGGTCGGGATTGCGGTCGTGCAGGGCGGTTGTCAGCGGGTTTTCCAGCGCGGCAAACAGGGTGCCACGCCAGCCACTGACGGGCAGGATCATCGCCGGGTCGGGCTCTGTGGTGCGCCAGTTGTGTTCGAAGGTCGGAAACGGTTTGCAGGCCCACAAGGGCTCGTCACCCGTGCCACCGCCAACAAGGTCATAGGCTGCCAGCCGGTCGCCGGTGTTCACATACACCGCATTGCCGTCGCACATGGGCAGGAACGGCCCGATCACCGGCCTGGGGTAATTCATGAACGCCGGTTGCGCGCTGGCCGCAAGGCGCGGCAGCAGGCGCGACCAGGCGATCTGCGCATAGTCCGTGGGCAAGGCATGCAGGCCGGTGTTGGTGTGGTTGCCGCCGGGCCAATCCACGCCGGAAGCAGACAGGGTGTCGGCGCTGGTGTCGCGGGCCTCGGCCAGGTTGCGGCGCAGCACCTCGGCCAGCGGTACGCGGGTTCCGCCCTGGTCAATGACCTGTTCCGCCAGCGGCGCGGCCTGTTCGGCCAGGCGTGCCAGGTTGGCGCGCTCGCCAAGCTCGCGATAACAGTGGCCCAGCCACGCGCACAAAGAGGCGCGGGGGCCATCGGCGATAAGTTCCGGGGCGTTCAACGCGCGCTCCAGGGCGCGGGCCGCGCCCGAGATGTCGCCGGCTTCCCAACGGAATGTCGCCAGCAGCACAGCCGCACGACTGCCGGCGCGGGTCAATCCAAAGCGCCGGTTGATGCCCTCCATTGCTGCCTGGTCCTGGGACTGCTGGGCCTCCTGCAACAGGCGCTCGGCGCGGGGGCCGTAAAGGCGCTCGTAGTGCGCCAGGCCCTCTGGGCCCAGGCTGCGGATCATCTCCTCGAGTACCAGAAACGCGCCCTTCCAACGCGTGGCCATTCCGGGCGTCAGCGGGTCGCGGGAACGCTCGGTTACAATCGCGCCCGAAGCATTGGCCTGGCGCGCCAGTTCGTCCTGGCACAGGCCAAGGATGGATTCTGTAACGACCTGTTTCTCGCGGTCTGTTTTGGCCTCCCGCAACTGGCTGCGCAGGGACTCCACCCGGCGGATGGAATCCTCCAGGTCTGCGCGGGTGGTGATGTCGAACGCCTTGGGGTCGGCTGCCGGGTCTTCGCGCATCGGGCGCCATTGCGCCCACGCGACCACGCCCAGCAGGACTGACAGTGCCAGCACAGTTGGCAGACGACGCATGCGGCCTCCGACACTGTTATACGGCCCGGCCGTCGTTTTCCGGCCGCGAATCGGCAACAGTGTAGGGCCTTGTGCCCCGCAGGGCCACCGCAAGAAACAGGCCGGTGGCGACAACGGCGCCGACCGCGTTTGCCGCGGCATCCCACCAGTCAAATCGGCGCCCGTGGGCGGCACCGACCAGCAGTTGTGTGACCTCTACGGCAAGCCCGGCCGCGAAGTCCACCCCAAAGGCCAGCACGGCCGCCAGCATCACGTGGCGGCGAACTGTGGCAACAGCACGCGGCGCACGGGCAAGGGCCAGACCCCAGGCCAGCAGCGTGGCCAGCCAGGCATGGGCGGCAGCGTGCAGCAGTTTGTCAAAGTGCGCAAACGGCGGGTTGTAAGGCGCGGCAGCCGGCGAGCCTGAGCCCTCCAGCAGCAGCAGCGCAAGGCTGGCCCCGGCCCCAAGCAACAGCACAAGGCCGACGCGTGGCCGGCCCTGTGCAAGCGCTTTGCCGATGGCGGCGATCATGCCCGTGCCAGCAGGCGCACGATTTCGTCCTGGCACTCGCGGGAGTAGGCGCAGTCGTTCATCAGAATGGAAAAGGCAATCCTGCGGCGGTCAGACAGGACATAGCCCGATAGGGCCCTCACACCGTTGATGTAGCCGGTCTTGGCGTAAACCTTGCCCTTGAGGGCCGCGTCGTTCAGGCGCTTTTCCAGTGTGCCGGTCTCGCCGCCGACGGCCAGGCTGTCGCGCCAGGTCGTGAAGTAATCTGCCCCCGCCGTCTTGTGCAGGATGCCCGCCAGCAGCCGCGCCGTAAGCCGGTTGCTTGCCGCAAGCCCGCTGCCGTCCACCAGCACCAGCCCGTCGGCAGGCAGACCCTGGCGCTTGACGTATTCCAGCAGCGCGGCGCAACCTGTCTTGAACGTGCCCTTGCCGGTCAGGCGCAGGCCAAGCTGGCGCAGCAGCATCTCGGCGTGCAGGTTCTGGCTGTTGGTGTTGACAGGCTTCAAGGCATCCACAAGGCGCGCGCGATGCTCGACCAGCATGGTGGCCGCCGCAAAGTCGGCCGCCGCAAGCGTCACCGGCTTGATCGATCCATCCACAGTTACGCCCGCTGTGGCAAGCGTTTCTTTGAACACGGTTGCCGCGTAGGCCTCCGGCTGGTGTACCGCGACATCCACCGTGTAACCCCAGGTGGACTGGTCGTAGACCTTGCCCTTTACGGTGATGGTGTTGTCGGTGCGCCCGCGCAGGATGCCGATCTCGGCGCCCTTGCGGCCGGCCACGGTAGTCGTCTGGTTGATCACCTTGACATAAGCAGTGGGGGGGATGGTCTCAATGCGGGCGGGTTCGCCGGCCTTGCCGGGCAGCACGCGAATGCCGACACAGTTGTCATTGAATGCCAGTGCGGAAACTTCGGCGCAGTACCACTTGATGTACTGGTCGTCCTTGGGCCAGCCTTCGCAGAAGCTTTCACCGCCAAACATGGAGCTTTCGTACTGAAGATCACCGCTGACGCGGGTGATGCCGCGCCCGACAAGCAGGTTGGCCCAGGTGCGGAACAGCGCCAGCGGGTCGCCGTTGTGGAAGCGCCCGCTGATGTTCGGGTCGCCGCCGCCCACCAGGCAGAGGTCGCCGGAAAGCGTGCCGGCGTGGACCGCGCCGCGGCCCAGCACCATGGTCTTGAACTCAAAGTCGGCGCCCAGCGTGGCCAGCGCTGCGGCCGAAGTCAGCAGCTTCATGTTGCTGGCCGGGGCCAGTGCCTCGTCGCCGCGGGAATCCAGCAGCGTGGCGCCGGTATCCAGGTCACGGATCACGCAGGCGGCAGTGCCGCGTTTGCCCTCGGCCTTCTTGAGCTGGGCCAGGATGGCCGATTCAAGTTCCGCGCCAAGCCCGCCCTTGGCCTGGGCGTGGGGTGTGTGTGCCAGCAGCACAAGTGCCGCCATGATGCAGGCGGCCAGCAGGGTGTGTCTAACCATGGAGCAGGTCCTCAATGGGGGATTCATACAGGCGATAGGTTCGGTATCGGCTTCCGCCGGCCTTTTCCGCCAGCGAGTTCATGGCTTCGTTGTCTTCCAGCACCCAGCTCAGCTCGCAGTACTGCTGTCCGGTCTGCTGGCCGTGCCGGATCACCTTGTCGATCAGCAGCGCGTCGATGCCCTTGTTGCGGTGCTCCGGCAGCACGCCCATCAGCATGGTGCGAAAGCCCTTGATGCGCTTCAGCCCCGTCAGCAGCGTGTACCAGCCCGACGGAAACAGCCGCCCGTCCGGAATGTGCCGCAGAACTTCGTTCACGTTCGGCACGCAGATGATCATGGCCGCTGGCTTGCCCTCAAGCTCGGCAATGCCGGTCAGCCCGGGATCCACGATCGGCTTGAGCGATGCCGCAATCGCGTCGGCCTCGCCGGGCGTGACGGGCACAAAGCCCCAGTTTTTGGCCCAGGCCTGGTTGAAGATGTCCAGCATCATGCGCAGGTCGGCAAGAAAGGCCGAGCCGCCGGTGCGGATCTCGCGCAAAGAGACATCCTTGTTGCGGCGGCGCACGGCGTTCATCACGCGCTGGAAGCGATCATCGGCCACGGTGGCGCGGGTTACCAGGTATGCGTACATGTCCTTGCGTCGGCCCATGCCCGCCTGTTCCAGCAGGCGGCCGTAGTAGCGCGGGTTGTAGGACATCAAAATCAGCGGCGGGCCGTTGAACCCATCCACCAGCACACCCGGGCATTCGTCGTTCAGGCTGTAGTTCAGCGGGCCGCGCACACAGGCAAGTCCGCGTTCTGCGCACCAGCGCGCGGCCGCGCGCAGCAGTGCCCGGGCCGTGCGCGGGTCGTCGTGGCACTCAAAGAACCCGAAGAACCCGGTGCGGTCGTTGTAGGTTGTGTTGTGCAGCTTGTTCTGGATGGCTGCGATGCGGCCAACGGCTTCGCCCTTCTGCCTTGCCAGAAAGAACGCCGCATCGCCGATCTTGAAAAACGGGTACCTGGAGCGATCCAGCAGCTTTTTGGCTTCCATGCGCAGCGGCGGCACAAAGTCCGGGTCGCCGGCGTTGATGCGCCAGGGCATATCCATCCACTCCGCGCTGTGGCGCGGGTCGGGAAGCGAAATTACCTCAACGCCATCAGCCATGGTCGCCCCGCGAAGTCTATCGACGGTTTGGGTCCGATAAGTTCAGCCAGAATGGTCGCCGCCGGTCATTCCCAATCAGGCCGCAGGTCGACCTTTAACTTGATCTCGCGCAGGGCCTGGGCGGTTTCAGGGTCTGGTGCTGCCCCGATGGCGCGGTCCAGCAGTGCGGCTTCGGACGAACGCAGCGGCGTGCGGGTTCCCAGTCTGCACTGGATGCGCCATTGGGCAACGATTTCGGCGGCCCTGGCTTCGCTGACAAGGTCCTCGTGAACAAAGCGGTTGTCGTCGTAGGACCACAAGGTCAGCTTGACGTCGCGCCCGTACACCATGCGCTGAAGGGCGACCGGCAGCAGGTTGATGCGCGCCACGCCTTCGTCGCCCGTGTGGATGCGGCGGTCGATCACAAATCCGTCTTCTTCGAGTGTTGTGGTCAGCTGCAGTGTCTGGTGGGCCAGCGGCCGATCCACCTGGCGCACGGTGGGCTGGCCGGTGGCGCGGGTCACGTTGGTTTCTTCAACCCAGCTTGTGGTTGTGCAGCCGGCCAGCAACAGGCAGCAGGCAAGGGCAAGGGTCTTCAATCGTCGCCCCCATCCCAGGCGCTGGCGTACAGGAACACATAGATGGCCAGCACGACCACGCTGCCCAGGATGTACATGACCACCATGCCCAGGTCATCCCAGGCCACGGTGGAGACCAGCTTCTCGTGCAGCAGCTGCATTCTTTCGACCGGCCGGCGCGTTTCTTCGACCGATTGGGTGCGCCGGACTTCCAGCCAGCCCGCCGTGCGGCTGATTTCCGTGCGCGGCGGGGCCATCACCGTTTCTTCCACCACGGTGTCGGGCTTCCAGTACTCCGTGGTGCTGCCGCAGCCGGCGATCACCACACAGGCAACCAGCGCGGCCATGATTCCGGCGCGCCTTAACAGGTTTCGCATGACGGCAGCATAGCAAGTGGCACGCTGACGACACTTCCTTAGACTCGCGGCATGACTGACCAGCCGTGGTTTGTCGGCGCGTTCGGGCCCGAGTATCTGCAGGTGTACGCCCATCGGTCGGACGCCCAGGCGGCCGCGCAGGTAAGCGCCATGCGCAGCCACGGCCTGCTGCCCATGCGGGGCCGTGTGCTGGACATCGCCTGCGGAACCGGCCGTCACCTGCGTGCCATGCGCAATGCCGGCCTGGATGCCCGTGGCCTGGATTACTCCGCCCACCTGTTGTGCGCCGGTGCCTTGGCCGGGCTTGCGGTGCGGGCCGACATGCGCGCCATGCCATTTGGTGATGCCACGTTTGACTGGGCCTGCAGCCTGTTTACGTCGTTCGGCTACTTTGAAAGCGACCAGGACGACCTGCGCATGCTGGCCAATGCGCGCCTGGTGCTGAGACCCGGCGGCGCGCTGGTGATTGACCACATCAACCCCGGCCCCACCGTCGCGGCGTTGAAGGCACACACCGACGAAGCCTGCGAAGGCGGCAGGCTGGTGCAGCGCCGCCGTTTCGACAGCGCATCGTCGCGCATCATCAAGGACCTGGAGTTCGTTACGCCCAAAGGCACACGCCGCTGGCAGGAACGAGTGCGCGTGTACGCGCCAAACGAATTGCAGGCCTTGCTGGAATCGGCCGGCCTGAAAGTGGCGGCACGATGGGGCGACCTTGACGGCAGCCCCTGGTTGCCCGCATCAAGCCTGCGGCAGGTGGTGCTGGCCCGCCGGAGCTAGAGCTTTTTCGCTGTTTGTTTGCAGAGATTCCGCGCCGCGCCGGGCGAACAGATCAAGGAGCGCGGACACAGGCGTGGCTGGAGGCCACGCCGAGGGAGCGCGACGCAGAGATGCGAAGCCCGCCGCAAGCGGAAGCCTGCAAACGAACTGTGAAAATGCTCTAAAAGTCAAAACGAATCGTGTCCTTGGTGGGGGCGCCTTCGAGTTTGCCGCGCCACTTCCACCAGGCCAGCGCCGCCAGCAGCCCCAGCGGAATCAGCACCAGGTCTTCCCACACGCCCCAGGCAATCACCGTCAACGGCGCCAGCAGCACAACCAGCAGCGGCGGCACAAGCAGGTGCAGGCGCGGTGCCGGCCGGGCGGACAGGCACACGCCAAGGGTCAACAGCGCGACCGAGCCCGGCATCAGGCTGAAGGTGGTTACGGCCGGGTACTCGCGCCCCAGCGCCCAACTGAAGCCCGGGTAGCCGACCACGCTGATCGCGACAATCAGGAACGACAGCAGCGACGGGTTGTCCGCCCGCCAGTGAAAGTGGGGCGGAAAACTGCGCGAGGCCGCGCCGGCATAAAACAGCGCCGCGAACACAAACAGGATGCCGCCAACCGTACCCACCCAGTGAACATCACCGACAACGTTCAGAAAGTAGAACACCCCGACAATCGCCCATTCCGCGGAAAGCAGCAGCAGCACACCGCGGCTGGTGTCCTGTTTGGTTCCGCGCCGCAGCAGCGCGAAGATCAGCAGCGTCGGGATGAAAATCAGCACCTGCAACGGTTCAATCGACGCGTTGTAACGCGCGGCCATTTGCAGTAGTTCTTTGCCGTCGAAGGGCATCATGGAGGCAGATCGTGAACCAGAAGGGCGAGCCGTCAGCGGCTGGTGCTGACATTAACAAACCAGGGTACTGGAACGCCATCTACACCAGCCAAGGAAACCCGCGCTGGGACTTGGGTACATTTGCGCCGCCTTTGCAGCGCTGGCTGCTGGACAATCAACCCAGGCCGGGGTCTGTGCTTGTTCCGGGCTGCGGTTTCGGCCACGACGTGCGCCTGCTGGCCGAGCAGGGCTTTGAGGCAACCGGAGTTGACTTCGCGCCCCTGGCCATTGAGGGCGCGCAGAAGCTGCACGCCATGGTGCCAAAGGCGCAATTCCGCCAGGCCGACATATTCAGCCTGTTGCCCGCCCAGGCGGCCGCATTCGATTTCGTGTACGAGTACACCTGCTTTGTGGCTGTAGACCCCGATCGCCGCGACGAGTATGCGAGGCTGATTCACGGTTTGCTCAAGCCCGGGGGGCTGCTGATCGGTTGCTTTTACAACCATGGTCGACCCGGCGGCCCACCCTTTGACGCCACGCGCGAAATCGTGCTGAAGCACTTTGAGCCGCTGTTTCGCGTCGAAAAGCTCGAGGTCTCTCCCCACAGCATCGAACGCCGCAAGGGCCACGAACTGTGGGCCGAGTTCCGCAAGGCGTGACTACCAGATGTTGCGCTTGTGCGCGGGGATGGTCATCAGCCAGATCAACAGGCCCACAAACACGAAACCAAGCGCGACATAACCGAACCTGGCGACCATGTGGATGATGGCTCCGTAGTCACTGAAAGCCGCGCCAAGCCCGATGAAAACGCCAATCCCGGTGCCAAGCAGCCAAGGCCACCGGTACGCTGGAATGCGGGTTGTCAGCCAGTCCCACATGGCCCCATCTTCGTGCGACTGAACGCTGAGCGCGATTACACCCTTGCTTACTCTTTGGAATCGCGCGAACTCGGGGGCTTGTTGCCGGCCTGCGCGATGCGCTGTTCCAGCTCCGCCATCCGCTTCTTCAGACGGGCCTCAAATCCGCGGTCGGTGGGTTCATACAGGCGCGCGTCTTTAAGCGTGTCCGGCATCAGCTTCTCGGGAAAGAAGGCGTCCGGGTGGTCGTGTGCGTAGTGGTAGTTTTTGCCATAGCCCAGGTTCTTCATCAGGCCGGTGGGGGCGTTGCGGATGTTCAACGGGATTGGTACCTCGCCGTGGGTGTCAATCAACTCGTGCGCCACCCGGCGCGCGCCCGCGGCGCTGTTGCTCTTGGGGGCCAGCGCCAGGTAGGCGGCAAGCTGGCAGATGGTGTACTCGGCCTCGGGCAGGCCGATGAATTCGGTGACGGTGACGGCACTGGCCGCCAGGTTCAGCGCCCCCGGGTCGGCGTTGCCGATGTCCTCGCTGGCCAGGATCGCCAGTCGCCGCACCACAAAGCGCGGGTCCTCGCCTGCGGCCAGCATGCGCATCGCGTAGTAGATGCTGGCGTGCGGGTCGCTGCCGCGCACACTCTTGATCAATGCGCTGGCCAGGTCGTAGTGCGCGTCGCCGGCTCGATCATGGCGCAACATGCGTTTGCCCAATGCCTGCTCGACCACCTGGGCCGTGATCACGCGCTCGGCCTCGGGCAGTGGCGCCACGTGATCGGCGGCCGATTCCAGCGCCGTCAGCAACCGGCGCCCGTCCCCCGCGCCGTAGTTGCGCAGCGCCACGCGCCCGTCATCTTCAATGCGCAGGCCGGGCAGTTGCAGGCCGCGCGGGTCGGCAAGGGCGCGGTCGATCATGCGATCCATGCCAGCATCATCCAGCAGCGACAGCACGTGCACCCGGCAACGCGACAGCAGCGCGCCGTTGACTTCAAAGCTGGGGTTTTCCGTGGTTGCGCCGATCAGCGTGATCAAGCCGTCTTCACTGGCGTGCAGCAGCGAATCCTGCTGGGCCTTGTTGAAACGGTGGATCTCGTCAATGAACACAAGCGTCTGGCGCGCGTCGGACGCCAGCCGCGCCCGGGCGCGGTCCAGCAACTCGCGCACGTCTTTGACGCCGCTGCTGGTGGCGGAAAGGGTCTCGAAGGCCTGTCCGCTCTGCTGGGCCAATATGCGCGCCAGGGTGGTCTTGCCTGTACCGGGCGGGCCCCACAGGATCATGTTGCGGACTTTGGCTTTGCCGGTCAGCGCGGCGTGCAGTGCGCCGCCTTCGGCCACGAGCTTTTCCTGGCCGACGAAATCGGCCGGCTCGCGCGGGCGTAGGCGCTCTGCCAGAGGCGCGTTGGCGGCGGCAACTTCACGCGCACGTTTGTCGAACATATCGGCCATGGGGGCAGGTTAGAGCTTTTTCGCTGTTTGTTTGCAGAGATTCCGCGCCGCGCCGGGCGAGCAGATCAAGGAGCGCGTACGCAGGCGTGGCTGGAGGCCACGCCGAGGAAGCGCGACGCAGAGATGCGAAGCCCGCCGCAAGCGGAAGCCTGCAAACAAGCTGTGAAAATGCTCTAACGGCGAAACCGCGGCCGGGAATGCTTCGGCGGGTGCGACACCGGCAGACTGAAAAAACAAGAACGCCCGCCGAAGCGGGCGTTCTCTGGTTGTCCGCGAAACTAGGCCGGCTTGACGTTTTCGGCGGCGGGGCCCTTCTTGCCCTGGCCGACGTCGAACGAAACCTTCTGCCCCTCCTTGAGGGACTTGAAGCCTTCGGACTGGATGGACGAGTAGTGGACGAACAGGTCCGCGCCACCGTCATCCGGGGTAATGAAGCCGTAGCCCTTTTCATCGTTGAACCACTTCACTTTGCCTGTAGCCATCGAACTGCTCCTGCGTTTCGGGGCTCGATGCCCCATTTGAACCCGCCCACCCGACTCAAACGCTGAGAAGGACCCGAGCGGTCTGTTACTGGCGGCACATAATAGGTAGGGCGGTAATCCACGCGCCATCCGAAATTTGCCGACATGCATGAATTTGTGGAGAACCGACCGAAACGACAAACGCCCGCTTGCGCGGGCGTTTGGAGTGGTTGTGCGAAAGCTTAGGCTCCGCGCACGTTCTCAGCGGCAGGACCCTTCTTGCCCTGGCCGATGTCGAACTGAACCTTCTGCCCCTCCTTGAGGGACTTGAAGCCGTCAGCCTTGATCGACGAGTAATGGACGAAGAGATCGGCGCCGCCGTCATCCGGGGTGATGAATCCGTAGCCCTTTTCGTCGTTGAACCACTTCACTGAACCTGTAGCCATAAAACAACTCCATGTACTGGGCTCGGCTTTGCCGGCCCTTTTTGGTATCGCCGTCCCTTCAAACACCATTGTAGGAGGGGTACTGCGATGTCTTACTGCGCGTATGATAGCGACAACTGCCACCGGTGGCGATAGGCAGCCCGACTTTTTTCCACATTAGATTATCGGTTGCGCCCACCGCGCTCTGCCCGCACGAAACCGCCCCTACACCGGCCAGTCGTACACATAGGCGTGGCTGCCGTCGCAGGCCAGCGGAAACTGAACCGAGGCCTTTTCCGGCATGCGCGTGTCGGCGGGCACCAGCAGCAGGTTCGGGTTGTCTTTGTCAAAGGTGATCGCGTAGTACTTTCCGTCCAGTGTCAGGCCGATGCCGCGCGGCTGCTTCAGCCGGATGCGCGAGACAAAACTGGCCTCGGCCATCTTCCAGAAGCTGATCAGGTTGCCAAACGGGTTGGTCACGCCCACCAGGCCGTCTTTTTCGTGCCAGGCTACGCTGAGGGTTTCGCCCTTCATGGCGCCGGTAACCTCGGCGGGGTCTTTCATCTGGGCGATGGTCCTGCCCTTGGGGCGCAGGCTCAGGCCGCCCAGTGCTTCCCTGGTGTCCAGGCCTTCACGCATGGCATGCAGCACGGCAAGGTCGCCCTGCGGGTTGATGAACAGGTGCCCGGCGTTGATGTTGGCGTTTTCAAACTCGATCTTTTCAAGCAGTTTGCCGTCGGCCACGTTGACGTAGGCCACATTGGGTTTGGCGCCGCCCTCCAGGTGACCGCCACCGTTGGTGACCGCGACGACCTTGCCGCCGTCAATGAATTGGCAATCGTGCGGCCATTCGCCGTGGGTCGGGAACTCGCCGATGATCCTGTAGTCCGTCGCGTCGCGCACGACCATGCGGCCGTCGTAGGTTTTGGCGTCGTACTCGGTGGCGAAGACTTTCGTGGCATCCACGCTGTAGCCGCCGTGGCCGTAGAACTCGCAACCCTTGCTGGGCGCAATGCGGGTGACCAGCTTGTTTTCCTTCAGGTCGATTTCGCAGCCGCCGTTGCCCTTCTTTTCAAACACCAGGATGCGTTCGGGCTTGTGCGGGTGCGGTATCACGCCGTGGGCCAGAAAGCCGATGTCGGTGATCAGCCGGGCATTGTCGCGCGACCAGGCCGCCATCAGCGCCTGGTCGCGCCTGGCGGCGTCGGCAAACTCGTCCAGGGCCTTGTCCAGATTGACCTGGCTGAACACCCAGCGCTTTTCGCCCGTCTGGGTGTTGACCTGGCTGCCCCCGGTCAACAGCGTGCCCTGCTTCATCCGGGGCTGGCGTACGGGCTCGGGTTTTGGTTCCGGCTGTGGCTTGGGTTCCGGTTGCGCGGCGTTGGCTGGTTCCGCCGGCGCGTTGTTGGGGGTATTCGACCGGGCACAGGCGGCGACTGTCAGGCCGCCGGCCATCGCTGTCGCGGCCATGAAGCGCCGTCGGCTCAGGTCAGCATTGCGGTTCTTGCGGGTCATTGTGTGTCCTCCTCGTGGCGCTGGCTGCTCCTCAACAACCAGCGTCAAGGCTTGATGTTAGCTTGGATCAAGGTAGTTGTTTACCCACATGCGCCACCGCGAAAGCCAGACTGCCGCCGAAGCCCTAGAAGCCTGGAAGGCCCTGCGCCGAAAGGTAGAGGCCGAAGGCGGCCAGCAGTACGACAAGCCGCTGCTGATCCGCTTTGCCGACAAAGGCACGTTTGAAGTCATGGACCGCGACATCGTGGAAGACGAGTTCTACGTGCGCCGGCCCTACAAGATCATCCGCGAACTTGACGCCAAGGGCGCGGACCTCGAACAGGCCCTGCGCGAACAGCGTGGCGGCGGCGACCGTGATCGCGACCGCAACCAGCAGCGCGGCGGCAGGCCGGGCCAAAGCGGCCGACCCGGGGGCGGCAGGCCAGGCCAGGGCGGCAGACCCCGGCAGGGTGGCCGACCCGGACAGGAAGGCAAGCCGGCACAGGAAGGCAAGCCCGGGCAGGAAGGTAAACCCGGACAGCGGGGCAACCGTCGCGGGGGCCGTTCGCGTAGGGGTTCGCGCCGCGGTGGCGGAGGCGAACGGGGCGATCGCGGCCCAAGGCCGCCACGCCCGCCCCAGCCGCCGGCCGCGCCGCCGGCCTAGCCGGGAATCACCGCGCCCTGCAGCGTGTTTAGGCCTGTGCCGCGCCGCCTTGACCACTTGCCGCGCTTGTGTTGAAGTTCGCCCGTCCAGGAGATGCCATGCTCGATTTTGATCCGCACACCTTCCGCCTTGAAGACGACGAAGAAGAGAAGTCCGACAAGGGCGCCGAAAAGGCCAATGCCGGGCTTGCCAACAAGCTGCTGAAGTCGCGCACCATCATCATCAGCAAACAGGTGGACGACAAACTTGCCGCGGGCGTGATTGCGCAGCTGCGCATCCTGGAAGACGACGACCCGAACAAGATCATCACCGTGCTGGTCAACAGCCCCGGCGGCAGCGCCGATTCGGGCTTTGCGATCATGGACTACATGCGCTTTGTGAAGCCGCCGGTGCGCAGCATTGTCTGCGGCATCTGCGCCAGCGCCGCTGTCATGATTCACCTTGGCAGCGACAAGGACGAACGCTTCTGCACGCCCAACAGCCGCTTTCTGCTGCACCAGCCCAGCATGTCCGCGCGGGGCCAGGCCAGCGACCTTGAAATCCTTTCCAGTGAAATCGAGCGCATCAAGCTGCAGTACAACAAGATCGTGGCCGAAGAAACCGGCCGCAAACTGGCCCAGGTGGAAAAAGACGTTCACCGCGACTTCTGGATTCCCGCCGACGGCGCCGCCGAGTACGGGCTGGTCAAGAAGGTGATTGCCCACCGCGGCGAACTGGACTAATGCGCACACCCGGCGTAGCAGTCGCGGTTGCTGCCCTGCTGGCGCTGGCCGCCTGCAAGGGCGATTTTGACCAGCGTGAGGAGCTTTCCCGCACCATCAATCCCGGCGGCGGCAGCACCGGCACCGTGGCCAACCCTAACGAGAGTTCCTTCGTGCGCGGTGTGGCCAGCATCGGCGGCGTCGTGCGCAACGCCGTGGTTGTGTTGCGGCCCATCAACCTGGATGGCAGCGTGGATTGGGACGACAACAACACGCTGGGCCAGGGCGTTACCTTCAGCAACGGCATCTACCAGGTCAGTGTGCAGCGCAGCAACTATCGCGGGCCGATCCTGGTTGAAGTGCGCGGGCAGAACTCCATCGGTACGGTCACGGAAGGTGGCAACCCGGCCACGGCCGTGACCCAGAAGTTTCACGTCATGGGCCCGACGCACGTGATGTATTCGGTTCTGCCGTACTATGAAGGAAGCTCATCGGGCGACACTTTCGTTTCGCCGTTCACCACATTTGCCGTTACGCGCTCCCTGGCCTTTGACGGCACGATTGCCGGCGTAACGGGCGGCATTTCGACCGGGCTGTTCGGGCTGACCTGCCAGCAGACGGCGCGGTTTTTCGGCCTGGCGCAGGTGCGCGCCAGCCAGCCCGCGGATTTCGCAGGCTCAGGCGGCTTTGGCACTGACCAGCTTCAGTCCTGGGCACTGGCCGGGCTGGCCCAGGTGGCGCGCAACATCGGCGTGGCCAACGTGTTTGACTTCTGGCAGGGCCTGGCCAACGACGGTGCCGACGACGGCATTGCCAACGGCAGCATCGGTTTTGTGCCCAACACCGGCGTTGCCATGCCGGACCTGTCGCAGGCCGGGCTGATCGGCGACGCACTGCTGAACAATTTCATGGCGCCGGGTAACCCCGACCGGCTGGTCGGCCCGGACAGCACCACACTGGCGTCAGGCAGCAACCTGGCGCAGTTGATTGCGGCCCTGGATGGCGCGCGCAACATCAACAACGTGACGGTGCTTTACGACTTTGTGTTTCGTGTGCCCACGCTGGTCGAAACTACCCGTGGCGCGGTTGTCCGAACCAGTGTTCTGGCCTGCCAGCAGATCGGCGGCAGCACGTCGTTTCACCCTTTCGGTGATTCGGGCGGGCCAAGTTTTGTCGATTTTGCCTGGAGTTCAAGCTCGCCGGCCAACGTCAGTGTTCAGCCCTTTGGCCGCATCAGCGTTGCGCCTACGGCGCCAAACGGCGACTACACCCTGACGCTTACCGTGCAGCCCAAGATCGGCCAGGTCTTCGTGACCGGCGCGACACGCACCTATTCGGTGCTGGTGCGGGTTCGATAATCAGCTTGCGGTGGCGGGGACTTCCCCGAACTGCGGGTCTACAATCACCGGCAGGGAGTTCTTCATCGCGCGTTCGGTAAGGCCGCGCAGTGCCGCCACGCCCCACTTTGCCCAGAAGCGCCGGCCCACGCCTTCCTGCTTTTCGTACTTTTCCATGTCGCTGTTGCTGATCGACACAAACGCGTCGAACTTGCGCACGCCCATGGTCTGCTCAATCGCCACGTACTCGTCCAGGATGTCGAGTTCCTGTGAAATGCGCGGCGCGGAACAGATGGTGTAGGGGTGGCGGCGCCCGGGCACTTCCACGTTGATGGGCACCGGAAAATCGAATGGCGCCACCAGGCAGTCATTGGGGCCCATCAGCACAATGTGCAGGGCTTCTGTCCAGGCGTTCTCCTGGAACACTTCTTCAATCGTGGTGCCGTTCAGGAAGCAGGCAAACTCGTGCAGCGGCTTCAAAAACGTGAAGCGTTCGCACTGGAAATGGCTGATGCAGTCAAACTTGCGCCGGAAAAAGTCGTTGATCACCTTCTTCTGCGCGGGCAGCTTGGCCACCAGCTTGGCCTCGGCGGCATCAAACTTGGCGGCCTCCTGCTGATAGTCAGCCTTGGCCAGATGTTTCTTGGCGTTGGCAAGGTGGTTGGGAATGCCGATCACACGGGCATCAAACTTCATGCATTCCTCGGGTCTGGCACGGATGGGAGGCTGTCAGCAAACCAAACCGGCGCAATTCGGGCAATAGGCATGGGGCAAGGTGGCTGGGGCATGGGTCGCAGGGCACGGGGCGCCGATGTTGCCTGCGCCGGTTACGGGCATCTCCCGATGCCACTACCGGCTCAAGCCCTGTTTCCCGGACTCAATGACCCTCGCACTGCGCCCCAGAACCCCGCCTGCCCCCCGCATTGACATGGCAACCGCCACTGCTATCTTTCCCGCCCCTTGCAAGGCCATGTTGGCCGCAGGGATATTGAGGTAATGCCAATGACAGTTGCACCTTCTCAACGCTCTTGGCGCGCCAAGACCGGCGAAGTCAAGCAGGCCTGGCACCTTGTGGATGCCAGCGGCCAGAACCTGGGCCGCATGGCCAACAAGATTGCCGTGCTGTTGATGGGCAAGCACAAGCCCACCTACACCCAGAACACCGACACCGGTGATTTTGTGGTGGTGACCAACGTGGAAAAGGTCGTCGTGACAGGCCGCAAGAGTGAGCTGAAGGAATACCTCAGCTTCTCGCTGTACCCCGGTGGCCAGCGCAGCGAAACGTTTGCCAACCTTCAGAAGCGCTTTCCTGAAAAGATCGTGATGCTGGCGGTGCGCCGCATGCTGCCCAAGAACAAAATCGGCCGGCACATGCTGACCAAGCTGAAGCTGTACAAGGGCGGCGAGCATCCCCACACAGCCCAGCAGCCCCAGCCCTTCACCATTACCTACGGCCAGAAGGCCGGCCTGGGCAAGTAGCCCGGCACGGAAGATAAGGCAGAACGAACATGGCAGACACAAAAGGCTTCATCTGGGGTTTGGGCCGCCGCAAGTCGGCAACCGCGCGCGTTCGCATCCGCGCGGGCTCGGGCAAGGTGACCATCAACAGCCGCGAGGGCGAGGAATACTTCAAGAGCTACGCCGAGCGCAAGTTCCTGCGCCAGCCCTTTGAAGTGACCGAGCTGGCGGGCAAGTTTGACGTGTTCGTGAACGTCACCGGCGGCGGCAACGTCGCCCAGGCCGAGGCCGTTCGCCTTGGCATCAGCCGCTGCCTGATCCAGGTGAACAAGGAACTGGAGCCCAAGCTGAAGGAACACAACTTCCTGACCCGCGACAGCCGCATGAAGGAACGCAAGAAGTACGGCCTGCGCGGTGCCCGCCGTGGCACACAGTTCAGCAAGCGCTAGTGTTCGCGACCCATTCAAAAGCCCCCGCCAACGCGGGGGCTTTTTGTTTCCAGTTGGCGCACCGCACTTCTCACGCCAAGGCGCAAAGGCGCCAAGAACCACCGGCGGCATCGCGCCGGTCTTGGTTTGCCTCCGCTGTTGGAGTTGACTTGCAGGGCATTACTCGGCGTCTTGGCGACTTTGCGTGAGACCCGTCGTTGACCTGACCCTTCAAAGCCGACACCATAAGCGCATGGCTACGGCCACAGAACCCGAACCCAAGCTGCGCGGCGATTCCGCCGTGGACCCCCGCGACAACTCGCGTGGCACCAAGGTGCGCGAAATGTTCGCCGCGATTTCGGGCCGCTATGACCTTCTGAACCGCGTGATCTCGGGCGGGCGCGACATGGCCTGGCGCCGCAAGGCCATAAAACTGGCGCAGGTCAAGTCCGGGGACCGCGTGCTGGACGCCTGCTGCGGCACGGGCGATTTCGCGCTGATGTTCGCCGCGCACAACCCGGCGCCGGCCAGTGTGACAGGCCTGGATTTCACGCCCGAAATGCTGCGGCTGGCCCGGGCCAAGGGCGAAAAACTCGGCGCGCCGGTGCCGTGGCTGGCGGGCGACGCGCTGCGCCTGCCCTTTGCCGACGCCAGCTTTGACGTGATCAGCGTTGGGTTTGGCGTACGTAACTTTCAGGATTTGGACGCCGGGCTTGCGGAACTGGCCCGCGTGCTGCGCCCCGGTGGCCGGCTGGTGATTCTGGAATGCACACCGGCGCGAGGGCTGATTGGCAAGTGCGCGAACTTTTACATCAATCGGGTAGTGCCGTGGGTCGGCAACGCCCTGAGCAAGAGCCCCCAGAAGGCCTACAGCTACCTGGCCGACAGCATTGCCGTGTTTCCCAGCGCGGCGGAACTCGCCGACCGCATGACCAAGGCCGGCTTTGGGGAAGTCACGTTCCGCAAGCTGAACCTGGGTACGATGGCGATTCATGTGGGAACGATTTGATCGTACTCCCTCAATGAGTTCAATGTGAGTAGCCATGCAATCGCCTCTTCCCTATGGTACGGCCCCTGATCAACCGAGCCTTGCCGTCGGACAAACTCTCAATGCAGGCGTCAGAGTTGGCGGATGGATCCAGATTATTGGGGGTGCGGTGGTATTGCTGTCTATTGTTGTGGCGAACCTAGTGATTGCGTTGCTAGCGTCGACAGCATCAAGTGGCTCTGGGGCTATGAGTACGACCTTTGGATTCAATGTCCTTTTGGGAGCCTTTCTGCTTGGATTTGGCGTGTGGACATTGCAGCGCTTTCCGTTGGTCCAGATACTGGAGAATGGCCTTAAAATTCGTGACACGCCGGTACCTTTCGCGTCCGTAGTCGAAGTGGTGAAGAAAGAGCGGACGGTGCTGTGCCTGCGCTACGTAGATCAAGGCGTAACCAACGAAGTGCTCCTGGGCGTGAGCTGGATGCTTGGAAGTGATCTTGCGCCTGTTGCCCGCTGGCTGACGGCGCGCGCGGAGTCGGCCCGGGCGTTGCAAGCAAACCAGCAGGGCGGCCCAACGGCACCATGATGGCGCTCGCTTACGCTTCGCGTTCAGACGTGTTTTCGCTATAAGAGTGCGCACTAACTGGAGACCGCAACATGTCCGGTGTTGACCGCCTGAATGTACCTGAGTTCGAACGCCCCATTGTCGAGCTTGAAATGAAGCTCGAAAGCCGCCGCATGGACCTGGCCAACGAGAAAGACAAACAAAAGGCCAAGGACATCCAGTCCGAAATCGAGTTCCTTGAGAAAGACGTCCGCAAGCTCACCGACAGCGTGTTCGGCAACCTGGACCCCTGGAACCGCGTGCAGCTTTCGCGCCATCCTTCGCGCCCCTTGACCAGCGATTTTGTGGCCAACATTTTTGACGACTTCCAGGAACTCAAGGGCGACCGCGCCTACAAGGACGACCCCGCCATCCTGTGCGGCTTTGGCACGATTGACGGCCACAAGGTCATGGTGCTGGGCCACCGCAAGGGCAAGACGCTCAAGGAGCGCCTGGAGTGCAACTTCGGCTGCGCACACCCCGAAGGCTACCGCAAGGCCCTGCGCAAAATGCAGATGGCCGAGAAGTTCGGCCTGCCGATCATCAGCTTCATTAACACCCCCGGCGCCTACCCCGGCATCGAGGCCGAAGAACGCGGCCAAAGCCACGCCATTGCCGAAAACATCCGCGAGATGACCGGCCTGAAGGTGCCGATCATTACCTGTACCATTGGCGAGGGCGGAAGCGGCGGCGCGCTGGGCATCGGCGTGGGCGACCGCTACCTGATCATGGAAAACTCCTACTACAGCGTGATCAGCCCGGAAGGCTGCGCGGCGATCCTGTGGCATGATGCGAAAAAGGCCAGCGACGCGGCCCGGGTGCTGCGGCTGACACCCAACGACCTGATTGAGCTTGGCATCATGGACGAGATTGTCCCAGAGCCCTACGGCGGCGCGCACCGCGACCCGCGCAAGGCCATGGAAATCGTCAAGACCTACCTGCTGAAGCACTTGAGCGAGCTGATCAAGCTGCCGGTGAACGAACTGCTTGACCAACGCTACGCCAAGCTGCGCGGCATGGGCAAGTACATCGAGGTCGCGGCGTAGTGTCAGGCCGGCCGAACGCCCGCCTTACTGGCGATAGCGTTGCATGTTTTCTGCCAGCAGACGCGCGCGGCCATGGAAGTACAGCGCAACGTACGACAGCAACGGTGACGTGACCACCGCCAGCAGCATGACAATCACGGGCGCCTCGGCATCGCGGCCGGGGTGACGCAGCAGGCTTGCAAACCCGCCCAGTCCGCTGCCCGCCGCGGCCACAAACAGTATGGCGCAAAACCAGAACGCCGCCGCCCATAACGCCCGCCGGCGGCCAAGCGCGGCCAGGGCAGCCTCGCGGCGCTGGTTCACAAACAGCGGCGCATCCAGCGGCTTTGCCGCGGATCGGCGCTGCCATTGTACCGGGTCGGTGTACGGCGGCTGTTCCACAGGCGGGGGCACCAGCGCCAGGCCGCGCACGCCCCCGCGATCCAGCCACACCAGGTCGGCGTCGCAGGCGTTGCAGCGCATGATGTGCAGTTCGGCGGGCACACGCAGGTGTGCGGCACAGCAGGGGCAAAGATGCACATTGTTCATCATGGGGCACCAGATGGATTATACCCCATGAAACGCGCCTGTGCTTCAAGGTTGGACAAATGCCCCGACTTGCAGGGAGTTGTCCGCGCCCAGGGTGATGGTCACGGCCCCGGTCTGCCAGGTCGGCCATAGGCGCGACTTGGCCGCGTAGGCCACCATGGATTCGTCTGCCGGGAAAGTCTCGCGGGCGCTGACGATCACGTGTTCGGGCCTCAGGCGGGCCAGCAGGTCCTCAAGCCCCAGTACCGCGCTGCCCTGGTGTGGCGCGAACAGAACATCCACGCCGCGCAGCGTGTAGCGGCCCATGAAACCCGAAAGGCCGCGATGTTCCACGTCGCTGGGCAGCAGCACGCGGCGGTTGCCGGCTTCAAGCTCGATTACCAGCCCGCCGTCGTTGCGCATTTCCTGTTCGTTGAACAGCGCCTGCACAAACGCCGGGTCGGGCCACAGGCAGTGCAGTTTCAGCCGCGGCGCAAGTTCCAGCCACTCACCGCGCCGCAAGACGCGCACTTTGGCCCGGGATTCCAGCCACGGGCGCAGGGCCTTGCCGGTTTCGTCGGCCTCGAAGATCTCGCTGACCAGCACCTCGCCCACGGCAAAGCGTTCGAACACCTGTGGCAGTCCGTTTACGTGGTCAGCATCGGCATGGCTGATGATCAGCGTGTCAATGTGCCGCCGCCCGCGCGACCACAGGTACGGGGCCAGCACACGCTCGCCGGTGTTGCCCAGGCTGGTGCTGCCGCAATCCAGAACCACGCACGGGCCCTGCGGCACTTCGATGACCACGCACTGGCCCTGGCCGACATCCAGGGCCGTCACCGTGACTGGCCCCGGCGGTTCGGTGTTCACCAGCGCCAGCAGCGGCATCAGGCTGGACCATAGCAACAGCAGTACGGCACCCGTGGCACGGGGCAGGCGTGCCGCCGTTGCAAGCAGCACAGACGCCAGCGCCGCGTAGTATCCCGCCAGCCACCACAGTGGCGGGGCGGGCAGAAAGTGGTGCCCGCCCGGCACCGAAGCAAAGAAGCCCGCGGTGAACTCCAGCGCCCCGCCCAGCAGCGACATCACAAAGGCCAGCGCCGCGTCGACACCCGGCACGGCCGCCAGGGGCAGCGCCAGCGATAGCACCAGCAGCAGCGAAACCAGTGGCCCTGCCACAAGGTTGCTGGCCAGCATGATGGGGCTGGCAATGTGCACGGAGTACGCCAGCAGCGGAATCGTGCAAAGCCCCACGCCGCAGGAAACCCGCAGTGAAGCGCCCGCCCAGTCAGCCAGTACGCGGGCCGGGCGGCGTTCGTTGGGCAACAGCGATGCCGGCCGCGACAACCTGAGGCAGGGCGCCAGCAGCACAATGCCCAGCACGGCAAGATAGCTCAGTTGAAAGCCGAGTTCGGCAACGTCGGCCGGGTCAATGGCCAGCGAAACCAGCGCGCTGCCGCCCAGCACATTCAGCGCGTCTGGTCGCCGCAAAGTCACGCGGCCCAGCGCATAGATGCACACCATCACTGTGGCGCGCAGGCTGCTGGGCTGCAGGCCGGTGATGCCCAGGTAAAGCAGGGCCGCCACGCCCGCCACGGCCCAGCCCCAGCGCGGGTCGGTGCCGAACAGGCGCAACAGAAACACGATCGCCCCGGCCAGCAATGCCACGTGCATGCCGCTGACCACCAGCAGGTGGATGCTGCCCGAACGCACGAAGTCGGCCCGCTGGTTCAGCGTCAGGCCGCCGCGCTCGCCCAGGATGGTCGCGCCCAGTACCGCGGCGCGGCCCGCGGGCAGACGTGCCCCGATGCGCTCGTGGAAGAACTCGTGCACACCCGCGGCCAGGCGCGTGGGGCTGAATGGGGTGGGGGATTCCAGTTCGAGAATCTGCCCGGGGTGGCTGACAGTCATCGTGTGCGTCACGCCCCGCGCCAGGTAACGTGCCCGGCTGTCCACTTCGCCGGGGTTGCCCGCACGGCGCGGCTGGCGCAGCTTGCCGATGACTTCAACACGCGAGGAAATCGCCACGCGCGTTTCTGGCGGCGCATAAAGTTTCACAAAGCCTGACACCGCTCGGCCCATGTCGGGCAGTTCTTCCACGCGCACAAGCCAGGCCTGGTTGCGGCGGGGGTCAGCACCGACAGGAAAGTCGCGCTGGGGCTCCGGGGCCTCGGGGTACTCAAAGGCCGCTGGGTCGCGGCGCAGGTAACTGCCGCCTTCGACCACCGTGCCGCGCAGCCGGACCAGCTCTGCTTCTGCCGGGAATGTATGGCGCAGGTCATCGGGCGCGGGGGTGGCGCGCCAGCCGGCCCAGGCCCCAAACAGCGCAGCCAGTGCCGCCGCTGCGACCAGGCCCGCGAGGGGTCTCCTGCGCAGCGGAGAGAACGCCGCAAGCGCCAGCAGCAGGCAACCCACCGTCGCCAGTGCAACCAGCAAGGTGCCCTGCATGTACCACACACGCGCCAGGGCGCAGCCGATCACGGCCGCGATACCCGCCAGAAAGGCGGGTCGGCGCACGGGGTAGGCCTTGCCCTCCCAGGGCAGTGCGTCGCTCATGGCGGGACTTTAGAGCTTTTTCGCTGTTTGTTTGCAGAGATTCCGCGCCGCGCCGGGCGAGCAGATCAAGGAGCGCGGACGCAGGCGTGGCTGGAGGCCACGCCGAGGAAGCGCGACGCAGAGATGCGAAGCCCGCCGCAAGCGGAAGCCTGCAAACGAACTGTGAAAATGCTCCAACACCACGTGCGGGAGGTTGGGCAGGGCCCTGAGACCCAAACCCAGGCGCGACGGCAGGCCGGTTTCGTGCCGGTGCCCGGTCTGTATGCTGGCCGCCTTCAAGGAGACCGATATGCGAACTGCCCTGGCTGCTGTGGCAATGCTGGTTGCGGGGTTGGGCGTGGCGCAGTCACCTGCCCAGGCTCAACAAGGGCCCGAGCGCGGCCAGAATGCCACCGACGTTCGCAGCACCTGGCAACTGCAACGCGCGGCCTACACGCGCGAAGTGTGGATCGGCTTTGAAAGCCGCGACGCCAGTGGCGACGCGCTGCTGGCCGCGCTGAAGGCCGGGACAACGGAACAGACATCAGTGGCCACCATTTCACGGGCCAGCAATGCTTCGGGTGCGCCGTTCCGCGCCGAAGAACAGGCGTCGCTGGATGCTGTCAGTGGCCGCGAAACGCTGGCAACGACTCTCTCCAAGCTGGACCTGGTGAACCATGACGGCACGCGCACCAGCGCCGGGCGGCAAGCGCGCGTGGTGCTGGTCGGTGTGCACGAGAGTTCCGCCACCGTGCTGCGCGTGGCCGGCCGAAGCCAGGCCGACGGCCTGCTGCTGATCGACCCGCCGGTGTGGGATCTGCCGCAGGTCGAAGACGGTGCAAGGCCGATTGGCGTCGATGTGCTGCTGCACCCCCGTTCGGATGCCGAGTTCACCCGCGAGGAGGCCGAGCTTCGCCGGCGCCTGGGCCCATGGGGCAAATCGGCCCGCGTGCTGCGCGGCCCGAACGCATTTGCCGACCTGAACCAGCGACTTGCCTATGCGTACCACGAACTTCGCGGCTACTGGCTGGACTTCCCTTCGCGCGAGGGCGAGTCACCGCTGGAAGGCTGGCTGCGTGAGCGCAAAGATCGTTCCGTCATTCATGTGGGCGAACTGCACGGCAACCCCGGCGCGCACCGCCTGCAACTGGAAGTGCTGCGCGAGATGATCAGGCAGGGCGGGCCACTGGCGCTGTCCACAGAACAGTTTGAACGCGACGTGCAGCCGGTGCTGGATCGCTACCTCAAGGGCGAAATCAGCGAGGAACAGTTCCTGAAGGACTCGCGCCCCTGGCCCAACTATGCCGACTACCGGCCGCTGATCGAGCTCTGCAAGGAAAAGAAGATTCCGGTGATCGCCGGCAACATCCCGCGCCGGCTGGCCTCGCGCGTGCACAAGGAAGGCCCGGCTGTGGTCGAACAGTTCACCGATGAAGAGAAGGCCTGGTCCGCCCGCAAGCTGGTGGCCGAAAAGGGCGCCTATCGCGACAAATTCATGAAGCTGATGGGCGGCGCCGGCGATCACAACGAACGGCTGGAAGGCATGTTCGCGGCCCAGTGCATCAAGGACGACACCATGGCCGAAAGCATTGCCGACTGGATGGCCGCCAACCCCAAGGGCCGGGTGCTGCACATCAACGGCGCGTTTCACAGTGAAAGTGGGCTGGGCGTGCCCGAGAAGCTGGCGGTGCTCAGCCCGGGGATCAAGCAGTCAATCCTCACCTGCATGGAGCGCGGAAACGACATCCCCGGGGCCGCGGCGGATGAAACCTTTGCAACCGTGCCCGCCTCGCGTCGTTAGCTGCGCGCAGACGGCGGGCATACTGCTGCTATGCGTTGACGCAGGCTGGCGGCGCACGCAAACTCTGGCCACTCCAGGAGTGTCCGTGGCCCGCAACACTGCAAAGTCCAAATCCGCGCCCAAGGAAGCCAAGCCGGTCACCGACCGGCGCGTGCCCAAGGGCGCCAGCAAGCCTGTTCCGTCATTGTTCGGCACGGATGGCGTACGCGCCCCCGCCGGCGACGGCCCGCTGACACCCGAAAGCATTCTTGCCATCGGCCGCGCCCTGGGCCGGTACCTCAGCGATGCCATGCAGGGCGAACGCCGGCCCCAGGTGCTGATCGGCGTTGACCCGCGCCCCAGCGCCGACCTTGTGGGCATGACTGTGGCATCAGGACTGGTTGCCGAATGCTGCGACGTGCACTGGCCGGGCATGATGAGCACCCCCGAAGTAGCGTTCCTGACCGGGCACGGGCCATTTGCCGCCGGCATCAGCATCACCGCCAGCCACAACCCGGCCACCGATAACGGCATCAAGATCTTCGGCAACGACGGCCGCAAGCTGCCCCAGGCCGTAGAGGACACAATCTCGCGCGCCGTGGCCGACGGCACAACACGCGGCACCGCACAACCGCAAGGCCGGCGTTTCGGGTGGCTTCACCTGGGCCGCGAGCGCAAGTACGAAGAGTTCATCGTCAAGACCTTCCGCAAGAGCTTCGTCACGCTGAAGAAGCGGCGCCTGAGCGTGGTGTTTGACATGGCCTACGGTGCGCGCAGCATTGATCTTCAGGTGCTCAGCCAGCTGGCCCACAGCCTGGCGTTCGGCAAGACCACGCCGGAGTACCGCGTGGGAAGCGCGCTGGTGGCCGGCGGCGAAAGCGCCGGCAACGCCCTGGACATCTACTTCATGAACGCGGCTTCGCCCAGCCAGCCCGATACCCACCACCTGATCAACGTGGAGTGCGGCAGCCTTCACCCGCAGGGCTGCGCCCGCGCGGTGCGCGAGCTCAAGGCCGACATCGGCGTGTGCTTCGACGGCGACGGCGACCGCTGCATCCTGGTGGATGAATCCGGCCAGGTCCGCGACGGCGACCACATGCTGGCACTTCTGGCCGCCGACATGAAGTCGCGCGGCGTGCTGAAGGCCGACACCGTGGTTTCCACCAGCATGGCCAACCTGGGCCTGGATGCCGCGCTTTCGGCCATCGGCGTGAAACTGGTACGCACGGACGTAGGCGACCGTTTTGTAAGCGACGCCATGGTCAAGCACGGCGGCGTGCTGGGCGGCGAACAAAGCGGCCACATCATCCTTACAGATGAAGGCCACGTGGCCGGCGACGGGCTTTACACGGCGCTGCGCGTCATTGAGATCATGCTCGACAGCGGCAAGCCGCTGTCACAGTTGTGCGCGGCCGTGCGCAAGTACCCGCAGGTCATAGTCAACGTAAACACGGCCGCCAAACCGCCGATCGAAGGCCTGAAAACACTTGCCAGGGTTGCCGCAAAACACGAGGCCGAACTTGGCGCCAAAGGCCGCATCAACATTCGGTACTCCGGCACCGAGCCGCTGCTGCGCATCATGGTGGAGGCCGAGACAGAAGAGACCGTCAAGCGCGTTGCGGACGAACTGGCGGCCGCGGCGACGAAGGACCTGGCCTGAGCTTTTCAGGGCGCGGCTGCATGTCATTGGATCGTAAGGAACCATGAGCCTGGTCATTCTGGCAATCGAGTCATCCGGTGACGGCGGCGGAGCGGCGCTGATGCGCGACAGCACGCTGCTGGCCGAAGTCAATGTGCCCGCCCCGCGCACCCATGGCGCGCAGTTGTTGCCCTGTGTCGACCGCGCGCTGGCACGCGCCAAACTTGCCCGCAACCAGGTGGACGTTGTCGCCGTCAACTGCGGCCCCGGCAGCTACACCGGCCTGCGCATCGGCCTTGCCACTGCCCAGGGCATCGGCCACGGGCTGGACCGGCCGGTCGTGGGCGTGCCCTGCTTTGATGCCATGGTGCTGCAGTACCTGGCGCAGGTGAGTGTGCCGTTCAAGGAGGGCCAGGAGTTCTGGCCCGTGCTGGACGCGCGTCGCGACGAAGTGATGACGGCGCGGTTTGTGCTGCGGTCGGGCATTGCCGATCGCCAGTCCGAAGACCAGTTGCTTGCGCCTGAAAGTCTGTGTGATCAAGCCGCTTTGCGCGCGGTGGTGTTCGGCACCGGCCTGGCGGCCTACCCGGGGCGCTGGGATCAATCCAAGGTCACCGCGATCGGGGCCGAACTTGTGCTGACGCCGGCCTTTCTGGGCGCGGCGGCCTGGCACAAGCTCAGCGGCGTTGGCACGTGGCAGGAGATCCCGCGCACGCCGGTTCAGCCCAGGTACTTCCGCCATGTCACGGCAAAGACGATTGCCGAGCGCAGCGGCGACCCTGATTCCAGGGACGTCACCGAACGCGCCCGCGAGCGCGAAGCCTGAACAGGAGCCGCAAGCGCAAGCGCGCGGCGCGGCTCAGCGCGAACCGCCGGCGCCACTTAACTGCCTCTGCCCACAGGCTGGAAGCCTGTGCAGCGGCCGCTACACTCGCGGCTCGCGAAAGGAAACCGTCATGGCCCTGATTGAAGCCCCAAAGAACTTCCCCACGAAGCTGTTCATCAACAACGAGTTTGTCGACGCGGCCGACGGCCGCACCTTTGACACCGTCAACCCGGCCAATGAACAGGTGATTGCCAAGATGGCCTGCGCCGGGCGCGCGGATCTTGACCGTGCCATTGACGCCGCACGCAAGGCCCAGCCCGCCTGGGCGGCACTGCCGGCATCCAAGCGCTCGAGCCTGGTCTGGAAAATCGGCGACGAAGTGATGAAGCGACGCCAGGAGTTTGCGGCGCTGGAAGCCATGGATTCGGGCAAGCCCTACAACGAGTGCTACAACATCGACGTGCCGATGGTGGCCGATCACTTCAGGTACTTCGCGGGCGTACTGCGCGGGCTGCAGGGCGACACGATTCCTGTGAACGACGGGCTGTTTGTCTACACACTGCGCGAGCCCCTGGGCATTGTCGCGGGCATCACGCCCTGGAACTTCCCGGTGATCATGGCTGCCCGCAAGATTGCGCCCGCAATTGCCGCAGGCAACGCGTGCATCCTGAAGCCTGCCAACGTCACGCCGCTGACGGCCACGCTGCTGGGCGAGTGTATTGCCGCAGCAGGCGTGCCCGCGGGCGTGGTGGCGATTCTCAATGGCCGGGGCAGCGAGATCGGCCAGATGATTGTCGAGTCGCCTGACATCGCCGCGATCAGCTTCACCGGCGGCAATGAAGTCGGCATCAAGATGATCCGCGACGCCGCCCCCACGCTGAAGAAGCTCACCATGGAGCTCGGCGGCAAGAGCCCCAACGTGGTGTTCGCCGACGCTGACCTGGAAACCGCCATCAAGGGCGCACAGGCCGCGATTTTCTACAACAAGGGCGAAGTCTGCACGGCGGGCTCGCGCCTGTTTGTCGAAGCCAAGGTCCACGACGAAGTCGTCGAGAAACTGGCCGCGCGCGCGGCCAAGATGGTTGGCGGCGACCCGCTGGATGACACCACCCGCTGGGGCCCCCAGAACAACAAGGGCCAATTCGAAACCACCATGCGCTACATCGAATCCGGCAAGAAGGAGGGCGCCAGGCTGGTCGCCGGCGGCGAACGCATGGGCGACAAAGGCTACTACGTGCGCCCCACGGTGTTTGCCGACGTGAAACCTGAAATGACCATCGCCCGCGAAGAAATCTTCGGGCCGGTGCTGGCGGTTCAGAAGTTTGATTCATTCGACGAACTGGTCGACAAAGCCAACGCCAGCCCCTACGGACTGGCCGCCGGCGTCTGGACGCGCGATGTCAGCAAGGCCCACAAGTACGCCAAGGCCATCAAGGCCGGCGCGGTGTGGGTCAACTGCTACAACTGGTATGACAGCGCGGTGCCCTATGGCGGCTACAAGGCCAGCGGCTACGGCCGCGAAATGGGCCTGCAGGCACTGGATGCCATGACCCAGACCAAGAGTGTGTGGGTGCAGCTGTAGGGGTTAGAGCTTTTTCGCTGTTTGTTTGCAGAGATTCCGCGCCGCGCCGGGCGAGCAGATCAAGGAGCGCGGACGCAGGCGTGGCTGGAGCCCACGCTGAGGAAGCGCGACGCAGAGATGCGAAGCCCGCCGCAAGCGGAAGCCTGCAAACGAACTGTGAAAATGCTCTAGGGGCGGCATGCCGGAAATCGACGTATTTGCCAACGTGCGGCAACAGCGGCTGGCCGAGCCGGTGATGAAGGTTGCCCCCGAGGGCCCCGGCCCGGACGGCCTGTACCAGTGGCGCGTGGAAACCAAGTTCTGCTTTCCGCCCGAGTACCGGCCCTACCTGCTTACCTGGCGCTTCCGGCTGCCAAGGCCCGGGGAGCTTTATGTCGACAAGTGGGTCAAGCACAAAGAACGCAAGCTGCGCCCGGGCATGCGCGTGCTTTGCCTGGTTGAGCCCAATGATGTAGGGCTGACCCGCTGGCGCACGATACGCCAGCAGTTTCAGTACGATACCATCCTGACCCACGACCCGTGGGTTCTGGCACTGTGCCACAACGCGGTGCTGTTTCCGTTCGGGACGGCCTGGGTCACGCAGCCACCGGCAGAGAAAGTGTTTGCTGTGTCTGCCGTGATCGGGCGCAAGGCGATCACGCCCCTGCACCTGATGCGCCACCGGCTTTGGCACCAGCGCGAGCGCTTCACGGTGCCGGTGCGGCTGTTTCTAAGTGGCGACCGCAATCCGCTGCCCATGCCCGAGGGCTACCCGTGGATACTGGGGCCGGACAAATCGCCGGTGTTTGAAGCCCAGTTTCACATCGCAATGGAAAACCAGGTTGTGAAGAACTACTTCTCGGAAAAGCTGGTGGACTGCTTCATGACCCGCACCGTTCCCATTTATCTGGGTTGCCCGAACATCGCCAGGTTCTTCAACCCGGCCGGCATCCTGCACGCCCGCACCGAAGCTGACATCTATCGGCTGGCAAACCGACTTACGCCCGAAACCTATGCCTCCATGCGCGAGGCCATTGATGACAACCAGCAACGGGCGGCAAAGTGGGTCAACCTCGAAGAGAGACTTGCCGAACAGTTGAAGGATCTTTGCGTGCGCAAGAGTTGATGGCTGAATCGCAGGGTGCCGCACTGTCAGCAGGTCAGCAACCCGTCGGGGTACTGACGACAGCAACAGGCCCGGGTAGGCTTTCGGTATGCACCTCGACATTCATGCCGACATAGCCCGGGCGCAGACCCCGCCGGTCGATTTCTATACCGACCCGGGGGCCTTTGCGCTGCTGCGTGAACGGGTGCTGGCGCGAAGCTGGCATCTGGTCACCGAGCCCACGCCCCCGCCGGGCGCGGTACGGCCCTGGAATCTGCTGCCGGGGTGTCTGGACGAGCCGCTGCTGTTGGCCACCGACCA
This sequence comes from Planctomycetota bacterium, assembly GCA_019636215.1. Lineage (GTDB taxonomy): Bacteria > Planctomycetota > UBA8742 > UBA2392 > UBA2392 > H3-PLA7. Next base: position 13,089 of record JAHBXZ010000011.1, on the reverse strand, counting down.
GGCCGGGGCGACGCGCTGCTTGAGCAACGTCTGCACCCACCGAGGCACAATCCTGTGCGACAAACCGGCCGATTCCCTGCGCGCGATCCGTTGCCCTTACCATGGCCGCCGCTTCGGCCTTGATGGCAAGTTCGAACACATGCCCGAGTTCGAGGGCTGCGCCGACTTCCCCGCCGAAAGCGACAACCTGGCGCGGGTGCCGTTTGCGCAATGGCGCGGGTTTTCGTTTGTCGGCCTGCGCCCGGCCCATGACTTTGCTGCGCTTGTCGGTGACATGCAGGCCCGTGTTGGCTGGCTGCCGCTGGAGAAGTTCCGCCACGACCCCAGCCGCTCGCGCGATTACACCGTCAAGGCCCACTGGGCGCTGTATATCGATAATTACCTTGAGGGCTTTCACGTTCCGTTTGTGCACCCGGCGTTGAACAAAGCGCTGGACTACGGCGAGTACACCACCGAACTGTTTCCGCACAGCAGCCTGCAACTGGGCATCGCCAAGCCCGGCGAGCCCTGTTTTGACCTGCCCGGGGGCCACCCTGATTCCGGCAAGCGCGTGGCGGCCTGGTACTGGTGGCTGTTCCCGTGCACGATGTTCAACTTCTATCCCTGGGGCCTGAGCGTGAACCTGGTGCTGCCGGTTTCGCCGGAACTGACCCGCGTCGAGTTTCGCAGCTACGTGTGGGACGAAAGCAAGCTTGACCAGGGCGCAGGCGCGGGCCTCGACCAGACCCAGCGCGAGGACGAGGCGGTGGTAGAGGCCGTCCAGCGCGGCATCAAGGGCCGCTTCTATAAGCGTGGCCGATACTCGCCCACGCGCGAAACCGGCACCCACCACTTTCACCGGTTGATGGCGGCCATGCTTGCGGGCTGATTGTTTCTATACTGTCGGCCCAACATGCTGCTTGCCGTCCTAGCCCAAGCCGCCCGAGCCAAGGCCAATGAGCCGTCGGTCGCGTTTGAACTGGGCGAGACCATCGCCTACGGCGCGATTGCCATCTTTGTGTTCCTGATGATCGCCAGTGCATGGGTGACCCGCGATGCCGTGAAGTACGACCGCGACATGGGCGCAAAGATCGGTTTTGCGATGTTTCTCAGTCTGCTTGTACCCCTGATTGCCACGGCCCTTGCCGCACGCGGGTTCATTGAGGGCGGGTTGTGGGTGCCGGTGTTGATGGGCGCGGGCATCCTGTGCTGGTTCGGAACACTGGTGGGCTACACGATTGTCTCGCAGCGCTGGAAGACCCAGGACGATGCGATGGAGAAGGACCGCCAGGCCGCCCTGTACGCCGACGTAAAGCCAGGCGGCACGAACCCGCAGTTCTCCCCCGGCGATGAAGTCTCCGACGACACCGAGCCCGCCGTGCTGCCCGACAGCGCCGGGCACTTGAGCGCCATGGGCAAGATCGGGTCGCTGCGCGATGCGCCGCCCGGTGTACCCGCCAACGCGCCCACGCTGCACCCCGACAAAGGCCCTCGCGCCAGCGAGATTGATGGCAACCCACCCCTGCCGCCGGGCGAGGTGAAGATCCGCAGCCTGTGCTGCAACCAGAAGATGCGCAACAGCGGCGAGAGGCTGGGCAAGCAGCGCCGTTGCCCCAAGTGCGGGGTCGCGCCGTTTCGGTACAAACTGGAACCGGAGAACCAGAGCCCGCCCGCGTAAGCGGTGGGACGATGGCAGGTGGGCGACAACTCTGGTGCGTCCCGCCGCTGACGCAGCGGGCTCGGTTTCACCCGCTTGCCTTTACGCCTGCCCGCCGCCATATTCGGCCCTTGCGGCCATGAGGGCCCGAATCCGGAGATCGCAATGACAATCAGGCAGCCCAGCGTAGACAAAGAACGCGAAAAGATGACGGTCATCAAGACCAGCCGCCCGGCCCCGGGCGTGTTCATGATCGAGCTTTCTGACCCGCCGGCCAACACCTACACCCACCAGATGTTCCGCCAGATGGACAACGCCATCCTGGAGGCCCGCTTTGACGACGAGATCAGCGTCATCCTGATCACCGGCGAGGGCGAAAAGTTCTTCTGCGCCGGCGCCAACATCAAGATGCTTGAAGAAAGCAACCCGCACTGGAAGTACTTCTTCTGCCTGCACGCCAACGAGACACTCAGCCGCCTTGAGCAGACGCCCAAGCTGGTGGTCGCCGGCCTGAACGGCCACACCGTGGGCGGCGGCCTGGAAATCGCCATGGCGGCGGACATCCGCATCGCGCGCCGCGACGCCGGCCGCTGCGGCCTGCCCGAAGTGAACCTGGGCGTGCTGCCGGGCACCGGCGGCACCCAGCGCCTGCTGCGAATCGTGGGCAAGAGCCGCGCGATTGAACTGATGTGCAGCGGCCGCCTGTTCAGCTTTGAAGAGGCCCTGCAGTGGGGCATCGTCAACGAGATCTACGACGGCGACGGCAAGAGCTTCCGCGACCAGCTGGTCGACTACTGCAAGCAGTTCACCCTGCCCAACAAGGCCACCAAGGTGATCGGCAACATCAAGCGCAGCGTGCAAAGCGGCGCCGAGATGAGCTTCGAAAGCGGCCTGACACTCGAGCGCGAACTGCAGAAGGCGCTGTTCGACAGCCAGGACGCCAAGGAAGGCCTGAACGCCTTCAACAGCAAGCGCACCCCAAGCTTCAAGGGTGTATAGAGGGATCGCAAAGCGTGAACGAGTGAAGCCCCCGCGTTTCCGCGGGGGCTTTTTGCTGGCTTGCTGGTTCAGCGGCGCACTTTCATGGCTTCGAGGCGCTTTTCGGCTTCGGCCTTTACGGCCTCGTTGTTTGTGCGGCGGATGACGCGTTGCAGGAACGGAGTCGCGAAGCGCCCCCAGCGGTCGATCTCCTCCAGGCCGGCTTTGCGGGCGGTTTCGTCGCCTGTGGCGACGGCGGCGACCACGCCATCCAGGTGTTTTTCGCGCGAGGGTGTGATGACGTCCGTGCGCGCCACAAACACGCGCTTGATTGCGGCCGGGTCGACTCTTTTGGAATCCATGCTGATGCTCAGCGGCAGTTCGCGGTCAATCAATTCAGTGGGCAGCACATACAGCACCCGCAGGCCTTCCTCGCGGAAGTAGCCGTGCTCCCAGGTGTTGACCATGGCGCGGGCCTCTTTGGTGAACAGGCCTTCGGCAACCAGCGCCTTGACCAGCACCTCGCCCATTTCGTGCAGTGCGGTTTCGCGGTCTTTGGCCGTGAATGAAAGTTCGTGCGCGCCCTCGCGCAGTTCGGGCTGGTAGGCCCAGCTCATGATCCCGCCCTGGTTGTGCACAAACAGCAGGTGCTTCAGCGTCTGGCCGGGGTTGCTGTTTTTCAGGCGCAGGGTCAGCCTTGCGGTGGCGTTGCCCACGTGTTCGGCAACTACCTTGATATCAAGCGGCAGCGCGAAGTTGCCAAGCCCGCGGTAGAACAGGCACTTTTCGTACTCGTTGACCACGCGCTGGGCCGCGCCGTTGGCGTCGGCCTTGCGGGCGGCGTTCAGGCTGCAGGCGCGCAGTGTGTTGGCGTCAACTTCGCGGCAGAAACGCCAGGGGTCGTCTTTGGCCACGGCGGGCAGCAGCGCGTTCGTTTTGTCTGTGCCGCCCTTGGCGTCGCTGGCGACAACGTCATCGGTCGCGCCGGGGGCCAGCACGCGCAGGTCGTTCATGAAGCCCCAGCGCAGATAGCCGTCCTTCAGCTGGGTGATCTCGCGTCCGCTGGCTGGCTCAGGCGCGCCGTTGACCATCATGCCGCCGTGGTTGGCAAAGCTGGCCGCGGGGTACCACTGGGTCAGGACGCCGCGCGGCATCTTGACCTCCACCGACGCGCGGGCGGCATTGGGCGAGTAAAAGTAAATCACCGGCGTTTCCATCTTGGGGCTGACGCCGGTCACGTTGGCGAAGTCGGTCAGGTCGTGCACGAAATCGGGCAGGTCTTTTTCGTGGTGGCGCAGGCCGTCCAGCACCACGCCGTCGCTGCCCTGCACACTGGTGAAGGTGCCCCATTCGTGAATCGCCAGGGTTTTGCCGTCCCACTTGTGTTCGGCGGGCGCGTCCTGGGCGCTGGGGGCCTGTGCGGGGTTGGCAAAGATCAGTGCGGCCAGTGCGGCCGTCAGGGCGATCATGCGGGTGTTCATGGCTTCCTCCGTGCGGCCCATGATAACGGCCCCGTTGAACCACGTTGTAACACCACTGTAACAACCACGGCTTGACAGCCCGCGCCGGCCACGCGAAATGGCGCCGTGTTTAACGTGATGGCAAGTGTTCTGGGCGGGATCGGCCTGTTTCTGCTGGGCATGATTCTGCTTACTGACGGCCTGAAGGCCCTGGCCGGCGACGCGCTGCGCGGGCTGCTGGCGCGGTTTACCACCAACCGGTTCAGCGCGCTGGCGACCGGCGCGGGCGTGACCGCGCTGGTGCAGTCCTCCAGTGCCACCACGCTGGCCACGATCGGGTTTGTTTCTGCGGGGCTGCTGAGTTTCCAGAACGCGATCAGCGTCAACATCGGCGCGGCGCTGGGCACCACCAGCACGGGCTGGATTGTCAGCCTGCTGGGCCTGAAGCTGAGCATCGGCAAAATCATGCTGCCCGTGATCGGGCTCGGCGCGCTGGCCAAGCTGCTGGGACGCGGCAAGTTTGCCCACGCCGGCATGACCCTGGCCGGGTTCGGCGTCATTTTTGTCGGCATTGATGTGCTGCAGGCAGGCATGAAGGATCTTTCGCAGCTGTTTGACCCCGGGCGGTTTCCGCAGCCGACGATCGGGGGGCGCATGGTGCTGGGGCTGATCGGCATCGGCATGACCGTGATCATGCAAAGCAGCAGCGCCGCCGTGGCCACCACCCTTGCGGCGCTGGCGGGTGGAACGATCAACCTTGAGCAAGCGGCCAGCATCGTGATCGGGGCCAATGTCGGCACCACGATCACGGCGGCGATGGCAAGCATTGGTGCCTCCACGCCTGCCCGGCGCACAGCCATGGCGCACATCACCTACAACGCGGCGACCGGCGCGGTGGCGTTTCTTGTGCTGCCGCTGTACATGATGCTGGTCAATTCGGCCCCCCATGTCTTCAGCGACGCGGCCCTGACCATCGCGGCATTTCATTCGGGCTTCAACCTGCTGGGCGTGATCCTGTTTCTGCCGTTTGTCGGACGCCTGGCCGGTTTCACAGAGCGCGTGTTCAAGATGAAGGGCCCAAGGCTGACGCGCGAGCTTGATGCCAGCCTGCTGAACGTGCCGCCGCTGGCCATTGAAGCCGCGCGCAGGGCCCTGAAAGTGGGCGGCGCCGAATTGCTGGAGTACCTTGCCGCGCACCTGAGGGATGATGCCCGTCAGCCTTCGGACGACCTGATTACGGAACTGGACTCGGCGCTGGATGAGGTTCGGCGCTTTCTTGCCAAGGTTCCGCCCCCGGACGTCCAGGGATACGAGTTTCACCGCCAGATCAGCACCATCCACGCCATCGACCACATGGAACGACTGGTTTCCGAATCGCGCGAGAAAGACCGCCTGCGCACGGCGCGCCGCGACCAGACCCTGCACAAGACCTGCCTTGACCTGGCCGCATTGCTGGACCTGCTGGCTGTCCAGATCCGGGAGCCCCTGGTGGAACCGGACGTGGAGCGCGCCCAGGCTTTCAGCCTGCGGCTTGCCGACGAGCGCCGAACCGCCCGGCCAGCCATCCTGGAGGCCACTGCCGCGCGCAGGATTGACCCGGACCAGGCGCTGGCGGAGCTTGCCGCCCAGCGCTGGCTGGATCGAATTGCCTATCATGTGTGGCGCGTCAGTCACCACCTGCGCGAAATGAAACGCAAGGAGCTGGCCGCGCAGGCCCACACTGCCGCCGATGCCGGAGCAGGCGCAGCCCATGCCCCGCCACCGGCGGCTTAGCTTTTGCAGAATTGCAAATCACCCCGGGGTCCGAGCCGATGCGCAAGTACGTTGCGGTGGTCGCCGGAACTGTGAACCGCCCCGGCCCCGGGTCGGCAGTCTTATCGTTGAAGCGAGTGCTTCACTGAGGACAAACCAACGAGGCCGGGTCAAAGGCAGGCCCGGGAAAACGGAGACGAGGCCATGAACAACGGAAACTGGATGCGCGCGGGTGCCCTGGCGATGCTGCTTTCGGGCTTGATGCTGGGTGCCGGTACAGTGGGCGCCGAAGAAAAGCCGGGCATCAAGGGCGAAGCTCGCAAAGAGAAAGAGCCCGAACGCAAGGAAGCCGAAAAGAAGGAAATCGAGCGCAAGCAGCTTGAACGCAAGGAAGCCGAACGCCGGGAAATGGAGCGCAAGGAAGTCGAACGCAAGGAAGTGGAAAAGAAAGTAGAGCCGCGCCCCGAAGCCCGCAAGGAACAACTGAAGAAGGAAATCGCCGAGCTTGAGGAACTGGCCGGCAAAGTGAAGCACCTGGAAGACGAGAAAGAGCGCGCGGCCTATGAAAAGAAGGTCAAGAAGGCCCTGGAAGAAAAGCGCTATGAACTGAAGAAGCTTGAAGGCAAGGCCGAAAAGCCCAAGGAAGTGCCCAAGAAGGAAGGCGAGCGCAAAGAGGCAGAGAAGAAGGAAGCCGAGCAGAAGGAACTCGAGCGCAAGCACCTTGAGAAGAAAGAGGCCGAGCGTAAGGAACTCGAGAAGAAGCAGGCCGAAAAGGGCCACAACAAGCAGCCTGCCCCCGCCCCGGGCAAGTAACGAACCGCAACCCAAACAAGGCCGGCGCAAGCCGGCCTTGTTGTTTTAACAAGAGCCGCAAGCGCAAGCGCGCGGTGCAGTTGCAGTACTTGTTGCATTAGCCAGAGCCGCACCTGTCCGCAAAAGCCCTGGCGAAGGCAGAAGCGTCCCCGCGCGGTGTAGTTGCAAAGTGAACCCAAACGCCGCAAATGGCGGCGGCGTATCAAGCGCGCTGCGATCGCGCTTGGCGCGTTGACGGTCCCGCCGGTTTTCCGCAATCCGATGCCGCGATTGTGAGGCTCTGCGGCGTGGCCGCGGCTCGGCTTGGAACGCCAATCTCCTGATTGGCGTCGTTGTACTCCCTGACAGCGCCAATCCGGAGATTGGCGTTCCCAACAGCGCCAGACATGAAAAAGCCCCCGCGTTGCGGGGGCTTTGGTTTGTCGGGCTTACTTTCCCAGCGACGAAAGCGGGATGAACTCGCGCCTGGTTTCGCCCTGCACCTCGAACTCGGCGCCGGTGCTCATCAGGCCTACCAACCGGCCCTTGCGGTCGCCGGGCAGGGGGAAGGTGAACTCGGGCCCGCCCAGCAGAAACACGCGCTCGGGTTCATTGGCGTCCTGCTTGCGAAGTACCAGCCGGTCGCTGTGGATCACCGCGCCCTGGGGCAGGTGACCGCTGCGGGCCGCCACATTGCGCAGTTTGCCGTCTACGGTGCTGTTGCCCAGTCCGCCGGCCCAGACCACCATGCGGGCCAGGTTATCGCTGCTGCGCGTTTCGGCGCCGGTGCCCCGGGTGCTGGTGGCCTCAAAGCTGTTGTGGGCGCCCTCCACCAGGCGCACGTTGTGATCGTCAGACTTGACCACAGCCCGGCCGGCCAGCAACGCCACACTCAGCACGCTGGCATCCAGGCCTTCGCCGCGATCGGGGCCGCCGCGATACACCAGGCGCGTGTCGCGCTGGTTGATCGGGGCCTCCGAGATACCGTACTTCGCCGCGGCCTCCACAAGGCTTGCCACAAAGGCCTCCGGCGTCATGTCGGCACCAAAGAAGCTCAGGCGGCGCTGGCGGACCTGGGGGTCCAGGCCGGAAACGTCAATCTTGATGCCGTAGGTTTTCTCGCCCAGGGCGGCCACGTCGGCCACGGTCTGGCGCTGGATTTCCACGATGCGGCCGTCGGCCGAGACCCGCTGGTAGGGCAGCTCATAGTCCAGCGCCACGGTGCTGCCGGCCTCGAGGCTGAGTTCGTTTTCGGCCACGCTGGTGGTCAGGGGCGCGGTGGTGGCGGAAACCACCACGCGGCCGCGCAGGACTTCAATGGCCGGGGTGCCGTAGGCGCCGGTGCCGGTCAGGCGCACGGCCGAAGCACCGTCCAGCAGCACTTCACCGGTGGCAAAGCGCAGCACGCGCCGCCCGCCGATGGCCGATTCCACAACGTCGCCGCTGTGCACCCAGCCGGTGCCGGTTTCATCCAGCACGCGCGCCACGGATGGCGCCGGGCCGTCGGGCATCTGCGAAAGACCAAAGATCACCGCGCCCGAGATCAGCAATGCCGCCGCGGCGCGAGAAACATAGCGCCACATGCGGTCGCCCATCGGGATGATGTCTGCCTCGTGATTGCCGGTGTGCGCGGCCGAAGCCTCGCGCACCGCGGCAAACAGGCGGGCCAGGGCGTCCTGGGCAATGTCGTTGGCGGGCACGGCGCGCACCAGCAGCACATTGCGGCGGATGCGTTCAGCCTGCGCGCGCAACGCCGGGTCGGCATCCATTTCCGCCAGCAGCGCGCGTTCGGCCGCGGGGTCAAGCTCGCCCAGGGCGAAGTCGATCAGGCGGTTTTCGGGGGCCGGGGATTTCATGGTCGTTTCCTGTGCTGCGTGCTGCTTCCACCTTATGCAACGCCCCGCAGGGCAAATCGTTGGCCGCAAATCCTGCTTCAACCGTCCACCAGGCCCTTCTTCTGCAGGTACTTGGACAACGCGGCGATGGCCTCATGCACCCAGTACTTCACGGTGCCCTCGGGGCTGCCCAGGATCTCGGCAATCTCGGCATAGGGCATGTCCTGGTGCACGCGCAGCACCAGGGCTTCGCGCTGGTTTTCGGGCAGGTGCGTGATGGCCACGCGCACTTCGTCAATCAACTCGCGCGATTGCAGGATCTCGTGGCTTTCAGGGTCGGTGCCCTTCAGCAGCGCCGCAAACGACTGTTCTTCATCGTTGCCTGAAGATGCGTCGATGCTGGCGTGCTGGCGCAGGTTCTCGCGCTTGTAATGATCCAGCGTCAGGTTGCGCGCGATCTGCAGGCACCAGGTCGTGAACTTGGCGCGCGGCGTGTAGCTGCCCGCGTTCTTCAGCACACGCAGGAAGGTTTCCTGAAAGATGTCCTCGGCCGGCTCGGCCTTGCCCACCATCTTGTAGATGAAGTTGTAGACCTGCCGGCGGTGCCGCTGTACCAGCAGCTCGAAGGCGGCGTGGCTGGTTTCGCGCTCGTACAGCTGCAGCAGGTCAAAATCCGTGCAGTCGTCCAGCGACTTCGGACTAGCCTCGGTGCGCTTGCGCTCGGGCTTGGCGACGCGCTCTATGCTTTTGGGCGTCTGGCGTGTGCGCACGGCGAACCTTGGGCAGGAAAAAACGTCGCGGCATCATAGGCGCGGTACTGCAAGGCCGATAGCGCCGCAGGGTTGATACGACGACTACTTCAAGACGATGGAAGAACGCGCAAAGCCCAAATTGCACAGATTTGCCGCGTTCGCGGGCATGGTTTGGCGGCGCACTCAACAGTTCAGCCGGAATTTCGAAAAATGTAAGGTGAGTGTAGTGTTTTCTGCCAGCAACCTGACCGACGGCCGGACGAGTTCATAAATCATTGTTTGGTAAAAGGTTACGCGACGTCCACCCATTGCAACGTGTAAGATAAAGCATGCGGCTGGTGGAACTCGTCGTACGATTTTGCCAGAGAAACTTGACAGTCAGGTATCGGTGTGTAATATTCTTGGTGGACAAAGTTCAATCTATCTGGAGACCTGCCCATGCGCACGAGTGCCCGCACTCTTCGCAACAACCGTCGTGGTGGTGCCTTGGCCGCGGCCATGTTGTTCATGATCCTGGTGACCGTGGCCGGCACGGCACTGTTGTCGATGTCGGTGATTACGCGAACCTCGATCGTCAAGAACGGTATCGACGTTCGTCTGATGATCGCGGCCGAAGCCGGCGTCGAAACCATGCGCGGCCGGTTTACGCTGATTGACGGCATCCAGGAAGACTGGTCCTGGATCAACACCGCAAGCTGGACAACCGTCGGCACCCCGACCATCAACGGCCTGCTCGTCACCGTGGACGCCATGAGCGTGGGTGGCCCGTCAGTGCCCACGGCACGCATTCGTTCGCGCGCCACGGCCTCGGGCAAGACCCGCGTTGTGGAGTACTTGATTCGCGTTGCCAGCTTCAGTGACTACGCGCTGTTCAACGGCGGCGCGGGCACGTCCTATTACGGCAACAACTTCAAGATGGTGGGCAACTACTACAACAACGGCACAATCCAGATCCCGTCCGCAACGGGTGTGCAGTTCTTTGGCCGCACGATCACGACTGCGAACGTTGTCTTCGGTGCGGAAGGCGTGGCGTACAACTTCCCGATTCAGTTGCCGGAGCAGTTCCAGCCGCCGATCACCGTGCCGCCGCTGTACAACTGGGCAACCCTGGAAACGATTGCGGGTGTGCCCAATGCGGGCTTCACGCATCGCTATGGCGAAAACACCCTGTGGATCGAGTTCACCGGCACCACTTACAACCGCCACTATGTGCGTCGCTTGAACACCAGCGCGCCATCGGTCGCCACGGCCAACTCGACATACCCGACCGGCACGGGCTGGCTGAACACCGCCAACGGTGCCACGACCTTCGGCCATGCGTCGCTGAACAACGCCAACTATATCTACGCTGTGGAAAGCCTGCCGATTCCAGATGAAGGCATCATCTACGTGGCCACGGGTTCCTCGCACACCAACTATGGCGACGAACTGAACAACCGCGATACCGCTGCCGGTGCCCCGGCTGACCGCGACAACCTGTTCGTCCAGACGCCGATTGCAAGCCTGGACACCCAGCGCCTGAGCGGTGCGCAGTGCCCGATGCTGATGCTGTCAGGCTGGATCGACAATCGTCGCGTCACGGTGGTGTGCGAACACCTGGTGACCATCAAGGGCAACATTTCTTACCAGACGCTTCGCGCCAACCCGGAACTGCGCCGTTTTGAAAGCAAGCAGACTGCCGCAGCCACAGGCTTCAAGGAAATGCTGGGTGTCATGACCATGACTGACATCAACCCGGCGGTGCACTGGTGGACCCCGGTGCCCGTGGCCGAAAATGTGACCAACCTGGGCGGCGAGATGATCCCGGGCCACCATCCCAACCAGTACCACTGCGATGGTGTGTTCCTCGGCCTTGTCAACGCCCGCCCGCACAGCCCGTACTGGGCTCAGGAACTGGATGAGTGGTGGCTGTGCGGCGGCCTGATCAGCGCCACCGGCACCGCGGCAGCCGGCCTGGGTAACACCTTCAAGCGCCGCAACTATGACTGGGACTGGCGCATGAACGTGACCATGCCCCCGTACTTCCTGCGTGCCTACAACACCAGCGCAGTGTTCATTCCGGGCTCCTGGCGCACTTACGAATCCTAGTCGGGGTGACCCAAGTGTCATGACGGCGGCCGCGAGAGCGGCCGCCGTTTTCATTTGTTGCAGCATCGCGCCTTTTAATCACTTTCTTGGCGCTTTTGGTTTCGTATCTCACGCGATAGTATGACCCACTTTCCTGCACAGGTTCGGGCATGGCCACCACCAAGGTTGAAGTCCTCTTCGGAAAGATCGCTGTCAGCTGCGGCTTCATCACCGAAGAGCAGTTGTCCCGCGCCGTCGAAGCCCAGGAAAAATCACCCGATGGAACTCACCTTGGCAAGTGCATGGTGGATCTCGGGTTTCTCAGCGACGAAGAATTGATGACTGTGCTGGCCATCCAGCGCGAGAATCGTTCGCGCCTGGAGATGTCGCCCGCCGTGCGCAAGATGGGCATGACATTGGGCCGTCTGGCCATTGAGAAGGGCTATCTGACAGAACAGCAGGTGCACGAATGCATCCGCGAACAGGCCAAGCTTGAACGCTTCAACCTGTTCTTTCGCCTGGGCGAAGTCATGGTCAGCAAGCAGGTTCTTTCGGCCGAAAAGGTGCACGAGCTTCTGCAAAGCCAGAACATCACCATCCTTGGCTGCCCGGCCTGCTTCAGCAAGTTCAACGTGCTGAACCACAAAGAGGGCATGAAGATCGCCTGCCCCAAGTGCGGCCACCCGGCCCTGGAAGTGCCGGCCAGCATGCCGGCTCTCAAGGTCGATGGCAGCATCGACGACGGCGACCGCAAGGCTGCAACGCAGGGCCAACCCAAAGAAGACCTGCCGCCGCAACTGAAGGGGCTTGAAAACGACTTCAAGCCGCCTTCGCGCCCGAAGTAGTTGCTAATCGTTCGATCGCAAGCACTTACGCGCCCCCGTTACCATCCGGCAACAATTGCCGGGGCAAATCGCGTACCGATAATTCGCTACTTGAAGCGGGTTTCAGGCTGGCTGGTGCTTGACGCTGGCCCTGCCATCCGGATACTTAAGGGGGTCGGATACCCGCACAAGGCAGGGTTTGCTTGCCGTTTGTCAACGCAAGGGGAACAACTTTGAAAAGGTCATATCGTCGCGGTTTTACACTGGTCGAACTGATGGTGGTGATCGGCATCCTGGGGCTGCTTGTCGGCATCCTGGCCGTGGCCGTCATCCCGAAGCTGGCACAGGCTTCCGCCAAGCTTGAGATCAAGCAGGTGGGCGACCTGATGCAGGCGATCCAGCAGATTCCGATCGACAACAAGAAGAAGAAGTCTTTGACCGAGGCTGCCCTCAAGGACGCCAAGGGCCAGAAGTTCTACGAACAGGCCATCAAGAAAAAGCTGCTCGACAGCGAAGTCGTCAACAAACTGGTCAGCCTGAACAGCAAGGTCGACAGCAAGGCCGGCACCGACTGGATTGAAAGCGGCGAAATGCCCGCGAACTCCTGCAGCTACACTTCGCCCAAGGGCAGTGAACTGCTGGCGGTTCTGAACAGCAAGGGTGCCAACAAGACCGTCGTCCTGACGTTCAACAGCGCCAACTGGAACAACTACGACAACGAAGGCATGATTGTGTATTGGTCGGATTCGGATGCCGCCCAGTACATGCTGGCCGACGAAGCCCAGTCGGCCTGGAACATCGACCAGGAAACCTTCAAGAACAACCCGAAGGACATCCTGGGCAACAAGAAGCCCTTCAACAAGACCTTCGAGTAACTGTCGATGCAGGCATCACAAACGCCCCGGCCCTGTGCCGGGGCGTTTTCGTTTTGGGGCACCCGGCCCGCCGAATTTCCCGGATTTTGTCGCGTGGCCTGCCCTCAAGCTTGCCTAA
>JAHBXZ010000010.1 GCA_019636215.1 Planctomycetota bacterium | reverse complement strand
CCTGGGCCCCAAGACCCTGGCCCAGACCTTCAGCTACAGCAACGTCACTGTGTTCGGCGCGGGCGGTGGTGGTGGCGGTGGTGGCGGCGGCGGTTGCGCCACCGGCATCGCGGCCACACCGGCAGCCATCCTGATCCCGATGCTGGTCGCGTTCTGGCGCCGCCGCAAGACCCGCAAGGCCTAAACAACCAGCCATTCAGACCACCAACCCCGCCCCCAAGGCGGGGTTGGCGCTTAACCACGCAAGCCGTCACCAGCGGGCAGGCGCCACGCGATACTCTGTCTTGTTGCCGTGCGACCCTCAGCGACGTTGCCGCGCATGTGCGAGAAACGTAAAAAACAGAAAAGGTTGTTCGGGCCCCGGAATTTCCCTTCGTTGCCGCGATGCCTGTGGTCTGCTACCCTTCCCGCCCCCAAACGGGGACGCAGGCGATGTCTTTATGTAGTTAAGAGAGGACTGCAGTGGGTCTAGAAAACTACACACGCCCCCAGAAAATATTTTTCGCCGGCCTGATCATCCTGCTGGCGTCAACGTTCACGGTCACCGGCGCGATGATGGCGGTGATGGAACCCGGCAGCCGCGGCCAGCCGCCGGAGGCCGCCAAGGTCAACGGGGAGCCGCTTCGGTACGTGCAGTACCAGCAGGCACTGCGTGCCCTGTCGCTGGCCGACATGCTGGACCGGTCGGTGTTCAGCAACGAAAAAGTCGAACCCCTGTACGCCCGGGTGCCGGCGCTCAGCCCGCGTGAAACCGACGGCTATTACTGGGGCAACGCCGAGATGCCGCGTTCGATGAGCCTTTTGAACATCTGGCCGCGCTGGCAAAGCCAGCACCTGTGGTGCCACATGGAGCTTGTGCGCCGTGCCCGCGAGGCCGGCATTGAGCCGCCCAGCAACACCCGCGTGGGCGCCGTCCTGACCGCGCTGATGAACGAAGGCCGCGGCGAATTCGAGAAGTTCAAGCAGTCCGAACTTGAAAAGGAGTTCAAGAAGAACTTCGGCGACGAACTGTCCGACCTGCTGGTCACGTTCCGCGAGTGCCTGATGGTGCGCGACTACGTGGACAGCCTGACAGCCGAGGGCCGCGCCTCGATGACCGAAATCGCGCGCATTGCCGAGGGCAACAACGAAAAGTTCCAGGCCGAGATTGCCCGCCTTTCCATTGATCACTTCCTGGAACGCGCCCGCGCCGAAGTCCAGCGCGAGCATTTCGCATGGCAGGCCTCGCGCCTGGCGGGCGGGGTCGGCGGCGTTGCCACGCAGGCGTACGGTTACGACGCGCTTGAGGAAGCCTTCGACAAAAACCGCACACGCCCGGATCTGCAGGCCGACGCGCGGTTCAGCTTTGACATCATCCAGGCCTATCCCGACCGCATGCAGAACGTGCCGATCAACCAGGACCGGCTTGAGCTGACCTACAAGGCCATGCGCGAGGAAATGTTCAAGGCCACCGACGAAGACAAGAAGAACATTGATGCCAGGCTCAAGGCGGCCCGCGACCGCGAGGCCGTGACCAACGCCCAGGCAGGCACCTGGACCGAAGAACAATGGAAGCAGTGGGAAGACAAGACCCGCCCCGAGCTGCTGCAGTACCGGCTGTTCGACGAGGCCAAGGTTGAGCTGACCAGCACCCTGCAGCGCGAGAATTCCGTGCCTGCGGCGCAGACGGCGATTTCGCTGCTGCTGCGCAAGCTGAACGACATCAAGAAGCTGCGCGAACGCGAGCTGAACGCAGGCCTTGACGTGCTGCGCAAGGAACAGCAGGTGGCCGACGGCGTGAAGAACTACCTCGACACCCTGCGCATGCGGTTCACGTCGCTGGAGGAACAGGCGTGGCTGAAGTTCACCGGTGTGGCCAACCGCCGCCTGGGCACGCTGGATGACGCGGCTGTGCGGCTTGCATCGGCTGACCTGATTACTGAGTTGCAGAACCTGGAACGCGAGCAGGTGTCGGGCCTGGTTTCGGCGGGATCACTGGCCAGCCAGGACCTGGAGCGCATGCGCAACGACAAACGCGCCCAGCGCGACGAGTTTGATGCCAAGACCGTAAAGAAGAATGATCAGGAAGAGCCCCTTACCGAAGCCGAAATCAAGGCAAGGCTGCGCGGCTTTGACCTGGAGATTGAGGCCATCGACGAACGCATCAAGGCCCGCGACAAGAAGCAGCCGCAGACGGAGGCATTTGCCGACGCCCTGCGCGCCATGCTGGTGGCCTACGAACTGGCTGTGCAGCAGGCGGGCCAGGCCGGCGACGACCGCCTGCGGGCAGCGGCGCTGCAGACCCTGTTGCTGGAGATCCCGGCCCGGGTCGCCAAGTTCACACGCGACCAGGCCGACCTGATTGTCGCGCAGTCGGAGATCGACGAATGGGACAACCGCGCCCAGTTGATCCAGGCCGACGTGGCCGCCCGCCAGGCCAGCAGCACCAAAGATGCCGCTGACACGCGCGGCATCAACCTGGCCACGCTGTGCGCCGAGGCCGGCGTGAACCTGGTCAACGCCGGCGACAGGCTTTACACATGGAAGGAAGTCGTCGAAAGCGAAACGCTGGGGTACCTGGATTTTGTCGACGGCGCCCGCGCGTTTCTGGAAGAACCCGCAAACACCGCAGGCAAGGTCAGCACCATCATGGCCCTGCCCGGCCGCGGCTACCTGCTGCTGCGCCTGCGTGACAAGACACCCAAGCACCCGCAGGGCCGCCTGGGCGCGCAGGAAACTGTGCTGAAACTGGCCGCAATGAACCGCGCCCGTCAGCTTGCCGTGGATGCCATGAAGGAGCTTCGCCGCGACATCGTCGATAACGGCTGGGATGCCGCAATCGGCCGCGCCACCCAGAAGTACGGCGCCCACCTGCTGGTCGTCAAGACCGGATGGTTCACCGACAACATGGACATTCCCGAAATCTACAGCGCCGGTGACAGCGACTTCCTGGGATTCTCGGCCTCTGCCAGCGAAAGTTCGCCCGACGGGCCTTTCATGAGCCGCCTGCGCAACATTCCGCCGCGCGACCGTGTGACGGAACTGTTCGCCGACCGCCGCATCAATGACCCGCTTCGCCGCCTGGAAAACGAAACCTGGGGCTATTCGCTGGCCCGCATGACCGCCCGCGCCAATGACCCGCGGCGCATGGAAGAAAACACTCTCAAGGACACAGGCTTCTTCTCGCCGGCCGACATCTGGCGCACCCGCCACCTGGCCGGCACCAGCACCGTCGTGGAACTCATGACCCCGGCCCTGCTGCTGAAAGACAAGCAGGTCATCCTGTACAAAGCCGAAGAATCCAAGGACAACGCCTCCAACGAGGCCAAGTAAGTGCCACGCCCGCCCGCCAGTGCCATCATTCTGGCCGGCGGGCTGGCCTCGCGCCTGGGTGGCGAAAAGGCGCTGCGCGCCCTGCGCGGCCGTACGCTGCTTCAGATTGCCCTGGAAACGGCTGCACCACTGTGCGCCCAGCGCATTGTGGCGTGCGGCAACCGGGACTATGAGCTGCCCAAGGGCGTGCTGACGGCGCCTGATGACCCGGCCCATGCCGGGTGCGGGCCGCTGGCGGGCATCGCCGCGGGGCTTGCGCTGGCAGAGCACGACCTGGTGCTGGTGCTGGCCTGCGACCTGCCGCACGTGACGCCGGATCTTGCCCGCGCGCTGCTGGATGCCCTGGACACCGCCGATTGCGCCTGGTGCCGGCACAGTGCCGATGAGCCGCTGCTGGCGGCGTTGCGTCGCAAGCCTGCACTGGCGGCCGTTTCGGCCGCCCTTGCCGCCGGCCGCAACAAGGTGATGCCGGTGTGGCAATCGCTGAAGTCGCTTACGCTGATGGGGCCGGCCTTGCAGGCCTTTGGCAACCCGGCCTGGCTGTTTGCCAACGTCAATACGCCGGATGACCTTGCCTCGGCGTAATGCCCTCCGCACGCGGCTTTGCCGCGCAAAGTAGGCCTTCCCGCCGTTGACCGGGCGCGTCGTTGCGGTATCTTCGCGGGCCTGCCGGGGGGCGGCACAACCGAGTGCATCTATGTCCGACGCCCATGCAGCCCCCAAAACGGACGCTGCGGCGCATGCCGCCCGCAACATCCTGGCCCGCCTGTACGCTCCGATCACCGCCGAACTGGCGCAGGTAGAGGCCATGTACCGGGCCGAGCTGACCAGCGACGACCCGTACATCGCCAACCTGCTGGCGTACGTGGAAGACTACAGCGGCAAAAAGCTGCGGCCGGCGCTGCTGCTGCTGGCAGGCAAGGCCTGCGGGCGCATCACGCGCGACCACATCGTGCTGGGCGTGGTGGCAGAGATGCTGCACACGGCGACGCTGGTTCACGACGACATCCTGGACGACGCGCTGCTGCGCCGCAAACGCACCAGCATCAACGCCCTGGCGGGCAATGAAGTAAGCGTGCTGCTGGGCGACCACATTTTCAGCCACGCCTTTGAACTCAGCCTGGATGCCGGCACACCCGTGGGGGCGCGCGAGTTTTCGCGCGCCATGGCCAGGACCTGCTTTGGCGAGATCATGCAGGTTCACAACCGCAACCACTTTGAGCTCAGCGAAGCCAAGTACCTGCAGATCATCGAGGGCAAGACCGCCGAACTCTATGCCACCAGCGCCATGCTGGGCGCGCATTACGCCGGCGCCGATGAAAAGACCGCCCGCGCGTTTTACGACTACGGCATGAACCTGGGACGCGCCTTTCAGATCATGGACGACCTGCTGGACCTGCTGGGCGAGGAAGCGCTGGTAGGAAAAACGCTTGGCAGCGACATCGAAAAGGGCAAGCCCACGCTGCCGCTGATCCGGCACCTTCAAGTCGCCGCGCCCGCCGCGCGCGAGGCCGCCATGGACGCCGCAAAAGGCGGCCGCCGCGATGAACTGCTGCGCCTGCTGCACGAAACGGAGAGCTTCAAGTATTCCGCGGCCCGGGCGGCCGGCTTTGTCGCCCAGGCCAAGAAGGGGCTGGAGCTCCTGCCCCCCGGCGAACTGCGCGACCTGCTGTTCGAGATCGCCGATTTTGTGCTGTCCCGCGAGCTTTAGCACACAGGTTGCGGCTGCCCTTCCTGCTGGCCTCCGATGCCCCAAAAGCTATGCTCCGGCCCCGAGGAATGACCATGTCACAAATTGTCCAGAAGCCGAACATCGATGCCGGTGAAGACATCACGACCCGGACGCTGTCGATCAATTTCGGGCCGCAGCACCCGGCCACCCACGGCACGCTGCGCGTAAAGATGGAAGTGCTGGGCGAAAACGTGGTCAAGGCCGACCCGGACATCGGCTTTCTGCACACCGGCTTTGAGAAACTGGGCGAGTACCACACCTTCAACCAGTTCGTGTGCACCACCGACCGCATGAACTACATGAGCCCGCTGTGCAACAACTTCGGGTTTGTGCATGCCGTGGAAGAACTGCTGGAAATCGAACTGACACCGCGCTGCCAGTACCTGCGCGTGATCCTGTGCGAACTGACCCGGCTTGCCGACCACGTGATCTGCACCGGCCTGCAGGCCATGGACCTTGGCGCGTTTTCGGTGCTGCTGTGGTCGTTTGTGGAACGCGAGAAACTGTACGACCTGTTTGAAATGGTCACCGGCGCGCGCCTGACCACCAGCTTTGCCCGCGTCGGCGGCATGATGAAGGATGTTCCCGGCGAGTTCGTGCCGCGCTGCCGCAAGTTCCTGCGCGAGTTCCCGCTGGCCCTGCGCGAGATCGAAAAGATGCTGTCGCGCAACCGCATCTTCTTGGACCGCACCATCGGCATCGCCGCCGTGACCGCCGAAGATGTGCAGAGCTACGGCCTTTCCGGCCCGATTGCCCGCGCCGCCGGTGTGGCCTACGACGTGCGCCGCGCCCGCCCCTACTGGGTGTATGACGAACTTGACTTTGACGTGGTCACGCGCACCGAAGGCGACGTGTTTGCGCGCTACAAGGTTCGCGTCGACGAAATGCGCGAAAGCGTCAAGATCATCAGCCAGGCGCTGGATCGCCTGCCCGGTGGCCCCGTCAACATTGACGACTGGAAGATCGTGCTGCCGGAAAAGGCCGCCGTGTACACCCAGATGGAAAGCCTGATCACGCACTTCAAGCTGACCATGAAGGGCCACGGCCTGAAGACGCCGCGCAACGGCAAAATCTACAGCTGCACAGAGGCCACCAACGGCGAACTGGGCTGGTACCTTGAAACCGACGGCTCGGCGGTTGGTTATCGCGTGCGCTGCCGCCCGCCCAGCTATCACAACTATGGGGCGATGCCCAAGATGGTTGTGGGCAGCTACATCTCGGACGTGGTGGCCTGCCTGAGCAGCCTGAACGTAATCGCCGGCGAACTGGATCGATAAAGCGAGGGAATCGATTTTCGGGAATCGGGCATCGGGAGTCGGGCAACAGGATGGCGGCGTCGAGTTTCCGAGAGCTTGAAGTCTGGAAACTGGCAATGGACTTCTCGCTGGAAGTCTACCAGGCAGCCATGACATTTCCGCGCGACGAGACTTACGGGATCATCAGCCAGCTTAGACGTGCCGTGGTTTCTATCCCGGCGAACATCGCGGAAGGCAACGCACGGGCACACGCTGGGGACTACTTGCGTCACCTGTCGTTCGCTCGCGGTTCGGTTGCCGAAGTCGAGACCCTGCTGGAACTTTCCGCCCGACTTCAGTATCTCGGGTCGGCAGAAAGCAGGACGATGATCCATACTGCAGAACGCATTGGGCAGATGTTGAACCGGCTGATGCAGGCCATTCAGAGAAAGGCGGCGAAAGAGGAATAGGCGCGGAACATGGTCGTTCCGATTCCCGATTCCCGATTCCCGATTCCCGCGCATGTCGACCACAACCACCAACACCACACTGCGGCCCGAGACACTCAAGGGCATTGCCGCACTGACCAAGCGCTTTCCACAGCCTGAAGGCGCGCTTTTGACCTCGCTGCGCATTGCCGAGCGCGAAGTCGGCTTCATCAACGCCCACGTCTGCGAACAGGTGGCCGGGGCCATCGGCATGCCGCCGGCCAAAGTCTGGGGCATGGTCAGCTTCTATACGACGTTTCGGAAAGAAACCGACGGCAAGAACGTGGTCTGGGTGTGCGCCACACTGCCCTGCGCGCTGCGCGGCGCCGAGGGCGTGTACGACTACCTTTCCAAGAAGCTCGGTGTGAACAAAGACGAAACCACACCCGACAACCTGTTCACGCTCAAGAAGGCCGAATGCCTGGGCTCCTGCGGCACCGCGCCCTGCATGCAGGTCAATGACGACTACTACGAAGGCCTGACCTTCGAAAAGATCGACGAGATCCTTGCCGACCTCAAGGCCGGCAAGAGCCCCGCCCGCCACGTCACGCAATAGCTATCATCGCCCCATGGCCATCAGTGTCCGCAAGGGCCGCGCACTCAAGCGCAAGCTGGAAACCGGCGTCCGCGCGTTCGCCTGGTACGCGGGCTGGGTCGGCGCGTTCGCCCTGGCCCTGTGCGGCCTGCTGTGGCTGGCACCAGCCTCTACCTGGGACGGCGCGCTGGGGCTGAAGGCCTCGCACTGGCCCGTATACACGCTGGTGGCGCTGGTGACGGCGGGCCTGCTGGGCTGGAACTTCGTGGAAAGCGGGCAGGATCGCATTGAAAAGCGCGTGGGTCGGGGCGTTTCTGCCGTGCTGTTTGTCGTGCTGCCGTTGTTCTGCCTGGCCAGCACGCTGTGGCCTGACGCGCTGTCGCGCGAAATCGGCACCGGACGCGATCACCCGGTGTGGCTGTTTGTGCGCTGGTACCCGCCGCTGTGCACGATTGCCTGTGCGGCCGTGTTCCTTTCGTGGAAATCCCGGCCCCGCAAGCGCGTGTACTGGGACCGCGGCCTGGGCTATGCGCTGTTGCTTGCGCCTTACGCGGTACTGTTTGCGGTGCTTGAGCTTGGTGTGCGGCTGCAATGGCTGGATGCCAGCCACCGCGAAACGATTGACGCCCTGGGCAGCGCCGCGATCGTGCTGCAGATTGTGCTGACGTTCTTTGTCAGCGCCGGGGATTAAGCGATACCTGAATCAGCGCGTGCTGTTCCATGCCCGGAGACCCGCATGAAAGCCCTGTCCTTTTGCGCCGCGGTGGCGGCTGTTTCTTTCCTTCTGGTTTCGGTGCCGCTCGCCCAGCGCAAACCCGGCGCCGCCAGCCCGTTTTCCGAGTTTCACAAAAAAGCCGAACTCGCCGCCGGCCAGCCCGCGCCGCGCCTGTTTGCCCAGGACACAGAAGGCAAAGAGGTCGATCTGCGCGACTTCCAGGGCCGCTGGGTGTTCATCGAGTTCGGCAGTTACACATGACCGCCCTGCGTCGCCCATTTCGGTGAAATGGAAAAGCTTTTCAAGCAGCACGGCAAGGATGTCGCCTTTCTGTTTGTCTACACCCGCGAGGCCCACCCCGATGACGGGCCCGAGGATCGCAGGCAGGCCGAGCCCACCGGCGGCTGGAAGATGAAGGGCAACGCCATCAAGATCAACAACCACGTCGCGTTCAAGGATCGCGTGAAGGCCGCCAATGAACTGAAGAAAGCCGGCAAGCAGCAGTGGACCGTGCTGGCCGACGACATGAAGGACACCAACCACAAGGCCTGGGGCAGTCTGCCCAACATGGCATTTCTGGTTGACCCGCTGGGCCGCGTCAAAAGCAAATGGGCCTGGACCACCAGCAGCACCAGCGACAAAGGCAAGCGCGGCGGCGATGAAGACACAGACAACGTCTACACGGTGTTGAAGGCCGCGGGCGACCTCAAGCCCTACAGCGTGGCCGACGACGCCCAGCTGCCGCTGCGCGACCTGCGTTCCGGCGAGTGGCTGAAGTACGGCGACAGCCTGGTCACGTTTGAAGCGGCAGGCAGCGGCAAGGTCAAGCGCGGCGACCAGGAAATCACCCTGGCCGACTTCAAGGCCCCCGAAAAACCCGCCAGCCCCAAGACCCGCGAACTCACGGCAGGAAAGCTCAAGCTGCCCTGCATCGTCGTGGTCAGCGGCGAGACCGAAACCTGGTACTGCACGCGCCTGCCGGGCGACGGCGTGGCAAAGGTTGTGGTCGGCGGCAAGACCACACTGGAACTGACCGACGCCGGGTTCGAAAAAGACAAGTCCTGTCTGCAGCCCTACGACCCGTCGGCAAAATAGCGCCCACCCGCCAACGGCGGCGCAACCTGAACGTTCCATGAGGCGGCCGGCCTTGACACTTGCCCGCAATGCGGGCGGCCGAAATCAGGAACATCCCATGCGCCGCACACGCGGATTCACGCTCGTGGAGCTGATGGTTGTCATTGTCATACTGGGCATCCTGGCCACCATTGCCTGGGTCAGTTACCCGCGCCAGGCCGACACCGCGCGCTGGGAAGCCGCCCGCGCGGAAGTGAATGAACTTTACAAGGCCTTGTCCCTGTGGTCGGTGAACCACGAAAACACGTTTCCAGACAGCCTGCAGGCCATCGCCGAGGACCTTCCCGGCCGCAGGGTGCCCGTTGACCCGTTTTCGAAGGAGCCTTACCGGTACGAACGCACCCAGACCGGCTTTCGCATTGTGTGCCTGGGCAAAGATGGCGCGCCGGGCGGAACCGAAGGCCACAACCGCGACATCGTGTATGACGAAAGCGGCCAGGTAGAGCCATAGCAACGGGCTGTCCGGGGACAGCTTCCACCCCCGGGCGGCCCGGTTGCCACAACAGCGGATTCATGGAAAAATCCCGTCGGTTCGCCTGTTTCAGGCGTATCATGATGGGTCAGGACACTGTTCAGGGAGCGGCAATGATTCAACGCAAGCGCAAGAACCGCGGCTTTACACTGGTCGAGCTGATGGTCGTGATCGTGATCCTCGGCATCATCGGCACCATGGCCTTTGTGTTCGTGCTGGACAAGCCCGACAAAGCCAAGTGGGAAAAGGCCCGCAGCGACATGGCCGAAATCCACAAGGCGCTGAACATGTACGCCACCGAAAACGATGGCGATTACCCCGACTCCCTGGACGGCATTGCCAAGCAGTTCGGCGGCAACCTGCCCAAGGACCCGTTCACCAAGGACAACTTCAGCTACGAGCCTGACCAGTCCAACGGCTTCATCCTGCGCTGCCTGGGCAAAGACCGGCAGGACGGCGGCACCGAGATTCCTGACAAGGACATCGTGTTCAACAAGTTCGGCCCGGTCGACGATTCGAAATAGCAAGGCCAGCCATGGCGCCATCCGCACAACTTCGCTCGGGCGGCCGCAGGGCCGCCCGGCTTGGTCAACGGGCCTTCACCCTGATCGAGATCACGGTGGTGACTCTGCTGATCGGGTTGTTCCTGATGGTGGTGCTGACGGGCACCTACTTCGCGTTTCGTGACCGCGAAACGCTCAAGGGCGAGGCCCGCGCCCTGGCAGGCTTTCTGGAAACCGTGCGCACCAATGCCGCCATCAAGGGCAAGACCCACAGGGTCGAATACAACCTGAAAGAGCAGCTGTACTTCGTGTGGTTCCCGCGCAAGGCCGAAGAAGGCGAAGTGTTTGAAGGCGACGACGACGACGCCTATGTGGCCGGGGCGTACTTTGAGATGCCATCGCGCACGGGATCCGGCGGACAGCGCGTGTTTTCATGCTGGATTGACCGGGTGGCCTTTGGCGACGCCTCGGTGGTCAAGGATGACGTGGTCAAGATTGACTTTGCACCACGCGGCGGCGGAAGCTGGCATTACGTCTACCTGACCAACCAGGAAGGCGAGTTTTACACCATCAGCCTGAACCCGTTCACCGGCAGCGCCGACTATTACCCCGGCGAAATGAAGATTCCACCACCCGAAAGGCTCAAGTGACGCGCCGCGCCAGACATCGCCGCCGCGCCTTTGCCTTGATTGAGGCCGTGGTCGCCGTGTTGATTGTGGGCGTGGTGCTGCTGGCACTGTTGCAGGTGCGCAACCAGGCCATGCAGCAGTACCTGATGATGTCCGACCAGCGCACCGGCGCCTGGCTGGCCGAAATGATGATGGCCGAGCTGATCAGCGAAGCCCTGCCCGATCCCCAAGACGAAGCCACCTGGAGCACTTCCGGCAGCGGCGACTTCAGCGACCTGAACAACCGCCTGAACGACATCAACCTGCGCGGCAACGCGAGCTGGACCGACCGCGCCACCTTCACCAAGTTCGAGTACGAGTGGACCAAGGAACTGGTGTTCATCGGCACGGATTTCATTGGCTCCAAGGCCGAACTGGATGCCTGGGAGGCACCGGTCAATGACCGCGGCGAGCCCACCGGCGAGAAAAGCCCGCTGGATGAGCCGCTGGCCCGCGTTGTGCGCGTGACCCTGACGCTGTTCATCCCCGCCCAGCGCCAGCGCAACGCCGAAGGCGAAGAAGTGGACGACCAGCAGCACGAAAAGAACCGCACCATCCGGCTGGTGACCTACGTGGATCCCAACACCCTGCATGCCGCCGAGATTGAAAGTGTTGACCAGCCCGCAGGCGGCACCGGTACGGGCGGCACGGGCACCGGGGGGACGGGTACCGGCCGATGAGACACACCCGCGGATTTTCACTGCTGGAGATGATGATCGCGCTGCTGGTTTCGGCGCTGATCATGGTCAGCCTTGGCCTGATCCTGAAATCCAGTGTCGAGGCCCGCCTTACCGTTGAAAGTGAACTGCGCGCCCGCCGCATGGGGCCGGCAATCCTGGAGATCATCAGCCGCGACCTGCGCTATGCCTGGGCCACCGGCCCGGATGCCGAAGCCGAAATCGACGGCACCTGGTTTGAGGGCAAGCACAACGGCGGCGATGATGACGCCATGGACGAACTCTACTTCGTGACTTCGGTGGACAGCTACCTTACCTATGAGAAGCTGCACAGCGACCTGACTGAAGTCGGCTATTACCTCAAGAAGAACGACGACGACGGCCCGCTGGCAGGCCTGTACACGCTGTACCGCCGCGAGGACTTCCTGGTCGACAAGCGCCCGGCCGAGGGCGGGCTGGGCGTGATCATCACGGATCGTGTTGTGAGTTTCCGGGTGCGCTATTACGACCTTCCGCGCGATGCCGTGACCGAAGAGGGCAAGATTGACCCGGCCGCGCTGCAGGAAGTTGTCCGGCGCGGCTCGTCAACCGAGACCGACGACTGGGACGCCAAAGACCAGGAACGCCTGCCCTATGCGGTTCGCATTGAACTGGTCCTGGACGCCACACCGCCGGATTCGTTCATGCGCAAGCAAACACGCCGCTTTGCGTACTACGAGACAGTCGTGCGACTGCCCGATTTCCCCAAACTGGACGACAAGTTCAAGCTGTTCGACATCCAGGCACCCCAGGCCCCCGCACCCGCCCAACCCGGCACCGGCGGTACCGGTGGTACTGGTGGCACGGGTGGTACGGGTGGTACCGGCGGCACGGGTGGCACAGGTGGTACAGGCGGTACCGGTGGCACAGGCGGCACGGCCGGCGGCGGCAACTGAGCCAGCCAAAGCCGCCAACCTTCCACAATCGATCCAATACCACCAGCCGTGTCGCACGCCTTCCTACACTGCGCGCATGTCCTTTGTTCATCTGCACGTCCACTCCGATTACAGCTTCCTTGACGGCGGCGCGACCGTTGCCGGCCTGGCCAAACGCGCGGCGAACCTTGGCTTGCCCGCGCTGGCTCTGACCGACCACGGCAACATGTGCGGCGTGCTTGACCTGCAGCGTGAGTGCGCCAAGCAGGGCATCAAGCCGATCCTGGGCTGCGAGATTTATGTGGTTCCGTACAGCATGCGCGAGTCGCGCAACCCGGACATCGAATCCGCGCCCGGCGGCGACAAAGGCATCAAGGAAAACGCACACCTGGTGCTGCTGGCCACGAACCTGCAGGGCTACCGCAACCTGTGCAAGATCACCAGCGCCGGGTTCAAGGACGGCTTTCACCGCAAGCCACGCGTTGACTATGACATGCTGCGCAAACACAGCGCCGGGCTGATTGCATTGACGGCCTGCCTGGGCGGCGAAGTGCCCCAGGCCATCATGCGCGGCAAAGACGCCGAGCCCGCCGTCTGCAAGGTGCAGACCTACCAGGAAATCTTCGGGCGCGAGAACCTTTACCTCGAGATCCAGGCCCATCGCGGCTCGCGCAGCGGCGAGTTCGAGGACATTGTCGCCAACCGCATGTTCGAGGTCGCCCAGAAGACAGGCGCCAAGGTGGTGCTGACCAACGACAGCCACTACCTGAACCCGCAGGACTACCAGGCCCACAACGCGCTGCTGTGCATCAACACCGGCCGTCTGCTGTCGGACCAGAACCGGCTGGACTATGGCCCTGACTTTTACCTGAAGGACGCCGCCGAAATGGCCGCGCTGTTTCCCGGCCATCCTGAGGTCGTGGCCCACACGCTGGAAATCGCCGCGCGCTGCGACCTGACCATCAAGAACGAGGGTTATCACCTGCCCGAGTTCAAGACGCCCGGCGGCATCGACAGCAAGCTGTACCTGCGCCAGTTGTGTGAAAAGGGCGTGCGTGAACGTTACGGCGACAACGCGCTGGTTGGTGGTGCTGGAGTAGAGAACCTCGATTTCACCTCCTTCAAGATTGTTCCAAGTCTCGTGGGAAGCACGGCAATCCGAGATCGCCTGGAGTTTGAACTTCGGGTTATCAACGATATGAGGTTCAACAGTTACTTCTTGATCGTCGCCGACTTCATTGCATGGGCAAAGGAGCATGGCATTCCTGTTGGTCCGGGCCGTGGGTCCGCTGCAGGCTCGATCGTTGCATACGCGTTAGGCATCACCAACGTTGACCCGCTGCGCTACAACCTGCTGTTTGAGAGGTTTCTGAACCCCGACCGCATTTCCATGCCCGACATCGACATTGACTTCTGCGTCGATCGCCGCGGCGAAGTGATTGACTACGTCCGCAACAAGTACGGCGAACAATGCGTGTGCCAGATCGGCACGTTCTCCAAGCTGCTGGCCCGTGCCGCCGTCAAGGACTCCGGCCGCGTTCTGGGCGTGGCCCTGAAAAAGGTCAACGACCTGACCAAGCTGATTCCCGTCGAGCAGGGCAAGGTCAAGCCGCTGGCCGATTGCCTGAAAGAAGAGCCTGAGTTCAGGGCCCAGTACGACAAGGACCCCGAGGTCAAAACCGTCGTCGATACCGCCATGCGCCTGGAAGGCCTGAACCGGGGTTCGGGCGTTCACGCCGCGGGCGTGGTGATTGCCGATGCTGACGTCACCGACTACCTGCCGCTGATGCGCCAGGAAGGCAACGAAAAGGACGCCGACGGCAACAAGACCTTTGTGATGGCCACGCAGTACAACATGAACGAGGTCGAGGCAGCGGGCCTGCTGAAGATGGATTTCCTGGGCCTGCGCAACCTGACCATCATGCAGCGCGCCGTGGACCTGATTGCGAAGTTCGGCGGCCCCCGCATTGACCTGGACCCCGTGACCGCACCCAAGGACGCGCCGTACCGAAGCCTGCACACACTGGACGACGAAGCAACGTACAAGACACTGGCCGCCGGCGACGGCTTTGGCGTCTTCCAGGTCGAGTCCGAGGGCATGTGCCGGCTGCTGCAGTCGATCAAACCCAGCACCTTTGAAGACATCTCGGCCGTGCTGGCGATTTACCGCCCGGGCCCGCTGAGCGCGGGCGTGGACAAAGAGTTCGCCGCGCGCAAGCACGGCCGCGTCAAGGTCAGCATGCCCGGCGAGATTGAGGGTTTCGCCAAAGAGCCGGCCATTGAGCAACTGCGCAGGATTCTTTCCGACACCTACGGCACACTGATCTATCAAGAGCAGGCGATGCTGATCGCACGGCTGCTTGCAGGATTTAGTCCCGGTGATGCCGACAAGCTGCGCAAGGCCATCGGCAAGAAAAAGCAGGACGAAATGGACAAGCTGCGGCCCAAGTTCGTGGAGGGCTGCGAGAAAGCGGGCTTCGGCAAGCGGCTGGGCGACCTGCTGTGGAACCAGATTGAGGGCTTTGGCAGCTACGGCTTCAACAAGGCCCACACCGTTGCCTACGGTCTGATTACCTACCAGACGGCGTGGCTCAAGACGCATTACCCCGCCGAATACTACGCCGCGCTGCTGAGCAGCATGATCGGCAGCAATGACAAGATTGTCGAATACATGCGCCATGTGCGCGCCAGCGGCGTGAAGGTGGTGGCGCCGGACATCAATGTCAGCGATTCCGAGTTCACGCCCGCCGGCAAGACCATTGTGTTCGGCCTTTCGGGCATGAAAGGCGTGGGCACCAAGGCCGTCGAGAAGATCATCGAGGCGCGCCGCAAGGTGGGCCGGTTCAAGGGCTTCATGCATTTTCTGGACAACGTGGACCTGACCCAGGTTGGCCGGCCTGTGATTGAATCGCTGGCCAAGGGCGGGGTGTTTGACAGCCTGGGGCTGAACCGCAGCAGCCTGCTGGCGGGGCTGGAACGCGCGATCAACATCGCCATGGAAGGCGCGGCCGACCGCGCCCGTGGCCAGAAGGGCATGTTCGGCGGCCCCGCGCGCGCCGAGAGAGCCGAAGACGAATCCGCCCGTGACAAGGCGTTTCTGCCCGACAAGCCGCCGTTCACGGAAGCCGAGCTTCAGCGGGCCGAGAAAGAGACCTTCGGCCTGTACATCACCAGTTCGCCGCTGGACAGCTTCCGGCCGGTGTTTGAGAAATTTGCCCGCGACAACGCCGCGCGCCTGCGTGAAAGCGGGGCCAGCGGTTCGGTCACGCTGGGCGGGCTGATCAGCGGCCTGAACATAAGCGTGATCAAGAACGAAAACAGCCGCAGCTTCGGCAAGAAGATGGCGCGTTTTGACCTGGTGGACGACACCGGCTTCACCAAGGTAACGGTGTTTCCAGACATCCTGGAGGCACACCAGGACATCATTGCCGAGGACGCGCCAGTGATTCTGCGCGGCATGGCCGAGCTGCAGGGCGACGACGAAGACAACATGCAGGTCAGCGTTCTGGCCGCAAAGATCGTGCATGCCCGCGATGCGGAAACGGAGTTTGAAGCCGACGAATCACTCAAGTTCGACGCCGAATTCAAGCTGTTCACCACCACCGGCCCGCAGGACCTGCCGCTGATGGAAAAAGGCACCCGGGTGCGCGCCGGCGGCACCGTGGCGGGCCTGCGCGCGGGCAAAAGCCAGCGCGGCAACGAATACGCCACCTTCAACCTCAGCAGCCCGCGCGGCGCGTTTCGGGTGCTGGTGTTCGGCGAACTGGCCAACCAGTGGGCCGGCAAGATCAAGGACGGCATGGCGCTGTTCGCCATCGGCGAGCCCGAGGCTGACCGCGAGGGCCGCTATGCCATCAAGGCCGAGGAACTGATTCACGCCGCCAACGCGCGCTCGCGCTTTACCGGCGGCATCTGCCTGACTCTGACCACCACCGAGGTAAGCGGGGAGCTGCTGGGCAGGCTCAGCGAGGCCGCGCTGCAGCACCATGGCAATACGCCGCTGTTCTTTCGCATTGTGGGGCAGGACGGCAACGTGATTGACCTGGTGGAGGCCGCGCCGGACTTCCGCGTGCAGCCGACCAAGGACTTTGAAACCGTGCTGGCGGGCATGATTCCGCCCGACCGCATCCAGTACGCCGCCACCTGAAATGGCTTGGGCATTGGCGTTTCACGCGGCCCGGGTTTCGCCCCGACCCGCGTTTGCCACAGCGCCGCCACTTCCTAGACTTTTCAATCAGGAGGCTGCCATGCGCTGGCTTTATCCTGACCCGGCAAACAAAGCGGAAAGCCGCAAACGCAAGGCCATCGAGTCCGCCATGGCCGACTGGTGGCGGCACTTCGCCTCGGCCGCACCCACGATGGACAAGGCGTTCTCCGGCGCCGGTGGCGACTTTGACCTTGTGGCGTTCATGCGAAAGCATCTGGGCAAAGTTCACCTGGAAATCATGTGGGAGTTCGGCCCGGCGGTGAAAACCAAGGGCCACAGGCTGGTATTTTCACCGGAAAGCCGGCACGAGCTGGCACCGATTGTCCGGTCGCTGGTGGCTTGCGCCCCGAAATTGCCCGGCTGGGAGTTCTACGCGTATCGCCTGGCCGAAGACCTGCAGCAATCCGCCGCGACCGTACACGCGCGGGTGGGCGGAGACCTTGCCGGTGCCTCTGTCAAACTGAGCCAGGGCGAATCAAACCTCGTGGATGTGGTGTACCACTTTCCGGACCCTCCGGGCGACGCCGACGACGTGAGGGCTGCCGCGTTTGTAGCCACAGACTGCCTTCTGGGCGAAGAGAACTCCCTGCTGCGCGTGGGCGTCATTGATGTCGAAGCAAAGAAGGGCAGCCGGGGCTGGCTGGCGCTGGATCGCATGAAACCTACGTTCGACGCGCTGGTTGCCAGCATGCGCGACAGGCTGCCGGACAAGCCGGTGTACCACGACGCGGAATCTGCCAAGTGGTACCAGTTCAAGCGCGAGGCCGAGGACGCCGAGGATTACGCCGGCATGTCCGATGCCTTTGTCGGGACCACACTGATCGGGGAAGCCCTGCCTGCCCTGTTCGGCGGCAGGGTCTTTGCGTCCGAGCGTTTCTCGCGCCTGGGCGAAACCCACGCGTACCTGAAACTGGATTTCCAGGATGTGCCGCGCCCGAAGTTCATCGAAACCCGTTCACGATTTGAAGACGCCGTCCTTCCGGCCCTGGCTCGCAAGGGCCTTGGCGGCCTGTGGGGAACCGCCGGCGGGGTCCGCTATGCATATCTGCTGCTGGCGCTGACTGACGTGCCAAAGGCCGCCGGTGTCATTGGCGAGGTGCTGCGCGGGGCCAAGGCGCCAAAACGATCCTGGCTGCAGTTCTGTGATGCCCGCCTTGCATCGGAGTGGATCGGGGTCTACCCCAACTCCCCGGCGCCACCGATGCCTCAAGAAGAATAGCCTGCTTGCATGCGGGCTCAGGGGTTGGCCGGGCGATAGCCCGCAAAGGCCTGCGCCACGCCGCCTTCGTTGGTGTTGCTTACCTCGTATCGCATCGGCGTCAGGCTGATGAAGCCCTCGTGGATGGCCGTGGTGTCGTATTCGGGGTTGTTCTCGCGGGTACGTTCCGCCTTCACGTCGTCCCACACCGGCCAGAAGTAGCGGCGGCCGTCGGGGCTCTGGCGTTCTTCAAAGTTGTCGCCCTTGACCACCGGGTTCTGGCGCGTGATGCGAACGCCCTTCATCTGCTCGACGGGGATGGCCGGGATATTGACGTTGTACAGCCAGTCCGGGCGCGTATGCCGCGCCGCCATCAGCCTGCGGATCAGGTCAGCGCACAGCACGTCCAGCCCCTCCCACTCAAGCTTGCTGGACCAGTTGGTAAGCGAAAACGCGATGGCGGGCACGCCAAAACTGTGGGCCTCAGCGGCGGCGCTGACGGTGCCGCTGAAAAACACGTTCCAGCCCAGGTTGCCGCCGTGGTTGATGCCCGAAAGGCACAGGTCAGGCCTGTGATCCAGCAGCTTGATCATGGCCAGCCGCACGCAATCGCAGGGTGTGCCCTCGACGGCAATCCGGCGGGCCTCGCCGTGCGTCCGTGGCAGCTCGCGCGCGAACACCGGCTGGTGAATCGTAATCGCGTGGCTCTGGGCGCTGTGCTGGCGTTCCGGGGCGACTACGTACACTTCGGCCCCCAGTCGCTGGGCCGCGCGCTCCAGCATTACGATGCCATGGGCGTTTATGCCGTCGTCGTTGGTCACCAGGATGCGCATCATCCGCCCTTGTGCAGTTTCGCCACGCGCTGTTCAAGTTTCGGGGCGATGGATTCCAGGTCTTTCTTCAACTGTGCGTGGGCGTCGGCGTCATTGGCCAGCAGCTTGCGCAACGTTCCGGCGCCGTCGTCGCCCGACATCAGGTGCCACACAATCGCCCAGGCCGCGGCGTAGTTGGCCCGGATGTCGCCGGGCAGATAGAAATCCACAGCCTGGGCAGACACCGCCCGCGCCAGCACGGCGGCATCCAGAGCGGGCAGAGCCGGGTTGAATTCGGCAGGGATACGGTCAAACACCAGCACGCTGCTGGAAACGCGGCCAGCCGAAAAGTACACGGCCATACCCTCGTTCAGCCAGCGTGGCGCGTCCTTGGCCAGGCCGGCTGCCGCAAACGCGACGTGCCACAGTTCGTGCACCAGTGTGCGCAGCAGCTCGTCTTCACCAAAGCCGCGGCAGGCCAGCACAGTGGGCTTTGCCTCGAACCCGGCGGGCAGGAACATGCCGGCAACATTGTCCAGATTGTCGCCGGCCACAAGCAGCGCAGCATTGAGGTATTCCACGGGGCCCGCATACACCAGTACCGTGCCCTCCAGTTTGCGCGGCAGCTTCGGCAGCCAGACGCGAAAGCGGTCCAGGTAAGGCTCCAGCCGCGCCAGCATCGAGCCAAGTTGCAGGTCAGGCAGGTCGGACATCACGCGCAGCCCCAGCGGGCCGGGGCGCGTGGACAGGCGCAGCCCGGCGGGGTTGGCCAGGCTGGCCGCGCTGCTGGCAAAATCCTGCAGCACCGCGTGGTCGGGGTGGGCCTTGGCCGCGGCCTGCAAGGAGGCCAGGGCCTGCGGCAGATCCCCGCGCGCGGCCGCCAGGCGCCCGGCCAGAAGCTGGTACTCGGGCTCCAGGGCGGCGGGCATGCCGGTTCGGGCGGCCTTCAGCGTGGCCTCGGCGGCAGTCAGCCTGCCGGCCCGGCGCTGGGCCTCGGCCAGGGCAAGGCGGGTGATGCTGGACGGGTTCAACCGCTGCGCGGCCTCCAGGCACGCAAGGCCGGCATCAACATCCCCGGCCAGCAGCGCAGCAACGCCGGCCATGTGCTGGGCGCGCGGGTTGTCCTTCAACACCAGCGCAAGGTCGTACAACGCAGCGGCGCGACGGCCGGCGGGGGCATTCAGGATACCCTCGGGCGCTTTGGCCAGTTCGCGCTGCCACTCGGCCTGCTGCGCGTCATTGGCCGGGCATTCGTGAGCCCATATCCCGCCCAGCAGCCCGCCCAGCGCAAGCTCGCGCAGGCGCAACAGGGCGCGGCGGGCGGCCATGCGCTGGCCGGCGTCCTCGACCCACAACCGGGCGAAATCCGCGCGCAGCACCAGGTCGCGCACTCGCGCCGCGCCGTCGGAGACCGCGATGGCCGGGCGCAGCCCGCCTGCGGCCTTTGGCTGCGCCGAAAGGCTCTGGCCGCCCACGCTGAACGCCAGCGCACCGGCCGAAAGCTCTACGCGAAACCGGCAGGGCAGTTCCACTTTCTCCAGCACGGCCGAGGCCCCGGGCAGGGCCCGGAAGTTCACGCCGTCGCCGGCCCGGATCTGGAACTGGTAACCACCGCCCTGGTTGCGCCGCACTTCGCACAGGTAATCCAGCGCGGTCTGCCGGTCCAGCGCCGCAAGGTGCCAGGCCACGGTTGCGCCAAGCTCGAGTTCCACAAGCATGAACTCGGCCTCCAGCTTGTCGGCGCCGATGTCGATCGCGGCCTCGCAGGATCGGTGCAGTTTGTCGTCGGCGCGGATCAGCAACCCGGTGGCAGCCGGAGCAAAGCGGTCGCTGAAGTCGCCGTCGCCGCTGGAATGAAGGTCAACGAAGGACGGCAGCGGGCCGGTCAGGGCAAGGCGGATGGTGCCCGCGCCGGGGGTACCGGCCTGGGCGGAGTAGTGCTCGTTGCCGAAGAGTTCCGCCGCGTCAAAGTCGGCGGCAGGCAGCGGGGCAAGCAGGCACGCAAGCGCGATCCACAGCCGCAACAGCATGGGCACTCCCGGCCCCGGGGCCGTTATTGTACCAAACCCGCCCGGGTGGACAGGCCCCGCAAACAAAGACAGCCGGCAGTGCCGGCTGTCTTGACCAGCAACCAGGGCTAGACGCGGCGTTCTTCCACCACGCCGAACTCCTTGCCGCCACCCTCTTGCTCGAAACGGTTGCGGCAGTGAATGCAGATGCGGGTGTACGGCATGGCGTGCAGGCGTTCGATGCTGATGTCAATGCCGCAGCTTTCGCACACGCCGTAGCGGCCTTCGTCCAGCTTGTCCAGCGCGCGGCCGATCTCGCGCAATTCCTCGGTTTCGTTCTCGATCATCGAGAGCGTGAACTCCTGCTCGTACTGTTCAAAACTGCTGTCGGCCAGATGGTTCGTGCTGACGACCTGCGTTTCGTCCGAAAATGCCTCTGCCTCAAGGCCCTTGACGTCGCCGATCAACTGGGCGCGGCGGCGCATCAGCAGGTCCTTCAACTCCGCAAGCTCGGACTTGGTGGGCTTGCGGTGGTGCAGGGTGATCGGCTTTTCGCCCTTGGACTTTTCGTTAAAGCTGCGGTTGGGGGCCGGTTCCTCGGCAACAGCCTTCTTTTCTTTGTCGGCGGGGCGCTTGAGACGAATCAACACACCCTTGGCCGGAACCTTGGCCGCGCCTTTGTCGGCGGGCTCGGCCGCGGCGGCCTTGGCCTTTGTCTTGGCGGCCTTGGCGGCCTTGGCGGCCGGCTTTGCAGCCTTCTGTTTGGCCGGTTTGGCGGCCTTCTTTGCTGTTTTCTTTGCCATGGTTTGACTCGCTTTCCGCCGCAATGCATCCCGCGGCCCGCAAAAGTGCGCGGCGATGGTAGTGTCAGACAGGGGGGTGTCAAGCAAACCCCGTGCTATTCCAGCGCCGGCGGGTCCTCCGTCAGTCTCTGCAACACCGGCAGGTTGGGCTCCAGAAACCGCAACTCGCGCACCTGGGCCGCGGTAAGCCACCGGTGTTCCAGCGCGTCAGGCCGCGGTGTCGAGCCCGCCAGCGGCCTGCCCACAAAAAAGTTCAGGTGCACCGCGCGCCCGGGGTATTCAACGGTCGCGGTGTGATACAGGCGCAACGGCCCGGCCTGCAGCCCGATCTCTTCGCGCAACTCCCGGCGGGCGCATTGTTCGGCGTCTTCGCCGGGGTTCTGCTTTCCGCCGGGCCACTCCCACCAGCCGCCGAAGTAGCTGCCCTCAGGCCTCAGGTTCACCAGCATGCGCGGGCCGTCCATCAGGATCACGACAGACACGAAAATGACTTCCGGCTGGTTCATGGTCGCGGCTTTTCCGCCCTCCGGCGAGGCCTTCTCCTCGTACAATAAGCGGGCCGACGGGCCGGAGTCTGCCATGAAATGGCTGGTCGAAAACAAGCTTCGCGTCGCCAAGTGGGGCGGCCTGGGTGCGGGCTGCCTGGTGGCGGCCCTGGTGGCGTTTGTCGGCGCCCGGTATGTGGCCTCGGGCAGTGAATATGAGGGCGGGCTGGACCAGCTTGCGCCGGCGGATGCCTCGTATGTAGTGCATATCCCCAGTGTGCCCAAGGCGCGGCGGGCGGGTGAAACGTTCCTGGATGACCTGCTGCTGGACGCCAACCTGGGGCTTCTGGAATCCAGCCCGATGTGGCGCGACGGTGCCGGCAAATCGCTGGACGGCGGGCTGCAGCAGTTCCGCGACGAAACGCTGCGCAAGGGCGTTGACCGCGCCTCGCGCCAGGCCGAAGACGCCGGGGTGCGGCTGTTTGAAGATGTGCTGGCCGGTGAAATGCTGGTTGCCTTCGATGCCGGCAAGGGCGGAGGCATGGTGGCGCTTTCGCGGGTTTCGCGCGCGGTGCGCTTTCGCTGGCAGTTCATGGACCTTGCCGGGCTGTTTCTGCCCGACAACCCCGCCGGGCCGAAGCTGGAATACGCCGACGGCACCCTGAAGGTCACGCCAAAGGCCAACGCCGAGAACCCGCAGGCCGCCCAGCCGCAACCGCTGCTGGTGGCCCTGCTGGATGACGTGCTGGTGCTGTCCACCAGCCCGCGGCTGTTCAACGCAACGCTGAAGGCCCACGGCGGAGACAAGGCACTGGCCTCAAACCCGCAGTGGCAGCGGGCCCGCAAGCTGCCGGCGGCCGAGGACGCCGCCCGGCACAGCCTGAGCCTGTGGGTGAACCTGGATGTGCTGCGCAAGCGTCTGCCGCCCACCGATACCGGCGAATCACCGGTGGACACCTACACGTCCCTGCCGCCCAGTGTGGTGGGCGTCATGCCGGACATCCTGTCGCCTGTGAACACGCTGCTTGCGGCCAACCTGGATACCTCGGTTTTTTCGACCGCCCTGTATGGCGTGGACCTTTCCGAAAGCGGCCAGGTTCGCTTTGACCAGTACCTTCTGGCCGACACCACCCGCGCCGCCGAGGCGCGCTATGCCCACCTGCGCAAGACCTGGGCCCAGCCCGCGCGGCCCATCAGCCAGTTCGCGCTGCTGCCCGACGACACCATGCTGGAAGTCAGTTACCGGCAGCCGCTCGATGTGCTGTACGAGGAAGTGTTCACCGAAAAAGACCGCGGCAGCCTGGTGGGAGACTTCATTGTCGCCATGCGCGCCCCGGCCGTGGTCGGGCACCTGGGCGGCCCCGTGGAAGAAATGCTGTTCGCCACTGCCCCGCGCACCTATGCCCCGGGCGTGACCGCGCCGGTGCCGCCGGTGGAACTGCCGTTGCCTGCGTTCTGCCTTGGGTTTCGCGCGCCGGGCGCCAGGGAGGACGTGGCCCGCGTGATGCTTGAGGAATACCTGCAGGCCCAGCGCGGCCGGGGACAGCAACCCGGCGAGCCCCCGCGCACCGGCGCCGTGGTGGTGATTGAACTGGCGCTGGAAGGCCAGCGCGCCTGGGGACTGATGGACCCGCGCGACGACCCCAACAACCGCATCCTGACCAGCCTGAACAACAGCATCCGGGCGGCGCTGGTGGGCGACTGGCTGCTGCTGGCGAATTCCGAACTGCTGCTTTCGCGCGCGATCCGCGGACGCACCGGCGCGGCCCGCGCACTGGCCGCCGACCCGCGCAACCCGTTTCCGTCGCTGGACCAGACGGCCTCGTCCACCATGTATGTCAACTGGGACGCCGTGGCCGATTACGTGCTTTCCAACGGCGAATTCTTCAAGCTGCTGCGCAGCACCAGGTACAACCCGGGCCTGCTGGAGGGCCGCGACCCCGGCGAGGTGCGACGCGAAATCGCCGCGTCGTTCGGGCTTGACCCCAAAGACATCAAGAGCCTGGGCGACCCGCAGGTTTCCGCCGAGTTCGCGCGCCGCAAGGAGATCTGGCTGCAGACCTGCCAGATCGAGGGCGACCGCTACATCGCTGACCTGCAGGCCAACTTCCGGGCCATGCGCTTCTTTCGCGACCTTGCCATGACCACCACGTTCGCGCCTGACCATCTGCACGTGCGCGGCGTGCTGCGCACAGGCTGACCCAAGACGCTGTGCCATTCGGGCGCTACAATGCCGGGCCGAACCGGAGAGCCCTCATGCGTTACGCCACCCTGCCGCTTGCGCTTCTGCTGCTGATTGCCGTTGCCCCCCGTGCCGAGATGCAGCCCAAGCCCGAGCCCAAGGGCAAACTGCTGGCCGAGCGTGCATACTTTGCCTACTACACCGGCAGCCGAATCGGCTGGCAGAAGGTCGAACGCACCGAGGTTGTCCAGGACGGCAAGACGCTGATTCGGGAAAGCGAATCCATGTTCCTGAAAATCATCCGCGACTTCGACGGCCAGACGTTCTTGATCGAAAGCCAAAGCACAAGCCTGCAGACCCCCGACGGCATACCCGTCAGCGAGACATCCAGCAGCACCAGTGGAAGCCAGACCATTATCCGCCAGACCGTGTTCAGCGCCGATGCCGTTACCGTCAAGGAAACCATCGACGGCGGCGAAACCCGCAGCTCTACCGTCGACGCCAAGGGCAAGAAGGTCGCCACCTCCAACTGGGCCTGGCACACCCTCAAGACCCAGGATCGCCTGAAGAAGGGCGAGACCATCGAGTACGACAAGTTCGAGTCCGACAAAAAGGCGTTCCAGAAAGAGACCTGGACGGTCAGCGGCCAGGTCGCCCGCAAAACCACGGCCGGCAAAATGCTGGAGGGTATTGAGGTGATCGTGGTCGGTGGCGGCTCTGTCAGCCGCATCGTGCTTGATCCTGAGGGCTTCCCGCTGGTGGCATCGCTGCAGGGCGGGTTCAGCATTGAACTGACCGACACCATCCCCAAGGATTTCACGCCCGAGCCCGTCAGCATCCAGTCGGCCATGCCGACCAAAACCGTCATCAAGCAGCAGATGAAGCTCAAGACCATGGATGTGGTCATCGACTACAAGCACGACGACACCGACGGCATCGAGCCGCTGGTGGACGACAGCGAGTATCACGATGTGGTCAAGTTCGACGACGAGAACGGCAGCGGCTACGGCCTGCGCCTGAAGTCGCAGAAGCTGCCCGCGGACTTCACCGCCCCCAAACTGCCGATGGCTGACCTGACCGACGACGTCAAACGGTACCTCAAGCCCACCACCATCTGCCAGAGTGACGACGCCGACCTGATGAAAGAAGCCAAGCGCCTGACCGAAGGCATGACCGACAGCCGCAAGGCCGCCGAAGCCGTGATGAACTGGGTCTACAAGTACCTTACCAAATCCAGCGGCGACACCGGCAACGCCAGCGCGCGCCAGGCCTACGAAGAAAAGAAGGGCGATTGCACGGAACACGCGGTGCTGTTTGTGGCCGTGGCCCGGGCTGCCGGGCTGCCGGCGCGCAACATAGGCGGCATTGTGTACCTGGCCTCGGGCAACAACGCGTTCTTTGGGTATCACGCCTGGGCCGAAGTGTGGCTGGGCCGCTGGGTGCCGGTGGATGCCACAGTCAACGAACTTGGCACCAGCGCGCGTTACATCATGTTCCAGATTGACGAACCGGGCGACACCTATGGCACGGGTCGCATCTCGCGCTGCATCGGCCAGAAGATCAAACCTGAAGTCAACGCCTACCTGCTGCAGGACGGCACAAGCTGGAAGCGCCGCGGCGCCCGCGAGTTCAAGTTCGGTCAGAAGCCGCAAGACGCCCCGACGAACCCGGGGAAGGAAGACTGATCCGGAAGGTTGAACCCTTGCCCGGTTCGCTTTCCGCATCCACGCGGCCGCCGTGCTTGATGGCCACGTGTTTCACAATCGCAAGACCCAGGCCGGTGCCGCCCATGGCGCGCGACCGCGCCTTGTCCACGCGATAAAACCTTTCAAACACGCGCGGCAGGGCCTCGGCGGAAATGCCCACGCCGGTGTCGCGAACCTCTACCGTCACACCCTGGGTGCTGCGGCTGACCTTTACCTCAACAGTGCCGCCGTTGGGGGTGTAGGCAATGGCGTTGTCCAGCAGGTTGTCCAGCGCCGATAGAAAGTCTTCTTCGTTCACCAGCGCCATGGCGGGTGAATCGGCCGCGGTCATGGAAAGGCGGATGTTCTTGGCCTCGGCGGATTCGGCGTGGCGGCGCACACTGGCGGCGGCCAATTCGTTCAGGTCAAGCTGGGTGCGGGTTTCGTCGCCGGTGCCGCTTTCCAGCCGCGAGACCGTCAGGATGTCCGAAACCAGCTTGGTCAGGCGCGAGGTGTTGGTGCGGATCTTTTCCAGAAACGGCCGGCGCACGTTCGGGTCATCGCTGGCGCCATCCAGCAGGGTTTCCACATAGGCGGAGATGCTGGTCAGGGGTGTCTTCAGTTCATGGCTGACGTTGGCCACGAAGTCCTGCCGCATTTCCAGCAGCTTCTGGTCTTCGGTCGCGTCGCTGATCAGCAGCACCGCCAGGATCTGCCCCCGGCCTGCGTCAAACAGCGGCGTGGCCACAAAGGCCAGCACCCGCCGCTGGTGCGGGTTGGTGTGGTCTTCGACCCAGATGCGGCGCGGCTCTTTCAATTCCGGCAAGGACGCCAGCAGTTCGTCCACTTCGGGCAGCCGCACGCTTTCCCACAGCGGGCGCCCGGCCAGGCTGCCCGCACTGAGCCCCAGCATGCGGGCCGCGGCGGTGTTGGCCATGGTCACGTTGCCTTGCCCGTCGACCAGCGCCAGGCCTTCGGACATGTTGTCCATGATCGCGGACAGTTCGCGCTTGTTGGCTTCCAGTTGCCCCACGCGCAGCATCAGCTCGCGGCTCATGGTGTTGAAAGCCCCGCCCAGCTCGCCCAGTTCGTCTTTGCGGTCCAGTTCCACGTGCACGTCCAGGTTGCCCCGGGCAATCTCGTTGGCGGCGTTGCGCACCACCTGGATCGGTCGCACCAGAAACCTTGCCGCCACCACACTCAACGCCAGGCCGATCACAAACAGCGCGGCCACGGTAACCAGGATGGTGTTGCGGATCGCCTGCATGCGCCGGTTCACGCTTTCGCCGTCCATGGCCACGCGCACCACCGGGGCGTCAGGCCGCCCCAGGTCGCGGTAGGCGGCATACAGGAATTCCGCGGCGCGGGTTTCACTTACGCGCTGGTCTGTGCCGCGGCCGTCGCGCATGGCGCCCACAACTTCGGGGCGCTGCGCATGGTTTGCCATTCGGGCCGGAAGTTCCTCGGAATCGGCCAGAACCGTGCCGTCGGGCGCGATCACCGTAAGGCGTGTGCCCGCCATCTGTGCCAGCATGCGTGCCGAAAGCTGCAGGTCGCCGCGTTCATGCATCAGGGCGCTGTCGGCCATGCGCGCGCGGGCATGAAGATCCAGGTACTGTTCGCGGATCAGGTCCGACCGCAGCTTGACCTCAAGGTAACCGCTGCTGGCAATCAAGAACGCCAGCACGGCCGCGCCGTTGATGGCGACCAGACGCCACAACAACGGGCTGCGCAGAAGGCTAGGATTCTTCGAAGCGGTATCCGACACCACGCACCGTCACAATGTAGCTGCCCAGCTTTCCAAGTTTCTTGCGCAGGGCCGCCACATGCACGTCGATGTTACGTGCGGTGACGAACACATCAGGGCCGACCACGGCATCCAGCAACTGGTCGCGCGTGAACACCCGACCCTTCCGGCGCAGCAGGAAACTCAGCAGCTTGAATTCGCTAAGGGTAAGTTCCAGCTTCTCGCCGTTGATCGTGGCTTCGTGCTTTTGAAGGTCAATATGGATCGGGCCGCAGCGCAGCAGGTCTTTGCCCTGCGGTTCGCCGTCGCGCTGCTCGACCCGGCGCAGCACTGCCTTGATGCGCGCCATCAGCTCTGTGGTGGAAAACGGCTTCACAATGTAGTCGTCTGCCCCCAGCGTCAGCCCCACCACCACGTCGGCCTCAGTGCCCTTGGCCGTAAGCATGATGATGAACAGGTCGCGGGTGCGCGGGTCTTCACGCAGCTTGCGGCACACTTCCAGGCCGTCCATGCCCGGCAGCATCAGGTCCAGCAGCAGCAGGTCCGGCAGGC
Source organism: Planctomycetota bacterium (assembly GCA_019636215.1). GTDB lineage: Bacteria > Planctomycetota > UBA8742 > UBA2392 > UBA2392 > H3-PLA7. Next base: position 173,048 of record JAHBXZ010000010.1, on the reverse strand, counting down.
TTTCGCGCGCCGCAGCCAGCCCGGCCTCGCCGGTGCCGGCAGTCGCCACCTGGTAATGGTTCTTCTCGAGGTTGTACTTCAGCACCTCGGTGATATCGGGTTCGTCTTCAATGATCAGTATGCGCTGGGTCATGGTTGCGGTTGCCATAGGTCCCCGTGTCAGACAGTGCGGTGACGGACAATGTCACCGGAAAGGATGTAAAGCACCTGCTGGGCGATATCCGTGGCGCGGTCGGCCGCGCGTTCCAGGTGGCGCACCAGGTGCATGGTCTGCAACGCGACCTCGACCATGTCCGATTGCTGCTCCATCAGGGTGATCAGCTTGTTGGTGTTGGCGCGGTAGGCGGCGTCGACCTCTGAGTCCATGTCAATGACCTGGTGGGCCTCAAGTTCGTCCAGGTTGACAAACGCCTGCAGGGCGCGGTCGAACATCTCCACCACGCGGTTGCCGGTCGGCACGATGTCCAGTTCCAGCGGCAGCGGCGGGCGTGTGGCAAGAAACGCCCCGCGCCGTGAAATCTGCACGGCGGTGTCGCCGGTGTTTTCAATCAGGCCGTTGATCTTGATGGCTGAAATCAGGTATCGCAGGTCCTGCGCCACGGGCTGGTTCAGGGCGATAATGCGCAGGCACTCTTCTTCCACGCGCACTTCTTTCTGGTCCAGCAGCTTGTCGCTGTCAGCGACTTCCTGGGCAAGGTTGACGTCGCGTTTGGAATAGGCTTCCAGCGCCTTGGAAATTTCGGCCAGCGCCAGCTTGCCGACATGCAGCAGGTTGCGCTTGAGGTTCTCGAGGTCGCGGCGAAGGTGGCTTACTTGGCTTGGCATCTTTTTTTCCCTGCAAAGGCATAGCAGCACGGCATCAAGGAAATATTAAGGTGGCGTCAACGGCAGACGAAACCTGCCGGGTTTCCTGTCAGGCACCGCCCGTCGGCGCAACCAGCAATGCCGGGCCCTGCCCTGCAAGACAGGTTACCACAGCAGAAACCGGGCGCTATGATCGGCGCCCACCGGAGCCCCAATGAACATAGAAGAACAGGCCAAAGCCTTTGCCGAAACCGTCCAGAAGCTGCGCGCCGAGATCGGCAAGGTGATCGTCGGCCACGCGGATATTGTCGATAAAACCCTGGTTGGGTTCGTCACCGGCGGACACGTGCTGCTGGAAGGTGTGCCCGGCCTGGGCAAGACCATGCTGGTTCGCACCCTGGCCGACGCCGTGGAAGTGGCGTTCTCGCGCATCCAGTTTACGCCGGACCTGATGCCGGCCGATATCACCGGCACCAACATCGTGGTCGAAGAAGACGGCCGCCGCCGCTTTGAGTTCCAGAAGGGCCCGATTTTCGGCAACATCATCCTGGCCGACGAAATCAACCGAGCCACGCCCAAGACCCAGAGCGCGCTGCTGGAAGCCATGCAGGAGGGCAGCGTCACGTTTGCCGGCAAGACGCTGAAGTTCGAGCAGCCGTTCTTTGTGCTGGCGACACAGAACCCGATTGAAATGGAAGGCACCTATCCACTGCCGGAAGCCCAGTTGGACCGCTTCATGTTCAAGCTTGATGTCAAAAGCCCCAGCGTGGCCGAACTGGCCAGCATCTTCTCGGGCACCACGGGGTCCGAAAGCACCCGCGCCGGCAAAGTGGTGGACGGCAAACGCATCCTGGAAATGCGCGCCCTGGCGGCGCAGGTTCCGATTGCCCAGCATTTGAACGAGTACGTGGCCCGGCTGGTTCTGGCAACCCACCCCGAAAGCCCCGAGGCCGCACCAACCGTCAAGCAGTTCGTGCGGGTTGGTTCCAGCCCGCGCGGCGGCCAGGCGATCATCCGCGGCGCCAAGATGATCGCGCTGGCCCGTGGCCGGTACAACGTCAGCGCCGAAGACATTCGCGAGTGCGCCTTCCCGGCCTTGCGCCACCGCATGATCCTGAACTTTGAAGGCGAGGCCGAGGGCATCCGTGCCGACGACGTGATCGGCAAAGTGATCGCCCACGTGCCGGACATCCCTGAGCGCGTGCGCAAGCTTTAGCCGCCGGGGAATACTGCCGCAGCGCCCATTGTTCTTGCCCGATAGGAGAGCAACCATGAAAGTCGGCATTCTTGGCACCGGCGACGTCGGCAAGGCCATTGGCAACGGGTTTGTCGCACTCGGCCACGAAGTGATGATGGGCGCGCGCGAGGCTGGCAACGAAAAGGCCAAGGCCTGGGTGCAAACCACCGTCGGCAAGGGCCGCAACGGCACCTTTGCTGACGCCGCGAAGTTCGGCGAGATCATCGCCCTGTGTACGCTGGGCACCGTCAGTGAGGAACTGGTTCGCGGCCTGTCAGGCAGCCTCAGCGGCAAGACCCTGTGGGACACGACCAACCCGCTGGATTTTTCGACGGGCGCGCCAAGGCTGGCGATCGCCGGCCACGACAGCCTGGGCGAACGCATCCAGAAGGCCGCGCCGGGCGCGAAGGTAGTAAAGGTGTTCAACACCGTGGGTAACGCCCTGATGTTCAAGCCCAAGCTGGCCGGCGGCCCGCCGACCATGTTCATCGCCGGCAACGACGACGCGACCAAGAAGCAGACGGCGACCATGCTCAAGGACTGGGGCTGGGACAGCGCCGACATCGGCAACATCGAGGGTTCGCGTTACCTGGAAGCCATGTGCATGGCCTGGGTGCACTACGCAATCAAAAACGGCGGCTGGACCCACGCCTTCAAGCTGTTGCGGTAGCTCGGGGCTTGAATACGGGGGGATGCGATCGGGGGGCTGACGCCCCCGGCTAATCTCGGGCGCCCTCCGGGCGCTAACGGCAACCTTGGGCTGCTGTTCCACTTTCCCCGGACCTCTCGTCGTCCCACCCCCGGAGGATTGTTCGCCGTCCCTGCCCCAAGAGAGCTGTTCGCCGTACCGCCCCGCAGGGGCTGCCGCAGATAGCCGGTGGCGTCAGCCACCGGTCAATCGCCCCCACATCCCAAGCCCCGTCAGGGGCGACAGAGGCGGCAAGGGCCGGTATCCTGCCCGCATGGGAAGCACCTTCCACAGCGTCACGCTGCATGTGATCTTTGCGTGCAAGGATCGCCGCCCCTTGATCACACCCGAAATCGCCGCGCGCCTGTACCCCTACATCGGCGGCATTGTACGCAGGCGTGATTGTGTCCTGCTTGAGGGCGGAGGCTTTGACGATCACGCCCATCTGCTGATCGGGTTCGCCCCGCGCCACGCCGTTTCGGACGTGCTGCGCGACATCAAGGCCAATACCTCGAAGTGGATTCACGAGGAATGGCCCAAGCAGGAATTCGCGTGGCAGGAAGGCTACGGGGTGTTTTCGGTCAGCATTTCGCACATCGATAAAGCCCGCGAATACATCCGCAACCAGGCCGAGCACCACAAGAAACACTCGTTCGCCGATGAGTTGAGGCGGTTCAAGGAAGTTCACGGCCTGGCCGACGAACCGGACGCGCTACCGGCCCAACCGGCACCGGAAGGCAAACCGCCATCGCCGGATAGCACGCAATCCGTCACGTCGCCCGATCCAACGTGAGCATTGTTAGCAATCGCGCGTGCCGTACCGCCCCGAAGGGGCGGCCGAGATTAGCCGGTGGCGGAAGCCACCGGAAACCGTGCCAATGAGAACCCAAGCCCCGCAGCACACCCGTTTTACTTTTCATCCACCAAACAAGGGGCGACACATGCTGCGCTCGCGGCTGGGTCGGCCAACGAATCTGTCGCCCGTGACGGGCTTGAAAGCATGGGGGATCGGGCACCGGGGGCTGACGCCCCCGGCTAATCTCGGGCGCCCTCCGGGCGCTGTTAGCCGATGCACCTGCGAAATTGCACGGCACAAACAGCCTAGCGATGGAACATCGCGCTGGGCCGTCTGGCCTGATACTCGTCGGCACCCGTTTCGGTGATCCCACTGTCAATCGCCTGGATGAACGTGAGGCTTGGAATGGCTGCCAGCGTGGGGACGGACCTGTCGGTCACTCGTGTACACTCACTGATGTTAAGCATCCACAGGTGTTGCAGCTTGGAGAGATGGGCAATTCCGGAGTCCGTGATCCCGGCGCAACCCTTGAGTTGCAACTGTTTCATGCGCGGCATGCCAGAAAGGACCTTCAGCGCCCGATCTCCGAGGTTGCAGTACCAGGCGCTGAAGTAGGTAAGTGAGCAGTTTGCCAAGTGTTCGACGCCCTTATCACCGATGCCGGTGTGAGAGACTCCCAACTCCTCTAAACCGCGAATGCTTGCCACGTGCCGCAAACCTTCATCGGTGATGTTTTTGTTCTCGTTGAGATCCAGTTCACGGATGCTGACCTTCTTTGCTAGCCGAGACAGGCCGGCGTTGGTGATGGTCGGTGCCGACAATCGGCCAACGCGAGGCGGAAGCGCGTCGATGTCCGCGGACGAACTAATGACGATTTCTGGATTCTCCTGCTCTTCTTTGATTGCGGGCCCAAATGTCTTCTCAAACTCGTCCTCTGACATCTGGGAACGAAACGGCTCCAGTAGTGCTGCCTGATTGGTGTTCTCTACGGTGCCAATGAACTCGGGTTCGCCTGTCGCGCCCGATCCCGAATCCGGCGTTGACCTGAAGAACACAAACCAGGCCGCGACGAACGCGATTCCCGGCAGGAATGTTGCAAGCGCCGCAATCACGAAGGTGCGTGTCGACGAGCCAGTCACTCTCGATTCACGGCTGTTGTGCATAGGCGCCAACGCCTCGCAATTCGATCAGCCCCGGATCCCCACTTCCACGTTCTTGAACCTGGTTGGTGCGCCGCCGTGGGACATTTCGGCGGTCTGGCCGGGTTGGCCTTTGCCGCAGTTGATTACGCCCCACAGGTCCCAGTGGTCCTGGTTGCAGATGGCGTCGCAGTTGCCCCAGAACACCGGCGTGTCGCCCTGGTAGTTGGGGTTCTTGACGATGCCCGTGATCTTGCCGTTCTTGACCACGCGCCCGATTTCGGCCCCGAACTGGAAGTTCCGGCGCATCTGGTCGATGCTCCAGCTTTTGTTCACTTCCATGATGATGCCGTCTTTGGTGTCGGCGATCAGGTCGTCGTACGTCCATGTGCCGGGCATCAATGACAGGTTGGGGATTCTGGTAATCGGGATGTTGTTGAAACCGTCGGCGCGGTTGCAGGCGTTGCTGCGTTCTTGCCCCACCAGCGGCGCAGTCTCGCGTGTCGTGAACCAGTTCTTGTGGATGCCGTTCTGCACCACGTGAAATCTTTCGGCCCGCACGCCGTCGTCGTCATAGCCAAACGTTGCAAGGCCGCCGGGCACGGTGCAATCGGCAACAAGATTCACGATCTCGCTGCCGTACTTGAATGGGCCTTTGTGCAACTCGGGCACCATGAAGCTGCGGCCGGCGTAGTTGGCCTCAAAGCCCAGCACGCGGTCGAGTTCGTTGGGATGGCCGACACTTTCATGGATCTGCAGCGCCAGCTGCGGGCCGTCGAGAATCAGGTCTTTCTTTCCGCTGGGGCATTCGGGCGCGGTCAGCAGGGCCACGGCCTCGTCGCGGATGCGCTCGGCGTTGCCCAGCAGGTCGTAGGCGGCCACGATTTCATAGCCCATGGCCTTGTGGTTGCCGCCCCAAGACTGTGGGTACGAGCGTATCTGCACTTCGCCGCCGCCCACGGCCGTGGCGCTGAAACCCGCGCCGCTGCGCAGCAGGTCCTGCACGATGAAGCTGCCGTCGGTGTCCATGTACCACTGCTTCTCGCGGGCGAACTGCATCGCGCTGGAGGCCACCTTCACCTCGGGTTTCTTGCGCAGCAGGGCGTCAATGCTCGAAAGCAGGCCCAGCTTTTCTTCCAGCGACACTTTGAACGGGTCAATGGTGAACGGCGTGCCCCAGAAGTCCTCCACCGCGGGCTTGGGGGCCAGGCGCACGTCCTGCTTCTTTACCTGCGCGCTGGCGCGGGCAATCGAAACGGCCTTCTGCGCGGTTTCCTTCAGGCTGGCGTTGCTGACCTGGTTGGTGCTGGCGAATCCCCAGGCACCCTGCACCAGCACGCGGATACCGGCGCCAAGGCTCTGGCTGCTGGTCAGGTTGCAGGGGTGGCCGTTGCGCAGGGCCACGGCCTCGCGTTTGTAGTCGATCACACGAACGTCGGCATAGCTTGCGCCCAGGGCTTTGGCGGCGTCGATGGCTTCGAGGCAATAGGCCTTCATGGTATCTCCGTTGGTTGCCGTGATTGTCAGATGAAACCATCACAGCGGCAAGGATGATTCACACCCACGACTGAAGCCGGGCTGGAAAGCGCAGGGGTCTGGCAGAGTTCGCGCGACAAGGCCCGCAGGCCTGCGAGATGGTGACCCACAGGAGCCCGTCGCGTGAACGCGCGCCGGGCCCCACCGGTGCCACTGAACGGGTCAGTCTGGCGCGATTGTCGGGGCACCAGGCGGCGCAAGCAAGGAGTTTCTTCGGCCTGCGGATCACGGCATTCCCATCCGTACATGACGCGATAACGTACGCCCATGGGCGCGTTTCTTGAAACCATTGAGCACTGGGTCAGCGAGTTCTTGACCAGCACCCCCGGCGAGCGCGTGGCCGGCGTCTTTGGCCCCCATGCCGGGCAGGTGCTGGTGGCGTTTCTCGATAACGCCTGTGGCGACCACCTGGAACCGGCCGACTTGAACGAACCCGCGATCAAGGACGGCGTTGCTATCGGCCTTGGCCGGTTGGCCCTGCAAGGCCCCGAGCGCGAACAAGTGCCCGAACTGCTGGCCGAGTTTCTGGGATATCTCGAAACCAGCGGGCGGCTGGGCGGCGGCGAGGCATTGGGCGCCTGCGCGCGCGTGACGGCCACGGCGCATCTATTGAAGAAGCAGGTGCGCAAGGCCACGATCAAGGTCGGCCCCAACGACCCCTGCCCCTGCGGCAGCGGCAAGAAATACAAGAAGTGCTGCATGAACGCCTGACGCGCGGGCGGCTACACTGCAACGCGTGAACGGGGAAACGGCCTATTACTTTCAGCATGTGCTGCTGCGTGAGGCGGCCTACCAGCTTCAGCCGCCGGCCGAGCGCACGTTTCTGCACGGGCTGGCCCTGGCGATTCTGCGCCTGAACCCCGATACCGCGCCCGAGGATCTGCTGGATCACGCGCTGGAGTGCGCCGACCCCGGTTGCGCCGGCCTGCTGCGCCTGTGCGTCACCCGCGCCCGCGCGCGCTATGACAGCGCGGCCGTCCTGCGGCTGGCGGCATTTCTGCCGCAGGTCAACGCCGACGCCAGGACAACCGCCGACATCCTGTGGCAGCAGGGTGTGGCACTGCGCATGCAGGGCAAGCAGGCGCAGGCCCGGGCATTGCTGGAACTGGTAGCGGCCATGCGGGGCGACCCCGAGCTGAACTTTGTCGCGCGCCGCGCCGCCATCAGCATTGCCGAGGCGGATTCTGACGCCGAAGACTATGAAAGGGCCGAATCCGCCTTCGTGCGCCTGCTTGCGGAAGCCCGTGCCGAAGGCGACGCCCGCAACGAGCTGACGCTGCTTGGCAACATCGCCATCACCCACGACGTGCAGAAACGCCACGACCAGGCCGAGCGCGAGTACCGCGACGCACTGGCCCTGGCACGCCAGCGAGGCAAGCCGCGCGAAGAAATGGCGCTGCTGGGAAACCTGGGCCGCATGCTGTTGGACCAAAGTCGGCTGGCCGAGTCGCGCCAGTGCTGCGAACAGGCGCTGGCGCTCAGCCGCGAGGTGGCCGACCAGCGCTATGAAAGTTTCTGGCTGGGCTGGCTGGCTTCCTGCGACGTGGCCGAAGGCCGCATCCAGGAAGCCCGCGCCGGCATGAACCATGCCATGCGCCTTGCCCGCGCCATCGGCGACCGGCTGGTCGAGGCCAACTGGCACGCCGAACTGGCGGAACTGGAACAGCGCCAGGGAAACACCCAGGCCGCCTGTCACGCGCTGGAAGTGGCAATCGACATGGCAGAACAGGCCGGCGCCGTTGCCACCGGCCGCGGCTGGGCCCAGCGATTGTCCGAGTTGCGCCCGCAGCCCGGGGGTTAACCTTGCGCCGCCCCGCCGGGGAAACACAATCGCGTCAACCATTGTGGAGCCATCCATGCCGCGACTTCTGCCCCGCTGCCTTGCCCTGCTTGCCCTGGCCGCGCTGACGTTCAGCCTTGCCACCGGTTGCCAGACCGACGCCCTTACCGGCAAACGCACGCTGAACCTGTACAGTTACGAAGACGAAAAGCGCATGGGCGACGAGGCCGTGCAGCCCATCCTGGCCGAGCTTGGCGGCCTGTACCCAGACACCGCGGCGCAGAATTACCTGGAAGAAATCGGCCAGAAGATCGTGGTTGCCGGCCGCACACGCCTCAAGGGCGAGGCCAAGTTCCCGGAATGGGAGTTCCGGTTTTACCTGGTCAACTCAAGCATGATCAACGCCTTTGCGCTGCCCGGCGGGCATGTGTTTGTCACCCGCGGCATCCTGCAGCGCATGAAGGATGAATCCGAACTTGCCGGGCTGCTGGGCCACGAAGTCGCCCACGTGTTCGCCCGCCACGGTGTCGAACGCATGAGCAAAGTGACCATGATGATTCTGCCAGTCGCCCTGCTGGGCGCGTTCGAAGAAACCCAGGGCGCGGCCGTGGTCGGCATTGTGGCGGTGCAGTTGCTGGCCATGAAGTACAGCCGCGAGGACGAAACAGAGTCCGACAAGTTCGGCATGCGCTTTGCCGCCCGCGCCGGGTTTCACCCCGGGGGCGTGATCGGCGTGATGCAGATGCTGAATGACTTCACCCACGAGCACGGCGGCGGCGGGCCCGAGTTTCTTTCCACGCACCCTGACCCGGGCAACCGCGTGAAGTACCTGGGCGACCAGCTGCGCAAGGAATACCCCGACGCCGACAACGGCACCTATGTCCGCAACCCGGAGGCCTACAACAACGCGCTGGTCGGCATGCGCGCCGCGCAGCCGGCCTATGACCTGGCCGACCAGGGTGACGCCGCCATGGCCCTTGGGTTTGAGGCCGCCAAAAAGGGCGACAAAGCCGGCGCAACCGCCGAGTACCGCCGCGCGCTGGGCCTTTACAACCAGGCCGTCAGCAGGGTGCGCGACCACGCGATTCTTCACGTCAACGTGGCCCAGGCCAATTTTTACCTCGAGCAATACGACGGGGCCGAACAGAACATCAAGGACGCCCTGCGCTTTGACAGCGGCAGCTTCTGGCCCAACTTCATGGGCGGGCTGGTGGCACTCAAGCGCAGGGACAACGCCACGGCCGAAAACCGCCTGGGCAACGCGCTGCGGCTGATCCCGGATTCACCCGTCACGCTGTTCTACCTGGCGCTGGCCTTTGACAACGGCCAGAAGAACCAGCAGGCGATTGAACATTACCGCAAGGCCTACAACGCGTTCGGGGGCGAAGGCGACATGGCCGAAAAGGCCCGCGCGCGGCTGATCGAGCTTGGGCAGCCCGACCCGAAACAGAAGTAGCGGGCTAGAACTCGCCCTCGAACAACGGGATGGTGTTGTCGTAGTCCGAAAGCGTCTTTTCGCCCACCAGCTTGCGTGCCTCGATGTACTGCCCCGTCTCAAGGTCAAGCAGCTTGGCCGAAAGCGGCAGCATGCCGGCACGGATGCCGTTTACGATGCTGCTTTCCTTGAACGGGCCTTTCAGCTCGCCCTTGACCAGGACTTTGTAGCCCTTGCTTGCCATGGTTTCCTCGTGCGCACAGTGTAAGGCATAGCGCCCCCCCATTGCCAGTCTTGGCCGGGGTTGTGGCGCGGGCCCGCCTGCCGCACAATGCCCCCATGGGTTTCTTTTCGCGCATGTTCGGCCGCAAGAGCCCCGGCAAAGGCCGCTGGTCGGCGGCCCACGCGGCACGCCTGGAGTCCCCGGGCATCCTGTTGCTGCTGACGGGGTCCGCGCCGCTGGATGCCCCGGCCGTGTGCCGCGCCCTGGCGGCAATTGAGCCGCTGAAGATACCCCCGACCTTTTCCTCGCGACTGGCCGATGAACCGGCAGCGCCCCCCGGCAACGTGTTCTATGGCCGCTTTGAGTTCGACAGCCATGTCATTGATGTCGTCGGCCTTGACGTGCCGGTGCCCCAGGCCGTGCTGGACCGCACCGTCGAGGCCAGCGCCTGGACCGGCGAAGGCCGCCAGGCCATGTTGCAGCACAAGGCCCATTGCGTACTGATCCACCAGGGCGGCGGCAGCAACCCGCTGGAAAAACACCTGGCGCTGTTCAAGCTGGCTTTTGCCCTGGGCGGCGACCGGCTGGCGGGCGTTCTGCACGAATCCGCCTGGACCTGCGCCCCGGCACAGGTGGTGCGCGAGTTCGGCAGCCAGGAAATGCTCAAGGCCTGCCGCGACCAGATTCCGCCCATCGTGTTTACGGGGTTCATCAAGTTCCACGACGAGGGCCGCATCTGGTTTGCAACCAAGGGCCATCACCTGTTCGGCGCGCCGGATTTTGTCATGGAGGGCACCGCCGACGACAAGCCCAGCGATGTGCTGGACCTGTTCATGAACATCTTTCTGTACGTCATGGGCAGCGACCGCGAACTGCAGCCCGGGCACACCATGCAGATCGCCGAAGAAATCTTTCTGCGCTTCGGAGAAATGGAACCGACCCACCCTCACCACGAAACGCTGGGCGGCCCGGGGCGCACACTGACCATCACGCGCATCACCAAAGAAGACATCAACCGCAACAAAGACAGCGCCTGACCGGCATCAATCCTTGAACGCCGTGGCGCGATAGCCGTTTTCGGGCATGCCGAACATGCGGTCGTTGGTGGTGTCATCGTGGCATTTCATGCAGTTCTGCATGCGCCCGGCGCCGGTCACTTCGCGGCCGTCGGCTGTCAGCGTGCCATACACCCAGCCCTTGTCCGTGCCTGGCGTCCCCGGGTCGAGCTTCAACATCACAAACAGCGCGTGTTTCTCGCCCAGCGGGCGCGGAGCCTTGGGGTTGGCGGGATCCGCACCCGGCCCGGGCACGAAACTCTCCTTCACCAGGGCCTGGCCCACCGGCTGGTTGATCCTGGTGCCTTCGGGCAGGTCGCTGTAACGGCCTACCCAGCCCACCGTCTCGTAGGTGTCGGGCGATTTCACCCACAGGAAGTACAGCTTGCGCCCGTGGGCGCCGCTTTCGGCCTGGCTGAGAAAGGGTGACCGGGGCAACGGCGCGCGGCACATGGTTGGGCCGTACGAAGGGTCTTCGGCCATTTTGGTGAACTGGCGGTAATCCGCCGCGACTGCCAGCAGCTTGTCGCGCCACAGGGTGATCTCGGCGTCTTCGGCCACAGGAGTTTTCTCGGGGGCTTTCTCCGGTGCTTTCTCTGGCGCCTTTTCCGGGGTGGGTTCAGGCTGCGGTTTGGCGGTCTGCGCGCAGGCCATGCAGGTAATGGCGGCAAGGGCCAGCGCGGCGCACAGCATCAGTTTGTTCATGGCTTCTCTCCTGTGCCCATTACACGATTTTCCGCGCATCAGTGGCGTAACGGCTGTGTAACTCCGGTTCCCGTCGACCGTCGACGTCGCCTGCCATGCTACACTTGCGCCATGTACGTCGTGGATGGCTACAATCTTCAACACGCGCTGGCCCGCCACAAGGGCCTGCTGCCCGCCGACTGGGGCCGCGCCCGCGCGCGGCTGATCGAACTGCTGGCGCACATCGCCCGGCGCGAAAGCACCCAGGTGAAGGTCTTCTTTGACGGCACACCCGGGCAGGTCGGGGCGGGCGATCTCAAGCACGACGGCCTCAGCATCACCTTCTGCGGCGAAGGCAACGAAAGCGCCGATCGCGCCCTGCGCGAGTACGTAGAACAGGCCCGCAACGCCGAAAAGCTCAAGGTAGTCAGCAGCGACCGCGCCGTGGCCACGGCCTGCCGGCTGGCGGGCGCGAAGATCCTGACCTCGCAGGACATGGCCGACCGCCTGGCCAACCTGGGCACCAAGGGCAAGGCCGGCGATGGCAGCGCGCTGGAGAAACCCACCCGCGGCGCGATCGGGGCCATAGAGCGCGAGATGCTGAAAGAGATCGGCGACCTCAGGCAGTTTGAGCAGGACGTCCTGCGCGACCTTGAGTAAGCGGGATCTCTTCCACACCCCTGCGCACTGTTTTTCCCAACGCGACCTGTCACGGCGCGTTCCATCTTCTGTCAGTCGCCGCACCCGCCAACTCCAACCACTCTCCAGGAGACGCCATGTCGCCACGCGCGCTTTTGTTTGCCATTACCCTGTTGCCCTGCGCCATGTTCGCGCAGGCCGAAGCCAAGGGCAGCAACCTGCTGGGCCAGCTTTGCCCGGAACTGAAACTCGAAACCGAAATGGTGCAGGGCGACCCGATCACCCAGGCCGACTTTGCCGGCAAGATGGTGTTCTTCTGCTTCTACCAGCGCGGCTGCCCCGGCTGCGAAGAACAGGCCATGCCTGCCCTGCAGAAGCTGCACGAACGCTATGGCTACTCCAAGTGCGCGCTGGTGCTGGCCATCAACACGGCCTTTGACAAAGACAAAGACGCCTATGTGGCCGATGTCGCCGCCACCCGCGCGCATCTGCGCGCCAAGGGCTGGACCATGCCCGTGGCCCGCGACCTCAACGAAGAGTCCAACCCGCTGTTCACACTCGACGGCATTGCCGGCACACCGCAAGCCGTGGTGCTGGACGAAAACGGCTTTGTCTGCGACCACGACTGGTTCAGCACCCGCGACGAAATCCGCGACCTGAACGCAACGGCCGACGCCGTGTTCGCCGGCCTGAACTGCGAATGCGTGCGCCTGCCGCGCAGGATGACCGGCGCCTGCAAGGGCGCGTTTGAACACATCCGCAAGGGCGAATACAACGACGCCTGGCATAAGGCCACCGAGATCGCCGACAAACCCGAAAGCCGCCAACAGGACAAAAGCGACGCCGAAGTTCTCAAGGAATGGCTGACCGGCCTGGTCAAAGACCGCACCCGCAAGTTCGAGGAAAGCTTCGACTACGACCCGATCGACACCGTGGACCGCGCCGACGTCATGGCCGACAAGTTCAAGGCCGTGCCCGGCGCGCAGGACCTGATCACCAAGGCCGACACCTGGCGGCGCAGCGATACCTACGCGAAGTTCAAGCAGGCCAAGGACGAACTCGAGACCGCCGAGGCCGACCTCGCCCGTCCCAACGCCGACACCGCCGCCGGCCGCAAGAAACTGGAAGACATTGCCAGCCGCGCCGGCAACACCAAGGTTGGCGACCGTGCCCGCGCAGGCATCAAGGCCATCAACGGCGGCCAGGGCCTGGAAGGCGGCACGTCTCGCGACGCGGGCCAGCCCCTGCCCGCAAGGCCGGGCAACGCCGGTGCGGTTCGCGCCCCCAACGGGGCAGCCGCCCGCCCTGCGGTCAGCCCGACCCGCGGCGCGCGCCCCCATGCCGCTGCCGGAAACGCGGCAGCACCCCGCACCCATTCAGAATCACGCGTACAGGGTTCCGCCCGCTAGCGCGCCAGGCGAGGGCAGCAGAACCCGGCTGACAGCGACCTGTCGTCGAAACCAAGCTGGCGCCAGAGCCGGCTCGTCGCAGAACCGGATCTGGCTGATTGCCGATTCGCGAAATTGGCTTTGGGCCGCGGCTGTCATAGTCCTTGCCGAAGGGGTACAATTCCGGCGGGGCTCAGGCCCCTTGTTCCCCTGGGCCCGCCCCTGGATTGGGCCTGTATGCAGCTCAGCTTCTGCGACCAGTGCGGCAAACCCCTCAGCGAAGGCAGTGTCGCGCGCGGCGAGGCCGTAGACCGCGGCGGCGACCTGGTTTGCGCAAGCTGTGTCGGACGCCAGCAATCCGCCGCCAGGGCCGCGGCGGCGCCCGTTGCGGGTGTGCCCAAGCCGCTGGCCGAATACGCGGGGGCCGTGTGGCATTGCGAAGGCTGCGGCATTCCCGTGACCGCGCTTGACCTGATTGAGGGCCGGGCCTCGCGTGCCGGCGGGGCGCTGCATTGTTCACGCTGCCAGCCTTCGGCCCACGCGCCTGAAGTCATGGCCCCGGCCAGCGCCCGTATGCCCTCGGCATTGCCGGCTGCGCAGCCCGCCGCGCAGCCCTTGCCCGCCCAGCCGCCGGTTGTCGCCGCGCCGCGATTGCCCGCAGGTCGGGCCTTGCCGGCCAGTGTGCGCCGGCCGGTGCCTGCGGCGCGCCAGTCCGCCGAAGAGTTCGTGCGCGAAGCCCGCGCTGAAGAAAAGCGGCCGATTCTGCCGGTGCTGCTGTTTGCCATTGTGCTGCCGATGTTTGCGGTCTCCATTTACTTTGCGGTGACCAGCCAGCAGAAACTGAACGAGGCGATGGCGGCACGAGGCAACGACTCACGCCCTGACCGCCGCGCCGAACGCCCGCAGGACCGCCTGACGCCCGAGAACCCGCCCATCGACGGCACCGTCCAGCCAAAGCAGCCGCCACAGCAGCCGCCGCAGCAACCGGACCTGCAGCCCGAACCCCCCGCGCGACCGCCGGCGCCGGCCATGACACCCGAGGTCGCCCGCGAGCTGGCCGAGATCGAACAGCAGCTGGCCCTGCCGGTGATTCTGCAACTGCAGAGCAAAAGCCTGGCCGACGTGTGGGAAGGCCTGATTGCCGCTGGTTCGCGCCGGTTGGTGGCCACCCGCCCGCATGTGCGCAGCCTGCTGCGCGAGCCCGACGACAACACCCGCGCCCTGGCCTGCCGCGTGTGCGCGGTGCTGTCGGATCGCGAGGCCCTGCCCATGCTGGACAGCATGATTGAAAACGACCCCAGCGAATCCGTGAAGCTGGAAGCCCGCAAGGCCAAGGGCCGCCTGACCGGCAGCGCCACGCGCGAGATCAAGGACATGACCAGCAGCGAGCTTGAGGAATACCTGCGCGCCCTGCAGCGCGAACTCGAGCGCCGCAAGGGCAAGCATGACTGACCGCCGCCGCAAACACCGCGACTGGGTAACACCGGCGCTGATGACCCTGAGCCTGCACCTGCTGGCGCTGACGCTGTTCATCAACCACAAGCTGTTTTCGATGATGCAGCAGCCGGCCTCGACGGGCGTGACACTGAAAGTCTCGGCGCTGGTCGGCGATGACCCCGATGACGACCAGCAGCAGGACGACGCCGGTGCCGCGCCAGGCGAACCCGCCCAGGCGCAAAGCGCCCAGCCCAGCGTGGCCGAGATCCTCAGGCAGACCCAGGACGTCGTCCCCGCGCCGCTGCCGGCCCGCGAATACACCAGGCCGCAGCCCGAATCACAGCCCGAAAACTCATCCGAAGAAGCCCCCGCCGACAGCATGACCCTGGCCCAGCGCCTGGCACAGATGCGCCCCGCCGGCGGTGCAAGCGGCTCCGGCGAGGCCAGCTTCACGCCCGGCGGCGGCAGCCACGGCCTGCGCGGTCAGGGCCGCAGCGGCGAAGGACTGCGCCGCAACGGCGGATCGGCCGAAACCGAAGACGCCGTGGAAATGGGCCTGGCCTGGCTGGCGGGTGTGCAGGACAGCGACGGCCGCTGGGACAGCGACGGCTACATGGGCCACTACCTGCCCAACGCCAGCGCGCTGCAGAAAGGCGCTGAGGGCATGGGCCTGGGCCGCAACGACATCGGCGTGACGGGCCTGTGCCTGATGGCCTTTACCGGCGCGGGCTATGTGCACACCGGCGGGCGCTTTGCCCAGACGGTGCGCCAGGCCAAGGATTACCTGCTGGCCAACCAGCGCATTGAGGACGGCGGCTTCGGCCTGGAACGCGACGGCAACCGGCCCGACATGTACGGGCATGTGCTGGCGACACTGGGGTTGTGCGACCTGTACCTGCAATCCGGTGACCAGAAGCTGCGCACGCCCCTCAAGCGCGCGCTTACGTACCTGCTGGAGATGCAGGGCCCCGGCGGCGGCTGGGATTACGCCCAGCGCTGGCCCGGCGCACAGGCAAACTTCAAGCGCACGGACCGCAACGACCTTTCAATCAGCGGCTGGGCCATCATGGCGCTGGTGGCTGCGCGAGAAGCGGGCTTTGACGTGCCGCGTGAAAACCTGCAGCGCGTCAAATCCATGCTGGCCCAGGCGACCATGAACGACGGCGACGGCGTGTACGCGAACACCGGCGTGCGGGCCGACGCCCGCGGGCTTGCCATGCTGGCCGTCAGCAACGTGTCGCGCCGCCTGATGGGCGAAAGCGCCGACAGCGGCATCCAGCAACGCCAGCGTGAAAGGCTGGCCCGCAACGCGCCCGACTGGCACAAGGCCGGGGACCTGCTGGGCAGCAACGAGTACGCCTGGTACTACGGTTCGCTTTCCATGCTGCTGGGCCGCGACACCAGCGGCGGCGACAACCGCTGGCGCGAATGGAACGCGGCACTGAAACGCGCGTTGATTGACAACCAATGCAAGTCCGGCCCGCGCAAGGGCAGCTTTGACCCTGTGGGCCACTGGGCGCGCAATGGCGGAGGCCGCCTGTACATGACGGCGCTGTGCGTGCTGAACCTGGAAATCTATTACCGCTACGAGCCCGAGTACCTGCGCGTGCGCGCCGCCGAACTTGCGTGGCTGTGGGAATAGAGCAGGCCTGGGGCAGCGCAGGCACCAGACACTCGACACCAGGCACCCACCCGGCGCTATATTGGGCCCATCCTTCCCGGGGGCTTCCATGAAGTGGCTGCTGCTGCTCGCGCTGGCCGGCACCTCTGTGGCTGCGCAGGATCACCATTACTGGACCCACCAGTTCGGTACGCGTTCGGGCCTGCGCGGCGGGGCCGTGGTGGGCGGCTGTGAGGACACCAGCGCAGCGTACTACAACCCCGGGCGGCTGGCTTTTCTGCGCAACGATGCCATCAAGGTCAATGCCACCGGCTATCAGCTTTCCATCTTCAGCATGGAAGACGGCGCCGGCAAAGGGCTGGGCCTTTCCAGCACCCGCGGCGACATCATCCCGCTGGCGGCCTCGGGGGTGTTCCTGTTCGACGGCGCTCCCGGCCACGCCGTGGGCTTCCAGATTGTGGCGCGCCAGTACTTCAAGGCGCGGGTCTCGGCGCGGCGCGAGGCCATGATCAACGTGATTGACGACGCGCGCAGCGCCGGCGCGGAAGACTACATCGGCAGCCTGGACCTGAACGTGGGCTGCGAAGAATACTGGGCCGGCCTTTGCTATTCGTTTGCGATGACTGACTGGCTAAGCATCGGCATGTCCAACTTCGGCTGCCTGCGCTATGACGACCTTGACCTGCGCATTTCCTCGCGCGCCGTCAACAGCAGCCCGGCCACCTTTGGCGCCGACAACCAGGCCGTTATCTCGCGCTGGAACCTGCGCGTGGTCAGCAAGCTGGGCGTGGCACTGGATTTCAACAACCTGAAACTGGGCTTTACCGTGACCTCGCCGGGGCTGCACCTGGGCGGCGGCGCAACCGTGGCACGGCAGTTGACGGTGATCGACCTTGACATCAACGGCGACGGCACCGGCGAAAGCTTCGAGGCCAACGCCCGCCAGGACGGCATGACCTCGCACTTCCGCACGCCCTGGAGCATCGCCAGCGGCCTGGACTGGCGCATAGACGCCACCACCCTGGCCTTCACATGGGAGTGGTTCCTGCCGGTGGGAAAGTACAAGGCAATCACGCCATCGGGCAGCGCTCCGTTCATCCGCGGCGGCATCACAGGCGGACAGTCCACCCGCGAGGTACTGTCCGTGTACGACGGCCGGCGCGGCGCGCTGAACATCGCGCTGGCCGTGGAAAACCGCTGGCACGAGGACTGGGCGGGCATCTGGAGCTTCCGCACGGATTACGGCGCCGATTACATCCACGGTGACAGCCCGATGTTTCTCGGCGTAACGACATGGGACCTGTTTCACTTCGCCACCGGCGTGGCCTACACAACACGCAACGACGACAACCTGCCCAAGCACGAGTTCATGATCGGGCTGCAATACACCCTCGGCGCGGGTAAGGGCGTCCAGCCCGTGAACTTTGACAACCCCCTGGAAACCAACCTGCTGCTGGGCAAAACCACCAGCAAGCCGATCAGCTATGTCGCGATCGGGCTGGTGGTCGGGTACACCTACTATTTTTAGGCAGCGCGCCCATGCGAATCGCCACCTGGAACGTCAACTCTTTGCGCGTGCGCCTGGGCCACCTGCTGGATTGGCTCAAGATGGCCCGGCCCGACGTCGTCTGCCTGCAGGAAATCAAGATGCAGACCGAGGACTTCCCCTTCGATGCCATCGGCGAGGCCGGCTACGAGGCCGCCGTGTACGGCCAGAAAACCTACAACGGCGTGGCCATTCTTTCGAAGCTGCCCATCGAGGAAGTGGTGCAGGGCTTTGCCGGCGAAGAAGGCCAGTCGCGCCTGATTGAAGCGGTGATCGAAGGCGTGCATGTAATCAGCGCCTATTGCCCCAACGGTGAATCACCGCGCAGCGACAAGTTCCAGTACAAGAAGCGCTTTTACGCCGCACTGCGCGCGCACCTGGACGGCCTGGGCAAAAGCAGCCTGCCACTGGCCATCTGCGGCGATTTCAACATTGCACCGCAGGCCCAGGACGTATGGGACCCCAAGGAAGCCGCCAAACAGTGCGGCTTTCACCCCGACGAACTTGCCTGGCTTGCGCACCTGACAGCGTGGGGCCTGCACGACAGCCTGCGGCTGGTTGACGACAAAGGCGGCCAGTATTCGTGGTGGGATTACCGCACCGGCGGCTTTCGCAAGAACCAGGGCATGCGCATTGACCAGGTGTGGGTCAGCGACGGTCTCAAGAACAAAGTGAAGAAAGCCTGGATCGACACCGAACCCCGGGGCTGGGACAAACCCAGCGACCACACACCCGTGCTGGCCGAAATCGCGATGTAGGCAGAAGCCGGCCATCACGCATCGACTGACTACAGGTGGCACAGGAACTCTGGCCTGCGCTCGCTTGCGGGCTGGGTCGGGGTGCGTGCCGTGTCTGGTCAGCTTACCAGTTGTCCGGCGCGGCTTACGGCGTTCTGGAACAGTTCAAAGCCGTCGCCCCACTCGCGTTTGGGCAGGCGTTTCCAGTCCGGGTGGTGAAAGTGCCGCACGTTGCGTTCGGGGTGCGGCATCAGGCCGTGTTCTTTCGCGCCAGCTTCCCGGCGGGATTGAGATTCACAATCTTGCCGCCCTGCATCACGTACAGCGGCGTGCCTGTTGCAATGGCCCGCTGCATGGCGCGTTTGGCGGCGCGCTTGAGTGCGGGGTAGGAGCCGCGGATATCCGGGTCCTTTGATTTCAACTTGAAGCTCAAGCGTTCTCTCCCTCATCCATCAACTCTGGCGACGCGCCTGAATTGTCATAGTACGCCCAACTGTCCACAAGGGCACGAAACACTTTTTCAAAGTTCTTCAGGCTCCGGGCAAAACGCCTTCGCACGGTCGCTTCGGGCACGTTGTGGCCACCTTGCGCCACCCGCGCGCGAACCCGCGCCAGGGCCAGCTCCGGCGATGGCAGGCTGAGGTAGATGAGCTTCACATGGAAGCCAGCCGCCCTCCAACGGGGAATGGCCCGGGCGTAACTGACTCCGCTGAGCGTCGTCTCAAAGGCAAAGCTGGTTCCGGCCGCCACCCTGGAGGCGATCAGGCGCAGCATGATGCGCCCAGCCTCTAGGGCGGCCCTGTCAGGCGCAAAAGGAGATACGCCGCGGGCAATCAGGTCGGCGTTGATGAAGTCCGGGCAGTCGGCCTCGCGGGGCAGAAACTCTTCCGCGAAGGTGGTCTTGCCAGCGCCATTGGGCCCGGCGATGACTACGATTCTCTTCGGCAGGGGCTCCGCCATCACTGGTCATCATCGGACCTCACCCAGCTTTGTCCACGGCGGGCCGACTGACCCAGATCGGCAAAGTCATCGTGCGCCGCCAGACGCCCAGCCCGTTGAACACCAGGTTCTGCGGCCTGAAACAGAATCCTCAGCGATGACGGTTGCGGCGGGCTTGCGGGTGGCTGAGAGCGGCCGGGTCAGCTTACCAGTTGTCCGGCGCGGCTTACGGCGTTCTGGAACAGTTCAAAGCCGTCGCCCCACTCGCGCCTGGGCAGGCGTTTCCAGTCCGGGTGGTGAAAGTGCCGCACGTTGCGTTCCGGGTGCGGCATCAGGCCCAGCACCTGGCCGCTCTTGCTGCAGATGCCGGCAATCGCGCGGTCGGCGCCGTTGGGGTTGAAAGGGTATTGCTGGGTCGGGCGGCCGCTGGTGTCGACGTACTGGAACACGATCTGGTTGTCGGCCTCAAGTTCGTCCAGCACTTCCGGGGGCGCGGTG
Source organism: Planctomycetota bacterium (assembly GCA_019636215.1). GTDB lineage: Bacteria > Planctomycetota > UBA8742 > UBA2392 > UBA2392 > H3-PLA7. Next base: position 152,866 of record JAHBXZ010000010.1, on the reverse strand, counting down.
AAGCGGCCCTCGGCGTGGGCAACGGGGAAGCTGACAATCTTGCGGCCGGAAACAAAGGGTGTCTTTTCACTGACAATGCGCAGATCCACCCACAGGTCGTTGTAGCGGCCGATCAGGTTGAAGGCCAGGGTGGCGCGCGGGGGGTCGTCAAACACGTCGCGGCCGGTCAGCAGGCCGGCGCGCAGCAGCACCTGAAAGCCGTTGCAGATGCCCAGCGCCAGTTTGCCGTCCTCAATGAAACGCTCGATCTCGGGCCGCAGCTTGGTGCGCAACTGGTTGGCAAACACCACGCCGCTGCCCAGGTCGTCGCCGTAACTGAAGCCGCCGGGGATGGCCAGCAACTGGAACTCACGCAGGCGCTGAGGGTCGCGCAGCAGCTCGTTGACGTGCAGGGTCTGCGATTGCGCGCCGGCCTGTTCGAAGGTCCAGGCGGTTTCGCGCTCGCAGTTGGTGCCGGCAGCCCGAAGGACAAGTACGCGGGGTTTGCTCATGGCATCGATTCAAGCGGGCGGAGTTGCGGTTGCAACGGGGAAGTGCGGGGTGCCGGCTGCGGCGTTCGAAGTGCGGGGTGAGAACTTCGAAGTGCGAAGTCCCGGGACCTGGCGCATGCTCATACCTCCGGCCTGGCGGCTCCTGCCTGCCACGTTTCACCCTAACGCAAGTACCAGAAAGCACTTGCGTTTACGCCTATCCCTTTCCTTAGCTTTCCGCTTTCCACAAGTAATCCCGCGCCTTCCAATCACACTCATGTCATACAACCGAACCCGGTGGTAAGGATTGAACCCGCACACGCAGGGGTCGTTTGTATCGAGGTTCCGCTGGGCACAATCAGGCATCTCTTGAGGAGAGGTGCGAGCCGCAGCCCCTCCCGGGGCCTGCTGAGTTTTGGAGGACCGAGGCAGATGAGATTCCATTCCGTAGCACTGCGCGTAGTCGCCGTGGCGGCGATTGTCGCCATCACCAGCACCCTGAGCCAAAGCCAGGTAAGTGATTACGGCCCGGCCAAGGTTGCCTACGACGACTACATCAAGCGCCCATCGTTGCAGATGCGCACCCGCGGCCGCGTGAAGCTGGCCCAGACGGGCGACCTGCGCGCGATGAAGATCCTGGCCGACAACTATCCCAAGCCGGAAGACCCCAAGGACCAGGTGAAGTACCTGCTGGCCAGCATCATGGCCCAGTACCTCAATGGCGAGGAACACCTGGCCACCTGGAAGGAACTGCGCGACAAGAACATCAAGCCCGAGGACGCGTGGCTGTGGTACCGAGGGCTGATTGTGGCCAACGGGTACCTGGGCGACGACGAGCTGATCGCGACGGCCAAGGACACCAAGAAGAACCTGTTCTTGCGCGCCGCAGCCCTGGAGGCCATGGCCGAGCAAAACAGCGAACAGTGCCTGCCGCTGATGATTGAACTGCTGCCTGCGCTGCTGGATACCAAGGCCGGAATTGACCGCATTGTGCTGACGGAAACCTTCGCGCGCATGTGGTATGCCCGCGCCCACGAGCTGGGCACGGACAACTTCCGTAACTTCGGGCTGAAGTTCATCCCGATGATCGACGAAAAACACACCCACGACCGCACCAAGCTGGTCATGGCCCGTTACTTCCGCGAGATCTTCAGCACCCAGCAGCTGTACATCAATGCCGCGCCCTGGCTGGACAAGCTGCTGAACCCGCAGAAGGCTGAAGACCCTTCCAACAGCAAGTACCGCGCGGTGCCACCGCCCACCAAGTTCGTGGGCCTGGAAGCCAGCGGCAAGCGGATTGCCTATGTGATTGACCTTTCGGACTCCATGATGAAGCCCGTCAGCGTCAAGGAAAAGGAAGAGATCAAGAAGCCGCCGCCGCCCCGCGGGCCGACCACACCCGGTCGCGGCGAAAAGGGCAACCCCGGCGGCCCCCAGAAGCCCGAGGAAAAAGAGCCCGAAAAAGAAAAGGACATGGCCGACGACCTGCCCTGGGACAAAATCAAGGTGCGCTTCCATGTGGCCCGCGAGTACCTGAAGCTGAGCCTGAAGTCCCTGCGGCCGGACCAGGAGTTCTGCGTGATCGGATTTGGCACCGAGGCCAAGTTCTTCAACAGCACCAAGGGGCTGGTGCCCGCCAGCGCCCAGAACGTGCAGGCCGCAATCCGCGAGCTTGACAACATCCGCCCGGGCCCGCCCACGGACATCCGCAAGGATGGCACGCTGTGGGGCGACACAAACCTGCACGGCGGGGTGCACCGCGCGTTCAAGGCCAAGCGCGGCGGCCCGATCAAGGAGTTTGAATATGTCGACGCCGGCACCTTCACCGACGGCGCCGACACCGTGTTCATCCTTTCCGACGGCGACCCCACCGACGACGACTGGGCGATCCAGGACAAGCGCGACCCGCAGGACCAGACCGGCGACCCGGAAACCCGCACCAAGATGCCGGACCAGGAAGTGCTGCGCTTTCCTGGCCCGTACGGCTACTGGCTGGGCGCCGGGCAGGGCCAGTTCATTGTGGACGACGTGCGGCGCATGAACCTGTTCCGCAAGTGCGAAATCAACATTGTGGGCATCGGCGAGGTCAGCTACAGCATGCTGCAGGGCATCGCCCGCCAGGCGCTGGGCGGCCAGGTGAAGATGATCAGCGGCAACTGATGCCCGTGACAAACCAGACAGGGGGCCCAATGGGCCCCCTGTTTTTCTGGTCATGCCGCGCCAAGTTGCGGCACTTAATGGCAGAATGAGTGGCCCGACCGGCTGCTTCAGCCAGGTGCGGGAGCGACGGGGTAGTTCCAGCTTGCTGGGCCGTCGCGACTTGGGGCGCATACGAGGAACCAGCCATGCGAATCTGGGAACCGCACATCCACATGATCAGCCGCGTCACCGACGACTATGAAAAAATGGCCGCGGCGGGCATTACGCACATCACCGAGCCCCAGTTCTGGCTGGGCCAGCCCCGCACTAACGTGGGCACGTTCATCGACTACTTTCACCACCTGACGGATTACGAAGTCAAGCGCGCCGCCGATTACGGAATCAAACACTTCTGCACGATCGGCCTGAACCCCAAAGAAGCCGGGGACGACCGCGTGAACAAAGACGTGATGGCGATCCTGCCGCAATGGGTGAAGCACCCGATGTGCCTGGCAATCGGCGAAATCGGCCTGGATGCCCACACCCCCAAAGAAGAAGAATACCTGCTCAAGCAGCTTGAACTGGCCAAGCAGGTGAACCTGCCGATCATGGTGCACACCCCGCACCGCGAAAAGTTCAAGGGCACCAAGCGCATCATCGACACCTGCAAAGAAGTCGGCATGAACCCCGACATGGTGCTGATCGACCACAACAACGAAGAGACGATCCCGATCACCAAAGAGGCCGGCTACTGGGCAGGGCACACGATCTACCCCGTGACCAAACTTTCGCCCGAGCGCGCCTGCAACATTCTCAAGAAGTTCGGCACCGAACGCATGATGCTGAACAGCAGCGCCGATTGGGGCCCCAGCGACTGCCTGAACGTGCCGCGCACCGTAGGCGAACTGCGCCGCAACGGCTTCACCGAGGAGCAGATCCAGCGCGTGGTGTGGGACAACCCGTTCAACTTCTACAGCCAGAGCGGCAAGCTCGAGGAAGAACGCAAGAAGCTCGCCCACACGTTCCTGCCCGAAGCGGTTGGGGTCTAACGCAACGCCGCTTCAGTGGCATCGCCGTCTCGGCGATGCGTCTGCATGGCCGTCTCGGCCATGCCCTGCCACGCGCGAGACACGCGTAGAAACGCATCGGCGGGACGCCGATGCCACCAATGGCCAACGCACGCGGGACGTGCCGCGCGCTTGCGCTTGGGGCTCCTGCTTCGTTTGCTTGGGTCATGCTGTTCAAACAGCACATCCTGGACGGCATTGCTGGCGGCCGCATCACGGCCGCGTTCCGCTGCTGGCGGAAGCCTACCGTCAAATCCGGCGGCACTTTGCACACCGCCGTGGGCCTGCTTGCGATTGACGAAGTTGCCGCCATCGCCCCGGAATCGCTGAAGCTGGCCGATGCCAAGGCCGCCGGGTTTGCGGATCTTGCGGCACTGCGCGCCGATCTGGCCGCACAGCGCCAGGGGCAGCTCTATCGCATTCGGTTTCGCCTGTTCGGCGCTGACCCGCGCATCGCCCTGCGCCAACACGCGCAACTCACGCCCGACCAGCTCGCAACCCTGCTGGCCAAGCTGGCGCGCCTGGACAAGGCCGGGGCCTGGACCCGCGCAACTCTGCAAGCCATTGCCAAACACGAAGGCCGCCGCGCCGGCGACCTGGCCGACCTGCTGGGACGCGACAAAGCCTGGCTCAAGCTGCACATCCGCAAGCTCAAGAACCTCGGCCTGACGGAAAGTCTTGGCACGGGCTATCGCATCTCGCCGCGCGGCAAGGCGGTGCTGAAGTCGATACCGCACTGATCGGACACCCCGGCTCCCGGCACGCCACCCACCGGGTTGCCGCCCGCGGCCCGCGCCGTGTCAACGAGCGGCAAAAGCGAGCTTGCGCAGCACACCGTTGCACACCAGCAGCAGGTCGTTTTGCGGCGTGGCCGCCATGGAACTCACGGCGCCCGCAAAGCGCGCAAGTTCGCGGCCGCCCTGCACCTCGTACAACACCAGCGCGCCCGACAGTGCGCAGGCCAGCACCGTGCCGTCAAACAGCAGCGCGACGCAGCGCGGCGGTGACTCCAGCAGCAGCGCGCGTTCCGGCCCACCGGCGGCCGGGCGCACCGTGGCGGCGGCGCCCGACACCAGCGCCAGGTGCCTGCCGTCGGCAGAAAGGCTGAACAGGTCCGTCGAAGAATCGCCGCGGCGGCCAATCGGCAGCGGGTCGCCGCGCAGGTCGGTGTAAAACAGCGAATCCTGACGGCGCAGCACCGCGGCCGCAAAGTTGGCCGAGACACACACTTCGTCCGGTGCGGCCGTCGTGCCGCCCGCCAGGGCCTGGCCGGCGGCTCCGCTGCGCTCGACCCACAGGCCGGTCTCGCGCCACAGCAGCAGCCCGCCTTCGCCCGCACCCAGCAGCTTGCCGGGGATCACACCTTCGCGGTCCAGCCACAACGAGTTGTCGCCCACCGTGTAGGCAATGCGCTGTCCGGCCAGCCACACGCGGCTTGCGCCCGGCAAAGGCACCAGCGGGGCCGATGGCAGCCAGGCGGCGCGGTCGCCGTCAGGGCTGACCGTGACAAACCCGAAGGGCTGGGCCGCGGCCTCCAGCTGGGGGGCCAGCGCCGCAACCGACACACCGGGGTCGCCGCTGATCGCGCGCAGGCCGAGTTCACCCTGCGCGTTGCCAAACAGCAGTCCCAGCGGGTGCCATGCCGCGAAACTCAGGCCGATGCCACCCAGGGCGCGCTCCAGGCTGCGGCCGGGCCGGAACTCCAGCGCGCGGCCGGCACCCACGCCGGTCATGACTGTGCCGTCGGCCAGCATCTGCAGCGTGCCGTCGGCGCGGCCGGTAAGCTCGTGGCGCGCGCGCATGCGCACGCGGTCGCCGGGCACCTCAATGATGAAATGCTCAAGCTCGGTGGGCGTGCGGGCCGCCACGGCAATGCCGCCGCCCGCGATGCCGATGCGCACGCTCTCGGGTTCAAGGCCGAGTTCGCACAGGGGCAGAAACGGCCCGTCCTCGCGCGCCCGGTACAGGTTGGCGCTGTCGGCCAGGTACACCTCGCCGGGCCCGCCAAAGCAGGCGGCGCGGGCCTCGCCCCGGGGCACGGGCACGGTTCGAAGCGTCCAGGCCGCGCCCGATTGCAGCAGGAACAGGCCGTCGGTGCCGCGGCAGACCAGCGTTGCTGAAAGGTCCGGGCGCGAGCACAGGTGCGTGACACGAGCGCCGGGCGCGTTGATGTCCACAAATCGCAGGGAATCCTGCGCGGCCTCGCCGGCGAACAGGCGACCCTGTGCGGCCAGCACGAAGCGGCGGCCGTCGGCGGCCAGCGCCAGGGCCTCTGCCAGGGGCGGGGCGCGGTCTGCCGCAAGCGGGGGCGAACCCGAGGCCACCAGCGCGCCATCCTGGGCGTCGTAGAGTTCCAGCACACAGGCGCCCGGCACGTTGCGGGCCACAATCAGGCGCGTGCCGTCGGGCGTGACCTGCCCACAGGCAATCGGCGCGTCGGGGTGCAGGCTGCCGCGAAAGCGCACTGTGGTTTCGCGCGCGCCATGCGCCGCCAGCGGCCACCAGGGCGGCGCGCCATAGCGCTGGGAGTCCTGCAACAGCTCGCGCGCGCGGTCCTGGGCTCCGGCCCGGGATTCCTGCACCGCCATGCGCGCACTGGCCAGCCCCAGAGCGCGCGAGATCGCGTCAGATTCCTGGCGCGCCTGTTCTTTCTGCTGTTCCAGGTCACGGCTTCGGGCCGCCGCCGCCAGGGTGTCGGCACGGGCGGATTCGGCTTCGCGCTCTGCCTGGGACAGCGACCACTGCATGCGGCGGAAGGCCGAAAGCCCCAGCGCGGCACCGGTTACCAGCACGGCCGCCAGCACGCCGAACAGCAGGCGTTGCAGCCGCAAACGGGCGACCAGTTTCGCCTGCAGCGACGGCTGGATTTGGTCGGGGTCTTCCGCCATGCCTTAAACCTTTTACTTTGCCCGCCCCGCCGTAGCATAGGCGCGGCGGGGGCGCCACCGGCCGCGTGATTGTTTCATGCCCGGCCCAGCGGAGTGCACCTTTGCTTATCCTTCTCAAGTCCGGCGTGTCGGCCACACAGATTGAAGCCATTTCCGCCCGCGCGCGGGAACTTCACCTGGTGCCCCAGCCCGTGCGCAGCGGCGCCCAGGAGATCGTCAGCCTTACCGGGCAGACCAGCGGCATTGACCCGGCCGCGTTCTCGGCACTGCCGGGCGTGGCCCGCGTGATGATGGTACATGCCCCGTACCGCCTGGCCTCGCGCGAGTTTCAGCCCGCCGACACCACGGTGGATGTTTCCGGCGTGCGCATCGGCCCCGGGCAATTCACGGTCATGGCCGGGCCCTGCAGCATTGAATCGCAGGCCCAGGCCACCGACGCGGCCAACGCCGTCAAGGCTGCGGGCGCGCACATGCTGCGCGGCGGGTTGTTCAAGCCCCGTACCAGCCCCTACAGCTTCCAGGGCATCGGGGAGAACGGCGCAGGGTTGATGGATGAAATCCGCGCCCGCACCGGCCTGCGCTTTGTTACGGAAGCAATTGATGAAGACAGCCTGTCACTGATTGAACAGCACGCCGGCATGATCCAGATCGGCGCGCGCAACATGCAGAACTTTTCGCTGCTGCGGCGCGCGGGCAAATCGCGCCTGCCGGTGATGGTCAAGCGCGGCATGTCGGCCACTCTTGAGGAATGGCTGAATGCCGCCGATTACGTGCTCTCCGGCGGCAACCCCAACGTGGTGCTGTGCGAACGCGGCATCCGCACCTTCAACACCCACGCGCGCAACACGCTGGACCTTGGCATCATCCCGGCCGCCCGCGAAGTGACGCACCTGCCGATCATTGTTGACCCCAGCCACGGCACAGGCAACTCCGCCCACGTGCCGGCCATGGCCTTGGCGGCCATGGCGGCCGGCGCCGACGGCCTGCTGGTCGAGGTACACCCTGACCCCGGCCACGCCCTGAGCGACGGCGAGCAGAGCCTGACCCCGGACCGCTTCAACGCGATGATGAAACAACTGCGCGCGCTGGCACCCGCCTTCGGCCGCGCCATGTGAGGCCGCAAGCATGTCGCGATTCCTGCTGGCGTTTGACATCGAGCAGCAGAAGGAAGTGCTCAAGGCGCTCAAGTCCGTGCGCGGCGTGGTGGTGGCCGGCACCCCGCAGGCCGACGGCACGGTGGTGATCCGCACCGTGACCCGCAACCTGGACGACGAGACTTCCGCGGTGCGCAGTGTGGAGGACATTCCCGGCGTGATTGACCTGCGGCTGATCAGTTAACGGGTGCCCGGCATGGAACCTGATGTTGACCCTCGCGAGCTCCCCCGGGATGCGTTTGATCCCCTGATCTGCGCGCAGGAGTGCCGGCGCGGGCGCGAGATTCCGCACAGCAGGATCGAGCAGCAGGTGGCGCTGGCGCTGGCGCGGTCCGGGGGGAAGCTGACACCGCTGGCACTCAAGCCCATCCGCAGCCACTTCGACCAGTACATGCCGCTGCCGACCAAGGCCAGCGACCCGGTGTTCAAACGGCTTGAAGCTGCACCCGCTGACCCGCGCAACGTGACGCCCGAGCTTGAACTGGCGCTGGTTGAGCACCTGTACCGCACGATCAAACAGGATTTCGCCGTAAGCCTGATCATGCGCTTTGCCAACCCGCGCGACTTCTGCGTGATCAGCCAGCCGATCCGCAAGGCCGCCCGCTGGATGGGCATCCGCATTGACGAAAAGCGCGGCGACCACGAGTACGTGGAGCTGATGCGCGCCCTGCGCAAGCTGCGCGACTCGCTGGGCCTTGATCGCGTGGCCGACCTCGACCAGGGGCTGTACGCGCTGTACTACCGCTGCCTTGTGGGCGAAGGCCGCAAGTGCACCAACTTTGAAGCGCTGGCCCGCACCAAGCGCAAATCGGCGCTGTCGCGCCTGGGCGATGCCGCCCGGCAGGCCGTGAACCTGCGAACACTGTTCGACGACGCCCGCGACCGGCTGGAAGAACTTGAAGGCCCCGACCGCGACGAGTTCCTGCAGCGCCTGCTGGATGCCGTGACGGAGTTCGGCAGCGAAGTCATCGACGAGCTGGAGAACCAGCGTTCGCAGTACTTCCAGCGCCGCGCACGGGACATCCAGCGCAAGCGCGAACGCCTGGTCGCACAGTTCCCTGCCCTGGCGCGAATCAGCCGCGATGCCGTTGAACTGCTGGCGGGCGCGGCATTGCTGTGGGACGACCAGCAGCAGGATGCCAACCCCCTGCCCGGCCTGATTGCCGTTTCGTGCGGCCAGGCCTTTGAACACGAACTGCGCGAGGTCGTGTTCCGCAGGCTGGCACTGCCGGCCGCGGCAACCGCCAACGCCTACAGCTGGCTGGCCGAAAACGACCCGCTGCTGGCCAATCACGGCGAGGCCGCCGACACCTGGCGCGCCGCCGTCAGCACGGCAAGGCAGGGCCCGAAGTTTGAGGTTCTGGTGCGCATGGTGGCGACCTGCGCCGACCCCACACTGGGCGCAAGCCGCCTGGTAGGCCGTCTTGGCGAAGCCCTGGTGGCTTCATTTCCGGGGCTCGCGGGCGCGGCCGCGCCCGAAGACTATGGCCCTGCCCTGTTCGCCGCAGACCTGGATCGCCTGCGCGAGATGCGCAACCGCTGCGTTCACAGAGCCGGCGACGGCCGCAAGCTGGCCGAACAGGCCTCGCAGCTGGTCTTTGCGCCTGACACAGGCATTCTGGCCTCCCTGGGCCGGTCGCGCGGGTGATGTCGCGTGCCTGGTTACCATGGGCACGGTGACAAACATGGCCGACAACCCGTTCCTTTCCGCCGAACACTTCCGCAACGTGGCGCGCCGCTAACTGTTGAAACAGCGCCGCATGGTGGAGGACATCGCCCGGTCCTGCGAGATGCTCGGGCGCCATGAACACCCCGGCACGGCCGCTGCGCGCAACGTCGCGGCCGGGCTCCAGGCGGCGCTGCTGGAGTACGAGATCGCGCTGGCAGGCGCGAACCGGCACACCTTTGGCGACAGGCGCCGCACCCGCCCCCGCGAGCCGTTGTTCCTGCAGCCCCACCCCGCCATGCTTGCGGGCACACCAGGCGACACGAAGGCGCACGCGTTCATCCTCTTGAACAGCGCGCTGGCGCGCCTGGAGCAGGTTGTCGGCAACCTGCAGATTCGCACCGATGACAGGCTGCCGGACGACATGTCTGGCACTCACGACATAGACCGCGGCTTTCTTCGCGCGCTGACGCCTGTGGTGCAGCAACTGGACGCTGACCTGACGCGTATTCACTGGCGCATCCGGCGCCCTGGCCCAGGTCTGTGATTCCTCGCGCCCGGCCTTTCGCCGGCGGGCTTTGCGCCTTAACCTTGCCGGGCCATGAAAGACAAAGTCCTGATTCCCGCCGTCGCGCTTGTGCTGGCCATTGGGCTGGGCATCGGCCTGTGGCTGATCCTGCGAGACCCAACCCCCAGGCCGGCAGTCTCCGGCAACCAGCCCACAGACCCCGACGGCCCGCCCGTGCGGCAGCGCGCCAACAGCCCGGCTGCGGAACGCGAATACAGCCTCAACACCGCATCGGCCGACCCGGTTCAAGTGGACAGGCCCCAGCCCTTCCGCGCACCGGAAACGCTGTTTCGCCTTGAAGTCAGCGGCCGCGTGATTGACGAAAACGGCCTTGCGGTACCCGATGCCCGGGTGCGGTTTGTCGGTGAGGGCGCGTTGAATGACATTCATGGCTCGGCCTGTGCCGACCAATCCGGCCGCTACACCCTGGTTGCCTGGAGCCCTCGCGGCACAAAACCCGGCACCGGCAAGCGCACCGGCCGCGTGGTAGCGCAGGATGCCGACGAACGCAGCGGCGTCACGCCGGCGACCGACCTTCCCGAAACAGATCACGCCGAAATGCCGGATGTCGTGCTGGCCGGGGTAAGTGAAGTTCGCGGCCGCATCCAGGACCCCGCGGGCCTGCCCGCCACCGGCGTAACGGTGATTGTGCGCAGCACAACGCCGCATGAATCCGTCCCTGCGGGCCTGCGCGTGCCCCGCGTGCAGCAGGCGTTCGTCACGCGCGCGGCCACCACCGACAGCCGCGGCGAGTTCCGCCTGCGCGGGCTGCGGCCCGGCAAGTACATGCTGGATGTAGAACGCAGCTGGCACGGCACCAGTGCCGGTGCCGTCGAAGTGGACGTGCCGGCCTCGGGCGCTGCCTGGGTGGAACCGCAGCTTAAGGCTTCGGACGCTGTTCGCGGCCGGGTGGTGGACAGCGACGGCCAGCCCCTGGCGGGCGCGGTGGTACGCATCCAGACGCAATCCGGCGCGGCGCCGGTGCGGGCGCCGGGCATCGACCAGCCCCTGCGGCTGGAGAACGCCGACGACTCTTTCCGCGTGCAGGGCGATCGCAGCCGGCGCGAAGCCGCCAACCTGCGCGGCGGCCTGGGCTCGGTGGCCGTGACCGATGCCGACGGGCGCTTCGGGTTCTTCAATCTGCAGGATGTGGCATGGAAGGTCAGCACCCGCGTGGGGGAGTCCGCCCCTGTGCTTGAGGAACTGCAGATCAACCGGCCCGACATAACACTTACCGTGAAGGCGGATTCGTCGCTGTCGGGCGTTGTGCGCGACGCCGAAACCGGCGCGGCCATTGAGTACTTTGACCTGCGGCTGGTCGCCGGCGGCGACGAACGCACCAACCCGTTTGAACGGGTGGCCACCGACCGTGCCCTGGCCTGGCACCCGCGGGGCCTGTGGCGCGTTGTGAACCCCAAGGCAGGCAACCTGGTGCGTGTCAGCGCCCATGGCTACTCATCAGGACTGTTGAAGGTTGAGGACCTTGCCCCGGGCCGCAGCGTCCAGAACCTCGAGATCCGCCTTTCGCCGCTGTGTTCGCTGACACTGGCGCTGTCGCACGAAGGTCGCCGCCTAGACCTGGAACCCGTGCTGCTTCTGTTCGACAACGGCATCGCATTTGAGGCCAGCAGCGACACCGCCGGCCTGGCGCGATTTGGCGCTGTGGCCGCCACAACCTACACCGTCAACGTGATCACCCGCGACGGCACCCGCCTGGAGGGCAAGGCGACTGTGCCCGCGCGGGCCATGGCGACCATTGAGGTTGAACTGTCCCGGCACGGCGGAAAATGAGCGGCACCCGCACCATCACCATCGGCAAGGACGAAGCCAACCAGCGGCTGGATCGCTTCCTGCGCAAACTGCTGGACGACGTGAGCCTGAGTGCCATCTACAAGCTGGTTCGCACACGCCAGGTCACGGTCAACGACCGCAAGGTCCGCCCCGAACTGCGCCTGAACGCAGGTGACGTGGTGACCCTGTGGCGCGCCGCCGAAGAACGCCACCTGCAGCCCAAAGTGCGCCGCCGCGCAGAACAGGGCCTCAGCACCCGCCGCGACTTCCGCATTGTGCACGAAGACGCCGACCTGCTTGCTGTGAACAAGCCCGCCGGGCTGCTGGTGCACGCCGGCGACCGCGGCGACGACCGCGACACCCTGATCGGGCAGGTGACAAGCTGGCTGTTGTCGCGGCCGCTGGGCCAGGACGCGCAAAGCCACAAGGACTTCGTTCGGCCCTCGCCCACCTTTGCCCCGGCGCTGGCGCACCGCATTGACGGCCAGACCAGCGGGCTGGTGCTGATCGGCAAGACGCTGGCCGCCAGCCAGGCCCTGGCCGCGGCGATCAAGCACCGCGACATTGAGAAGACCTACCTGGCGCTGGCCATCGGCGGGCTGCCGCAGGGGCAGGGCGAAATCAACCTGCCGATCGCCAGGCACGAGGACGCGCGCGGTCGCCGCCGCAAGGTCGAGGTCGGCCACGGCCAGCGCGCCGTTACGCGCTATCGCGTACTGGGCCAGCGCGGGCAGTACTCGCTGGTCGAGCTTGAACTGGTGACCGGCCGCACGCACCAGATTCGCGCGCACCTGGCGCACCTGGGCGCGCCGATTGCCGGTGACGACGAATACGGCAGCCGCGACCACAACCGGCACGCCGCTGAGAAGTTGGGCCTGCAGCGCCAGTGGCTGCACGCGGCGCGGTTGCAGCTGAATCACCCGATAGACGGCCGCGCGCTGGACCTGGCCGCGCCGCTGTGGCCGGACCTGCGCCGCACGCTGGCGGCCGCCGGGCTTGCCGACCTGCTGCCACCCTGGCTGGCCGACGCGCAGGAGAATGCGCCATGACGCGAATCCTGCCGCCGCTGCTGGCATTGCTGACCCTGTGCGCCTGCGCCGGCACCGGCACCGAGGGCATTGTCGTGACGCCGGCGCGGGAATACCGCCCCGAGCGCCAGAGCGGCAAACGCGAGCCGGTGATCCTGATTCCCGGCACGCTGGGCTCGCGACTGTTCAACATCGACACCGGCGAAATCGCCTGGGGCAACTTTTCGGCCACGGTCAGCGAACTCAGCGACGAGCTTGACCTACCGATCGACAAGCCCCGGCTGGCCGACAACCTGGACCGCCTGCGCGCCTACCGCGTGCTGGACCGCGCCGAGATCCTGCAGCGCGAAGGCAGCGGCGAGGTGCGCTTCTACGCCGACATCATTGAGCACCTTTCCGGCACGCTTGGTTACCGCCCTGCCTTCGGCCGCCGCTTTTACCGCGGCCACGACCTGTTCGTGTTCTTCTATGACTGGCGGCGCAGCAACGTCGAGGCCGCGGCCCAGCTTGCCGAGTTCATCGCAGGCATCCGCCGCGACCTGGACGACCCCGGCATGAAGTTCACGCTGGTTGCGGTTTCCAACGGCGGCATGATCGCGCGCTATTACCTGAAGTACGGCGGCGCCGATGTGGTCAGCGGCCAGCCGCCTGACGCGCCCTTGAAACCCACCTACGCGGGCGTGCCCGACGTCAACCGCCTGATCTGCCTGGGTACGCCGCACCGCGGCACGATTGACGCGCTGGGCCTGATCCATGACGGCTATGCCCCGAACCTGCTGGCCCGGCGCTATCCGCCCTCCACCATTTATTCCATGCCCGCGGCCTTTGAGCTGCTGCCCGAACCCGGCGAGCGCACCTTTGTGGGCAGCGGCGGCGAAGACTCCGGCGCCAACCTGTGGAACCCCGCGGACTGGGAGACCTACGGCCTGAGCGTGTTCAGCCGACCCGAGCAGGACCGCCTGAAGAACCGCGTGGCCTTTGCCGCCGGCAAGGGCGACGACCGCGAGGCCATGTTCCTGCAGGAAATGGCCCGCCGCCGCGCCTGGCTGAGGCTGGTGCTGTCCCACGCGCGCCGTTTTCGCGCCGCGATTGAAGGCCCGCCTGAGGTTCCCATGCAGGTGCTGCTGGGCGTTGGTCGGCCCACCCTGGCCCGCGTGGGCCTGGTACGCGAGGGCGAGGAATGGCAGCTGTACTTCCGGCCGCGCGTGCCATGGGGCCGCTACGACCCCATGGCCGATGCCATGTTCGCGGAAGGTGACGGCGTGGTGACCCGCCGCAGCGGCCTGGGACTTGCGCTGCCGCAAAGCACGCCCGAACTTGCCCGGCGAGGGCTGGAACTGCGGCGCGCGATTGCCGGCGTGCAGTTCACGCCCTTTGAGCACCGGTCGATGTTCGAGGACGAAATCCTGCGCCTGGCACTGGCAGAGGCCCTGTCCGGCCCATAGCCGCTTACCATCGCGGCGCCGATCCGCTACAGTCCCGCCCGTGAGTGATCCTGCCGACAACCCGTTTGCCCAGGGGCCGATCAAGGCCGAACGCGGGCCCGAGATCCGCGACGGCAAGCGCCGCGAAAAGCTTCTCGACCGCCTGCGCCTTCAGGGCTTCTGGCCGGTCTATGCACTGTTCCTTTTCCTGGCGCTGCGCCCGCCGCTGGCCGAGCCCCATGCCGCGCTGGTTGCGCTGCGTTTTGCCGGGCTGGGCCTGATTGTGCTGGGCGTAGGCATGCGCATCTGGTCGCTGGGCTATCTGTTGAAGAAAGCCGAGCTTGCCACCGCCGGCCCCTACGGCCGCACCCGCAACCCGCTGTATGTGGGCACCTGGCTGATCGGCTGCGGCCTGGCGCTGAACACGGCCTGGCCCTTCAACCTTGCGCTGTTTGCGGTTTTCAACGCGCTGTATTACTTCATCTATCGCGCGCAGATCGGCATCGAGGAAGAAATGCTGCAAAGCATCTACGGCGAGCCCTACACCGAGTACTGCCGCAATGTGCCGCGCTTCTTTCCGGCGCTCAAGGCCTGGCGTGTCGGTGACGTAAGCACTTTCAACCTTGCCCGGGCCTTTCAGAACAACGCCTGGGAGCCGGTGCTGGGCACGCTGCTTCTGCTGGCGCTGCAGGCCGCAAGCTGGGGCCTGCTGTGGCCGCTGATCGACGGCGGCAACCTGGGCCACGCCTGGCGCAGGTTTCTCGACGGCGGCTGGATCGGACTTTAGAGCTTTTTCGCTGTTTGTTTGCAGAGATTCCGCGCCGCGCCGGGCGAGCAGATCAAGGAGTGCGGACGCAGGCGTGGCTGAAGGGTTGCGGCGCAACGGCTTGAAAACGCACCGCGTTTTCAAGAGGCCGAGGAAGCGCGACGCAGAGATGCGAAGCCCGCCGCCAGCGGAAGCCTGCAAACGAACTGTGAAAATGCTCCAGGCCTCCCCCGGCACGAAACACTGCACCCCGGCCCATCCCGCCGCTAAACTGCCCGCCATGCCCGGCGACGACCTGCGCCTGAAGTGGCGTGAACTTGCCTGCGAGGCGCCCAGTACCCGCGCCTTTCGCCTGGAAGGCGCGTTGGTGGCCGCCAATGTGGCCACGTTGACGGGCGAACTGGGTCGCCTTCTGCAACCCAAGCCCAAACGCCTGCTGTTTGACGTGCAGCAGCTTGCGCGCATTGACCGCACCGGCCTGGACACCCTGGCAGGCATGGCCGGCTTTTTTGCCGAAGACGAAGGCGGGCACATCGCATTCATTGCCGCGGCCCCGCTGCTGCGCGAAAAACTCGAGCCCATGGCCGAACCCGGCAGCGTGCGCTTTTACGCCAACTTCAGCCAGGCCGCCGTGCGCGTGCTGGATCACGTGTTCGCCAAGCTGTCCGGCCAGTTCAAGGCCGCGCCGCGCCCGCCCTCGACGGAAATCGCCCGCGCGATCTGGAAGGACATGCGCGCCGGCAGCTCGCCCGGCGTACAGGTGCTGACGCTTTCCGGCACGTTTGACAAGGTCAGCGTGCCGCAGTTCGACCGCCACTGGCAGGCCGAGTTCAAGCCCGAAACAAGGCACATCGTGCTGGACCTGGCCGACGTGCGCAGCGTGGTGGACGAAGGCATTGATCGCCTGCGCATGATGGCCGAAGCCACCCGCGCCCGCGACGGCACCGTCAGCATCATCAACGCCAGGCCCAAGCTGAAGGTGATGCTGGACATGCTAGACATGGCCCAGCTTTTCCGCTTTCACAACACAGTGCAGGACGCGGAAGCGGCCCTGCATGGGCCTTGAAAGCCAACGGCCCCGGTTTCCCGGGGCCGTTCGTGGCTATGCCTGTGCGGTGCTTAGTGGTTGGTGGCGAACTCGGAACCTGCCAGCAGCGCCCACAGAATGTCCTCGTAGGCCGCCGTGACGTCCTTCTGTTCCGCCACGTACTTCTTGAGGCGGCTTGTCTCGCTGCTGGTGGGGCGGCGCGACAGCACGGTCAGGTACAGTGTCTCAATCCGGGTGTCGTCGGACTTCACCTTCTGCACCAGGTCGGCGGCAATCGTGCCGCGCCCTGACCCGGCAATGCGGTTGGTGAACTCGCCGTTCATCACCGCCAGCGCCTGGTCCATGGTCAGGCTGAAGCTGTCGGCGTCGGTCAGCTCGTCGTCGCTGCTCTGGCTGGAAAACCCGGCAGCCATGTTGCGGCGCAGGAACCACAGGTCCGACATCTTCTCGTACCAGGCCTCAAAGCGCTTGAGGGCATCTTCGTCAAAGTCGTAGTCGCGCTGGTTGGGGTTGTCCTTCTGCATCTGCTTCATGCGCGCTTCCACCTGGCGCCGCACCTGCGTTGCCGGGCTGCCCGTGCGGCCGCGATAGGCCCGCGCGATGTCACTGCTGCCGCTTACCGTCATCAGCGCGCCGAAGAATTGCTCGGCTGTCAACTGTCGCGAGGCCGCGCTGGCAAAGTGCCAGCCCTCGGCCTTGGCGGGGCCGCCCCTGCCCGAAAGCTGGTACGTGCGGCTGTTCAGCATGGCGCGGTAGATGCGCTTTACATCGTACCTGTTGTCAATCATGTCCTGCGCCAGCAGGTCCAGCAGTTCGGGGTGGCTGGGCGAGTTGAAACTGTTGAAGTCGTCCACCGGGTTATGCAGACCGATGCCAAACGCGAAGCTCCAGAACCGGTTGGCGGTGTAACGCGCCGTCTGCCTGTTGTCCTTGTTGATCATCCACTTGGCCAGAAACGGCCGCCAGAAGTCGCGCCCGGGGATGGTTACGGCCTTGCCGTCCATGGTGACGGGTTTGCCGTACTTGCCGCGCTCGGCAACGGCCTGGCGCACTTCGGCTGGCAGGTTTTCAGCCATGCCCGGTGGCAGACGCACTTCGCGCGAGTCGTCCGTGACTTCGGGGTCCACGGGCAGCACCCGCAGGTTCTGGCGCGACTGGATGGGCGAAAAGAAACTGGCCACGCCCTGGAAGGTCGTCTGCTTCCAGTCGTCTTCGTAGGGATGGTCGTGGCACTCGGCGCACTGCAACTGCACGCCGGTCAGTGTCTTGGTCACCAGGCCTGCCGCGTTGGCAATGTTGAACGGCTGTTCGCGCGAGTAGACGGCTACGGCCGGGTTCACGCTGGATTTGCCCTGGGCCGTCACGATGTCATAGATGATGTCGCTGAACTTCGCGTTGGCGTTGAAACGTTCGGCCAGCCACACCGCAAACAGCGTGTTGCCGCCGCCGCGCCCGCCCTGGCCGCCGCGCCCCAGGATGATGTTCGACCACAGGTCGCCCATGTGTTCGCCAAAGCGTTTGTCTTCCAACAGGCGGTTGATCAGCTTTTCGCGCTTGTCTTTGTCTTTGCTGTCAATGAAGGCCACGGCCTCGTCGCGCGTGGGCGGCAGGCCGGTCAGGTCAAAGTGCACGCGGCGCACGAACTCTTCGTCGCTGCTGAGCCCGGCGGGCTTGATTTTGTCGCGCGTCCAGACCTTGGCGATCTCGCGGTCAATGGCTGCGCTGAGGTCTTTTTCGGTGATTGGCTTGGCCGGCTGTGATTCGGTGGTTTTGTCGGGCGCGGCTTCGGGCGGCTTTTCCTGGGCCGCGGCCACACCAAACGAAACAGCGCCAAGGAACATCACGCCCGTGGCAAACAACTTCGCACGCAATGAGAACATGCCGGCTCCACTTGAAGGACGCGCATGAAACCCGGTACCGGGGCACAGGTTCCGGCAAATTCCGGCGCCCTGGCAGGCCGCTAGCCGGCCACCTTGGCGCGTTCTGTGGCGTACCAGTCCTTTACCCCCTGGTCGGCGCACTCGGCGGCAAGTTCATCGGCCCGGGCCAATGACCTGGTGTACAGTTCATGGTCACCTTTGGCCCGCGACGCGCCTGCCGCGGCCAGGTTCAGAAATGCCTCGTCGACCACTTCTTCGCCGTTGGCGGCGATCACTTCCAGTCCGCGGGCCGCGTGCCGCAGCGCGTCGTCGTGCTTGCCCAGCTTGTTGTGCACCAGGGCCAGCAGGTACTCGGCCCGTTCTTCATTCTCCCAGTTGCCGGCCTTGAGCCAGAACTCGCGCGCGGCTTGGGCGGCTTCCAGCATCAGCGCGTCTTGCTCGGGTGTGCGCGCGGCAAGTTCCAGCAGGTTGCTGGCCAGGTTGTTGCTGGTCACGGCAACGGCCCGGTCGCAGGCCAGAATTTCGTCCTGGGCGCGGGCCAGGCCGATAGCGGCCTGGTAAAGGCGCGAGCCTTCTTCCAGCCGCCCGGCGTCCACCAGTTCGCTGGCCAGAAGCACCCGACAGCGCACCATGGCCGCCACGGGCTGGGTATCGATCAACGCAACGGCCCGGCACTCGCTGGCCAGCGCCGCCACTTCGTCGCCGGCCATGAATTGCGCGATCGCCAGGCTGCCAAGGGCCGGCGAGGCCGCATGGTCGGGGTTCAGCCGCGCGACCACGGTTTCCGCCAGCTTGCGCGCGCGGGGCCAGTCCTTCATGTGATAGCCGATCGTGTGGTTACTCAGGGCGAGAAAGCCCACGGCTTTTGGCGCGTCGTCGGCAAGGGCCGAGTGTTGCTCAAGGTCCGCAGCCAGGGCCGCGCTCTGTTTGTCGTGGCGCGACCAGCCGTTGTTGACAAGTTCGTTGAATTCCATGAAGGCCTCCGCGGGTTGTGCCGGTCGAGTGTGGACGCTGCGCCAACCTTTCAAAGTTAAGGGTGTGCGCCAAGTCTACGGTTCACGGTCGACAGTCGAAAGTAAAGGCAAGGACAACCGCGCCGCGTTAAGTTCCGTTGGCTGTCACCCATTAACCTTCAACTGTTGCCCGTTGACCTTGCCGGCGACCGTCCAGCCCGCCAGCCCGCACAGGCCGAAACCGAACACCTGCAGCGTGGCATGCCACTGGATCATTTCGGGAATGTACAGCGTGGGCATCCCGCGGGCCGTGCCCCAGGCATAGATGATCGCCAGCGTCATCGCCGTTCCCAGCGAAAGGTCGCTGATCACCAGCAGCACCCGCGCCAGCGGCCGCAGGCCTGACCGCGGCCAGACTGCCAGCCAAAGCTGCATCCAGCCCAGGACGATCACCGAGCCCGCAAACAGGCACACGGCCAGGAACTCGATGACCGGCGGGCCGCCCCAGCCGGTGATGAAGATTCCCGTGGCGACCAACGGGTTGCCAATCGCCACGCCCAGGGCGGCCAACCACGGCAATCTGCCGGGCCGCCAGGCCACAATCTGGGCCGCAATGCCAAGCAGTACCGCGCCAATGAACAGCTGGTGCGCGGCCGTCAGCAGCACCAGCAACAGGCTGAAGCCCGCGACTTCCCATGCCAGGTGGTAGGCGGCAATCGCCAACCCCGAGGCCAGCGTGACCACCAACCCGAAATCCGCCAGCGCACCCGGCCGCTTCAGGCCCAGCTTTGCCAGCCGCAACCCACCCAGCACGACCAGCCACAGGTTGAAGCCCAGCCAGGGCAGGGCCAGCCAGATGCCATAGGAGTCCGAAACAAACGAAGCCACCAGCATCAAAGCCGCCGGAAGCTGATAACGCAGACAGGAGCCCGAAGCGTAAGCGACGGGTCGAGCATCGCCTGGGGCCGGTCCCTTGGCTGACACTCGGGGCTCTTGCATCAACCCCAGCGCCAGCGGCACATGCACCAATGCGCCGATCCAGACCAGCGCGACATGCAGCGGCGGCGCAAACCAGGCCCAACAGGCCAGCCCGATCACGCCGCCCAGCGCCGCCCGCGCCCAGGCCGGTGTTTGGCGCGCCTTAGCCGGCATAGGGAATCGCCCACATCACCAGGAAGTCCCACAGCATGTGCGACACCAGCGTGCACCAGAAACTGCGCGTCTTGTAGATCATCAGGCTCCAGCACCCACCGAACACAAAGGCCGCAAGCACAAGCAGCGGAGGCCCCCAGGGCAGGTGCACCGCGCTAAAGCCCGCTGCGCCGGCCAGCACACCCCAGTAGCCCCACTTCTCGGCCAGCGGCAACGTGACGGCGGCGCGCCAGACAATCTCTTCGCCCACAATCACGCCCAGAATCAGCAGCCACATGAGCAGGCTGTCGTCCTGCCGCAGCCAGCCATAGAAGGTGGCCGACTGGTCGGCAAACTCGGGCGTGAGCGCCTTCATCAGGGCAAACCCGACCCACCCCAGCGCGTACAGCACAAGGCCCAGCACCAGCCCGAACCCGGCCTGCCGGGCGTCAAAGCGCAGCAGCTTCTTCCATTCGAGTTTGACGGCCAGCAGCGAAACCGGCACGGTGATGGCGTAAAACACCGCCATGCGTTCAAAGATGTCGCGGACCAGTTCCTTCAACAGGTACATCAGCGGCAACGAAAGCACCGCAATGGCAATTGCGGCCTGTGTGTTGCGTTTGGAGGTTGCCATTCGCTGATCCTACCGAGAACAGCGTCGCTTGCATCTGAGCATCCCGTGACGCCCGGCCTGAACCAGCGCGAGAGCCACGCCTCCGCCGAGAGTTGCGGGGATCGACATGAAGACGGTGCCGAACGCGGCGGCCATGAATGCAAGCGAGAACGCCTCAAGCAATGATGCGCCACGCGCAAGTGCAAACGTACCGGCAAATGCGATCAACATGCCCAGCCCGGCAACCTGTATCGACCACAGGACCGCGAGATCTGCCATCGGGCGTGGCACTTGGCGCACGGTCACGCATCGTGCGCCAGCCATCGCAAGCAAGGCAACAACAATGCCTGACAAGACCATCGCAAGCAGTACTTCGCCGTCGCGACCGTTGCCCCAAAGCAGGTTCGCGCCAATCAGCCATACGGCCGAGACAAAGCAAGTGGCTTGAATCGCACCGCCTGCAAGAACGAGTGCAATCACGGCCGCGCGTTGTCGCCGCACACTGTCGCTGTGCGCGTCGCGTGAACGCGGGATTGTCCCAAGGCCGATTTCAGTCTCTTGGTTCATGGCGCGGCTCCGGTCAGGGGATTCTGTTACGGCAAGTAAGCAATGACCTAACTGCCTGAACGCTTGCGGTTCCTGCGATCCAGCCCGGAAGGCCGAACAGAGTCAAAACCACAAAACCCGCCCACAGGAAGTGAAGGCCGTCGCCAATGTCTCGCCTCGCCACTCCCCCGATCACCGCAGGCAAGAAAGAAGTCAGTGCGCAACGGACACCTAGCGCACCGATCAAGTCCTCAAACTCCAGCTTTCGAAAAAACCCGCAAGCCGCGGTGGTAAGCAGAGCCCCGACGAGTGCGCTTGCCGGTGGGAGAACCCAGGATGGAAAGTCCTCCTTGCCTCCCCAGAAAATGTCCGGGCGCACCCCGTAGAAGTACAGACCAACGATTCCTACCTCGAACAAGGCGACAGTTGAACCGAGTACCACCGGCAGGAATCGACCGCCTGAACGGGCAGTAGTCTGGCGTGAGGGACCATTGGGCCGACACGCCAATGCGACGGTTGTCGTCCGTTCCTTCATGGCGCGGCTCCGATCAGCGGCCAGACACAGCCTTGCAGAAACGGCTGGTGGAACAGCAGCGCCAGGGGTGCCAGTACCAGCAGCGCCGTCCACAGCCGCGACGCGGCGCTGCCGGGGCGGAACAGCTTTGGCTCGATCTGCGCCGCACAGCCGTGAATCGCAAAGTAGGCCATCGGCCCGCCGTAACCGGCATTGACCGGAAGACTGATGGCGGCCTCATGCAGCAATCCTGAGAACAGGAAAATCGAGACCGCCACCATGCGCGGGCCCAGGGGGCTAAGGCCTCGCGCGACGCCTTCCTGGCACATCTCCGAAAACGCCACGTTCCAGCGACGCTTCCAGAAGTCCGTCAGGCTTGTCGCCAGCAGGGGCGCACGGAACACCGGCCGCAGGTCAAACCCCGCCCTGCGCCAGCCCGCGCAAAGCAAACCGAACAGCCCAAAGTGCAGCACCAGGCTCAGGCCGACCACCAACGGCACCGTGGCCAGCCAGACCTCGCCCGTGTTCACAAAGGCGAACCGCGCCGCACCGACCAGCCCAGCACCCAGCACCAACCAAAGAACGCTGCGCAAGGTGAGCCGGCCAAGCCCAGTCGGCACAACCGCACGTCGGACCACAAGTCGCGGCCTCATGCCAGGCCACAGCAATGCCCAAGCCAGCCAGCGCGGCAGGGGCACCGGCGGGTTGCCGGCAGCGCGGTACTCGACCGTGACCACCAGCTTCATCCAGTAGAACAGCAGCGCGCAGATGGCCAGCATGCGCAGCATCGGCGCCTGCCCCAGCAACGCAAAATGCGCCAGTGCAACCAGCACAGGCCCAAGCAGCCAGCAAACGACACGCAACACAGTGGCTCGCGCTTGCGGGCGAATCACTGCACCGCGCGCTTGCGCTTGCGGCTCCTGTTTGGAGGCGGCAATCATGCCGCCCCCAGGTTGAAGGCGCAGGCCCATCCAAACACGCCCGCGAATGCCGCAAAGGCCAACACCAAGCCCGCTTCCGCCAGGCGATAGCGCCCCGCGCGCGGCATGGACTTGCGGTCAAAGTAGGCAAACTGGACGACCAGCCGCGCGACCCAATACACGCACACAAAGCCGCAGACCAGCGCCGCCAGCATCGAGCCATCCAGCAGCAGGTGCGTCCCGAACAGCCCCAGCAGCCCAAAGCAGACGTGAAAGCCGAATACATAGGCCGCATAGACCCAGAACATCTGGCGGATCAGCGTGGGCGCGCCCGCAAGCCCCTGCTTCCAGCCCAGCGCCGAAGGAATGAACAGCGACCCTGCGCAGAGAGCCAGGTGCCCCGCCCCCACGCCACGCAGCGCCATTTCAAGCAGGGTGGTCATGCCAACCCCCGGATGTTGTGCGCCAGCGTCAAGCCGAACGTGGCGGCAAAGCCCAGGAACATGGCCGGAAAACCCCACACGGCAACACTGTATCTCAGGCCCGGGGGCCGGTCCGTCTTGTCCACATAGGTCAGTTGCAGCACCGCGCGGCTGAACCAGAACGCGAACACAAAGCCGCTGACACAGGCCGCCAGCGGCGTGGCATCCAGCAGTAAGCCGGGCCCGGCCAGCGAAAGCAGACCGATCACGAGTACCAGGGCGAACGTGTACCCCGCCTGCATCACAACCAGCTGGCGCGCCAAGGGGCTGAGACCCGCGAACTGCCGCTTCAGGCCCAGCGCCTTGGGAATGTGGGTGCTGGCGGCACACAGGGCGAAGTGGCCCAGGCCGGCCGCGCGAACCGCCCACTCCAGCGTCTCAGTGGCCATATCCCCTCCTTCTGCATTTGCCCGCCGACCCCCGCCGCCATTTGCCCAGGCTGGCTGAGGGATGGCGGCCTCGCGGTTCGAGGCCGCCATCCTGCGCGGGCCCAGGGGGCAAAGGGCTCGCGCGACGTTTGTTGTGGCGTGGCATCGGCGTCCTCGCCGATGAGTTGCCATGGCCGTCCCGGCCATGGCATGGCGGGCGCGGGACGAGCCCGAAGACTCACGGCCGCGACTGCCGTACCACGGGTTTGCGTGGGCAGTCATGGCGCACTCCAGCCGCGCATCAGGTAGTACCTTGCTGCGGTGCGCCGACGCCGACGGCGGGCGACGGTCTCGATGGGGCGCTCAAACAGGGCCACCGCGAACAGGCCGGGCAGGCTGAATGCGAACAGAAAGGCGGCCGCCATGGTCGAGACGAGCAGCGCGCAGATTGCTTCGGGCCACAGATCTTGCCCCGTGCTGCTGTATAGGGCCAGGCAGGGCAGGATCAACGCCCACAGCCCGGTTCCCCTGGCAACCAGCCGGACTGTGTGTACCTGCCAGTGGTCCTGTCGCAGCGCCATCACAGTGGCAATCGCGACGGTCAGCAGCCCGTTGACGACAGCCGGCGTGACAAGAATCAGCGGCACCTCCAGAAGCACTGGCGGCTCAATCCAACCGGCAGCCGCAAGCAAGACAGCCGCAATCCCGGCCTGCGATGCCGGGACTGCCAGGACGGCAAGCCCGTGCAGCAACCGGCCGGATAGGCCCGAAGCCGGTGTGTGTGTTCCCCAAGTTTGTGTCAGCGCAGAGGCGCGCGGCAGGTTGATGTACCGGATCGGCACGGGCAGGTATTCGCCGGAATCTGCGGGCCGGCGGGTGTCGCGTTTGCGTTTGAGGGCGGCCTGCATGGTACACCTCCTGTCTGGTATATCCATAACGTCAGGAAATACTGACGCTACTCCGCAAAAAACGAATCACTTCCCCCGGGGCATCAGCCTTGCCATGCCACGGAAGAACTTGGCCATGCGGCCGTGGCCCAGTGCCAGAAACGCGTCAATCAAGTCCACAAACTCATGGGCGAAGTCCGCAAAGCGGCCCATGCGCTCGTGCAGCTCATGCAGTTCCTTCTTCTCGAGGCCTTTGGCGGCGCGGGCGAAGCCTTCGGCAAAACCAGCCGCGGCGTGCAGGCGTTCCATCACCGGCACCACTTCACGGCGCCTGCGCTCGCGGATGGTGGTGTGAAACCAGGTCCAGGGGTCCTGTTCGGCCTCGAAGTACTGCTTGCGGTCGCCGGGCTTGTGGACGCGGCGCACCACGCCCCATCCCATCAAATCGCGGATGCTGGTGCTGGTGTTGCCGTGGCTGATCTGCAGCCGCGCGCCGATGGTTTCAATGTCCTGGGGCTCGGCCGACAGGTACAGAAAGGCCTGCACACGCCCGACAGATTTGTTGACGCCCCAAAGGGCGCTGATTTCGCCCCAGACTTCGATGAAGCGGTCCTCGACTTCGCGGCGGGTGTCGGTTTCGGCGCTCATAGTTGCGTCAGAATATTCTGACGCAACGGCAGTGTCAAGAGGGACCGGGTCGGGTATCGGGAGCTAGTGCCCACAGCGCTTGGCCACGGAATACACCGATACGCCATGGCCATCTGTGTGAATCTGTGTCCATCTGTGGACTAAGGCCGTTGCCGTAAGCCTTCGCCCCTCGACTCGATAGACAAATGCACCGCGCGCTTGCGCTTGCGGCTCCTGTTCCCTGGCACAAGGCACCCGACACTATCCACCCGGCACCTTTCTTCACTAACATGCCGCCCAGGGGGGCATTCCGTGGGCGAGCACGACAACGACAGCGGGCCGGTTGAAGGCACCAAAACCACCGTCACCACATTGCCCTGCGGCCAGTGCGGCGCAGAGCTTGAGTTCAAGCCCGGCGCAAGCCAGCTCAAGTGCAACTACTGCGGCCACTCCCAGACCATCGAAATCAAGCAGGGCGCGGCCGTCATTGAGTACGACCTCAACGACGCCATCGCCCGCTACCTGGGCCAGGTGCCGAAGATGGCCCGGGCCGAGCGCCGCAGCGTCAAATGCCAGGACTGCGGGGCTGACATCATCGTGGGTGCGGGCGCACAAACCGCCCGCTGCGACTACTGCGGCGGCAAGCGCATCATTGAAGAAGAACTGCCGCCGGGCGTGCTGCAGCCCGAAGCCCTGCTGCCCTTTCAATTCGACGGCAAAAGCGCCGAAGAACGCTTCCGCAAGTGGCTTTCCGGCACCGGCTTCTGGGGCCGCCTGTATGTGCGCATGTTCCGGCCCGGGTCCCTGACCGCGCGCTCCAGCGTCAACGAGCTGCACGGCATCTATGTGCCGTTCTGGACCTACGACACCAACAGCCAGAGCAACTGGACGGCCCAGGCCGGGTACTACTATTACGTCACCGAAACCTACCGCGACAGCCAGGGCAAGACCCGAACCCGCCAGGTGCGCAAGATCCGCTGGGTGTGGAAAAGCGGCACCCGCCGCGACCACTTTGACGACTGGCTGGTCTGCGCGGCCCGCCAGTACTACGCCGGCGAGCTGCAGCGCCTGATGAAGGAAATCGAGCCCTTCCCCACCCGCGCCATGGTGCCCTTTGACAACAAATACCTGGCCGGCTTTCGCGCCGAGCGTTACAGCGTGGATCTCAAGGCCGGCTGGTCCATTGCCCTGCAGGGCATCAATGCCGAACTTTACTCGCGCTGCGGCCGCGACGTTCCCGGCGACACCCACCGCAACCTCGAGGTGCGGTCCAGCTTCTGGGGCCAGAGCTTCAAGCATGTGCTGCTGCCGGTGTTCGTGCTGACCTACCGCTTTGAGGACAAACCCTTCAACGTGCTGGTCAACGGCAGCACCGGCGAAGTGCGCGGCAAGGCCCCGATCAGCAAGATCAAGGTCGCCATTTTCTGCGCGGTGATCGCGGCGCTGATTGCCGGCGGCGTGGCCCTGTACGTGCTGTTCGGCAGCAAGGGCGGCGCCACGAACCCCCAGGGGTCCGCTGCCCCGGCCAGTGCGCCATCGCCCGCGTCAAGCTTGGCCACAACAGAAGAAATGCCCGACCAGTACTTCTTTGGCGTTGAGGCCAACCGCGCCGGGGGAGTAGAGGGTTGGCAGGTGGCGATCAGGTTCGCCGGGGCCAGCAAGGCCGAGGCCACCGAGAACTGGCAGGAGTTCCACCGCCGCAACCTGAAAGCCAGCGTCGAGGCCGAAATCAGCGAGGCCCTGACCCTGCGCCGCACGGACACCGTTGCGCGACTGCAGGAGCAATGCCTGGAACGGCTGCAAAAGAAGTTCAAGCACAACGGCAAACCCATGATCGCCGCCGTGGAACTTCTGAAGAAGTGAGTACGCGAGTGCGAAGCGTAAGCGTGCGAACTCGCCAAGCGTTAACTACCGACGGACGCCCAGCCGCGCCGGACAACCGTACTTGACCTTCGACCCTCAACGGGCGGCGCAAGCCGCCCACCTCAACGGCATCACCCCCATCACCCTTGCAGCCAAGCCATGCCCCGCTAGTATCCGGCCCGATTCCTTTGGGGTTTGGGCATGGACTTTCTGCTGGCGGCGTTTGACCCCGACAATCTGAAGCACCACCTCAGTGTCATCACGTTTCTGCCCGTGGTGGGCGCGATCTGCGTTGCATTCATGAACGGCCGCCGCCACCGCGAGATCAAGGCCGTCAGCATCTTCTTTTCGCTGATCACGTTTGTGGCCAGCCTGCCGATCTTGTGGGAGTTCAAGCACAACACCACCTTCCAGATGGTCGAGGAAGCAGCGTGGATCCCCGCCTTCAACATCAAGTACGCCATGGGCGTGGACGGCATCAGCCTGTTTCTGGTGCTGCTGACTACCCTGCTGGGCCCGATCATCATGCTTTCCTGCAGCACGAACATTCACCACCGGGTGAAAGAGTTCTTCATCTCGATGCTGGTGCTGCAGACCGGCGTGATCGGCAGCTTCTGCGCGCTTGACCTGTTTCTGTTCTACGTCTTCTTTGAACTGATGCTGATCCCGATGTACCTGCTGATCGGCGTCTGGGGCTCCGACCCGGAGGGCCGGCGCGAGGCCGCGATCAAGTTCTTCGTCTACACATTGGCCGGCAGCCTGCTGATGTTCCTGGCTGTGCTGTACATCGCCAACATTGCCGGCACATTCGATATCCGCGAGCTGCCGGGCCGCCTGCACGACCTTGCCCGCAATGGCCAGTTCTCGCGCACGGCCCAGTACGCCTGCTTTCTGGCGTTCATGCTGAGCTTTGCCATCAAGACGCCGCTGTTTCCGTTCCATACATGGCTGCCCGACGCGCACACCGAAGCCCCGACCGGCGGCTCGGTGGTGCTGGCGGGCGTGCTGCTGAAACTGGGCACCTACGGCATGCTGCGTTTTGCCCTGCCGTTCTTTCCCGAACCCGCTGTGGCCATGGGCC
This sequence comes from Planctomycetota bacterium, assembly GCA_019636215.1. Classification (GTDB taxonomy): domain Bacteria; phylum Planctomycetota; class UBA8742; order UBA2392; family UBA2392; genus H3-PLA7. Next base: position 124,992 of record JAHBXZ010000010.1, on the reverse strand, counting down.
CGGCCATCTGCGTGCTTGCGGTGGTCGGCATCATCTATGGCAGCATGATGGCCACCGCCCAGTTGATCAGCCAGGGCGACTGGAAGCGCATGGTGGCCTACAGCAGCGTGGCCCACATGGGCTTCATTGTGCTGGGCATTTTCAGCTTCAACCTGATGGCCACGCAGGGCGCGGTGATCCAGAGCATCAACCACGGCCTCAGCACCGGCCTGCTGTTTCTTCTGATCGGCATCATCTACGAACGCCGCCACACCCGGCTGTTCACGGAATACGGCGGCCTGGCCAAGGTGATGCCGCGTTTTGCCGTGCTGTTCATGATCGCGACCCTGGCCAGTGTAGGCCTGCCGGGCACCAACGGGTTCGTGGGCGAGTTCCTGGTGCTGATGGGCACCTTCAAGGGCCCGGGCAGCGGCGCCTGGAGCTGGAGCTTCCACAGCACCATGGCGACGCTTGCCGCCAGCGGCGTGGTGCTGGGCGCGGTGTACATGCTGTGGAGCTACCAGAAAGTATTCTTCGGCAAGATCACCAACCCCGCCAACGAAGGCCTGCGCGACGTCAACCGCGTGGAGCTTTCCTTCACCGTGCCGGTGGTGGTGCTGATTTTCATCCTGGGCATTTCGCCCCAGTGGTTCCTCAGCCGCACCGAGCCCGCCGTGAATGCCGCGCTGCAGCACACCCTGCAACGCGTGGATGAACTGCGCGCCATGCAGGCCTCGCAGAAGTAGCCACCCCGGGGCAGAATCGGCGCCATGCCACTGGCCCGCATCATCCACGCGATTACCGACCTGTGCCTTGGCACCCTGGTGGGTGTTTCCGTGGGCACCAGCGTGGCGGCCTCGGTGATCTTTGGGGTGTCGCGCCAGCAGGGCTTTGACAAGCACATAGCCAACACGCTGGCCGGTTCCATGTTCGACATGCTGGGCTGGCCGGTGTTTGCCCTGGCCTGTGTGGCCATGACCGGCTGCCTGTATTCGGTGCTAAGACCACCGCTGCCCGCCACGCGCAAGACCGGCGCCGGGCCCTGGAAGGTGATGGCGGGCCTGAGCGTGGTTGTCGTCGTATGTGCTTTGGCCACACAGGTTTACTTCGCACCCGCCATGAAGGACCTGCGCCAGAATTCGACCTGGGTGAACGGCGAGCTGGCCGACCCGGCCGAAAAAGCCGAGTTTGCCCGCATGCACGGCTGGAGCTTCGGCGTGGCCGGGCTGGCCACACTGTTATGCGCGGGGCTGCTGGTGGGACGGCGGCTGGTGGTTGGCCGGGGGGCCGGGGTTTAGGCGCTGGCCGAACAGCAGACCGCAGGCCCGGGTTTTTCCCGCTTGACCCGGTTTATCCAAGGGTTATCCTCACCTATCCCCCGCTGGAAAGTACCCCTCGATTCTCGGCCCCTGCCGTGCTGTCCCTGTTGGGGAGTGTTATGCGCAAGTTTGCTCCGTTCGTCCTGCTGGTGCTGTCGGTCTCGATGCTCAGCGGCTGCTTCTCGTTCGTGGACTGGAAGCACAACCTGAACCACCTGCGTGCCTGGAACGAGGACCTCGACCGCATGCACCGCACGTTTGACCGGTTCTTCTTCAACTACGACTACGATGACCCGAGCCGGGACATCGAGTACGAGTCGCCCAACACCTAAGTTGAGCCCGCAACCAACCCCGCCACGCGGCGTCTAACGACGCTGCGTGGCTTGTTTTTTGGCAACGTCGCGTCGAGACGGGCGGCTGGTGCCGCCCGTCAAGGGTCGAATGTCGAGCGCGGTTGTCCTGCGTTGCGATGCCGGCGCATGCGCCGCCCTTGTTTTATTACGATTACCGTTTACAGTAACCGTAATGAACGACCCCGCCGACCGCGAAATCCGCCTGGCCCTGTGGAAGCTGCACATCCTGCACCACGCCGCGCGGCATGAAGTCTACGGCCTGTGGATGCTGCACGAACTGGCCGAACATGGCCACATCGTCAGCCCCGGCACCCTGTACCCGATTCTCGCCCGAATGGCCCGCAACGGCTGGCTGGCGGCGTCTCCCGCCAAAGCAAAGACCCGGCGCGGCTATCGCATCACGCCCAAGGGCCGCGCTTTGTTGAAGCAACTGCGAACCGAAGTGGCCGAGCTGCATCACGAACTGGGGGGCAGGTGAACGCGCAAGGCCAGCTCAAGCGCACTGTCGGCGTGCCCGGCGCGGTGCTGCTGGGCCTGGGGTCAATTCTGGGCACCGGCATCTTTGTCAGCGTCGGCATTGCCGTGGATGCGGCCGGCCCTTCGATTGTCGCGGCCGTGGCCATCGCGGCCTTGGTCGCCGTCTGCAACGGCCTGAACAGTGCGCAACTGGCCGCCGCCCACCCGGTCAGCGGCGGCAGTTATGAGTACGGCTATCGCTATCTCAACCCGGCACTGGGCTTCAGCGCGGGCTGGCTGTTTCTGCTGGCCAAGACCGCCAGCGCCGCCACGGCGGCCTTGGGCTTTACGGGCTATCTGATGGGCGCGTTGGGGATCTCGGGCCGCTGGCCGGTGCTGGCGTTTGCCTGCGGTCTGGCGCTGGCCATGACCGCCGTGGTGCTGGGCGGCCTGCGCCGCAGCAACGACCTGAACGCGCTGCTGGTGGCCGGTTCGCTGGGTGTGCTGGCGCTGTTTGTCGGTTTTGGCCTGCCGCGCCTTTCTGTGCCGGGCAACCTGTGGCCGGGCGGCGCGCCGGGCATGCTGGAGGCCGCGGCGCTGATGTTTGTGGCGTTTACGGGTTACGGCCGCATCGCGACCATGGGCGAAGAGATCCACGACCCTTCACGCAATATCCCCCGCGCCATGGTGATTACGCTGGTGTTGAGCGCGGGCATCTACCTGCTGGTGGCGCTGGCACTGGTTCCCGCCGGTGGCAACTTCGGCCCCGCACCGCTGCGCGAGGCCGCCACCCGCTATGGCCACAGCTGGTTGGGCACGGTGGTCGGGGTCGGCGCGATGGTCGCCATGCTGGGTGTGCTGCTGAACCTGGTACTGGGCCTGTCGCGCGTATGGCTGGCGATGGGCCGGCGCGGCGACATGCCGCGCGTGCTGGCCAAGGTCAACGCCAGCGGCACCACGCCCGTGCCCGCGGTGATTCTCACGGGCATCACGATTGCCGGGCTGGCCCTGTGGGGCGACATCAAGGCCACCTGGAGTTTTTCGGCCTTCACCGTGCTGGTCTATTACGCGATCACCAACGCCGCGGCCCTGCGCCTGCCGCCCGAACAGCGGCGCTATCCCAAATGGCTGGCGGTGCTGGGCCTGTGCGGCTGCCTGTTTCTGGCGTTTTGGGTGGACTGGCACATCTGGGCCCTGGGCCTGGGTTTGATCGCAGCGGGCCTGCTGTGGCACCTTGTGGCACGCAGGCTAGGCCAGGGCCCGCTCGCGTAAGCGGCGGGTCGTGCCAAGGTAAGCCCGCGCCGGTCACATGTTCCGCCGCTTACGCTGCGGGCTCTGGCCTTTGGTGCGAATCCTCCACGCGTTGAGCATTGCTCATTGCTCCTTGTTCATTGATCATTGCCCCGATGCCCGCGCTGCCGGACAACCCCAATACCCGCCTGGCCCGCGCCGTGATCCGGCGTCTGGTCGGCGCCTGCCATGTGGCCTACCTGGCGGGTGGCTGTGTGCGCGATTTGCTGTTGGGCCGCGAGCCCAAGGATTACGACGTTGCCACCAGTGCCCTGCCCGATCAGGTCGAGGCCTTGTTCGCCCGTAGCGTTGGCGTGGGCAAGGCCTTTGGCGTGATCCGCGTGCTGGATGACGAGTCGAACGAACTGGCCGTCGAGGTCGCGACCTTCCGCCATGACGGCCCCTACCTGGATGGCCGCCACCCCAGCAGCGTGAGTTTCACCGACGCCGCACAGGACGCCGCACGGCGGGACTTCACGATCAACGCGTTGTTTCTCGACCCCGAATCGGAAACCGTGCATGACCACGTGGGCGGCCTGCGCGACCTGGATGCGCGGGTGATTCGCGCCGTGGGCGACCCACGGCAACGCTTCGCCGAAGACAAGCTGCGGCTGCTGCGCGCGGCGCGCTTTGCGGCAGCGCTGGACTTTGAAATCGACCCGCCGACTTTGGCCGCAGTCACCGAGATGGCCTCGCAGGTGACGGTTTGCAGCGCCGAACGCATCCGCGACGAACTGGAAAAACTAATCACGCACAAGGGCGCCTCACGCGGGTTGCAGATCATGCTCGACACCGGCCTGATGCAGGCCGTGCTGCCCGAACTGGCCGCCATGGTCGGCGTTCAGCAGCCGCCACAGTTTCACCCCGAGGGCGACGTGTGGGTCCACACGCTGCTGGCAATGGACAAGATCAGTTACCCCTGCACGGTGACACTGGCGCTGGGCGTGCTGCTGCATGATGTTGGAAAGCCGCCGACATTCGACAACAGCACCGACCGCATTCGGTTCAACGGCCACGACAAAGTGGGCACGGAAATGACCGGCGCGATTTTGCAGCGGCTGAAGTTCCCGACTGAGGTGATCGAGCGCGTGCAGTCGCTGGTCGCGGACCACCTGAAGTTCATGAACGCCGACAAAATGAAGACCAGCACCCTCAAGCGCTGGCTGCGCAAGCCGCACTTTGACGAAGACCTGGAGCTGCACCGCATTGACTGCCTGGCTGGCCCCGGCACACTGGAGACTTGGGAGTACGTGCGCGCCCGCAAGGCCGCGTTCGACGCCGAGCCGCAATCCCTGCGGCCCAAGCTGCCGATAGACGGCCACGACCTGAAGGCCATGGGCATCCCGCCCGGGCCAAAGTTCAAGGAACTGCTGAGCGCGCTGGAAGACGAAATGCTCGAGGGCCGCGTCACGAACCGCGAACAGGCGGAAGCGTTTGTGCGAGCGGCGGTGCTGCCGAGTCGAGAGTCGAGTTAGGCCGCTGCGCGGCCTGTCGAGAGTCGAGTGTGGTTGTCCTGCGCTGGATGGCACGCATGGCCGCGCTGCTTGATGCGGTGGAGAGAACCCTACGACGCATCCAAACATCCCAACCCCATGAAGGGGGTGGTGGGCGGGGTCTACCAGTGGAACCGGTACAAACCGGGGGGGATGGGTGACAGGTAGGGTGACCGGCAAGGAGGCTTGCCGATGCCCTGGAAGGAAACCTGTCCCGTGTCTGAGCGACTCAACTTCGTCAATGATTGGCTGACCCGACGCGGCTCGATAAGCGGCCTGTGCGCGGTGTATGGCATCAGCCGCAAGACCGGCAGCAAGTGGATCCGGCGATTTCAGGAGCACGGCAAAAGCGGTCTTGAAGACAAGAGCAGGGCGGCCCTGACTCACCCCAACGCTACCGACCCGGCCACCACAACCCTTGTCGTCTCCGTGCGGCGGGCGCACCCGACGTGGGGTCCGAACAAGCTGCGGCATTGGCTGCAAGGCCGCTTGCCTGAACAGCCCCTGCCTGCTGCCAGCACCATGGGCGACATCCTGAAGCGTGCCGGGCTGGTCAAGCCGCGCCGTCGTGGTCGCGCACTCCACGGAGGCCATGGCAGCACCGCGGATTACACAGGCCCCAACAGTGTGTGGTGCATCGACTACAAGGGCCAGTTCCGCCTTGGCAACGGCACACTGTGCTATCCGCTGACGATCACCGACGGCCACAGCCGCATGATCCTGTGCTGCGAAGGGCATTCCGGGCCCCGTGACGGCGACGCCAGGTCAGCCATAGAAGCCGAGTTCAAGGAGTACGGCCTGCCCAACGCGATCCGCAGCGACAACGGGACGCCCTTTGCCAGTATCAGCGCCGGGCGCCTTACGGCCCTGAGCGTGTGGTGGCTCAAGCTGGGCATCCAGCTCCAGCGCATCACGCCCGGCAAGCCGCAGGAGAACGGCCGCCACGAACGCATGCACCGGACACTGAAGGCCGAAACCGCAAGGCCGCCGGCAGCAAACATGAGCCGACAACAGCGGCGCTTTGACCAATGGACGGAAGATTCAACTTTGAGCGCCCGCACGATGCCCTGGACGGGCAAACACCGGCCAGCGCCTACGAGCTGTCGGAGCGCAAGTACCCAGGGGAAGTGGGCGACCCCGAGTATCCCGGGCACTACGAAACCCGCCGGGTAGGCAACAACGGCACGCTGAAGCTGCGAGGCATCCAGGTCTACCTGAGCCAGGCATTGAGCAACGAACTGGTGGGGCTGGTCGAAGTCGACGACGGCCAATGGCGAGTGAAGTTCGCAGGCCTGGAACTGGCGACGTACGATGAACGAAGCAAAGAGTTGAAGCAGATCGATACAAGCACACGTGCAAGCAGCAAGGGCAAGAAGTACAAACAACGAGTGCCACCTATGCGCCCGGTCTAAACTGTCACCCATCCGCCCGGTTCAACACCGCCCCAGCAGACAAAACCAGGGCAACCAAGAGTGACGCAATGGCCATGATGCTTCGAAGGCAGATTACCTGCGCTGAGAGTCCTGCCATACGCGCAGGGCAACCATTGCGACGTCCCGAAGTTCATCATCGTCGCCTGTGGCTAGTTGCTGCATGTAGGCCACGCCATCGTTCAACCGCGTGCGACACAGCAAGGCCACGGCCTGCACGCGCTGCTCCCTGGGAATGTAGTCGGCCATGGCTGTGTCCAGGACTGCCTGCTGCGCAACGGGGTCATCCATGAATGCCAGTGCCTGGATGGCAACCGGTCGTTCTGACCCACCGCTCTTTACTATGCCGAGCAGATCTGTCAGCAGCTCATAGCGCGGGTTATCACGACAGGCACGAAGTCCTTCTCGGCGCACGTCCTCATGTGGGTTGGTGATTCCTGACCTCAGAATCTCGGTCAGGTAGAGGCTGCCCTCTCTGGATGCCAGCTCTTTGGCTACTTGAAACGCCTTGATCCTTACGGCGCCACTGCGCTCGATGGACATTGCATGGCGCAGCGGAACGCAACGCGAGGACGCACCCGGCACCCGGCCGTAGCGATCCAGGGCCGACAGCTTTTCGCTGACTGTGGCTGCGCCTCGCAGAGCATCCTGGAGCTGCCCGTCTGGTTCCAGCAACTGAGGCGCGGACGCCGCGCGTTGGGCAAAGTCGGCATTGTTGTCAGGCGGGGTCGCTGCCTTAGACCCGAATCCGCCGTCTGAACCAGCCAACAGCCCGGCCGCGACGCAAAGGCCTCCCACCACGATCAGAACTCCAGCAGAGATCAGGATTCTGTTGTGGCCGCGACCCGCCATCTGTTGCCTCACGCAAAATACGGCACCCACAAGAGTACGAACCATGTTCAAGTTGTGCAATATAATAGTTGCAATATTTAATACATTAACTTGCAAGCGCCTTGGTCGCCAGTAGGATTCCGTCACCTCGTTCCCGAACAACTGTATGCGCAACGCATATCTGATACCCATTTCTAAAGGCTGATATGGCTTTGAATGCACTCTTGGGGCTCTTCGCCGTGGCAATGTTGTGCTGTGTGGCGAAGGCGGCACCGCTGGCACCGGCAGGGCTTCGAGTTTCAGATAGCCCGGCCTGGATCGGGCGGCTGGACGAGGCGGTTGGCGTATCGCGTCACCCTTACTTTCGCGTCTATCATTGCGCGACAGGCACCCTGAATCCGGCGATAAAATTGCGCGTGCAGGTGGCCACCGACGAAACGTTCGCCTCACTGGTCTGGGACAGCGGGTTCTGCGCGATTGACGCCACCGGGCACGGAGAGAACACCCCCGCGCTGGCCTATGCCGGGCCGGTGCTGGAGCTTTCAGGCACATACTTCTGGCGCGCCGCTGTTATGGACTCGGAACAGATCTCCGGAGCCTTCTCCACGCCCGCGTGGTTCACGGTGTGCGGGCCGGGGACTGCGGCCGACTTGCGCGTCACGACCGGCATTGGCTCCGAGCAGCGACAAGGCGACCCGGTATGCGTAATGGTCTGGCCGCCCTCTTTGAGCGCCGAATATGTAGGGGGCGAAGTCAATGCGGCATTTGTTCAGTTTCAGGTGTCGCACTCGGCGGACTTTCAGACGGTGGTGTGGACTTCCGCCCATCTGCCGGTGGGCGACCTTGGCCCCGGCATGCGTACGCCTTCGTTTGTTTACGGTGGGGGGAACTCCTTGGGTTCGTCCCAATTGACACACTTCTGGCGTGCCAGATTCAGCGCATCCGGCATACCGGGAAGCGAAGGCCCCTGGAGCACGTCAAAATCCAGCTTCCTACGGACGGCACCGGGCAACCACCCCCCCGCCCCGGGCGGTTTTTCGCGGGCAGCGATGCACTTCGGCGTCGGCGTCCACACGCTTTCACGCACCGTGGCCGGAGACGTGGACGGCAACGGCATACCCGACGTCGTGGGCATCGCGGCCGCGACCGGCGGCGCGCATACCCTGTATCTGGATCCCGGCATTGCTTCTCCAGCGGCACCCATCCTGTTCGGCGAATCGTCCGGTGGGCGGACGCTGGCGCTTGCGCACGACTTCAGACTTCAGGGCTCCTGCAGCATCGCCATCGTCGACGAAAACTTCGCCCGACTTTACGTCTACAGCGGCGGCCAGATGGGGCTCTTCTGCACGTTTGAGTTGGGCCTGGGCGCACCAGTCGCCCTTCAGGTCGCCGACACTAACCGGGACGGCTGGCCTGACATCCTGGTGGCGTTTGATCATGCCGTGTACGAGATCCGTGGCGGGGTCGCTGGTTTCACAGGATTGTTCAACCACACCAGTTTTGCGTTTACCGATCCGATCACCGACCTGCTGTCGACGGTTTTCGAACCCAGCAGTGGAATCCGCGAGACTTGGGTTCTGTCGGGGGGCAACCTACTGTTGTTCCGCGGCCTGCCTGTACCCCAATCCTGGGACGCCACTGGCGCGACGAAGCTGTCGCGGGCCAACGGGGCAAACCCGTATCTGGCCCAGCTTGTGCTTGCTGGCCCATCCAGTTTGGCTCATGCCACCGTTCAGGCCGAAAAAAAGGTCGCTTCTGTAACCTTTGGCGCTTCGGCCGAACATGGGATGAAGGAGCCGGTAACCGACATTTCCGGCCGCGACCTGACCGGCGACGGCGCGTTGGACATCGTCCTGGCTGCCGGCAGTACAGTGTCAGTGTGGCGCGCCGTCGGCGGCACTTATGTGCTGCATGAACATACCGGGCATCCTGGCGGCCAGGGCGTTACCAATGTTGTCGTTTCAGATATGAACGGGGATTTGCACGCAGACATCCTTGTCGGAACAGCCGAGCCTGCGCATTCCATTTTTCTTAACAAGTCACGCCTTACGGTCAGCATCGCAGATACATACGCGACGCAGCAGGAGTTCGGACAGGTGTTTGCCGCATTTCAGGTTACTTTGAGCAGCGCGCCGGTCAGCATGGTTCAAGTCTGGTGCGAATCCGTCCAGGAAGAGTCCGGGGGCGGAGAGGGAGACGGCGACGGGCTGCCCGACGCGTCGACATTTGTAGTCGGGCAGACATCCACGACCGGTTATGTGCCCACGGCCACGCGCATTGTGTTTGCGCCAGGGCAAACCGTTGCGTGGTTCCGTGTGCCGCTCACATCCGTAGCGGTGGGGTTGACGTGGACTTTTCAGGTTCGCCTGTTCGCTCCGGTTGGTGCCGCAACAGGTCAAGCCATGGCCCTAGCGACTGTGTACGGAACCGTGCCCGCCGCTTCGCCGGGAGCGCCACCGGTTGCACCCGGCATGACCAGAGACTGGTCCATCGACGGCGAAGTGCGGGCCATCGCAACATCCGGCCAGAACACCTACTTCGGCGGGCAGTTCGGTGGCATCCAGTGGCAGGCGCAGGGGGTGGCATCGCTTACCCTTGAGTGCAGCCGCAAGGCAGCCCTGCCCCAAGTGTCCGGAAGCATCGAAGCGGTTGCCGTCGATCCCGCCAATGGCGACATTTACTTCGGCGGCAACTTCACGCTGCATGTCGGACCTGGTCTGACGATCAAGAACATTGCCAAGTGCCTTCCCGACGGCAGCTTGGCGACGGGCTTTGCACCCAACCCCAATGGAACGGTCAACGCGATTGCGACGGACGCGTACAATCGGGTCTATTTTGGCGGCAAGTTTACGGAGCTGCAGGCTGCCCCGGGACAGACCTTTCACAACATTGCCTGGGTTTCAAGCAGCGGACAGGTCTCTGCCGCCACCTGGGGCGGGGCCAACTGTTATGGTGTAAGCAACACTTCCACGACTCATGCGGAGGTTCTGGTGCTGAAGGTGTCAGACTCTGGTGGAAGCGGCAGCTACCTGCTGGCGGGCGGCCAATACTTCAACCAGGCGCGCAGCAACAGCAACACGTTCTCGGTGGCAAACTTTGCAGGGTTCAGCCTTTCCGGGCAGGCGCCCCTTACGATGCCGCGAATCAACTCGGGTTCTGTGCGCGCGATCGAGGTTGACTCTTACGGGACGCTGATTGGGTACACCGGCTCCTTGAGCTTTGCCATTTTCCTTGGTGGCACTTTTGACCATGCCACGTGGCAGATCGGCTCAACCACCGCCTATAGCCTGAAGAACCTTGCTGTTACCAACTTCAGCGGCTTCTACTCGCAGACCCTGACCGCTGCTGCCACCAGCGCCACCCCGGTTCTTGCCCTCGCCAGGGATGGCAGCAATCGCCTTTGGATCGGCCGCAACGGCGGCGCTTCAGGGGGACAACCAGATCCGATCTCGATCTTCCTGGTGACAGGCGGGCTGCTGACGCCGCACAGCACGATTGTGGGAGACGGGCCCGTGTTCAGCCTTGCACCCGGCAATGGGCGCATGCTGGCCACAGGTTCATTCGCCACAGTTGCAGGCCAGGCCGCGCCTGGTGCCGCGCTGCTGACAGCCGGAACATCGCCTGGCAACCCACTGTCTATGGTTGCGCGACCGCACGGCGGGAGCATCAAGGCAGCGGTCTACTCGGATGCCGGCAACAACGGATACGTGCTGGGCGGAACGTTCACGAGCCTTCGCGCTTCACGGGGCAATCTTGCCGCCATGAACGCGCAAGGACAGCTTCTTGCCTGGGCACCCCGCGCCAACGGCCCGATCCATGCGATGGCTGCCAATGCCGGAAAGATCTACTTTGGCGGCGCGTTCACCGATGTCAGCGGCCAGGCCCGAACCGGCCTTGCGGCTGCGCCTGCCAACAACGACGCTGTTTCGCCCGACGGCTGGCATGTGACCATTTCAGGCGGCAGCGCCAGTGTGAACGCGCTGGCCATCCGCCCTGCCTCGCCCCACAACCTGCTGATCGTTGGCGGCGACTTCGCTTCCGTAAACATGGTGAGCCGCATTGACGTTGCGGAAGTCAACCCTGCGATCCAGGGCGCGCCGCCTACGTCCTGGAACCCCGGGTTGGCACAGGGCGCAACCGACGCCGTACACGCGCTGCTGGTGGATAGCGACCGTATCTACATCGGCGGCTGCTTTGCGGGCACCACCCTTGTCCAGCGGCCGGGCCTGCTGGCGGTGATCGCTTCAGGCCTGCCCAATGAAGGGCAACCGGTCAATTGGGATGCCCAGCTGGTCTACCCGGCCACGATTCGCGGCATCGCCGCCACCGGGCAGGCAATTGTGTTCGTCGGCGACTTCTCCGGCGCCGCGGGAGAGCCGCGGGTTGGCGCGGCCTGTCTGGACAAGATCTCGGCCGCTGCCACCCCCTTTCAACCAGTGCCGACTGGCTCTTTCCGGCAGGTGCAGACTTCGACGGGCGGACTCATCTACCTGGCCGGCGATTTCACAACCATCTCGGTGAGCCAGTCACAGGGTACGGCGGCTTATCCGCGGCGCGGCCTCGCGGCGTTTGATGCAGCAGGAAACATTTTGCCCTGGACCGCCAATGTGCTGACCCCGGGCACCTCCGAAACCGTGCAGATACTGTTGTTGGATGACGGAAAGCTTTGGGCGGGTGGTCGATTCAGCGGAACCCCGCACCCCGGCAACAATGACCTGACTTGGTTTTCCGCCGCCTGGTACATCACTACGCCCACACTGCCCGATGTCGGCTCTGGCTTGGCCTATCCGTCATTCGCCATGCACTTGTCGGAACCGCCTGTCACGGGCGTGACCTGGTCTGTTTCGGGCCCGGCGGCCGCGTGGCTTACGATAGACCCTAGCTTGGGCCTGTTGGGCGGAACCGCGCCGGCCGTCAGCTACCAGAGCCCCCCGTTGTTTCACCCTCTGACGGTTACTGTCACCGACGGCACAAGATTCACCAGCCGCCAGTTCATCGTCAGGGTGAACCCCGCACCGGCGCCGATCACGGCAGAGTTTCCGGCTGCGCCAGGCAACCCCGTCACCATTGCCGAGGGCAATGCCCCGGCCAGAGTCGTGCACTGGGACGTCAAGCTGGTTCTGCCGCCTGGCCAGGCTGTCAGTGTGCCGCTTCACTTTCAGGTGGAACACATCAACGGCACGGCGCGCTGGGGCTATGAGTACGCCGGCCAGGTGAACCGCGTCATCTTTTTCCCGCAAGGCCAGGTGCCTGGCACTTTGCCGGCGGGGACAATTGCCACCGATACCCACATCATCGCCCTGCCCGTCACGATCTACGGCGACAAGGTCGCGGGCCATCTGGCAATGCGGGACTTTCGGCTGAAGGTGACATCTTTGACGCAAGGCGCCCAAGGGCACCCCACAGCGGATGAGCTGCACATCCAGATCATGGAGGACGACCCGGCAAACCCTGCCCCTGATCCGGCCTATGTGCTGTATGCCGCAGTGCAGGAGGATGCCCATACGCCTGCCGATCCCCGCGGCGTGGTTGCCGATCAACCTTTCATAGCTTGGGTGTTTGGCTCAGATGTCGCCGGTGAATCGCAGGGCGCGTGGCAGGTGCAAGTGGCCACGGACTCCGGCTTTCTTGGGTTGGTGTACTCCGCGGCCAAGACCGCTGGAACCCAGAACCAGACACAAGTTGGCCCGCTGCCCGGCGGAGAGTTCTTTACCCGGGTTCGAGTGTGGGACCTTTCCACAGACACGCCCGGCCCATGGTGCACGTTTGCGTTCCGGCGCAATTTCGCGCCCCTGCAGGCATCCCAACTGGCACCGGCGCCAGAGGACACCTACACGCCGCCCGGCGGCGGACTTACGGTAAACACCGCCAGGCCCATGCTCACCTGGACGATTGCCGACGACCTGGACGGTGACCGGCAGCATGTGATTGTCAAGCTCACCAGTGCCTCCGGGGGAGTGGTGCGGATTCTGGATTCTCGCGTGGCACCAAATCAATTTGAGTACTGGCAAGGTTCAGGTTGGGCAATGGTTGGTCAGTCGGGCATGCTACCCGGTGCCGCGCAGATGCGTGCACGGGTTCCGGATTCCATGGAGCTGTTCGACGGGGATTGGCATTGGCAAGTAAATGTCGCAGACCCCTACGAAGTAACTGTCGGAACGACCGTCAGCACCCTGACTGTCAGCGCCGCGTACGTCATCCGCGGCGTTTATGCCGGGGCCACCGGCCCGGACCCGCGCCGGTTACGGCTTGTGAAGCTGCCCGGCCACGCACCTCTGGCCACGCCGGCCTTGACCAATCCGTTGAACGGAGAGTTCGAGTTTGTCGTCGGCTCCGGCGCCCTGGCCGGGGGCGAGATCATTGCTGTCTGTGTTGATCCTTCCTACAACCCCAACGGCACGGGCCCGGTCGATGAGTACGCAGCCGTCGTCCTGCGCTATCCGGGCAGCCATCTGCGCGACAACGACGGCCAGTTCCGGAAACTTGAGCTGGTTCAGGGCAGGTTTCTGCTGGACTCCCGCGGGGCTTCCGGTTTCAACTTGGGTCACCTGACACCTCCCGCATCGCCCGTGCCCGGATACCCGATGGAAGGGTCTCCGACGGGTCTGCGAGTGGTTGCGCAATTCGACTCCATCCAGACCATGGCGGAACTCCGAGTCCGCGGAACCTATGCCGCTTCCGCTGAGCCGAATACGCTGGTGCTGGCCGAGCCGCACCAATGGCTCTCCACCCTGGCCGACGGCTTCCTGTCCATAGAAGAAGGTGGCACTGCCCAATTGCGCCAGTTGGACAATCGCGGCAGCGTCGTGATTCACCCGACCGGAGTCTTGGAACTCAACTCGAACTCCGAATCGTCTGGCAGTTTCCACCTTGGCCATGGCGGTATGCTGAACGTTGGCTCCGCAAGGCTTACGATTACGCACGGCCAGGCCGTGCTGCTGGCGGGCAACGTGGTGGGCACCGCCGCGAACGCTTGCCTGAGGCAGCAGGCGGGGTCGCTGCATGTTCACGGCGCGACACTGGACGGCGTGATCCTTGAAATCACGGCCAGCGCACAGACCCTTTCGGTGAACGGCGCGACGTTCCGCCCCGGAAGCAATGACCGATGCATTCAATGGAACAGGTCCACGGGCCAGCCTGCGTTCCTGCACGGAAACTCATTTCAGCAGGGTGGCCCAGGGGCGTTCAGCGTGTATGCCCAACCCGGCGCGGATCCGCTTGCAATGCTGGGCAGTGGCGGAGACCTTAGCGGCGAGGCCTTTGACTTTGACCCCGGCGAGCCGGGTAACGATGTGGTGTCATGGGCACCTGCCGCTATCCAGAATCTGGCCGCACACCCCGGAAATCAGCGGGTGCTGCTGGTCTGGAATGCCGGCGCCCAAACCGGCACTGGCTTCAACTTTGAGATCCACCGGGCCACGCAGGAGTCCGGCCCATTTGTGCTGGTGGCTACTACGACAAGCTGGTTCTACGTCGATGACCAGCTCATCAACAATAGCAACTACTATTACTATATCAGGATCGTCGCATGGGGCACCCAAGGCGCGAATTCAAACATGGTGGAAATCGCGCCCCGCGCGGCTGCACTGACCGCGTCATCGCCCAGCAAGGCACGTCCCAACGGATTGACACCCGGCCTGGTGGTCGGCAGTGACACTCACTTCGGCGCAAGCACTTCATTCACCACTACGGCTAATGGCGTGGCCGTTCCTGCGTCCAGCATTGTGATATTGAGTTCACACTTGCTCCTTTACGACCTGGAAACAAGCGGAGCAACCGCTGGCGTGGTCACCATGGAACTGCGAACCGCCCACCCCTGGGCTGAGCATGGCGTGCAGGGATTTGAGGAAGCGCTGGACTTTCAGGTTGAGATTTCTCCCGCGCCCAGCCCCGCCTATCCCAGCACTCGATTCGTAGATACGGGGGGCGCCGTGATGGCGGACGAGTTCACAGATGGCGCTTTCCTGGTGGCACTGGAGTTTGACACCAACGGGGGCGCACCGATCATCCCCGCCACACTGCAGTGCGAACTGAACCGCGACATCATGGTGGGCGGCCAACTGGTTACCGCAGGCACTGATTTGGGCGCCGTCGGCCTTGGCTTGTGGCAGTCTCTTTCCGCAGCAGGGGGCCAGTGGCCAGTAGACCAGGTGTTCACAACTGTGAACCCGATCGAGGAGCACATCTCCCCGGGTGAACTGATCATCCGCGTCAGGGTTGCCAACGACTTCGGGTTTTACAGTACCTGGGACAGCCTGCGCATCTTCGTCAATGGCCAGAACGCGGCTTTCGTCACTGCATACCTTGTGCAAGGACTGAGCAACCAGGTGGTAACGATCTTCGGCTCCGACCTTCCTGCCGGGGCTGACTGGGTGAACTTCGATGACCCGGAGATTGAAGTTCACACGGTCGTTCCGTTCCAGCCGGGCTACTTTCACTCCACAGGATCGCAGGATCCGACCCATTACCAGGTCACACTGTCGGTTGGCCTGCATGCCCGCATTGGCCCAGGTTTGTTCGAACTGATAAACCTGCAGAACCCAGGCACGCCGATCTCCACAGGTGGCTACACCACGACGCGTGACGCGACGACCAGTAACGCCGTACCCAGCTTTCCAGATCCGCTGGCGGCCAAGGCCGCGGTCAATGTGACTCTGCAGAACGGTCGCTTTAGCTGGACCTCTACCGACCTTGTTGCAGAAGGGCGGGCCTTTCCCATTGTGTGGGATCGCACCTACTGCAGCGATCACGCCACTCGATGGACGCCGCTGGGAATGGGCTGGATCGGAACCTACCTGCAGTGGATCGACATTGACTGGAACAGCAGCAGGTATGAATCCTTCACATGGCACGCGCCCGACGGCGGCGTATACCGCTTCGCTTACACATTTGTTCCCGAAGTGATCGATCCTACCCACACGAAGTATACGACTCCGGTCGGCCTAGCCGCAAAAGCCTACCCGACGCGGACGGTTGCCCCCGAAATGTTCCCGGTTGTGCAGGAACTGGCCATTCAGACCTCCGAAGGGGTGACCTATCACTTCGGCATTGTGGGTCACAAGAAGGTGGCAGGAACTTCGGACACGCATCGTTGGCGTCTGACGCGCGTCGAAGACATGTACGGCAACAGGCACGAGCTGACCTATAACGAACAGGGACAGCTGGTGCGAATCGACAGCGACGCGATCTCGGCGGCTGTCGGCGCCAAGGGCCCGCAAGGCAGCGTGGTTTTCGGCGAATGTCTGGCACTGTCATACCATTCCAATGGCAACCTCAAAGAGGTGCGGAGTGTTCGCCAGTTTTCCCAATTCCTTAATTACGATGGCTCAACTTTTCGCGGAGGGCTTCCCGTCCTCGCGCAAGACCTGGAAGTCACGCAATACTGGCACAATCACACCAATCAGCTTGCACTCCATAGACTGCCGCCAGGTTCCCGGCATGGCACATGCTATAACGGCTACGTCTATGAGCAGGCAAGTGGCGGGCCCCCGCTGCTGACGAAAATACTCAGTCCGTCACAGGTCGACGGCGCGATCGAGGCCGTGCCGGCGAGCAATCCCTACAACCCCGGATCTTCCTTTACCCTCACAGGCACGTCGCCAAGCCTGGTTGTGCAGTATCAGCAGGTGACAGGGCCGTTTCCCGTACAGTATCGCGTGGTGCAGCAACAGGCACTCGAGTCGAATGCCGGAAGTCAAGCTGCGTACCGCACCTGGCAGATCGGCTACGCTACGTCTTTCTATGCTAATGGTGCCGCCGAAGGTGCCGTCGTGACCCGGCCTGACGGCACGTCTGAGGCCTACACCCTGACCCAGTTCGGACAGCCGACACAAGTGGCGGTCTCTGACGGATCAGCGCCCTCCCATATCACTACCTATCATTACCATGACGCAACGCGTGCCACGGCAGGCGTAGTGCGACCCAAGGGTGACTCAACCTGGCTTCTTTACGCCTTTGGTGACACTGTGGTTGCATCAGGCAGTTTCGCTCAGGCATATGACGTAGGCCAGGAGACGATGATTGCTCTGACTGGTGTGTCAGACATTCAAAACTACATCGGCCTGGTCGTGCGACTGCGGAAGGGCACTACGGAGTATCATCGCTACGCGGTGGTGCTGGGCAGCAGCGCCGGGCCCCTTTTGCGGATTCAGGGCAGCTTGCAGGCGGAAGGCTGGACTTCCGGCAGCGCGGTCATCTACGCGGCCAACGATAGCCCTCTGGCCCGATACAAAGTCTACCAGCGGCGCGAGTGCGCGCCGAACCAGGCCTGGTCGGCCGGCGACCTGGTGACAACGCAGGTGCACGAAGTCGGCTGGGTAGGCGGCAAGCAGTTCGTCGGCATCGGCAAGACGATCGACCCTTACGGCAATGTAACCACTGTGCTGAGGCCGTATGTCCACACTTCGCGCGAAGATTCGCTCCGCGAGCCCCCGACTGCACTGTCAACGGAGACACTCTCAACGATCACAGCCCGCAACTACAGGCAGTGGGACGACACAGAGCGCAAGGTAGAGTCAGTTGTGGTTGTGGATGCCTTCGGGCGGCAACAATTGAAACGCGACCCGGTATCGGGCAAGTCCGGCGGCGGCTTCCGGGAAGAAAATCTGGAAACGAGCTTCCAGTACTACAACGGTGACCTGGGTACAGCCAGTGGGTCTAACTGGAAGTTGCAGTCCACGACAGTGACGCGCAAAGGCTACACAGGCCCCGCCTCAAGCAGCCATGCGCCGACCGAACTGATTACTTCGTTCACGTATGATGCCCACGGCAACCTGGCGTCGGCTTCGCCGCCCCGGTCGGCGGCGCCTGCGCCGTACTCCGACAGCCAGTTCAAGACCGAGTACACATACAACGTTGCCGGACAATTGGTTCACGCCAGGTACCCCGCCAGCGGGCACCCAGTCACCGGTGGAACACAGGCGGGCGCCGTCCGCCCGGAAACCTGGTTCTATTACGACAAGGACGGGCAACTGGCACGGGAAGTGTCGTTGCTGTTGTCCAGCCGGGCCATTCCCTCATCCGTGACCCCTGGTGGAACACCCGCCATGTTCACGGACTCACAGGTTGAGTCTGAATTCGCTCGGCCTTCCAGTCGCGAGGGCGCAGGCTGGCTTCACACCGTATATGAGAGAAACGCGGCCGGAGAAGTCATTTCCACCACAACAGATATTGACATCAACGGTCTGACGGCGAAGTCCACAGTGACCTATGACTCCATGGGCCGGGTGCAGACTGAAACAGACGCCGAAGGCCGCACCACAGATTACTCCTATGAGATCCGGGGACTGGTCAAGTCGGTCACCCGCGCGAAAGACAGTCCCATCCAGGCGACAACCGAATACCAGTACGATGAGAACGGCAACCTGACCAAGGAAACCCCGCCGGGCGGGATCGCCGTCACCCACGAGTATGACGGGTTCAACCGGCGGGTGAAAACTGTGACCCCGGCGGCCGGCGGCACACTCAAGCACACAACCATCTTCCCGACGCCCGGCGAGGAATTCATCGTCAAACAGAGGTGGGAGCCCGTCGGCGGTACCGGCGCGCCCCGAGAGACCTGGACGTACTACGATGAACTCGGACGCAGAAAGGCCGAGCGCCAGCGCGCAATGAACGCACAGGGGCAGCCACTGGCCGGCGCCGTTGACAGCATGTGGGCAGAAACCAGGAACCTGCTGGATCCGGTCGGCAACGTCCTTGAGACAAGGGCAAGCTACGGCAGCGCCATCAATAGCAGCGGCATCCTGCTCTACAGAAGCGTTCCCAACGGCTTCGGATGGGTCAACTCAACCCTGACCGACGGCGCTCGCGGCGCGGCGTCAAGCGCAGTGTATGACCACGCTGGTAATGTCATCCGCGAGAACTTCAAGTATGTGGACCGGCCTGCCGACAGCGCCACGGTTGCGGACACCTTCACCCAGGCCGTCTATGACCCCGCAAACCACGCCTGGAAAACGATCGACTGTTTTGGCGCGGAAACCCTCGTTACCCGCAACAATCTGGGCTGGCCTGAAGCAACCGTCGATGCGACGGGCCGCGCCACCAGCGTCGAGTACAACTTCGCCGGCCAGCCGACAAAGACGACCGTGGGCTCCGGCAGCGAGGCCATTACCACAGAGAAAACCTACGACAAGACCGGTCTGGTGCTCTCGGAGACCGCCAGGCGCGGCAATGACCCTCAGGCCACAACCTACGAGTATGACTCCCTTGCTCGCCTGGCGAAAATCACGCGGCCTGACAGCGGACACATCACTTTCACGTTTGACTCCGCCGGCCGCCTGTCAAGGGAAACGCGTTTTGCACAGCAGCAGGACATCCTGCACCAGTACGACAATGCCGGCAACTTGATCACGCTCACTGTGCAGCCATCCGGTCAGGGCGGGGTTCCGGTCGGCCAGGCCACCGAAGTGCACGAGTTCACGCACAACGCCTATGGCGAAGTTCTGATCGCATCAACCCGCGGTGCCAACGGCCAGCTGGCCAGCACACTGACCATGGCCTACAACACCATGGGGCAGATAGAGTTCCAGTCTCTTCAGGTGTATGACGAACAGGGCTCGCCGATCTCCGTGAACGTGACCGGGCATCCCTACCCTGAAAGCGTGCTTGGCTTTGTCTCCAGGTACTACGGCTCCACCCGTACCTTCTCGCTGTGGTCGATGTCGGCCACTTACGACGTCCTTGGGCGCGAGACACGCACAGGTTTCTGGGACGGCAGATTCCTCCACACGCTTTTTGAGACCGCAGGCGATATTCCTGGCCATCAGTCCAGCCGGCCTGAATCCATCATCGATTCGGGTGTTGAGGCCGCACTGCCCCCTTATCCATTGCTCAACCATATAGAAATCCTGCGGTTTGAGTTCGAGGCCGGGCTTCTGAAGCAAAGGGCGCAGGGCGTCACGGGTGTGACCGCCAGGCACAACCATGCGCCCAGGCCTTCCGTGCCCGGCAAGCTCGCAGGCCAGAGATCCAGGGCCTGGACGCGCTTCCAGCAGGACGCGCGGGGGATGCTCAAGCGCGTTGACCTCGTCAACAACGGGCCCAACACCGGCCCGGCCTGCGCCGGCATCGAAATGCGCCGCGACCGCGCAGGCAACCCGGTCATGGAACGTCGCACGCACCAGGGCGGGCTTTCGCGCGTCATGCAGTACGACTTTGCCGGCCGCATGAGCCGATCCCTGCGTGGCCACCTCGTCGACTCCACGTCCATGCCCGGCGACGACGTGGACAACGCCAGCAGCTATATCGCCTCGCCCGAGTCGCTGCCGCAGCAGTGGCGGCGCGATTACGGCCAGGACAGCGTGGACAACATCACCGGCTATCAGGACTTCCTGAACAACGGCCCGAACCCCGCCCAGGATGTCTCCCAGGCCATCCTTTCCGACAAACGGAACCTGATCGATTCTCGATCCGACAACGGCCCGGCCAAGTTCGAGTACGACACCGCCGGGCGCATGACCTACGACGCCACAACCGCGTTGTCGTTCGAGTACAACTACCGCGGCCAGGCCGTCAAAGTCAAAGACGCCTCAGGCGCCGCGCTTCGCACCATGAGCTACGACGCCTTTGGGCGCATGGTGCGCCAGGTGGACGCGCCCGGCACTTTCAACGCGCGCGGCACAATCTTTGTGCCCAACATCGGCTTTGGCGGCGATGGCCACGGCGCCGACACCGCCGCCGAGGTCACATACCAGGAATCGGGCTACCGCGAGGCCCTTGAGATTGTCCAGTTCACCTACGGCCCCGGAGCGGTCGCCGGCGGCATCGGCCGCAAGCGGCTGGTCGAGTTCGTGGCTCATGTGCTTGACCGGGCGCCGTACTTCCGCTTCCTGCATGAGGACACACTGGGCAGCACGGTTGCCGCGACTTCGCTGTGGGGCGACAGGCTGGATGAGTACGACTACACCGATTACGGCATACCGCTGCATGCCCCGGTCGCCCTGGACGGCCGGTACATCACGGACATTTCGGCCCACGCCAGCTACCCGGGAATCAGCCAGGTCACGCTGTCACTGTCCGACACGCTCGAGTTCCACGAATTGATGGGCTGCGAGCTGCGCGTCGTCAGGTCGGCCCCGAGCGGCGCCGGCGATGTCTATCTGACCGGCACAGTGCTCAGCCACCTGTACGGCACACTGCTGATTGACGACCCGGGCCACGCCATGGCCACGGCCTGGCAGGCCGACGGGCTGGAAAGGCACCTCACCGCCGTCTACGACCTGCGCGAGGGCTTCACCCGCGGCGTGATGGATCACGCCCAGACCGGCAGCTACACCCAGAACGGCTGGGCCAGTCAGCCACAGACGGCCACGTTCATCCGCGCCGACCATGGCCCCTTTGACCTGTGGATGGGCACCACGCCCGGCCAAAGCCAAAGCAAACCGCTGTACGCCAAGGTCGGGCCTGACGCTTCCGGCCAATACCAATCGGCCATGGTGCTGGGCGTATGGCAGGCGTCAGGCCAGCCGGTCGCGGGCGGGCGCTACCAGTGGCTGGCGCTGAAGGGCGATGTTTCCGGCTTCTGCGGCCCCGGCAAGCGCTTTGAGATCGACGGCCGGCGCGAGAAGCACGTGGTGGCCCAAAGCGGCACCTGGACGGCCGCGGCCTCGGGCGGCGCAATCACGACGTTTACCCTGCACCCGTACGCCTGGCTGTCGCAGTACATGGTGGGCTGGATGTTACAGCCGGATGTCAACGCCCAGGTCTATCTGCCGATCACCGAGGTCAGCCAGACCCACCACACGATGACGGTGGACGGCGCTTACGCCGCGCTGGGGGCAGCCGGCACCCGGTTCCGCATCTACGCCCCGCCGGGTGTGCAGCGGCACGGGGAGCAGGCCGGAACGCTGGGCGACTTCGTGGCCGCGGCGTCCTCGCGCTGCCTGTTTGCCGGGTATCGCTACGAAAGCCCGCTGGCGGGCTTTGACGAGTGGTCATGGGCACCGCCCCCGGCCTCGCCGCAGATGACGGTGACCAGCCGCCAGGGCGGCAACAACTTCGCCGGCCAGTACTACACCCTGCACCGGCACTACGACCCGAATCTCATGCGGTTCACATCACCCGACCCGATCGCCAGCCCGTTCTTCAACCTGTTCCATTACGCCGGAAACAACCCCGCCGGGGCCTACGACCCCGATGGGCTGGCCCGGAAGAAGAAGTGGAGCGGCGACACCTTCACTAAAGACCTGATCGACTCCGGGCTGGACGTCCTTGAAGGCATGGTCACCAAGTTTTATGGCGGCGGGGCTGCCACAGTGGCCTCGGGCTTCCAGATGGCCGAGGGCGCACAGTTCGGTGACACCTTTGTCGGCAGGGGCCTGTCAGACATTCACCAGCGTCGCGACGCGTGGCTTGTCAACTATGGCGAGGATGGCGTGGCCGCGCGGCTCTACGCCACTGGCGGTGTCGTGGGTGACATGATCGGCATCACCGGCCTGCGCGAAGGCGTGTCGGGCCGCGATGCCGTGACGGGCGAGTCCCTTGGCCGCCACGAACGGTATGAGCGCGCCGTGGATGGCGCGTCATCGCTGCTGCTGACGGCTGGCATGGCTGCGGCCCCACGCGTCGCGCCCTGGGCATCCCGCATCGGCAGCGGGGCGAGGGTGGGCGGCACGGCAACGTTGCCGATGTTCCGCCGCATGACCCCCGAACTCGCCCCCGGCCCGCACCGCGCGCAGATTCAGTACCTGAAGGCGATGCGGCAGGACGCACCCAAAGCCCCGTCAGCCTACAGGAGGCCAGCAGGTGCAACAACCAAGGCACAACGCCAATCCGTGCAAGGACAGCCATGCTGGGAGTGTGGCAGTGTTTCCCGAACAATGATCGCTGACCACCGCAACCCCTTGGTCGTTGAATGGTATGAAACCGGCACAATTGACTTGGCGGCAATGCGTTCTCTTGATGCAGTTCGAGCCCATTGCCCGAAGTGTTCGCCTGGACAGGGAGGACGCCTGCGCCGCTACTCTGTTACAATGCGAGAGCATCTGAGGTTTTTCGGTCGAAAATAGGATTCTGTCCATGAATGCTGACCACACGCAGATCCAGCGCGAGGTTTGTGCAAAGTATGGCCTACCGTTCGTGCCCGTGACCGAAGAGATGAAAGTTGGGATATCACGCAATGTTCAAGATGGCCTGCGGCCCCTGAATGGTTTGCGGCATGAGCCGGTTGGCGATTCAAGTGGGTGGTACATATGGGCCGGAGATGAACTGAGCCAGGCCCCCAACTTCTTTGTACCCCTCCACATGGCGCACTTGTCAGAATGGTGCGCCGACGCGATTCCGTATCTTGCCCTCCCGCCGGGTTCACGATTCCTTGTGGCGCCAGGTTTCGAGGACGTGTGGCTTGATCGGGCACTCTTGGAGCCAGGCCTGTGATGCATGGAGTGTCCGCACCACTTGCAGGCGGATTGGAAGAGGTTCTGAAGCGTTCGCACTCAAGGAATGCACCGCGCAAAGACGCAGTCAGGCGGACGTGAGCCGGAAAAATCATTCAGGTCGCGGTGCGCAGCTCCGGTGCGTTGCTTCGCAATCTGCCGATCACCGAGGTCAGCCAGACCAACCACACGGTGACGGTGGACGGCGTTTACGCGGCGCTGGGGGCAGCCGGCACCCGGTTCCGCATCTACGCCCCGCCGGGTGTGCAGCGGCACGGGGAGCAGGCCGGAACGCTGGGCGACTTCGTGGCCGCGCCGTCCTCGCGCTGCCTGTTTGCCGGCTATCGCTACGAAAGCCCGCTGGCGGGCTTTGACGAGTGGTCATGGGCACCGCCCCCGGCCTCGCCGCAGATGACGGTGACAAGCCGCCAGGGCGGCAACAACTTCGCCGGCCAGTACTACACCCTGTTCCGGCACTACGACCCGAATCTCATGCGGTTCACATCACCCGACCCGATCGCCAGCCCGTTCTTCAACCTGTTCCACTACGCCGGAAACAACCCCGCCGGGGCCTACGACCCCGATGGATTGTGGCCTGAGGGTAGGCCATCCAATCACACAAATTTCGACATGGGTGCGCCCGGCGGAGGCGGGAGCGGCGTCGGGGGCAGCGTGGGAGGTGGCGGCGGGTGGCATGGCGGCATCGGACCGGGTTTTGGCGGCCCCGGTATTGGCAACGCGACAATGGGTTTCGAGAACATCGGCGCAGGCTACGCCAGCCCACTGAAGTCCGCCGTGGAACGGGCGACGGACTCGTTTGCGCGCGCCAATGAACGCGACAAGGTGCTTGCGCACGAAAGCACCTACTCTGAGCCGACGCGCGTCGGGATTTTCGTGTTCTTCACGATCGCGGACTTCCTGCCGTCCGGCCCCGGCGCGGAGGCAATATCCGGCACGGACTCCGTGACATTCACGCCGCTTACGCCGGAAGAGCGGCAAGCCAAGGCGCTGCAAGCCACTGTGGAAACGGCACTGATCGCGGCGCCCGCCCTTGTACCCCGCGGCGTTCGCTGGGGCTGGAACAAGGCAAAGGGATGGCGCGCGCCGGAAATTGTTCCCGCGCCGCGACCGTTACGCGGCAAGGGCTGGAGCTATGATCAGATCAAGGCGCTCAAGGAGATGCGCCGAGCCAACCCGACTGGCAAGCCGATTGCCAACGTCGGGCCGGTTCACGGCGAAACGTTCGGATCAACGCGGTATGGGTTGGCAATGGAAGGCAAGATGCAGACGTGGCTTAAGGGGCAGTATCCAAGCGTTGGCTTCACCTTTCAACGACGGGGTGTTGATGTGATCGTCCCGCCGGGCGCTAAGTCGGCTCCCTTCTCGTACGCCGAGTTCAAGCCGCGGACAGCATCCGGTCGTGCAAAATTCAACACCCAGATAAGCAAGTGGAACCTGCCGAGGAACCAGACAAGAGTCTATACGTACGATGCGCAAGGAAACATCTATGTCGGCTGGGACTAACTGTGAGCCCCCTTGGGTCACGGAAGAGACGAAGCAGCAATGGATGGCCGTACTCAGGGAGTGCGAGAACTGGATTGTTAGCTTTCCAGAAAAACCGAGGGCGTCCGATTACGGGAGGCGCGGAGCTGCACGTGCATACTTGGGGTATTTTCATGAAGCGCTGTCGGACTTGCTTAGGGCGGATGAGTTGCATCGGGCGGAATTGGCCGCGCACTACGGCGGAGAGAACAAGGTATGGGGGGGGATGAAAGGGTCATTGACGACCGCATACCTCTTCTTGCATGAAACAGAATCCGCAGAGCGTGAACTCCGTGCCGACATGAAGGGCATCCTCGAATGGCCGGATTGTTTCACGGATGCTGCCGGCGGTGTCGGGCCAGGCTTGTTGCTCTGGTACATCGGAGTACGCGACAATGACAAGGCGGTTGAGGGTGAAGCCCTTGCCTACTTGCGACACATCCTTCGCATCAGCCGCAAGGAGAAGTTCAAGCAATGGCCGCATCACCTGGCGAAGTTTGTTTTGGACACGTATTCATTCGCTGCAATGCTTGACGAGGCTTTTCAGTGCATGGACCTCGATGAACTTGAACGCCGCGCCTACGTCGAACCTCCTCCGCCACCGCCCGGCGAAGTCCCCAAGTTCGACGTGAATGCGCCGCCGACCGGCATGCTGCTTCGCGGTCGACTGGCCCAAGCCCTGTTCTATGGCGGCATCAAAGCTCGCCGCACGCACAGGGAGATAGGCGACGATTTGCTGCGTCGCTGCACCAGACTAAAAGACGTTGACATCGAGAACGAATGGTACCTGGCATTCCTCGAACTCGGCATGATTGACTCAGCCAGACATAAAGGCTGATCTTGGCTCATTGACAACTTTACGCTCACCCGGCGGCGGTGCCATGGCGGCCGGAGGCCTGGCAAGATTGTCGCCACGATCCACCGCAGGGGGCGGCAAGAAGTACGCTGGAACCGCAGGCCAGATCGAAGGCAGAGCGCAGCGCACGGGTACGCTCGGCCACGAGTTCACGTCGTACAGTCAGGCACTTGAGATGGCACAATCGGGGCTTTACGAGAGGATCTACTTGAACCGCGCATACAGCACCGTGGCTGGCGTCCGAACCAGTCCCCGCCGTCTGCCGGACGTGATCGGCAAGCGCCTGACAGGGGAGCTAGACGTGGTGGAAATATTGTCGAGGACGGACAGACGTCCAGCCGTTAACAACCGCAACCACGTAGCAAGAAATCAGTTGCCCGCCAATATGCGTGGCGACATCAATATCGTCGACGATCTAGGTCGGCACTACACAGGCATCCGCCTGCCAAAGGGGCGCTAATGCGAGGCAAGAGTGCCTGCTGTGTGGCCCTGTATGACTGGAAGGAAGGTGCCGACGTCGCCGGCTGGTATGCCTATTGCCAACAGCTGTTTCGGCGCAGCGGATTGCCACTGGAGCTTGCCGCCGTCGATGGATCTGGATTCTCGGGCAAACCAGTCACCTTCAAGCGAGTCCAGAAACGGCTGGAGGACCCAGAAGTGCTTAGCCGGTGCCCAACCATTGGGCTGTTCAGCATGGAGTTCCGCAATTACCACTCGCTGATGTTCGCCTGGCGCGTGCACACGTCGATGGAGGGGCTCCTGACCCCGATGCTGTTCTTTGGTTTCGACGATCTGATCGGCATCTGTGGAGCAGCACTGGTCAGGGAGATATTCACGGAATGCCTGAAGTGGAGCCTTCCGGCTTATGGCATTGCCTACACCAGAGAGTTCGAAAAGAGTCCCGACGGATATGCTGTTGGGATGATCGCTGGCATAGGGTACGAAGAAAGAGCGGATCGTGATTCGATTACAGCTTGGCTAAACGACCTGACCGACAAGCAGTACCTCAAAGGCATGTTGCGAGACGTGTACCCCTGGAACTTCCTGTACGACATTCACCTCAATCACCCCTGCGGGCCCCATCACACCCTTCGCAGTTGGATCGAGTCTTCCAAGGGCAGGGGCACGATAGAACCCCTGGGGCGAGAGCGTTACTGCTGGACCGTTCCAGACTACCGCATCGGGCCTGTGCGAGCCGAACTCCACAAGCACGGCATGCTCATTGCCCGACCGTTCTAAGAGCCTGTTTGGAAACGTTATGCGAGGCGGCGTAGCATCAACTCGGTCATTCTGAGGTATATGAATGACTCTGCGTGGCGCGCCAGTCTTTCTTAGTCCTTGCTCAACCGTCGCGCGCGGCACAAGCTGGTCGTGGATGGCCTGCCAGGTGCCATCCGCGGAGTAGCGCGTGAAGTACCAGTGAACGGTTTTCCACATGGGGAAGTTGCGCGGAAGCATACGCCACTGGCAGCCGGTGCGGTTGACGTAGAGCAGCGCGTTGACCACCTCGCGCTTTTCCACGACGACCGGATGGCCGCCGGATGGGCCGCCAGAGCCGGAAGGTGGGAGAAGGGCCTCAATGATTGCCCACTGGTCATCGGTCAAATCGGACGGGCAGCGCAGCGTCTGCGTGGCGCGCCTTTCGCGAGTGAACAAGGGTTCACATCGCTATCGGCAGACGGCAGTTACGAACTTTCATGTTTCCGGACAGGCTCTTAGGCACCACAACCGCACTCGACTTTCGACCTTTATCGGGCGGCGAAGCCGCCCAAGTCGACGGCTGGCGAAGCCGGCCTTCAGCGCCGATGGAAAATCTTCTCGAGGTCACGGAACCCAAGCTTGTAGGTCGTCGGCCGGCCGTGCGGACAGCTGAAGGTGTGCGGGATGGTTTCGCCCAGCCGCAACAGGTCGAGGATCTGCTCGGGCTTGAGCGCGTCGCCGGCCTTGATCGCGGCCTTGCAGGCGACCATTTCAACCATCGACTTGCGCAGCTGCTCCGGCGTGGGCGGTGTGCGTCCCTGGGCGAGTTCTTCCAGCAGTTCCTGCACGACCTCGGTGTGGCGACCGCTGACGCTGTACTTGGGCACCGCGCGCAGGGCAAAGCTGTCAGGCCCGAAGGGTTCCAGTTCAAAGCCAAAGGCCTGCAACTCGTCCTTGAACGCGTCGGCCAAAGCGCGGGCATTCAGAGAGAGTTCCAGCGGCTGGGGCACCAGCAGGCGCTGGCGTTCCGGGGCCTGGCCCGCAATGCGATTCTCCAGCAGCCAATACAGGACACGCTCGTGATAGGCATGCTGGTCGATCACGACCATGCCGTCGGGCGTTTCCACAACCAGGTAGGTGTTTCCTACCTGGAACAGGCCGCGAGCCTGGGAAAGCAGGGAGGGTTGAGAGTTGAGCGTCAAGGGTCGAGTACGGTTGTCGTGCGCAGCCTCGGCGCCGACAGCAGGCGCGGCACTGCTGCCGTACTCGACCCCTGACCCATGACCCTCGACCGGCAGCTCCTGTCGCGCCGCCGGCAGCCTGACCTCAAAGTCGCTCTCGATCCTTGGCGCCACATGATCCAGCACTTCCCGCGCGCGCTCCCAGCGGTGGGCGGCATCGCGGGCCTGGGCCTCGGCGGCTTGGCCGAAAAGGCGTGGCGGTTCGGGGCTTTGTTCCACGTCAAAGCGCGGCTCGAACTCCGTGTCAGGCCGGGCCTGCGGCATCGGCCCGGTTGTACCGCCGGCGATCCTGATCGAGGGCAGCACGCCGCTGCGCACCAGGCGGTCGGTAACGGCGGACTTGATCAGGCTGAAGATGCGGTTGTGTTCAAACAGCCGCACCTCGGTCTTGCTGGGGTGAACGTTGACGTCCACGGCGCTGGGCTCGACGGTCAAAAACAGCACCGCCACCGGGTAGCGCCCGGGCGGCAGAAACTCGCGGTAGGCCAGCAGCACCGCCTGCAGCAGCGAACGGTCTTTCACCGGGCGGCGATTGACGAACAGCAGCAGTGCCTTGCTGTTGGGCCGATGCACCGATGGCGGCGCGACCATGCCGTCCAGCCGCGCATAGGTTTCGTACTCGTGAAGTTCGAGGTGGCCCTCGCTGAAACGGTCGCCGAACAACGCCAGGATGCGGTCAGCAGGAGGTTGCCTTGCCGGCAGGTCCAGTGCCTTGCGCTCGCCATGCCGCAGCGAAAAGCCGATTTCGGGGTTGGCCGCGGCAATCGCCTGCAGGATTTCGACAATCGCCGAAAACTCGCTGGCATCGCCCTTGAGCCAGCGGCGGCGTGCCGGCACGTTATAGAACAGGTCACGGACCTCAATCACCGTGCCCGGCGCGCCCGCGCACTGCCGCACTTGGCCCACCAGGCCGCCCTGGCTTTCCAGTTCAAAGGCGCGTCCGCTGTCGGCGGCCTGCGAAACAATCCGCACCCGCGCCACGGACTGGATGCTTGCCAGGGCCTCGCCACGGAAGCCGTTGGTGCCAAGGTTGAACAGGTCTTCCACGGTGGCCAGCTTGCTGGTGGCGTGGGCGGCCAGGGCCAGCGGCAGGTCTTCGGGTTCGATGCCGCAGCCGTCGTCGGCCACGCGAATCAGCGTCTTGCCCGCGTCCACCAGCTGAACGTCAATGCGCGTGGCCCGGGCGTCGATGGCGTTTTCCACCAGCTCTTTCACCACGCTGGCTGGGCGCTCGACTACCTCGCCCGCGGCGATTTTGTTGGCCAGCTCTATCGGAAGCACGGCAATGCGACCCATGCCAGCACTGTAGGCCCGGGCACGACACCCGATGCACTGTGAGCCAAATGTGGCAAATGGGCGGTAATTCGG
The DNA here is from genome assembly GCA_019636215.1 of Planctomycetota bacterium. Taxonomy (GTDB): domain Bacteria; phylum Planctomycetota; class UBA8742; order UBA2392; family UBA2392; genus H3-PLA7. The sequence continues at coordinate 95,261 of JAHBXZ010000010.1, read as the reverse complement.
CCCAATGTCGGCTTTTTTCTTGACTGAATGACAATAGTTGCTAATGGCAACACATAACCCCTGATTTGCCGGCAGGCGAGGATCGCGATGGCAGCCACACGCAAAGCTGCAAAAAAGACGGCCAAGAAGGCCTCCCGCAAGCCCAAGCCCGCCACAAAGGCGGCCCGCAAGTCAACGCCCAAGGCCAAGGCCAAGCCCAAAGCCAAACCCGCAAACAAGACCGTTGGAAACAAAAAGGCAGGCAAGTTCGTTAAGCGGACAGTGAAACAGTCCTCGAACAAGCCCGCAAAAAACGTGAAAAAAACCGCAGAACCAAAGCCCGCCAAGCCAACGGCGGGCGTTTCCGCCTCGACACACCAGGACGACGAAGTCCATGCCCCGTCCCACAGTGCCCCGGTGCCGCAGCCGGCGCCACTGCCCGCGCCGTCGCTGGTGCTGCCCGTGCGCAAGGCCGGAGAAGGCGCGCCCAAACCCGGTGCCGGCGGACGCACATTCAAGAACGAGGACGAACTGGAACAGTTCGACCCGCTGTTTGACGAAGTGCGCGAAGAGAAAGACTAGCCCGCAGCCCGGTTCCCGTCAGGCGCGCGGAAACTAGACTCCGCGCCCGATGCAGACCTTTGCCACCGTGGATGACCAGCTCAAGACCCTGCTGCGCGGGGCCGTGGATGTGCTGGACCGCCGTGAACTGGTGGACCTGCTGCGCGCCAGGCGACCCCTGCGCGTCAAGCTGGGCGTCGACCCAAGCTCGCCTGATCTGCACCTGGGCCACACCGTACAGATGCGCCGGCTGCGCGCCTTTCAGGATGCCGGCCACCAGGCCGTGCTGATCATCGGCGACTACACTGCCATGGTCGGGGACCCCAGCGGCAAGAACAAAACCCGCCCGCAGTTGACCCACGAAGAAGTCGAGCGCAACGCCCAGACCTATCTGGACCAGGCTGGCAAGGTTCTCGATGTCAGCAAGCTCGAGATCCGACGCAACGGCGAATGGTTCAGCAAAATGTCGTTCATGGACGTGCTGCGCCTGTGCGCCCGCACCACCGTCAGCCAGCTGCTGGAACGCGAAGACTTCCACGCGCGCTTCAACGGCGAACAGCCGATCAGCCTGCACGAGTTCGTCTACCCGCTGATGCAGGGCTGGGACAGCGTGATGATCAAGGCCGACATTGAGCTTGGCGGCACCGACCAGCTGTTCAATCTGCTCATGGGCCGCAAACTGCAGGAACAAGAGGGCCAGCCCCGCCAGGTTTGCATCACCGGCCCGATCATTGCCGGGCTGGACGGCGACCAGAAGATGTCCAAAAGCCTGGGCAACGCCGTGGGGCTGCGCGACGAGCCCAACGACATGTTCGGCAAGGTCATGTCGATCCCCGACCGCCTGATGCAGTCCTGGTTCACGCTGCTCACCCGGGAATCCGAAGACCGCCTGGCCACGTTGCTGGACCCCGCCCAGACTCACCCGCGCGAGGCCAAGCTGGCACTGGCCCACCTGATCACCGCCGAACTTCATGGCCCCCAGGCCGCCGCCGCCGGCCGCGAACACTTCATCGGCACGTTCAGCCGTGGCGAACTGCCCGCCGACATGCCCGAAGCTGTCGTTAACCTGACCGATGGCGCCATCGCTGCCCACGCGCTGGTCCGCGACGCGCACAAGGTCAGCGGCGCGGAATCCCGCCGGTTGATCCAGCAGGGCGGGGCAAAATTGATCCAACCCGATACAGGCGACGAGTTTGTGCTGAAAGACCCCAACGCGACATTGACCCGCGACGACCTGCAAGGCCGCGTGCTCAAGGTCGGCAAGCGCAATTTTTATCGCCTGCGCCCGGCCTGACTGCCGCAATCCCTGACACGGCTCGAACTTGCGGCGAATCCAAATCCCGCATTGGTTTGCAACGGCAGGCCCGGGTTTTCCGTATAACTTGTTACCGAAGTTACCGGCCTCGGGAGGGCCCATGCATAACCAGCGCTTGGTACTGATTGCCCTGTTCGCATTGCTGATGCTGGGCGGCGCCACGGTTGCCTATTACTTCGTAACCGCCGGCGGCGACCCCGCCCGCAACGGGCTTGATCGCAGTGCCAGTAAGGGCAACGCCGGGGCCGATGACGACACCGACCCGGCCGGCACCAACCCCGGCAAGAACTCGAACGCGGCGGCCAACGCGCAGAACAACACAGACCCCAACAAGGCCGACCCCGGCAAGACTGACCCGAACAAATCCGATCCTGCCAGGACCAACCCCAATGATCCCAACAAAGGGGTCACCGGCCCAGGCAATCCAAAGGTCGACCCCGGCCAGGGCCGCAAGACGGACCCGACCGACCCGCCAGTGCCGCTGCCCGAACCGGATATGTCGGACTGGGTAGAGCGCGTCTCGGAGCACACCATCACGGGCCGGATTGTTTACAAATCAGACGGCCGCCCGGCTGCGGGCGCGGCCATCACTGCCGAAGCCAACCGTAACGAATGGGCCATGGGCGGCGACCGTGGCGCGCTGCCTCGCGCGGGCGACCCGCAAAGCAAGGTTGAGGGCAGTACGGTTGCCGACGGCGCCGGCGAGTTCACCCTGAACATCAAGCTGACACGCAAAGTCCCGCCCAACCGCGGCGACGACGGTCGCGCTCGTGACATCACGCCCGAGGAGACCGACGAAGAAGAAGCCGCCGGCCGTGGCTGGACCCGCTGGGGTGGCACGGAGTATGTGCAGGTCGTCGGGCGCATGGCGGGCTACGCGCCGGCACGCTCGGGTGCGCTTTACATCGGCGATGTGACTCGCAACCTGACCGTAAGCCTTTCGCTGGCGATCCCGGCCGCGCTGTCCGGCCGCGTAGTGGATGCCATTTCACGCGCCGGCATTGCCGGGGCGTCCGTGGCCGTCTACCAGGCCGATTCCGGCATGGACGGCTGGTCCTCGCCCCGCCACGCTTCCACCGACAATGACGGCTACTTCACGGTCAACGAGCTTGGCGCGGGCATGTACACCTATTCGGCCAGCGCGGAGGGCTACACCGCCGAGACCGGCTGGCGAAACGGACGCCGCGCCGACCTTTCCAAGGGCGGCGAAACTGACGTGGGCGAGATTCCGCTGCTGCCCTCAGGCGACGTCACCGGCAAGGTCCTTGACCTTGAAACTGGCAAGCCGATCGCCAACGCCGCCATCGAACTGGAAACCGGCAGCGGCTTCGGGCGCTGGAGCCAGTTTTCGGGTACCAGCGACGCAGAAGGCACGTTCCACATCAAGGGCGTTGCCGCAGGGCAGTTCACACTCAAGGTCTCGGCCGCCGGTTACGCACCGGTCTCCAGGCCCGGGCTGGTGGCAGAGTCCGCCAAGACCACCGACGCGGGCGAAATCCGGCTGGGCCGCGGCTTCAAGCTTGAAGGCACCGTGGTAGACGCCCAGGGCAAGGGCGTGGCTGGTGCCGTAGTCACCGTTGCCGAGCGCGGCACGGCCACGGGCTTCGGCTGGGAGGCCCCGGGCGGGATTCTGGGCAGCGCGACCACGGCATCGAACGGGTCGTTCTCGATCGGCGGCATGGTCGAGGGCCCGGCGCGTGTGTCTGTGGTCGCCGAAAACTTCGCCTCGCTTCGCCATGACCTGGAACTGCAACCGGGCATGGGGCCCCTGACACTGAAGCTGCAGGCCGGGGCGCGCATTGTCGGCCGCATCCTGGCGGCCGACGGGCGCCCCGCCAATGGCGCCGTGGTTGGCCTGATCTCTCACACCGATCCGGCCTACCAGATCCACAAGGCGCAACCCGGCCAGATGCAGTGGTTTGGCGATACCGGCATCACCACTGCCACCGCAGACACCGGCATTTTCGAGCTCAAGAACGTCCCGTCCGGCACGTACCTGTTCCTGTGCTTTCCGGGCGTGGGTCGCGGCCTGTCGGTGGACAACATCAAGGTCAACGAAACGGACATCGACCTGGGCGACATGAGCCTGCCCGGGCCGGGCACTCTGCGCGTGACAGTGACCGACGGCGGCGAGCCCGTGGCGGGCCTGCGGGTTGAAGCCCGGGCCGGCCTGGGCGGCTGGAGCACCGGGGCGGATTCCAGCCACCCCGGCGCCGATACCGATAGCAGCGGGGTCGCGCTGATTGAAAACGTCCCGGCCGGCGACGTGTATGTCATGACCGCGCGTGACAAGGACAACGCCGATACCGATGTGTTCCTCAAGCGCCGGGTCACCGTAACTCCCGGCAAGACCACAGAGTTCCGCATCGAGTTCAAATCGCCCGATGCCGCGCGCATTCATGGTCGCGCAACCATCAACAACAAGCCGCACTTCACCGAAGTCATGCTGCTGGGCACCGGCGACAAGGCCAGCTTCTTCAAGCAGACCAAACCCGACGAAGCCGGCTTCTACGAACTGAACAACGTGTCCGCCGGCACTTATGTGCTGCACTTCCGCGTGGCCGACAAGATCATGTCCTGTCTCGCGACCGTCACCGTCGACAAGCCCGGCGACCTTGAAGTTACGCGCGACTTTTCGGCCTATGTGGTTTCGGGCAAGGTCAGCACACCGTCCAACACGCCAGCCGAGCGCGCCAGCGTCAAGGTTTCGCTGCTGCGGCTGAACGACCCGTCGCCGCCGCAGTTCGCGCAATGGCTGAAGGCCGAATGCAACTGCAACGCCGACGGTGCATACCGGCTGGAACACGTGCCGGCGGGCAGCTACCGGGTTACGGCCTCGCTGGAAGGAGTCGGCTCGGTCACCCAGGACATCACCGTCACGGCCGGCGACCTTGGCGGGGTCAACCTGGAAGTCGTCAACAACAGCGGCCGGCTGCGCGTCACCATCAAGAAGCTCAACGGAGTGCCGCTGTCGCAGATAAACTATGGCATGGCGCAACTGCGGGATGCATCCGGGGCCATGCTGGCCTTTGAGGATCAAAGCGCCGGGTTCTTCATGGCCATGGCGGGTTCCGCCGTGGAGCTTTCGTCGGTGCCCGCCGGCACTTACACGCTGGTGATGAGCTCCGCCGGCTGTCTGCTGATCGAGAAGCCGGGGGTGGTCATCACCAAGGGCGAGCAAACGGTCGTGGAAGTCGAAATGACCGCCGCAGCCGAGCTGCACCTGACGGTGACCAACGCCGAGATCAACCAGGAAATGCTGGATTCCGCCCAGGTGAAGTTTTACGACGCCCAGGGCACCGAGATCGTGCGCCATGTGTCGCCATTTGACATGTGGGGCGGCGGCACCGTGCCCGAAAGACCAACCCTGGTGGCGCGCTACATCGGCCCGGGAGTCACACAGGTCAAGGTGAAGGTGCCCGGTTATCTGGAGGTCACCATCGCCGTGGAGTTCGAACAGGGCCGCAAGATCGAGAAGTCGGAGTCCCTGACCGCCGGGTAACCCGGGGCGACACATCGCACAGCCCGCCCTGGGCCACTTGGCACAGGCGGGCTGTGCCATTTCCAGAAGGTTTTTCTGGAGGTAGTGGCAGGGCTGGGTACGTTCTAGAGTGGACTGGTCCAATTAGATGCCAACCCGGGGTTTGCAAGACACCCCGCCGGCCTTCGCCACAGGAGTAGCGATGAAGGAAGCAATGACCACGCTGGCCCGCAAATCCGGCGCTGACTACTGCGAAATCCGGCTTGAGGACAGCTGGCAGACCAGCATCGCCTACACCGGCAAGGACCTCGAGAACGTGCAGGAGTCCCACATGTTCGGCGGCAACGTACGCGTTGCCGTGGATGGCTGCTGGGGCTTTGTAACCTTCAACAACGTCAACGACCTTGAGTCCCGAGTGCGCGAGGCCGTGGCCAGCGCCCGCGCTGCCAGCCGTCACGCGCGCGATCGCAGCATCCTTGCGCCGACGACGCCTGTGCAGGCAGAGGTGCGGCTTGACCCCAAGGTTGACCCAAGGCGCGTGACGCTGAAGGACAAGATCGACCTGTTCGGTTCGTACAACGACACCATGCTGTCTGCGCCGGGGGTCACCAGCACGAACCTGCGCTACTTCGACAAGGTCACGCGCCTGAGCTATGCCAGCAGCGAAGGCACCTGGATTGACCGCGAAGAAGTCGACACCGGCATGGGGGCCTCGGCCATCTGCCGCAAGAACGGCACAACCGCTCGCGGCAGCGCCAGCGAGGGCGGCCGTGACGGATTTGACCGTTTTCGCAACCTCAAGCTTCGCATGGAAGAGGCCGCCCAGACCGCCGTGGAAAGCGCCGACGCGCCCGTGGTGCAGGGCGGCACATACACCGTGGTGTGCGACCCGCACCTGGCAGGCGTGTTCGTGCACGAGGCGTTCGGGCACCTGAGCGAAGGCGACAATGTTGCCGATGACCCGCGCATGCAGGAAATCCTGAAACTGGGCCGCCGCTTTGGTGAAGATTACCTGAACATCTGGGACACCGGACTGGACCCCGGCCTGCGCGGCTATCTGCAGTATGACGACGAAGGCGTACCCACCGAAAAGACCTGGCTGATCAAGGACGGTGTGCTGGTAGGCCGCCTGCATTCGCGCGAAACCGCCGGCCGCATGGGCGAAAAGCCCACCGGCAACGCCCGCGCCATCAGCTATCGCTTTCCGCCCATTCCGCGCATGCGCAACACCTGCATCGGCAACGGCCCGCACGGCAGCTTCAACGACCTGATCAAGGACATCAAGCTGGGCATCTACGCCATGGAAAGCTCCGGCGGCCAGACCAACGGGGAACTGTTCACGTTCACTGCCGGCCAGGCGTTCATGATCCGGGACGGCAAGGTGGCAGAGCGCGTGCGCGACGTAACCCTGGGCGGCAACGTGTTTGACACCCTGCGCAACATCACCGGCGTGGCCGGCGATTACCACGTGCAGGACAGCGCCGGCGGCTGCGGCAAGGCCGGCCAGATGCCCCTTCCGGTAAGCCACGGCAGCCCGCACATCCGCATCAAGGACGTGCTGATTGGCGGACGGTAGGGACGTCCGTGTCTGGTGTCTGGTGTCTGGTGTCTGGAAAGGCTTGTGATTGGCCGCGTTAGAACCTGAAGACCTGGAGGTTTGGAAGCTGGCCATGAAGCTGGCAACCCACGTGTACAAGCTCACCCAGACCTGGCCAAAGAGTGAAACTTACGGATTGACGTCACAGGTTCGCAGGGCGGCAGTTTCGGTGCCGGCCAACATCGCGGAAGGACATCACAGAGGATCAACGGCTGAGTTCCTGCAGTTTCTGCGCATTTCCCGTGGATCACTGAGCGAACTTCGCACCCTGATTCGGATCGCGGCAAATGTTGAGTACGTTCAAGAGCAAGAATTACAGGAACTGTTCGGGCAGCTGTCGCTTTGCATGAAGTTGCTTGCGGGACTGATTCGAGCCCTGGAGCGCAAGAAGAGTTCAAGAGACGAGTAGTACCCCGACACCAGACACAAGACACCAAACACAAGACACGCAGTTCCATGGAGTCCCATGCCACCCATCGCCACTGAAAAACTCACGCGCGCCGCGGATGCCTTTGAAACCTTCACCAGTGAAGGCCGCTCGCTGCGTGTGATGTTTGAAAACGACCGCCTGACCGAGATCCGCCAGGGTGAAAACTCCGGTCTTGCCATCCGCGCCGTCAAGCACGGCAGGATCGGTTTTTCCTACAGCAGCAAGCAGGACGAAGTGGAACAGGTGGCCGAGGCCGCGCTGCGCATGGCGCCGTTCGGCAAGCCCTACGAGTTCAAGTTCGCCGGCCCCGCAAAGAACAACCAGACGCGGGCCGTGGACGAGCGTTGCGCAAGCCTGGATGTCGAAAAGCTGGTGCAGCTGTGCAACCGCGTGAAAGACGTGATCAAGTCGATTGACCCCGAGGCCATGGCCGAGTGCAGCATCGGCGGGGGCATCGGCCGGTCGCGCATCCTGACCAGCACCGGCCAGGAATGCTCCGAGACTGACAGCAGCTTCGGCTGGTTTGCCTCGGCCAAGATTGCCGAAGAAGGCAACTTCCTGCAGACCTACCGCATGCGCAGCGGCCGAAACCTGATGGACGACGCCGAGATCCTGCAGGGCGCGCGCGATGCCGCCGAGGAATTCAAGGTGGCCCGCAAAACCGCGCCGCTGAAGACCGGCACGTACCCCGTGCTGTTTGCGCCCTCGGCGCTTGCGGACATCCTGATGCCGATTGCGGTGTCGATCAACGGGCTCAACATCGCCAAGAAGACCAGCCGCCTGGTGGAATCTCTGGGCGAAAAACTGTTCGACGAACGCGTGACGATCACTGACGACCCGCTGCACCCCGAGGGGCCTTCCGGTTCGATGTACGACGGCGAAGGCACGGTCACCAGCAGGCGCGCGATCATCGAAAAGGGTGTGCTGCGCGGGTTTGTGCATTCGCTGTCCACGGCCCAGCAGTCCGGTCACCAGCCCACCGGCAACTCCATGCGCAGTGTGTCCAGCCTGCCCATGCCCGGCCTGCACAACGTGGTGATGGACGCCGGCAGCGACGACCTGGCCGCACTGTTTGCGCGCGCCAATGGCGGGCTGTGCGTCACGCAGATGCTGGGCACCTTCACCAGCAATTTCCTGGCCGGGCAGGTCAGCGGCAACATTTCACTGGGTTACCTGGTGCAGGACGGCCAGCGCGTGGGGCGCGTCAAGAACGCCGCCTTGAACGTGAACATGTTCGACCTGCTGAAGTCGGCCATCATCGGTATCAGCCGCCAGCGTGAATGGTACGGCAGCGAGTACCTGCCCTGGCTGCTGGTGGACGGTGTGCAGGTCAGCGCCCGCTAACGTGGCACTCCGGGGGCGCAGTTCCATGAGCCACGCGTTCACGACCCTTGTTGCACTGGTGCGCCCTTTGGTTCTGCCGTTGCTGGCAGGTCATTGCCTGCTCATCGCCACTTCCTGCGGCAACCCGCGTTCTAATCCCGACGGGCCGCCATCGGGCAACAACCCGCCGGCCAACACGCAGGAAAACCCGCGACCGCCCGAAAGGGTCCTGCTGCAGCCGGCCTATCGCAGGGACGCGAAGTTCCGCACCACACGCACCCTGCGCGTCGAGGAACTGACGGAAACCGAACGCTACCTGACGGAAAGCATCGAAATCACCCTGACGCGAGTGCTTGCCGTCGACGAGCGCGGCCGGCTGATGGCCATCCAGCGCAGCTTTGAACAAAGCCTGACGCGCCTTACCCGCGGCTGGGGCAGCCCCGAAGAAGGCCCCGGCGAACTGCACGGCAGCACCCTGGAGCTGCGTCGCAGGCAAGGCGGCGTGGTGGCCGAGGTAATCGCCGGCAATGCCTCCATCGGCCGCACGACGTTTGTGCTGGACGGCTTTGAATCCGCGCTGCTGCCGATTGACCCCGTGGCGCAGGGCGCGCGCTGGAGCCTGGAGGGCGACCAGCTGTCCGGCCTGAACCGGTTCATTGAGGCGCTGGGCTTCCGCATTGAAAAGAACTCTCTCAAGTGCGCGCTGGCCCGCGTGACGGCCGACAGCGCCGAAGTAGAGATTGTCTGGCAGGTCAGCGGCGACCTGAAGGGCCGCACGGCGGTGCTGGACCTGTCCGGCAGCCTGGTGTTCGACCGCGGCGCGAAGCTGGTGCGCGAACTTGTGATCACCGGCGGCCGGCGCGGCGGCCAGAACTCGCAGCAGATCGAGATCCGCGTTACACGCCGTCACGTCGACGGCTGGCTGGATCTCGACGGCTGACCGGCCAATGCTTGAGGCCTGAATCATTTTGTGCGGGTTTGCGCCGTGACTATCCTTGACACGTCAACAACCGCGCGATACCTTCCCCGCGCCATGAACCGCAACGCCGTCATTTTTGCGCTCGCTTATGCCTTCTACTTTGAAGGCGCGGGCCGGCGTTCGGACTGAGATTCCCCAGATCCGCTCAACGCAAAGGCCCGCTGACTGCGGGCCTTCTTCTTTTTTGCAACCCAACCAGGAGATCACAATGACGCACCCTCAACACCGACATCCCTACAAAGTGGCCTACCAGGGCGGCCCCGGTTGCAACAGTGAACGCGCCGGCATGACCCTGCTGCACGACCAGTTCTTCGGCTGGCCGTTCGCGAGCTTTGCCGAGGCCGCGGCAAACCTCGCCAGCGGCCACGTTGACCTGGCCATTCTGCCCGTCCGCAACACGACGACCGGGCCGATCAAAGACGCCCTGCGCAGCATCCGCGTCTGGAAGCTGCGCGTGCTGCACGAAATGACCCTGCGCATCGAGCACTGGCTGATGACCCGGCCCGGTGTGCGCATGGCCGACCTTCGCGTAGTGCTGGCCCACCCGCAGGTGATCGCGCAATGCGCGAACTGGGCGCGCCGCAACACCGTGCCGCTGCGCGCCGTGGATGACGGTGCCCGCCACGTCGCAGAACTGGTGCGATTTAGAGGTGACACCGCAATCCTGGGCCCTAAAGGAATCGGCGAAGCCACCGGCCTGTACTTCCTGGAAGGCCCCGTGCAGGACGACCCCGACAACCGCACCACGTTTGCCCTGGTCGCCCGCGAAAACACTGACATCGAACCCGTGAAGCAACTGCTGGCACAGGCCGTGGCCTGAGCCCAAAGGAAACCGAAATGAACACCCAGACACTTACGCCGCCCGCGGCCGGGGACGACCTGCTTGTCCTTGGCACACTGCGCGCCGCGATTGACCACATTGACCACGAACTGCTGCAGCTGCTGGCCCGGCGCAACGATGTCGCCCGCGACATCGGCCTGGCCAAGCGCGTGGCCGCCAGACCCGTCTTCGACGCCACCCGCGAACGCGACCATGCCCGCACCCTGATCGCCGCGGCCAGAAAACTTGGCCTGGGCGACGGCCTGGCGCGCCAGCTGATGCAGTTGCTTGTGCGCGGCAGCTTCGCCCACCAGCTGGAGGCCGAACCCGAACCCGCCGTCGTGGAAGCCCCCGCCGACAGCGACTCCTTCCGCCTGGCGCGCTGCGAGCCGGGGCGCCCGCGCACCGTGGTGCACGTTGGCTCGGCCCGGATCGGCGCCGGACTGTTCGAGGTCATTGCCGGGCCATGTGCCGTAGAAACCCCTGACCAGATTGGGCAAGCCGCCGATCACGCCCGGGCCTGCGGCGTGCGCATCGTGCGCGGTGGGGCCTTCAAGCCCCGCACCAGCCCCTACGAGTTCCAGGGGCTGGGTCTGGAAGGGCTGAAACTGCTGGCCGAAGCCGCCCACGCCCGCGACATGGCCGTGGTCACCGAGGTCACCGACCCGGCCGACGCCGCCGAAGTCGCCCGCCACGCCGATATGCTGCAGATCGGCGCGCGCAACATGCAGAACGTACCCCTGCTGCGGGCCTGCGCCCGCACTGGCCGTCCGGTGCTGCTAAAGCGCGGGGCCAGCGCAACGATTCGTGAATGGCTGTGTGCCGCCGAGTACGTGCTGATCGAGGGCAACCCAAACGTGGTTCTGTGCGAACGCGGCATCCGCACCTTCGAGCGCGAAACGCGCAACACCCTTGACCTGTCAAGTGTCGTGGCGCTGCGCGGCCTGACGCACCTGCCGGTGATTGTCGATCCCAGCCACGCGGCCGGGCGGCATGAGTGGATCGCGCCGCTGTGCCGGGCCGCCCACGCCTGCGGCGCCGACGGGCTGATTATCGAGATGCACCCCTGCCGCGAACTGGCCATGTGCGACAAACGCCAGGCGCTGTCGCCGGGGCAGCTGCGCGCTATCACGGATGAACTGCAAAATGTGCAAGTAGTGCGCTGATCTGTTGCGTCACAGGCAAAGCTATACGGGGAAGGCACTTGCGGCTTTCCCCGTGCCTGACTTGGGCAAGATTTTCCATATTACATGGCGCATTGTTCATGACTTTTTCGTTACAATCATGGCGGGCACCGGAAGTACGAGCAAGGCTTCTGCTGCTGGTCCCAGACATCAATCAGCAAGCGGGCCTCAGCAGAGCAGCCGGATCAGCGCCATGCCATGGCTGTGGTAATCAGCACAAAGAAAGTAGACATCCTGTAAAACTTTGCCATCATCCGCTCTTTCGAAATCGACGACCATGGACCCACAAACCGCCAAACAGTCCGTTGTCCTGCTGATCGAGGCCGACCCCGAAGCCGCCAGTGCCAGCCAGGCACTGATCCAGGGCCTTGGCGCCGTATGCCACTGCGTCAGCACACTCGAGGATGCACTGTGGGTTCTCAAGCAGAACGTGCCCGACGCCGTGGTGGTCGATTACGACTTGCCCGATGGCACCGGCATTGAACTGATTGCCCGCCTGCGCCAGAGCTTCAGCCACCGCGGCACGCCGATTATCCTGCTGACCGGCAACATCCACCCGCAGGAACTGGAGCGCGCCGTCATGCTTGGCATGTACGCGTTCCTGGCCAAGCCCTTTGACCCCGCCGAGCTGGCCAAGCTGGTTACCGCCGCCGTCAGCGAAGAACGCGTGCGCCGTTGAACTGCGCGCCGCCAAATCGCCAATGCGCCAAAGTTCCAGTCTGACTTTGGCGCATTGGCGATTTGGCGGTATATGCTTTGGCCGCTGCTTTCATTCTGGGGCTAGACTTCGACGTCACCTTTGCGAGGCCGTGCATGTGGTACCAGAACATCACCTGGTGGCAGTGGACGCTGATCGCCCTTGGCGTGCTGGCGGTGCTCAGCACGTTGTCGGATGTGCTGCAGCGGAAGCAGGCCGTTCGCCGTACGATCCCGTTCTTTGGCCGCTTTCGCTATCTGTTTGAAAAGCTGGGCCCGCCACTGCGCCAGTACATTGTCACCAGCGACCTGACGGAGCGGCCGTTCACGCGCCTGCAGCGGTCCTGGGTCTATCGCGCGGCCAAGAAGCTTTCCAATACCGTGCCCTTTGGCACCCAGTTGGATCAAGACGCGCCGGGCCTGATCAAATTCAACCCGGCCGCATTCCCCACGCCCGACCTGCACGCCAGCGACGACATGGAGCCCGTGATCCTGGGCGCCAACCGCCCCAAACCCTATGCCGTGAAGTACATCGCCAACATCAGCGGCATGAGCTTTGGCGCGCTCAGCAAGAACGCCGTGCTTGCGCTAAGCAAAGGCGCAAAGCTTGCCGGCGGGTACATGAGCACCGGGGAAGGCTCCGTCAGCCCGTACCACCTCGATGGCGGCGGCGACATTTTCTACCAGGTCGGCCCCGGCAAGTTCGGCTGCCGCACACCCGACGGCGCCTTCAGTGAAGACGCCTTTCGCAATGTCGCCAGCAAAGACCAGATCAAAGCCGTCTACATCAAGCTGGCCCAGGGCGCAAAACCCGGCAAGGGCGGCGTGCTGCCCAAAGAAAAAGTGACAGCCGAGATTTCGGCCATCCGCGGCATCCCCATGGGCGAAGATTGCCACAGCCCCAACTGTCACGCGGAGTTCGACGACGTGCCCGGCCTGATGCGCTTTGTGAACAAGCTGCGCGATCTCAGTGGCGGCAAGCCCACGGGTTTTAAATGCGTGCTGGGCGGCGAGGAATTCATCCGCGAAGTCGGCAAGTACATCGCCGCCAACGACGACGGGCCCGACTTCATCATCATTGACGGGGCCGAAGGCGGCACCGGCGCCGCACCACTCAGCCTGGCCGACCGGATGGGCATATCGTTGCAGGAAGCGCTGGCGATTGCCGACAACATCCTGCGCGAGGAAGGCGCGCGCCACAAAGTGAAGATCATCGGGTCAGGCCGCATCATCAGCGGTGCCGAGGCCTGCATCGCCCTGGGCTTGGGCGCGGACCTGTGCCACATCGCGCGCGGGTTCATGTTTGCCCTGGGGTGCATCCAGGCCCTGCAGTGCAACACTAACCACTGCCCCACAGGCGTGGCGACGCAGCACTGGTGGCTGCAGCGCGGCCTGGACCCGACAGACAAAAGCGCACGCGTGGCGAATTACATGAAGGCCGTGCACCACGACGTAATGATGATCGTGCGCGCCCTGGGTTTAAAACACCCCAACGAGATCAAGCGCAAGCACATGAGCATGATCGTGGAGCCCGGCCGCCGCGTGGCGCTGACGGAGATCTACCCGACCACAATGAAGGCGTTTAGAGAGACCCGCATCATCCGCCGCGAACCGGTGAGTACGGGTTAGCAGCCAGGCGGCGCGGACTTCCAACATTTCAGCCCCAAGGAGTTTCACGTGCAGAATTCAGCGTCTAGCGACAGGTTGATGCTGTCAGATGTCTTCGGTGTAGCTCATGCGCGGGAAGTTCTTTTGCTGGCTAGAGCCCGGCAGAGTCAGTTCTCATTTGCGAAGTGGATTCCAGACGAACGCCAGATCGCAGCAGTGGCGTCGCTGCTGTATGAAGCATCCGTTCAAACGGAAGAAGGAAGGGCTCCTCGTTGTAGCGTTGTCATTGAAGAGTACTACCTGCCCGAACTCTGGACTGCAGGCGGCAAGGTCGTCGCGTTTGATCCTCACTTACCACTGAATGTCAAGAACCTGGTGTACCTAGCAACCGCCTTTGCGGAACCTAACGCGCGGCTGGTTGTGGTGGCGCAGGAGAAAGCTGGAACGCCAAAGTCGATAGTTGCCGCTGTTGTCAGCCAAGGAACGCGCCTAGTTCACTCGGATCGCACCCAAATGGGGGGTAGATCGCGCAGACGCCGCCGCCTACCGGACCTCGAAATTTCGATTGAGGGGCCAGCACACCTTCGGTTTTCGCTTGGCTCAATCGAAGTGGCAAGGTTTGCGCACGGCAAGCTCGTTGGATACAGCTCTTCCCAAACTCCAGTTCGCTTTCAAGACCACTTTTTTGGCGTATGCGCACGCGAACTAGTAGCGACCACATTTCCTCATTTTCGCGGGGACGCGCATGAGGAACTTGTCGAAATCGTTGCCAAGCGAATGTCGGACTTTGCGGAGGGCGTTAGCGAACGGCTTGTTTCCCTAAAGCATGGAGGAATCGTTGTGTTTTTGGGCCCTAGCGTGAAGGCCTCGGCGATAGTTGGCACGAAGAAGTTGCTCCGACCAAAGGTTCGATCTAAGGGTGCGTTGGATGAGCGCGCGTTCGAGTCGATTCGGCAATCATGCGGCCTCTACAATCTCGTCAAACATCAGGCTCGAGGTGCTGTAGAAGGTCAGCACATGGAGGACGAATGGTCAGGGGACGATTCACAATCGCCAATTCGCGGGCTAAGCACCGCCGCGTCCGGACTCCGATTGATTGCGGATAGCTGGGCGAACTATGCGTCGGTCGATGGGGCTGTTGTGGCCGACAGCAACTTCAACGTCATGTGCTTCGGCGCCTTTGTGACGGGGGCCGACGCCCCTGCGACTGTCTATCAGGTGGTCGCCGGAAAAGGAGGCCGAAATCAGTTTTCCGCACAGCCATCCGATGCTCGAGGCACCCGACACTTGGCGGCTTTTCGCGTTGCAAACAGGGTACTTGATGCGATTGTTTTGGTAGTAAGTCAGGACGGGTCCCTCAGTTGGGTTACTCGACTCACGCGAAGGGTTGTTTATTGGAATTCGCGGCCATAGCGAATCGTGGTCGTCAGTCGGCATTTGTTGCTACCGCAGTACTTCACAATGGAGAGGACCAACTCCTCGCTTACGCTTCGGGCTCCTGTTCCTGTGAACCCATCGACGCTAACCTGCGCCCATGCACTACTGGCATGATCTTGCGGTTGGCCCCCAGCCCCCGACGCTTCTCAATGCTGTCGTTGAGATCCCCAAGGGCTCGCGCAACAAATACGAAATCGACAAGGCCGGCGGGTTCATCAAGCTGGACCGTGTACTGTATTCCTCGCTGGTCTACCCCGGCGATTACGGCATCATCCCGCGCACCCTTTACGACGACGGCGACCCGCTGGATCACCTGACCATCGTCACCGAGCCCACCTTCCCCGGCTGCGTGCTGACCGTGCGGCCGATTGGCCTGTTTCGCATGCTCGACCGTGGCGACAAAGACGACAAAGTGCTGTGCGTGCCGATCAACGACCCGCTGTTTTCGACCTGGCACGATCTTGCGGACCTGCAGCCCCACTTCCTGCGCGAAGTCGCCCACTTCTTTGAGGTCTACAAAGACCTTGAGGGCCAGCGCACCAGGGTGATCGGCTGGGAAGGCCGCGAAGTGGCGCACACCGAAATCCTGCGCAGCATGAAGCTCTACGCCGACTTACCGCGCTGACTCAGTGCTTGTGGCCGTCCACCCCGAACATCACGCGGATGCCCAGCCACAGGCCGTGGCTGGTCTTGCCGCCCAGGTGTTCGGTGTGGTCGAAGTTGTATTGCAGGGTCACTTTCAACTGGTCCAGCGGCTGCCAACCCACCATTGGCGAGATGCGCAGGCGGTCGTCGCGCAGCGGGTCCTCTTGCCGCAGCTCATGGCCGGACCGAAACCCTGAGGCGTACTCCAGTCGCAGGCCAAGCAGCAGGTTCCAGCCCGGCGAGCCCGAGACTTCCAGGTACGCGCCCCAGTCATGCAGCACGGTGGGCCTGAAGAACTTATCGTCGCTGGGGTCACTCGGGTCGTTTTCGAACACTGCCGGCCCGGCCTGAAAGTAGCGGTGCAGAAACTCGGCCTGGACGCGGAACCAGCTTTCATGGCCTTGCCACTTCAGGGCGGCGTCGGCACCGGCCAGCCATGTCTTGCCGCGCTCGCCGGTGGCGTTGGGGCCATAGGCGCCCGAGGCCCCGGCGCCCAAGGTCCAATGCCCGAACTCGTGGCTGGTCTCCATCCTCAGCAGGTACAGAAGGTCCGCCAAGGTGCGCGTGCGGCGTTCGCTGCGCGGCAGACCGCCGACTGTTTCCCCGCCGTGCTCGTCTTGGTGACCATGGCCGTGGCCTTCACCGAGAAAGCTGGTGGCTGACTCGTCGTCGGCGTTCTGCACCGAAAACAGCAGGCTGCCCCAGCCGGCATGCAAGGCCGCGCGCCCGCCCACGCCGCGCAGGCCTTCGGCACCAAGCACCCGCCCCAGCGCCACGGGCTGGTCGGCCCAGGTCCAGCCGTGCGGGTGAACGCGGTTCATGCGCCCGAACTCGGTGAAGAAGTACCCGGCCTTGAGCTCGAACCAGGGCAGAAACAGCGAACGCAAAAAGGCCTCTTCAAGCTCGACTGTTTCCTCTGTGGCGACCAGATAGGCCTCGGCTGCAAAGTAGGGTTGCAACGCGCCGGCAAAGGCAAGTTCGGCCTGCTGCAGGGTGAAGCCACGGCGGCGGGGGTCGTGGCCGCCGATCTGCAGGCCGCGTAACTCGTCATCGGTGCTGGTGGAAGTGCCGACCACGGTCATCAAGTTGAAGGAAAGATCCAGCAGCTCGAACCACACGCCCCTGGCGTCGGCATCGTGGTCGCGCTTCTTCTTCTTGGGTTCTTCGTCGTGCGTGTGGTGTGATTCGAGGTGTTCAAGCCGGCGTTCAAGATCCGCAATCTTGCGGTCGCGTTCGGCCAGTCTGGTTTCCAGTTCAGGCTGCGCGGCCAAGGCCGGGCAGCAAAGGGCAATCATCAGCATCCAGCGCATGGTTGTTCTCCGTGGGCGGACGTAATGCAATTGACTTGCATCTGCGTCAATATGGTATTGCAACTAACTTGCGTTTACATGACACCCCCGCCCTTTGAGCCGTTGCGGGCTGAAGTAGTGTCTAAGGCTGTTGCAAGGCAGCGCCGGAGACCCATGACCACGCCCATGGAACAACGCCTGGCGCCGCTGGCGGCACTGAAGGGGCTTGAGGCCTCGCACCTGCTGATCAACGAGATTTACCCCAGTGTGCAGGGCGAAAGCACCCACGCCGGGCGGCCTTGCGTGTTCATCCGCACGGCGGTGTGCAACCAGCGCTGCCGGTACTGCGACACGGCCTATGCCTTCACACAGGGCGCGCCGATGGCGCTGGAACATGTGGTTTCCACGGCGCTGGGGTTCGGCATACGGCTTGTCGAGATCACCGGCGGCGAACCGATGTTGCAGCCGCTGTTTTCGAACCTATGCCGGCGCCTGTTGCAGGCCGGTTGCGAAGTGCTGGTGGAAACCGGCGGCAGCCACGACATCTGCGCCATCCCTGACGGTGTTCGCGCCATCGTCGACGTGAAAACGCCCGGCAGCGGCGAAGAACCCGCCAATCATTACGCCAACCTGCAGCACCTTCGCCCCGGCGACGAAGTGAAGTTTGTGCTGACCTCGCGCGACGATTACTTCTGGGCGCGCGACCTGGTGGCCGGCCAGCGCCTGCACGAACGAACGACGGTGCTGTTCAGCCCGGCCTGGGGCATGGTTGACCCGGCCCAGCTGGTTGACTGGATGCTGGCCGACGGGGTACCCGCGCGGCTGAACCTGCAACTGCACAAGTTCATCTGGGGCCCGACCAAGCGCGGGGTCTAAAGCGTGGCGCTTTCCCGATCCGCAATCCGATTTGCGCAAAGCGCCGCACAGCCCGCGGCCGGCCGGTATCATGGGGCCATGCGTGTGCTTGTGCTGATGCTGCTGACGGTGCTTCTGGCCTCGCCGCTTTGGGCGGTGAAGCTGAAGCTGAAGTCCGAGGACAAAGAAGTGGAGACCACGGTGTCTTCGCTTTCGGGCGACGTGGTTTCGTTCAAGCGCGCGCGCAAGGACTTCACGGCCCGGATCGACGACTTTGAGCCCGCCAGCGCGTTTCTGATCAAGAAACAGTTCACGCCCGACGAGCCGCGCCAGCAGCTGGAGCTCGCGCGCTTTGCCCTGCATCGCGGCCTTTACGCCACCGCCCGCGACACCGCCCGCGCGGCCGCAAAACAGGACACCGCCCTGGCCCATGACGCCGACGCAGTCTCCGGCCTGTGCGACATCCTGGAAGCCGACGGCCTGCTGGATACCGCCGGCGCGCAGATCGAGGCCGGCAAGGTGGCCGATGCCCGCGCGACACTGACTGCCATCCGCACGAAGTTCGCCGCCACGCCCGCGGCAACAAGGGCCGAAGTGCTGCTTTCCACGCTGGATGCCGTAGAGCTTGAACTGCGCGCCAAGCAACTGGAGGACGAAGCCCGCAAATCGCAGGAAGTCGTGGACGCCGACGAACGCAAGAAACGCCAGCCGGTGGACGATTGGCTGGCGGGCATCCAGGACCAGGTGAAGGCCGTAGAGGACAAAAAGATCGAGGCCGACGCCGACTGCAACGCAGGCAAGGTGCTGGTCGGCCTGCCCAAGTATGAGTCGGCCGCGAACTCGGCCATCAAAGTGCGCAAGCTGATCGAGGAGAACCGCAAGTTCCTGAAGTACCGCGGCCAGCCAGAGCTTGCCGACCGCCTGGACCAGCGGCTGCGCACATCGCTGATTAACATCTACGAGCGCTGGGGGCTGCGGCTTTACCAGATGGGGCGCTATGACGTGGCGCGCGACGTGGCCAACAAGGGCATCGCGCTGGATCCGCGCGACCGGCGGCTTCTGCAACTGCGGGTCGATATCGACGAAATGTACGACCCCAGCAACCCGGGCTGATTTGCCGTATCTTTGCGGCGCCGTCGGCCGTCTTTGTGCCGTGGCCTGACGGAGAACCCCGTGCCTGACCCGATCCAGCCCGAGTTCCTCAAGGGTGTGCGCGTTTCGCGCGCGCGGCTGATGGATATCCTGGACCCGCTGCGGCCGGACCTGTTCCGGTACTGCCGCAGCCTGACGGGCGACCTGTGGGACGCCGAGGACCTGGTGCAGGAAACGCTGCTGCGCGCGTTTGCCAAGCTGGCCGACGTGCACTGGCAGATCGACAACCCGCGCGCCTACGTTTTCCGCATGGCCACGAACCTCTGGATCGACCACACGCGCCGCGCCCAGGAGTCCGCCATGCCCGAACACTTCGATGCTGCCGCACCCGAGCCCGTGCCCGCGCCACAGGTGCGCGAGGCGATTGCCGCCCTGGCCTGGCGCCTGCCGCCACAGGAGCGCGCCGCGCTGCTGCTGAAGGACGTGTTTGAATTTTCACTGGCCGAAATCGCCGCGCAACTGCGCACCAGCACCGGCGCGGTGAAGGCATCGCTGCACCGCGGCCGCGAAAAGCTGGAGGCGGCCCGCCAGGCCGATGAACAGCGGACCCGCCCCGCCACGGCCCCGCAGCTTGACCCGGCGCTGCTGGACCGCTGGTGCGCGGCCTTCAATGCCCGCGACCTGAACGGGCTTGCAGCGCTGATGCTTCAGGACGCCGAGGCCGAGGTCGTGGGCATGGTGCAGGAATACGGCCGCGACCAGATTCGCGACGGCAGCCTGGAACACACCATGTTTGATGAGGCCGGCAACCCGCAGGCCCAGGTGGCGACGTTCCGCGGCGAGCCCGTGGTTCTGCTGTGGTACACGGTGCAGGAAGGCGAAACCACACGGCGCGTGGTGCGCGACGTACTGCGCTTTGAACAGGCCGAGGGCGGGGTGCGACGCCTGCGGTACTACTACTTCTGCCCGCAGACACTGGCCGAGGTCACCACCGAGCTTGGCCTGCCGCTGGTCGATAACGGCTATCGCTATCGTTGATCGAAGGCTTGCGCCACCAGCGCGTTTACGGAGGCATGGTCGCGCGCACGCGAGGCCGCGGCAATGGCGTCGTACAGCGGCCCGATCTCTGGCCCCGGCACGGGCAGGGCACGCAGGTGCCCTACCTTGAGCTGCGGAAATGCCCGCTGCCGCGCGTCGCGGTGCAACGCGCGATGGATTGCCGCCAGCGTGTCGCTGTTCAGCACACCGACAAGATAGTCGTCGTCGTGACCCGGCGCGCCGAAGCAGGCCAGCACGCTGTTGCGGAAAGCTGCCGCGGGCGCGTGGCGCGCGGCAACCGGGCGGTCGGCCGTCTGGCGCAGCAGGATGCGCGCCCGGGCCAGACATAGCGTGCCCGGTACGCGGGCGTATCGGCCCGGCGGCAGCGCCGCGCCGGAAAGCCACAGGCTTGGCGCCTGCAGCACAAATGGGCGCACGTCGGCGCCCACGCGCACCGGCACAAGGGCCGGCCCCGGCCGGCGGGCAAACAGCAGGTCCGCGGCGTTTCCGCTGTGGATGCCGATGTCACCGAAACTTTCGGGTGGCAGGGGGGCGAATCGGCGGGCCAGCGCGGCCGCGCCGGCCACGCAATCGGGCCGCCAGTCAGATGCGGTGTTTACGCCGGGACCCAGCACGAACATGCCCGCGGGTTCGGTGACCCCGGCAAAGGCGTCTTCGCCAAGCTCGACCAGCGACTCCAGCCTGCGCCCGCGTTGCAGCGCCTGCCGCGCGGCCGCGTATCCCGCAAGCTCCGCCACGGGCATGGGCAGCAGCAACCCGATGCGGCCCTGTTCGCCGGCCAGGTTGCCCGCGAGCTCGCAGAACGCGGCGTGAAGGCTGGGCCAGCCGGCAAAAGCCGCATATCGCCGCGCCAGCCCGGCGCGCCGGGCTGCCGACAGGCGCGAGGCCTGCCGCCCCGAAAAGCTGACCCAGGGCGGGTTTGCCAGCACAACCTGCCAGCGGTCATCCGTGGCCATCTCCAGGGCGTCGGCCTGACGAAGGTCGAGCCTGATGCCGGGCAATGCGTGACCCAGCACCTGGCCCGCCGCGCGCACGCAGGCGGCATCGGCGTCTACACCCGTCAGCCCGCCCTGCTGCCAGTGTTCCAGCCAGCCGGGGCGGTCAAGACTTGCGTACTCGAGCGCCCCCAGCAGCAGCGCGCCGCAACCGCAGGCCGGGTCAATCAGCCGCGGCGCGTCATCAAGCGGCCCCAGCGTGGCTGCCGCCAGCCGCAGGGCCAGCGCGCGCGGCGTGAACACCTGCCCCTGGCCACGCTTGATCCGCGCGGCCAGCCGGTCGTGTTCCCGCCATGCGGCGTCAAGGTTGATGGTTGTGGTGGGCATCAGTTCTTTGGCTGCGAGAACACTGCCTTGCCGGTTTCGTCCAGTATCTCCACGCGGGCCTTGTTCTCGGCGTTGACGGCCATGGCCGCGCGCGATTTGCCCGCGCCGTCGCTGACGGTGATGCCCGCTTCACCCTTGGCGTCGCTGAACATGAGAGTACGCACCGTGCCCCTGGTGTCAGTGATGCCCAACCCCGCCCAGCCGTCGGCGTTGGCGCCGGCCACCAGCCGACCCTGGCCCTTCTGGTCGCGCAGCATCAGCGCCGGCGAGTTGTCTTCTTTCAGCACCAGCTTCATGCGCTCTATGCCCTTGTCATCAAGCATCAGGATGTTGGGCCGCCCGTCGCTGTTGCCCAGCGCAAGGTTGGTGTCGCCCTTGGGGCCGTTGAGAATGATCGCCGCGTCGCGTTCCGCCTGCACGGTGAACAGCCCTGCCAGCTTGCCGCTGGCATAGTTCATGGTCAGCGCGGGGGCGCCGGCCTTGTCCGTGCCAAGTGCCAGGCGCGACCGGCCCTGGTCGTCAGAAAAGCCCAAGCCGCCGATGCCGCCCGCACCGGTGCCCAGCACAATCCGAGACTGCTGCCTGGCGTCGGCAAAGGACAGCGCCGCCGCGCCATCCTTGCGGATGCGGATGGTGGCCGTGGTGTTCTGGTCGTGCCCGATCATGCGCAGTTCCGTGACTCCGCCGGCGGCGCTTAAGCTGGCCCGCACCAGGCCGTCTTCGTCGACCAGCTCAAAACGCTGGCTGCGTGTGACCTTGGCGATTTCAGGCTCCTGCTGGGCACGAGCCGGGGCCTGCATCAGGTTGACGGTCAATCCGCCAAGCAGCGAAGCGGCCACCAGCATCAGCATCTGGCGTGTAGGCATGGCTGGATCCTCTGGCAGGGGTTTGAAGTCAGGGTGCATCCACAAGCATCGAAACCCGGCGCAGCAGCATCGGTGTCAGGGTTACGCCGTCATCGCGCTGGGCGGAAAGCAGCGCGCCGCCGGCCACGGTGCGCAGATTGACAAGATCGACTTCGGGCGGCGCGGCCACCACGCCTTCGCCGAACACCAGCGTGGCGTAGGCAATGCGGCCCTCCAGCGTGAAGCGGCCCTCATACAACTGGCTGGCCGACGGGCCCGCCAGCGGCGTGTCAGGCGCATAGGCCAGTTCCGCCCGGCCCGGACGGGTCACCACCATGCGTGTGCTGCCGTCGCTGTAGGCCACCAGCAGCAACTGGTCCTGGCCCGGCTGGTTGAAGTGCTTGCGCAACGCCGGCGTCAGGCTGTCGGCAAACTGATCCGGCCCTGCGGTGGCCAGGGTTTCGGCAGTGTCGGCCGGCGGTCTGGGTTCCCCGTTGCTGCCGGGCAGGGGGCCGGCCCAGGCACCCACCACGCGTGGGCCCCCGGTGCGGAACCAGCGGTCACAGACGCGGGCGCGGCGCTGGCACAGGGCAAGCAGGCGCGGGTCGTCGGCCTTGCATGTGGCGTTGATGCGCGACAGGGCGACCTTTGCTACTTCGGATTCGGCCAGGCCCTGCGAAAGCGCCGGCCACAACAGCCGGGCGTCGCCCCAGGCAATCAGTGTTTTGTGGCGGGCCGTCAGGCCACGGGGCAGCAGCTTGCCCAGGGCGGCCTCAAAGTCGGCCTCGTTCCAGCCAAGTTCCAGCAGCGCCTCGACAAGCTGCGCGCCGTCGTAGTGGCCGCCGAGTTCCTCGCGGGCATCCTTGTGGTTGAACTCCCAGCAGGCCGTCGAAAACAGCACGCCCGCGCCCTTGCCGGCGGCGGCGCGCTCGCGCAGCAGTCGCCGCAGGCGGATGCTGTCGATGCGCTCGCCATTCATGGCGCGCTGCAGCACTTCAAAGTTGAAGCCGCGGCGGTACAGCCAGGCCACGGCATCGGGCAGCTTGCCCCCGGCCACAAGTTCGCCTAGCGCCGCAAGCACAGCCTTTGGCTTGATCGATGCGGCCTGAAATGCCGCCAGTGTGGCCGCGGCATCTGCGCCCTTGAGTTTGCCACCCAGTTTCAAGGCACCGTCCACGCGGGTGCGTTCGTCGGCCGTCAGGCGCTGGGCACAGAACCCGGCAAGTTCGGGCAGGTCGGCGTCTTCCAGCAGGCGTTCTATCAGGCGCGCCGGGCCAAAGGTGTTCTCGGCGGCCTCGCGCAGCAGCAATGCCCGGCCCTCGTCAAAGCCCCTGGCTGGCTTTGGCAGCGCGGGTGCGGCGTCCTGTGCCCGTGCCGTCAACAGGCAGAACGAGACAAGCAGCAAAGAAAGGGCGGCGCGTCGCATGGCGCAAGTTTAGCGCAGGCGGGACGGAATTGCGCCCATTCATGGCGTTTCGTGGATGCGGTGGATGCGGCTTTGCAGGGTGGTCCCGCCGGCAACCACCTGAAGGTCCTGGCCCGAGATAATGACAATGATGTCGTTGCGGCCCATCAGTGTTTCTCCCAGCGCCTCGACAAACCCGGGGTCAAAGCCAATGAACTCGATTGCCTGGATGCGGCGTACCTCGCCTTTGCAGCGCGTGGCGATGTCGCGGGCCTCGCGCTCGGTCGCCTTCATCATGACGACCTTGGCGTCGTAGTGGCGGAAAGTGACCTTGTCGAGTTTCTGCACACGGCACTGGCCGCATTCGACCCACAGCAGGGGCCGGTAGTCGTCTGAACGCAGCAGCAGGTCGGGCTCGAAGCGTTCGTCGTCGTCCATGCCGGGTTCGACCTGCAGCTTGCGGTCAAAGAACAGGGCCATGGCCAGTATCTTGAGCACCAGGTGCCGCATGCCCTCGTTTTCGCGCAGCTCAAGCACCAGCTTGCGCACCTCGAACAGGTTGCGGTCGTAGTCGTTGACGGAAAGATCGACGTTCAGGCGGGCCATGGAGGGGCCGAGTTTCGTGTCGCGTGCTTCGTGGGATTCAGTCCCGTGAATCTGCCGAAGCACGGGGCACGAAACACGAAACACGGAAAAATAACAACCGGGGACGGATTGCAGTCCGTCCCCGGCGTCAGATGTTGCGTCAAACTACTTCTGGCTGTCGGCAAAGCCGTTCGGGGCGGCAAACGGGACCTTGGGGTCCTTGCCCTTGCCCACGGCGCCGAAGCACTGGAAGGCGAACCACATGCCCGGCAGGTAGCAGATGATCCAGAAGATCATGCTGCGGATCATCAGGCGAACCTGGCTGACGAACCAGGGGTTCTTCCAGAGGCCCGGCTTCTCGACGAAGATCAGGTACAACGGCCCAAGGCCGATGATCTGAAGCATCCACATGGTCTTGGTGTAGTCCTGGATTTCCTTCGGAACTCCCAGGGCTTCCAGTTCGTTGCCACCGCCAGCATTCTCTGTCATGGGTACGTCCCCTTAGTTTCTGTTTTCGATTAGCCTGAAATGACCGGTGTCGCCCGCTGCGAGGATGGGCAATATAGGCCCACTCAACATTGAATCCAGATGGATTTTACGATTTTGCCCCCGTTTGGCGTTTCATGGTTTGCGGCGTTACTGGCGTTCCCTGCACAACTTCGGCCTGCCAACGACTCCGGGAGCGACTCCATCGGCGTTGAACAGCCCAAAACCGCGCAGAAAAGCACCGGAAACGTCACAAGTCCTTGACGCGCCAGCGGTACTACCGGTTACGACCCGTAGGTTTACCCAACGGCGTGACTGAATGCAACCCCGTGTTCGGACACAAAGTAAGGTGGTACTGCCAGTTCCGGGTTCGAAGTCTTGAGTGCTGAGTTGGGGCCTGGGGCCGCCGACTCAGGACGCAGAACTCTGAACCCGGAACACCGCCGTTACTTCAACTTGTCCGCCAGGTCGGTCTTCTCCCACGGGAAGCTTACACCCTCATGCCCGAAGTGGCCGTTCTTGGCGGTCTGGCTGTAAATCGGGCGCAGCAGGTCCAGGTGCTTGATGATGGCCTTGGGCTTGAAGCTGACGGCCTTCTTCAATCTTTCAATGATCTCGCTTTCGGCGATCTTGTTGGTCCCGAAGGTGTTGACGTTGATGCTGACGGGCTCGGCCACGCCAATGGCGTACGCCAACTGGATCTCGCAGCGCTTGGCCAGCCCGGCCTTTACCACGTTCTTGGCGGCGTACCGTGCCATGTACGTTGCGCTGCGGTCCACCTTGGTCGGGTCTTTGCCGCTGAACGCGCCGCCGCCGTGGCGGCCCATGCCACCGTAGGTGTCCACAATGATCTTGCGGCCGGTCAGGCCTGAATCGCCGTGCGGGCCGCCGATAACAAAGCGGCCAGTGGGGTTGACGTGATAGATGGTCTTGCTGTCCAGGAACTGCGCGGGCAGCACAGGCTTGATGATTTCCTCGATGGTCTGCTCGCGGATACGGCTCAGGCTGATCTCGGGGGCGTGCTGGGTGGACAGAACCACGGTGTGGATACGCGCAATCGCGTCGCCGTCGTATTCGACGGTCACCTGTGATTTGCAGTCCGGGCGCAGCCAGTCAATCTTCTTGCTGTGGCGCAGCTTGGCCTGCTGGGCCGTCAGCTTGTGGGACCAGGCAATCGGGGCGGGCATCAGTTCGGGGGTTTCGTCGCTGGCGTAACCGAACATCATGCCCTGGTCGCCGGCGCCCTGTTCCCGGTCGGCGGCTTCATCAACACCCATGGCGATGTCCGGCGACTGGCCGTGGACCGCGACCATCACGCCGCAGGAGTTGCCGTCCAGTCCGTACTCGCCATTGGTATAGCCGATTTCGGTGGCGGCCTTGCGGGCGATGTCGCCAATCTTGCCCAGCACAGCCTGGGCCTTGGTGGTGATTTCGCCCAGCACGCAGATCAGGCCGGTGGTGGTGGCGGTTTCACAGGCGACGCGGGCGTGTTTGTCTTCGGTGAGAATCGCGTCCAGCACGGCGTCAGACACCTGGTCGCACAGTTTGTCCGGGTGGCCTTCGCCGACGGATTCTGAGGTAAAGAGTTTGCGTTCGCTCATGATTGTACCTGTGTGCACGGCCCGAAACGGACCCGAACCTTATAGTAACCACGCTTGGCAGGCATAGGGCAGGGTTTGGTTTTCGGGGGCGCGCCTCAACTCAACCTTGGCCGGTCCCACCGCCCCGCCCGCAAGGGCGGGGGCGACCTCATCCCGGCCGCCCCCCAGCCCTGCGGCCGGGTCTGTCCGATGGTCACTTGTAGTCGGCCCGCGTAGCGGGCCTTAAGATCGTAGCCTATGGTGACAAAGCCGACGAAGTCGGCCGCGGAACCATAGGACCCCGCCCGGCCCCTATCCAAGCCCGCGTGGCGGGCGACAGAGGCGACCATGAGCCAAACATACCATAAGCTGCTATGCCATTTCGTGTTCGCAACCAAGGACCGCCTTCCGTGCATCCAGGCCGACTTGGCCGCAGACCTGCACCCCTATATGGGCGGCATCATCAAGCGGCTTGGCGGTATACCGATCCAAATCGGCGGCGTGGAAGACCACGTGCACATTTTGGCGGTTACGCCCGTTGTCATGTCTATCTCCGACTTCATGCGCGACGTAAAGGCGGGCTCATCGAAGTGGATCCACGAATCTCGCCAGGTAGCGGGCAGGTTTGAATGGCAACGCGGCTATTCGGCCTTCAGCGTTAGCCGGTCAGAGAAAGACGCGATCACGCGTTACATAGCTACGCAGCGCGAGCATCACAGACAGGAGAGCAGTCGCGAAGAGTTGCTGCGACTGTTGAAGGAAAATGAAGTTCCGCACGAAGTGCAATACGTGTAGGGCTAGGTCGCCCGCAGCGCGGGCTCATGCGTAACGCCACTGTTTTCCTATGGTTCCGCGCGCCCGTGGCGCTTGTCACCATAGGCTACGGTCGTAATGCCCGCTACGCGGGCAACTGCGGGGCAACCGCTGACAGCCGCGGGGCAGTTGCGGGCAATGCAAGTCGACTACGGGCAAGGGCGCGTAGAGTGCGCGTCACCCCGTAGAACCTGAACCAGCGCTTCAGGCCAACAGCCCGAACAGCTCGCGCAGGACGTTGGCTACTCGGCCCGCGTTGTCTGTGCCCTGTTTCAACGTTCCCTCGTGGCTGTCGTCACTGGAGCCCGCCCGGTTGGTGATCAATGACAGGCCGCACACCCGCAGGCCCAGTGCGCGCGCCACAATCACCTCCGGCACCGTGCTCATGCCCACGGCGTCGGCACCCATTGCCTTCAGGGCGCGCACTTCGGCCGCAGTTTCAAAGCTGGGGCCCAGCACGGCGGCATACACTCCCATTGCCACGGTCTCGCCCGCGGATTTGCCGGCCTTGACCAGCGCGCTTACCAGTGTCGGGTCATAGGCACCCGCCATGGGCGCAAACCGGGCCGCGCCGGGCAGGCGTTGCAACCCAACCAGGGGGTTGATGCCCATGGCGTTAACATGGTCGGTAATGGCCATCAGGCTGCCCGCGTTCAAGCCTGGGCGGATGCCCCCGGCGGCGTTTGTGACAATCACCGTGGTCGCGCCCAAGGCATGGGCCAGTTGAGGAATCAGCGCCAGCTGGCGCGGGGCAAAGCCTTCATAGGCGTGATACCGGCCACGAAAGACCAGCACCTTTCGTCCCCACAGCCTGCCTTGTGTCAGGCGACACTTGTGGCCGGGCAGGCCCGAGGGCCTGGGCCAGCCGGCAATGTCGGCGTAGTCCACGCGTGCGGCGGCCTTGCACTGGCGTTCAATGTCGCCAAAGCCCGAACCCAGGATCAGGGCAATCGACCCGGGCGCTGGTTTCAGTCCCGGCGGAAGTTTTGGTCTGGAAGGGCTGGGCATGATCTGAACGCGAAGCGTAAGCGAGCGCCATCGTCCAGACAACGCCCCAGTTGTCCCCGCTTCCTCTGGCACGATCTGGCGAATCTGCTAACTATCTGCGCCGAACCGGAGGCCCTGCCGAGTGTCTGAACTGCCGCTGAGCAAGATGCGCAACTTCTGCATCATTGCGCACATCGACCACGGCAAATCGACCCTGGCCGACCGCCTGTTGTCGATGTCCTATGCCGTCGACAAGCGCAAGATGGTCGAACAGACCATGGATTCGATGGATCTAGAGCGCGAGCGCGGCATCACCATCAAGGCCAAGGCAATCGCCCTGCCGATGAACCTCAACGGCGAGGAGTACCTGTTCAACTTGATCGACACCCCCGGCCACGTGGACTTCGGCTATGAAGTCAGCCGTGCCATGAACGCCTGCGAAGGCGCGCTGCTGCTGGTGGACGCGACCCAGGGCATCCAGGCCCAGACCGTTGCCAACATGTACCTGGCCATCGGCGCGGATCTGGAAGTGGTGCCCGTGGCCAATAAGGTGGACATGGTGGCGGCGGACTTCGACCGCACCTGCGGCGAACTTGAGGCCGCGTTCGGCACCAAGGCCGCGGACGTCGTGCAGGTCAGCGGCAAAACCGGCCTGGGCGTGGACAAGCTGGTCGAGGAGATTGTCAAACGCATCCCGCCGCCCGAAGGCGACATCACAAAGCCCCTGCGCGCCCTGATCTTTGACGCGGTGTATGACGATTACCGCGGCGTGGTGGTGTATGTGCGTGTGCGCGACGGCGCGCTGCGTGCGGGCGACCGCATTTTCATGATCGGCACCCGCAGCGAATACGACGTGCTGGAAGTCGGCGTGGTGCGCATGGGCCTGCACAAGCAGCCCGAGCTGAAGTGCGGCGAGGTAGGCTACGTCATCTGCGGCATCAAGACCGTGCAGGACGTGGGCGTGGGCGACACGATTGCGCTGGCCAAACACAAGAACGAGATCATGCCGCTGCCGGGCTACAAGAAGCCCCAGCCGATGGTCTATGCCGGCGTGTACCCGACCAACGCAGCCGAGTTCGACCAGCTTCGCAAAGGCCTGCAGAAAATCACCCTGAGCGACAGCAGCATCACTTACACACCCGAGCAAAGCGACGCCCTGGGCAGCGGCTTCCGCTGCGGCTTTCTGGGACTGCTGCACATGGAAATTTTCCAGGAACGCGTAGAACGCGAACTGGGCCTGGACCTGGTGCAAAGCGCCCCCAACGTCACCTACGAGATCAAGAAGCACGACGGCAGCATCGAACGCATCGAAAAGGCCGGCGACCTGCCCGACCCCACGGTGTACGACGAAATCCTGGAACCGATGGTGAAGCTGAGCGTGATCACGCCCACCGAATACATCGGCAACGTGATGGCGCTTTCGCTGGAGCGCCGCGGCCTGTACCTGAACCAGGAACACCTGGGCAAAGACCGCGTGCTGCTTTCCTTCAAGATGCCGCTGGCGGAAGTGATCTTTGATTACTTCGACAAGTTGAAGTCCGGCACCCGCGGTTACGCGACCATGGACTACGAGCCCGTGGGTTTTGAAGCCGCCGACCTGGTGAAGGTGCGCATCATGATTGCCGGCGACGAGGTTGACGCGCTGGCCATGATCGTGCACCGGCAGTTCGCCGAACAGCGCGGCCGCAACCTGCTGAAGAAGCTGAAAGAGGAAATCCCCAAGCACCTTTTCGTGATCAACCTGCAGGCGGCAATCGGCGGCAAGGTGATCGCCAGCGAAAAGATCGGCAGCATGGGCAAGAACGTGCTGGCCAAGTGCTATGGCGGCGACATCACGCGCAAGAAGAAACTGCTTGAGAAGCAGAAGAAGGGCAAGAAGCGCATGAAGATGATCGGCGGCGTGGAAGTGCCCCAGGGCGCGTTCTTGAGCATCCTGAAGGTCGGCAACGAACCCGGCGAGTAGCCCCGGGGGTGTGCGCGCGGTAACCTTGTGCCGTGCGCGTTGAAATGGAAATCCTTGGCAGCGGCACCAGCAGCGGCATCCCCACCGTGGGCTGCGACTGCTGGGTCTGCCGCAGCGACAACCCCCGCAACAAGCGCCTGCGCGCCAGTGTGCTGTTTCGTGTCGGGCCGCCCGCGGATGAAACCCGCCTGCTGGTCGATGTAACACCCGACATCCGCATGCAGGCCCTGCGCGCCGGCGTTTCCAGCGTGCATGCCGTGCTGATTACCCACACCCATGCCGACCACTGCCACGGCCTGGACGACCTGCGCGCGCTGTACTGGGGCGGCGGGCGGCAGCCGATTGACCTGTGGGCCTACCCGGAATCGCTGGCGTCACTCAAGCGCACGTTTGCGTACATCTTTGACGACGAGTACGACTACAAGGGCATCGCGCGGCTGAACCCGGCCACTTTCGAGCACCAGCCGTTTGTCGCCGCCGGTGTTCGCGTGAGCCCGATCCCGGTCGTGCACGGCAACATGCGCGTGGCCGGGTTTCGCGTGGGCGACGCGGCATACATCACCGACTGCAACGAAGTGCCCCAGACCAGCATCGAAAAACTCAAGGGCACCCGGGTGCTGATTCTGGACGCCCTGCGCCGCGCGCCCCACCCCACGCACATGAGCCTGCCCGCGGCGCTGGACGTGGCCCGGCGCATCGGGGTGGAACGCGTGTTCTTCACGCACATCAACCATGACCTGGAACATGAAAGCGTGAACAAGGAATTGCCCGACTGGGCGCGGCTTGGATACGACCGGCTGCGCGTGGCCGTCGAAGCCGACGGCAAAGTGACCATCCGCGAGCCCGGCGAAAACACCCAGCCCCACGCCGTTGCGTGGTAGGCGCTGCTATTCCACGGGCCCGAAGCCGTGGCTGCCCTTGAGTGACCACACCACCCGGCCCTTGATGCTGTCGCGCCCCACCGGGCCGAAGCGCCTGGAATCGCGGCTTTGCGCCGGGTTGTCGCCCAGCAGGAAGTACTGGTCGTCTTTCAGTGTGCGCGGGAAACTCATGCCTGACACCGAAGGCACCGGGCGCTCCGTGTTCCATTCGTCAGTCCGGCCGCCCCGACGCGGGTGAACTTCCACATCATCGGCAAACATGCGCCCGAAACGCAGATCCACCAGCTGGCCCGGCATGGCCGCCAGCCGCTTGACCAGCGGGTTGTTTTCGCCCTCAACCTCGAACACATAAATGCCCAGCGGCGCGGGGTCGGCCGTGGTGTCCACCAGCAGCACGTCGCCTTCCACCAGCGTGGGCCACATGCTGGCGCCTTCGACACGTGCGGTGGTGAAGTTCATGGCCAGCACAAAGGCCGTGATCGGCAGCGGCAGAAAAAACACGATCAGCAGGCAGTACAGCTTGCGGATGTACGCCAGCGGCACCATCGCCGATGCAAACACCCACACCACAAACACCGGAAACAGCCCCTTGATGTCAGGCAGCCAGCCCAGCGCCGTGCCGCCCCACCACGCGGCCAAGGCCACCAGCGATGGCGCCATGCCCACGGCCACCCGCGCCCAGCTGCGCTTGTGGTCGGTTGGTTCGTCGGGTGTAAACGCCACTTCCGGGGCGGATTCGGTCATGAACTGTTTGTAGTAGCTTTGCGCCGCGACGAAAAGACGCCAGCACCCGGCGTTGCGGCCATGGCCCCCCACGGGTAGATTCCCGCCACCATGGACCTGAACACAGTGCGGCATGTCGCCAGGCTTGCTCGTCTCGCGCTTTCGGAGGCCGAAGAAGCGCGTATGGCCGAGGACATGGCCCGCATCACCGGCCACATCCACGCGCTGGGCAAGGTTGACGTAAAGGGCATTGAGCCCACCGTGCACCCGGTGCCGGCCCGCAACGCCTGGCGCGAGGACGCCGTGGTGCCGGGTTTTTCCCGCGATCAGGCCACCGGCAACGCACCCGACAGCGAGCAGAACTTCTTCAAGGTGCCGCCAGTGATTGAATGACCAGTCTTGAGTTCTGAGTTCGGTGTCCTGTGTCAGGGCTCAAACCACAAAACTCAGAACACAGAACGCAGCACTCGGAACTTGCCTTTGCCTGATCTTCTCTCACTCGACGCCACCGCCATCGCGACCCAGGTCGCCCACGGCGCCATCACCGCCGAGGCCGCCACCATGGCCGCGCTTGCACAGGCCCGCGCGACGGAACCCAAGGTCGGCGCCTACCTGTTGCTGGACGAGGACGGGGCACTCGATCAGGCCCGCGCCATTGACGCCGCCCGCAAGGCCGGCAGGCCGATCGGCCCGATGGCGGGCGTGCCGCTGGCGATCAAGGACAACATCCATGTGCGCGGCCTGCCAACCACCTGCGCCAGCCGCATCCTGGAGGGTTTTAAGGCCGAGTATGACGCCACGGTCACGGCGCGGCTGAAGGCCGCCGGTGCGGTGATTCTCGGCAAGACCAACCTGGACGAGTTCGCCATGGGAAGCAGCTGCGAAAACAGCGCGCTGCGGCAGACCCGCAACCCGTGGGATACTTCGCGGGTGCCCGGCGGCAGCAGCGGCGGCAGCGCGGCCTGCGTGGCTGCCCGCAGCGCATGGCTGAGCCTGGGCAGCGACACCGGCGGCAGCATCCGCCTGCCTGCCAGCTTCACCGGCGTGGTGGGCTACAAGCCCAGTTACGGCCGGGTCTCAAGGTACGGGCTGGTCGCCTTTGCCAGTTCGCTGGACCAGGTGGGCCCGTTTGCACGCAGCGTGCGTGATGTGGCCCTGGCCCTGCGCGCCATGGCCGGCCACGACGCCATGGACAGCACCAGCAACCCCGCGCCGGTGCCGGACTACACGGCCGCGCTGGCCCGCGACCTGAAGGGAAAGCGCGTGGGCGTGGTGCGCGAGTACCTGGACAAACTGCCCAACCGCGATGTCGCGCGGCTGTGCGAGGGCGCGATTGCCCGCATGCAGTCCCTGGGCGCCGAGATTGTCGAGATCACCCTGCCCCACGCCGAATACGGCGTGCAGGTCTACTACGTGGTGGCCAGCGCCGAGGCCAGTTCCAACCTGGCCCGCTTTGACGGCGTGCGCTATGGCCTGCGTGTGCCGGCTGACAACGGCATCGCCACCTATGTTGCCACGCGCGGAGGCGGCTTCGGCCCGGAGGTAAAGCGTCGCATCATGCTGGGCACCTTTGCGCTGAGCGCAGGTGCCTATGACGAGTTCTATGGCCGCGCGGCGCGGGTGCGCACGCTGATCTGCCGCGACTTTGAACAGGCCTTTGCGCGCTGCGACCTGATTGCCACGCCCTGTGCGCCATTCCCGGCTTTTCGCGCCGGTGAAAAGTCCGACCCGCTGTCGATGTACCTGTGCGACATCTACACCATTCCCGCCAGCCTGGCGGGCATCTGCGCGCTTTCGCTGCCGGTTGGCTTTGATTCCGCAGGGCTGCCGATCGGCATGCACCTGAGCGCCCCGGCACTGGCCGACGACAAGCTGCTGGCCGGGGCCCACGCCCTGGAGCAGTCGCTGGCCGCCGACAAAGCACTGGGCCTGGGCCGCGCGCCTGCAGCAGTTTAGTCCAGGTCGTACCCGTTGACGTAACCGATCTGCATCTCGTCCCAGGTCTGTTCGCCAAAGCGCACTTCGGCCTTGGGGTCGGGGTTTGCCGGGTTCTTGCTGCTGTTGTCAAACCAGCCCGTGCAGATCAGCTTGCTGCCCGCTGGCAGGTCAATCGGCTCGCGCAGGATGTACAGCAACTGCCAGTTGAAGTCGTAGCGCGGGATGTCCAGCAGGGTTTCCGTGCGGCCGTCGGGGTACTCCACCTCATACCGGTAGGCCTTGCCGCGCACGTGCATGTGGGGCATCAGCGATTCCACGCGCATGCCCTTGTCCAGGCGGCGCACAGCGCGCACTTCGTGGTTGTCGGCCCCGGGCGGGATCTTGAAACGCTCGTTGCTGACGCCGATGGTCTTGACCTCAACGGCGGGCTTTTCCTTGCACCAGATGATGCCCAGGCTGGTCTGGTCTTTCAGTTCTTCGCCGTTGGTCGTGTAGTGAACCTGGAACACCATACGGGCGCCCTTGGGCAGAAACTTTCCCTGGCCCTTTGGAAACACCACGTGCCCCTGGCCGGGCACCATGCCCATGAAGTAGCCCCGGGTGCCGCCGGCGTCATTGGGCTGTTCCTTGGCGCGCGGGTGATTGAACGGGTACAGCAGGAAGATCAGCACATGGTGCACGGCCTGCGGTGCGGTCGCGCGGATTTCCATGGCCTGGACCCAGCGGTCTTGGCCGAAGTCCGTGGCGATGGTGGTGTACTGGTAGGGCACAGTGCCCTTGGCGGGAATCTTGAACTCCTGCGGCAGGGCCACTACGTCGTCGGGCTTGCCGATGCGCCAGCCCTGCGGCCAGGCACGGGCTGCGGCCGCGTCTTTTTCATCGCCCAGGGGCATACCGCCGTCGATCCAGCCGATCAGGTCGGTCTTGTCGCGCTCGGACAGGCTGCGGTCGTTGGCCCAGGTGCCGTGCCTGGCATCGGCAAACCAGGGCGGCATGGTTCCCTTGCGAACCTCGCGCTTGATGGTAGGCGCGTTCTGCTTGACGTCGTCAAAAGTCATCAACGCAAACGGGCCGTTCTCGCCCTGGCGGTGGCACTCCTGGCAGTTCTGCTCGATGATGCGGCTGACCCGGTTGTGCCAGGTGACGGCTGTGGTTGTGGCCTCCACCTTTACGGTCAGGTCGCAGCCAGGCGCCCAGGTGGCGGCATAGTAAGGCCGCAATCCGGCCTGCAGCGCAGCCACGGCATCGCGCAGGTAGTGGTTGCGCGGCTTGTCGGTTGCATAGCCCAGGCCGTACTGGTCGTCTACGGCGCCGCGATAGATCAGGGTGCGGGCGGCATCCAGCAGAAAACAGTCGCCGGTGCTGCTGGCGCCAAGCGCGGCGGCCACTTCGCCCTTTGGGTCAAGGGCGTAGCGGGCCTCGAACTTGTAACGGGCGATGGCTTCCTTGACGGCGACATCGCTGTCGCCGCTGGCGTTCAGCAGCAGCAGAGCCACGCCTTTTTCGGCCAGTTCCTTGTGCAGTTCAGCCAGTGTGGGTGCGTACTTCTTGCAGATCGGGCAGCCCACGTTGGTCATGGCCACGACCAGCGGCTTGCCCTTGTAGTCGCTCAGCTTGCCGGGCTTGCCTTCGATGTCCGTGAACGCGGCGTCGGCAACCAGTTCACCGACCTTGTGGGCGCGGGGGTCCAGCGGCTTTGGCGGCTGTTTGAGTTCCGGCGCGGCAGGTTTTTCGTCCTGAGAAAGGACGGTCACGGCGCCAAAGAACAGGGCGATAACAGCCAGCAAGGCGGAAAGGGCGTACTTGGTCTGCATCAGGAATTCTCCGGGTGCGACGACACGGCAACCTTACCGCGCGGCGGCAGTTGTAGTGCGCCAACTGCGCAAAACCTCACGCTAGCCGGCGCTGCGCACGGTCATGTGGATCAAATCGCCGTCGCGGGTGCCGATCAGCATGGTGCCATCGGGTGACACCCAGCCTGCGGTCACGACAAACGACTTGTTCTTGTCCGACAGTGCCGCAAACTCGATCTTGCGCAGTTCGGTGGCGGTGCCGGCGTCCCATACAATCAGGCGTTTTTCGTTGTCCAGCGCCGCCACACGGCGGCCGTCGGCCGAAAAGCCCGCGCCGCGAAGCCACTCGGACAGGCCCTTGAACTGGCGCACCGGCTTCTTGGTCAGGCGCTGGGTGTCCCAGATCGCCACGTCGTTGCCGATGCTGCCGGCGAACAACTGGCGGCTGTCGGCGGAAAAGTTCAGGCTCTGGATCTGGTCGTCGCCAAAGCACTCCAGTGTCTCGCGCAGCACCATGCGCTGGGCATCGAACACCGCGATCTTGGCGTCCCTGCCGCCGGCAGCCAGGTAGTTGCCGTCGGGCGACACCGCAAAGGCAAATGCGCGGTCGATGCCGGTCGGGGTGGTGTTCAGCTTGGATCCGTTTTCGGCGTTGTAACGCGCGACCTCGCCCTTGCGGGTCAGGGCGTACAGCACCTTGCCGTCGGGCGAAAACGCCAGGCCGGTTACAATGTCGCCCAGGCCGTCCAGCGGCCGGGCGGCCTTGCCGCCGGTGGGGTCAAACAGCACCAGGGCACCGTCATCGTTGCCGGCGGCCGCCACTGTACCCGTGGAATTAATGCAGATGCTGGTGACCTTGCGGCGGCCGCTGGTGCTCTGGCCCAGCTGCGTGCCGCGCTTGAGGTTGTAGAAGATTACCTTGCCGCTTTCCGTGCCGGCCGCGCCGAACTTGCCGTCGGCGGTGGCAAACAGCGAAGTCATCTGTTCGCCTACCTTGATCAGCTGCTCGGACTTGCAGTAACGGTCGTTGGCAAGCTTCTTGAGGTGCTCCGGCATGCGCGAAAGTCGCGCAGCCTCGGTCTCGCCGGTAAGCGCGCCGGAAAGGGTCTTCAGGCGGTTCTTGTCGCCTTCGCCCATCGGCTGCTTTTCAATCTTCTCGATGACCTTCTTGCCTTCGCTTTCCAGCCCGCGATCCACGGCTGATTGCAGGTCGCGGAACAGTTCGTCCAGGCAGGCGCGCAGGGCCTTGCGGTGCGCGTCCTGGGCGTCGGAAAGGCGGATCAACTGGGCCTGCTTGAGCACTTCGCGCATGGCTTCGGCATCGGCCAGGTTGCGCGAGCTTTCATAGAACAGTTTTTCGGCGCAGTTGTCGGCCGACTTCTTCAACAGGTCGGCAAGCGCGGTTTCAATGCGGCTGTCCAGCGCCTCGTTCTTCAGCTTTACTTTCTCGCGCAGCTCGGGCGTAAGCGGCAGCCCCAGCGCACTGTCAATGGACGCGCGGGCATCCTTGAACTTGCCGTCTTCCATCTGTTTTTCGGCGTTCTTCAACCGCGCGCCGCAGTCTTCGCCCAGCACTTTCAGGTAACGTTCTGCAAGCTCGCGTTCCTTGCCGCGCCGGGTTTCCTCAACCGGCACCTTGGCCATGGATTCCAGGGCCTTCTGCACGGCTTCGTAACGCCTGTCGTCCAGTGCCTTCTCGCCGGCGGCAAGCAGTTCACTGTGCAGGCGGATCGCCTCGGTGGAAAACCGCCCCTGCAGCATCACCAGCTTCTTCTGCGAATCGTCCGGGATCGGCATGGCGTTGGCTTTGGCCAGGGCGTCACGGGCGGTTTCAAAGTCACCGGCATTGAGCGACTTCTCCACCAGTTCAATCAGCTCGACCACATATTCGGCCAAAGCCACCTGGTTGGCGTCGTTGAAGTCATCCAGCCGGTTGCGCTGGTCGCGGGTCAATGGCAGGTCGCTGGCTTCGGCCAGGTTCTTGCCGGCGCCGGCGAAGTCGCGCTCTTTCATGTCGGCTTCGGCCGCCGCCAGCAGGTTTTCAAACTTCTGCGAAAGCTGCGCGTCAAAGCGCGTCCTGACGGATTCATAGCGCTGGGACACCTGTGCCGGGATCGACCGTTTGCTTGCGCCGTCAATGCGGCCCTTGGCGTCGTCCAGCTTCAGCTTGGCGTCGGCAAGCTGGCCGTCGGTGATGCACTTGTCGGCCAGATGGATCTGCTCGCGCAGGCTCAGAAAGAACACCTCGTCGGCGACGCGCACCTTCTGGTCGGAATTCAAGGGCAGTTCGTCGGAAGATTCCAGCGTCGCCTTGGCGGCTGCAAAATTGCCTTCGTCGGCGGATTTTCCCGCCGCCGCAAGCACGGCATCAAACCGCGCCGTGACGGCGTCGCGCACGGACTTGCGCACACCGGCGTGGGAAGCCGCCATGCTTTCGGGCACGCCCGCCTTCTCGGCTTCTTCCAGCAGGCGGTCGGCCTCGGCCAGTTTGGCGTGGTCGCCGGCGGCGGCGCGCTCCAGCGCGCCCAGAATGGCGCCATGCCGGCCGCGGGTCTGCAGTTCCGCGCGCTTGATCTTCAGCGCCTCCAGGCGCTCTGACCTGATCTTGAGCGCCAGCAGGTGACCCAGCGACTCGGCCGCCTCGTTGTACTTCTTCTTGCCTTCCAGGGCTGCGCTTTCGGCCAGGATCTCGCCCTCAAAATCCGCCAGTGCCTTGTCCAGCTCTCGCGTTACGGCGGCACGGTCATCGCGCACCAGTTCTTCCACCTGGCTGGGAATCACCACCTTCTCCAGCGCCTCGGCCGCAGTCAGCGCGCCGTTGAGTCCAAGCAGGGCCGTCGCACGGTCACCTTCGCGGGCACGGTCAAACGTGGCCAGGCCGGCGCGGATCGCGCCCATGTGTTCGCGCGCCGACAGCAGCGCGAACTGCCGCTGGTAGCGCTCCTGCAGGTCTTTGTGCTCGTCCCTCTGGCGCTGGCTGGCGCGGCCCAGTTCCGCCTGCACTTCTTCCAGCCGCTTGCGCGCGATATCAAGGTCTGCCAGGCCGGATGCCCCGGCAATGGCATTCAGCGCCGCCTCAAGCTTGGTGTTGATGAAAACGTCCTCGCGCACAGGCGGGATGTCGGGGCTGTTGTTGGCCGGCGGGTTATCGGTGCCGTTGTTGGCAGGCGGGTTGGTGTCGCCGCCGTTGCTGCGCGGGTTGTTGCCGGCCGGCGTTGTGCTGGTGTTGTCGCGCGGGTCCACGCCGGTCGTGCCACGGTTGTCGCCGGGACTGCCGGACTCATTGCCGCCGGCCACAATTGGTGCGTTGCCCGCCTTGCTGGCCCCGGGGCCCATGGTGAACCACCACGCCGCCGCGCCACCGCCGCCCAGCAGCAACAGCACGGCCGCGGCGGCGGCAATGCCGCCACTTTTCTTCTGCGGCATCGGCGTGATCGTGGGCTGCGACGGCTGTTGCGCAACCTGCATGGTGGGCGGAATGGCCGGCACCTCGCGCATCGTGGCTATCATGGTGCGCGCGGCCTCGCGGGCGCGCTCGTCCTGGGCTTCGCGCTGCTTGGCGGCGGCCTCAAAGGCCTGGCTTTCGCGAACCACCGGCGCCAGCGTCTGCATGGCGTCGGGCGCGACCTGGATGTCCTCGGACGGCGCCATGCTGATCAGCTTGCGCAGCCACACCGCCGCCTGCTTGGCGCTGCAACGCTTGCTGGCGTCCTTGGCCGTCATGCGCTTGAGAACCGCGACCAGTTCCTTGGGGAAGGCCGCAAAGCGCGCCTCGGGGTACAGAATCTCCTTGGCGATGTGCTGCACGGCCACGCTGATCGGCGTGTCGCCCACAAAGGGCGTTTCGCCTGTCAGCATGTGGTACATGGTGACGCCCAGTGAATAGACGTCGGCCTTGTCGGTGACTTCTTTGGATTCGGCCTGCTCGGGCGACATGTAGTGCGGCGTGCCCATGATCTGGCCGGACATGGTCAGGTGGCTGCTGCTGGTGGCGGCGCGGGCCAGGCCGAAGTCCGAAAGCTTGATCTTGCCGTCCTCGCGGCCCAGCAGAATGTTGTGGGGCTTCACGTCGCGGTGCACCAGGCCCTGGGTGTGGGCGTAACCCAGCGCGTCGGCGGATGCCGCGCCGATTTCGAGCGCGCGGCGGTACTTGAAGCGCCCGCCGTTTTTCAGCATGTTCGCGGCGTCGGTGCCCTCGATGATTTCCATGACCAGGAACAGGTTGCCCGCGTGTTCGTCCACGTTGTAGACGCGCACGATGTTCGGGTGGTCCAGCTTCACGCAAAGGCGGGCTTCACGTAAGAAGCGCTGGCGCACAAGGTCGTTGCGAGAAAGCTCGTCGGGCAGAACCTTGATCGCGACCTGGATGTCCAGCGCGTGGTGATAGCCGCGGAACACCTCGCCCATGCCGCCCTTGCCCAGAACGCCGGTGATCTCAATCTGGCCGACACGGGTGCCGACCATGATCTTGCCGCCAAACGGCGCCACCGCACCGCCGCCGGTGCCCATGGTGCCCGGGCCGCTGGCCGGCATCGGCACCGCGCCAGAGGGCGGGCGACCGACATCCGTCGGCCCGAACTGCGTGGCCGCGGTGCTGCCGACTTTGGCCTGGCCGGGGCGGGTGGGGCCGTACATGGTGGCGGGCAACGCGCCGCCACCCTTGGCCTTCTTCAGGCTGTCGGTGACGCTGGGGTCTTCTTCGGGGGGTGCGACGGGGTGCTGGCCAGTGTGGGCCTCGATCGACATCAGGGTGCCGTCGATGGCGCCCGACGCGATGTCTTCGGTGGCCTTTTCCAGCCGGCGGGTGTCGCCCACGGGCTCGATACTTTCAGGGTTCGAGGAAGACTTCGGATCGGTGTTCTCAGCCATAGTTTCACCCGGAAAGGCCCCAAATGCAGGGCCACAAGTCTACTAAGGAAGGAAAGCCAAGCGCGAATCAATCTTCCCCACTATCCGACACAACGTAATGGGGCGCAGAGTATATCACCGTGTAAGATTCTAGCAAGCGCGGAACCAGTGTTGCATCGCTGATACAGATGCTCCGGCGCGCACGGCGGGACTGCTGCGGGGCCGCAATCGCATGCAGCATGAACCGGGCTCGCGGGGGCACAGGCCCCACCGCCTTGCTATCGCTCCCGCATGCGCGACTCAGTTTGCGGACTCAAGCCCGACGACCAAAACGAAGAGCGCCCGTCCACAAGGACGGGCGCCGATCGTTGGTAGCGGGGGCCCGATGGCGGGAGGAGTTTATGCCGGCAACGGATTGGACTGAGACCCGGCGCAATGGGGCGTAAGGCCTTGATGCGACAAAACTTGTCGTACCGCCAATCTGGTGGGCTGGCGTCCTGCGGCAGAGAGCAACGAGCCGGTTGAAGTTGACCATTGGCCGTGCCCATGAGTCGACGGCGGAACAAGGCCACTCAGCCAGGAGGTTGGACTGGGCGTGGCACCTTCAGGACCGCCGGCTTGCCGATCGTGCGCGCACTTGCCTCATTGGTAAGGTCTCAGCAATCGTTACAAGGTGGGGCTACCCAACCTATTTTGCGACTCTGGCTGAGAATTGCCTTTATGCGGCCCCCTCGGTCGCTAGCTTGTTGTGATCAATCATTCAGGGGGCCAATCCGTGAAAGCCATCCGCCGAACCGCGCTGTTCCTGCTGAGCCTGGTGCTTATGTGTGCTGTCGCAGCCTGCGGCGGTGACGATGGAAAGGGTGGCGAAGAATCGAGTGACGGCGGAGGCACGGTCGTGCTACTGGCTTCGGTCTTTCCGCCCGCCAGTGGCACAACCGGCTCCGGCGCACTGATCCTGCAGCCGGCGACGGAGGGGGTCTACTACACAGTCGATATCACGGTCTCGGGCGGTGCAATTCCGTATAATTGGTCGGCGACCGGCCTGCCGGCAGGGCTCGCACTCGTCCCCGGCACTCCTACCGCAGTCATCGGCGGCACCCCGACGGCGCAGGGCATATTCAGTATTGGGGTAGACTACGGCGACGCGTCCAGCGCCTCCGGACACATTGACCTGGAACTTACAGTCCTGGCGCCACCACCCGCCTTTGCGTTTGCGACCGTTTCGTTGCCCAATGGTGTACGCAACATCGCTTATTCGCAGCAGCTGACCGTCAGCAATGGTGTTGCCCCGTACTCTTTCGTGGCGCTTGGCGGAGGGCTTCCCCCGGGGCTCATCCTAACGGGTGGCCCGGGTCCTAACGCGGCCCTGGCTGGCACGCCACAGACCATTGGGTCGTACAATTTCACGCTGGTCTGTTTCGACTCTGCCGGCGAGTACTGCACCCGGTCCTACATTGTGGAGATAGAACAGGACTTCCTGAGCTTCACACCGTCGGCGATTCCGCCCGCCACGGAGGGCGGGGTCTACAGCCAGCAGCTGACGCCAAAGGGCGGCAGCGGCACCGGCTACAACTTCGCAGTCACTGCTGGAGGGCTGCCCCCGGGTATGAACCTGTCCAGCAGCGGCCTGCTGTCCGGCACACCGACCTCAACGGGGACATACCCGTTCGAAGTGACTCTGACAGACTCTGCCGCAGCATCCGATGTCTTCAATGTTTCGGTGCTGGTGTATGCCGCGGGAACCCAGCTTGCCATCATGCCCCACGACACAAGCGTGTACCTGCAACTTCCCGATGCCGATCAGATGAAGAATTACTCCGCGCACCTGTACGCCGCCGGGGGCAGCGGACAGGGCTACACGTGGTCGGTGGTCGGAGGCGGCGCGCCGATACACGGCATGACCCTGAGCCAGGGGGGAACCCCTTCGGTGCTGCTGTCCGGAGCATGCCAGTACGCAGGCACGTTTTCGTTCACGCTTCGCGTGGTGGACTCGGCAAGCAATGTTGTCGAGCGCGTCATCAGGCTGACCGTTTTTCCTGGTGCCGCTCCGATCAACATCACGCCCCCGGGCTCGGCCTACATCGTGCACCA
The DNA here is from genome assembly GCA_019636215.1 of Planctomycetota bacterium. Taxonomy (GTDB): domain Bacteria; phylum Planctomycetota; class UBA8742; order UBA2392; family UBA2392; genus H3-PLA7. The sequence continues at coordinate 52,648 of JAHBXZ010000010.1, read as the reverse complement.
GATTGCGTCTGCCGCGACCGGGTACGTTGAATGCACGGGTGGAAGTGGCCAGGGCTATGTCTGGCACCTTGACTCCGGTGTCATGCCGCCAGGTCTTACTTTCGGCAGTCCGTTTGGCACCTTTGGTGGCAAACGCTGGACCTACAGCGGCACGCCCAGCAGCATTGGCATCTACTCGATTGTTGTAAGCGTGACGGACTCGCTGAACCAGCGCCACACCAGGGGGTTCCAGTTCTCCATTACGGCGCCAGCGCAAATCACAATCACCACGGGCAGCCTGCCCGACGGCACTATCGGGACGCCATACTCGCAGATCATTGAGGCTTACGGCGGTGTGCAAAGCGGTTTCAGCTGGACCATTTCGGCCGGCACACTGCCGCCCGGGCTCAATCTGTCGCCGACCGGAACCCCGCAGACCACGCTGGCTGGCACACCAACGACGATCGGGGTCTATACGTTCGAGGTGCGGGTGGAGGACTCTGCAGCCGCATGGACATCGCGCCAGTGGCAGATCACGATCCTCCCCACTCCGGGCACCCTGGCAATCCTCACGGCCTCGGTTCCGGACGCGGCGCTGGCCGCGCCGTACAGCGCAATCATCACAGCAACAGGGGGTATCGGCAGCAACTTCTCCTGGAGCGTGATTTCCGGGTCGCTTCCGCCAGGGTTGTCGCTTGCCGGCGGCACGCCATCGGCCACGTTGTCCGGAACGCCCACAGCCGCGGGCAACTTCGCATTCACACTGCGCGTCATGGACCCTTCCCTGAATACCGACCAGCGCGCGTTCTCCATGAGCGTCAGCGACCACACAATCGGCATCCTTTACAGCATGCCGGCTGAAGGCGTGGTCGGGACGGCCTACAGTTACGGATTCTCCGCCCTTGGCGGTATCGGGCCAAACATCTGGGCTGTTCAGTCCGGGTCATTGCCGCCGGGGCTTTCGCTCTCTGGCGCAAACGGGCTGATCTCGGGCACCCCGTCCACAGCGGGTGTGTTTTACTCTGTCATTCGAGTGGATGACTCCAACAATCTGTCCTCCTCGCAGCCTGTGCGGCTGATTGTGCGGCCGGCGGCACCCGGGGCGCTGACAATCCTGAACACCACGATCCCCCGCAGTGGCCCTGGCTCGTACATCCGGGAGCCCCTCATCGTTTCGGGGGGTACGCCTCCGTACTCCTGGAACTACTCGGGTCCCGCAACCATGCAGGTCAAAACTGCCGGCAACTCGGCCACGCTGGACGGTGGATTCAACGCGGGCAGTTACAACTTCACGGTAAGCGTCACCGACGCGACCAGCACCACTTTCAACCGGGTTTTCGCGGGCACCGCCGTAGGCGACATGCACGGTGGCAACGAAGCACTGCCAGTGGCGTTTCTGAACACCGCCTACAGCACCACCATTTCCCCGCAGATGGCTACGGCTCCATTTACATGGACCGTGCGTGTGAACGGCCTGGCCCCGGGACTGACCTTCAACAACGGGACCATTTCAGGAACACCCACCCAAGTTGGGGGGTTCTTCATCAGGCTTCACATTGCGGATTCCAGCAACCAATCCATTGAGATGATCTATGTGGGCGAAGTGAAGCCCGTCGGCGCCACGCTGGGTATACAGGTTTCCTACGCCGCCTTCATGAAGCCCGCCGACTACGGCACGTATTACCAGGAGACGATTTTTCCGACCGGCGGCACGGGCCCGTTCATCTATTCCGTCCGGCGCGCCAGCCTGCCCAAGGGCCTGGCCTTTGTGACGACTCAGTCCACCTACAGCGTGTTCCTTGATGGCACGCCACAACAATCAGGCGAGTTTGTGGTCATCCTGGCAGTCGAAGACACAGCAACGGGAACCGAGATAGAACGCGCCCTGATCCTGCGAGTGGCCACGGCCGGCCCGCAGATCAGCACCGGCAGCATGCCGGCGGCCTCCTGGGGTTCGCCCTACTCCAGCCAGATTGCCGCCGGCACGTCCGCAAGCACGGGCATTCAATGGATGCTGGAATCGGGGGCCCTGCCACCCGGACTTACGATGGGCCAATTCGGGGACCCGGCTACCCTGGTTTCGGGCAATCCGACCGGCACCGGCACGTACAATTTCACCGTGCGGGCCATTGGGCCCACCGGGGCCCAATCCCTGCGCGCCCTCAGCATCGCCATCGTGGGCGGCCCGAAGTTGCAGTTTCTTGTGCAACCGAGCAGCGTGGCCGCAGGACAAGCCATGAACCCGGCTGTGCAGGTCGAGATTACGGATGGGGCCGGTACCCGGCTGACCAGTGCGACCAATTCCGTAACACTGGCCATGAACGCCAACCCAAGTGGGTCCACGCTTGGCGGGACGCTGACCGTCAGCGCAGTGGCGGGGGTGGCTACATTCAGCACCCTCTCGCTCAGCACTGCCGGGTCTGGCAACCACTCGTTCACGGCCTCCGGCGCCGGTCTTACTTCGGGCAACAGCTTTTCATTCAACGTACTGGCTGCCCCGGTACCGGGTGCGCGCCTTCGCTTCGTCAGCATCCCCTCCACAGCCACTGCCGGGCAGGCATTCACGACACCGGTAGAGGTTGAAGTTCTGGACACATCGGGCGTTCGCGAGACGACATTCAATTCTCCGGTCACCCTGGCAATCGACTTCAACGCGGGCGGTTCCACGCTCTCCGGTACGGCCACCGTAACTGCAACGGCCGGCCTGGCGACTTTTTCCGGCCTGTCCATGAATCGATCCGGTGCAGGCTACACCTTGCGTGCGTCGTCCCCCGGCCTGAGCAGCGGGCTTAGTGGGCCGATTTCAGTTTCCCACGCCGGGGCCGCGGCGCTTGCGTTTGTGGACAACCCGCGAACGTTCATGTCGGGCGTCACATACCCATTTGAAGTTCGCGTGGCCGTGCTGGACGCGTTTGGCAACACAGTGACCTCAGCCAGCGACCAGATCAGTTTGAGTCCCGTGACGGGGTCCGGTGTCTCACTCAGCGGGACCACTTCTGTCGCCGCGGCGAACGGGATCGCAACTTTCAACAGCTTTGCGGCCCACCATGCCACAGCGGCCTATAACACGCACCTCATCGCCAGCGCTACCGGCTTCAGTGATGTTCAGTGCGAGAACATGAGTGTCCAGAACACCCCGCAGTCGTGGAACGCGAAGCGCCTTCGATTCGTGGTTGAACCAGTCGACGTACAGGCCGGTGCAGTCATTCCCGACGTAGTGCTTGAGCTGGTGGACGAAGGCTGGCGCATTGACGTAAACGCGACCAACGTGGTGCAGCTCTCGTTTTCGTACACGGCAACCGGCCCTGGACCGACTGCCGCTCTGTCGGGCACTACCACGCGAACTGCGGTCGCCGGCCGTGTGGTTTTCAGCGGCATATCGGTTAACCGGGCCTGCGGACAATTCCAGCTGGCCGCGACGGCCCAGGGTCTGCCCACAGGCTGGTCCAGTCAGGGTGCCATCAGCCGCGGGTTCAACGTGCTGCAAGGAAGCGCCTCAGCGCTGCAGTTCCACACCAACCCTGCCACGGTCAAGGTAAACACGCCGTTTGCTGCGGTGCCTGAGGTCCAGTTGGTGGACAGCCTCGGCAACCATGCCACTTTGTCGAGCGCGTCGTCCGTCACGTTACAGGCGGAGACCAACCTGCTTGGCGCAAGTCTGGTCGGCACCACGGCGGCCACGACTCTTTCCGGGAGGGCCAGATTTGACGATCTGAGCCTGAACCAGCCCGCTGCCGGGTTGTGGCTGTCGGCTTCCGCGGGCGGTTATGCCACGATCAACAGTTCGACGTTCAACGTGATCGGCCCCGCCGTATCGCTGACCATTGGAAGCGTTACGCCCAATCTTGCCATGCCTGGAGACGCGCTTTCGGTGACGGTCACAATACGCGACCTGCTGGGGACAGCCTGTCCGGACGGCTTGCGATTTGTGACCCTGAGCCTGGAAACCGGTCCTCCCGGTGCAACCCTGTACGGGACGACCACAGCTGCTTCCACGACCAGCACTGTTTCGTTCTTCAGTTTACGAGTCTCTTCGGCCGGCGCGGGTTACCGGCTGCTCGCCACCAGCTCGGGATTGGTCCCTGCTGTGACACCTGAGTTCGCCACACGCGGCCCGGCAAGCAAACTCAGTATCACCAGCACCCCGCTTTCGTCAGTGGCAGCGACGACCAATTTCTCTGTGGCATTGCGCGTCGCCGACGACAACGGCCAGGTAATAACCAGCGCCACCGATGCCGTCTCTGCTTCGCTCGTCACCAGTCCCGCCGGGGCGGCCTTGGGCGGCACGCTGCTGCGTAACGCCGCGGCTGGCGTTGTCACCTTCAACGACCTGACCGTGAGCCATGCCGGGCTCTACGTCGTTCGCTTCAGTGCGCCGGGTCTGGTGCCAGTGGACACGCCAGTGTTTGAAGCCGCGCCGGGGGGCACGCCTTTCCGGCTGGCGTTTGTGACCCAGCCGACCGGCAGCTACGCCGGCGGAACTTTCACCACTTCCGTCAGGGTCCTGAGCCCAACCGGGACGCTTGTGACGAGCCCGGCTCAATCGATCTCCGTCGGCCTGGTGGCCGGGCCTACTTCTGCGAGCCTTTCCGGCACAACGACAGTCACCACCGTCAACGGCCTGGCCACGTTTACGGGTTTGTCCATCGACACCAAGGGCACCGGCTATCGCCTGTTGGCGGTTTCCGGCCCGCTCAAGACCGTGCAAAGCAGCAACTTCTCCACTGAGGGTGCTCCGGCGTCCATCGCGCTTGTCGGTCAGCCCCGCCACAGTGTTGTGGGGTCAACCATCAATCCAGCGGCTCCGTTCATCGCTCAGATCGTGGATGCACAGGGGTTTGCGGTCACGAAGTTGTCGACAAGCATCAGCGCGTCCCTGACAGGCGGGTCGGGTGGCGCGACATTGACACCCCCGGGGCCGTTTGCCACGTCCGCTGGACAGGTCATTCTGCCCGCACTCTCCGTAAGTGCGGCCGGCACCAACTATCAGTTGGTCCTCTCTGCCACAGGCCTGACATCGGCTACCTCGGATCCTTTCAATGTGACCGCAACCGGCGGTTCGCCAGCCAGGCTATCTGTGTCCAACAGCGGCTTTGGGGCCACGACCGCGACAGCGGTCACCCCGGCAATTCAGGTCGCCATTCTGGATGGCCTGAATGCTCCTGTAAGCACGGCTACCAATACAGTAACTGCGTCCATTCTGTCCGGGCCTGCGGGGGCTTCGCTGTCAGGCACTTTGAATGTCGCTGCTGTAGCCGGCGTTGCAACCTTCAGCAACATTGTCCCAAGCCACGCAGGCACCTACCGATTGAGGTTTACGGCCTCCGGCTGCTCGGCGGCGGAAACCGGCACCTTCACCGTGGTGCAACACTGGGGTGCCGCCGACTCACTGCAGTTCTTCACGCAGCCGCACGCCGCCAAACCAGGCGCCAACATCGGGCCGGTAGTGGTGCGAGTTCGGGACGCCGCTGGCCTGGTGGTTCAAGACTCAACAATCCTGGTCACGGTCTCTTTGGCGACTAACCCTGGCGGAGCGACGCTTGGCGGCACGTTGTCAGTCAATGCCGTCGGCGGCGTCGCGACTTTCACCGACCTGAGCGTCAGCGTGGGCGGAGCGGGGTACTCGCTGGCTGCTGCTGCTTCAGGAATCTCCGGGTCCACAAGCAGCCCGTTTGACGTCGGCGCTGTCGGCACACCTGCACGGCTTGTGTTCCTGACCCAGCCTGCAGCGGAGCTGGAGTCCGGCGCGACATGGCCCGGCGTTGTCAGGGTAAAGGTTGTTGATGCGCTGGGGCTTCACGTAACGGGGGCGACCAACTCCATCACGCTGGCCCTTGGGGCCAACCCCGGTGCCACCTCACTCAGTGGGACGCTAACCTCGGCAGCCGTAGATGGCGTGGCGACGTTTGCGGGCCTGAGCGTCTCCGTATCTGCCGAGGGATACACCCTGACCGCCACATCGTCCGGGCTGAGTCCTGCAGAATCGACTCCGTTCCAGGTCGGCGTTCGAAACACGGCACGGCGGCTGGTGTTCGCCACCGTTCCGGCAACGGCCTGGGCTGGGCAGCCCAGTTACCCGGCTGTGACCGTCCGAGTCACGGACGACTTTGGGAAGCTGATCACTGCCGGCAACCACACGGTCGGCATTTCCCTGCAGCAGGGGGGCGCCACACTTGGCGGTTCGACCAGCGGGGTGAGCATACTGGGCATCGCAACGTTTGCAGACCTCAGCATCAGCGCTGCCGGAAGCTGGAACCTTCTGGCCAATGCCACTGGTCTGGAACAGGGATCCAGTCCCGCGATTGTTGTGCAGTCCGGCGGACCTACCCAACTCGCGTTTGTTGTTCAGCCCGGCACGGTCCAGGCAGGCAGTTTCCTGTTTCCGCCGCCACGTGTGGAGTTCCGCGACGCAAGCGGCACACCGGTTGCCGACCCCCGGGTCATCACCGTTTCGATCGCAACAAACCCTGGCGGAGCCACCTTGGGTGGAACCCAGGGCGTCCCAGGGGGACCCAATGGATCGGCGTTCATGGACCTGTGGCTGGATATCGCCGCGACGGGTTACGTCCTGCGCGCCGAGGCCGTGGGACTGCCCGCTGCCCATAGCAACGCATTCTACGTCACCGGCGGGCCCGCCGTTGCGATTGTGTTTGGCAGCCAGCCAATGGGCGGGGTTGTTTGCGAATCTCTAGCCCCCGCCCCGACTGTGGTGGCCCTGGACAAGTTTGGTAACGCGTCCAGTGCGGCTACTGGCAGCGTTGAGATCACCTGGGCTGCAAACCCGGCCGACGCCTCCCTGATCGGGCTGCGTCACTACCAGCTGTCCGATGGCGTCGCGACAATTTCCCAGCTCGCGGTGGACCGCATTGGCACTGGTTACTCCCTGCGCGCGGCCATGGGAACCACTCTGGTGGCGACGAGCAGCACATTTCTCATCACCGGAGGCGCGCCGGCCATGTTGGCTTTCTCGGCCCTGCCGGCACAGGCTGCCCCGGGGGCCAGCATCGCGCCAGCGCTGCAAGTCCGGGTACTCGACCGAAACGGGCACCAGGCGTCTGGCGGGCCTGTGAATGTGACACTCTCGCTCGCTTCGGGCTCCGGCACGCTGGCGGGCACGCTGATGATGGCCAGCACATCCGGCGTTGCCACATTCTCGCAGGTGAACATCAGTGCCACAGGAACTGGCAAGCGGATACTGGCCTCGGCGGCCGGTCTGGCGCCGGCGCTGAGTGCGCCGTTTGAGACCACGGCCACTCCGCGTCCGGTGGTGGCACAGTGCTGGCCGCGGATGCTTCGCGGAGGCCTGCGCGCAGTCCTTGTTGGATCTGGCTTTGGCGCCACTCCTGCGGCTAACACGGTCGTAGTTGACGGGCAGGTCGCCACCGTCTTCACCGCTGCGCCTGATGTGTTGACCATTCTAGTCCCGACGGGAATCACGGCCGGGACAGTGGTGGTTACGGTTGGAAGTACTTCCAGCCTCACATTCAACGCCGAGTATGGACCAGAGCGCATCAATGTTGACTCTGCTGGCACACAGTCCTCTGGCGGCGCAACTCTGCCCCAGCTCAGCGCCAGCGGCAGGCGCGTGATGCTCACATCTTCTGCATCCGACCTGGTCGCCAACGACAACAACCTTCAGGCTGACGTGTTTCTGCGCGACCGCCAGACTGGCGCAACAACCCGGCTCAGCACATCGACCGCCGGCGTTGAAGGGAACGACAACAGCGAGGGAGTGTTTCTGCGTGTAGACGGCGAACTGGCGCATTTCCGGTCCTACGCAAACAACCTAGCCTACGACCCCTTGGCGCTGCCGTCAGGCCTTGGAGGATATCTGCGCGACATACCCGCCGCCGAAACCCACCGTGTTGCGCTGGTGCGCAGCTCCTCGGGGACTGGCACAGGCATCGGTCCCGGCGTTCCATACGCCGATGGCAGGTTCATGCGGACTACCTCCGACAACAGGCTTGCCTTCGGGGCGTTTAGCGGGACATCGCAGAGTTACATTGCCATCCTGGACACCTGGACTGACACCGTGGAGAGGTTCAGCCCGACACCAGACGGCTTGCCTTTCACTGCCGGCTTCACGGTCGAAGACATGACCCCCGACGGGCGGTTCTTCTTGTTCCGGTGCTCAGACGCCAACTTCGTGAATGGCGACACCAACGGCCGCATCGACATGTTCGTCTATGATCGTACCAGCAAGCGCTGCACTCGCGTCAGCCTGAGGCATGATGGGGGCCAGTCCAGTGACGACGTGTATGGCGGGAAGCTGAGTGCCAATGGCCGGTTCGTGGCGTTTTCGGCCTGGGCAAGCGACCTGGTGCCCGGCGACACCAACGGCCAGAACGACATCTTTGTCCGTGACCTGCACGCCGCGACCACGACGCGCGTAAGTCTCCACAGTGCCGGTACGCAATCCTCGGGCAACTCTCAGCACTGTCTTGGAATCTCCCCGGACGGGCGCATGGTCTTGTTCGCCAGCCAGGCCGGTGACCTGGTCACGGGCGACCTCAATGGCACATGGGACGTCTTTGCCCATGATCGCGCCACCGGGCTGACCACCCGCGTATCCGTCTCTCAGACTGGATCTGAGGCCAACCAGGGTTCCAGCTTCGGTAGTGGTTCACCCGCGGCGCTGCTTGACCTGGCCGCGTTCACCTCGGCATCCTCCAATCTGGTGCCGGCCGATACCAACGCCGCGACGGATGCCTTTATCGCACCCGTCGATCTCTCCTATGTGCCCGCGCCGGTTGTACTGAATCGGCCCAGCCCGCACCTGTACCCAGGCGGCATCATGGAGATCTTCGGCGCCGGCTTCGCAAGCGACCCCCTGGATAACGTGGTCTGCTTCAATGGGGTCCCCGGAACCACGTTGTCAGCCTCGTTTGCCAGGCTTCTTGTGCAGGTGCCTGCTACGGCAATCTCCGGGCCGATGGTGGTGATTTCGGGCAATGCCTGCTCGAGCCCTGTTGCCGTCGAATTCCGGGCCCGCCGGGTATCGGTCGCCAGCGGCGGAGTCCAGGCCGCGGGCGGTGACAGCGACCACCCGGCAATAGACGCCCAAGGTCATGTGGTTGCCTTTGCCTCTGACGCAAGCAACCTTGTCGCATCTGACACCAATGGGCTGCGGGATATCTTTGTGCACGACTTGCGTGCGGGCACCACTCAACTGGCCAGTGCTGGGCAATCGGGCGCGGCGGCAGACGGACCAAGTTTCAACCCGACCATTTCCGCCGACGGGCGGTTTGTTTGTTTCGAAAGCGACGCGACCAACCTGGTGCCTGGCGACACCAACGGTTTGCGCGACATCTTCGTCTATGACCGCGTGTTGGGCTCGATGCTGCGTGTCAACGTAACCAGCGGTGGCGCTCAGGGTAACGGGCCTTCCCGCAATGCGCAGATCAGCCCCGACGGAGGATGGGTCGCGTTTGAAAGCGACGCGGACAACCTGGTGACAGGCGACACCAACGGTGCCACGGACGTCTTCGTCGCTTGGCTCCACGTCCAGTTCGTGTACGAGCGGATCAGCGTCAGCACCGCTGGCGTGGAGGGCAACGCAGGCTCATATAGGCCGCGCCTTAGCTTCTCGGCGCACGAAGTCGTGTTCGAGTCTGATGCTTCCAACCTGGTGGCCGGGGACACCAACGGGTCCCGAGACATTTTCCTGCGCAAGCGGCTCGTGCCGTCTACCGGACGAGTCAGCGTGGATTCGTCCGGGACCCAGGCCAACAACGACTGCGCAAATGCCTCCATCAGCGCAGACGGGTCGGTCGTCGCCTTTGACTCCGCCGCCAACAACCTGGTGACAGGTGATACCAACGCCGAGCGGGATGTCTTTGTGCATGTCGTGGCCACGGCCGCCACAACCAGGGCCAGCGTCGCCACTGGCGGCCCGCAGGGTAATGGGGCTTCTTCGCGCCCGAGTCTCGACTTCTCCGGAAAGGTCGTCGCCTTTGAATCACTTGCCACAAACCTGGTCGCTGCAGACACCAACGGCAGTTCCGACGTCTTTGTGCATCAGGTGGCGGCAGCGGCCACCCTTCGCGTGGCTGTACAGATGTCGGGCGCACAGATCGCTGGCGGCAGCCACAATGCCTGCCTGTGCATCGCCGGTGAAGGCGTGGTGTTTGCGACAGACGCCCCCAACCTGGCTATTGGAGATACTAACGGCCTGCGCGACATCGTTGTGGTTCCTGCCCGAGAGTAGGCCTCAACACGGCGGAGCCCCCATCGAAAAGCGCCCGGTCAATAGACCGGGCGCTGGTGTTGGTAGCGGGAGCCCGCTCGCGGGTGGGCCTGCTGCCAGGCGAGCTCTGGACGGAAGTCCGGCGCATTGCAGCGTAGTGCCATGACGCTCCATTTCTCCAGTAGACACCGCCGTTCATAGGTCGGTCGCTTGGTAGCTCAATCAGTCGGATGCTTGGATCATTGGCCCGATAGGTTGCCGGATGCCATTTCGAGATGCTGGGGACGGCGCGATCGGTGGTCTGCCCCCACGAAAACCGGTTCAGATGCGACTCAGCGAGCTTGCCTGGAACAGACTTGTGCCTGCCCCGCCCCCCTGTTCCGCAAACTACGGCACTCGGAGTAATGAGTTAGCAGTACCCGGCAACGTTGGTTTGTTTGCAGGGTCGATCTGCTCCCTGGAAACATTGGCGGATTGACACGGGAATGCATCGCAGAGCAGCGCCGCACAAGGTGGGGATATCTCTCCGCATCACGGTTCTTATCTGTCGAACTTCAAGCCCAAGCGTGTCTCCGGGCGCAATCCCAATCGATCTACGTCAGATTGATTCATCAGGCCGTGCTTGAGGTGATTGAACTGATGCCGCGTTGGTGCCGGAGTCGTGATGCCGGCTCAGACTCCGCAGTCACGATTTCTTCTTGGGCGGGTTCAGGACTCGCTCTGCGGACCGGAGTAATGCCTTGCCGTCCTTGTCTGTGAGCTTTGAGGCATCGCCTGTGATGACCTCTGCAAGTTCCTTTGCGAGTGTCGCGAATTCTCCGGCAAGCCTAAGGTAGAGCGCCCCGCGGGCTGCGTAGGCAGGCCTGGCGCGCACTGACTCGAGACGCTTACGCAGCAGCGGTGCCACGTACTCGAAGCCAGCCCGCTTCACTAGTGACGCGTTCGCCTGGCGCTTGGCCAGTTCGGGCTTGCGCTCAAAAACATCCAGCAACAGCGGCGCAGCCGCCTGGGCAAACTGGGATGCTGCCAGCGCAACGAGCTCCGGTGCATCCCCGTGCTCAAGCAAGTCCAGCAGGGCAAGTGTGCCCCGGGAATCGCCGCACCAGCCCAACGCCTCGGCCGCCGCTCGTCGTTCACGATCTGTCGCGTCGGCGCGCGCCAGCGCAAGCACCCACCGGGGCACCTGCTGCTGGTCACAAAGCATACCCAATGCCCGGGTGGCGGCATTGCGAACATCGGCGACCTGGTCGTCGTCTGCGATTGCGCGCAGGGTGGGAATGGCCGCGCGCATTCCATGCTGCGCCAGCGCCAGCACCGCCTGCTGGCGAGCGTCTTTCTGCGGAGTGGCGGCCAGCAGAAGCAGGTCGCCCAGTTTCGCACGGGCCGGCTGCAGCGCCTCCAGGAGCACATGGCGCGAATCCAATGCTTCCAGCGCCTCAAGTGCCGCAAACGTGATGACGGAGCCAGTTTCAACCAGCTCGCCCGGATACTGTGGTGCCGGTGATTCCGGCTTGCGAGATCTCGTGAACCGCACGGCTTCCGCAAGAGCCTGCCGGGCAGATGCCGAGCCGATCCGCTGCAGCAGCCGCACGGCCGTGAGCGCTGCCGACTTTCCGAAGCGACCCTGCAGTGCGTCAGTGGCAGCTGCCACGGCCCTGTCAGCGTGCGCCTCGAGAGAGTGGACCAGAAAGGGTGTCAGGCTGCCATCGGCCCAAGTGGGCCATAGTTCGACCAGCATGCGCTCAACAGGCTGGTCCGCGAAATAGCGGGCCGCGTGAAGTGCCGCTTCAAAGTGATTCATGTGGCCGGCGTTGAACGCCTTGGCGGCCTGCGACGGGTCGTGTTGTGTCGTCGGGTTCTGGACGAGAATCGCCGGGTGCGTGGGAACGGGTGCCAGGGAAGAACGCTCGAATTCATGCACGCCCGCCGTGCGCAGCTCTGCGATTCCCAGGATCGAGTAGACCTTGACGATGTCGTCGAGCTTGTCAGCGGCATCTGGCTTCTGTGCGGCAGACGTAAGTGCGGCCGCGGGCTTCTCCAGCCCCAGGTCGTTCAGGCGCGCCGCCACCGGCTCGACCAGTCGCGGTGTGAGTGAGCCAAGGCCGGCAATGAAAGCGTCCGCAAGCTCGCCCCTGATTTCTGACAACGCGGACGCTGAGCCGGCGGTTGCGGCGGACGAGTACCCGACGCGAAGCAGGCGCAGGCCAAGCTCTGCCTTGGACTCGACCACACAGGCCAGCGGCATGAACTCGCATTGGCCCGTGCGAAACTCGACTCGGCCAATTGCGGCTCGCAAGTTCACGCCCTCAAGCGCGTCGAGAAGTTCAAAATCCAGCGAGGTTGAGGCGCGCAGCTTCAGCCCCCGTCCTTGCCCATCCAGAAGAAAGCGCCGCTCGCCCTCGGCCAGGATTGAGTCGGCTGCGATGCACAAGCTGCCGGCATCCGGCGCGAACACATCTCTGCGATGCTCTTGAAATGCAGCGAGGGCGGCTTCGACATCAGGAAGCGCGCGCGAGGTGAGCCCTGCGAGCACGTCCCCTGAAACGGGCGCGGTCTCAGGCCAGGTCTCCAGGTCAAGCCGGATGGGCGCATAGCCGGGGTAGGTGCTGCCCTGCACATCCCGGAGTAGCCGGCCGCTGAAATCGGGAATGGGTGGCGTGCGCTTGGCCAGGAACGCGGGCAGAATCTGCTTCTGCGAATAGTGGGTGCCGGTGTGCGCGTCAACGAACAGATTCTCGCGCACCACGAAATTGTCGGCGGTCTCACTGGCGGTGTAGGCATAGCCGACGAGGTCGAGCCCCGCGATCGGCAGACGGTCTTTCTTGGTCCACGTTTTGCCGATCAGTTCTTCGACGTGCTTGTCTTCAAGCGCCTCGCCTGCAAGATGCTTCTCCAGCTTGCGCACAGCCAGCAGCACGTCACTGACCAGGTCCATGTACTGAAGCGGCAGCAGTGCGCCACTGTCCAGCAATTGAGCCAGTTCCAGCGTCTTGGCACTGAGCCGCCGCAGCCGATTGGCACGGAGCTGCTCGGCCAGCCCGCGGATCTGCTCCAGCCGGGCCGAGGAAATGGAAGCTGCGCCGGTAGTGGCCAGCTCGCGCACGAACAGCCCGGCCTGCTCGACGCCTTTGCGCAACAGGTCTTTCGTTTCGGCCTTGCCCTTTTTCACGGACTTCTTCTTTGCATCGCCCGGTACGCCGGCTGGCGGACCTTCGCTGGTGACGAATCCCTGCGGGCTGTTCGCCCAGGCGGAAAGCAGCGCGCACGCGTGCTTGCAGAACGGACGCGAACGCGCCGCCATGCACGAGCAGCGCGCCTTCACGTCTGGCACTCTCTCGCCGAACGTGAGTTGCACCTTGTACGGCGCGGCACCGCTGCCCTTGGCCTCGGCGAACAGCCGGTTCTCGTAGCGCGAGAGGTTGGCCAAACCTTTGGCGTCCAGAATCTGCGTGCCCTTGGCCAGCTCAGACGCATCGGTCACGATCTCGCGCAGCAGCGCTAGATTGAGGGCAAATGGCTCAGGCATTGGCCTTCTCCGTCAGCAGCGAAGAGATGTCTTCGCCGCGCATCAGTTTCTCCATCACCCGTACCAGCAGCTTGGGAGTGCAGCCAAAGCATGGCACGCCCAGTTCTGCCAGCTGTGCAGCAAGTTCACGGTTGAAGGACGGCGTGCCTTCGTCGCTGAGTTTCAGCAGAACGAACGCCTTCACCTTGGCTTCGGCCAAGCGCCGCATTCGCGCTAGAAACTGCGGTACATCGCCCATGGTGTCATAGAGGTCGGTGATCAGAAACAGCATCGTCTTTTCGTGACGGGTGATGAAGTTCTGCTCAGCGAATGCCACCGCACGATTGAGGTCCTCCGCCCCGCCTAGTTGCGCGGTGAACAAGACCTCGACCGGATCATTGAGCACCGGCGTGAGGTCAACAATGTCCTTTTCATTGAACACCGCCAGGTGAGTGTTCAGTACGTTCAGCGATGCAAATATCGAAGCCATGATTGCGCTGTATACGGCGCTGACAGCCATGGAACCTGACTGGTCCACAAGGATCGAGACGTCCCATTCGTGATGGCGGCGCTGATTGGCCCAGAAGTACAGGTGGTCGGGGATCAGGCGTTTGTTCTTCGTGTCCCAGCCTTTCAGGTTGGAGCGAATCGTGCGTCGAAAGTCCATGTTGCGCAGAACCTTCAGCGGCGAGTGCTTGTCGCGTCGCAGTGCTCCTATGATTGCTGTGCGGGTTTCGCTCTCCAATTTCTTGCGCAACTCATCGACCACTTCGCGCACGACTTGCCGGGCGATTTCCTTTGCTTCGTCCGGGATCAGACCGCGGGCACTGAGCAGCGTGGCGACGAGCTCTACGTTCTTCTCAAGGAAGGGCAGAGTCTCTGGCTCGAACAGCAATTGCGTCAGGCCTTTGCGCTCAATGGCGTCTTTTTGGACCATCGCCACAACGTCATGTTTGAAGAACTCACGAAGAGCACCGAGCCACTTCGGAATGTTCGGCCTTCCGCCGCGGCCATAGGAGCCCCCGCGATCGCCGCCATAGACGAACTCCAGAGCGCCGTCCAAATCATCCAGGCGATCGCCTGCCAAGTCGCCCAATCCTCCCAGCGACGCAAGCCCCAGCCCACCCAGCACGTTCTCGGACTCCGGGCCGATGGCCAGTCGCCAGCGAAGCAGTGCGTCGCGGTCATTGTCGGACAAGGCTTGCGCGTCGATGTTCATAGCAGGTCGTCCAGGTCGTCCATGACTTTGCCCAGGTCGGTGTTCAACTTCTTCAGCTTCTCCTTGTCTCTCTCATTGATCAGCGCGCGCGCCACACCAGCCGATTGGCTGAGATTGCGCAGCGCCACCAGATTCTCCAGCAGGTAGCGGCGCTCGGTGGCGCCAAGGCCGCCCAGTGCCCGGCGCAACGCCGGCAGAGTGTTTTTGAAGCGCTCGACTTCCAGGCCGCAGATGAACGTATCCAATGCGCTGACAACAGCACGGCTCTTCACAATCACGGTGGCGTTGACCTCGAGAAAGCCCTCAAGAAAGGCGGCGCCATTCTCCGGCTGTGCAGTGTTCGACAGCCGCTGCGCCACGAGCGCTGCTGCGCCGGCTTCATCGAGGGCTTGCGACAAGTAGAGCAGGCCGGCTGCCATGCCGCTGGCTCCAGCATTGATCCCATAGTTGCCTGCGACGACCATCGCCGCCGCAAGCCATGCCGCTTTGTCGACAAGTGGCTGCGCCTGCGCGGTCTCGTGCAGCAGCCGCATGGCCTCCTTGGCCGGTTTCACGGCCTCGTCGTCGCCGGCGCAGGCGGCATCCAGGCGCAGAACGGCACGGGCAAAGGTTGCCTGGCACAGAGGCGCCAACATCTTTTCGCTCAGGCCGGCGCTGCTGCGGGACGAACCGTACGTCAGGAGGCCCGAGAGTGCCCTGCTGGCGCGCGCGAGCGAATACACATCGTCGTCCTGGCTGGCTTTGGCGTCGCAAGCGGACAAGGCGTCCGCCAGCGTTTCGGGTACCGAGGCAACCACGCTCTCCAGCAGCACATCGGCGGCGTCACCCGTGCTACGTGCGGCCGCGAGTTTTTCGTCGAGTACGCGGCGGCAGACAATCGCAAGGGTTTCGCCCAGCACGATTTTCTCGACGAGTGCGACGTCAGTAGATGGCGTCCACTGCGCCTGCCAGCCTTCGGTCACGCGCGTCAGCGCGCTCAGGCCGCCGGCGTCGATTTCACCGGGCTTGCGGGCGGTGCCGACGAAGTTCGCGTACGGGATGTCGGCCACACGCAAACGGTGCAGGAAGATTGAGGACCCGATCTCCGTCTCATTGTTCAGCTTGAGCGCAAACGTCTCCAGGTCGTCTGTCGCCGGCAGACGCCGCGCACGCACCTCGCCCCAGAATTCTTCCTGCAGGGAATTCTTGCCGAGCTTGCCGGCCACGTGCCCGACGTTCTTGCCAACAACGCTGGGCCACAGGAAGTCATCAATGTGGCGCGTCTCGCCCCGACACAGAACAGCCGTCGCCGCGTCGCGCACTTCATCCAGTCCCGGCGCCTGCTTGCCGCGCAATTGCGCCAGCATCAGCGCAAGCCGGTAGGCCTCGATCGTATCAGCCAGGCTGGCAGCGAAGCCGCGCAGGCGTAGTTGCGACGTGAAGTTGAGCAGCACTTCTAGCGTGGCACGCTTGAAGTCGCAGCCGGCATCGTGGGCTTGCTGGTAGTACTGCGGGGCACGATTGCCCGCGCCGTAGCCCAGTTGTTCGGAAAGGCGCGGGAAACTGTACGGGATGAGCGTCGTTTCGCACGGCAGGGGTTTCGGCAGCGTGGCTTCCAGGGCCGGGTCCAGGTCACCGCGCGACAGGGCCGCGGTGTGCGCCGCGCCAAGGACGGCAGCGACCAGACCAACCTCTGCGCTGACTTCAGCGATGCGGCGGGCCATGAACGCGTCGCGTGCACGATGGATCGTTCGATCCCCCTGTTGACGAGTCAGGTCTGCCCAGTCGTCGAGTGTGGCGATGAACGTTTCAGGGTTGTAGTCCGGCGCCTCGAATGAGGCTTCCCAGAACTCCTCAAAGCTGCGGTGGCCGCGTGCCTGGGCGCAGCGGTCGTAGATGCTTGTCGCGATGCTTGGGTCGGCTTCGGGCTCACCCCCTGCGGCCGTCGGTCTGTTCTCATGCTCGGCCAACACCGTTCCAGCGGGGATGTCGATGAACTCCGCGCGCAAGTTGTTGCGGGCGGCCCAACGCAGCGCCACGTACTCGGGCGAGTAGGCGGCGAAGGGCCACATACTGGAGCTCGGTGTGCCGTCGACTCGGTACCCGAGGATCGCAACCGGGGGCCGGGTCTCCCGGTCGACAATGAACGGAATCAAATGGTTCGCATCGCTTGGGCCTTCGATCAGCACGGCGCGAGGCCGAACCTTATCCAGCCATTTTTCCAGCACGGCCGAGCAACGCGGCGAATGATGCCGAACTCCGAACAGCTGGGCATCTCCGAGGGCGACGGCCATGAACTAGCCCTTCAGGTGCTCTTTGGAGGCTTTGTAGAATTCGGCCCACAGTCCGCTGCGAGCCTTTGCCACGGTTTCGGCGTACTCGCGCAGGGTCTTCAGGTCGTCCGCCCCTTCTTTGGAAATGGCGCCTACCAGTGAGCGGAGCAGGTCGTTAGCGGTAGGTTTCTTGCCGCCGAATTGCTGCGCGAGGATTCCGGAGTTGAACAGCACGCTGATTGCTTCCGCCGTGCTGAGCACGCTCGACGGCGGCTTGATCTTCTGCTTGCCGTCTTTGGTCAGGCCCGAGCGCAATTCCTGGAACACCGTCACCAGCAGCCTGGCCAGCTCTGCCGGGGGCTCCGCACCCACGCTGTAGTCCGCGCGCAGCTCTTCTTCACGTTTGGTGACGATCCGGATTTCCTGCTCAAGGTCTTCGACAATCGGGACAGTCACGAAGTTGAAGCGGCGTTTCAGTGCGGCTGACATCTCGTTGACGCCACGGTCACGCGAGTTGGCCGTGGCGATGATGTTGAACCCGCGCTGCGCGCTGACGATCTCGTTGAGCTCGGGAATGGCGATCTGTTTTTCCGACAGCAGCGAAATCAGCGAGTCCTGAACCTCGCTCGATGTGCGCGTAATCTCTTCAAGCCGCGCAAAGCGACCCTCGCGCATCGCGCGCAGGAGGGGGCTGGGAACAAGCGACTTCTGGCTAGGCCCCTCGGCCAGAAGCAGCGCGTAGTTCCAAGAGTACTTGATGTGTTCTTCGCTAGTGCCCGCGGTGCCCTGCACGATTAAAGAGGAATCGCCCGAGATCGCAGCACTGAGGTGCTCCGAAAGCCAGCTCTTGGCAGTACCCGGTTCACCAATCAGCATCAGCGCACGGTCTGATGCTAGAGTCGCAATCGCCACCTGGATCAGCGCCTTGTCGCCAATGTACTTGGCCGAGACCTGCTTTCCGTCGCCCAGAATGTAGCGTTCAACCGCCCGCGGGCTCAACTTCCAGCCCGGCGGCTTGGGGTCCTTGTCGCCCATGGCCAGCGCTTTTAGCTCGGCATCATATCGCTTTTCAGCAGGCAGTCTGATTTCGCTCATGGCACGAACATACCGCGCACAGCCAGAACATCAAAGCTCGTTGGTGGAACCGACGATTGCCTCGGGGACGACCGACTTGGCATTCAGCGCCGGATTCCCGCGACTTCTGCCTGGCATTTCCGAGCCGGTCGATGTCGAGTCTGCCACCGGCAAGCTTGGTGAATCCTCGCAATTTGCTGGGGTCCGCGGACGCGCTTGAACTGCGCCACGAGCTGCAGCGCCACATTGCAGCCATCACGGTGGATGACCAGGGCCAAATGCGCATCGAGGGCACCCTTGCGGGCGCCCTCGATGCTGTACTGAAGTTGGTAGCGGGGGCTGGACTCGAACCAGCGACCTCAAGGTTATGAGCCTTGCGAGCTGCCATCTGCTCCACCCCGCAGCAGGGGGGCTATAGATACACGGCCTTGCCGGGCCGTCAAGGAGGAGTACCCGCCGGCCCGCCCGTGTGCGCGCCCCGCAGGGCCGCTGCAACTCCTTTCTGAAACGGGTTATCCATTGCCGCGTCCGGCGTTATCATGTCCCGACCGCAAGGGGGAACGATGTCCACGGAACTCAACCTGCTGTTTCTCGAAAAAAAGGTCGAGGCCGCGCGCCTGTGCGCCTCCATCACGGAGCCATTCGCCACAGGCACCGTGCCGGGCAACCCTAAAGATCTGGTGGGCGACTACGACACCGTGGTCAAGCGCCTGGACGAATCCCTGAAGGACCTCAAGAAACTGCACGACGGGCTGGGCAAGGACGGCATGGACCCCGGCGACGTGCGGCACCTGCAACAGCGCATTGAAGTTGCCGTGGGCGAAGTGGCCCGCGTGGCGCAGGACTTCGCCGCACAGATCCGCTTCTTCGAGGCCATGAACCCCGCCGAGGCCACGGCCACCAAAGAGATTCTTTCGCGCTTTGACACCGTCGACAAAGCCACGCGCGAGATCACGGTCAAGGACGGCCCCGAAGAGGGCGACGAAATCCTGCCCGAGGAAACCGGCCAGGCCGCCGGCGAAGAACCCGACCCGATGCTGATGTAGCCGTGCGGGCCGCCAAGGACCGCCGGCTGTTTTCCGACATCCATCCACACCGGCGAAAGTGCCGCGCGCGGCTGTAGATTCCGCGCCATGACGACGTTCTTTTCCCGCGCACGCATCTATGTGGTAGGCAAGCAGGTCATGCCGCCTGAGGAAGTGGAACGCTTCCTTAAAGATGAGGGCGCCGATTGGCAGACCGACACCGACAACCCGGCCCACCGCATTCCCGAGCTTGCCGGGCGCATCTGCTATATGAGCTTCGGCGACAAGCAGGGTCGCAAGGATAACAAGAGCTACCTGGGGCATATCCTGGAAGTCGGCCACGGTTCGGTGCTGGAGCACTCCGTATTGAGCCTGCTGTTCACGGGCGTAAGCCGCAGCCTTACCCACGAGCTGATCCGCCACCGCGCCGGCTTTGGGTACAGCCAGCTTTCCCAGCGCTATGTGGACGAAGGCGACGCGAACTTTGTCGTGCCCCCGGCTGTTCAAGGCGACAGTGACCTTGAAAAGACGCTGCGCGAGTTCTGCGACCACAGCGTCAAGGTGTACGGGCAGCTCACGGACAAGCTGGCCGAACGCATGGCCACACCCGACGCGCTGGTCGATTTTGCCCTGCGCGAGGAAACCCTGCGCGAACACGCCCCGGGCAAGTTCACGTTTGGCGAACCTGTTGATGGCCGCGACATGCTTTCGATCGACGAATGGCGGCGGCTGGTCAAGTCCAGCGAAGGCGCGCTGAAGTACTTCAAAAAGCAGACGATCCGCGGCCGGCGCAAATCGGCCCGCGAGGCCGCCCGCGCCGTGCTGCCCAACGCCACCGAGACCAAAATCTTTGTGACCGGCAACGCCCGGGCCTGGCGGCACTTCATTGAACTGCGCGGCGACATCCACGCCGAGGCCGAAATCCGCGCCCTGGCATGCGACGTGTGCCGCGTGCTGCAGAAGGAAGCGCCCAACCTGTTTGGCGACTACGAAGTCGTTCGCCTGCCCGACGGCAGCGAGCGCACCCGCACCATCCACCGCAAAGTCTGACCGGCGGAATGTTTGAAGTCTAAAGCATTTTGATGGATGGTTCCGCCTGTTGTGGCGGAAACATGACAATTTGCTGACGCACAAATCCACCCAATGGTTACTATGCGCACCACTTGGAGGAGTACTTATGTCGATGCACCGTTCCTGGGCTGCCGCCCTGGGCTTTGCTGTCTCTGCATGCGCGATAGCCGGCATCAGCCTGCTGGTGGCCACGCCGGCCCACAGTGACCGGGCCTCGGCGGCGCAACTGCCGGCAACACCAACGCCAGTTCTGCTGTCGGCACCTGAAGAAGAAGCGCCGGCACCCATCAGCCCTGACCAGAAAGGCATGGAGGAGTCGCCCGTGCCGTACGCCTGCGCAACGCCCAGCGACCTGATTAACGGCACACTGTCGGCCATCGAGCGCAATGACACGGCGTGGTTGGCGCGCGCCATGGAATCCTGCGCAAGCAAGCCGATGCTGGTTGAGGTCGACACGCTGGATGCTCACCGCCAGTTCCTCTGGCGCAGCATCGCCCCACGCTGGAACCGCGTACGGGCGGCATGGGATGAGCGCAGCTACGAGATCATAGAAACCGGCGACACCGCCGAGATTCACGCCCATGTGGGCGGCGCGCTGGGCACGGATGTGCTCAAGCTTGTGCGCATCGGCGGGAACTGGCGCTTCTCGGGCTTCTAGAAAACACAGGAACAAACCATGAACTCGATCAAGGCGACCCTTGCCTTTGGCTTGATGATCAGCAGTCTGCTTCTCGTCGGTTGCGGCGGGGGGGGCGGCAGCAGCGGCAAGCAGTTCTTGCCCGGCACCGGCACCGTCAACCCGTTTGACATGCAGCCCGTCGGGCCCCCGGCCAACGGCGCCCAGGTGAACCGCGCCTTTGCCATCACGCTGAACTTCTTTGCGCCCGGCACCACCAGCCCGTTCAACGTGCCGGCCAGCGAGGCCATCACCTGTTCCAAGACCAGCGGCCCCGGCAACCTTACCGGTGTGCTGATCCTGACCGGCAACAACACCGGGTCGCTGACCTTTGACAACCTGCTGATTGACGCACAGGGCTCGTATGTGCTGACCTTCAGCGCGCCGCATGCCACGGCATCGGTCAGCACGATCGCGTTTACCGTGGGCCCGCAGATGGACCTGCGCTTCATCACCCTGCCCACCGGCGCGCTGGTCAACCGCGCGTTTACGGTGGCCGTGCAGACGGTGCAGCCCGGCACAACCACACCCGTCACGCCGCCCGCGCCCGTGGCCGTCACGATCTCGCGCCAGATGGGCACCGGCACCCTGGCCGGCACCACCACCGTAAACACCAGCGGCAGCACGGCCACGTTCAGTGTCAGCTACCCGCTGGCCGAGACAATCAGCCTGCGCGCCACGGCGTTCGGCTTTCCGCCGACCACCAGCAACACCTTTGTAGTTGACGCCGCCGTGATGAACTTCGCATCTGTGCCGTCCACCGTGCTGGTCAACGGCACGTTCAGCCTTACTGTCAACCTGACCGGGCAGGTTTCGGGCACGCCATTGGCGCCCAGCCCGGCCATCCAGGCCAGCCTTACGGTTGCCAGCGGTTCCGGCAACCTGGCGGGCAACACCACCAACATCAGCAGCGTGGGCAGCACCATCACCTTTACGAACCTTACCTACAACCAGCTTGGCGCTGCCACATTCACGGCCACCAGCGCCAACGCCGTGGGCCCGGTGACCACCAGCACCATCAACTTCCAGGTGGGCCTGACAGTGACAGCCACCGGCCCGACCACGGTTACACCCAGCACGGCCTGGAGCCCCTTCACGTTCCGCGTGGTAGACGGAGCCGGCGCAACCTGGACCGCCGCCAGCGGCACACTGAACTGGACCGTCACCAACAGCGGCGGCGGCACGGTGCAGTCATCCACCGCCACCATTACGGCCGGCGTTGCCAGCGTCACACCGTCGCCGATCGCGACACAGGGCAGCTACACGCTTACCGGCACCATCACAACGCCCAACGCGGCTTCGGCCAACATCGGCCTTACCGTTACCACTCTGACGTTCATCAACCAGCCGGGCCCGTTTGTGGCGCTCAAGTCGGTGCGGGTCGGCACGCCGTACACGGACAGTGTCGCCTTTGCCGCACCAGGCGGCACAACCGGCTACGGCATCATGACCGGCACACTGCCGGCAGGCCTGACACTCACGGCCGCCAGCGGCGTCGTCAGCGGCACCCCGACCACGGCGGGCAGCTATTCATTCACGCTGTATGCTCAGCTTTCCGGCGGCAACGCCCAACCGATCCGCTGTGCGCTGGCTGTCTTCAGCGTTGCCGAAACCGAGATCACGGCCGGCCAGTCGTTTGGCGCCGCCGGCTCTGGCCCGTACACGTCAGTCGGCCCGCTGGACTACAACTTTGCCACCACCACGACCCAGTTCACCAGCAGCTACGACGGCGTGGCCTACCCGCAGGGCAGCTTCCCCTGCCGCCTGCAGGTGTTCCACCCGAACTGGGGCGGTACGCCAACCCCGACTTCGCCCGCGCCGGTTTACATCCACCACCGCGGGCGCGGCTTCAACATGGCCAGCTACAACGCCAACTTCGGCCCGCACGTTGCGCGCTGGGGTTTCATTTTCATCACGGTGGAGGACTTCCAGTCCTTCAGCGACGGCGGTTACAGCGGCCAGTCGCCGATTTCGGCCTACGACGGCACGGCCGAGCGCGGCCAGATCTCGGGCAGCGCCTTCCAGGAAGCTGTCATGAACTGGGTGATCGCGGCCAACACCACAACCGGCCACGCTCTGTTCAACCGCGTCGACGTGGACAAGATTTTCATGGGTGGACACTCGCGCGGTGGCGGCTCCACTCACAGCAGCCATGTGCGCACCGTACCCTATGTGTTCAACGGCACCGAGCGCCAGAACATCAACATCCGCGGCACCATCTACTTCATGGCCTTTGACATGCGCTACTTCTCCAGCACCGTGGCCGGCAGCACCGTCGTGTATCCGGTGGCAACGATGCAGCCACGCCAGCCAAGCCTGGTGATTGCAGCCGAGAACGACGGCGACCTGTACTACCCGATCTGCGACCAGTTCATTGACCGGGCCACCGGGCCGATGACCTTTGCGACCATTTATGGTGGTGTGCATGCATTCCTTTCGGACACAGGCACATACGACCAAGGCCAGGCGTACATCACCCGCGCCCAGCAGATGCAGTATATGTTCAACCTTGTGATCGCGTTCTTGCGCCGCTGGGCCAATCTGGATCTTTCGCTGGAAGGCCTGCTGTACAACAACGAGCTCGCCGGCAGCAGCCAGGTGGGCATCACGGCCTACCGCAACATGATGGAGACAACCCTGGTGGACGATCACCAGAACGGCTCGACCACCACCAACACCCTGGGTGGTACCAACGCGATCTCGGGCGGCGGGTCGATCAGCGTGTCGTCGTCGATTTACCCCAACGTGGGCAACATGTCGTCGCTGGCCCTGCGCCATGGCATTTTGAGCCTGCCCGCCAGCACCACCACCACCTACCAGGTGAACATCCCGTCGGCAAACCAGAACCAGAGCCGCGCCAAGCGCCTGGTGTTCCGCGTCGGCACGGTGGACATCTCCGGCCAGACACTGAAGGGCTTTGACTTTGTGACTGTGCGCGCCAGGCTGTTCAGCGGCACCACCAACGCCACAGTTACGTTGTTTGACCGCACCGCGCCAAGCACCACGTATCTGCCGGACTACCCGGGCAGCGGCAGCAATGTCTACGACCGCTTCGTGGACGCCAGCGTGCCGTTGAGCCTGTTTACGGGCGTCAGCCTGTCCGGCGTCACGCGCATTGAGCTGGTGTTCGAAACCGCCGCCGGCGTTACCCGCCAGCTGGTCATCGACAACCTGCGCTTTGAGTAAGCCCGCCGTGCAACAGACCGGGCCCCTCGGGGCCCGGTTTGCGTTTAACCCCCGGCGCCCTACACTGCGCCCATGCGCGGGACACTGCCATCGCAGGAAATCGAGGCCCTGGTCGCGGCCGGCGCCGTGCGCAGCGCCGCCGGCATCGCGCCCGAGCAGGTGCAGCCAAGCTCGCTGGACCTGTCCCTGAGTGTCGAGGCCTACTCGATGACCGGCAGCCTGCTGCCGCTGGGCAATGAAAAAGTCCGCGACCTGATTGAGCGTTTCGCGCGCTACCCGATCAACCTTCGCGAGCCCGCAGTGCTGGTGCGCGACAACGTCTACCTTGTCCGGCTGCGCGAGAACTTCGCCCTGCCCGACGACGTGGCGGCCTATGCCAACAACAAAAGCAGCACCGGCCGGATTGACCTGCAGACCCGCGTGATCTGCGACGGCAACCCGCGCTATGACAAAGTGCCGCAGGGCTACAGCGGCGAACTGTGGCTTGAAGTGATTCCCAAAAGCTTTGACGTGCGCCTGCGCAACGGCGACTGCCTGAACCAGGTGATCCTGTACCGCGGCCGCGACGTCCTGGACGCGCCGCAGATGCTGAAGCTGTTCGGCCAGCCCGAAGGCCGCAGGAAGGCACGCTCCAGCGGCATCCTGCACGACGCCTCCGGCAATACCCTTGGCATGGATGCGGTGGCCGACGACGGCGCGCTGCTGATGACCCTGGACCTGAACCAGGACATCGTGGGCTACGTCGCCAAGAAGAGTTTAAAACCAAAGCCGATTGACCTTGCCGCGATCGGCAGCCACGAGCCCGATGATTACTTTGAACCAATCAAGAAGCCGCGTGACGGCGCGCTGTTTCTGCGCCAGAACGCCTTCTACATCTTCAGCACCTTTGAATACATTTCGGTGCCGCCCGATTACGCCGTCGAGATGCTGCCCTACGACACCAGCGCAGGCGAGTTCCGCGCACACTACGCCGGCTTCTTTGACCCCGGCTTCGGCTATGGCAAAGAGGGTGAAGTAAAGGGCACGCCCGCGGTTCTCGAGGTCCGGCCCTATGAAGACGACCTGATCGTCCGCCACCGCCAGCCGGTCTGCAAAATGGCCTATGAGCGCCTGACGGCAAGGCCGGACAAGCTTTATGGCGTGGGCGTGAAATCCAACTACGCCACCCAGCGCGGCCCCCGCCTGAGCAAATTCTTCAGGCAGGGTTGAGCCCGGCCTAGATATCGATCGGCATTACCAGGTAATAGAACTTCTCGCGCTCGCCGGCGTGCATGATCGCGCCGGTGTCCTTGTCCTTGAACAGAAACGTCACCTTGCCGTCGTCAAAGCCGTCCAGGCCGCCCAGAATGTACTGCGGGTCAAACCCGATCACCGCGTCTTCGCCGTCGTACTCAATCTCCACCTTCACTTCTGCCTGGCCGCTGGCGGGGCTCTTGCTGCGCAGGGTCAGTTCACCCTTGGCAATCTCCATGCGCACGGCCTGGCTTTCGACGCTGGTCAGGTGCCGGGCCTTGTTGAGAGCCAGCCGGAAGTCTTCCAGGCCGATCACAAACTGTTTGTCGAGTTCCTTGGGGATCACGCTGCGGTAATCCGGGAATTGGCCTTCCACAAGCTGTGTGCCGACCTCGGTTCCGTTCACGCTGGCCACCAGCCGGTTTTCAGACAGCTTGATCTTGATGTCGGCCTCGCTGTTGCCGATCACCTTGCTGATCAGGCTGTAGCCCTTCTGGGGCATGATGACCTGAAAGTTCACTTCGGCGCCCTTGGCGGAAATCTTGGAGTAACCCAGGCGTCGGCCGTCGGTGCCGCAGAACTCGACGGCGTTCTTGCGCGGCTCAATCAGCACGCCGTTGAGGGCATAGCGGCCCTTTTCCTGCGCGATGCTGCGCCCCACGCGCTTGATGGCCAGGTTGAACGCCGGGCCACTGAGTGTGATGCTGGCGCCGTCGGCGACCTCGGGCAGCTTGGGGAACTCGTCGGGGTCGGCGGTGTTCAGTTCGAACCGGTCGCGCCCGGCCTTGAGTTCCACGGTGCTGCCGCTGGCCTTGAGCTCGACGGTTTCGCTGCGGATGTCCTTGAGCAACCCGGCCATCAGGTTTGCCGGCACCAGCGCCTTGCCGGCCTTTTTGGTTTCGACTTCGCCCAGCGTGCGGCGCAGGCTTTGTTCAAGGTCCGTGGCGCGCAGTTCCAGGCCCTGCTTGTCGGCCGTCAACAGCACGTTCTGGGTAATCGGGTTGGTGGAACGCTGGCCGGTAATGCTGCTGACAAGGTTGAAGGCCTCGGCCAACTGGTCTCGCGCGCAGATGACTTGCATGGTCTTTGTCTCCGGTATCAGGCTGTTTCTAGCGCCCTTGGGGTTGCTTGCAACCACGATACGGCGATGTTTGCAGGTGTCAGTTATGCCAGGCAGGGCTTGATCAACCGGTAGTTGAAATACTTAAGAGAAAACCCCGTGGTAACAGCAGGGCCCGTCAGGATGTCAGAAGCCGGCCCGAACCACGGCCGCACCCGCAAGGATAAGCGGGCAGGCGACACAAGCGCGCATCGGGACATTAAGCGGACAGTGGCGGGCCAGACCACAAACCGACAAGCACCGGAAAAACTGTGCAGGGAGAAGTGGCAGCAAAACACCCGGTTATCCAGCCCCGGCGGGCAATTCGCCAACCCGATAGTGACAGCCTGCCAGGGCCGGGGAACAAGCGTGGAAAGCTGGTGGGTCAGGCCCTTTTGGTCCGCCGGCGAAACAGGGCCGGCAACAGCAGGGCAAGCGCGGCAAATGACGTGCGCGAAGCCGGCATGGAACAGCCGTCGTCTTCTTCGTCTTTGTTGCCGCCGCTGCCTCCGCCACCTGTCGAGACGATGTCAAAAGGATCGCTCAGGCCGAAGCTCAATGAGCCGGAAAGGTCTACAAAGGCCAGCTGATAGCCGGTGCCGGGGCGGTCGATCCGCAGGTCGGTAAACGTAACGTAGCCGCCGTACATGGTGGCGACCAACGTGCCAGTCAGGACGGCCCCGCTGGTGCCCGTGGCCGGCAGAACCAACACCTGCACCTGGGTGGAATAGTCGTCGGGGAAGTGGTTGCCGTTTGCATCCGTGACGGCCAACACGGGGGCCGGGGCAAGGATGGCTCCCTGGAAGGTCGATGCCGGGTGGGTGGTCACGCGCAGTTCGGTGGGCGAAACCAGGCCGATTCCCTGGATCGTGACAAAGTACGGGTTGCGCGCAGGGTCATCATTGCCGATGTAGATCTCGTAGCTCCAGTTGCCATGGACCAGCGGCGTCACGTTGACCGTGAAGGCCGTCTGGCCGGCAGGGGGAATCACCGTGGTGGAAGGGGCCGCGCTGACAAAAGCAGTGCAGGCCGTGGCAGCCTGGATGCCGACTAGTGGGGTGCTGGTCAACGTCAGGTCGCCGGTGCCCTTGTTGTGGATGGTGAACACCGTGGCAAACGGAGTATCGACCCAGTATGTGCCAAGCGGAAGGTACGAAACATGCGGCACAACTGTCGTGCCGTGGCGCAGTTCCATGACCGGCACCGGGCTGCCGGCAACACCAACGCCAAGCACGGGAACATAGTAAGGGCTGGGGGAGTCCGTAGATGTGTGTGCCAGGCGCGCATAGGCGCTCATGGAACCAATCGTTGTCGGGTCAAAGGACACCTGAAAACTGGTGGATTGCCCCTGCGCAAGCGCGCTGGACATGCCGGTGGCGTTCACCACAAACTGGTTCCACCAGGTGCCGCCCATGTCCGGTGTGCTGAGATTCAAAACACTGGAGCCGATGTTCGTGACCCAGATCTGGATGGAAGCCGTCGGCCCCGCCACAACGTCCTGCGATCCGAAGTCCCGGGGCGTTCCCGCCGCCGGGTCATTGTGCGAGATGAGTGGGCCGGTGGGCGAGCCCAGTGTGACGCGAAGCCGCGGCACCGCCTCGGCCCGCAGGTTTACCTCAAACGGCGAGGCTCCGGAGCCGGCGGCATCGTGGGGAACGTTGATCATTGCGGTGCATGTGCCGACGGTTGTGCGGTAGAACGTGATGGTAAGGACGCAGGTCTGGCCAGGCGGCAGGGCGTACTGGAAGGCCGTGTCATCCAGATAGAAGTCGGCGGGGTCGGCGCCCACTTTTGCGATGGTTCCAAAGTTGATGTCCGTGGCGCGGTTGTTGGTGAAGTAGATGTTCAACGGGTAAGAATTGGTGGAGGTAGGCACCTGGCCATAGTCACGCAGGCCGCCCACGGCCTGACCATCGGTGATCTGGGCGCCGGTGGGCGAACCTTCGCGCACAACCAGGTCCTGGGCCGGCAAAGCGGCGCAGAGCAGGACAAGCAGCAGGCAGGCCGTCGAACGCATGGGACTCCCTGACAGTGCGTACACTCTTGCGCATGGGTGCAACTCAAGCAAGAAAAACCCCGGCATTGGCCGGGGTTTTCTTTGGAATCCGGGGCGCGACTGGTCAGCCCATGGGCCGGCGCAGTTGCAGCTCGAAGCGCTCAAGTTCACTGCGCAGCTCGGCGTCTTTCAGGCGCAGGCCCTTGATCTTGTTGATTGCGTGCAGAACCGTGCTGTGGTCGCGCCCGCCGAAGAAATTCCCGATCTCGGTCAGGGTCAGCTGGGTCAGTTCCTTGGCCAGGAACATCGCCACGTGGCGCGGAAAGGCCAGGTTCTTGGTGCGGCGCTGGCTCAGCAGGTCGTTGCGGCGCACACTGTAATGCTCGCACACCAGCTCAATGATGTCGTCGGTGGCAATGCGGGCCGGCGCCGGGCGCGAGCGCACCAGGTGGCGCAGGGCCTCATGGGCCAGCGGCAGCGTGATCGGCCGGGCGCTCATGCTGGACAGCGCGGCCAGTTGCACCACCGCGCCCTCCAGTTCGCGCACGTTGGTGACAATGTTGTCGGCCAGAAACTGCACCACGTCGTCCGGCACGGAAATGCCGCGCAGTTCCGCCTTCTTGCGCACAATCGCCATGCGCGTTTCCGTGCAGGGCGGCTCAACCTTGACGGCCAGGCCCCAGTGAAAGCGGCTGATCAGCCGGTCTTCCAGGTTGGGGATGTCGCGGGGCAGGCTGTCGCTGGTCAGCACAATCTGCTTGCCCAGCTGGTGCAGGTGGTTGAAGGTGTGAAAGAACTCTTCCTGCGTCTGTTCTTTGCCCGCCAGGAAGTGGATGTCGTCAATCAGCAGCGCGTCGCTGTCGCGAAGCTCTTTGCGCATTTCCTCGGTGCGGCCGTTCTTGAGCGCCGCCACAAACTGGTTCACGAATTCTTCGCAGCTCAGCATGCGGATGCGCGGGCGCGTGGGCAGCAGCTTGCGTGCAATCGCGCTCAGCAGGTGCGTCTTGCCCAGCCCCACGCCGCCGTGGATGAACAACGGGTTGTAGGACTTGCCCGGGTTCTCGGCCACCGCGACAGCCGCGGCTGCCGCAAGCTGGTTGCTGGGCCCGACCACAAAGTGCCCGAAATCCAGGCCCGCCGGGATGCGCGAGCTGGTAAGGAACTCGGAATCGCCGCCCGCGGCCGTGCCGCTGAGTGGTTCACGCGTGGGGACATCCACGCGCACCTTGTGTGCCACCGGCGCGCTGGGCGAGGTTGTGACCTCAAGCTGCGGCGAAAACCCCAGCACCTGGTAGCAGGCCTTGCCCAGGCAGGTGCGGATGCTTTCGGCCGTGGCCTTGTCGACGTTGTCGGCGGAAAGCTGCAGTTTCAGGGTGTCGCGCTTGGCGTCGTAGGCAGCCTTGCTGTTTCGCAGGAAGTCATGGATGGGCAGTCCGCGGGAGCGCGTCAGGGCCAGTTCCTCGATGGCGGGCCACTGGCTCATGACGTCGCGGTTGGCTTCGGGCATTGTGGTGCTTTCTTATGTTTTTGCCGCCGGTGGGGTGCAGGGCACAAAATGGCCTCGCCACGACTTGTGGTCGTATCGAAGTATCCTGTTGCAATATCTGGAGTTACCGCCGGTAACCAAGCCGGCGTCCCGCCCCCCACCCAGCCGCTGATTTGTTTTCTTTGCGCGACCAGTGATAGCTTGTGCAAAGGCCGAATCAACGGCAGTGGCGCTGCTGACAGGCGGGAAAAGTGTCAGTAACGGCGAAAGTTGATACCCACGACAAGCTTAGGCAAAGAAAGAATTTTCTCACTGACAGGGCGCGGCTAAGGCCGGATGAAGTTTGTGTCGGGATGTTACCCCTGCTCGCGCCCCGCGCGTGCCTGTCTTCGCTGGCCAAGCCACGCCACAAACAGCCCCAGGGGCCAGCTTGCCGCGCCGCCGACAATCACGACTGCCATCGGCCAGGGCTTGTCGTGATAGAAAATCGCCGCGAAAACTGCCGACAACACCACCACAATCGCCGACAGCACAAACATCGGCTTCAGGTACACGGTTGCCACCAAAGTCGCCTGCTGTGCGGGTTCGCCGTAAGGGCGCGTTTCCAGAAACGGCTTCATCACACGCAGCGCCTCGGCGCTGGCCTCGGCGTCGTTTTGGCCGACCATCGGGATGCGGTGGTTCTTGCCGCACTGGCCGCACTCGATGATCAGGCCTGAATAGCCGCGCGAAAAGACCTGTGTCCAGCCGCAGGCGCACTTGATTTCAAAACGCGGTGTCAGGTCGGGCTCGGCCATGGCGCGATGATTGCGCCAAACACAAGTGGGGTCAAGCCGGGCTGGACGCCGCGCGCGCCAATGCCGAAACTGCGCCCATGCGCAAAGTGCCACTGGGCAGCAGCGGGCTGCAGGCCGGGGTGCTGGCTGTCAGCCTGAGTGCCCCGCCCACGGCGGCGCTGCCCCTGCACCGGCTGGCGCTGCTCGCGCCTGATTCGGAAGACCCTGCCCTCAACGGCGACGACGAAACGCTGGTTGCAGTGCGCGGCGCGCTGGCGGCCGGCGCGGATTTCATCGACACCGACTGGATCACCGCCAACGGCCACGCCCAGGAAGTTGTGGGCCGGCTGCTGCAAGGGGTGGATCGGCCGCGGCTTTGCATCGGCAGCAAGGGCGGCCCGCGGCTGGATTTTCGCGGCGCGCTGAAGCTGGATAACTCGCGCGGCAACCTGATCAACCAGCTGCAGGACAGCCTGTTCCGGCTTAAGACCGGGCACGTGGAGCTGTTTCAGGTTCACTGGCCCGATGCCACCGACCCGGCCCAGACCGCGCGCGGCCTTGCCGACCTGCGCCACATGGGGCTGTGCCGCGCGCTGGGCCTGTGCAACCACGACGCCGCCCGGGCCGCGGCGATTCACGCGCTGGCGCCGCTGGCCACGGTCTCGGCACCACTGAACCTGTTGCGTCCGGTGCCGCAGGATCTGATCGACTGGTGCGCGGGCGCAAACATCACGTTTCTGGCCGCTGACCCGCTGTGTGGCGGCATTCTGGGCGGGCGCTTTGCCGGCGACGAGAGCTTTGCCGAAACCGATGACCCGCTGTTCAACCAGCCGGCATTCGGCCGCGCCTGCGCCTTTGCCCGCGAACTGCGCGATTTTGCCGCCGCCCGCGGCCTGGCAGCCCAGGCCGTTGCGGGTGCCTGGTGCCTGCAACGGGCGGGCGTCGGCGTGGTGCTGTGCGACGCGCGCGAGTTTGGCGCGGCCCAGTCTGCGCCTGAAGTAAGCCTGCCCGATGCGGACTGGCGCGCAATCGAGGCCATGGCCAAGTCCGCCCGCGCGTGACAGTCCGTCTTGCACAGTGCGTCGCCGCCGAGGTTCCGCACGAGGCCGAAGTGAGTTGGCCGGAACAAGGCCTGGCGGCTGCTCCGGCCAAGCTGAAGGCCTGCAGACCAACCATGAACCTGCTCTAATGACTGCCCATGACGGATGACGGCCAACAGCCAACCGAGCCCGCACCCGAGCCACCGGGTGCCGACACGCGCCCCGACTCCGGCCAGACACTGCTGGAGATCGGCCAGGCCAGCATCTATGCCGATCCCGCCCTGGCCGCCACGTTGCTGGAACAGGCCGGCACACAGCCGATCACCAGCCAGGCCGAGACCCGCCGCGTGGCCCAGCCGCCGGCGGGCCTGGGCGGCCGGCGTTACGAGATCCGTGCCGAGCTTGGCCGCGGCGGCATGGGCATTGTCATGCGCGCGCTTGACCGCGACCTGCAGCGCGAAGTCGCGCTCAAGATCACGCGCGGCGAACACAGCGGCCCGCATTCGATCGCGCGGTTTGTCTCCGAGGCCCAGGTCACGGGCCAGCTTTCGCACCCCAACATCGTGCCGGTGCATGAACTGGGCCACGAACCAGGCGGCCGCACCTGGTTCACCATGAAGCTGGTGGAAGGCCGCAGCATGGCACGGGTGATTTCGGCCCTGCGCGCCGGTGACGAGAAAACGCGCGCCGAGTACCCCCTGAACCGGCGGCTGTATGTCTTCAACCAGCTGTTGAACGCGCTGAGTTATGCCCACGACCGCGGGGTGATCCACCGCGACCTCAAGCCCGACAACATCATGCTGGGCGATTACGGCGAGGTGCTGGTCATGGATTGGGGCCTGGCCAAGGTGCGCGGCGGGCCCGAGCTGGCGGGCAAGATCACCACCTCGCGCCTGGGCACGCCGGGCAGCGAAACACTCGATGGCACAATCATCGGCACGCCCGCCTACATGCCACCCGAGCAGGCCCGGGGCGAACAGGAAAAGCTGGACCAGCGCAGCGACATTTACTCGCTGGGCGCCATCCTGTACGAGCTGCTGTGCCTGCGCCCGCCCTACGAGGCCGAAACCGCCACCGAGCTTCTGCGCCAGGTGGTTTCCACGCCTCCGCTGAAACCCTCGCGCCGCAACGCCGACGTGGTACTGCCGCGCGGGCTGGAAGACATCTGCATGAGGTGCCTGGCGCCGGACCAGGCCGCGCGCTTTCAAAGCGTGCGCGAGCTGCAGAAGGCACTCTCGGCCTATGAGCAGTCCGTCGAGGAAACCGTCAGCGAAGGCACCACCTTCAGCCTGCTGGGCAAGTTTTACGTGCTGTGCACCGCGGCCTGCATCTTTCTGCTGACGGCCTGGGTGGCCAGCGGCCCCGAGAAGCTGTCGTTCAAGAGCCACATGATTGACCCGGGGATGCTCAGCACACTGATGACCTTCGGGTTTGGCGCGCTGCTGGAATGGCTGCGGCTGGGCCCGCGCTGGGCCTTTGACGCCAGCGACGCCGCGCTGTTCTGGAAAAAGGGCAACGTGGGCGACGACGGCCTGCGCGGCTTTTTTGCCACCGAGGCCTGCCGCCGCGCCAAGTGGATCTACCTGCTGCCCAGCCTGGGCGGCCTGGTGTTTGCGGCATTCCAGCAGACGCCGCAGTCGCTGCTGGTCGCGGGGCAGATGTTCCTGGCCGGCATCATGTGCAGCGTGGGCGTGGCGGTGGTCGAGCAAGGCAGTTATCGCCGGCTTGATGCCATGCACGAAGTCGCCGCCCAGGACCGCCGCGACGCGCCCTGGCGCTGGATTGTGGTGCTGGGCGTGATGCTGCTGGGCGCGCTGTACATGGCCCAGGCCGGGTGGGACTTCCGCGCCCGCAGCCTGAACGAGCAATACGCCCGGGGCATCCTGTGGCTGCACCTGGTGGCCGTGCTGGTGGGCGTGTGGGCGCTGGCGGTGATCGGCCACCCGGTGCGCGAGGTCAACCGCGCGCTGAAGCTGCTGCTGTTTGCGCGCATCAAACCCGAGCAGCGCGAGGCCCTGGCCCCCATGGCGCGGCAGATGGCCACCAACGCGGTGTTTTTCGGCGTGATTGGTGCCCTGACCTGGATTGACCTGCACGCCCCCACCGTGGGCCAACCCGACGGCGCGATTGCCAGCCATTTCGCCATGGGGCTCACGGCCCTGTGGGCGGGTTTGATCTGGAGCTGGCTGTTTCGCTGGCGCGCGCGCGTGGTGAACGTGCTGAAGCCGCACGAGACGCAGATGCAGCAAAGGTTCGACGCCTATCGCCAAACACGCCAACCCAAGACCGAAGGCTTCTGGGGCTATGTGGCGACCTGGAGCCCCTTTGTGCTGGGCGGCCTGCTGTCACTGGCGCTATTACTCTGGCGCGCATGGCGGTAGGGCCACCACTTGGGGTTGGCTACGAACAGGTGGGTGACCAGCATGCCAAACGTGAGGTCGGCAAATCCGATGGTTGCCAGCACGCCCAGGTGCATGGTGGTCAGTGCCAGCCAGACCCACTTTCTTGTGCGCGGGTGAACCGCCATCGGCAGGGCCGCCAGTTCGAGTGCAATCGTGCCCCATGTGGCCAGCGCGAACACCCACTTGGGGATCATCGCAATCACGCCCCCACCCCGGGCCAGGGGGTTGTCGAGCATCAGGTGCATGGCGTTGCCATTGAACCAGTTCGGGCTGACCAACTTCGTGTAGCCACTGAACGTGTAACCCGCCGCCAGCGCCAGCCAGGCGACCACCATGATCTCGCGCGGCATCGACCATGGCCCGGCGCGTTTGGCGCCCAGCGCCCGGCCTTCGCCCGTGGGCACCAGCGCGCACAGCAGCAGCACCAGCCCGATGTACGGAATGCCGGGGTTCAGAATGCCGTTGTTGCGTGCCAGCAGGTACGCCCAGCCCGCCCACAGGGCCAGCGCGACACCCCGCCGCCACAACCCCGCCGCAAAGGCCAGCGACAACCCCGCCAGAGCCGCCACCAGCGCGTTGGCCGCAAAGGGCGAGGCCAGTACATCTGCCACCGGCGCAAAGAAGCCCTGGGCCGCGTTCAAATCGGGGTCACGCAGCACGCCCTGGTTGCTGAACAATTCGGCGGCATAGGGCAGCAGGCCCAGAAAGTGCACGAACAGGTACAGTCCCATGCAGACACGAAACAACATGAAGTGCGCGCGGTCGGTCATGGACTGGCTCCGTAAGCAGCAGGCTTCTCGCAGAGAGGCAGAGTCGCGGAGAACGCGAGATGGTCGAGCCGCGAGGAGACTTCACGCCGCAACTGCCATTCCTTGCCAACCACGGCGCACATTGCACACACAGACAAAGCACAGAGGCCGCGGCTGTCCCACTCTGCGTCTTTGCGCCTCTGCGAGAGCAGACTCATGGGTTGGTGTCCCACTGGTAGGTGTATTCGTGGCTTTCGGCCGCAACGCCCGGCTTGGGCTCAATGCGGATCACCAGCTTGCGCAGGTCGTCGGGCAGGCCCAGCTCGCGGCGCAGGCCGCCATCGCGCCGAAAGGCGTAGTCCACCACTTCGTCGCGCAACGCGGGTTCCAGCAGTGGCGCAAAGGCCAGCACGGCGCCATAGACGTTGCGGCGGTTGTAGGGGCCCTCAATGCGTTTGTAGACCTCGGGCGTAAGGGTCACGGTTGTTTGCTCGCCCCGGCTGTCGGTGGCAATCAGCGTGAAGTTCATGGCGTAGGCCTCGTAGCCGTCCTTGGCACAGAACACTTTGGGGTAGGGTGCGGCCGCGGTGGCGGCTGCGGCGCGGCGGGCGTCTTCGGCCCGCGCCAGGCCGAACGCCATCTGGCTCAGGCTCAGCACACCCAGGGCGATCACCGCGACCATGCGCAGGCGGCTCATGCGGTCTCCTTGGGCGGGCCGGCGTGCAGGTCAGCGAAAACCAGCATGGCGGCCAGCCGCTGTTCACGGTTGCCGGCAAAGCCGCAGGGCACCTCGGCGCGGCGGGGGTTGAAGAAGGTGCCGAAGCAAAGGTCAATCAACGGCAGGTCGGCAAAGTTGTGGCGGTGATGGCCTCGGCGGTGGTGAATGCGGTGCATTTCCGGCCGCTGGATGATCCAGCCCAGCCAGCGCGGCGTGCGCACATTCCAGTGGTAGAAGAATTCGGCAATGCCGCACAGGGCCGTCACCCAGCCCGCCTGCGCCGACGTAAGGCCCAGCAGCGGGTAGGCAATCAGGGTGGAAAGCAGCGAGTTACACAGAAATTCCAGCGGGTGTTTGTAGAACGCGGCGATCACGCCCATGCGCGAAACACTGTGATGCACCTGGTGGCAGGCGCGCCACAACAGGGGGACTTCGTGGCGCGCCCGGTGCCACCAGTAATAGACAAACACAGACGCCAGATAGCCGCAGGCAACCGCCGGCACGGCCGGCCACCGGCCCAGGCCGGCCAGCGATTGGCCCTGCGCCCAGCGATCCCAGGTGAACCCGGCCAGAATCACCACCGCGGCCTGCGCGAGGTTCAGGGCAATCGCCCGGGGCCAGAACCCGCGCACGCGGGGCATGGGGCGCGCCGGGCGCAGCGCCTCGATGCCCATCATGACCAGCCCGACCGCAACAATGACGGCAACCATCTGCATAACGCCATGATATAGCATATACTGGCGTGATGCAAATGAATTCCTGGCGGGTCGGGGGCGGCCGGGGGTTGTTCTGGTTCAGGCCTGGGGCAGGTTGCGCAGGATTGCCTGGGCCGCCGTTGGCCGGGCGATCGCGCGGGCGTTCTCGGACATGCGCCGCAGCAGCGCGGGCTCGGACAGCAGCCGCGCCAGCTTAAGCCTGAGGCTGGCCGGGCTTCTGGCCTGCATGGCCGCGCCGGATTCTGCCACATAGTTGGCGTTGCGTTCTTCCTGGCCCGGTATCGCGTTGGGAATCAGCATCGGCAGGCCTGTCGCCAGGCATTCACTGGTGGTCAGCCCGCCGGATTTGGTCACGCACAGGTCGGCCGCGGCCATCAGCTCATGGATGTTGTCGACAAAGCCGAACACGCGCAGGCGCGGGTCGTTCATGCGTTCCAGCGCGGCCTTGACCCTGGTGTTGCGCCCGGCAATCGCCAGCACGGTGGCATCGCCCGCGCGAAGCACTTCGGCCGCCAGTTCATCCAGCCCGCCGCCACCCCAGCCCCCGCCCATGGCCAGCACCAGGGGTCGGCCCGGTGGCAGGTTCAGCGCCGCGCGGGCGGCATCGCGCGACGGCGGCGCGGCGAACTGCGGCATCAGCGGGATGCCCGTGGCCAGCAGCTTCGCGCGGGGCATGCCTTTGTCGACCAGCTCTTCCAGGCATTCTTGCGTGGGCAGAAAGGTGCGGTCGGCCGCGGGCTGGGCCCAGAAGCCGTGGGCGTAGTAATCCGTCACCACCACGCTCAGCCCGAACTTCGCCCAGGGTTTGCGCCGCGATGAGGCCAGCACCTGCACCGGCAGAAAGTGGGTGCAGATCATCTGGTCCGGGGCGAAGTCGCGCACGACGTGCCGGAACTTCGCGAACTCAAGTTTGTCAAATGCGCGGATCAGCCGCGGCGGCTTGAAGCGCGGCTTTTGTTTGTCGGCGCGATCGTACAGGTAGCCCCAGAGCTCCGGCGCGTGGTCGGCAAGCTTGATGTAGCTTGAGGTATAGGCCTTGCGATAGGTGCGGCTGGTCAGCGTCAGGATGTCCAGGTGCTGCACCGTGGCGCCCGGCATCTCGCGCGCGATCCAGGCCTCAAGCCCTGCGGCGGCCCGCGCGTGGCCGGAACCGACACTTGCAGAAACAATCAGGATGCGGGTCATAGGGACAGGGTGGGCATCGGCATCTTTGCATCAGGCGGCTGTCAGCGTCAGCGAAAAGGTTCACGGTCTACAGTCAACGGCCACGGACAGGCAGCAGTTACCGTAAACTGTCGACCGTCAACCGTGAACTGCACCCGGCGATAGAGGCTCCCTTCCAGCCCAATCATAGCCTGTGCCCGTAAAGCAGCCTGCCGTCTTTGTCGCGCCAGTCAAAGCGCAGGCCTGTGGGCCCGGCGCGCAGCACACTGAAGCCGTAGGACTCATCGGCAAACACCACGCCCTTGGCCTCGTGGCGCCAGATCAGCGGCGTCAGGGTTTTGCCGCCGCCGCCCTGGATCAGCTGTGTAATGCCGTCGCGCACGATCAACTGGTGGTTGTGCTCGTGGCCGGCCAGGTAGGCCGCAACCCTGGCGGCGACCAGCTTGTCGCGCAGCTCGGTCTTCACGCGGGGCAGCGCGCCCAGCTTGCCGCAGGTGTAGATGGGGTGGTGGCCGATCACGACCACGGGCGTGTTGCCGGCGTCGGCAAGTTCGCGGTCCAGAAACTTCATCTGCTCGGGCCAGCGCTCGAACTCTTTGTTGGTGTCCACGCCGATGATCTTGACCAGTGGCGCGCCGGCGGCGTTGTGGAAGGTGCGCGCCCAGTACAATTCGGGCAGGTGCCAGCGCGGGTTCTTGCGCGAGTAATCCACCTGTGCCTGGGCGCTGCCGGCGTGGTCATGGTTGCCCAGAATCGGGTACCAGTGAAGCCAGCCAAGGAACTCGGTGTCGTAGACCTGCTCGAAGTAAGTTCGCCACAGCGGGTCATCCACGTTGTCGATGCCGGCCGGGTAGAAGTTGTCGCCCAGCATCAAGCCGGCGTGAAAGCCGCCCAGCTCGCGCGCCACGCGATCCATACCCTGGGCCACCTGCCATTGCTCGATCTGCCCCGAGCCCCAGTCGCCCAGCACCAACAGGCGAACTTCGTCGCCAGGCGCGGGCGGCTCGGCGTAGGCCTTGGGTGGCACATGCTCGGGCAGTCGGTTGCGCGAGCATCCCGTGGCCACCAGCGCGGCAAAGGCGGCAGAAGCCTGCAAGAAGCGACGGCGGGAACGGTGCATGGCCGGATGCTAGCGGATTGGCGGGGGCAGTCAGGAAAAAAGTCGGCAGTCCGGAGTCGGCAGTCGGCGGCAACTTCAACGGTTCTGCCTTTGCTGTTGCTGCCGACTCCGGACTGCCGACTGCTGACTGCTGACTCAACATTCCATCGGCGTCCGGGGAGCTTGCGCTGAACGCGCCCATGCGCGCCCTTGCCCCGACACGGGCCTGACCGGGGTTTGGCTGGCACGCGACACCATGCCGCGGGCCACACCCGGACGCCGACAGAAACTCAGGTCTTCTCCTTTTCCACGGGCGCGGGCGCCTCGCGGCTGAGAACGTGCGGCGCGGCGCTTGCGGCGGGCTTTGCGACACGCGCCCCCAGCGCGCGCAGCAGGTCCGCAAAGGGGCTGTTCAGGGGCTGTCCGTCGACCACCGCGATCTTGCCATCCAGCGGGCGGGCACCGAACGCGCGCTCGCGCACCATGCCGATGGCGATGATCGCGGGTGTCCAGTCGGCGGGATCAGCCAGCAGCGTGGGCAGTTCCTGAATCGTGGTCTGGGCCACCAGTTCGCGCACCGAGCCGCCGCGGGCAATCACGGTGACGGGCTCGTGGGGAGAACGCCCGGCGGCAATGAACTCGCGGGCAATGTCGGCCGCGCGGTGCACGCCCATGAACACCACCACCGGCCCCGGTGTGTCGGCCCAGCGGCGGATTTCATCGTTGCCGGTCTGGCCCGCGCCGCTGAAGACGGCGAAACCATGGTTGCGCCCGCGCGCCGTCAGTGACAGGCCCGCGCCGCCCAGCACGCCATTGAGCGAACTCACGCCCGGGATCACGCGAAACGGGATGCCGGCGTTGTGCAGCGCCTCGAGTTCCTCGGTGCCGCGCCCGAACAGAAGCGGATCGCCGCCCTTGAGCCGCACCACGTTGCGACCCAGCGAACCTTCCCGCACCAGCAGCGCGTTGATCGCCCGTTGCGACGTGAACTCGCCAAAGGGCAGCTTGCCCACGTTGATCTTCTCGGCCTGTGGCGCGAGGTCGAGGATCTCCGGGCACACCAGGTTGTCGTACAGCACCACGTCGGCGCGCGACAATGCGCGTGCGGCGCCAACGGTCAGCAGGTCGGGGTCGCCGGGGCCTGCCCCCACCAGCGTTACGATGCCCGGCTGCTGTGAAAGTTCGAGCTCGTTCATGGCTGTGTCTCCTGCAACGCGGCCTTGGCACGCCTTGGGCTGTGCAGGCCGCACTCGGTTCTGCCGGTGCCGGCCCAGCGGCCGTCACGTTCGTTTTGCCCCTGTGCGACCGGGGCGGTGCAGGGCTCGCAGCCGATGCTGCGAAAGCCCCGCGCCAGCAGCGGGTGCTGCGGGATGCCGTAGACGCCCAGTTCGCGGTCAATCTCGGCCCGCGTGGCCAGCGCCAGTGGCTGCACCTTGACCACGCCGTCGGCCTCGAGTTCGAGCACTTTGATGTCCGCGCGCTCGCCGCCCTGCTCGCGGCGCAGGGCGCTGACCCACGCGGCTTTGCCCTGGCGCAGGCGGCTCATCACCTGCACCTTGCGGATGTTGCAGCACAGGCTGGCGTCGCGTTCCCACAGGTTGGCGCCGTAGGTTGCGGCAAACTCAGGCTCGGCAAAATCGGGGCCGACCGTGACAACGTTCAGGCCGAACCGTTCATGCAGCAGGTCGCGGTAGGCCAGCGTCTCGGGGAACAGCTTGCCCGTATCCATGAAGTACGCCGGGTGCTGTGGCGCGATTTCTTGCAGCCACTGCAGCAGCAGCACGCCGCCGGCGTTCAGGGCGGTGCTGATCAGCAGCTTGTCTCCAAAGGCTTCCACGGCCCAGCGCAGGATTTCGCGCGGCGGCAGCTTCTCGAGTTCGGCCGAGACTGCTTCTGCCGTTGCAGGCGCGGGACGCGCCTGCAGACGCATTGCCGGGACGGCAATGCCACGCAGGGGCGACAGCACACTGGCCCACTCGCCCTGCTGCAGCGCCACGCGGGCCTGCAACTGCCGCGCAAAGGGCAGCAGGCCGATGCGGTCAATTAGCGCGTCAAAGGCTTCGCCCTCGCGGGCGATCTCGCCAATCAGGTTCACGGCCGCCACGGCGGTGGCAACCACGTCGTCCTGGCTGAGCAGGCCTGCGAACTGCTGGCCGATCAACGTGCGGCCATACAGCCTGCCGCCGATCAGCAGGTCATAGCCCTTGACCACGGCACCACGGGCCTTGCCCGCATTGCCGCGAAAGCCAAGGTCGTAAAGCTGCGGCTGGCTGCACGAGTTCGGGCAGCCGCTGACGCTGATGCGAAGCCGCTTGGCCCACCCGGGTGCAGGCGCGCCAACCAGGGCATCCGAGAGCACGCGTGCGAAGTCGTGCGTCTCAACAAACCCCTTGCGGCAGCTGCTTGCCCCCGGGCAGGCCACAATGTCGCGTGCGCCGAACCAGCCCGAGGGCGGGAAGCCAAGTTCCTCAAGCTCGCGCACCAGGTTCGGCACGGCGCGCGCGGGCACGTCAGGAATCGCAATGTTCTGGCGCACCGAAAGCTGGATGCGCGTTGCCCCTGCGCGGCGGGCGGCGGCGAGAATGGGCTTTACACCCTCGCCGGTGATGTCGCCCGCCACCAGGGGCACGCGCACACGAAAGTTGCCGTCGTGCTGCACATGCACGCCGTCGGCGCTCAGTCGCGGCGCGGGCGCGTGCACGGCCAGCGCCGGGTTGGTGTCCACGCCCGTCGGGGCCTGCCAGCGCTGCAGGATCAGCTCGCGCACCCTGGCCAGGCCCAGGTCTTCCAGCACGTACTTCAGGCGGGCCTTGGCGCGGTTCTTGCGGTTGCCCCATTCGTTGTGCACCAGCACTGCGGCCTCAATCAGGTTGCCGACTTCCTGTGCGGGCACGTTGGCAAACAGCAGGTCGCCCAGGCGCGGTTCACGGCCCAGCCCGCCGCCGACCCAGACCGAGAATGCAAGGTGCGCGGACGTTTCGTCCGCAACGCCTTCTTCGACGAAGCCCAAATCGTTGATGCGGTGCAACGGCTCGCGGTCGTCAGCGGCATAGAACGCGATCTTGAACTTGCGCGGCAGCACCTCGAATTCGGGCTTGCCGGCAAAGCGCTTCGTCGCGGCCTCCACCACCTGCTGGATGGCGTCCACACTGGCCCCGGCGCTTTCACTGCCCAGCACAATGTTGCGCACGGAATCGCCGCAGGCGCCGCGCGTGGTCAGGCCGATGGTTTCGACCCGTTCCATGAACTCAATCAGGCTGGCCTCGGGCACGGCGTGAAACTCAATGTTGGCGCGGGTGTCCACGTGCCATTCGCCGCCCGAGTACAGGTGGGCAAAATCGGCCAGTGCGTCGGCCTGGTCGAGTGTCAGCACGCCGCCGGGCACGCGCAGGCGCAGCATGTAGAAGCCCTTTTCGCGCTCGGGGTAGACGCCGTCGATGGTGACTTCGCCGTTGGAGCGCAGGATGCGGTGTTTCTCGAAGTCCGTCTTGGGCAGGTGTCTGATCTCAGGTTCCATGATTCGTCCTCAGGTAGTTGTCACAAGCCACGCCAGCAGCGCGCCCGCGCTGAACAGCCAGATGGCAATGCCCACAGCCAGGGGCCGCCAGCCCACGCGGGCCAGCAGGTCCAGCCGGGTGCGAAAGCCCACGCCGGCCAGCGCGATGAAGAACGCCCAGTGGGTCAGGTTGGCCAGGCTGGCGCGTTCGGTGCCGTCAAAGGCGCCGGCAAGGCTGAGCCCCGCCACCAGCGAGAATCCAAGCACGTAGCCCGGTATGCGCGGAATCGCGTCGTGCCAGCGGCGGGGCCGGCCGCCGCGATCCGCCCCGCGCCCGCGCAGAAAACTGACCAGCGCCACGCCTTCAAATGCGTTGATGGCTACTTTCAGCGCGGCGGCGCCAAGTGCTGCGCCCGCGCCCATGGTGCCGGCGGTGGCAATCGCCTCTGCGTTATTGGCGATGCTGACGGCCGCAAGCGTGGCAAACCCGGCCTCGTCCAGACCCAGCCAGGGCGCGGCAAACGGGTACGTCACAAGCCCGATGGCCCCGGTCAGCAGGATCAGCAGCGTGGCCAAGGTCTGCGGAGTTCCGGCCAGGCCGGGGTCGCGCGCCCCGGCGGCCACAACCGCCGAAACGCCAAAGCCGGCCTGCCCCAGCGCGAACAGGGCGGCCACGCGCCGGGGCAGCAGGCGCAGGCGCGAAGCCGCCCAGAACAGCACCAGCGTGGCCGCAACCCAGACACCAAGCAGCCCCAGGCCCTCAAGTCCGACCTGGTGAAATACTCCCTGCTGCACCTGCGCGCCCATCAGCACAAACCCCAGCATCAGCGGAAGCTGGTGCGGCAACGCGACCCGCACCCGATGCTTGCGGGCTTCAAGGCCTGCCAGCATCCCCAAGCCCAGCGCGTAGACGATGGCCGGCACCTGCGGCGCCAGCAGGTGCGCCACCTTGGCCAGCAGCACCACGCCGCCAAGCACAGCCAGCCCCGCAAGGTGGTGGTTGGCCCCGGCACGGGCGGGCGCGGAAAGGGTTTCGGTGGCGTTGGTCATCGGTCTACCAGGGCACCAGGCCGATCAACCCGGCTTTGACCAGCGCGATCAGCGCCAAAGCCACCAGCGTGGCCGCGAACTCGCGGGCAAACACCCGCTTGAGTTTCCGGAAGTTCTCCTGGCTCATGACTGCTCCTTGGTTCGTTGGTTCAACAAAACAGCCGCCTTGCGGGCGGCCTGTGTCTGCAAACAACACACAGGCCGGATCAGGGCATGCACATGCCCTTGCACTTGGTGCACATGGCGCAGCAACAGTTGTGGACGGGCTGGTTCATGGTTCTCTCGGCCTAGACGCGGGCGAGCTCTTCTTCGATCACGATCAGCTTGTTGTTGACCAGGTAGTCCCAGATGCGGTCGGCGGATTGCTCGACGGTTTCGGTTTCACTGTTCACGGTGACGTCGGCGGCCTCGGGCGCCTCGTAGGGGTCGTTCACGCCCGTGAAGTTCTGGATCTCGCCGCGCAGAGCCTTGGCATACAGGCCCTTCACGTCGCGCCGCGTGAGTTCCTCGATGCTGGCCTGCACGTAGACTTCGATGAACTTCTTTTCGCCGATCTTGCGGCGCACCTCGGCGCGGGTTTCGCGGTAGGGGCTGATCGCGGCGGTGATCACCGGAATGCCGTGGCGGGTCAGCAGTTCAGCGACAAAGCCAATACGGCGGATGTTGGTGTCGCGGTCTTCGCGCGAGAAGCCAAGTCCCTTGGAAAGGTTGGTGCGCACCACGTCGCCATCCAGCACTTCGTGGCCGATGCCGGCCTCTATCAGCCGGCGCGAGATGTTCTCGGCCAGTGTGCTTTTGCCGGCGCCGGAAAGCCCGGTGAACCAGAGTGTGAAGCCCTTTGTCCTTGCCATGTTCGTCTCCTGTCGTGGGAAAAAAGAAAGAGGCCACCGTTTCGCGGTGGCCTCGTGTACGTGTTTGTTGGGTTAGCTAGCCAACAAAGCCATCCGTGCACGACCCACCATCGCGGGCGCACATCAGACAGCACTTGCTGGACTTGTTGAGTTTCATGACGGGCGGAAGTGTAGGGACGAACCTTGACGAGTCAACCGGAGAAATCGGTTTTTCTTTTCCATGGTCGCCGGAACGGCTCTGCAGGCCGAGTCTGTGCCGTACTTTGCATTTCAAGTATCACGCGGCGGCGCTGAGGCGCGGCGAGGTTATCATGATGACGGCCGACGCCATGACTATCGAGCAACCTGACAAAGTGGACATTCTCAGTCGCGACCGGGCGAGCGGCGAGATTGTTCTTACGATTGCCGACCATCTGGACTGGGAAGACCGGGTGGCTCACCTGGCGGCACTTGACACCAAGTTGGCTTCTTATCTGGAGTTCATTGAGTCGGGTCAGTTGCTGGAACATGTGCCTGATGCGGCCACGTGCGGGGTGCGCATCGACGTCCGCTGCATGTTTCCACCACACGGCGACGCGCGCGCAGTTGCTGCGCACCTGACACTGACTCGGGGCGTTTCTATTCGGTTTATCTGACAAGAAGCTGTGACTCGCCGCGTCACCGCGCCGCCGCGTGAACGCCTGCGGGCTGGCGCAGTTCGCGATAGCGCCGTACTTCGCCCATCAGTTCTTCAAACTCGTGATAATGCAGGCTCTGGCGGCCGTCACTGAGCGCCTTGGCGGGCACGGGGTGCACCTCGACCATTGCGCCGTCGGCACCCACGGCCATGGCGGC
This sequence comes from Planctomycetota bacterium, assembly GCA_019636215.1. Classification (GTDB taxonomy): domain Bacteria; phylum Planctomycetota; class UBA8742; order UBA2392; family UBA2392; genus H3-PLA7. The sequence continues at coordinate 7,766 of JAHBXZ010000010.1, read as the reverse complement.
GAGCGTCAGCGCCTTGACGTACTCGCGTTTGCCGCTGGCGTGGGCCGGGTCGATGATGATCGGCAGGTGCGAAAGTTCTTTCACCACGGGCACGGCCGCGATGTCCAGCGTGTTGCGCGTGGCGGTTTCAAACGTGCGGATGCCGCGCTCGCATAAAATGATGCGCGGGTTGCCCGCGTCGTGGATGTACTCGGCGGCCAGCAGCAGGTCTTCCACCTTCGCGCTCAGGCCGCGCTTGAGCATCACCGGCTTGTCCACCTTGCCGACCTCTTTCAGCAGGTCAAAGTTCTGCATGTTGCGCGCGCCGATCTGCAGGATGTCGATGTATCGCGCCACGGGCTCAATCTGGTGGATGCTCATCACTTCGCTGACCGTCGCCAGCCGGTGCGCGCGGCCGGCTTCGGCCATGAACTTCAGGCCGGGCTCGCCCAGGCCCTGAAACGCGTAAGGCGACGTGCGCGGCTTGTAGGCGCCGCCGCGCAGAACCTGCGCGCCGCGCTGGGCCACGTTTTTGGCGGCGTCGTGGATCTGGGTTTCGGTTTCGACGGCACAGGGGCCGGCAATGATCGGGAAGCTGCCATCGCCGAACTTCACGCCCTTGACCTCGACCACGGTGTTGTCGGGGTGATAGTCACGGCTGACGCGCTTGAAAGGGTGCACGTCTTCGTGCACGTCGGTTACGCCGGGCAGGGCGCGCAACTGCTGCGCGTCAATCGGTGTGCGGCTGTTGGGCGCGGTGACCAGCGTGTTGCCGCAATCGCGGCTGATGCTGGGCGTCGCGCCGAAGGTTTCCAGCAGCTTGATGACGCCGGTGATTTCCTTGAGTGTGGCCCCGGCCTGCATGGTGACGATCATGGGTGTGTCCAGTTCTGAGTTCTGAGTTCTGAGTTCTGGGTTGGTTACAGCGCCTGCCTTAGCGGTTGCAGAACGTCTGCAATGTTTCGGCCTTCGCTTTGGGCCTTGATGATCGCCGACCCGACAATGAACCCGTCGGCGTCGGCGAGTTGCCTGACGTGCTCCGGTTTGCTGATGCCGAAGCCGACGCACACCGGCGCGCCCGAAAGTTCCTTGGCACGCTTGATGTAGGCCAGCGTTTCGGACGGAAACGTGTCACGCGTACCGGTTACGCCCGCGCTGCTGATCAGGTACAGAAAGCCCCGCGCGCTTTGGGCGATGGCCCTGGTGCGTTCGGGCGAAGTTGTCGGCGCCAGCATGTTCAACAACGCAAGGCCGTGGGCCGCAAACTCGGCATTCAGTGAGCCGGCCTCTTCATGCGGCAGGTCGGGCACAATCGCCCCGGCAACCTGCGCGGCCTTCAGCCGTTGTGCGAAGTTCTGCGCCCCCCCGGCAAGCACCTGGTTGATGCTGAGCATCAGGACAACCGGCGGCGTAAAGCCGTCTTGAGCCCGGAGCGTCAGCGACGGGGTCGCAGTCGGCTCCGGGGCCTGCCCCCGCGCTGACGCTTGGGGCTCAAGTCTGTACGCGGCGATGTCCTCCAGCGTCTGCGCCAGCGTCGTGGCCTGTTTCAACGCCTGGGCCGCGGCGGCCTGGATCACCGGGCCATCGGCCAGCGGGTCCGAAAACGGCACGCCCACTTCGATCACGTCGGCCAAGGTCGCGGCCTCGGCCAGTGCGGCGCGGAAACCCTCGCGCGTGGGATAGCCCGACATCAGAAACGGCACCAGTGCGCGGCGTCTGGCGGCGCGGGCGCGGTCGAAGGCGGCTGTGATCGGGTTTGATTGCATGTTTGTTACCTGTGTTTGATTCGCGCCTTGCTGCACTGCACCGCGCGCTGGCGCTTGCGGTTCCTGCCACGGGGCTTCTGTTACACCAGTCCTTTGGCCAGCAGGCCGGGCAGGTCTTTGTCGCCCCGGCCTGACAGGTTCACAATCACGCGCAGGCCGGGCCGATTCGCCAGCAGCCTGCGGGCAAAGGCAACCGCGTGGCTGGATTCAATGGCGGGGATGATGCCCTCCAGCGCGCAGGTTTCCTTGAATGCGGCCAGGGCCTCGGTGTCGCTCACGGTTTCATAGCGCGCCCGGCCGGTATCCTTGAAAAAGCTGTGTTCAGGCCCGACGCCGGGGTAATCCAGGCCGGCGGCGACACTGTGGGTGTTCAGCACCTGGCCTTCGGCATCCTGTAAGAGATAGCTCAACGCCCCGTGCAGCACGCCGGGGCGGCCGGTGTTCAGGGTGGCGGCCGTGGTCGCGCCGTCGCCGCCGGCCTCGACTCCGAACAGCTCGACCTGCGGGTCATCGACAAACCCGGCAAAGATGCCCATGGCGTTGCTGCCGCCGCCGACGCAGGCAATCACCGCGTCAGGCCGCGGGGCTACGCGCGTAAACTGGGCGCGGGCCTCGTCGCCGATCACGCGCTGGAACTCGCGCACCATCAGCGGGTACGGGTGCGGGCCGACCACGCTGCCGATCAGGTAGTGGGTGCTGTCGGGGTTGGCAATCCAGTCGCGGATCGCCTCGTTGATGGCGACTTTCAGGTTGCGGCTGCCGGCGTCGCAAGGTTTCACTGTCGCGCCCAGCAGGCGCATGCGTTCCACGTTCGGGCGCTGGCGTTCGCAATCCAGCGCGCCCATGTAGACAATGCACTCCAGGCCCAGCCTCGCGCAGGCCGCGGCCGTGGCGACACCGTGCTGGCCGGCGCCGGTTTCGGCGACAATGCGACGCTTGCCAAGGCGTTTGGCCAGCAGGGCCTGGCCCACGGCATTGTTGATCTTGTGCGCGCCGGTGTGGGTCAGGTCTTCGCGCTTGAGGTACACCTGCCCGCCGTAGACCTGGCTGAGGCGTTGCGCGTGATACAGCGGCGTGGGGCGGCCCACAAAGTGCGCCAGCGTGGACTGGAACTCGGCCAGAAACGCGGCATCGCGGCGGGCGTCTTCAAACGCGGCTTCCAGGGCAATCAGGTTCGCCATCAGCGTTTCGGGCACATAGCGCCCGCCGTAAACGCCGAATCTTCCGGGTGCGGTGGTGGTCATGGTTGAACCTCGTTCATGGCCGCCATCGCGGCCGCGCAGAAAGCCAGGATCATGCCGGGGTCCTTCACGCCGCGTTCGACCTCTACGCCGCTTGACACGTCAACACCGGCGGGGCGGGCGGCGGCAATCGCGGCGGCCACGTTGGCCACACGCAGGCCGCCGGCGAGGATCACCGGGCGCCTTTCGCACAGTTTGCGGGCGCGGGCGTAATCCCAGGCCTGGCCAGAGCCCGCCCCGGCGGGCGAATCCACCAGCACACGGGCGTGCGGCAGGCTGGCGACCTCGGCCAGCGAGCCGGCGGGGATGACTTCCAGCCCCTCCAGTGCTTCGGGCAGTTCGAGGCCGGGTTCGATGTGAACCTGCACGGCCGTCAGCGGCACCCGGGCGATGATCGCGCGGATGTCGTCCAGCAGCATGCCGCGAAACACCCCTACGAGGGCGGCAAAGTCGGGCGCCCAGTGGCAGATCTGCGTGGCTGCTTCGGGCGTGATGCGGCGCGGCGATGGCGCGAACACCATGCCCAGTGCCGTCGCCCCGGCCTCGATGGCGGCGCGGGCCGATTCGATGTCACGGATGCCGCAGATCTTGATCATCGAGCCACCCCGCCGCGCAGGTCGTGCAGGGCCGCCTGCCCGTTGCGGCCCTGCATGAGCGCGCTGCCGATCAGCGCCGCGTGATAACCCAGCGCCGCCACCTGGGCAAACTCTGCCGGCGTGGTGATGCCGCTTTCGGCCACGGCGATGCGCGAGGCGTCCATGTTCGCGCGCAGGGCGGCAAAGCGCGCGAAGTCAATGCTGAGGTCAGCCAGGTTGCGGCAGTTCACGCCGATCATGCGGGCGTTGGCGGCCTGCGCGCGTTCGATGTCGCGGGCGTCAAACGCCTCGGCCAGCGCGAACAGCCCCAGGTATTCCGCCAGCGCCAGCAGGTCGCGCAGTTGCGCGTCGTCCAGCATGCGCACGATCAGCAGTACGCCGTCGGCGCCGTGGGCGCGGGCCTCGTGCAGCTGGTATGAATCAACAATGAAGTCTTTGCGAAGCAGGGGCGTCTGCACCGCCGCGCGGGCGGCGCGCAGGTCGTCCAGTGAGCCCGCAAAGCGGGAGGGTTCCGTCAGCACGCTGATCGCCAGGACTCCGGCGGCGTCGTATTCGCGGGCGCGATCGGCCACGTTGACACCCGTGTTCAAGGCGCCGCGCGCAGGCGACACGCGCTTGATCTCCGCAATCACGGCCAGTTCGCCCGGCACGAACACCGGCTGGCGCGGCGGCGGCGATTGCTCGGCCAGGGCGCGCATTTCGGCCTCGGGCGTGCGTTTGCGGGCCTCGATCACGCGGGCCTTGCTGGATGCCGCCATCTCGGCCAGAAAATCAGGCACGCCGGCCTCGCAGTTCCGCAAGCAGCACCCTGGCCGCGCCGCTGTCGACAGCCTGTTCAACGCGGCGCGCGGCCTGCCTGCTGTCGCTTTCGCGGCCGGTCAGCAGCAGCACCAGCGCGGCATTGAGCACGACTGTATCGCGCGCAGGGCCTTTGGTGCCCGCCAGGATCGCTTCGATGGTGCGGGCGTTTTCGGCTGCGTCGCCTCCGCGCAGGTCGGCAAGGCTGCATTCGTCCAGGCCGAAATCGGCCGCGCGGATGGTGCGTTCGCGCAGGCCGTCGGAGTCAACCTCAATCAGGCGCGTCACGCCCGCGGTGGTGGCTTCATCCAGCCCGTTTTCGCCGTGCACGACAAAGGCGCGCCTGCGCCCCAGGCCACGCAGGGTTTCGGCCATGGCAATCAGGCGTTCGGGCGCGGCCACGCCGACCAGCTGGTAGTCGGGCCGGGCCGGGTTGGCCAGCGGGCCCACGAGGTTGAACACGGTGCGAATGCCCAGCGCCTTGCGCACGGGGCCAATGCGCGCCAGCGCCGGGTGAAAGTGCGGCGCGAACAGAAAGACAAATCGCGCATGAGCCGGGGCCGCGCCGGGCGCCTGCATCGGGATGCGCAAAGCCTCAATCACGTCGGCGCTGCCGCTTTTGCTTGTCACACTGCGGTTGCCGTGCTTGACCACCGGCACGCCGCAGGCCGCAGCCACCAGGCCGGCGGCGGTGCTGATGTTGAATGTCCCGCTGCGGTCGCCGCCGGTGCCGCAGGTGTCCACGGCCGGGGTTGGCGCGCCGGGAAGTGTGCCGGCACGGGCCAGCAGCGCGCGGGTGACGCCCACCAGTTCGGCCGTGCATTCGCCCTTGGCGCGCAGGGCGGTAAGGATCGCCGCAATCAGCGCCTCGGGCGTGGCCGGGTCAACCAGTTCGCCGATCAATGCCTCGGCCGCGGCGGCATCAAGGTCGCGGCCCTGGGCCAGGTGATCCAGTGTCGCCTGTGCGTTCATGACGCCACCCGTTCCAGAAACTTCTGCACCAGCCGCGGCCCGTGCGGTGTCAGGATGCTTTCGGGATGAAACTGCACGCCCTCCACAGGCAGGCTGCGGTGCCTCAGCCCCATGATTTCACCTTCGCTGGTGTAACTCGTGATCTCGAGTTCCTTGGGCAGGCTGGATTCCTCGACCACCAGCGAGTGATAGCGGCCCACCTCAAACGGTGCGGGCAGCCCGGCGTAAAGCCCCTGCCCGTCATGGTACACGCGGCTCTGCTTGCCGTGCATCTGCTTGCCGGCCTGCACCACCTTGCCGCCAAACGCCTGGCCGATGGCCTGGTGCCCCAGGCACACCCCCAGGATCGGTTTGCGCCCGGACTGTTCGCGGATGATCGCCAGTGTCTGCCCGGCCTGGTCGGGGTTGCCGGGGCCGGGTGAGATCACAATCGCGCGGGCCTGTTCAATGTCCGCCGGGCGCACCTGGTCGTTGTAGCGCACGTTCACTTCAACGCCGAAGCCCGCAATCAACTGGTACAGGTTGAAGGTGAAGGAATCGTAGTTGTCTATGAGAAGAACCATGTTCTGAGTCCTGAGTTGCGAGTTCCCGAGTCCTGCTGTTCTCTGCCTCTCCGCGCCTCTGCGAGCGCCCGCCGTTCAAAGCTCTGTTCTGGCGAACTCCAGGGATTTCAACAGGGCTGCGGCCTTGTTGCGGATCTCCTGGTACTCGGCGGCGGGGTCGCTGTCGGCGACAATGCCCGCGCCCGCCTGGGCCGTGTAGCGCCCGTTGCGCATGACAATCGTGCGGATGCAGATTGCCTGGTCAAAGTCGCCCGCGGCCGTGAAGTAACCGACGCTGCCCGCGTAAAAGCCGCGCGGCGCGGCCTCAAGCTCGTCAATCACCTGAAGGGCCCGGATCTTGGGCGCGCCGGAAACGGTGCCCGCCGGAAACGCGCTGGCAAACGCCGCCAGAGGCGCGTGTTTGGGCGACAGCCTGCCCGTGACGGTGCTGCACAGGTGCATCACGTGGCTGTAGCGCTCGACCACGCGCAGGTCGGGCACTTTTACGCTGCCGATCTCGGCCACGCGGCCGATGTCGTTGCGGCCGAGGTCCACCAGCATGTTGTGCTCGGCGTTCTCTTTGGGGTCGGCGCGCAGTTCGGCCTCCAGGGCGCGGTCGGTGGCTTCGTCGGCGCCGCGCGGGCGAGTGCCGGCAATCGGCCGGATCGTGAGTTCGCCGTTCTGCAGCTTGAGCAGCGCTTCGGGCGAACTGCCGATGATGTGCGTGCCGCCAAGGTCGAGATAGTAAAGGTACGGCGAAGGGTTCAGGTGGCGCAGCGCGCGGTAGACCTGGTACGGGTGCAGGCTGGTCGTGCCCTCAAAGGCCAGGCTGAGCACAACCTGGAACACATCGCCCTTGCGGATGTACTGCTTGGCCCGGTCGACCAGATTGTGAAACGCCGGCTCGTCAATGCTGGCGCGCGGGGGGCTGACTTCGCCGCCGCTGGGCAGGGGCGCAATCGGAGAACCCATGGCGGCCCGCACCTGGGAGAGCAGAGCGCGGGCCGCCACCTCACCGTCGCGGTGAGAAATCTCGATGCGCCGCTGGGCGTGGTCAAACGTGACCACGGCCCGCGGCGCGACAAAGCTGGCCAGGGGCTGATCGGTTGCGCGGGCCGTTACGCCTGTGGGCAGCATTTCGTGCACGTTTTCAAAGGCCACAGCGCCGACCAGCCCGCGGCACAGGGCATGGGCGCTTTCGTCGGGCGCGCCCAGGGCCTCAAGTTCGCGGCTGATCACGTCAGCCAGGCGGCCGCCGCCGCGGTAGTCGACGCGCTTGACCGGGTCCAGGCCGATGAAGCTGTAGCGGCCGACCTTTTCGCCATGGGTCACGCTTTCCAGCAGGAACGCCGGTTTCAGCGCGCCCAGCTTGAGAAAGAGCGAGGTCGGGGTTTCGAGGTCAGCAATCGTGGAGACGGTCATGGTAAGCCTTGCTTGGTTCACGGTCGACAGTTGACGGTTCACGGTTACTGCCCTGCGTTTCGTTGCTGTGGACCGTCAACCGTAAACGCAGTTGAAGTCCGGCAAAAACAAAAGCGCCCGGAGTAATCTCCGGGCGCTTGCGGCCTTGCCATAACGACTAGGCGGCGCAACTCCCGGAAGAAGAGTTCCACCACCAACCCGCGACGCCAAGGATGTTGAGGTTCGAATGCATGGCAAGGGTGATACGCGGTGGCGACGGCAAACGCAAAGGCGCGATCCAGAATCAGGTGTTTTTCGAGGGCGAAATGCTGCAGGCCTGATTGATTCATGTTTGAAGCATCGCCCGGCGCAAAGACCGTGCTTTGCAGGGGCACGGGGCAGCGCTGTAACGAAACGCGAAACGCGATGCACGGTGCACGGTGCACGAAGCCCCCGGCCTGCCGAATTCCC
>JAHBXZ010000001.1 GCA_019636215.1 Planctomycetota bacterium | reverse complement strand
AGCAACACTGACGAAAACCATCGTCGGAACTGAGGAGAGGACAGGGGGAGCGAAAGCTCCCCCTGAGGCATTTGTGCCCGCAATGCTTCAACCCTGATGCAACTTCTACCGGCATCGGGCTCGCGGCGAGAACTGCCGCTTGCCCCGGCGCCGATCAATCTGGAAAATGCCGGCATGCGCCGCCGCCCCGACAACCCTGACCGCCGCCGTTTCCTGCACGCTGCCGGGGCCGGATTGGCTCTTCCCTGGCTGGTTTCGGCCTGTGGTGGCGGAAACACCGCGACCAACACGGCCAACCTGCCGTCCAATGCCCCCGAAGTTCAGCCTGCGGTCGGCAAGTCCGGCACACTGATCGGTTTCGGCCAATCGCCGGATAAGACCTGCTTCATTGGCATGGTGGATCTGGACGCCGACGGCCGCCCCGTGCGCTACCAGTCAGACATCAAATTCCTGGGCCACGGTTTTGCGCCCAACCCGGCCAGACCCCACCTTGCCGTGATCAGTGAAAAACACGGGCGCGGCTGCGTTGAGTGGGACATGAAGCAGCGCAAGGTAACTCGCAACCTTTCCACAGTGGACGACCGCGAGTTCTATGGCCACGGGGCTTTCACGCCTGATGGCAAGACGCTGTTTCTGGCCGAAAGCGTGGTCCGCGATCACAGCTATAAAGGCGTGATCACCGTCCGCGACGGCGACAGTTACGAAATCAGGGGCGAGTTCCCCAGCCACGGCACGGCGCCACACGACACAATCCTGGTTGATGGCGGGCGCACGCTGGTCATCACCAACGGGGGCGGGCCGCTGGACACCGACGACCTGCCCTGTGTCACCTACGTGGATGTGAAGTCTCGTGAGTTGCTGCGCAAGCTGCCCCTGAAAACACCAAGGCTCAATGCCGGCCACATTGCGATTGCCAGCAAGGGCGAACTGGTGCTGGTTTCGGCCCCTCGCGAAGGCATGGACAAGTCAGCGCCGGACTTCTGCGGCGGCATCAGTTTCTATTCGCCCGGGGGCCAGCTGCGCACCGCCGAAGACCCGATCGGCAAACGCATGAAGTCCGAGACACTCAGTGTCGCCATCCATGAACCCACCATGATTGTTGGCGCAACCAACCCGGCCGGCGACCTGGTGACCTTCTGGGATTTCAAGACCGGCAAGCTGGTCAAGACATTCGACCAGTTCCTCAAGCCCCGCGGCATCAGCGTGACCCTGAACGGCCGGTACTTCGCGCTCACCTACGACGTGCAGACCCACGCGATCCTGATTGATGCCCGCACACTCGAACCAGTGGCCGACAGCAAGGTTGACCAGAGCTTCATTTCCGGGTCGCATAACTACATTTACGACCTGGCCACCTGAGCGATCCCGGCCGGCTTTGCACAAAACTGGAGTTGTCGGCCGCAACCTTGCGGGCACCCTGCCCAGCCGCGCCGCCCCGTGCTAAAACCGTGGCATGGCCGCAAAACCGCCACCGCCACCCGATGAAGGCGCCGTCTTTCGCGAAGTCGCCACGCGCAAGCTGGAGGCCGAACGTATCCGTGTTCAGCAGCTGGCCAACGAAAACACCCAGTTGCGCGAAATGGCGGCCGACCTGCAGAAGAAGATCAGCATCGCCAACGCACGCGCGGCAGAGTTCGAACGCAAGATCAAACTCTCGGCCAACGAGGCCCAGCGTGACGCCGAAGAAGAACTGGCCCGCCAGAAGGAACGCTTCGAGCGCCAGCTTGCCGACTTGAAAGACCAGCACCAGCGCGAACTTTCCCGCACCGCCGCCAAGGGCGAGCGCGTGGCCCAGAAACTGGAAGGCGTACAGGATTCTGCCCAAAGCAAACTGGCCGACCTGCAGGATCAGCTGGCCCAGGAGCGCCAGGCACGCACCGAGGCCGAGAGCCGCCTGCGAGCCCTGGAAACCGGCGTGCGCCGCGTGGCCTCGCGCGCCGGGCAGATCACCGGGTTTGAGGCCGACTCACCCGAGGAATTGCTGCAGGTGCTGGCGGGCCTTGACCCCGAAAAACCGCTGAAGGTCTTGCGCGCGGCCATGCGCGAGTTGCACGCGGCCGCGGGCAACGTCGAACGCGCCTTTGCCAAGGCCGTCAAGGATGACGCAGGCCGCGCGGAGTTGCAGCAGGCCGCCCGGGCTTTTCAGGAAACCCGCGCCCTGCCTGATATTGAGGATCTGCCCCCGGCCCCAGCGCAGCTGGTCGAGGAAGCTTTCAAGGTGGTGGAAGAAGAAGTGGCCGAACGCATTAAGGGCAGTCACTACAGCGCGCTGATTGCGGCCATGGCCGCCGAGCTGGTTCGACTGCTGCGCAGCGACCGCGAACAGATAGACAAGCTGTCGCGCCTGGTGGACATCGCCGAAGGCACCGAGCTTGCCACGGCGGCGCGCCTGCTGCTCAAGGGTGCCACCAGCCACCAGCAGGAGATCGCGGCCGCCAAGCTGGTCGCAGAAGAATTGCGTCAGGTAAAGAACGAGGCCAAAGAACAGAAGGGCAAGGTCAAGAAGCTGTACGCCGTTGCTGAAACCGGCATGGCCGGCGAATGGGCCGTTGCCGCCATCCAGTCCATGGCGGCACTGAAACCACTGCCACCCCCGGACCCGGAAGCAGCCAGGCGCCCGGTGTACCACCACGTGCTGGAATGCGGCAAACTGGTGCAAGAGCGCATCGACAGCGCAATGAACCTGGGTGCCGGCGCCGAGGCCGCATTGCGCGAAGCCGACGAAGCATTTTCGGGGCTTGAGGGACTGCTGGGCGGGCTGCACGAACTGGTGGCCGCGGCGCGCCGCGAAATGCTGAGCAAGATTGAGGGCGAAGGCGATGTGCGCCTGAAGCTGTCGGCGGCGCGCAGCGCGTTGAGCGCGCTGGGCAAGCGCGGCCAGAAGGCCGCGGGCCTGTTTGACCACGCGCTGAAGAACAGCGACCTGCTGCTGAACCAGTGGAAGGCCACGTACCGGCTCTATGCCGGGCTGGCGCGCGACCTGAACCGCCTGGAGGCCAGCATCGAGGGCCAGATGCTGGACTTGAACCAGCCCCTGGAATCCGAAGAAGGCCGCAGGTTGTACCAGATTATTCACGATCTCAGCGAGCACCTGCCCGAGTTCCGCAGCCTGGCGATCATCCGCCAGCGCCTGTTCGTTCACCTGGAAAACCCCAAGCAACGCCTGATGGAACTCAAGCAGGTGCGCGAAGCCGCACAGCGCATTTTTCGCGCACTGGGTGAACCCGACCCGCGCGACCTGCAGCGGTTTTACCAGTACGCGCAGGCGCGGCTTTATGACATCTGGGCTGCGCTGGAAGAAGTGCGCGGCGGCACGCACAGCCAGCTTGCCGTGTGCGCCGAACAGATCGAGCCTTTCTACGAAGACGTTCTCACCTGGATGAGCTCGATTGACCTGGCGCTGCTTACCGATGGCGAGCAACGCGACCTCATGTGCTCCGCGGCCTATGTTCGGCGCCTGAAAAAGCTGGTGCTGGGCTTCCATGACCGCGCGCGCAGCAGCCGCAATGCAACAGGCCCCCTGACCACGCACTTTGAGCAGCGCCTGGAATCGGTGAAGTACCCGCCGGAATGGGATGCGCCGCTGGCGCGCCTGGAATCCGGCACAGCCGACGACGAAGACGCCAACCCGCCTACAGAACGCGAACGCCGCTGACTACGGCAGCGTGAACACTTCGCTGGTAAAGCCGCGGGTGCCGGGCTTGCTGGCCGTGATGGTCAGCGAGTTGCCCGAGAAGTTCAGCACATAGTCCCCGGCCTGATAGTACGTGCCCTTCATTTCGGCCTCGGTCATGCCCAGTTTCTGCAGCTTGGCGGCATTCAATGTGCCCCCCACCTCGCGCGAAAGTTTGCCCATGTCACTGCCGTTGCGCACCAGGTAGCCGCGGCACTGGCGCGCGATGATGGCGGCCTTGATGGTTCCCTCGGTGCGCAGGGCCTCGTCCATGGAGGCCACAGGCAACACGCCGTCGCTGCGCTCCTGCTTGTGGATCTCGCGGGTGTTGTCCTGCAAAGTTGTCGGTTCACAGGCCGCAATCAGCAGCACCACGGCAACCGTCGCCAGTCGTTTCATTGTTCACTCCGGATAACCTGCCCTGTTGCCTGGTTTGCCAGCACCCACCAGCGGCCGCCTGTCATGGCGCTGCCCACGGCGATTTCGACGTCGCCCATCGCCTGGCGCGTCAGTGTGTAGTCCTTGGCCTTGAAGTGATCGCCCGACATCTCAATGCCGAGGCTTTGGGCCTTGGCATCGGTCATGGGACCCCAGAGTTGCTTCATCTCCATGCCTTCGGGCAGCGTACGCAGCGCCTTCAACAGGCGCGCGCAGGCCTGGGTGGCCTCCTGCCGGCGCTGTTCAAAAATCTCCGGCCCGCTTTCGGCGCCCACCACCCACACCAGCGCGTCGCCCAGTTCCGGGTCCTTCACTTCCTTGACCCTGACGTCCCTGGCGACGTGGGCCGCCAGCACGGCATCGCTGTCGACTTCGGCATGAAGAAAGAACGGGTGTCCTTCGTGAAACGCTGTCAACTTGGCCACCAGGTGCTGGTCGGAATCGCGTTTGGACCACGACAGGTTCAGGCACGAACTGTCATAGGGATCCGCGCCCCAACGCTGCAGTTCATTGGCGTCCAGGCGCGAAAACACGCCCCAGCCCCGACCTGAGGGCAAATCGCGAATCGAGGGGTTGTCCTGGGCCATGCGAAAACCCACGGCGCGACGCAGCACCTTGGTCATCCATTCGGCGCCGTCCTGCACTTTCAGCTTGCCGTTGGAGTCTGTGGCCGAGCGCGCCCCTCCCTCGTTGTTCATGCGTGCGCCATCGGCATCGACCCATCGGGTGCCCTGTTCCCAGGCCGAACGCTGCACCATCAATCCGACGAAACGCGGGTCGGCCGTGTTCGGCCGGGTGCCGTCATCCCACTGGTTCTCGCTGGATACCGGTGACCAGTCCTTGCCCGCCCACAGCTGATAGCTGGCACTCCAGCGGTCGAAGTTCTCGACAATGTGGTAATCCCGCGTCGTGTAGAAAACGCCCGCCGTGATTTTTGTGTCCAGACCGAGCACCTTCAGTTGCTCCGCCAGGCCGCGAGTCTCGCCAAAGATCGCCTTTCCGGGCTTGCGCCAGTCCGGTGCCGGGAAGGTATTGATTGCGGCGCAGATTTCCAGCAGCACCGCCCGGGCCTCGGCGCGCTTGACGCGGTCCGATTTGTCGGCGGCCAGCAGCAGTCGTTTTTCGTTGCCACCCACCAGTTCAAGCCCGAACAGCTGCGCGACCTGTTCGTTGCTCAGGGCGGTTTTTGCAGAAAGCCGCAGCACGTCGCCGCCGAATCCCAACGGGGTTACGTCGCGCAGGCCTTCCAACTGGCCCGCGCGGGCGGCCGTGGCATGCAGCGGCCGCAGATACCCGCGACTCAGGCTGTGCAGGTGGATTTCAATCTCGCGTTGTGGCGCCGGGGCTTCCTGGGCCTGGGTTGCGCAAAGGCACACCAGCGAAAGCGCCGCTGCTGCAGCAAATCGTTTCATGGGCTGCTCCTGCCGCCGGCGTTGCAACCGGGGAACGTTAACCCGCTTGACCCCGCTGGACTTTGCGGCAAGTATACCCGGCCCGCGGCTCTATCGCAGCAACCGAAACGCCGCGCCGACAAGGCTACTATGGCTGTTATCGACACCGTTCTTCGTTTCTTCATCGGCACCCGCAACGAGCGCGTGGTACGCGCAATGCAGCCTGCCGTCGACAAAATCCTGGCGCTGTTTCCGACCACCAACCGGTGGTCCGACGAGGAACTGCGCGCCAAGACCGACGAATTCAAGCAACGCCTGCGCGATGGCGAAAAACTCGACGACCTGCTTGTCGACGCCTTTGCCTGCGTGCGCGAAGCAAGCTGGCGCGTATTGGGCGCAAAGCGCATGGTCGTGGACAGCAACTCCGGCGCCACGGTGCCTTACAAAGCCCACTTTCCCGTCCAGTTGATGGGCGGCATGGTGCTGCACCGCGGCATGATCGCCGAAATGGTAACCGGCGAAGGCAAGACCTTTGTCGCGACATTGGCCGCATACCTGAACGCCCTGGAAGGCCGTGGCGTTCACGTGGTTACGGTGAACGACTACCTGGCACGCCGCGACGCCGAAGAACAGGGCCGCGTACTGGCCATGCTGGGCATGCGCTGCGGCTACATCCAGAGCGACATGGACAACGAAGAACGCCGCGCCATGTACGCCTGCGATGTCACCTACGGAACCAACAGCGAGTTCGGCTTTGACTACCTGCGCGACAACATGAAGATCGACCCGCGCCAGCAGGTACAGCGCGATTTGTGTTTCGCGGTGGTCGATGAAGTGGACAGCATCCTGATTGACGAGGCGCGCACGCCCCTGATCATCAGCGGCAGCCCCGAGGGCACGGCCGAAAAATACGCCGCCGCCGACCAGATTGCCAAAACCCTCAAGGGCGTGGACGCCACCGATCTTCAGGCGAAGCTGGAACTGAAGCACGCCAAGGCTGAGTTGCTGCAGAACCGCGCGATCTACCAGGAAGCACTGAACGACTACGACTTTGAAAAGAAGGAAAAAGAGTCGCAGTGCCTGTTGACGGAAACCGGCGTCAAGAAGGTCGAAAAGGCACTGGGCATCAAGAACCTTTACGACGGCGCGCACATGGAGTGGCCGCACCTGATGGAACAGGCCCTGCGCGCCAACAACCTGTTTCATCTGGACAAAGAATACGTCATCCACGAAGGCGACCACGGCCCCGAAATCGTGATCGTAGACGAGTTCACCGGCCGCATGCAGCACGGTCGGCGCTGGTCCGACGGCCTGCACCAGGCCGTGGAGGCCAAGCACGGGCTTACCCCCCGCGCCGAGAGTTTCACGCTGGCCACGATCACCCTGCAGAATTACTTCAAGCTGTACGGAAAGATCAGCGGCATGACCGGCACGGCCATGACCGAGGCCGCCGAGTTCGACAAAATCTACAAGCTGGATGTCGTGGCGATCCCCACCAACCGCAGGCTGGTGCGCAAAGACGAGCAAGACCTGATTTACGGCACCGCTGATGAAAAGTGGAAGGCGATTGCCGACTTCATCGAGGAAACCAACAAGTCCGGCCGCCCGATGCTGGTCGGCACCACCAGCGTTGAACACTCTGAGCACCTGTCAAAAATCCTGGCCGCACGCGGGCTGAAGCACAACACGCTGAACGCCAAGTACCACGAACGCGAAGCCGAGATCGTCGCCCAGGCCGGCCGCATCGGCCAGATCACCGTCAGCACCAACATGGCGGGCCGCGGCACCGACATCCTGCTGGGCGGCAACCCCAAGTACATGGGCACCCAGGACCTCAAGAAAGAGGGCATCAGTGTGGATTCGCTGCTGCCCGAGGAGTTCAAGAACACACCCAGTTACCTGGTGCCGCGCGAGGTTCGCCTTCAGGCAGAAGTCGCCTTTGACAAGCTGGTGGATGACCGCGCCGAGAAGTACCGCACCGAATGCGATGCCGAGCACGAAGCCATCGTCAAGCTGGGCGGCCTGCAGGTGCTGGGCACCGAACGCCACGAGTCACGCCGCATCGACAACCAGTTGCGCGGCCGCTGCGGCCGCCAGGGCGACCCGGGTTCCAGCCAGTTCTTCCTTTCGCTGGAAGACGACCTGATGCGCATGTTCGCCGGGCCCAAGATCAAGATGATCATGCAGACCCTGGGCCTCAAGGACGGCCAGCCCATCCAGGCCAAGATGGTCAGCAACAGTGTCGAGCGCGCCCAGAAGAAGGTAGAGCAGCGCAACTTCGACATCCGCAAGAACCTGATTGAGTACGACGACGTCAACAACGGGCAGCGCAAGGCAGTCTACCGCATGCGCCAGGTGTTTCTGGCCGGCATGACCCGCGGCGACTACATGAAGCTGGAAGACGAAATCCGCCGCCACGTACGCGCTCGCATCAAGGAAGTCGACAAGGCCGAGAAAGTCACCGACAAGACTCGTTTCTCGGTGAAGCTGGCCAAGGAGCTTTCCCAGTGGGCCGAAACAGCCCACCAGGCGGAGATTCCCGAAGACGCCCTGCGCGACATCACCTGCGAAGACGCCGTGTACCGCCTGGCCATGACCGTGCGCGGCCGCATCCACGGCGAGAAACTGCGCGAAGCCGTCAAGGACCGCATGGAAAACGTGATCCAGGCCAGCCTGGAGCGCAACGTGCTGCGCAACGTGGAGCGCCCCGAGCTGTGGCAATTGGGCGATGTGGCCACGGACTTCAAGAAGGTGTTCAACGCGGACCTTGACATCAGTTCCGCGCCCAAGGGCAGCGGCGGCGAAGACCACGCCAAGGTTCTCAAGCAGTTTGTGTTCGACGAAGCCGTCAAGCTGTATGAGGCCCGCGAAAAGGCCATCTGCAGTGAACAGGACGGCAAGCTGATGCTGACGCCCGCCGGCAAGCCCAACTACGGGCGCATGCGCCAGTTGGAGCGCTACCTGCTGCTGCAGGCGATTGACGAACACTGGAAGCTGCACCTGCGCAACCTGGACGTCATCAAGGGCAGCATCCACTGGGAAGGCTACGCCCAGAAGGACCCCAAGGACGTCTACAAGAAGAAGGGTCACGCGGCCTTCGAAACCATGCTGGACACCGTGGACACCGAAGTGATCAGCACATTGTTCCGCATGGAAGTGCAGTTCGAACAGCCAAAGCCCGCCGCCCCGCAGCCCATGACCATGACCACCACCAGCGGCACGGCCAGCGCGCCACCGGAGGCACCAAAGCCCACCGAACGCCAGACCCAGACCCGCAAGCAGATGGAGCAGGCCTCACGGCCCGCAAGCACCGGCAACACCGGCTATATGGCACGCGAAAAGAGCAAGCAACCCGGCCCCAACGACCCCTGCTGGTGCAACAGCGGCAAGAAGTACAAGAAGTGCCACATGACCGAAGACCAGGCCAAGGCCGGCAAGTAGCCGCCTCTGCCATGACTCAAGTTCGCGCGGCCCCGACGGTATTGTCGGGGCCGCTTCATGCTGCGGCAGGAATGCCTGCGCCACCCTATCTCTTTACATGTCAAGAGTTGGCACGGGGGTTGCTCTTGACGTGGCAAGAGTACGTTCAACGGAGCAGCCGGATGCGCATGTTGCCATCACAAGACTTGACACACTCCACCTATGCCGTTGTCGGCAAAGGCTTTGTGTGAACTGAGACCATGGTCGAGTGGTGTTGTAACTGCCCCGGCCGCCCTGCCGGGGTTTTTCGTTGTGTAACGAAAGGTGACACCGGTGGAAACAAAAGTGGGAACCCTGCAACTATGATCGCGGGTTCCACGTTAGGGATCGAGCGCAAAAGCGCCCGTCCCAGGGGGACAGTCATGCGCCAGGCAGATTTTGAGAACCTGTTTGCCCAGCACGGCGCGGCCGTTCATGCCGCCGTGTACCGCCTGACCCTGGACAACGCAGCCGCGGAAGACGCCACGCAGGAAGCCTTTGTGCGCCTGCTGACGCGTCCGCCGCATGACGACAGCAACATTCCGGCATGGCTCAAGCGTGTCGCCGTCAACTTTGCCATCGACACCCTGCGCCGCACCAACCGTCACAAGCCGCTGGCCGATTTCGACCAGGCGGCACCGGATGAGCTGCCGGTCTACACGGACCAGATGAGCGTCGAGCTTGTGGACGCCATCAAGGCTCTGAAGGCCGACCACCGCGCTGCGGTGCTGGCAGTCGACCGCGACGGCATGAGCTACCAGGACGCAGCCCAGCTTCTCGGCGTGCACCTGAACAAGCTCAAGACGGACCTGCTGCGTGGCCGTCGTGCGCTGTTTGATTTGCTGAAGGGTTCCAAGCTGGCCGGCGGCATCGGCCACCAGGAGTAATGCCATGGTTCGCAAAACAGGTCGGGATTGGTCGGGGGATGAACGGGGTGGCCTTGCGCTGTCCCACGATGAGTTGGCCGTTCTGGACCATGTGTCCGGTCTCACGGCCCATCTCCCGGCGCCGGTCGATCAACCCTGCGCGGACCGGGCGATTGTCGGAGAACTGATGGCGATGCGGGCCAAAGTAGGCTCGCTCGCCATCACCCCGCCGAAAATGAAGCTGTGCTTTGAAGACATCCTGCTGGCCGCGCAGACCCAGACCTACGCCGAGCCCGAGCCCCCCACCAAAGACACCCGTGTCATCTACTGGCTGACCTCGCGCTGGGGCATCGGCCTGGTCAGTGCCGCCAGTGTAGCCGTGGCGTTGATGACCGGCGCGTTTCTGGTGGTGCCACTGTCTCAGGCATCGGCTCGCACACAGTTCAGTGCGGCCAAAGGCGGAGAAAGCGAGGCTGTCACGGTACACGGCCTTCCTGATGCGGTCGCCACCACCTCCGAACAACCCGCGGTGGAGTTCAGCAAGCCGGAAGTTGCACCGATGGACCTCAGCCTGCCCTCTCTGGTTCGTTCCGGCTCGATCCATCTGCGCCACGAAAACCCGGGTTCCATCCAGCAACGGGTTACCGACCTGGTTACCAGCGAAGGCGGCGCGGTTACCAACTTGACACGTCAAGGGACAGGCCCGGGCACGGAAGTTTCCATTCAAGTCGCCATACCTGCCCACCGCTGGCGGTCGTTCTTGACCACCATCGCCACCCTGGGCGAAGTGCTGGGCCAGACCGAAGCCGCCGATGAAGTCACCGGCCAGCAGATTGACCTCAAGGCCCGCCTGGCCGAAGCCGAAGACTACCTGAAACGCCTGGACGCCCTGGCCGGAAAGCCGCAGGCGACACTGGGCGAAACCCAGAACCTCGAACGCGAACGCCGCGACACCCGCCGCGAAATCGAGCGCCTGAAGGCCGCGCTGGCCGTGCTGGAAAACCGCATCGCCCTGTCGCGCCTGGACATACGCATTACCGCCCAGGCACCCATTGCAACCGAACAGCCCGGCCCCTTCGAGGAAGCCTGGAAGGACGGAGCCAAGGGCCTCGAGAAACTCACGGCATTCGGCCTCAAAGCCGGCATTGCTGGCTCGCCGATGCTGCTGGCCGGCACATTGATTTATCTGGCCCTGCGCAGAAAGCGCCGCAAAGAAATGGCCGAATCAAAGTAACGAGTCGCCAGACATCAACTGCGGGCACGGCTTCAGGGTTTCGGGTTTTGGGGAACAGCGCCAATCAGCCTTACCCCCAAACCCAAAACCCGTAGCCCAAAACCGCAGTTCCCACTTACCACACAATCTTGTCGAACAGCGCTTTCAGCCTGGCCCCGCGTTCGGGGCCGATATGCAGGGCGTGGGCCACGCGGCCCTGCAGGTGGCCTTTGAAATCCGGGTGGTTCTCAAGGTTCTGGCCCGCCGGCCCGTGCTTCGCACAGTTGTGCAGGATCGCCTTGAGTTTGTCGAAGTCGCGTCGGCACAGGTTGGTCTTTTCGTTCACTACAACGCCGGTGACGCGCTGCTGGCGGGCTTTGCGCATCACGCGCGTCTTTTTCTCGTTAAGGGCAAGGCCTTCCGTGCGCACGATCTTCCTCACCAGCTTGATCAGGTTGGCGGCGTGCCGGGCGAAGTCTTCGCCTCCGCTGAAAGTCAGGTCGTCGGCATAGCGCGTGTAGTCGCCGCCGAACTTGCGGGCCAGGGCCGAAAGCCGCTTGTCCATGCGCCAGCAGATGGCGTTGGCAAGGCCGGGGCTGGTCGGTGCACCCTGGGGCAGTTCGGGCTGCCGGCGCTTTAGCATGTCCGGGTGCTTTGCCAGTCCCGGATGTTCCCACTTGCCTTCACGGCGGCGGTTGGTGTCGGTCAGCCTGACGGTAGTAAGCGCGGCAATGGCATTGGCAATGCCACGGCCATAGCCCAACCAGCGAAAGAAGCCCGACACACGCCGGAAGGTGAAGGATGGGAAAAAGTCCTTGATGTCAAAACAAACCAGCACGTCTTTGCCCACGTGTACGGTCGCGCCTGAAAGAATCCCGCGCCCGCGCCGAAACCCGTGCGCTGCGCCGTGAACGGGCAGGCGTGAAACCAGTTTGTCGAGAATCCTGCGCTGCACGGCCTTGAGTCGGGGCAGCGGGGCAGCCAACAGGCGGGTGCCGCCGGACTTCTTTTTCACCTCGAACAAGCAGTAGTGGCCCCACATCTTGTCGCCAAACGGGGGCATGACCGAAAGCCACTTCAACTCCGGCAGTGGTGTTTCCACCAGCGCCGCAAGGGAGTCAAGGTGAGGAAGCGCGGGCAACTCATGCGAGGCCACTCGGCCGGCGTCGAAGTACGGGTCGGGGTGTCGCGGGCTGCCTCCCAGGTTTCCAATGGCGCCAGCCTCGGAGTGTCGGCCGGTCTGCGGGTCTACGGATCCGCCCAAAGTCTGGTCGCGCACAGACACGACCGACTCACGGCTGCGACGGCGTCGCCAGCTGAGGTAACTTGTGCGCTTTCCATTCTGCGGTGTGCCCGCCGAAGGCACAGGCCCGCCCTGGGACGGAACCGGTCGGACCTGCTGCGGCTGGGAGGGCGGGTAGCTGCGGTTCAGCCCGGCGCCATACTCGTCGCGCTTCTTGCCGAACAGCCAGTCGAAAAGTCCCATGCAGGCTCCGTGCAACGAGCAAGACGCGTGGGAGAGATTTCTCAGGCTCCCGGCCTGGCCACGGACCGACTTGCGCAGCAAGTCGTCTGTGGCCAGAGATGCATGAAAAGCCACTGCGATGCGGCGGGGTAGCCCCGCCATCTGCTTGCGCAGTCAAATCTCTCCCTCTCGCCAGGGGCATGATACGGATTGCCGCGACAACGGCCGCAAATGTGGAAAAGCAAGAGCCCCGAGCGTAAGCGACGGGCCGACCTTCGCCAGCATTCGTCCCGTCGCTTACGCTCCGGGCTCTTGTTTAATGCCCCCATGTCGATTGCCCCGTTTCTGGCCACACTGTTCGAACGCGGCGAGGTCCTCTTCCGCAAGCGTCCGCTGGGCCTGCCGGGCCGCGACCCTGAAGCCGTGGAAACCCTGCAGCGCGAATTCGACCGTTATGTCCTCGACCAGCCTGGCAGCGCGCCGCCCTTTGACCCTGAGGTCGCCCTGCGCGCCGCCGACGCCGTGCGCTGGGCCTGCTGGTTCAGCCTCTCCAAGGAAGAAGACGAGGCCGACGTCCTGCGCTACGTGGATCTGCCCGGCCGAGCCACGAAACCCAGCGAGCACTTCTCGGCCGACCTGACTCTGCGATACCTGACCCGCGTACACGGGCGCGCCAAGGCCCTGCAACCCGAAGACGCGCTGGTACGTGCGATTGAGGCCATGCTGCGCCGCTGGCCGTTTTCGGGCGTGCTGTGCGACATCACCGACCCGCCCATGGGGCTCGAACTTGGCCAGCATGATGGGCTGATGCTGGCCTACGCGCAAAGGTTCGCGCAACGCCAGCGCCCGGGCTGGGAACCCACGGGCCGCGCCGCCGAGTACCTGGAGCTGGTCAAGAAGGGCGGGCTTTAGCCAATCCGCAGATCGCGCTGCCTCACCCTCGACAACCAACCCCAGACCTCCGACCATACTGTTCCATGAGCCTTGAAGTCGCCAACCGCCTGCGCCATGACGTGGTCGAACCGCTGAAATCGCGGTTTGTCGGCCGCGATGAAGTGATTGAGCTGATCGCCCTGGCCGTGGTGGCCGGGGAACACCTGTTTCTGTACGGCCCGCCGGGTACGGCCAAGTCGGCGTTGATCCGCCACTTCGCGCAATCGGTCAACGGTGCCTACTTTGAGTACATGCTGACGCGCTTTTCGGAGCCGAATGAGATCTTCGGGCCGGTGGATATCGCGCGCCTGCGCGAAGGTGTGGTTTCCACAATCACGGAAAACATGCTGCCGCGCGCGGAGTTCGCGTTTCTGGACGAAATCTTCAACGCCAACAGCGCGATCCTGAACAACCTGTTGACGGTGCTGAATGAACGCACCTACCGGCGCGGGGCCGAGCTGCACAAGCTGCCACTGCTGTCGCTGTTTTCGGCGTCCAACAGCCTGCCTGAAGACGACGCCCTGCGCGCCTTGTTTGACCGTTTTCTGCTGCGCTGCAGCGTCAGCAACCTGACCCGTGACCGCATGGCTGACCTGTTGCGCGCGGGCTGGGAACTCGAGCGCCCCCAGGCAACCAGACACGCCGTCACCAGTGACGAACTGCGCGCCCTGGCCGCGAGACTGCACACTGTTGACCTGTCAAAAGTCGCCGACCTGTACGCCGACACCGTGTTCAAGCTGCGCGACCTGGGCATCGACTTCAGTGACCGCCGCGCCGTGAAGGCCCAGAAGCTGCTGGCGGCCTCGGCCCTGCTGTGCGCCCGCGAACACGTCGAGCCCAGCGACCTGTGGGTGCTGCGCTACATGTGGGACCGCGAAGAACAGATCGGGCCGCTGCGCGCACTGGTCAACGGCGTGATTGAGCGCCACGGCGGCGAAAAGGCCCACCCGCTTGCCGCCGCGCCCGAGCGCGTGAACGCCGAAGGCCTTGCCCGCGAGCTGGAGTCCCTGCGCGCCGAAGTACAGGCCGGCGGCTTGAGCATGGCCGGAATCGCGCGCCTGCGCGAACGCCTGACCGGCGTGGCCGACCAGTGCGCCTGGGTGCCCGAAGACAAAGCCCGCAGCCTGTTGCTTGATCGCACTCGCGAGTTGCTTGGTGCGCTGGGCTAGAATCAGCTGCCGCGCCCGTCGCCACCTGTGTTTCTCCAGGAGATGTCATGCCCGGTGTCCTGCACAATGCCACGCTGGCCCGGATAGGAACCGGCGACCTTGCGCGGCTTGGAGTGTTGCGGGGCTTGCCCGGCATTGCCGTCAGGCTTGACGCCGATGCCGCGTGGGTGCGCTGGCAAGGCGCCGACTCCACGATCGTCAGCGCACTGCTGCCTGCGCCTGGCACCGCGTTCTTTGAACGGCGCGACGGGTACTGGCTGCCATGCGGGAGACTCATCCCCGTTGATGTGCCCCAGGACGGCTTTGCGCCGCTGGAATCAGCACTGCTGCCCCAGGCCACCCCGGCACTAGCCGCCGGGCAAGCCAGCCTGGCCGCGGTGCGGTTTTCGATCGCGCGGTCCGACCGCGTCCAACCCTGCAGCGCAGTCGTTTGTTCACCGGCCGCCGTTGCCGCCTGGGCGGCCATGGCACCGGACGCCGAAATCGCGCGGCTTGAAGCGTGTCGAAGCGGCAACATTGCGATCGTGTTCGGCGCGCCACCACCACTGATTGCGGGCGGCGAACGCCTGTGGGGACAGCGTGTGCTGCTGCCCCTGGGCTGGTGCGCCCAGCCTGACCTGCCCGAAAGCACGCTTTGCGAGGCCGCAGGCTGCGGCCCCGACGAAATCCTGCTGTGGCGCGGCGGGGCAGTCCTGGTGCCGCGCAAGGCAATCGTGAAGCTGACAAGAGCGGCGGCACGCCTGGGGGCGCGCGATGGCGCTTGATTACCTGCTGATCCCGCACCAGTATTCGCGCCACTTTGGCGGAGCAATCTGGTCGCCCCAGTGCGATGCCGTGACGCTGGACGATGGCACCACGCTGGCGCTGGCGCCGGGCATCGCCCAATGCCTGGAAGGCTTCGGGCTGCGCGAGCGCCCGGTTCATTTCGGGTTTGTGCTGCACTGGCTGCGCCTGGCACTGGCCCCCGGTACTGAGGCACCGTTTGACGGGCTTGCGGCCGCGCTGCGCGACACCGGCGGCAGCCTGCGCAACCTGGGCGCGCTGCTGGCCGAACTTTGCCGCGCGATCCCGCGGGTTCCCGGCCACATTGACCTTCGCGAAGTCGGCCGCCTGCTGCGCAACCCCGGCGCGCTGGTAGAGGTTCACTTCTTTTCACGCGGTGGCACCACGCCGCCGATGTCGGCCGATGCCTTTGAGTCCCACCTGGCGCGCATGCTGGCCGGCCTGGACGCTTCGACACTGCGGCACTGGCTGCGTCATGGACGCGGCCCGGTACTGCAGGCCCCCGCCAAGGCCGCGCCGCTGCTGCCACCACCACCGCCGCGAACACTTGGCAGCGCACTGGATGAATTGCTCAAGCGCGATCGCCTGCGCGGCGTGGCGCCGTTCCTGGCCCAGATGGTCAGCGCGCTGACCCTGCCGCCGCGCCACGCGCAACCCGCCAGCCTGCCGGTGGGTGGTTACAGCAGCGTCACCAATCGCGGCCAGCCGGACCAGATTCTGCCCCACGAGTTCGCCGGCGACGAGTTCGAGTTCCTGCGCCGCTACGCCGAAAACGAGTTGCTGTATTGGCAGCGCGAAGAGCCGCAATCGCAGGTGCGCGAAGACATGGTCGTGCTGCTGGACCAGGGCGTAAGAACCTGGGGAGAACCCCGCCTGGTGCTGGCGGCTGCCGCCATCGCGCTGGGTCGCCGCGCCCAGCGCCGCGGAACCCCCGTGCGTTTTGCCGGGACATTCAACGACGGCGTACCACTGGATCCTGTTGCTGCCACCGATGCCGACCTGGGCCGACTGCTGGACGCAAGCGACCTCAGCCCAAACCCCGGCCTTGCACTGGAACGTGTGCTGGAAGAACCAACCCCGCACTCGCGCGACGTCGTGCTGCTGACCCATCCGCTCAGCCTTGAGTGCGACGACGTGCGCACGGCATCGCGGCGCGCGCCTCAGGGCACCCGGGTGTTTGCCTTCACTATGGACGAAACGGGTGCCGCCACCCTGAGTGAACTTCGGCGCGGCTCGCCAGTGACCCTGCGAAACTTTGCCGTCGAGCTTGTACTTGCACCCGCGCCAGCCCAGCCCGCTGCGCGGCCCGATGCGGCATGGCAGGGCGATGTGGGCGACCCGGTCAGCCCGTTCCGGCTGGGCCTAGTCGGCGCGGTCCGGCACATTGCCATCGACGCCGAAGGTACGCGCGTCTTTGCTGCCGGCGCCACAAACCTGATCCAGGTTTTCACACCCGACGGCGAGCCCGCCGAAACGCTGCCACCGCCTGCACTGCAAGGCCGTCCCCTGCGCGACGCAAACCGGCTGATTGGTGTGCGAGGCGGGCTGGTCGCCTGCTTTGGCGCGGCGCACGGCCACGCCATGGCGCACTTCGACTTTGCGTCAAGGCGCGTGCGGGTGTTCTGTCCGCCCGCACAGGCCGGCGTGCTGCCGGTGCTGGCGGGGTACGACGCCCAGCGCCACTCACTGCTGGCGCTCAGCGTAGACAGCCCCGGCGCCAACCTGGCTGTTGTGGACCTCGCCAACGGCAGCATCACCACACGCCGCAGCCACGAGGCCATGGCCGAGACCCTGGGAATCAGCGGACTTCCGCCGCTGGCCAACATCATTCACCAGCCGCGGGACGCGGACTTTGAATCCCGCGCGCGCGGGCCGGCCACCGGCAATTTTGTGCTGTTGAACCCGGCCGAGGGCCGCCTGGCG
The DNA here is from genome assembly GCA_019636215.1 of Planctomycetota bacterium. GTDB lineage: Bacteria > Planctomycetota > UBA8742 > UBA2392 > UBA2392 > H3-PLA7. Next base: position 499,615 of record JAHBXZ010000001.1, on the reverse strand, counting down.
GCGCTGCAGCGCGACAGCGTGTGGTCGCCATGGCTGCCGCGTCGCGACGGCAGGCCGCTGCTGAAGGACTGCGTGATCCTGGAGGCCGCGTTGGCCGGCCACACCCTGCTGCTGCGCATTCAGCGCGACGGCACAACGCACGAACTGCACGCGTTCTCGGGCCCGCAATGGCAGTACCTGGGCGAGCTTGCCACGCAGCGCGAGAGCCACGGCCTGGGGCTGAGCGGCGACGGCACCCTGGCGGCCCTGCGCACTACGCAGGCTGAGGTGCGGCTGGCCCGGGTGGAAACCGGTATGGAACCGTGCGGCACACTGCGCGCGGGCAAGGTGCACTCGGAACTTTCGCTTGCCGTCGGGGCCAATTGGCTGACCGTGTACGGCGGCAAGTTCACGCACCTGCTGCGCTGGGATCGCGACCGCCTTGAGATCAGCTTTCTTCAGGGCAACCAGGACATTGATGCGTTTCAGCGCCGGGCGCGTGAACATGCCGGGCTTGATCCCCAGCACAACCGCGCGCGCCACGGCCTGCGATTGAACCTGAAAACCGATGCCTCGCGCTTTGCCGCACTGGCGCAGTCACAAACCGGCGTTGTCTTTGCCACGGATCACCTGGGACAGGTCAGCGTTTTCGGGCGCGACGGCAAACTGGCGGCCATGCTGTTTGTCTATCGCAGCACAGTGGCGGCCTGGCTTCCTGATGGCACACGCTATGGACCGTCGGGTGTCACTGGCGGGCCAACCTCAGCCGGCGCCCTGCAGCGTATCGGCGCGGCACTGAAGGCCGCCGGGGGCGCGTCATGATTACTGCCCCGCTGCAGCTGCGCCGCACCACCCGGCACGCTGAAGCCGCGGCGCTGTTCGTGCCTGGCGATGATGCCCTGCCGGCGCTGGCCGCACTTGCAACCCTGGCCCACGAGCCCGCGCCGCGCGTGTACCGGGTGCGCGGCGGGTTTCTGGTGTGGCCGGACGCGCCGGTCAGCACGCCGATTGCGGGCGCGGTGCGCCTTCGCACGCTTGGCCGACGACTGTTCGCGCCGGTGGACGCCCAGCTTTCCCCCAACCTGCTGGAGGACGAGGCCGCGGGCATCGGCCCGTGCGTGCTGCTGCCGGGCAGCAAACCGCTGGCATTCGACCCCGGCGACGCGCTGCCGCTTTCGGCCCTTCTGAGCTTTGGCGAGGTGCGCCGCCCCGCGTTCACGCCGCTGGGCGAACCGCCGGCGCGCGCGCAGGAGATCCGCGAGCTGATTCTTGATCGCGCCGAGGAAGACGCCGAAGAATTGCTGCAACAGTCCGGGCAGGGCATCGCCGACCAGCCCCCGGCACCCGGCGACGAAAGCAACCTGAAAGGCAAGGCCGAGTTCAAAGCCGGCAAGGCAATCGCAGGGCTGGGCAAGGCGCTTGGGCTGGACGGCCTGGAGTCGCTTGGCGGCAAGCTGATGCACAAGGGCCTGAAGGATGCGCCCGCGCAACTGCAGGGCCTGCTGGGCCGCCAGGAGGCTGCACTGCGCGAATTGCTGCGCAAGTTCCGTGAAGGCAACGTTGAGGAGGCGCTTCGGCGCGCGCTTCCCGTGAGTGACGCCCCCGGGCGCGGATCGCGCGAGGCCGGCAACGCCAACCTGCCGTTTCACAACCTGAACTACTCGCTGTCGAACATTCTGGCCGGAGCCGTGGGCGCCGGGGCAAGCTGGTTCACGGAACCCGACATCTACGCCGCGCTGATTGCCGAATATCGCAAAGCCGCCGATCTCGCGGCCGCCGACGGCGACCATCGCCGCGCGGCGTTCATCCATGGCAAGCTGCTCAACGACTGGCGCGGCGCGGCCAACATCCTGCAACAGGCAGGCCTGCACCACGACGCGGCGGTGCTCTATCTGCAGAAGCTGAACGACAAGCCTGCTGCCGCCCGCGCGTTCGAAGCCGCCGGAGAGATTGACCAGGCGGTGCGCATCTACCGCGGCATCGGCCGCCACGTGGAAGCCGGTGATCTTCTGCGGCGCGCCGGCGACGAACCCGCCGCGCTGCGCGAGTACCGCGCCGGGGCCGAGCAATTGGCAGAACGCAGCGACTTTGTTGCCGCGGCCTCGTTGATTCGTGCCCGCACCGGGGAGCTTGCGGAAAGTGCCGACTACTACCGCCGCGGCTGGACGTCTCGCGGGCACGCCCAGGTGGCCGCTTGCGGCCTGCACCTGATGGTTGCGCAGGCAGACATGCAGGACGCACAAGGTGTGCTGGACGTACTTTTCCAGGGTGAGAGGTTCTACGCCGCGCCGGGGCAGGAATCAGACGCCGCGGGCTTCTTCAACATGGCGGCGACCCTGGCGCGTCGCGAGTCCCTGGCCGCGCACCGCGCGCTGCTGCGCGATCGGGCACTGGCGGGCCTTGCCCACAAGCTGCGCCAGCGCGCCGCGCGCAACGACACCAGCGGCGGAGAACTGCTGTCGCGCAGCGACGCCTGGGGCGACGCCCTGGTCAGCGACGCCGGCTTTGCGTTGCGTGCCGTCGCCCACAAGAAACGCAGCACACCCGGCCCGCGCGCGGCCGACAGCGTGGTCAGCACCCTGCGCCTGTGCGGCGGCCCGGTTGGCCCCTGCGCCTGGGCGGCCGGGGTCAGCACACTGTTCGTGACCACCGCCGACGGCAGCATCCGGTCGTTTTCTCCGGAACGCGGCGCAGCCGATGTTGACGTCCGCGACGGACTGCCGGCCGTGATTGCCGCGTCCGACGACGGGCGGTACATGGCCATCCAGACCGTGCAGCCCCAGGCGTCGCTTTCCAGTTACATTCGACGCGACGACGGCACCTGGCGCCTGTGCCGACGAATCGCCGCGGGCGGCGAGGGCTGGCTTGCCATGGCAAGCGCCGGATCGCAGCAAATGCTGGTCGCGCCGCTGGCGGGGGGCTATCGCATCCTTGGTGCGGACTCGCTGGCGGCACGCATGGAGCCCGGCCCGGCGCCCGCCAACTATGCCGTGGAACGCCCCTTCCTGCTTCGCATGCAGCCCAAGGATGGGCCTCCAGGCTGGCTGATGCTGATGTTTGCGGCACGCACCGCATACTACCGCTGGCTGGAGGCAAGGCCCGCGCAATGGCACGAAGTCGCCATGCACTGGCAGCCGCATCTGTCGCTGGCCGGCGGCGTGAGTGTGCTGCGAACAGCGGCCGATGCAGCGGAGATTGCGGGGCTGAACGAGTTCGGCTCCCTGTACTGGACAAGGCTGCAGTTCCCGGCTGCCGGGGGCGGGCGCGCCGAATCGCGCGTTGTCGCGGCCCAGGGCGACTTTCTGTGCGCCGCCCTGTGCGGGCCAGGCCGCTTGGCCGCGGTGGGCAGGTCGCACACCTCTTGGTTTGTGCGCCAGGGCGAGAATTTTGTGTTCAAGGCGGCGGTCAAGACGGCCTCGCCGCAGGCAGTCAGTTGCCATTGGTCGGAGGGTACGCGCGAGCTGGTTGTCCTGTGCGGCGACGGCACCCTGCAACTGGTGCAGGCGCCGGTGTGAAACCACGGCGCGTTTGCTGCCGGAGAGACCGCATGAGCAACTACAAGATGATCACCGAGCGCGGCGCAGTGCCCGTGAAGGCCTGGGTTGAGGGCGTGGACTTCGAAGACGAAGCCCGCAGCCAGCTGATCAACACCGCCAAGCTGCCCTTTGTCTTCAAGTGGGTCGCCGCCATGCCCGACACGCACTGGGGCCTGGGCGCAACCGTGGGCAGCGTTGTCGCCACCAAGGGCGCGATTGTGCCTGCGGCTGTGGGCGTGGACATCGGCTGCGGCATGGCCGCGTACCGCACCACGCTGAAGGCCGAAGACCTGCCGGACAACCTGGCCGGCATCCGCGCGGCCATTGAGCGCGCCGTGCCCCACGGCCGCACCGAGCGCGGCGGCCGCGGTGACCGTGGCGCATGGCACAACGCGCCGGACGAAAACCTGGCGGCCTTTGCGCAGATCGCCCCGGTCTATGAACGCATCATTGCCAAGTACCCCAAGCTGGCCCGCAACGCCGACCCGGCCAATCACCTGGGCACGCTGGGTACGGGTAACCACTTCATTGAGGTGTGCCTGGACACCGAGGGCGCGGTGTGGGTCATGCTGCACAGCGGTTCGCGCGGTGTGGGCAACCGCATTGGCACGCTGTTCATTGACATCGCCAAGGCCGATCTGCGCAAGAACAACCGCAACCTGCCGGATGAGAACCTGGCCTATCTGGAGGAAGAAAACGAGCACTTTGCCGATTACGTGGAGGCCGTGGAGTGGGCCCAGACCTACGCGGCGCTGAACCGCGACCTGATGATGAAGGCGGTGCTGCGCGCCGTGCAGCAGAACGTCGGCAAGCAGTTTGAAACCGACGCGATGTGCGTGAACTGCCATCACAACTACGTCCAGCGCGAGACGCACTACGGCGAGGAAGTGTTCGTCACGCGCAAGGGCGCTGTGCGTGCTGGTGAAGGCGAACTGGGCATCATCCCCGGCAGCATGGGCGCGCGCAGCTACATCGTGCGCGGCAAGGGCAACCCGGAAAGCTTTTGCTCGTGCAGCCACGGCGCAGGCCGCAAGATGAGCCGCAACCAGGCCAAGAAGCAGTTCACGGTTGAGCAGCACGTGCAGGCCACCGAGGGCGTGGAATGCCGCAAGGACAAGTCGGTGATTGACGAAACTCCGGGCGCGTACAAGGACATTGACGCAGTGATGGAAGCCCAGCGTGACCTGGTGGAAGTGGTGCACACACTGAAGCAGGTGGTTTGTGTGAAGGGTTAGAGGCCGTGTTTCGTGCGTCGTGTCCGGTGCTTCGTGAGCGCCGAAGCACGGTGCACGAAGCACGCGGCACGGCAGTTCCATGATCGACATTGACGGCAGCCAGGGGGAAGGTGGCGGGCAGGTTCTTCGGACCTCGCTGGCGCTCTCCATTGTCACTGGCAAGCCGTTTCGGATCTTCAATATCAGGGCCGGGCGCAAGAACCCCGGCCTGCAACGGCAGCACTTGATGGCCGTCAAAGCCGCGCGCGAAGTGTGCGGGGGCGGGGTCAAGGGTGCCGAACTTGGCAGCAAAGAGCTCACCTTCGGCCCCGGCCCGGCGGTTGCCGGCAAGTACCGCTTTGACATTGGCACGGCTGGCAGCACTACGCTGGTGTTCCAGACTGTGCTGTATCCGCTGCTGGCCGCCGGTGGCATCAGTGAAGTCGAACTGGTGGGTGGCACGCACAATCCCATGGCGCCGTCGGCGGATTTTCTTGCCGAGACTTTCCTTCCCGCGCTGGTCGCATTGGGTGCCAACGCGACCATCGAAGTGGCCAGGGTCGGCTTTTATCCCAAGGGCGGCGGCGTGCTGCGCGCGCGCATTCAACCGGCGAAACTCCGGGCCTGCACGCTGGACGACTGGGGCGGCACAAAGGTGTACGCCCGCATCCTGCTTGCGCGCCTGCCAGACCACGTGGCCGAACGCGAGATCAAGGTGCTGCAGGCCCAGCTGCCTATGGCCCGAAAAGACTGCGAGATCGTCCATGCCGAGGCCGCCAGCCCCGGCAACGCGGTTATAGTCCGCATCCGCCATGAGTGGGGCATTGAGACGATCACGATCGTCGGCGAAAAGGGCAAACCGGCCGAAGAGGTCGCCGCCGAGGCCGTGCAGGCCGCCCGCGCGTTTCTCGAACACGGCGCGCCGGTGGGAGAACACCTGGCCGACCAGCTGATTCTGCCCATGGCGCTTGGCGCGGGCGGCAGCTTTGTGACCGGGCCGATCACCGGCCACACAGAAACAAACATAGCCACGATCAAGCGGTTTCTGGACGTGAAGATCGAAGTCGAGCGCCTGGAAGGTCGCCGGAACAGAATTGTTGTCGAACCCTGAAACCCGGGTATCGATCCGCGCGTTTCAGGGCATGCAGCTTGACACGTCAATATTTCTATTGACACGTCAATAGCTGCGGTGTACCCTGTACCAAGAGGTGAGATCTTCCATGAACACGCGCATGAATATTCGTTTTGATCGCAAGGCCGCCCGAACGGGGCGTGGCCAGGCGGCGGGTACACGCGGGAGTCCACCGGCGCGAGACTGAATCGCGCCACGCGCAAGCGGGGACTCCCATGGCGGAGTCCCCGCTGTCGTTGGTGAAGACCAGATGGGACGCAGGGGAGATGGAGAGCCCCGCCTGCTCCGGAAGCAGGAGATTGCGGGTTCGAATCCCGCCGTCCCGACCATGTGCAGGTTGGTGTATCGGCAGCATGCCGCATTGTGAACGCGGCGGGGCGGTTCGAATCCGCACCTGCACCCAGGGTTGTTAGCTCAACGGAAGAGCGCCGCGTTGAAGCCGCGGAGATCCCGGATCGAGACCGGGGCGACCCACCAGCTTGAAGGGCAGCTCTTTGAAAACTGTGCCGTTTCACATGCGCGCGTGGTCCAGCAGCTACGACGCCTCCTTGCCAGGGAGGAAATCGCGGGTGCAACTCCCGCCGTGCGCTCCACAGCAACCGTGCCTCATCCGGGCCGGCGCGATCCCCGCGACGCCCGGCGGGGGGCACGGGTTTGGGCCGATAGTGTCAACGCCAGCACACATCCCCTGCAAGGATGAGGTTCGGGTTGAAATCCCGATCGGTCCTCCACGTTCCGGCTCGTCTTCTAACCGAACAGGATCCAGCCCCGCGAAGGCTGTAATGGTGGTTTGAATCCACCCGAGCCGACCATTGGACTCGCTGCGCTCGCTCATGGCGGGCCAAGCGACACCAGGCACTGCCCCCAGAGGCATAGCTCAATGGCAGAGCGCGCGCTTGATGAGCGCGAGATGGTGGTTCGATTCCACCTGTCTCTACCACCTGGTTGCGCATCACTCCCCCACCCTGCGGGTGGGAAGCCACGGCCCCATGGTCCAATGGCCAGGACACCCGACTGTCTATCGGGAGGTCGGAGTTCGATTCTCCGTGGGGTCGCCATCAATCCCGGTTCGTCCAAGGGCAGGACCCTGTTCTCACAAAGCAGTGACGATCGTTCAACTCGATCACCGGGAACCACTTTGCCGTCATCGTCCAAGGCCAGGACCCGCGCTTCGTAACCGCGAGACGCCGGTTGAACTCCGGCTGACGGCTCCATACGCCTGTAGCTCGATTGGCAGAGCAGCCGCCTCTTAAGCGGCGGGGTGTTGGTTCGACTCCAACCAGGCGTACCACATTGCAGCGGCGACGCACAACGGATGTGCACCGGACTCATAATCCGGACCAAGCTGGTTCGACTCCAGCCGCCGCCACCACTTTCCTGCCCACTCGAAACGGCACATCACTCGCAGGTCGGCCAACTGATAGGCCGCCGGGCTCTGAACCCGGAAATGAACGTTTGAATCGTTCCCTGCGAACCAGCTTCAGGCCGGGGCCCGGGGCCTCGTGGGCCTCCAAAGCCCGCCGGGAAGGTTCGACTCCTTCACGGCCTGCGGGGGACTGCGAGTCTTGAGTTCGGAGTGCGAAGTCCAGATTACTGCATCAGAAACCGCTGCCCTATCCGTTCTAGAATGTAGTGGACGCAACACAGGACTCAGAACTCGTAACCCAGAACCTGACCGCCATGTCCCGCATCGAAAACAACCGTGTCCTGACGCTGAACCGCGTTTGGCAGCCGATTGCCACCGTGCCGCTGCGCAAGGCCATGAACATGGTCTTTCGTGGCCGCGCCCGCGTGGTGGATGCCGAGACCTACCAGCTGTTCACCTGGGACCAGTGGCTGGCCGACAAGGCCGTGCCGGTGGACGCCCACGTGATTGAGCGCGACTACCTTCGCACAGCTAACCTGTTCGTGCGCAAGCCCGAAGTCGTCACACTGGCGCGCTTTGCGGGTTACCCGAACCGGGGCGTGCCGTACTCCCGCCGGGGCATCTATGACCGCGACGACGGCCGCTGCCAGTATTGCCGTGCCCATGTGCGCACCAAGGAAATGACGATCGACCACATTGTCCCGCAGTCCCGTGGCGGCGTCACCTCCTGGCTGAACTGTGTGCTGGCATGCGGCCCGTGCAATCACCGCAAGGCCGCCAACCTGCCCGGCGAGGTGGGCATGCGCCTGGCGCGCGATCCGTACCAGCCCACGCGCGAACAGCTGTTCCTGCAGGGCCTGGACGTCATGAAGTCCTGGCAGCCTTTCCTGCAGGCCTGACCGGATCGCGGGCTTCCAGCCCGCAACAGCCGGGGGCATCGTGCCCCCGGCTGTGTCTGTTACCCTGTACCCATGCGCCAATGGCAGCTTGAATCCGGCAAGTTGACTCTCAACAACGCACCCGACCCGGTGCCCGGGCCGGGCGAAGTGCTGGTGCGCCCGCGGGCCTGGTCGATCAACTATCGCGACCTGATGATCCTGCGTGGCGAATACGGGGCACCGAGGCCGGTTCCGCTGGTGCCATTTTCCGATTGCGCGGGCGACGTCGTGGCACTGGGCGCAGGGGTTGTCGACTTCAAACCCGGCGATCGCGTCATGCCCTGTTTCCTGCAGGGCTGGATTGATGGCCCGATGCGGCACAATCACCACGGCAGCGACCTGGGGTTTGGCGTGCCCGGTGTGCTGGCTGAACTGCGGGCGTTCGGGGCGCAAGCACTGGCCCGGATACCCGCGCATCTCTCTTACGAAGAAGCGGCAACGCTACCCTGCGCCGGTGTCACCGCTTTCAATGCACTGCGCGGCCTGCAACCCGGCCAGACGATGCTTACGCTGGGTACCGGCGGCGTCTCGATGTTCGCGCTGCAACTGGCCAGGGCGATGGGCGCGCGGGTGATGGTCACCAGCAGCAGTGACGAAAAGCTGGCGCGGGCCAGGGCGCTGGGCGCAGATCACGGCATCAACTACCGCACCACACCCGAGTGGGAAAAAGCGGTTCTGGGCGTGACAAAGGCCGGCGCAGATCTGGTCGTGGAAACCGGCGGCGCGCAGACGTTCCAACGCTCCGTGAACGCGCTGGCAGTCGGCGGCACCATCGCCCTGCTGGGGCGGCTTACGGGCATCACCCAGGGCGTGAACCTGCAGCCGCTGGTCTACAAGGGCGCAACCTTGCGCGGCATTTTCGTCGGTTCGCGCACCGACCTGGCGGAACTGGCGCGCTTCATGACCCGGCACAACCTGAAGCCAGTGATTGACCAGCAAGTGAGCTTTGCCCAGGCGACCAAGGCCTACGAAGCCCTGGCCGCAGGCCCTTTTGGCAAAGTCGTGGTCACGGCATGAAGCGTTGAGATGGGCTGTTGCGCCGCCCGTGAAGCGTCGCGTGTCGAGTGTGGTTGTCAGGGGTGCCAGGCGTAGCCAGTTGGTCTCCCAGCGCGCCCGACAACCGAACTTGACCCTCGACGCGTCCCCCTCCTTTTACGCCTTGTCTTTGCACACATCTCGGGCCTTGGCGTTGAGTGGGTTCTGTCGCCCCTGACGGGGCTCTAAATCAATGGTCTGCGGGGGTCCCGGCGCTCACGCGCCGGGCTAATGTCTGACGGCCCTACGGGCCTGAATGCAAAGGCCGAAGGCCGAAAGACTCTAGCCAGGCCCGTAAGGGCCTGGAATCTGGCCCTTCCATGGCAAGGCCCGGCAGGGCCGACAGACCCAAGCATGTGGATTTTGACTTGTGCGCTGAGACAAGCCTTTTACGCCCCCGTTACAAAACCCTGCCCTGCCACGGCGTATTCTCTATGTGGGCAATGCCGCCCCCGTGGAGAACACCATGCGTCTGCTGCTTCCCTTGCTCGCCCTTTGCGCCACGCCACTGATCGCCCAGCAGGCCCAACCCGACATGCGGCTTTCGGCCCGCCCGCTGCATGCCAACGCGATTGTGCCCCAGGCACGCAACTTCAGCGCCGCGCCGCAGCCCGTACGCATCACCGGAGTTGCCGTCAACATCAAGGTCGTTGACCAGGCCGCAACCACCAGCTTTGTCATCAAGCTGCACAATCCCGGCCGCGTCATGGCCGAAGCCGAAATGCTGCTGCCGGTGCCAATGGGCTGCGTGATCGGCAGATTTGACTTCGACGGCGTGGGCGCCGAGCCCTCAGCCGTGCTGCTGCCCGTGGTCGAGGCCCGCCGCATCTACGACGACATTGTGCGTCGTTACAAAGACCCCGCGATCATGCAGTTTTCCGGCCTGAGCCTGGTGCGCACCAGCGTGTTTCCCGTGCCCGCGGGCGGCAACCAGGAGATCCGCTTCAGCTACGACCACGTTCTGGCCGCCAACGCAGCCCGCATCGATTATGAACTGCCCCGCAGCGAGGCCCTGAGTTACCAGATTCCATGGGCCATCCATGCCACCTTGAACAGCACACGCCCGATTGCCACGACCTACTCGCCCAGCCACGAGCTGGTCACCGAACGCAAGACCGACAACGTGGTCTGCGTCAACGTCACCGAAAAATCGCGCCTTGATCCCGGGCCGTTCCGACTGAGCTATCTGGTCAGTGGCGACGGCATTGCAGCCAGCCTGTTTGCCTACCCGGACCCCAAAGTCGGCGGCGGATACTTCCTGATGATCGCCGGCCTGCCCCCCACGCCCGCGGCAAACCGCCCGCGCATGGCCCGCGAAGTCACGATTGTGCTGGACCGCAGTGGCTCCATGGCCGGCGACAAGTGGAAGCAGGCCCGCGCTGCAGCCCAGCAGGTGATTGCCGGACTGGCCGAAGACGAGTACTTCAACGTGATCGCCTACAGCGACCAGGTAGATTCCCTGTTCGCCGCGCCGATGCCCCGCACGGAGGCCAACGAGGCTGCGGCCCGCAGGTTTCTTTCCAACCTGCGCCCGGCGGGCGGCACCAACATCCACGACGCGCCGGTGGAGGCCCTGCGCCAGAAGCCCGTTGCCAACAGCCTGCCAATGGTGCTGTTTCTGACTGACGGCCTGCCGACCATCGGCAACACCGGCGAAAAGTCGATCCGCGAACTGGCCGTGGCCCACAACCCTCATGCCCGGCGCGTGTTTACTTTCGGTGTCGGCGTGGATGTCAACGCGCCGCTGCTGGAGGCCATCAGTGACACCACCCGCGGCAGCCCGACCTTTGTGCTGCCCGGCGAAGACGTCGAAGTAAAGGTCGGCGATGTGGCCCGCCGCCTGCACGGTCCGATGATGGCCTCGCCGAGCCTCGCCCTGCCTCGTGATGCCACGGGTGCGGTGCGCGTCACAGAAGTCCTGCCCAAGGCACTGCCGGACCTGTTTGAGGGCGAACAGCTTGTGCTGCTGGGCAAGTACAGCGGTGAAACGCCGCTGGAGTTCAAGCTCAAGGGCGACTGTGCCGGCACAGAACGAGAGTTCAAGTTCACCTTTGCCCTGGACAGCGCCACCACACGCAACTCGTTCGTGCCGCGCCTGTGGGCCGGCCGGCGAGTCGGCATCCTGGTCGACGCGATCCGCCAGGCCGGGGCCGACCAGCCACTGGGCACCCAGCCCGCCATGGCCGCGTACAAGGAACTGATCGACGAGATTGTGCGGCTGTCCACCGAGTTCGGCATTCTCACCGAGTACACGGCTTTTCTGGCACTTGAAGGCACGGACCTCAGCAAGACCGCCGATGTGCAGGCCGCGGCATGGAACAACCTGCGATCCCGCGGCCAGCAGCAGCGCACCGGCAACGCCGGCGTAAGCCAGAGTGCCAACAACGACGAAATGAAAAAGCAGTACCGGGAAAACAAGCGCAACGAATGGATGGACGACAAGCTGTCCCGCGTCAGTGTCGGCCAGGTGCAGCAGCTCAACGACCTTGCGTTCTTCAGCCGCAAGGGCCGCTGGATTGACAGCCGCCTGCTGGACAAAGCCGCGGACCTCAAGCCCGCCCGCGAGATCACCGTGGGCAGCGAAGAGTACCGCAAGCTGGTCGAAAAACTTGAGAACCAGGGCAGGGCTTCCTGCGTCTCATTGGAAGGAGAAATCCTCCTGATGGTCGACGGCGAAGTTGTGCTCATCAAACCCGTCAAGGACTGACCAACTCCACACTTACCCCAGGAGCCTCACCATGAAACTGATCTACAAGACCGTACTTTCCGCCGCCGCTGTCGCCGTCATCACAGGCAACCTCTTTATCGGAAGCGTCAGCGCCTGCCCGGGCTGCCGCGGGGGCAATGTCGTAGCGGCCGAAGAACTGCCCCAGCCCAACGTTGAGCCGCCCAAGGTCTCTGAGAAACGCACGCCGAGAATCCAGATCGCCATCCTTCTGGACACCAGCGGCAGCATGGACGGCCTGATTGACCAGGCCCGCACGCAACTGTGGAAGGTCGTCAACACGTTCGCCAAGGCCAAACAGGACGGCGTCGCGCCCGTACTTGAAGTAGCCCTGTACGAGTATGGCAATGACAGCATCCCCGCCGCGGAAGGCCACGTGCGGCAGGTTGTCGCCCTGACCACAGACCTGGACAAAGTCAGCGAGCAACTCTTCAGGCTGACCACCAACGGCGGCCAGGAGTTCTGCGGCGCGGTCATCCAAAGCGCCACTAACGGCCTGCAGTGGTCCGACCACAAGGATGACTACAGGGCCATCTTCATTGCCGGCAACGAACCCTTCACGCAGGGCAGCGTCAGCCACGTCGACGCATGCAAGGCCGCAATCACCAAGGGCATTATCGTCAATACGATTCACTGCGGCAGCGAACAGGAAGGCATCGACGGCAAGTGGAAGGAAGGCGCACTGCTGGCCGACGGCACATTCATGTCGATCAACAGCAACACTGCGGTGGTGCACATTGCCAGCCCCTTTGACGAGGAAATCGTCAAGCTCAGCCAGGACATGAACAAGACCTACATCCCCTACGGCAAAGATGGCAAGGAAGCCGCCAGGCGCCAGGAAGCCCAGGACAGCAACGCCGCCGAAGGCGGCCAGGGCGCCGACGTAGGCCGCGCCAACGCCAAGGCCAGCCAGAACTACCGCAACGATTCCTGGGACATGGTCGACGCGCTTGACCTTGAGAAGGTCAAGCTGGAAGACATCAAGAAGGAAGACCTGCCCGAAGAACTGCGCAAGCTGACCACAGAGGAACTCAAGAAGCACATTGACGCCAAGCGCACCGAGCGCGCGGAGATCAAGAAGAAGCTTGAGGAACTCAACAAGAAGCGCGACGCTCACGTGGTCGAAGAGCGCAAGAAGCTGGCCGACAAGGGCGGAAACACCCTGGACGAAGCCATGGTCAAGACGGTGAAAGAACAGGCAGGCAAGAAGAACATCAAGACGGAATGACGCCGGACACCGTCGGCAGCAGCAAAAGGGGGGCGCGTCGGGATGCGCCCCCTTTTGCAGCACAGTCGGGAGTTCGGAGGCGGGAGCAACAGCAGTCGGCGCGACTGGCGATCGGCAGTTACTCCAGACTCCGGCCTCCAGACTCAAGCACTTGCTATGATGACCACTATGCCTCGCACCGTCCTTGTGATTGAAGACGACCACGCAATCCGCCGCGGGCTGATGGACGCCCTGCGCGCCGAGGGCTATGCGCTGTTTGACGCCGCCGACGGCGAGGCCGGGCTGAAAGCCGCGTTACAGGTGGATTGCGACCTGGTGCTGCTGGATCTTGCGCTGCCGAAACTGCCGGGCCTGGAAATCCTGAAAGAAGTGCGCCGGGTGCGGCCCACTCTGCCCGTGATCATTCTTACCGCCATGGGCGGCGAAAAAGACCGTGTTGCCGGGCTGAAGCTGGGCGCCGACGATTATGTGGTAAAGCCCTTCAGTGTCAGCGAGCTGCTGGCGCGGGTAGAAGCCGTAATGCGCCGCAGCGCCGAGCGCCCCCAGGACGTGCAGGAGATCCTCTGCCCCGCCGGCACGATTGACCTGGAACGCTGCGAGGTGCGCTATGGCGACGGCGGTCGCAGCGAACTTTCCGAGCGCGAACGCGAGCTGATCCGCTACCTGGCTGGCAACCCCGGCCGCGCGATAAGCCGCGACGAGATCCTGGCGCGCGTTTGGCGACTGGACCCGCGCGGCCTGAGCACCCGGACCATCGACATGCACGTGGCGCGACTGCGCGAAAAACTTCGCGACGACGCCGACAACCCCGCGTTTCTGCTGACGGTTCGCGGCAAGGGCTACATGCTTGGAGGCCCGGCATGAAGCCACTGCACGCATGGTTAACATTCCTGCTGTGCCTGGCAGCCCTGGCCGGCGCGATGGCGTTTACAACCACCGTGCTGATGCAGATTGACCGCCAGCGCATCGACGCCGCCCGCGCATCGGCCGAAGACGATGCCGTGCGCGCCGCCCTGTGGCAGATGGACGCCGAGGTCTCCACGCTGGTGGCCGACGAGGCCGCGCGGCCCTACTTTGAATACTACCCGTTCTATCCCGCCGAGGCCGCCTACACCCGCATGTTCCGGGAGCTCGAGCGCGGCGAAGTGCTGGTGCCTTCGCAGCTCCTGACCATCGACAATGCGCTGCTGGGCCTGCACTTTCAGATTCATCCTGACAACAGCTTCACGTCGCCCCAGGCGCCCACCGGCAACAAGCGTGATCTTGCCGAGAGCCGCTACCTTAAGCCCGCCCAGATAGACGCCAGCACCGCCCGGCTGGAAGACCTGCGCAAGAACCTGAACCCCGAGGCCGTGCGCTCGGCCCTGCCGCGCCGCCGCGGCGAAGGCGCGCGCCTGCCCAATGACCTGGTGTTTGCCGACGACGCCTGGGCCGCCCAGAACATGCAGAACCGCGGCGAATACGAAAAACGCGCCCAGGCCACCAAGAAGATGGCGGGCAAGCGCAAGGATGAATCCACCAACAGCCAGCAGGAGATCATGGCGCCTGTGGAGAATCCGATCGTGGTACGCGAGCACCCCATGACGGCGCTGTGGTTCGGCCAACGGTTGTTCCTGGCGCGGCTGGTGACGATTGACGGCGCGGACTTTGTACAGGGCTGCGAGATCAACTGGCCTGGCGTGCAGCAGGCGCTGGCCGCGAGTTCCATCGACATGCTTCCAACGCCAACGTTTGCGCCTGCCAGCGGCCCCGACGCCGCAGCGGAGCACCGGCTGGCATCATTGCCCGTGCGCCTTTCGCCCGGTGAAGTGCGGTTGAAACTCGACCCGGCCACCGAGGCCTCGCCCGTGCGCATGGCACTGTGGGTGGCCTGGGGCGCCGTGCTGATGGCCGCGCTGGCCGTGGGCCTGGTACTGCGCAGCACCGTAAGCCTGAGTGAACGCCGCGCGGACTTTGTCTCGGCCGTTACGCACGAGCTGCGCACACCCTTGACCACTTTGCGCATGTACACCGAGTTGCTTTCCACAGGCCGCGTGAAGGACGACACCAGCCGCGGCGAGTACCTGGACACCATGCACGCCGAGGCCGTGCGCTTGTCGCACCTGGTCGAGAACGTGCTCAGCTACGCGCGCCTGGAACGCGGCCGGGCACGTGACCGCGCCGAACAAGTCAGCATGCAGCCACTTCTGGACCGTATCCGCGGTTCGCTGCTGGAACGCGCACGGCAGGCGCGCATGGAACTGGCCATCACCATCGCGCCCGATGCTGCCGGCAGTGCTGTGCGCGTGGACCCGGCTGCCATAGAGCGCATCCTGTTCAACCTTGTCGACAACGCGTGCAAGTACGCGGCCGCCGCAAACGACAAGCGCATTGAACTCACAGTCGCGCGCAGCAACGGCAAACTTGCCATCCGCGTGCGCGACTTTGGGCCGGGTATCGACGCCGAAACCGCCGCGCGCCTCTTCAAACCCTTCCGCAAGAGCGCCCAAGCCGCGGCGAACTCGGCCCCCGGCGTGGGGCTCGGCCTGAGTCTGTGCCGCGGCCTGGCGCGGGCCATGAACGGCGACCTGCGCCACGTGGTGGGCATTGCCCCCGGCGCATGCCTTGAACTGGAACTGCCAGCGGCCTGAAGGCCGCGTCAAGGGTCAATGGTCGAAGGTTGAGTACGGTTGCCGTTCGCTACTCGGGCCGCAACCGCTTTGACTTTCGACCCTTGGACTTTTGACCATTCCCTCCACCGTTGACGCCGACCCCACCAACGGTGACCATGCCCCCATGCAATACGGCTTTGTTATCGACAATCGCGTCTGCATTGGCTGCCACGCCTGCACCGTTGCTTGCAAGGCCGAACACCTCGTGCCCATCGGCGTCAACCGCACCTGGGTGAAGTACATCGAACGCGGGACATACCCGAACGTCAGCCGCAACTTTCAGGTCACGCGCTGCAATCACTGTGCCGACGCACCCTGTGTCACGATCTGCCCCACCACGGCGCTGTTCACCCGCGCCGACGGCATTGTGGACTTCGACAACCGGCGCTGTATCGGCTGCAAGAGCTGCACCCAGGCCTGCCCCTATGATGCGCTGTACATTGACCCGAACACGCACACCGCCGCCAAGTGCAACTTCTGCGCGCATAGAATCGACCAGGGCCTCAACCCAAGTTGCGTGAACATCTGCCCAGAGCAGGCAATCCACTTCGGCGATGTGGAAGACCCCAAGTCCGACGTCAGCCAGCTGATCGCCAAACAACCCGCCACGGTGCGAAAGCCCGAAAAGGGCACCGGCCCGCAGGTCTATTACATTGAAGGCGACCAGGCCGCCCTTAATCCCGCCGCCACAGCCGTACCCGAAACCACCGTGTGGTCCGACCAGACACGCGGCGTGGGCCATTACGCCGGGGCCGACGCCAAGCAATTCGACCTGATCGGAATCGTTCGCAAGGCCCAGGCCACGCGCAACGAAGCCCCCTCCGAGCAACTCGATGGCCTGCTGCGTGAACTTGAGAAAGCCAGCGGCGGCGAGAAAGTGCGCCGTGCCTACGACGCGCCTGATAAGGGCGTGCAGTGGGGCTGGGAAGTTGCGGCCTACATCATGACCAAGGCGATTGCCGCGGGCTGCGCCTTGATGGCGGCACTGGCGGTGATTCTGCCGCAACTGGGCATCGGCCAAAGAGGCGCGCCGGTAAGTTCAATTTACACGTTGGCCTTGCCGATTACGGCCTTGGTGTTTCTGGCCATCACTGGCGCGTTGCTGGTCAAAGACCTCGACCAACCCAAGCGCTTTCTTTATGTGATGCTGCGCCCCAACTGGACCAGTTGGCTGGTGCGCGGGGCGTACATGGTTGCGACCTTTGGCGGCATGATCACAGCCTGGCTTGTGGTTGGCGCCCTGGGCCTGAAGCAGGTTCTGCCCTGGCTTGCATGGCCGATGGCGGGACTGGCGCTGGCAGCGTCGGTGTACACGGCGTTCCTGTTCGGCCAGTGCAAGGGCCGCGACTTCTGGCAGAGCCCGGCGTTGATCGTGCACATGTTTGTCCACGCGCCCCTGGCGGGCTTTGGCGTGCTGTGTTTGATCGGTCAGGACGGGCGCATCGGCCTGGCGCTGTCGCTGATTGCAAGCCTGGCGGTGATTTTCGCCGAGGTGTTCGGCAAACACGCCACGCAGGACGGCAGCCATACTGCCAAGGACATCCGCACAGGCCGCGCGGCCAAGTGGTTCTACGGCGGTGTGATCGCGGTGGGCCACATCGCGCCTCTTGGTCTGCTGGCGCTGGGCAAGACCGGCGCAGTGTTTGCAGCGATTGCAATGTTCATCGGCATGGCAGTCACAGAGTACCTGTGGGTGTACCTGCCCCAGAAACGCAGCAACACGTAAAGGCTGTAGCGGTTTTCGGGCATGGCGCACGGCTATCCCGCCGCCGTTGGCGGCTTGGGCTGGGTGCCGGTGAACCGGGGGCTTCCGCCCCCGGCTACCCGTGTGGCGCACCCTCCGGGCGCTTTACTGCCGCCGGAAGTCCCAGTCACAGTGTGCCCTTCGGGCGCGTTGCAGCCGCCGGAAGTCGCGGTCACGGTGTGCCCTTCGGGCGCTTTGCAGCCGCCGGAGGCGGCGGTCTATGCGTAGCCCGGCGCGGAAGCGCCGGGACTTCTCGCCGCCAATTCACAAGCCGCCCGCGGCGGCGGCATAGTTGTGCAACACTGGTTCGGTGTTCATTCCGACGAAGGCGCGTCACCAGCGGTATCATCGCCACCTTCAAGAAACCTGGTTTCGAAGCTGATTTCGTGGTTCTTCAAATACCTCTTCAACTCATCCAGAAACGTCATCTTGCGGTGATGTTCCGCCTGTTTCTCGATGTACTCCTTCGTCTTGGCAATCAGCGACATGCTGACCGTGAACAGACCGTAGCCGTCCTGCCATGCAAAACCCACTTTGGGCCACTTCTCGCGGATCCAGCGGGATGAGTTGGCCTTGATATCGCGGATGACGTCAGACGGGGCGTGTTTTGGCGGTACACGAATCAGCAGGTGAACGTGGTCGGCTATCCCGCCGCCCTTGATCAGAAGACTCTCGCGGACGTCAAGCAGACCGTGAACATAGGAAAACAGCTCGGAAAGGATGGCGTCCGTGAGCAACGGCTGCCGGTCCTTGCAGGCGAAGATCAGGTGGTAATGGCAGGCGTGGTAGGAGTCGCCCATGCAGGCAGTATGCATTGAGTGCGCGCTGGTTCCCATGCCGAAGGACTATGCCGCCGCCTCAGGCGGCTCTGGTTGGCTTTCCCGTGGACCGGGGGCTCCCGCCCCCGGCTACCCATATGGCGCGCCCTCCGGGCGCTTTGCAGCCGCCGGAGGCGGCGAGATGCTTGGGCGCCGCAACGGGCTTTCCTTGCGGCGCAGCTTCTGCGAAAAGGGGCGCACATGGGTAAACCCCGCCTTTCACTGATTGAACGGATTGCCGCCAAGTTGCGGCTGATTCCTGATTTGGGCGAAGAATTCGCCGCGCAGCCGCAGGCCGAGGGCATCCGCGCTGAACCATTTCCCCTGAGCGCCTTTCCGCCCGTTGAAAAATGGGCGCACTGGGAAGAACTCGACGCCAAGGCCTGGCCCCTGCGTGAAAAGCGCGCCTACAGCATTGTGCCGACCACCTGCTTCAACTGCGAAGCAGCCTGCGGCCTG
Organism: Planctomycetota bacterium; assembly: GCA_019636215.1. Classification (GTDB taxonomy): domain Bacteria; phylum Planctomycetota; class UBA8742; order UBA2392; family UBA2392; genus H3-PLA7. Next base: position 480,790 of record JAHBXZ010000001.1, on the reverse strand, counting down.
CTGGCCTACGTGGACAAAGAAACCCACGAAGTCCGCAAGCTCGAGGGCAACCCTTTGCACCCCGGGTCGCGCGGGCGCAACTGTGCCAAGGGCCCGGCGACCAAGAACCAGCTGGATGACCCCGACCGCATCCTTTACCCCATGCGGCGCGTGGGAGCGCGCGGCGAGGGCAAGTATGAGCGCATCTCTTGGGTCCAGGCGCTGAAAGAAATCGGCGGCAAGATCGGCGCGGCCTTTGATGCCGGGCGCCAGAACAACGTGATCTATCACGTCGGACGGCCGGGCCACGAAGGCTACATGGATCGCGTGCTGAATGGCTGGGGCATTGATGGCCACAACAGCCACACCACCATCTGCAGCGCCGGCGCGCGGCATGGCTACTCACTGTGGATGAAGTACGACCGGCCTTCGCCCGACCACGCCAACGCCAAGCTGATCCTGCTGGTCAGTGCGCACCTGGAAAGCGGCCATTACTTCAACCCCCACGCCCAGCGCATCATGGAAGGCGTGATGAAGGGCGCGAAGCTGGTAGTACTGGACCCACGCCTGAGCAACACGGCCAGTATGGCCGATGTCTGGATGCCGACCCAGCCCGGCAGTGAGGCCGCGATTTTCCTGGCGATAGCCCGCCTGATGCTCGAACGTGGCACGTACGACGTCAGCCAGTTCCGCGACTGGACCAACTGGCGCGAACTGCTGGCCAGTGAACACGCCGACAAACCGCAGTCGTGGGAAACGTTTGTCCAGGTGCTGCTGGACGAATGGAAAAACTTCACGCCCGAGCGCGCCGCCGAAGAAGCGCGCATTCCCGTGCAGCAGATTCTGCAACTGTATGAACTGGTCGCGGGCTGCGAACGCCGGTTGTCGGCCCACGTCTGGCGCGCGGCCAGCATTGGCAACCTGGGCGGCTGGCAGGTCGCGCGCACGCTGCAATTGCTGGTGGTGATGACCGGCAGTGTGGGCCGCCCCGGCGGTACGCTGCCCAGCGCCTGGAACAAGTTCAAACCAGAGTTCTTCGACACGCCGCCGGCGCACAAGTTCTGGAACACGCTGAACTTTCCCGATGAATGGTCCGTCGCGCAGTACGAGATGTCGCACTGCCTGCCGCACCTGCTGCGCGAAAAGCAGCAGAAGATTGACGTCTACTTCACCCGCGTGTTCAACCCGGTGTGGACCTACCCCGACGGCTTCTCGTGGATCGAAATGCTGCGCGATGAAAACCGCGTCGGCTGCCACGTCGCCCTGACACCCACCTGGAACGAGACCGCGTACTTCGCTGACTATGTGCTGCCGATGGGCCACGCCAGCGAACGCCATGACATCAACAGCTATGAAATCGACTCCGGCGTCTGGATCGCGTTTCGCCAGCCCGTGCTGCGCGTGGTGGCCGAACGCGAAGGCAAAACCATCAAGCGCACCTACGAGGCCAACCCCGGCGAAGTCTGGGAAGAGGACGAATTCTGGATTGACCTCAGCTGGGCGATTGACCCCGACGGTTCGCGCGGCATCCGCAAGCACTTTGAGAGCCCCGCCGACCACGGGAAACCCGTCAGCGTAGACGAATACTACGGCCACATTTTCGACCGAGTGCCCGGCCTGAAAGAAGAAGCCGACAAACACGGCGAAACGCCGCTGGCCTACATGAAGCGCACGGGCGCGTTCCGGGTGAAACCGCATGTGTATGAGCAGCACCTTGCAGCCCTGCCCGCCAGGGCGGGGGCGTCCGAACCGACCGTGGACGAGTTTGGAACCTTGCGCGTTGACGGGCACTCTGTCGGCGTACGGATTGACGGCAAAGACCACGCCGGCTTCCCCACACCTTCGCGCAAGCTGGAAATCTGGTCCAAGTCCATGAAGGACCACGGCTGGCCGGACCACACACTGCCCCACTTCATTGCAAGCCACGTGCACCCCAGCAAAATCGACGAGGCCAGGGGCGAGATGGTCCTGGTGCCGACCTTCCGCCTGCCCACGCTGATCCACACCCGCACTGGCGCTGCCAAGTGGCTGAATGAAATCAGCAACACCAACCCGATGTGGATGAACCCGCTGGACCTTCAGCGCCTGGGCCTGCGCAACGGTGACCTGGTGCGCGTGAACACCGAAATCGGCTGGTTCATTGACCGCGTCTGGGCCACCGAGGCCATGAAACCCGGCGTGTGCGCCTGCAGCCACCACATTGGCCGCTGGCGCCGACCCGGCGACCCCGAGGCCAACCGCATGAGCGCCAGCGAAGTGGACATTCACCAAGAAGCACCCGGCCAGTGGCGCATGCGCAAGCTGCGCGGCATTGCGCCGTTTGAAAGCAACGACCCGGACACACAGCGCATTTTCTGGGAGGCCGGGGGCGTCCATCAGAACGCCGCCGCGCCGATTCACCCGGACCCGATCAGCGGCGCCAACTGCTGGCTGCAGAAGGTGCGCATTGAGAAAGCCAGGCCGGATGACCGCTACGGCGACGTGGTGGCCGACACGAACAAGGCCTACGACGTCTACCTGCAATGGAAGGCACAGTGCCGCCCGGTACACGGCGAGGGCAAGCTGAGGCGCATCCCGTGGCTGAACCGGCCACTGCCGCCACAGAAAGACGCCTGGCTGACGTAAGGGGCGCAGGCTTCCAGCCTGCCGGCGCAGCCCAGAGGGCCGCGCACCTCGCAGGCCAGAGGCCTGCGCCCCTTACTTCGCCTGCGACCGCTTGATGGCTGCGGCCACAAATCCTGCGAACAACGGGTGGGCCTTCAGCGGCTTGCTTTGGAACTCGGGATGGAACTGCACGCCCACAAAGAAGGGGTGGTCCTTGAGTTCGACAATCTCGACCAGGTCAAGTTCGGGGTTTACGCCGGCAATCACCAGCCCATGCTCAACCAGCCGCGACCGGAACTCGTTGTTAAACTCGTAACGGTGGCGGTGCCTTTCCATCACTTCGGCAACCCCATAGGCGCCGCGCGACACGCTGCCTTCCGTCAGCCGGCAGGGCTGCGCGCCCAGGCGCATGGTGCCGCCCATGTCCTTGACGTTGCGCTGCTCTTTCAGCAGCGAGATCACCGGGTGCTGCGTCTCGCGTGAAAACTCACTGGAGTGCGCGTCCTTCATATCAGCCACGTGACGCGCGAACTCGATCACCGCGATCTGCATGCCAAGGCACAGGCCGTAATAGGGCACCTTGTTCTCGCGGGCAAAGCGCACGGCGCTGATCTTGCCCTCAATGCCGCGTTCGCCAAAGCCGCCCGGCACAAGAATACCCGCCATGGCGCGCAGCCGCTTGCCAGCGTTGTCGTCGTTGATTTCCTCGGCGTTGATGCGGTGCACCTTCACATCGCACTGGTTGGCGATGCCGGCGTGGTCAATCGCCTCGTAGACACTCTTGTAGGCGTCCTTCAACTCCACGTACTTGCCCACAACCGCAATGTCGATGGTGTGCTTTGGGTTCAATATCCCGTGCACCATGTTCTGCCAGGCCTCCAGCTTCGCGGGCCCGGCCTGCAGGCCCAGGCGGCGGATGACGGCTTCGTCCAGGCCGGCCTGGTGAAGCTGCAACGGCAGTTCATAGATGCTGTGTTCGACATCTTTTTCGTCGAACACGTACTGCTTCTCGACGTTGCAGAACATGGCGATCTTGTCGCGCATTTCCTGGGTCAGGGGCCGTTCGGTGCGGCAGACAAGGATGTCCGGCTGGATGCCGATCTGCCGCAGCACGCCGACACTCTGTTGCGTGGGCTTGGTCTTCAGCTCGCCGCTGGCACGCAGGTACGGCACCAGCGTCAGGTGCAGAAACGCCACGTTCTCACGGCCGTGCTCGTAGGCAAACTGGCGAAATGCTTCCATGAACGCCATGCCCTCAATGTCGCCGGCTGTGCCGCCCAGTTCATTCAGCACGATGTCGACTTCGGGCCCGTCCCACTGGCGCACGTTGGCCTTGATTTCGTTGGTGATGTGCGGGACGACCTGCACGCACCCGCCCAGGTAGGCACCCTTGCGTTCCTTGTTGATCACCGTCTGGTAGATGCGGCCGCTGGTGATGTTGCTGCTGCGCGACAGCGGCGTGGTGGTGTAGCGCTCATAGTGTCCAAGGTCGAGGTCTGTCTCGCCGCCGTCCACCGTGACATAGACTTCGCCGTGCTGGAACGGGTTCATCGTGCCGGCGTCGACGTTGATGTACGGGTCAAACTTCTGGATACGCACCCGCAGGCCACGGGCCTCCAGCAGCGCGCCGATGCAGGCGGTTGTCAAACCCTTGCCCAGCGAAGACACAACACCGCCGGTGATGAAGACGTGCTTGGTCACTTGCTTGGTCATTGCTGAAGTCCCGGACACAAAAGAAGGACGCCTCACATGGAGGCGTCGCCCGGGAGAATGATCCTAATGCCTTACTTCCTGCGCGCAATGCTGTGGATAGCTTTGCGAAATGCCCCGCCAACCTACTTCTGGCGCGGATCGCGCGGCGGCAGGGCGCGGTGATCGGCCGGGCGCATCGCCCCCTCAGGGCCGGGCCGGTCTCTTTCCGGGCGCTTGCGTTCCTGCTCGTTCCACTGTGCCTTGAGCTCGCGGCGCACCAGATCCACGGCTTTCTCCAGCCCCAGGCCGCGCAACTCCTCCATGGCCTTCTGCTGGCGGGCGGGCTCCAGCCGCTGCAGCAGCATGTCCAGCGTGCCAAGGTCAGCCATGGCCTGGCGCAACTCTGCGCGTGCGGCTTCGTCGCCGGCCTGTGCGGCCTTGCGCAACTCCACAATCCGCGGATCCAGGAACGAGATGCGTTCCAGGCGCTCGCGGCCGTTCAGTTCCATGCGTTCACGGACAAAGCGCATGCGTTCCTCGGGCCGCATGGTCTTGACGCGCTCGCGTTCCTCGGGCGAAAGCAGCATCTGGGCCCGATGAACGGCCAGCATGTCGGAAAGCGCGCGGTCGCGATTTGGCGCCTCCAGGGCACGCTTGTAGGCAACGGGGTTGCTCTTGCGGGCCATCTCCAGTTCGCGGCTTACGGTGTACAGGCGCACACGCTCCAGGTATGGCATCTTGCGTACGCGTTCAAGGTTCTCGCGCTGCTTTTCATTCAGCAGCGGCCTGCCCTCCGACACCGCCTTCAGCAGATCCGCCTGCTTGTCCTTGGGCAGGCGTTTGATGACGCGCAGCCGGCGCTTCAGCAGTTCCTGCCGCTGGGGCGACTGGGCCTCAAACCATGCGCGCAACTCGGCGGTGCGGGCTTCCTCGGCGGCGGCTGCCGGCGCTGCCTGCGCCTGGGCGGGGTTGATCGCGCCAAACAGCAGGCAAATGCCAAGGGCGGCAAGCGTGATCAGAATGCGCGGGGTCATCAACGGCCCTCCGCGCGGTCAATTGCCTGCAACAGCTCAAGGTCATCGACCAGCGCCAGGTCTTCCGGCTGCTGGATACGATCCAGCGCCAGAAAGCCCTCGGCGTCCAGTTTTTTCAGAAGTTCAAGGTCGCCCAGCCCCAGCTTCTCGCCCTTGCGGGGATCCAGGCGCTCGGGCGTATCAGCCAGATAACCAAGGTCGTCCCAGTCTTCGTCGCCTTCGTCAACCACCGGGTATCGGGGCGTATCCTTGCGTTCCTCGGCGGTGCGGGGCGGGTCGATCGGGGCCGGGTCGGGGTTGTAGAACGCCACAATGCCTACAGCAATCAGCACACCGGCGGCCAGCGGCCCCACCAGCTTCAGCAGCCAGGCCGTGCGGCGCGAAGCCACAGACTCGTCGCCCAGGACCTTGGCCTCGTGGAATCGGCGCCAGAAGGCGCCCTCAAGGGCCGCAGAGGGTTCCGGAGTTTCGTACAGGTCCAGCAGGCGTTCTAGTTCGCGCTCTGAGCCGATCTGGCGGCGCAAATGCTCGTCGGTTTCGGCCGCGCGCAGAATTTCATTGGCCCGGGCGGGGTCCAGACGCCCCCGAACCAGCTCAGGGATGTCATCCGCGAAGTTGTTCAAGTGCCCTTGGCTCATGATTTTGCACCATCAAACCCGGTCAATCAGGTGTTAAACCCTTGGTTGTGCCTACGGTAGCGTAAAAAGTGGCCAATTCTCTGCGCGAAAGCCGCCATCAGCGGCTGGTCTTCGGGCTGGCCCTGTTGCTGATTCTGCTGGCCGCAGGCGCGGTCGGGTACCTGTTCGGCCCTGCTGCCGCCAAGGCCCCGCGCAACATCGCCCAGGAAGAACCCGACCCGGTACCAGCCCTGCCGGCCCGCAAGGCCGCGCCGATACCCGACCCGGAGCCCGGCCCCAAACCTGCGCCAGTTGTTGAAGTCCCCCCGCCGCGGCCGCCTCGCGAAGTTACGCTGCCGCCGCTGACCCGATTTCGAAGACTGGTACTGGAGGCCGATACGGTGCTGGAACTGGCCGACCCCGCCCGACGGCCTGACGCCGACCGAATTGAGGAACTTGATGCCACGCTGAGGGCCCTGAATTCACGCTTTGCGGTGTATTCGGCCGGCATGGTTGACGGCACGGCTACGCCCGGTGAATGGTCGCAACTTCAGGAAGAGTCCTCGGCCATTTTCCTGAGACCCGACGTTGGCAAGGGTGCGTACTTCGTCGAACGCGCCCCGCGCGTCGCCATCTGGCTGCGCCAGGGTGCGCGCCTGCCCCAAGGTGAATCAGCCGCGCCGCCGGGTGTCAGCATCCCACTGGGGCGCCGGTTGCAGGAAGGCGTCAGCGCCGAGATCGCCACCCGCTGGCTGGAGGCCATGGAGTTCGAGTACGGCAAGACCAACTTCGGCATGGCGCCTGACAACCTGCCTTTTGACATGGTGATTTTCGGGAGCGCCGCCGAGTACCAGGACTTTTCCCGCCGCCGCCTGCGGCTGAACGTGCCGTCGTGGTCCGCGGGCTTCTATTCAACGGCCTGGGACGTGGCCTGCGCCCCGGTCCTGGAGAACACCAGCCTGGCCGAGGTTCTGCGCCACGAGATGTTCCACGGACTGCAAGCGCATCTTGCCCCCCACAGCCTGCTTGTGCCCTGGTTCGCCGAAGGCAGTGCCGAATGGCTGGACAAGGCCCCGCCGCAGGGCAACCAGCTTCGCACGCACCGCGACTTTGCGGGCGCTGCCTACGGTTACCTGGCCACGCTGATTGACCAGGGCTATGAGCTGAACCTGCGCGAGTTTCTGGCACTGGACATGCCGGCTTTTTATGCAAGGCCGGAACTGAACTACCTTACGGCCTACTGTTTTGTGGATTTCCTGCGCAATGAAGAAGACCTGCGCGAAGTGTACTTTCAATTCTGGAAGCTGATGGTTGGCGGGGCGTCTGCTGACGCCGCCTTTGACCGCAGTTTCGGGCTGCACGACCTGGATGAAATCCAGCGTCGCTTTCTGGCCAAACTGCGCGCGGCACCGCGCACCACCCGCGCCCCGCGCTTCACGCACGACGGCGCGCCCGAGTTTTTTGACCGCATGCCCGCAAGGCTCTCGGGCGACACAGCACCTGTTCAGCCCGGCAAGGTCAGTGACGCCTGGTACGAGGTGCTGGGCAAGCTGGAGGCTGCGGGCTTTTCGGTGGCTGCCACCGGGTACCTGCGCGGGAACTATGACCGCATTGTGATCGCGATTGACCACACTCAATCCATGGACCAGCGGCTGGACTCAGCGGTGTTTGACTTTGATGCCCTGGGCCGCTGGCTTTTCTCGATGCGCTATGCGGGCACGTTGTCGCTCAAGCGCACCACCCTGGGGGCCGACAATGAGGAAGAGGTGCCACCGGCGGTCCTGATGACGCTCGTGGATGCCGTGCTTACGGGGCGATCGGAGGCCTTTGTTGCGGCCTCGGGAATCAAGGTCGGGCCCGAGGTTGAAAAGGACATCCGCACGAACTGGGATCGGTCTGATCTTCAGGGCCGCTTCATCGACCGTTACCCCAAGCGCGAACTGGCACGCATCACCGCCGAAAGCATCGCCTGGTACTGGGGCACTCGCCAGGAACAGGCCAACGTGACAGTCGTTGATTTCAACACCGCCGCGCACACCGGCACCATCAGCGCGCCATTTTCCGTCAAGGGTCAGGTAAGCGTTCGCACACCCATACAGACCCTGTTTCGCGACCTGGAGCGCAAACACCGCACACCCAATGGGCTGGCCGGCGCCGACACAGACTGGTGGCAGGCCCTGCAACAGGCCCTGGAGGCCGCAGGTGCCGGGGGCAGCAACCGGGTTGCCTGCATGTTCTTCACCGACGGGCCCAACAGTGCGGGATTTTACGGGCACCTGGAAACCGGCCGCAACGACGAGCTCTACATGCGTGACCAGAAGACCATGGCACGGTCATTCGCTGAGGCCTGGATCAACGCCGGTCTGGGCGAGCAGGGCACAACCAGCGTGATGCAGTTGGTGGCGTTACCTGGCGCAGAGGCGCAAGGTCTGGAAGAAATCACCGCTGCCTGCCCCCAGGCCAAGCTCGACGCCTGGTGGCCCAGGTTCAAAAAGCCTTAAGTGGGAACGCCAATCTCCTGATTGGCGCAGTAAGTTGTGCCGGTCAGGAGACCGGCGCTCCCGCGCTGCTCCATGGCCAGTCTTCCGGCCTTGCGACGAGGTCGGCCTTTACCGGGTTGTTGTGAATGTATTCGACTACAGTGCGAAAGTGCTTTTCGTTGCGGATGAACCTGTCCCAATACTCGCGATGCCATACAGGCTTTGGAACGGCTCCAAGCGAAGGTGTGGCGGCATCGGCTGCGTCGAGAATGCGTCTTGCGGTGAACTTCTTCCATGATGCAACGATCTTGGATACGGCCTGACCCTCAGTGGGCCGGAACAGGACGTGAACATGGTTAGGCATGATGACCCACGCCAGCAGGCTGTAACGCACGCCATCAAAGTGTTTGAGCGCTTGCTGAGCCATGGCCGCGATTTCCGGCCCGCGCAGGACACAGCACCCGTGCCCCGCATCGAGCCACGTGTCTACGCGCTTGCGGCGTTCGATGTCTTGCTCCTGCGGGGGCAGCGCTTCGAGTTCGGCGGCCATTCTCTCTAAAGCATCCCGAGGCAGGCTGTCTGCCAGGTGCAAAGTAACGTGCTGAGTAACCCGCCCGTCGTAGTGAGGCAAGTATCCCCGGGTATGCCACCGCTTGGGAACGCTGCTGGGATCGCCAATCTCCTGATTGGCCGCGTTGGGGCTACTGCCCGCGCCATTTTGGAGAAGAGCGTTCCCAGCTTTCGGGTCTTTCACAGTCGCTACTTCCTGAGGGTGGATCGCTACATTCCAGATTGGCACCGTTGTTTCTACAACTTACTGCGCCAATCAGGAGATTGGCGTTCCCAATCACCGTCCCAATCACCGCGCCATCTTGCGCAGCACCGTGTGAAGGATGCCCCCGTTGCGGTAGTACTCGACCTCTACGGGCGTGTTCAGGCGGCAGACCACGTTGAAACTCTTGTCGCCAGCCTTCACTTTCAGCTTCTGCAGCGGCTGGACGTTTTCGGGCACTTCGATTTCAAACGTCTCTTGACCCGTCAACCCCAGTGTCTGCGCCGTCTGGCCGGGCTCATAGGTGCAGGGCAGCACGCCCATGCCTACCAGATTGGCGCGGTGGATGCGCTCGAAACTCTCGCAGATTGCCGCGCGCACGCCCAGCAGCATCGCGCCCTTGGCCGCCCAATCGCGGCTTGAACCCATGCCGTAATCCTTGCCCGCCAGCACCACCAGCGGGATGCCGGCCTTGCGGTAGTTTTCACTGGCTTCGTAGACGTACTTCACCTTTCCGTCGGTGAAGTCCGTGGTCCAGCCGCCCTCGGTGCCCGGGGCCAACTGGTTCTTGATGCGCTTGTTGGCGAACGTCCCGCGCATCATCACTTCGTGGTTGCCACGGCGCGAACCGTAACTGTTGAAGTCGGCCTTGCTGACGCCGTGCCGGAGCAGGAACTGCCCGGCGGGTGTCTTTTCTTCAATGTCGCCCGCCGGCGAGATGTGGTCGGTCGTCACGCTGTCGGCCAGCTTCAGCAGGCAGCGCGCGCCCTTGATGCTGGTGATCTTGCCCGGGGTCTTCTGCATGCCCGTGAAATAGGGCGGGTGCTGGATGTACGTGCTTTTGCCGTCCCACTTGTACAGTTCGCCTGCGGCCGTCTTTACGTCCTTCCACTCCTGGCTGCCGCTGAACACATCCTTGTAGACGGCCTGGAACTGCTGGCGCGTGATGTTCTTGGCCACTGACGCCGCGATATCTTTGGGCGTGGGCCAGATGTCTTTCAGGTAAACGGGCTTGCCGTCTTTGCCCGTGCCCAGCGGGTCTTTTGTCAGGTCGATGTCCACAGTTCCGGCCAGCGCGTAGGCCACGACCAGCGGCGGGCTTGCAAGGTAATTCGCCCGCACCTGCGGGTGCACGCGGCCTTCAAAGTTGCGGTTGCCACTCAGCACACTGGCCACGTACATGTCGCCGTCGGCCACGTCTTTGCTGACCTCGGCGGGCAGGGGCCCACTGTTGCCGATGCAGGTTGTGCAGCCGTAGCCCACAATGTTGAAGCCCAGCTTGTCCAGAGCCTCCTGCACCCCGGCCTTGATCAGGTAATCGGTCACCACGCGCGAGCCTGGCGCCAGGCTGGTCTTGACCCAGGGCTTGCTTGTCAGGCCCTTTTCGACGGCGTTCTTGGCCAGCAATCCCGCGCCGATCAGAACGTACGGGTTGCTGGTGTTGGTGCAGCTGGTGATGGCCGCAATCACCACGCTGCTGTCGGCCACGCCGGTTTTGCCCTTGGCGGGCGCAGTGCGCTTGGTTGCCGCGTAATACTTCTGCCAGCCGGCCTTCATGTCCTTGAGGCCGATGCGGTCCTGCGGGCGCGCGGGCCCGGCCAACGAGGGCTCAATCGTGCTGATGTCGAGTTCAAGCTCGCTGCTGTAAGCAATCTTGCGGGCGTCGTCGCGCCACAGGCCCTGGGCCTGGCAGTACTGCTTGACGGTTTCCACCAGTTTTTCGTCGCGACCACTCAGGCGCAAATACTCCAGCGTCGCGTCGTCCACCGGAAAGAAGCCGCAGGTCGCGCCATATTCGGGGGCCATGTTTGCCACCGTGGCGCGCGTGGCCAGCGGCAGGTCGTTCAGCGCCGGGCCAAAGAACTCGACAAACTTGTCCACCACCCCGTGCTTGCGCAGCATCTCAGTCACGCGCAGCACAAGGTCGGTCGCCGTTGCGCCTTCGGGCAGCTTGCCCGTCATCTTGAAGCCCACGACTTCCGGGATCAGCATGTAGGTGGGCTGGCCCAGCATCACAGCCTCGGCCTCAATGCCGCCCACGCCCCAGCCCAGCACGCCCAGGCCGTTGATCATGGTGGTGTGGCTGTCGGTGCCGACGCAGCTGTCGGGGTACAGTGTGCCGTCTTTCTCCCACACGACTTTGGCCAGATACTCCAGGTTCACCTGGTGCACGATGCCCGTGGCCGGGGGTACGGCCCGAAAGTTGTTGAACGCCCCCTGTCCCCACTTGAGGAACTCATAGCGCTCGCGGTTGCGCGAGAACTCCAGCTTGCTGTTTTCGGCCTCGGCCGTGGCCGTGCCAAAGGCGTCCACCTGCACACTGTGGTCAATCACCAGGTCGCAGGGCACCAGCGGATTGACCTGTTTGGGGTCGCCGCCAAGGGTTTTCATGGCCTCGCGCATGGCGGCCAGGTCCACGACACAGGGCACACCGGTGAAGTCCTGCAGCACGACGCGGCCGGGCATGAACGGAACTTCGGCCTCGGCGGGCTTGGGCTTCCAGTGTACCAGCGCCTTGACGTGGTCTTCGGTGTAGGCCAGCCCGTCCACGTTGCGCAGCACGGATTCGAGCAGCACCTTGATAGTGTAGGGCAGGTGAGTCACAGCCCCTGCAGCGTCAAGTTTGTAGATGGTTTTCTTGCCCAGCGCGGTGTTGAGCTCAGTGCGGGCCTTGTCGCGGATTGTCATGGATTCCCCTTCTGTTGTAACGGGGTTCTTCCTAATCCCAGTCCCGGTTTCAAACAAGCCCCCACAGTGTTCCCTTGCTGCGCGGGGTTTCTATGTTCGCGCCTGAGGAAACAGATGCTCTACAAGATCCGCCTGATCCCGAAACTTGGCGCCGACAGCCCCGAATCCCGCCGCGTGGGCCGCACCCTGGCCGACGCCGGCGTCCATGCCGATGGCATCATGCACATCCGCCTGTTCCTGATTGAGGGCGACTTCCCGCGCGAGCTGGCCGTGCGCGCCGCCGCCCACTTGCTGGCTGACCCGGTGCTCGAAACCGCCGAAGTGTTGGCCGGCACGGATGCCGAGCCTGACTCGGAACTGCTGTTTCACATCATGCGCCGCACCGGCGTAATGGACCCCGTTGAGGCCTCCCTGACGCGCGCCCTGCGTGACTTCGGCCTGAGCCCGGTGGCCGTAAAATCCGCCGACCAGTACCGGTTTGCCGCCAAGCCTTCAGCGCAGGACCTTTCACGGGCCGCAGCAGCCCTGGGAAACATCGTGGTCGATGAGGCCCACGCCGGTGCGCTGACACTGGAAAGCCTGCCTCGGGGCCGCGAGTACCAGTACGAGTTGCGGCATGTGCCCATCCGCAGTTTTGACGACGCCAATCTGCTGCAGGTGAACGGCAACCACGGCTTGGCCCTGAACATTGAGGAACTGCGGGCGGTGCGCGAGCATTTTGCGGCACTCAAGCGCGAGCCAACGGACGTGGAACTGCAGACCATCGCCCAGACCTGGTCCGAACACTGCAAGCACAAGACCCTGGCCGGCCACGTGCACTATCGCGAGCAAGGCCCGGCGGGCGAAGACCGCGTACCGCTGGACAGCCTGTTTGACAAAGGCGACCTTCCGCCCGACGGCCGCATCGACAACCTGCTGAAAGACACCATCAAAAAGGCAACGGACGATCTTGCCCGGCCCTGGTGCCTGAGCGTGTTCGTGGACAACGCCGGCGTAATCGAGTTCGATGAAACAGACGCAATCTGCTTCAAGGTCGAAACCCACAACCACCCCAGCGCGATTGAACCCTACGGCGGCGCGGGCACGGGCATTGGCGGTGTGATCCGCGACATCCTGGGCACCGGCATGGGCGCGCGGCCGATTCTTAACACCAACGTGTTCTGTTTCGGGCCGTGGGACCTGCCGCGCGACAGCGTGCCCAAGGGCGCGTTGCACCCGCGCAAGGTGATGCGCGGAGTGGTGCAGGGTGTGCGCGATTACGGCAACCGCATGGGCATTCCCACGCCCAATGGCAGCATCCACTTTGAGCCGCGTTACACCGGCAACCCGCTGGTGTACGCCGGATGCGTGGGCCTGATACCGCGCGACAAAATCAGCAAGGCCGCGAGACCCGGCGACCACATCATTGTTGTGGGCGGGCGCACCGGCCGCGACGGCATCGGCGGCGCGACATTCAGCAGCGCCGAACTGACCAGCAAAAGCGAGATTGTCTCCAGCGGCGCGGTGCAGATCGGCAACGCCGTGCAGGAACAGATGACGCAGGAAACCCTGCTGCGCGCGCGCGAACTGGGGCTGTACACGGCCGTGACCGATTGCGGCGCCGGCGGCCTGAGCAGCGCCGTGGGCGAAATGGGAGAAAGCATCGGTGCCCGCGTGGAGCTTTCCCGCGTGCCGCTGAAGTATTCCGGCCTGAGCTACCTCGAGGTCTGGCTGAGCGAAGCCCAGGAACGCATGGTGATTTCCGTTCCGCCGCACAAAGTGGCCGAATGCCTGGCCCTGTTTGCCGCCGAAGACGTTGAGGCCACCGACATCGGTGTGTTTGAGCCCTCCGGCCGCCTGGTTCTGCAATGGCACGGCCAGACTGTGGCCGACCTTGCGATGGCATTTCTGCACGACGGCATGCCCAAGGTTTGGCGCCACGCGGAATGGTCGGAGCCCGCACTGCGCCCGGTGCCCAAACGCGACAACGCCCCGGCTGCGCCCGGCGACATCCTGCGCGCGATCCTGGCCAGCCCCAACGTCTGCAGCAAGGAATGGGTCGTGCGCATGTACGACCATGAAGTGCAGGCAGGCAGCGCCGTGAAACCCTTCACCGGCCCCGGCCGCGATGGCCCCAGCGACGCCTGCGCCGTTGTGCCCCGCCCCGGTGCAAACCAGGCCGTGGTGGTTTCCAACGGACTGAATGTGCTTTACGGCGACGTTGACCCTTACCACATGGCGCAGGCCAACATTGACGAAGCCCTGCGCAACTACGTGGCCACCGGCGGCGACATTGACCACTGCGCGATTCTGGACAACTTCTCGTGGGGAAACTGCAACAAGCCTGACCGGCTGGGCGCGATGGTGCGGGCATGCTATGGCGCGCTGCATGCCGCCAAAGCGTTCGGCACCCCGTTCATCAGCGGCAAGGATTCGCTGAACAACGAGTTCCGCACCGAAGCCGGGGCCAGTATCGCCATCCCGCACACGCTGCTGATTTCGGCCATCGGTCGCGCCGTCAGCATTGATGGCCTGACCACCAGCGACCTGAAGGAACCCGCCAACCTGTTGTTTGTGGTCGGCCTTACCCGGTGCGAGTTCGCGGGCAGCCACCACGAGCTGGTAACCGGCACCCGCGGCGAAAACGCGGTGCGCGTGGACGCCGCGTTGGCCCTTCGCGCGTACCGCATGCTGAATGACTGCCAGAAGCTGGGCATGATCCGCAGCGCGCACGATTGCGCCGAGGGCGGCCTGGCGGTGGCACTGGCCGAAATGTGCATCGGCGGGCGCCTGGGCGCCGACGTGCAACTGACGCAGGAACTTGCCGCGACCGACAGCGACATCGACGACACCACCCTGCTGTTTGCCGAAAGTGCCAGCCGCATCGTGCTGGAGATCCGCCCCGCCGACGAAGCCGAGCTGATCCGCCGCTTTGAAGGGCTGCCGCTGGTGCGTATCGGTACCGTGGCCGCCCACCACACGCTGTGTGTTGCCGGTCTTGACGGGTCACCCCTTGTGCATGAGCCCCTGGATGCGCTAGCCAGGGCCTGGCGCGAGCCGCTGTACCGCGCCATGGGTGAAGAAGTGCCCGCTACCGTTGCCTGAGGCCGGCCATGCCGCATACCCCCCAGACCGCGCTGGTTCGCCTGATCCAGGGCATCACGCCCGCGCGCAACATTGCCCCGGGCGACCGCGTGGCGGTACGCCCGCACGTGGTGCTGCTGACAGACCACGATGCCGCCCAGGCACTCGATGTCTGCGGCGGCAAAGTCGCCCCCGGCATCACCGCGTTGGTCGCCTGCCGCGACAGCGCCTTGCAGGCCCGCGCGGCGGCAGCCGGCCTGCGCAGCATCGAGCCAGGCTGTGAACTTGCCGCGCTGATCGACCAGGCGCTGATCGTGCCCGGCGAGTGCGCGGCCTCGACCATGCCCGCGATTGCCGCACTGGGCGGCATGGGTGCCCTTGGACTGCGCCTTACCCCTCGTGACCTGGGCCGGCTTCTGGCTGGTCATGTCGTCGATATCACAGTGCCGGGCGTGACCCGGCTGGAACTGGCCGGTGCGCGCCAGGCCCATGTGGCCGGGCGCGACGTGTTTCACGCGCTGCGACGCGAGTTGCGCGTGGACAACCTCGCCGGGTGCGCGCTGGAGATTTCCGGACCCGGCCTTGCCGGCCTGGCCCTGTTCGAGCGCGCGGGCCTTTGTTCGCTGGCCTCGCAGGCGGGCCTGTTTGCGGCCTTCTGCACGGTGGACCGCGCGGCAGTGGCGGCACTGAATGCCGACATCCAGCGCCCGTATGCCGCCCTGGAACCCGAAAAGGGCGCGGCCTGGCTGCGCAGCGCAACGCTGGACCTTGCCCACGCGGTGGTGACAGCCACGCCGCCGGAAGGTGTGGATGCCGCCCGGGGCATTGCCGAGTTTCATGGCGAGCGCATCGACCAGGTGATCATCGGCGGCGATTACTCTTGCGGCATTGAGGTGCTGCGTCACCTGGCCGCTGCCGTCAAGCAGCGCAAGCTGCACACCGGGATGGTGTGTGACGTCGTGCCGGATTCGCCCCGCGTGGCGCAGCAGGCTGCCATGCACGACCTGCTGGAAACCCTTGCCGACCACGGCGTCAAACTGCACCCCGCCGGCACACCACCGGCGACACTGCTGCAACCAGACCGCAAGGCCGTCCTGACCACCATCAGCGCGCCGGCCGGGGTGTGGCGCGTGGGGCCATTTGCCGCAGCCATCGTGGCCTGCGCAGGCATGCTGGCCCACCCCGAGCGCATTGACGCCCAGCCCCAGCGCGACAGCAAGCTGTCCGGCCGCCGCCCCAAGCCTGGTTAGCGGAAACCGCCGGTCGTTGCGGCTATACTGTTCGGCCCGAAACGTGAAACCCATGCCCAGCCATAACTTCCAGATCAATCTGCGCGGCATCATTGACCTGCTGTCGAACCACCTGTACAGCACGCCGCACACGTTTTTGCGCGAACTGCTGCAGAACGGAGTCGATGCCATCACGGCCCGCCTCCAGCTTGACGCAAAGCACGAGGGCGAAGTCAGCATCGAACTGGTCCCCGGCGCGCAGCCGACCCTGATCTTTGAGGACAACGGCATCGGCCTGACCGAACCCGAGATCCACAAGTTCCTGGCCACAATCGGCGAAAGCAGCAAGCGCCTGGCCAACAACGACCAGCCCAGCGACTTCATCGGGCGCTTCGGCATTGGCCTGCTTTCATGCTTTGTGGTCGCCGACGAAATCGTGGTCCTGACGCGTTCGGCCCGCGACAAGGGCAAAGTCCTGGAATGGAAGGGCCGCGACGACGGGACGTACACGATTCGCGAAACCGGCAGTGAGTTCGCCCCCGGCACGCGGGTGTTTCTGCGCGCGAGGCCCGACGCCGCCGAACACTTTTCGCTTGAGAACGTGCGCGAGCGCGTGATGCACTACGGCGGCCTGCTGCCGGTGCCGGTGCACCTGGTGCAGGGCGGCGCGCGCAAGCGCCTGAACGACCAGCCCGCGCCCTGGCGCAGCAAGCACGCCTCGCGCAAGGCCGAAGACAAGGCGATGCTGGAGTTCGGTCAGGCCGCTTTCGGCCTGCGCTTTCACGACTGGATCCCGCTGAAGTCCAAGGCCGGCGGCGTCGAAGGCGTGGCCTTTGTGCTGCCCCACGCGACCAGCCTTGCGGCGCGCCAGCAGCACCGCGTGTACCTGCGCAACATGCTGCTGACGGAAACCGCCGACAACCTGCTGCCGCCCTGGGCGTTTTTTGTGCGCTGCGTGGTGAACGCCACGGACCTGCGCCCCACGGCCTCGCGCGAGAATTTCTACGAGGACAAGTCACTCGAAAAGGCCCGCAACGAACTGGGCGGCTGCCTGCGCGATTACATCATCGAGCTTGCCGAAAGCGACAAGGACGCGCTGCGGCGGCTGATCGGCATCCACCAGCGCTCGTTCAAGGCGCTGGCCGCCGAGGACGACGATTTCTTCAAGGTGATTGCCGACCTGCTGCCCTTTGAGACCACACAGGGTCTGCTTTCGCTGGGCGAAATCCGCGCCCAGGGCGAGATCCGCTACGCCCCCACCGTGGACCAGTTCCGCCAGATTGCCGGCGTGGCCGCGGCCCAGGGCCTGTGCGTGGTCAACGGCGGTTACGTCAACGACACCGATCTGCTCGAGCGTGTGGCCGACATCTACCCCGACGTCACCGTCGAAGCCGTGGACGCCAGCGACGTGGCCCAGGGATTTGAGGAACTGACCAGCACCGAACGCGACAAGGCCTTTGCCTTTCTGCGCGCGGCCGACGACGCGCTGCGCGCCTATGGCTGCCGCACCGAGCTGCGGCGGTTTCAGCCCACGGAAATGCCCGCGCTGTACAGTGTCAGCCGCGACGGCGAGTTCCAGCGCGACCTGGAACGCACCCGCGAAGGCGCCGACAGCCTGTGGGGCGGCATTCTGGACAACCTGTCCAGCAAGAGCGCCGGGGCCACCAGCGCCGAACTTACGTTCAACTTCAGCAACCCGATGGTGGCGCGCCTGACCGGCCTGCGCGACGAAAAACGCCTGAAGCTCGCCGTGGAGATGCTGTACGTGCAGGCCCTGCTGCTGGGCCACCACCCGCTGCGCAGCAAGGAACTCAACGCGCTCAACCGCGGCCTGCTGGAGCTGGTGGAACTGGGCCTGGAGGGCGGCAAGTGAAGAAGCGTGACACCAGCGCCGAGGCGGTCGAAGAATTGCTTTGGGAAGCCGAGGACGCGCCATACGGCCCGACCAAGGTCGCGCTGGTGGAAGAAGCCGTGCGCCTGGCCGACACGCTGAAAAACGAAGAACTTGGCATGCAGGCCCGCACCGCGCTGGTCGAGGCCGCGATTTTCTCGGGCCAGGGCAAAAAGGCGCTGGTGGCGTTCACCTGGTGCCTGGCACAGCACGAAAAGAACCCCGACCGCTACGACGACTTCGACCTGTTGTGGCAGTACAAGTGGATCGCCAACCAGTTGGCCGACTTTGCCGAGATTTCCCGCGCCCAGATTGAAAACGTGTTTGCCGACATGGAGCAGCAGTACCACAAGCGCGGCGTTGGGCTGAAGCCCGTCTTCAAAATCCGCTGCAACGCCGCCATGACCATGGGCGAACCCGAACAGGCACGCCACTGGCTGCAGAAGTGGCTGAACGAACCAAACACCTGGGCCAGTGACTGCAAAGCCTGCGAAGTGGACTCCGAGGCCGCCCTGCACCTTGAACTGGGCGACTTTGCGCGGGCGCAGCAACTGGCACGCCCGATTGTCGAGACGCGCAAATTGAGCTGTTCGGAAATCCCGCACCTCACGTTCGCCCGCATGGCAGCCCCCTGCCTGGCCCATGGCCTTTCCGAGAACGCCGCCGAGTACCACGCACGGGGCTACTCGCTGGTTCGAAACAACCCTGAGTTCGTGGAGCCAGTCGGCCAGCACATGTCCTACCTGGCCGCGGTCGGCAAGCCCGCGGAAGGCCTCAAGCTGATAGAGCGCCACCTGCCGTGGCTGGCGATTTCGGGTTCCACCGTGCGCCACTATCGGTTCTTTTGCGGCGCGCGCGCGGTGCTTGCAGCTGCCGTTGCCAAGGGCCTGAAGGACAGCCGCAAGCTGCGTCTGCCCAAATCGCTGCCCATCTACCGTGAAAGCGGCGAATACTCATTGGCCGCACTGTTGAAGTGGGCGGATGCCGAACTGGACAAGCTGGTCCGGCAACTCGACACCCGCAACGGCAACAGTTTCTATGCCGCACAGGTGGCGGCGTTGCGGTCAAGTACGCCATGACCGACGACATCGAACAGCGGCTGGACCAGATGCTGTATGAGGCCGAATGGCTTCCGGACGGCATTGCCAAGCTGACACTGCTGGACGAAGCCGTGCGCCTGGCCGACATGACCGGCGATGTGGATTGGCAGTACCGCGCGCGCTATGAGCTGGCCATGACCGCCGCGCTGGGCGGCTTTCCGGAACGCGCGCTGGTGGCCCATTCGTGGATGGTCGCGGCCTTTAATCAGCACCCCGGCCGCTTTCCGGCCGATGACTTTTTGTGGCACTACAAGCGCACGGTTTCGGTGCTGGACGAGTTCCCGCAGATTTCGCGCGAGAAGATTGAATCCGTGTTTGCGGACTTGCGCGGGCGCTATGAACACGAGGGCATGAGCCTGCGCGGCTATTTCAGCCGCCGCCTGTACAGCGCGCGGGGCATGGGCGACGACTGGCGGCCCTTTGCGCCGGCCTGGCGCAACGCGCCGTCCGACGGCAGCCAGGACTGCGCGGCCTGCGAACGCGACACCGCCGTCAACGTGCTGTTGTGGGAGGGCAAGCTGCCCCAGGCCCTGAAGCACGCCAAGCCACTGCTGGATGGCCGCATGGATTGCCACAGCGTGCCCCACCGCACGCTTGCCGAACTCATGCTTCACGTCTGGCGCGCGGGAGACCACGTTGGGGCCCTGGAAATGCAGCGCCGCGGCTACGCCATGATCCGCATCGACCCCAGCAAGCTGCACCTGATCGGCCGGCACCTGGAACTGCTGGGCATGGCCGGCATGCACGCCGAGGGCATGCGCCTGTTCGAACGCCACGCCCGCTGGCTGGACCAGAACACCTCGCCGATGGATCACCTGTGGTTCCTGCGCGGCGCGCGGGTGACCCTGGCCGCGGCGCGCCAGCTTTCGCCAACGCAGACGCGCCGCCTGCGCCTGCCCGAAACCCTGCCCTGCTGGCGCAAAGACGGCGAGTATGCGTTGCCTGACCTGCTGGCCTGGGTGGACACGCGTCTGGATGAATTGTCGGCGGCCTTTGACGCCCGCAACGGCAACCAGACCTACAAACAGGCCCTGGCCGAACTGCGCGCCATCACGCCCTCCACCGCGCCCATGCCCACGCCGAGGAAAAAAGCAAAACCTGCGCCCGGGGGGCGCAGGTCACGTTAGATCTGGCGGGCGGCAACGGCCGTCCATTGAGCCCGGTTACGGCGTTATCGCACGCCGTACTTTTCGACCAGCGCCTGGATTTCTTCGTCCGAGACGCCAATCGCGCGCAGCGTCATCACTTCGGCGTCGTCCACAAAACCCTCACGCACCAGTTTCTCGGTGAAGGTCTGGATCGCCTCGCGACGGCGCGTGTACTTCTCGCGCAGTCGCAGCGCCGTTTCGCCGGGCTTAAGGCCCGCGTAACGCCGGGTGATCTTTTCAACCGCGCGGTCGTCCATTTCATCCTGCTCGAACATGGCTGCTCCAGTGTGGATGCATCAGGCAGGTGCAATTGTCATGCCTTTCGACGCAAACCCTTGCACACTGTAAGAACGCACAAGTTTGCGTGCGGTTTCCTAAGAACTTCTGGTTCCGCCGGATTTCTGGGAAACAACCTGGTTACGCGCAGGTATTACCATCAACCGTAGACGTGGCGCCGATTCCAGCGCCTCGTGCATTTCCTATACAGCCCAGTCGGTGATCGATACTCGCCATTCCAGAAATCATCATGATAGACCAGCGCACAGTCGCGGATCGATCTTGAGCAATCAAGACTTGATCAACCGGGCCCGGTGCGTCTGTCGCGGCAACAGCTAATCCAGCGGGCCGTCCCAGGGCATCGGGTTGTGGATCGGCCTTTCCGGCCCGGCCCAGGCCGCGTGGCAGGCCCGGCAAGCGTTGGTCATGGCGGTGTAGGCCTCAGGCATGCCGGCGCGTTTCTGTGCCCGGGCAAGCTCGACCAGTTTCTCGGCGTTGTCAGCCACCTGGCCCCACAGTTGCGCCTGGTTGCGCGATACATCGGCCATCTGCTTAAGTTCCGCGGCGACCTGCGGCTTCTTCCAGTCCTGCAGCGCCAGTTGTGCGGCCTGGTAGTTCTTCCACAGGCCCTGCATCAGCACACGGTTGGGAAACTCCGGCGGCGGGTTGTCGTCGTGCTCCATTTCCATGCCCAGCTTGGTGCGGTTGTTCTTCCAGGCCTCAACGGTGCTGGGCGTGACATGCAGGTAATAGGGCGACCAAGTCGCCATATGACACCCATCGCAGGCTGCGCCGACGGCACGAAACTCCTCATTGGCACCGGGTCGGTCGTCGTCGTCCATGGCCATCTGAAGGCTGTCGGTGGCTTTGCTGACGGCATTCCAGAAACTTGCCGCCATGCGGGCGCGCCGCTGGATGTCGGCGGCGGCAGGCCAGATTTCGTCGTATGTGGGGCGCTTGTCGCCGCGCCCGGCGCTGACAATGCGGTTTGCGTAGATCCACATGTGCCGCATGGATGCTTTGAACTGGCTGCGGTAGCGCCAGTCGGGGTCGCTCTGGTCGTCCCAGCTTGCGGACGGCCCCTTGGGTTCGGGGGCCTGGTTGTTGGAAGCAGCCGGAGAACAGGCCGCCGCGGCAAACCCGATCGAGATAGCAGCCAGCAACAACAGAAGTAGACGTCTCATGTTGCCCTCAACAGCGCAGGGACAGGGCATTCCCTGTCCCTGCGTCATAGCTTGCTCCGCACCTGGCTGGAATCAACCGCTGGCGCCGGACTTCTTGATGGCCTCGTTGACTTCGGCCTCGAGGTCTGTGCCGGCAAACTGCTTGCCGAGGTCGGCCAGCTTGCCCGCGTCTTTCCCGGCGGCGGCAAGCTGTTTGCGGCCGTCGGCCAGTACATCGCGGTACAGTTTGATGGCGGACTCGGCTTCTTCGTAGCCCACAAGGTCAAGCTTGAAGGCCTTGTGCAGGGCAGCGATCGCGTCGGCGGTCTTGCCGGCTTCGCGAGCGGTGGTTGCGGTCGCGACGTGTTCCTTCAACGTGACACGCTGTTCGCGGAAGTGCTTGCCTACGGCCTTTACCAGCTCGGCCAGTTCCTTCTTGGTGGTGCGGCGGTACTCGTTGCCGAATTTGTCGCAGACAACGAAAACGTCGGCATCCTTTACCGCATAGGCCGACCAGAGGTCCGCCGCCGCCAGCCGGCTGGCCGGTACCCGCGACTTGGCCAGCTCCTGCGGCTCCTCGGGCTTGGTCACGCGGATACCGATGACTGTCTCGGCCGCGGCCAGTTCGCCCAGGTCAGTCTCGGCCAGCCAGTCGCTGGTCTTGAGGCGATTACCGAAATACAGAACAACGACCTGCGATTTCTCGCGCGCTTGCTTCAGCAGGTCTTCGCTTGGGTCCTGCCAGCTGATCGACGCGGCGCCGCCGCGTTCCTGCTGGCCTCATGTCTTGGCCGCACCGGCCGGGTTTCCTGTTGCTCAGGAACCTCAGCCGAAGGCCGTACGTGGAAGCGCAGTCTGAACGCCAATGCAGGCGATCAAGGCTGCGGCAGCAACAAGCAGTTTGCGGTGCATGAAGGAACTCCAGTTGGGACGCAGCCCAGCATCCGGTGAAATGTTACCCATAGTAGAACGTCAATTGCCATCCCCAGGTTCAACATCTCTCGCACTGACGGGCCTAAGTCTTTGAAACATGAACAGATATGACGCTACCCCGGCACACACCGGCGCAGCCAGCGGCGCACATGGGCGGGGGCATTGGCCAGTTTCTCAGGGTCGTCGGGGGGCAGGGGAACCGAGCTTTTGGTCGACCAGTACAGCACCGGGCCCTGCAGCTGCCGCCTGCGGTCAAGCAGCGCCGCACCGGACTTGTTGGCGTACGTCGTGTCCAGCGGTGGCCCGCCGTGCAGCATGAAACTGGCCGCGGCCTCTATGCCGGAGCGCGTAGGCCGCCCGTAGCCCCAGCCAAGGTATCCGCCGCGCAGTACCAGCAGCATTCCCGGGTCTTGCCCCGACAGGTCAGGCCCGCCCCTGGCGGCAAGCTCCGCCAGTGTGCGCCGCGCCAGGCCTGCAATGCGAAAGCGCGCCGTGACCGGCCATGGCGTAACCGGCACGGCCTGAACCCGGGGCAACTCGCCGGGCCACAGTCCCAGGTGCTTTGCCAGCAGCAGCCCCGCCAGCAGGCCCGCCGAAGTGCAGGTGCTGCCTGCGGCCAGCACAATGTGCGCGGGCGCGGGCAGCAGCCCCTGACGCACCTGCGCCGCAAGCTCCAGCGCCGCGCCCGCGTGGCCCAGTGCGCCCAGGGGCACAGCGCCGCCGGGGGCCATTACATAACTGTCGTTGCGGCGATATCGCAGCCACGCCTGCAGTGGAAACGTGGCAATGCTGCGCAGGGTGGTCACGCGCGCGGCGTGGCTGATCGTCACGCGAAGGTTCTCGGCCGCAACCGGCGTGGCAGGCTGCGGAAACAACAGGGCATCGGTTTGAAGGCCCAGCCGCTTGCCGTGCAGGATGGCGGCCACGGCATGATTGCTTCCGTAGGAACCCAGCGCGACCACTTTGCCTCGCCCCCCTGCCAGCGCCGCGGCCAACAGCGTCTCCAGGGTGCGCACCTTGTTGCCGCCGTACACCGCCGAACTTTGATCCTCGCGCTTGGCCCACACATCGCCCAGCCCCGGCAGGTGCTGCACCGGCGTGGGGTACTGCCCGAGCGCCGCCAAAGGCAGGCGCAAGCCCGGCAAAAACTGCAACAGGCCGTGCGGCGTGGTGGCTTCGGGCGCGTTCATGCCGCTGTTCTACATCGGGATCAGGCCGATCAACCTGACCAGGCCGAAACAAACCCCCGGCACAATCAGCAGCGATGCCAGCGCGCCCGTGGCCGGAAACGGGTTTCCAAAGCGCCGGGCCACTGGCCTGGCGCGTCGCGGCGCGGGTGCCGCCGCCGGGCGAGCCGCAACAGCCGGCCGCTGATAGCTGGCCGCGGCATAGGCGAGTTCCAGCTCGTCGGGCTCGGCCCAGGGGTCGTAGGCCTCGCGGGGTGGCAGCGCCGCCCCCACGGGCTTGCGCCCGCGGCGGGCCACGACGTATCCGTGCAGGGTTTCAAGATCGCTGGAGTCTGCGGGCAGACCGACAAACACATATGCCATGGGGGCCTCCACGTTCAGTGTCCCACATGGATCGACCATCGCCAAATAGAATGTGCGGAGCCCGGTGCCGGTCTATGGCAACGCCGGTCCCGGCTTCACAATGCGCTGCAACGGCATGCCTTCGCGCAGCAGCGTGACGGTCATTTCGCTGCCGCCACCCAGCACCATGGCCCGCGAGAGATCATCCACCGTGCGCAGAGGTTGGTCGCCGGCACGCAGCAGCAGGTCGCCTTCGCGGATGTCGGCCTTGCGCGCCGCGCCGTCTTCGGCCACCCGAAAGATGCGCAGGGCGCGGTCCACGCCGGCTTCGCTGCGTTGCAGGGCGTTCAGTTCCACGCCCGCGCCGAACACGCCCAGCACAGGGCGTGATACTCGGCCGTCGCGGATCAAGATTGCCGCCACCCAGCTTGCGGTCTGCGCCGGCACGGCAAACCCGATGCCCTGGGCAAAGGGAATGATCGCCGTGTTCACGCCGATCACTTCGCCGGCCATGTTGACCAGCGGCCCGCCACTGTTGCCGGGGTTGATCGCGGCGTCGGTCTGGATCAGGCCTTCAAACAGTTGCTGCTGCCCGTTGAGTGTGCGGTCGATTGCGCTGACCACGCCCAGCGCCACCGAACGCTGAAAGCCAAGTGGGTTGCCGATTGCCAGCGCAAGCTGGCCTACGCGCACACTGTCACTCGCAGCCAGCGCCAGGGCCGGCAGGCCGGTGTTGGGCACACGCACCAAGGCAAGGTCGGTGCGTTCGTCGCGCCCGGCCACGGTGGCCTGTGCGTGCGAGCCGTCCTCAAAGCTGACGCGCACATTGGCCGCGCCGTCCACCACGTGGGCGTTAGTCAGAATGTAACCATCGGCCGCCAGCACAAAGCCCGAGCCATGGCCGCGCCCGTGCTCAACGCTGACAACGCTGGGCGCGGTGCGCGAAACCAGTTCCTGAAGCTCTTTGGAAAACGCCGCAAGGGCAGCCATGATCTCTCCGCAAATGACTTGCAGAGTCATCAACGCCGCTGCGGGCAGGGCTATTTCCGCGTGCCCGCGTCAGGCCACCAGCGCGGCAATCAGTTCGGCGGCGTGGCCCAGGCTGTGGACGTTGTGATCGGCTTTGCCGCTGGCGTATTCGCTGGGCACCTGGAAGGTAAGGATGCTCGGGTGCGCGTCCTTGGCGGCCTGGTGGTCAATGTCGGCGTCGCCCACCATAAAGCACGTTGACAGGTCAAGGCCGAATTCGCGGGCGGCCTCGCGCAACATGCCGCCGCCGGGTTTGCGCCAGTCGCTGTCACTGCGATAGCGCGGGTCGTTGCCTTCTGTGGGGTGAAACGGGGCGTAGTAAAACGCGTCAAACCGCCCGCCGCTTTCGCGCGCCACCTGCAGCGCAACTTCGCTGTTCACGCGCCGCACCTGGTCCTCGGTGATCAGGCCGCGGGCCACGGCGCTCTGGTTGGTGACAACGATGGCCAGAAGATTCAGCTCGTTGAAGCGCCGCACGGCTTGTGCCGCGCCGGACAGCAGTTGAATCTGCTTGGGGTCGCCGCAATAGCCGACCTGTTTGTTGATCGTGCCATCACGGTCCAGGAACACAGCGCGTCGAGCCATAGGCGCATATTGCAAACCCAAGCCCCAAGCGCCAGCGCGCGGCGTTGTCGCACGCAAATGTCATCCGGGCAAGATGGCCGCTTTCGCCTTCGGCGTTAACCCGTATAAGGGGCGCCCCACAGAGGAAGGCCGGGATGAACAAGGACCACATCAAACTCAAGCTGGGCAAGGTCAAAGCCGCCGAGGCCGACGCCATTGTCAGCGAGATCAACAACGACCTGATTTTCGCGCCTGAGGCCCACTGCAGCCTGGGGCCGGTCGTGGATACCGATATCATTCGCCAGTGCCTGGCAATCGGAAAGCTGGACCTCGGCGAGGCCGTGGTCACCGACGCCGGCGACCTCAAGGCCCGCTGGGTGATCCATGCCGCCAGCATGGATTACGACCAGCGCAGCACCGAAGACAGCATCGTCAACAGCCTGCGCAGTTCACTCAAACGCGCGGCCGAAATCGGCGCGCGCACGGTAGCGATTCCACCCATCGGCATGGCCACCAGCCAGGTGCCGATCAAGCGCGTGGCCGAACTGCTGCTGAGTGAATGCCTGCGCCACGACCCACGCGAAAGCACCGTTGAGGAAGTTACGTTCTTCCTGCCCGACAAAACCATGATGCGCGTGTTTGAAGAGTGCCTGAAGCAGGTGTAGCCGCGCTTAGCGCGGCTGGTGCGAAGTGCGTGGTCTGAAGTGCGAGGTCAGCGGCTGGGCCGAGATCTCGTTGTCTTGCCCGCCATGGGGCAAGTTGAACCTCCGAAGACTTTGGTTGGAGGCCGAAATGGCGGCGTTCACGCGCTTTGAAGACATCCAGGCCTGGCAGAAGGCGCGGGACCTTGCCCGCGAGTTGTTTGTGACCTGCAATCAGCCCGCGTTTCGCCGGCAGTTCACCATCAAAGATCAGCTGATCCGGGCCGGCATTTCCATCGGTGCGAACATCGCCGAAGGATTCGGCCGCAAGACCGATGCAGACTTTGCGCGGTTTCTGGATGTATCGCGTGGTTCGGCAACAGAGATACAGTCCCTGTTGTACAACGTGCTGGACTTCAAGCTGATCGACCAGGCACGATTTGACCAGCTTTATGGACTGGCAAGGGACGTCCTGGCGCTGGCAGCCGGACTCACGACGTACCTGAGGCGGGGTAAGGGAGCCGCCGGCTCACAATGACTTCGCACCTCGAACTTCGCACTTCGCACACAGGACCTTCCATGGACATTCAGAACTCGATCCTTGACTGCATTGGCCACACGCCGATGGTCCAGCTGAACCGGCTCTCCGACGGCCTTGGTTGCACTCTGCTGGCCAAGCTGGATCACCTGAACCCTGGCGGGTCAGTCAAGGACCGCATCGGCATCGCCATGATCCGTGATGCCGAAGCCAAAGGCCTGCTGAAGCCCGGCGGCACCATTACCGAGGGCACGGCCGGTAACACGGGCCTGGGCCTTGCGATTGCGGCCAACACCATGGGCTACAAGTGCGTGTTTTGTCTGCCCGACAAAATGAGCAAAGAAAAGATTGATCTGCTGCGCGCCTATGGCGCCAAGGTGATTGTCACGCCCACGGCGGTGGACAAAACCAGCCCGTTGCATTACGCCAACGTGGCCAAGCGCATTGCCAAGGAAACGCCCGGCGGCTGGTTTGCTGGCCAGTTTGAAAACCAGGCCAACCCGATTGTGCACTACGAGACCACGGCGCGCGAAATCTATGAGCAGACCGAAGGCAAGCTGACGCACTTTTTTGCGGGCGCGGGCACCGGCGGAACGATCAGTGGCGTGGGCAAGTACCTGAAAGAAAAGAACCCGAACATCAAGGTCGTCCTGTGCGACCCCGACGGCAGCTTTTACGGCCCGTACTTCCGCGACCGCAACGCCAAGGCCGCCCCGCGCAGCTACACGGTGGAAGGCATCGGCCTGGATTACATCCCCGGTACGATCAGCTTTGATCACATTGACGACGTGGTCAACGTAACCGACCGCGAAAGCTACCTGGCCGCGCGCAAGCTGGTGCGCATGGAGGCCATCTTCACCGGGGGCAGCAGCGGCAACAACCTGGCCGGCGCGTTGAAGTACCTGCGCCAGCACCCGGCGGGCAAAGACGCCATGCCGGTGGTGTTTCTGTGTGACGTCGGCGACCGTTACCTGTCCAAGATGTACAGCGATGACTGGATGCGCGACAACGGCTTTCTGGAACGCAGCGACGTCACCGCCGGCGAGATCCTGCTGCGCCAGCGCGGGCGCAAGCTGGTCACGGCCGAACCGGACCAGCAGTTGTCCGAAGTCATGGTGCACGTCAAGACACTCGACCTTTCGCAGATCCCGGTGCTGGAAAACGGCAAGCCCGTGGGCGCGCTGTATGACGGCCAGTTACTGAAGCTGCTGCTGGACGGCCGCAAACTTGACCAGATCAAGGTGCGCGAAGTGATGGGCGACCCGCTGCCGGTGGCCCACGAAGAAGTCACGGTTTCCGAACTGCTGAAAATCGTCGACCACGCGCCCCATGCGGCTTTGATCCAGCGTGCCAGCGGTGACTGGGGCATCCTTACCAAGGCCGACCTGGTGGCCGTGCTTTAGCTGCGAAAAAATCCCGTTGGCGCGATCCCGATGGCGGCTAGTATGCCGCCGTCGCTTTTATCACAGGGGGAGCCATGGGGCCGCGCGGGTATCTGTTTGCGTTGGGGTTGCTTGTAGGTGGCGGGTTTGTGCTGGCCAAGGGCGGGCACAAGACCTTTGTCGCCATGAAGAACAGCGAACCCACAAGGATGACCTACACCGAATGGGCGGCAGCCGAAAGCGACGCCGAATGGGTGGAACTCAGCAACGTCTACATTGACTGGTCGGCCTCGGCCCGCATTGACACCGAACACAAGCGCAAAGGCCGCACCACCAGCGTCACGAAAGAGTACTTCGTGGCCGCCTGGGCCAGTGAGAAGGATGAAAGCCCGGTGAAGTGCTTCTTTGTGGTTGAGGACAACGCCAAGAAGCAGTTCATGGAGCAGGCCTGGACCGCCGAGGAACGCAAAGACGAAAACTGGTTTGCCCAGAACGCCAACCGGCTTTACGAAACCCGCACGGTTTCAGGGCTGGTTCGCACCGGATTTGACCTGGACAGCGACGACGAGAAGATCCTGCGCGACATGGGCAACGTTGCACCGAAGTTCCGCATCATTGACATGGACGGCAAGCCCGATGGCGGCACCGGTGGCCTTATGCTGCTGGGCGGCGCCGTGCTGATGGCGCTGGGCGGCGGAATTGGCTTTATGACCCTGCGATCCAGCCGCAAGGCCAAGACTCCGATCAACATGCCCATGCCCGGCGGCCGGCCGCCGATGCCGGGACACCCGCACCCGCACCCCCACCCGCACCCCCACCCGCACCCCCACCCGCACCCCCACCCGCACGATCACGGCCACCCGCAGGTTCAGGCGCCGCCACCACCGGGGCCCCGTCCCGCCATGCCGGGAAACCGGCCGCCGTTGCCGGGCAAGCGACCACCGGCCTAGACTTTGCGCGCCACCGGTGCAGGAGCGTCGGCATTTGTTAGGCTCACGCCATGGCCGATGCGCCGGAAGAACCTATGTCACCAGCCATGCGCACACTGCGCATAGGCTTCGCCTGCATGCTGGTGTTGGCGCTGGCGTTTTCGCTGACCATGGCAATCTGGGGCGAGCTGCGCGACGCCATGTTCGTGCGGCTGTTCGACACCCGGTACGCCAAGAGTTTTGTCATCCGCGCCCCTGAGGGCGCCCGTGTCTGGCTGGGCGACAAGTTCCTGGGCACCGCGGCCTTGCCTGTGATTGTAGACAGCGAACCCGATGCGGTGATAGACGGCCTGACCGTGCAGGAAGCGCGGGTCTACGCCGACGAGAAGGAGTTCCTGAAGCAGTCCCAGGTAATTGAGCCTGGCGCGGCCGTCGCGAATCTGCTGGCGAAATTCGCGCCCGGGCGCAGCCTGGTGCGCGCCGGCAGCGAGACACTGCGCGGCCCCGGCGAGTTCGTGCCGGTTCTGCTTCGCGAAGGCGAAGCCCTGGATGCCGCGCTGCTGTGTACGCTGGAGATCCCCGGCCGCGACGGCAAAGCCACGTTGTTTGCGTTTCTACTGCGCCTGGAACACGAAGATTCCCGTTGGCTTCAGGGCTGCACACTGACCACCCACACCACGCAGCTTTCGGCCAACAGTGATGACTTCTGGTCCACGCGCGAGCAGTACGACGGCCTGCCGCGCCGCGTAACCGGCCAGCTTCGCACCCGGTGGCTGTTATGGCCCCAGCCTGTGGGCAAGGACGCCCAGCCGGCCGATGTGCGCGACGCCCGCTGGCTGGAACTGCCGGTGAAGTAGTCAGGCGGTCTCAAGCAGTTCGGCCTCGCGCAGGCGGCCGGTTTTGCGCAACAGGCCGGAAAGGCTCTGGCGCAGCTTTCGGGTGGGCTCATTCAGACCCAGCTCGCGCGCGATCTCAAACCCCTGGCGCCAGGTTGCCTCGGCGTCGGCAAGCTCACCGGCCAGTTCATGCAGCCGGCCCAGCACAAACATGGCCGAAGCGACGCTGGCAGGCTTGCCCAGTTCCTGGCCCTCGGCCACGGCAAGACGCGCGTGACGCTGCGCCTCCTGTACCAGCCCCAGGTCCAGGCAGGCGCGGGCAAGGCCCGCGTAACATTCCGGCTGTTGCGGCCGGTTCCCGATACTGTTGTTCACGCGCAGGGCTTCGCGAAAGTACGCTGCGGCCTTCTGGCGTGCGCCGCGCACGTCGCCGTCCCCGCGTTCAAGAAACGTCATGCCCAGCGTGGCCAGCATCACAGCTTCGTTCATGCTGTCACCGGTCTGGCGCAGCAGCTGTAACGATTCAATCAACAGCGACTCGGCGCGTGCGTAGTCGCCGTTCTCACTGCAGGCCTGCGCGATCTGCCCCTTGGAAATGCCGATGGCGCGGGCGTTGCCAAGTTCGGTGGCCATTGCCAGAACCGGCGCGTACATGGCCTCAACCTCCGCGGCCGATTTTCCACGCTGGCGCAAGGTACTCAGGTTGCCCATGGCACGCAGCTGCAGCTTCCTGTCGGCGCAGTCACGGGCCACATCCAGGGCCAGGCACAAGTCTCGCTGCGCGCGGTCAAGCTGGTTCAGGTCGCGGTACAGTGCGCCGCGCTCTATCAACGCAAAAGCAAGCCGCGGCAGGTCGCTGGATGCGCCTTGAACGGCGGCGTCCAGTTTACGGATGGCGGCCTGGCGTTTGCCCGCAAACCAAAGGATGGTGCCGCACTCCACCATGGCATCCACGCGCTGGCCCTGGGTACACAGCGGGTGATCGGCCACACGGTCAAACAGGCGCGC
Source organism: Planctomycetota bacterium (assembly GCA_019636215.1). Lineage (GTDB taxonomy): Bacteria > Planctomycetota > UBA8742 > UBA2392 > UBA2392 > H3-PLA7. The sequence goes on along the minus strand of JAHBXZ010000001.1, from coordinate 449,665 downwards.
GGCCAGGTCGTTTTCATAGCGCGCGGCGGCGGTAATCGCGGCGGCCTGCAGGTACTCCAGTTCCTTGCGATGCAGGCTGTCGCCGGCCCAGGTCACTCCACGCTGTGCCATCAAGGCATGCTCTGCCAGTGCCAGGGCGACCTGCGCGCGATCTTCTTCCGTGACAAGCTGTTCCATGATCTCAAACACGATGCGGTGAAGCCGCGCGCGCTCGGACGGCACCTGCAGCGCATAGGCAGCATCGCGCAGGGCGGCATGGCGGAACAGGTAGTCGGACTCTTCCATGGCTCAGCGTTGTATCATTCCAACCCGGCAACCCTGTTACCGATGCCTATACGCGCACACCAAGCCAGGACCGGAAGTTCTTCTTCTGCAACGCCGTCGGCCGCTTCACGAGTTGCAGCTCGAGCTTGCCCGCCGGCCTGGATTGCACTCGCACTGACACGCGCACCAGCCTCTCACGCCGGAACACAGCAAGCTCTACGATATCGCCGGTCTTGCAGTCCTCCAGCCGCTGTGCAAGCGACTTGCCATCCACGCGGTGACCGTTCACAGCGATGACTTCATCCCGGGGCTGCAACCCGGACTTGCGGCCGGGGCCCTCGGCGTGCACCGCGCTGACGCGTGTGCCGTTGAAGGCTAATCCAAGCCAGGGCTCGGTCTTGTCGTTTTCGCGGGTGAACTCCAGACCGTAGACATCCAGAAACTCCGTGTAATCCAGCTCGCGGGTGCCCTGCACATGATCGCGCCAGAATCTCGTCAGCTTGCGACCGGCCACCTCTTCACATAGGGCCTCAAAACCGCCCTCGGGAAAACCTGGCTTGGGCCAGCCAAAGCGCTGCATGGCAAGCTTCATCACATGGTCGAGGTTCTTCTGGCCACCCGTGGCCGCGCGGATCTTTGCATCCAGCAGCAGACCCACCTGCGAGCCACGCGAGTAATAGCTTACGCCGCTGTTCAGGTAGTTTTCGTCGGCCAGGTACAGCTTGGTCCAGGCCAGCCAGCTCGCGTTTTCCAGCGACATGACCTTGCGGCCGGGGCGGTTGTCCTCTTTGTCGATGTTTTCGGCAAACGACTGCAGCACCACATCAGGCTTTGTCACTCCGGCGCGGGCGCACCAGATGCGTTCGTAGTACTGCGTCAGACCCTCCATGACCCACAGCGCCCTGGTGTGCTGCTCGCGCGAATAGTTGAACGGCCCCAGGATCGCCGGGCGGATGCGCTTGACGTTCCAGACATGAAAGAACTCGTGGCTGACCAGGCGGATGAACGCCTGGTAGTCGTCCTCTTTCTTGAACTTCCACGAGTTCCAGCCACACACGCAACTGTTCAGGTGTTCCAGCCCGCCGCCGCTGTCGGGCGTAATGTGGTGAATGAACAGGTAGTAATCGTAGGGCAATCTGCCAAACAGCTTGCCCTGGGCCTGCACAACCTTGGCTGTATCCCTGACAATGCGGTCGGCATCGAAGTTGCCATAGCCATAAAACGCCACATCGTGCTTTACGCCCATGACCGTAAAGCTGCGCACCTGGTGGGTGCCGATCTCAAAGGGCGTGTCGCCCAGAATGTCGTAATCCGGCGCGCGCCAGGTGCTGGGGCCGGCCGGTTTCAGGCTGGTCGCCACCTTCCAGCCGCGGTGCGGCCTGATCGTGATTTCGTAGCCGCAGGGCGCGGGCCGGCCCTCCACGGCACTTTCGACAAACGGGAACAGGTTGGTGCCAAGAAAGAACCCGTGGGTTTCATCCAGGTGCGGGGTGCGAACCGAAAGTTCGTCGGCGTACAGGCTGAACTGGAACTTGAAAGCGCCAGCGCGGATGCCGGTCACCCGCCAGCGCTGCTTGTCCAGCATTTCACACTGGGCGCCGCGCACCGCAAACGCGCTGATGTTCTTGGCAAACTCGCGCAACTTGTAACTGCCGGGCGTCCATACCGGCATGGCCAGCGTGCAATCCTCACCCACGCCGGTCACTTCGCCCTGCACTTCAAATGTGTGGCTGGACGGATCCGGCATGGCAACCGTGTAGGCAACCTGCATGCTGCCGTGGCGAAGTTTTGCGGTCATTCAGGCCTCCGCGCGGATGGTAACAAAGGCAGCGCGGATTGGACTTCGGCATCGCACACGCCTGTGACATCAATCGAGGCCAACCGGCCACCAGTTCGGCCCCGGTTCGCTGGCTTGGCGCAAGGCTTTTTGATTTCGAAAGTTACGTTGATACCGACATTTGCCACCAAATCGCCCATTTTTGCCAGCCATTTTGGCGGCTGATTTTTTCATCCCTCGTAAATGGCCAAGTCGCCATAAGTTATGACTTCCATTGAATTTATTGCTGTTCCCCGGGTCGGGAAGCGTCGATGCTACTGGTACAATAACATGCGTTCGGGGGTGGCCCTGTAGAGGTGGTTGATTGCAATGTCCTACCGCGTTGAGAAGCTTCCCCTGACGACTCGCCCGGGCACCGGGCGCAGTGGAACCTTGGCGCGCATTCCTTTGCGTCGCGCAAAACTTCCCAAGAGTGCGTTTGCGAACTTCCAGATCCTGGCCCGTCGTCTGGCGCGCAACACTTTCTCGCCCGACGCTGAACTTGAGTCGTCCTACCTGTCATGGATGCGTCAGGCCGGAGCGAACCGTCGCCAGCTGGACGCACTGAAGCTGCTTACCCGTAACGAAGGCCTTGCGGTCGTTGTGCCGCTGATCAAGGGCGTGGCCGCCCCGCGCATGGACGAAGTGCTGCGCCTGGTGGCCGGGCTGGAACTGGCCGACCAACTGCGCGCACGCAAGCTGGGCAAGGTAGTCACCCTGCTGTGGCCGGTCCTTGAAATCGGCCAACGCGGCGAGACCGGCCAGTGCGTGATCATCCAGCGCAGCGGCGAGTTTGAGGACATCGGCTTCCGTGGCGGCGACACCGAAAAATACCTGGGCACCCTGCGCGCCGGTTTGCCCGGCACGGGCTTTTCCGCCCTGCTGCTGGACCAGATTGCCCGCGCAGCAGACCCGGACCCGGACCTGTTCAAGGCCCGCCTGCTGCTTAAGTGGTTCGACGACGACGCGATCGCGGCCTTGCCGCCCGCCGAGGGCGCAAGCCACGAGTTCAGCCTGCGCCGGCTGTTCTCGCGCCTGCCCTTGATCGCGCAGATCGTACAGGGCCCGGTGCCTGCCACCGTGCCTCCCGGCGAGCCTGTGCCATTTCCCGGCCTGAGCGCGACGATTGTGGAAGGCAAGGTGGAAAGCTGGCTGGTGAAGTTCGGGCTGACACTCGAGGAAATCCTGGCCGGCGAGGTGAAACCCGAAGAAGTCGCGCGGCGCCAGGTGCCCGACGACGTTCAGGGCTCCGTGGCCGCGGCCAAAGAGCGCGTGTTGTCCGAGATTCTGCGGTTTGAGCTTGGCTTGAATGACTTGGGCTGGAAGCCGGCATCCGAGATCCGCAACGCGCTGAACAACTTTGATATCGGCTGCGACCGCATTCGCGCCCGCGCCGTGGTGGAAGCCGCGCGCGAAGTGGAAACCAACCGCAAGCAACTGGGTAAACTCTACGGCTATCTGCTGCCCGACGGCCGTCCGCAGCAGGAATCCGTCAGCCTGTTCCACTTTCTTGATTTTTATGGGCCCGAGTTCCTCGGCGGACTGCGCAATGTGCTGCAGGTGGACGACCTGCGGCACCAGGCGGTGTTTGTGGCGCCTTCGTCCGGCGCCGGTGAATGAACTATCGCGGTACGTGCGGCCATGGTTGCACGTGCTCATGGCCCGGGGTGCTTGGCGGCCCCCGGGCCTTCCTTTTTTGCCCGCGCCGGAATCCATGCGGACAAACCGGCAATCGGCACTAAAATGCGGGCATGCAGCAGACAAGCCAAACCGACCTGCACACCATTGCCCGGGCGCTGGAGGACAACTCGCGCCTTACGTCGCTTTCGGGCGCGGCGGTGCTGGCATCGGGGGTGATGGCGTTTTTTGCCGCGGGCCTTACATCCCAGGCCGGGCTGGCCGACGCGGCATCGCGCATCAACATGGGTGGCGACCAGTTGTGGATCATGGTGTTCCTGTGGTCGGCCACGCTGCTGCTTTCGATCAAGCTTAACCTGCTTGGCAGCCTGCGGCGCGCGCGCCAGGACGGCCAGCCATTGGCGGCACGGCTGGGCAAACGCCTGCTGTTTGCCATGCTGCCGGCCATGGCTGTGGGCGGGGCACTGACTTTGGGCTTTGCGATCCAGGGGCGGCTGGATTTTATCCTTTCGATCTGGATGCTTTGCTATGGCGCGGCACTGGTGGCCGCCGGCGCGCACAGCATTTCCTCGGTGCGCATGCTGGGACTGTTCATGCTGCTGGGCGGCGCGGTTTCGATGATCCCGGGCACCGGCACGGATTTTCTCTTCTTCACCAGCACCTTTGGTGCCGGGCACTTCCTGCTGGGTGTTTGGGTCGGGGTGCGTTATGGCTGGTAAGGCCAGACTTGAACCTGTTTCCAGCCCGGCGCTTGCGCTGGACCCGCTGATTCACGAGCGCGTGCGCCTGGCGATTCTGGCCGCGCTGGGCAGCCACGGGCAGTTGACGTTCAACGAGCTCAAGGCGCTGACGGCTGCGACCGACGGCAACCTTTCCACGCATACACAGAAGCTGGAATCCGCGGGCTACATCCAGGCCGCCAAGGGCATGTTCGGCGGACGCAGCAAGACGACCTATGAAATCACCCCCGGCGGGCGCGCGGCGCTTGCGGGTTACCTCAACGCCCTGCAGCGCTTGATGGGCGAAGTGCAAGGCCTGTAAACGGAGGCGTCATGCCCGTCGAGTACCTAGTGATTGAACGCGTAGTTAACGCGCACGAACGACACGAACAGGACCGCAGCAACCCCGGCTTCAGCGGCGTGGACATTGAATCCATGATGCTGCGCAACTACGGCGAAAAGGGCTGGGAGCTCAGCGCTGTGATCTCGGAACCCGTCAGCCACGACCAGTCGCGCCGCGTGTTCTACCTGCAACGCAAGACATGACCCCGCGCGTACTTTGCGCACCAGACAAATTCAAGCAGGCCTGCAGCGCGCTGCAGGCCGCGCAGGCGATTGCCCGCGGCGTTTCCGATGCCGCCGGCCTGCCTGCGCTTCTGCCCCTGGCCGACGGCGGCGAGGGCACTCTGGATGTGCTGGCGGCTGCGTTTCCGCGCCGCGAAACCGTCAAGGTGCGCGGGCCGCTGGGCACACCCGTCGACGCCGTGCTTGGGCTGACGGCCGACGGTCGGCGCGCACTGGTGGAAAGCGCCCAGGCCTGCGGGTTGTGGCGGCTGGATGAATCCGAGCGCGACCCGCTGAAGACCTCCACGTTCGGTGTCGGAGAAATGATCCGCCACGCGCTGGATGCCGGAGCAACTGAGATATCCGTGGGCCTTGGCGGCAGCGCCACCAGCGACGGCGGGGCGGGCATGGCCGTTGCGCTTGGCGCGCGCATTCTTGATGCGGAAGGCAATGACATTCAGCCCACCGGGGGCGCGCTGATCAAGGCGCGGCGACTGGATCTTTCGGGGCTGGATACGCGCCTGCGCACTGTCAGTCTTTCGGCCCTGTGCGACGTAAGTACGCCCCTGCTGGGCGAACAGGGCGCCAGCCGCAAGTTCGTGGTGCAGAAGGGCGGCACCACGCGGGCACTGCACAAGCTGGAGGAATCACTGGCGATGCTGCAACTGGCATCGCTGGAGGCCGGTGTGAAACTCAAGGGCACTGAGCCCGGCACCGGCGCCGCCGGCGGCCTTGGCTTTGGCGTGGCGGCGCTGCTGGGCGGCAAGCTGCGCCACGGCGCTGATGCGGTGCTCGACCTTCTGGATTTTTCGCGACTGTTGGGTGCGGCCGACCTGGTCATCACCGGCGAAGGCAGCTTTGACCACCAGACCGCCGAGGGCAAGCTGGTCGCGGCCGTAGCAGCCCGCTGCCATGCGGCAGGCGTGCCGCTGGTGGTGCTGGCCGGCGTGGTCGAGCCCGATATGAACCTGCCCGGCGTGACGGCCGCGTTCGGTATCGCGCGATTTGGCGCCCGCAAGCAGGATAACCTTGACGAAACCGAGGCCAACCTGCAACGCCACGCGGCACACGTCACCCGCCTGCTGGCTTCGCGGCAGGCGTAGCAGCCGGCGCTGGCTCGAAATGGATGCCGTTGCGCCGGCACCAGCGGACGAACTTTTCTACCCGCGCCAGTTGCTTGCGATCCTTGGACAGCGCCCGCACGTTGCGCCAGTGCACTCGCTGCCAGTTGATCTCCAGCATAACGCCGGGCGCAACGGCTCTGCGCGCGGCCTCGGCCTGCTGCAAGGCCCGGACGGCAGGGCCTTGTCGGCCCGCCATGCGCAGTAACTGCGTGCGCATCGCGCACAGTGTGAAATCCAGGCCGATCGTGCTGCGTTCGCGCGCGGCTTCGTCCGCTTCGGCACCCGACCACACTTTCAGCGCGGCATCGTGGCGCCCTTGCAGCGAGTACAGGTGTGCCAGGCCAATGCGCTGGCCGGGCGATGTTGGGCGCCCGCCCAGCTTCTTGGCAAGCTGGCCGAGCACGCGCTCGATGGTGCGCGCATCCGAAGACCACGGGCACAGAAACAGGATGCGGCTGAGACTCGCGGCCGAGTCATCCACCTGGCGCGCCGCGCCGGCGAGCTCATGGGCACCGGTGAGATAGAGGCCATACGCCAGCGCGTACTCGCTGTTCTGCCTGGCATCCGGTTTGAGCTGGCCCGCCAGCGCCCTGGTTGTGAACTTCATGCCTTCGTGCATCTTTCCGGCCTGGATCAGGGTCCAGCCAAGCGCACCCAGGCAGCGATGATAGTTGACAAAAGACTTCGCGTTGCGGGCCAGCAGCAACGCCGCCCGCCCCAGGCGCTCGGCCTCTGACACCCGGCCCACGCGCTCCAGTGACACAACAAGCCCAAAGGCTTCAACCAGCGCCGACTCGCCAAGCGATGCCCCGTCTTCCAATGCGGCAATGAAGGCCCGACGGCGGAAGGCCAGTGCCTTCTCCACATTGCCGGCCAGCAACTCGTGCGCGGCAAGCAGTCGCTGGTGCTGGCGCTGAAGCTCCGGGTCCGGGCAAAGCCGCGCCACCTGTTCGGCGGCTTTGGCCAGCCGCCGTGCTGTGGCCCTGTCGCGTGCCGAAATCGCCGCCTGCCATTCGCGCAGAACGTCCTGGTAGGGCTCACGGCTGTGAGTTGCCAGCACTTCGCGTGAACGTTCAAAGTGTTCCAGCGCGTCGCTGAGTTCACGCAACTGCCTGGCGTGCTGTTTTCCCGCCAGGGATCCCAGCCGAAGCCGCGACAGCCGGCCCATGGTCTGCACCAACTCAACCAGGTTTTCACCCAGGCGCCCTTTTTCGGCCGCCACATCATCAAGCCAGGGCGCGCCCTCGCCGAACAACAACCAGGCTGGGTTGACTGCAAACTCGCGTGCCACGGCGACGACAAAGCTCACGGGGATGCGGTTGCCGGAAAGATAGCGGCTGACCGAAGAGCCCGGGCTGCCGACACGGCGTGCAATCTCCGCGCGCGGGTAACGCTGCGCGACTTCGTTCAGTCTGGCGCGTACGGCCTTTTCATCGGCGTGCATGGGCTTCCCGATCAGCAATCCTGCAGGCCGACTTCCCAAACGGGAAGTCGGCTTTACGAAGTTGTATCAGGTTGACGTGCCAAACGGGATATGGTGTCCGCGCGCTCATTTCTTTCACGGAGACCCACATGTTTCGCATCGCCTGGCTTTGCCTGCTGCCGGTACTGGCGGCAGGCGCGCTGAACGCGCAGTACACCCGCACCCAGACCACCGGCACCTATACCCAACGCACTGGTACCGGCATTGCATGCCGGCAGCTGTCAGACGGCAACTGGGACGACAACGCCATGCCGGTTGCACTGCCGTTCTCGTTTCAATACTTCGACCGCGCCTATACCACGGTGTGGATGGGCCTCAACGGGCGCGTCACATTCAAACTCGGGGGCGCGACGGCATTCAGCATTCCGGCGAACCTCAACACGGTGGTATCGCCTTCCCATCGCAACACTGTGTTCCTAGTTGGCGCAGACCTGTTCGGTCGCGAAGGCAACATCAGCCAGACGCTGCAGGCCTATGCGGAGTCGGACCGTGTGGTGCTTCAGTGGCGTGATGTCGCCAAACTGGGGGGCTCGATGGTTCAACACCTGAACTTCCAGCTTCACCTGCTGATGAACGGAAACATGGAAATGCACTACGGGCCGGAAGTCAGCGCCCCGGGCTACACCTATGCCTTTAACTATGTTTCGGGGGCCGTGAACCTGGACGGCACGGCGACCGCGCTGGGCTTCGGCAACAGCACCGCCCAGCAGACAGCGCGACCTGCCGCCGGCACGATTGTGACACTGACATTGACGGCCGCTGCCACCAACACCGTAACGATCAACCAGAACCCGATGCCCCAGCCGCGAATTGTGGTTGGCGCCGCGTTTGCGGTAACGTTGCTGTCGTTCCGCCTTGTGGCCTCGGGCACGGGAACCACGGTCACATCGCTGACGTTCAGCCACCCCGACTTTCAGTCCCTTGGCTGCAGCGTTTCACTGAGCCTGACCGGCGACCAAGGAGTGATCGGCGAATATGAAGGAGAGGCCTTCCTGGGTACGCCGATGACTGCCAACAGCCTGACGACAGTCAGCAGCCTGTCCTTGGCACTCACGGCAGGCCAATCCATGAATCTCTTGCTGGTTGCCAGTTCTACCACAATCGTGGGCGCGCCGTTGGGCGCATGCGCTTGTGTGGCGGCGATGCCCGCAACCGTAACCGGCGATGCGGTCTCCAACACGGTTCGCTTTGTCGAAATCGGCATGGCCTATGTATTGCCGGGCGACCCCGTGCCCACGCGGCCGGCCGCCACAGCCGGTTCCACCCGGCAGCGGATCATGTCGTTCAGTGTGGTCCAGGACACGAAGTCCCCGGCGTTCAGCTTCAGCCGCCTGGAGTTCAACCTCAACCTGTCGGGCATCACCCTTGCCGACATCACCAACGTGCAACTGTGGCAAGACGCCGGTGTGGCGGGCGAGTGGGATGCCGCAGACGTGCTGCTGGCCAGTGGTACTGCCGCGTCAACCTTCTCGATGTCGGGCTTTACAGAGTCCTCCAGCGTTCAGGGAAAGGCGTACCTGCTGACAATAGACATCAGCGCTGCGTTTGCGGGTGCCGGCACCGTGCAGGTGTCCCCCACTACGCCACCGGTCGGCGCACCTGCGCCCTGGGGCATGTCCGCTGGTGACCCGGTCATCGTGTCGGGCACTTCGTCCTGCCTTGTCATTCGCCAGATCGCCCAGAACAGGCTCTCCACGCTGACAGCCGCGCTGTCGGAAACCGGGGTCATCGCCAGCCAGCTCGAGCTGTACGCGGCTTCCGGCGCCGGCACCGTTTCCAGTCTGACCTTCCAGGAGGCGCTCTTCAGCGTAAGCCACTTGAGCGATGCCCGCCTGTACCTTGACGCTGGCACCGTGCCCGGCCGACTTGATGCGGGCGACACCCTGGTGCCCGTCACAGCCACGCTGAATGCAGGCAACTTCAACCTGGTACTCACAACCCCGCTGTCCATCACGTCGGTGCCCACGCGGCTGCTGGTCATGGTGGACATTGCGTCCAACGCCACCGCAGACATGCGTTTTGATCTTGCCGGCGGCAACGTCGCTTCGACGTTCATGAATGCTGTTGGCGCAGCCTACGGCACGTATCTCACTCACCGTGCCGGTAGCGCCAATGGTGTGGACCTGTCCTTGACCATGCTGAACACCGTGCTGCCGCTGTACACCGACAATCATGTGCCCGTGGCAGTCATGTCCCTCACCCCACGCGGCAGTGGCGGGTCGGCCCCGTACCTGAGTTTTGGGCTGCTGGATACCCCCTGCGGACGGGGAGCCCACTCGCACATCATTTTCGAGGCATGGCTTGAGGGTGCGGGCCCCACAGGCCAGTTGGATGCCAGCGACATACAGTGCTATGGCTTCTCTAGCCCCAACGATGGCGTGTACGTGGAATACGGCAACACCATGCTGGTGCCCGCGGGTCAAACGCGCAACTTCCTGATCGTGGCACGTTTCCTCGCATCGGAAGCACCGCTGGTTCGCGGCCCTTTTCAGTTTGAGTTTCGGGGCTTTGGCGGCGGCACAGATACCGCATGGATGCCGACCGGAACACAGCCGTATCTGCCCCCCATCACCACCATCTCCCATGGAACTGCCACTCCACACGGTGGCGGCGGCAGTGACGATGACGGCGGCTGCAGCACCGGCCAGGGGTCTGCCAACTGGCTTGGCCTGATGGCAGGCCTGGCCGCGCTGGCAGTCGCGTCACGCCTGCGCCGCGCAATACCGTGAAGCGCGGGCCGCAGGAACGGGGGCGGTTGAGCGATCCGCCCCCGTATCGCCCTTCAGGCCGCGAAATGGATGCCGTTGCGCCGGCACCAGCGGGCGAATTTTTCTACCCGCGCCAGTTGCTTGCGATCCTTGGACAGCGCCCGCACGTTGCGCCAGTGCACGCGCTGCCAGTTGATCTCCAGCATGACGCCGGGCGCAACGGCTTTGCGCGCGGCCTCGGCCTGCTGCAAGGCCCGGACGGCAGGGCCTTGCCGGCCCGCCATGCGCAGCAGCTGTGTGCGCATGGTGTGCAGCACGAAGTCCAGCCCCACGGCGTGCTTTTCGCGGGCCTGCCGGTCGTTTTCGGCCTCGTTCCACAGTTCAAGCGCGGCGTCGTGCCTGCCCTGCAGGGCAAGCAGCTGCGCGCGGGCAATGCGCACGGCGGGCACTGCGCCGCCTTTGCGGGTTTGTTTTTCGTAAGCCTTCATCACGCCGGCCAGCTCGGCCTGGTCCATGCACCACGAGGAAAGAAACAGCACGCGCGCGTAATTGAATGCCGCCGGGCGCTGCATGGCGGCTGCGCCCTGCAGGCTTGCGCTGCCGGCAAGGAACATGCCCGTGGCCAGGGCCATGCGCATGTTGTCGGCCAGCCAGTCCGGCATCGGGCTGGCCATGGCGCGGGCGCACACCGCAATGCCGCGCGACACGCGGCCGGACTGGATCAGCATCCAGCCGTAGGTTCCTTCGCATGCCGCGTAACCGCGCATGGAGCGCGCGTTCGGCGCAAGTTTCAACATCGCCTCGGCAAAGCGTACGGCCTCTTGGGTGCGCCCCAGGTCGTTCAGTGTGATCACCACGCCGAAAGCCTCGTGCAGGGCGCGGGCATCCAGTTCGCCTGATTCGGCAATGGACAGCAGCAGCGACCTGCGCCGCAGCGACAGCGCGCGCTCGACGTTGCCCAGCACGGCCTCCTGGGCCGTGCGTGTGAACTCGTGCCTGCGGTTCAGCTCGGGGTCCGGGCAGAGCCTGGCCACCTGGTCGGCGGCTTTGGCAAGCCGCAGCATGGAAGGCATGTCGCGCACGGCCTGTGCGGAGTCCCACTCCTTGAGGATACGGGCATAGGTCTCGCGGCTCTGGCCTGCCAGGCGTTCGCGCACGCGCTCATAGGACGCCAGCGCATCGTTCAGGTCGCGCAGGGCGCGGGCGTGGCTGCGGCCGGCCAGCGCACCCAGTTTCAGGCGGCTGATCTGCTCCATGGACTGCACCAGTTCCAGCAGGCCCTTGCCCAGGGATGACTCCTCGGTGGCCGCGTCGGCCAGCCAGGGCGCGCCTTCGCCGGAAAGCAGCCATGTTGGGTTGGCACCGAACTCATGGGCCACTTTGGCCACGAAGCTTACCGGGATGCGATTGCCGTCCAGGTAGCGGCTGACGCTGGAAGTGGGCCAGCCCGTGCGACGCGCGATCTCGGCCTGGGGATAGCGGCGGGCAACTTCCAAAAGGCGATCGCGCACGGCGGCCTCAACTTCACTCCCGTTCTGCATGGCTGATTCCCTCCGGAAACGCGGCACCGGGTACATGCTCCTGTTTGGGAGTAGAATGTGCAAGCAGTATGTCTCAGCGCACCACTGAACGGGATAGGCTGAACCGGTCGCTCCTGCACGAGGACTAACCATGAGAATGATGCCATTGCTTTCCGTCGCGCTGATGTCGGCCGTGTGTGCGGCCGCCGCCAGTGCCCAATACACGCGCACCGAAACAAACGCCGCCTATGTTCCACGCACCGGGCCGGGCATGAGCCTGGTCCAGCCGCAGTTGCCTGTTTCCTTTGACGACACCTACTTTGTCGTGCCGCTGCCGTTCACGTTTTCGTACTTCGACCGCACCTATGACTGGTGCTACATCAGCACCAATGGGCGAGTGACGTTTCGTTCGGGTAACGCCACGAGCTTTTCGGCCGCGGACCTGACGGCGCCAACAAGCAACATGGCGGTCCACAACTCGATGTTTGTGATCGGCACCGACTTGATGGGATATCCGCAGGACGCCGCGCGCTCCGTCAAAGCCTACAGCGAAACCGGTCGCGTTGTCCTCCAGTGGCAGGACGTGTCGTTCTTCACCGGTTCGCGCACGCTTTTTCTGAACTTCCAGTGTCACCTGCACAGCAACGGCAACATTGAGTTTCATTACGGGCCTGAGAACAACCCGCTTGGCCTTGCCGAGTCTCCTTCGTTCTGCTCCGGCATTGTCAACGTGGACGGTACAACTTCGTTTGCCGGCTTTGGCAGCGTGACCACACTTCAGTCCGCCCGGCCACTGGCAAACACCCGCGTAACGCTGGCCTATGCCGGCATGCTTGGCAACGCGGTTGTGATGGACCAAGGGCTGGTCCTGCCCGCGATCAACGTCGTGGCCCCCGCCGCCAACGTGCCTGTGCTTAGCTTTGGCATGCACGCAGTCGGAAGCGGCGGCACAGTCACGGACCTGGAGTTCCAGCATGCTTCCTACTTCAGCAACGGCGACAGTGTGACGCTTTCGCTGGTGGAAGACACGGCGCCCTTGGGCCAATACAACGGCGAGACCGTCATAGCCACCACGACCGTTCTGAACGTCAACACCGTGTTCAGCGGACTGAGCCTCGGTGTCACGGCCGGGCAGTCCCGCAACTTCCTGCTACTGGCTGGCTTCACCACCCTGGGGCGCAACTACTTCCAGACGACGTTCCATCTCATCCAGGCCCTTTCCCCCACTGCCAATCTCGCTGACTTCAGGCAGTACCAGGTGAACTTCAGCCCGGCACCCATGGTGTTCATGTCCTTTGACCAGGGGGTAGACACCCTGCCGGTCAGCCAGGCCGGAGCCACCAACATCGTGCTGGGCAGCTTTGATTTGCGCCTGGTCAAGAACCAGCAGCCTCGAACGCTTACGGAACTGACATTTGACCTGGCAAGTGCTGGCGCGGTCTCGGCCGCCGACCTTGCCAACATGAGGCTGTACCAGGACAGGGGAACCATCGGCGCGCTGGATGCCTCCGATGTGCTGCTGGCCACAGTGGCCGCTCCGACCTCCGTCAACGTGATCACAGGCCTTTCGATCCCCGTGACACCGGTCGGCGACTGCTACCTGGTGGTGGCTGACCTGGCGGCGCCAACGGGCAACGTCGGCCAGATCATCCTGATTCACTTACAGAACGACGGCATCTTCCAGGCCGCAGCCCGCCCGCGCCCGATCTGCAACGGGGCCACCAGCGTGGTGCAGATCTGGCCGTCGGCTGACAGCCATTTGACGGAATGGGTCGCGTTGCCGGGCGCAACCGACGTGCAGGCAATCTCGTTCACGCTGCGGGCGCTGGCAGGTACCCAAACGGTGTCGCAGCTGGCATTTTCTGACAACTCCGGCAACGGCCTGGCGGCGGTTTCCAGCGCAAGGCTGTACCTTGATGATGGCAGCATCCCCGGCCGTCTGGATGCCGGCGACACACTAGTGCCCTGCACGCTGGCACTGGGAGCCGGCAGCTTCCAGCTGTCCCCCACCACGCCGATCAGCCTTTCGTCCATCGGGGAGACCTACCACGTCGGGGTAGACCTTGGCGCGGGCGGCGGCCCGCTTTTCCGGCTGACCTACGCGGCCATCTCCGGCAGCTTTTCCACCGTTCTGGCGCAGCAGCTCCTTGGCCCGACCATCCGGCCGACCGGAAACGGGGCCAACGGCGTGAACGTGAGTTTCAGTTTCTTCTACCAGGGGCCGGTCACCATCCACAACCAGAACCGGCACATCCTGGGCACTGCTTCCGTCACGGCACGGGGGACGGGCGGGGCGATGCCCATCTTTCACTTTGCGCTGCGCAACAGTGTCTGCGGGCGCGGTGTGGACCCGAACACCCTGGTCGAGATCTGGGTCGAAGGTTCGGGGCCGCTGGGGCAACTGGACCCAACAGACGTCATGTCGTACGGCATGGGAACGTGGACCGGATTCGGGCCGGGCTCGATGGGAAACCTGCCTGCTGCCACAACATGGAACCTGTTGATCGTGGCTCGCGCAGGGTTGATCCCCTACAACGAGACCGTGCCCGGCCCGTTCACCATGCAGTTCGCAGGTATCAGCGGCAATGAAGTTCGGGCGCAGCCGGCCTTTGCTGTGATTCCTGGTTTCAGCTGGCAGGTCAACCGCCTGCTTTCTGCACCGTCGGGGCCCGGCGGAAAGGGCGGCAGCGACGGTGGTTGCTCTACCGGTGATGGCAACAGCCATTGGCCTGCGTTGATGGCCGCGCTGGCGGCGCTGCTGGCGGCAACCCGCCTGCGTCGCGCCAGGGCTTAGCCCGGCCAGTCGCGGCAACAGGGGCGCGGTGCAGCGCGCCCCTGTCTTCCGTTTTTCGCCATGGCAAGCTGGCCCCCATGCACGGCGTTCTGATCGGCGCGATCCTGGGCATGGCTGCCGTCTGCTTTCTGGGCGCCTGGCGCTACTGGGCCAACTGGAGGGGCACCGTGGCAGGCCGCAAGCCGGCCAGGGGTCTGGCGCTGTTTGTCACAGCCTTGCAGGTTCTGCTGGGCGTGGCGGCCGCGGTGATTGGCCTGTTTTTCCTGCTGGCCTCCCCGGACTGAGGGCGCGCGCAAACAGACCGTTGCCGCGCACCGGACAGGCGGCATAACATCCGGCCAGGGAGGCGTTAAGACGACACCATGAGCGACAGCACCGGCACACCCTACGAGCCCGAATCTGTCCCGCGCGAGACCATGGAGCAGGATGTGCTGCTGGTGGGCGCCGGCGCGGCCAACCTGTCGCTGGCGATTCACCTGATGCAACTGGTCAAGAAGCACAACGAAACCGCGGCCAATCCTCTGGCCCCGCAGGTCAGCATCATTGAGAAAGGCACCGAGATCGGGCACCACCAGTTGTCGGGCGCGGTCATGGACCCCCGCGGCATCAATGAACTGCTGCCCGACTGGAAGGAACAGGGCTTTCCGATTGAGGCCCCGGTCGCCAGCGACGCGATGGTCAAGTTCAAGCCCAACGGCACGATCAAGAAGCTGGCCTTTGTGCCGGCCAGCCTGCACAACACCGGCAAGTACGTCGTGAGTCTCAACAAGGTGGTCAAGTGGCTGGCGCAGCAGGCCGAAGCCGCGGGCGTGAACATCTTTCCGGGCTTTCCGGGCAGCGACGTGCTGTACGAAGGCGATCGTGTGCGCGGCGTGCGCGTGCGCGACATGGGCGTGAACAAGTGGCGCGAGGTCAAGGACGGCGAGTTCATGCCCGGTGCCGACCTTGTCGCAAAGGTAACCGTGCTGGGCGAAGGCACCCGCGGCAGCCTGGCCAAGCACCTGATCCCCAAGCTGAAGCTCGATGAAGGCCGCAACGACCAGGTGTACCAGATCGGTGTCAAGGAAGTCTGGAAGCTCAGCGAGGCCGGCCGCGCGAAGCTGAAGCCCGGCGACGTGTACCACACCATGAAGTGGCCCATGCCCAAGGGCGTGTTCGGCGGCGGCTGGGTGTATGGTATGGCTGACGGCGTGGCCAGCATCGGCTGGGTGATCGGGCTTGATTACAAGGACCCCACGCTGGACCCGCACGCGCTGTTCCAGAAGTGGAAGACGCACAAGTGGCTGGCGGGCATTCTTGAGGGCGGCGAACTGCTGCACTACGGCGCCAAGACCATCCCTGACGGCGGCTATTTCAGCATGCCCAAGCTGAGCGCCGACGGCGTGCTGCTGGTCGGCGACACGGCGGGCTTTCTCAACAGCATGCGGCTCAAGGGCATTCACCTAGCCATCAAGTCCGGCATGCTGGCGGCCCAGACGATCTTTGAATGCCTGCGCGACGGTGATTTCAGCGCCCAGCGCCTGCACAAGTACCAGAACCTGTTTGAGACCAGCTGGGCCAAGCAGGAGCTCTGGTCGGTGCGCAACTTCCGCCAGGGCTTCCAGCGCGGCGAAACCTTCGGCATGTTGAACACCGCCGTGGCGATGGTTACCGGCGGCCGCGGCCTGAGTTCGCGCCTTTCGGTGCACGCCGATTACAAGGACTACGCGCGCCTGCCCGGCGAGGGCGGCACCACCAGGCCCGTCGCGAAAAGCAACTTTGACGACAAGCTGACCTTCGACAAGCTCAAGGACGTGTACTTTTCCGGCAGCACGCACAACGAAGACCAGCCCTGCCACCTGCAGGTCACCCAGCCCGATGTCTGCGTCACCAAGTGTGCCCAGGAGTTCGGCAACCCCTGCCAGCACTTCTGCCCCGCCAACGTCTACGAAATGGTTCCCAAGGACGAAGGCAAGGGCGGCAGCCCGCAATTGGATCGCAACGGCGAAGGCAAGGCCACCAGCGCAGGCCTGGTGCTGAAGATCAACGCCAGCAACTGCGTGCACTGCAAGACCTGCGACATCAAGGACCCGTACCAGGTCATTAACTGGGTCGTGCCCGAAGGCGGCGGCGGCCCGGTCTACACGAACATGTAGCATTGCACAGGATTGCCAGCATTTGGGGGCAACTGCACACTGTGCACTCAACACTTGTGCGGAGAACTCGATGCGCAACGCTGCCTGGCTTGCCGTTCTCGTCCTTCTGATCACCGCCTGCGAAAGCACCCCGGCACGGCGCACCGAAGACCCCCAGCCCGACCCCAAGCCCAGGCCGGAACCCAAACCCGACCCGAAGCCCCAGCCGCCAAAGCCACCGGCGCACCCGCGACTGGACAAATCCAAACCGCCGGAATCGCCGGCCAAACCGCCCGAGCGCCCCAAGCTGGCCGCAGACGCACCCAAGCCCGCCACCTTCAGCCAGTTCATGGACGGCCCCGTTGCCACCTGGCGGGCCGGCATCTCGCCGCCCTATTTTGCCGGCCGCCCCCATGCCATGCAGAACACCAAAGAGAACCCTTCGTGGTTCAACGGCA
This sequence comes from Planctomycetota bacterium, assembly GCA_019636215.1. Classification (GTDB taxonomy): domain Bacteria; phylum Planctomycetota; class UBA8742; order UBA2392; family UBA2392; genus H3-PLA7. The sequence continues at coordinate 432,463 of JAHBXZ010000001.1, read as the reverse complement.
AGTCCAAGCTCAAGATGGAAACCCGCACCCTTGCCAATGGCGGCTGGGAGGCCCACGGGTACGGCGAGGCCTTCTACCTGAGTAACGGAAAGATCTTCGCCAAGGGCACATTCAACGCCGGGAAGATGCACGGGCCATGGATTTTTTACACCGAATCCGGCGCGTTGGAGAAAGTCACCTGCTACGTCAACAACGAAGCCAACGGCCCGTTCGGCAGGTTTGAAGACGAGAAGATGACCCAGACCGGGCGCTACCAGAACGGCAAGGCCACCGGCACCTGGTGGGCATACCACCCCGACGGCTGGGTCAAGTTCCGCGACGAGTACGAAATGGTCGGCGGCAAATCCCGGACCGTATCGAGCATGAGCTACCAGAAAGACGGCCAATGCACCCGCCGCACCAGCTACGTCAATGGCGTGGCGCAGCCACTGCAGGACGTGTGGGTGGCTGACCCGGCACTGGTGGATGAAGACTACTTCAAAGACCAGAAGCTCATCCCCAATGCCGCAACCGTGGGTCGCTATGAACTGCAGTATCGCAACGCGGACAGCAAGTCGCAGGGCTGGCAGACCCTGTATGACAAGGCCGGCAACCGCTACGTCGACACCTGGTATGAAGCCGGTGTCCAGACCGGGCCCTTCGTGCGCTACAACCCAAAGGGCGCAGTCACCGAAAAGGGCGAGTTCCTGGAAGGCGAGCGCCATGGCCTGTGCCGCGGCTACGGCGGTTTCACCAACTGGGAATCGACATACGTGAAGGGCAAGCTTCACGGCCCCGCCCGACAGTTCAACGCCGACGGCACTCAGGTGTTGCTGGAGGGCCGATACGAAGACGACAAGCCCACCGGCGAATGGACGCGGCACGTACGCAAGGGCTCGTTCGACCTGGTCGAACGCCCAGAAGCCGAATACTGGATAGGCAAAGGCAAGCTGAACGCCAGCCTTCAGTTCGAGGGCACCTGGGTGTACACCCGTGAGGACGGCAGCAAGGCCCTTGAAAAAACCGTCATCGGCACTGGCCCGTACCGCGGATATCACAAGAACGGCAAGCTGCGCAGCGAAGGCACCACCACCAACGGCAGGTTCGTCGGCGTCTGGAAGACCTGGTACGAAGACGGCACGCCGCAGGAGATCGGACTCTACGACAGCCTGGGCGAGGCCGAGGGTAGCTGGTCCAGCTTTCATCCCAGCGGCAAGCTGGCCTCGCGCGGCGACTACCTGGAAGGCGATGCTGTCGGCGCACACAAGTTCTACGACGACACCGGCCACCTGACCAAGATCAACCTGTACGGCAAGTTAGGGGGACTGCAGGAATCCACCACCAAGGAAGGCCCGCTGGCCGAACCTGTGCCCGCAGGCACCGTGATTGACCCCGAGAAGCGCACCGGAGTCTGGACCGTCAGCCGCATGGTCGGCAAAGAACTGCAGCTGACCTTCCGTGCCGAGCTGCTGAACGATGTCCAGCACGGCCTGACCACCGAGTATTACCCCGGCAAAAACCAGAAGCGCGTGGAAGGCAGGCTGGTCGCCAACCTGCGCGAGGGCCCCTGGAAGCAATGGTATGAAACCGGTGTGCTGGCCGAAGAAGGCACATTTGTGGCGGGCAAGATTGAGGGCGCCTTTCTTAAGTACCACCCCAACGGCAAGAAGGCCGAAGAACAGCAGGTGGTCGCCGGCGTGCCCAACGGGGCCGCCAGCGCCTGGTATGCCGATGGCAGCCTGCGCCTGGAGGGCGAGTTCACCAACGGAAAGAAGACCGGCACCTGGAAGGAGTACGGCCCCGGTGCCGTGCTGCGCAAACTGGAAACCCTCAACGCGCAGTCCAAACTTGATGGCCCCTACCAGATGTTTGACGAGGCCGGCAAGCCGTTGCAGGACGGCAGCTACAAAGACGGAGTCGTGGACGGCGCATGGAAGGTCTACTACGCGGGCGGCAAGCTGAAGGAAGCCGGCGAGTACGCAGCGGGCGGGCGCGTGGGCCTGTGGAAGTTTTACTACATCAATGGCCAGGTCAGCGAGGAATCCAACTTCCTGTCCGGGCGGCGCATCGGCCTTTCGCAGTCATGGCACGACAACGGCCAACTGAAGCAGGAGTGCAGCTACAACGAATCCGGCAAGATCGACGGGGCCTTCAAGTCGTACTTTGAGAACGGCAAGCCCATGAAAGAAGGCCAGTACAAGGCCGGAAAGCCCGTAGGCCGCCACGTGGACTACCACCGCAACGGCAACACCGCGCGCGAGGAAGAGTTCGACGACGAGGGCCAGCCCAAAGCCAAGGCCAAGCGCTGGAAGGAAGACGGCACAGAGGTAACAGAGTAACCCTGCCTCTGCCGCCAAATGCAAACCGGGGCGCGGATATCCGCGCCCCGATCTTTGCTGGAAACACTGTGCTAGCGACCGCGGCCCGGCATTCCACCGCCGCCGAATCCGCCCATGCCCGGGATCAACCCGCCCAGGCCTTCCATGCCGCCGGGGATCATGCCGCCCATGGCGCCGCCGTTTTCCTGGTACTTCTTGTATTGCTCGTCGGTCATCACCTTCTTCAGTTCGGCTTCCTGGTCCTTGCCGGCCTGCTGCATCTGCTGCGCGATTTCTTCCTGCGTTGCGCCGCTTTCGCGGGCGGTGCGCATGGTTTCCATCATCTTTTCGCGGGCCGAGGACTCGATGGCCTTGACCTGCTCAATCTGGCGCTCATCCAGCCCCACACCGGCAAAGCGGCGCTTGTCGGCCTCGGCGCGCATGACCTGCATGGCCTTGGCCCGCTGCTCGGGGTTGGCCATGATTTTCTGGATGCTTCCGCGCACGTCGTTGGGGTCGAACTCGATGCCATTTTCCTTGGCAATGCGATCCATCTCGGCGGTGCGCTCGGCGTTCTGGCGGGCGCGTTCTTCTTCGCGGCGCTTGCGCTCGGCGTCTTCCCGGTCCTTGACCACCTTGTTCACGGCGTCGGCAAAGGCCGGGTCAATCGGCGCGGGGGCCGCGCCTTCGGCCACCGGGCCCGAGGCCGGGCGGGTCTCAAGGTCGGCAATCTTCTTGTTGGCCGTGGCCAGGGCGGCCTCGGCACGTTCCAGGCGCAGGCGCAGGTCGGTGTCGTCGAACTTGCCGTCGGCCGACACGGATTTGCTGCCCTCCGCGGGCTGCTCGCGCATCTGGGCGATCTGCTGCTTCAGTGAGGCAACGTCGCGCTCAAGGCCCGAGTTGTCCTGGCAGCCCATCAAAGTCATGACGCCCACAAGCGGCAGAGTCAGGATGGCGGCAATCAGAATGCGTTTCATGTGTGTCTCCGGGTTTGCTTCGGTTCTGCAGATAGTGACGGATTGCGGCCAAATCCTCACACAAAAAAGCCGGCCCCGGGGGCAATCGCCCGGGGCCGGCTTCACATAGAGGATATCAGGCAGCCGGCCGAAGCATGGTGGCGCGTGTACGCAGGCCCTGTACCGGCCCGGAACCCACCAGCGCGCGCACAAAATTGCCTTCGCGCCACAGCAGCACGCGACGGCCGTCGATCTCCAGTTCTGCGGCGTCCAGGAAATCCGGCAGCAGGTCTGCCGTGCGCTTGCACCGGAACACAATCAGGGCAAATCGATCACCCTGCGGGTCGTCATACACCGCGCAGGCCATGCGGCGACCGTTTACCTCAGGGCAGTCAAAGAACGAAACCCGGCACTGGCCGTCGCCGAAACTGCGCGGAAGCTCGGGCCCGTCCTTGAAGTACTCGGCATACTTTGCACTGGCATCGCGATAGCGGCAGCGATCGGACTTGGGTACGCCAAGGCTGACATTGGCCACCATCGGGGTCAGGCGCGCGCGAAGGTTCTCCGATGGATCGGGCGCCGGGTCACGGGGCGCAAACACCAGCACCAGGCTGGCGGCGAACATCACCGCAGCCGCGCCCAGCGCCGTGACCGAAAGCCACGGAAAGCGCACCAGCGGCGCAAGGTGGCCGGGGTCTTCACAGCGGTCCAGGGCGTCCAGCACGCGCTGGCGCAGGCCTTCCGGGCAGGGCACGGCCTGGCGCGAAAAATTATCGCGCACCGAAGCGCCCAGCTGGCGGTGCGAGGCCACAAATGCGGCGGCATCCGGGTCTTTGGCCATCAACTCCTCAATCCTTGCGGCGTCGGCCGCCGGAAGTTCGCCGTCCAGAAATGCCGACCAGTGCCGCAGCGCGAACTGGCGTTCTGATTCCATTGCATTGCCGCCTGCTTCCATGCCTGCTCCGGGCCCTTTTCAGGCCAGTCTCGCCCCTGCCATTAACTCGATACCGTCAACTCGAGATGTTCAACGGCAGCTTGTCCAGTCCGGGCACTACTTCACGGCCCAGCTCTACCAGTTTGTCGCGCAGCATGGCCTTGGCCCGCGACAGCCGCGACATGACCGTGCCGATCGGGATGTCCAGCGTCCCGGCAATGTCGCGATAGGCCATATCACCGATCACGTTCAGCATCAGTATCTCGCGATACTCCGGCCCCAGCCCTTCCAGCGCGCGCTTGAGACGGTCATCCAGCGCATCCAGGAACGCGGGGTCCTTCATCAGTGCCGCCAGGTTGCGGGCATTGGCAAAATCGCCCGCCCGCACGCCCTCGGCCTCTGTGCTGCCTTCCTGCCCCTCCAGCGCGGTACGGTCAGGCGCGCTCTGGCGCCGGCGATAGAGGTTGATGAAGCGGTTCATCATCACGCGGAACATCCAGGCCTTCAGGTTTGTACCAGCCTGAAACAGGTGAAATTTCTCCAAGGCGCGCACGTAGGTGTCCTGCAACAGATCCTCGGCGTCGCGGGGGTTGCGTGTCAGCTTCAGCGCACCCGAGTAAAGCAGACCCATCAACGGGAGGGCTTCCCGTTCAAAGGCACTGCGCAACTCGGATTTGTGCCTTGGCACAGCTATCTCCGGAACAAGGGGCGGGTACTTCCTATTCCGCCTGCTTGCCCCAATTTACGGTTTGATGATGTCGCTGCCACCGCCCTCACCGCGCATTTCGGCGTGCACGCGGCCTTCCATCAGTGCGTTCCAGAAGGCCTCGGTGAAAACCTCCAGCCTTTCGCGGCAGAGTTTTGCCCGGGCCACAAGGTCGCGCAGGGCAAACACCCGGGCCGGGTTCACGGCCAGCCGCGCCAGCATGCGGGTGGTGGTGATCTTGGCTTCCTGTCGCACGTGGCGCTCCAGGTCAGGGACCTTTTCGTCGCTGATGTCAAAGATGCTGCGCACCACCACAAAGGGGATCTTTACTTCCTCGGCGATGTTCGAAATCGCTATCGCGCTCTGGTCAACCACGTCGGCCTGGGTGCGCACGTACAGCGCCATTTTCTCGGATGGCTCGCGCACGGGGTCAAACACCGTCACAATGCTGCCCAGGATGCCGCGAATGCCGGGCACACTGCGCAGCACCCGGCGCATCATGTCCTGCACCACCTGCGGCAGAACCACCGGGTGGTACTGGCTGCCTATGCCGATGGCGTCCAGGAACTTGGTTCCCACCACCACGTCGCCCACATTCAGGGCGCTGGCAAGCGCGCTGCCAAAGCCGATGCTGACCACCGCCAGCGGCTTGTCTACGTGGATGGCCTCGCGCAGGGCCGCGCTGGTGGCATCCGGGTTGTGACCGGTGATCAGGCACTTGGCGCTGGTCTTGTGCCACATGCCGCCGTGCACAAGCCCGACTTTCTGTTTGTATGTGCGGGGGTTCTCCAGCCGGCTGATGAACTGGAGTGCGTCGCTCTCGGTGGCCGCGACAAACAGGATTTTGGGCAGCTGCAGCATGCAGTCGGCATTGATCCTTGAGACATCGCGAATTGTCGCCGCACAAACGCACTGGCGCAAGACGTTGTATTTTCGTCACGAACTGGTGCTAGTCCGAAGCCCCCAAGCGTTTAGAATAACGGTGTGATTCCGGCAGTCGCCCGCCGAAGCCAACGGCGCAAGCCGTTTGCGAGGGCGGGAGGAAAGTCCGGGCTCCACAGGGCAGGAGGGTTGCTAACGGCAACCGGCCGCAAGGCCAGGGAAAGTGGCACAGAGAACAGACCGCCTGACTTGCGCGTCTGGCCGCAGCGAGCGCCTGGAAGCTCGAGTGGCTGGTGCGGACCGAAAGGTTTCAGGCAAGGGTGAAACGGTGCGGTAAGAGCGCACCGCGTGGCTGGAGACAGCCACGGCACGCCAAACCCCCTCCGGAGCAAGGCCAAATAGGGGCTGAGCCGCGGCCCGCGGCGTTGAAGCCCGGGTAGGCTGCTTGAGGTGCCTGGCAACAGGCACCCAAGAGGAATGACTGCCCACCCGCAAGGGTGAACAGAACCCGGCTTACGGATTCACAACAACGGGCGGGCCCAGGCCCCGCCCGCCAGCCGTTAAAGGCACCTTGAGCCAGGCTGCCAGCCGCTTTGTTGGGCGCGCCAACGGCATGCCGCTTCAGCTTTTGCGATTCTCCAGCCGGATCACCAGCCGCAACCCCGACCAGGTGTCATCCACTGCGCAAACCTTGTTGTCGACCAGACCCGTAGGTAAGGCCACTTGGCGCACGGTGTCTTCCGTGATGTCGGTGGCGACTTTACTGGCTTTCTTGGGCCAGCAGATCCAAAGCCCCGCCGCAGGTGTCATGAACTTGCGCAGGCGTGGCAGTTCTTTTTCGAACTGGGCGCGTGAGCGCGTGAAAAATGCAATCACGTCGCAAGGCCCTTTGCCGGGCGTGTTCATGCAAGTGACGTTTTCCGGCAGTTCGCCCAGAGTGTTGTAGAACCCCGCCGGCGCGTTCAGCAGAAGCACTTTGTGTCCGCCCTTGATGCCAAGTTTTTTCGGCAAAGGCGTGCCCGAGTAACCAGCCATGGTTGCCCCCATGTGGTGAGTCGCCCAAGTACATTGAAGCAAGGGCCGCAAGCCCAAGCGAGCCGCAGTTTCAGCCCGGAGCGGAAGCGACGGGTTCTGCTAGGGAGCACTAGACCGCGCCCTGTCCACCTCCGCTTCGATCTTCTGCATTTGTGAATTGATTTCGCCTGTCATGTCGTCGAGTTGGGTCCGTATCGCACTTACAGTGGTTTCGATGGCTGTAAGGTTCTTCTTGATGGTTGTGGCATCCTTCAGCTTCTTGGCAACTGCACTAACCAGGACCCCTAACGCGCTTACATCGACCCCTGCTACTTCAGCCACGGTGTATCGAAGCCTTGCGTGCGCAAACTTCAAGCTCAGCTCTAGCAGCGCGCTATGCGTGAAGATGTAGCCAATCCCATCGGGGGAAACATCAAAGTGCCACTCCCCTAGCGACTTGGGCAGGTGGGCGGCATCACGCACTACCAGAATTCCGAATCCAGCGTTTCGGTTGCGAACCGCACCAAGAAGGTCCTTCGTAAACTTTGGAATGGAATCCACATCCTTGTTGCGAGCTTCAACCGCCACCAACCCTGCGTTGCCACTGAAGCTATAGTTCAGGTCGCCCTTTTTGCTTGCCCCAACCTCGACTTCCGTTCCGACTCGCCAGACGGAATCGCCACGCTTTTCCGCAAATGGCGTCAACAGTTCCAGCGCAGCGGCCTCAAAGTCATCTCCTTTTGCCGACATTTTTTCGCGGTCTGCGGCGGCCTGTCCTACTTGGGCCCGGTAACCCTCCAGTTCCTTCTTCAATTCGCCGATGCTCTCGACCACTTTTTCCCGCATCAAGTTGAGTTTGGCGTCAATGTCGGTGCGAAATTTCCCAAACGGCGAGTCCGCGTTGCCAAAAGCAAGACGCGTATCCAGCAAGCCCGGCAAACTGCCCGATTTTGGATCGAACACGCCTTCCAAGTGCCCGGTGAGCAGCTTCGCGTAACTTCCATCGATCTTTGGATTGAAGAGGTCCTTAACTCTTGTCTCAAACTCAATGATGAGTGCTTTCAGCTTCGCCAAATGACTCGTCTTGGGACCACCTTCAGGGTCGAATTGCTCTCCGAGTGTGGAAGTCGTCTCTTGAATCTTAGCGTACTCGCCCGCCAAGTCCTGCTTGATCGTCTCGAGCATTTTGTCAAGCGCTTCGAAGCGTTCTTTCAGGGGGCTGTTACCATCCCGCGGATTGAGCAACTTGCTCAACTCCTCTTTAGTACTTGCCAGCATGCCGTTGAGGCCAGATGTCGTCCCCGCAATCACCTTGCCGATCTCGTCACCAAACTCCTTGCTGACTTCGGCAAACCTCTTGTCGACGTAGTCGGTTTCGCTTTTGGCGCGCGCCTTGGTCAGGACTTCCGCGCCGATTTCGAGTGCATCACGAATTCGGCTTCCGTGTTCGCTGGAAGGGAAGCCCTCGATGTAACTGCAGAGGCTCCTGCTTTGAATGGCAAGGCGTTCGATAGTCAGCACCTCGCCTGAGATTGTCACTTGGTTCAAGCTTTCCATCTCCCGTCCCTTTCATTCCTCGCTTGCGCTTCGGGCTCTTGTTTGCCTGCCACTGCCCATTTCTCGCTTGCGCTTCGGGCTCTTGTTCACCAGCCACTGCCCTCCCTCGCTGGCGCTTCGGGCTCCTGCTTACTGCAACTGCCCCGTCGCTTCCGCTCCGGGCTGAAACCGCAGGCATTCCTCGCCCGACCTTCGGGCTCCTGTTCCCCTGCTTGCTGCGATACTATACCCTGTGGCTGCGACAAATCGGGGGCCTATGGCACGCAAACGCATGAGCAAAGATGACCGCCGCGTCCAGTTGATGGACGCTGCGGCGCGTTTGTTTGCCAAATCCAGCTATGACCAGGTCACCACGGCCGAACTGGCCAAATCCGCGGGCGTGACCGAGCCCGTGATCTACCAGCACTTCAAGACCAAGCTCGACCTCTATGTGGCGGTTTTGCGCCGCGCGCGGGAAATGACTCTCGAGCACTATGCCGCGCTGGAAGCCCGCGTGCCCACACCCTTGCTGAAACTTATCGCCGTCATTCGCGCCCACGGCGAGATCATGCGCGACAACGAGCCCTACTTCCGCCTGCACCTGCGCGCGCTGGCCACCAGTGAAATGCCCCGCGTGAAGCAGGTGCTGCGCGAAAACTATCTTTCCTACAACAAGTACTTCACCGACCTGATCTCCCGCGCCCAGAAACAAGGCGAAGTCCACAAAGCCGTAGACGCCGAGGAAACCGCCTGGTTCATCATGAGCCAGGGCGTGATGATGAACCTGTGCAACCAGCTGGGCCTGACCGAATTGCAGGACAAAGGCTATGTGGACCGCATGCTGGAAGATGCGCTGGGGCACATTGCACTGGTAGACGCGCCGCTTTCGATGCTGCGCAAACTCAAAGCCGCTGCCGGCCCCGCGTCCCCGGATTGACCTTCCATCACCACCCAATACACTCGGGCCGCGTCGATTCACAGGAATCCCCATGGCCGTTCCCGTTTCCCAGATGTGGGCTGTCGCCAGTTACGTCATCAAGCAGCGCGTACTGCGCCGCAAGCATTACGCAACGGTGCTGATGCTGGAGCCCCTGCTGCGCTGCAACCTGGCCTGCGCCGGCTGCGGCAAGATCCAGTACCCCGCCCATATCCTGAAAAAGGAAATGGCCGTTGCCGACGCGTTGGCCGCCGTGGACGAATGCGGCGCCCCGATTGTCAGCATCCCCGGCGGCGAACCGATGATGTACACCCACATCGGCGAGCTGGTGCGCGAACTGGTCAAACGCAAGAAGTACATCTACCTGTGCACCAACGCACTGCTGCTCAAGCAGCGCCTGGAAGAAGGGGTGTTTGAACCCAGCAAGTTCCTGACTTTCAGCGTCCACATGGACGGCGACCGCGACGCCCACGATTTCGCCGTGTGCCGCGAGGGCACCTACGACAAGGCCTACGAGGCGATCAAGCTGGCCGTCAGCCTGGGCCACCGCGTCACCACCAACACCACCCTGTTCAACCACGCCGACGTTGGGCGCACCCGCGCGTTCTTTGACGAAATGATGGCGCTTGGCGTAGAGGCCATGACCGTCAGCCCCGGCTACAGTTACCAGAAGGCCCCCGACCAGCACGGCTTTCTGAGCCGTGAGAACACCTACAAGCTGTTCCGCGGCCTGCTGCAGAACCCCAAGAAGCACTGGGAGTTCAACCAGAGCCCGCTGTTCATGCAGTTCCTGATGGGCAAGCTGCACCTGGAGTGCACGCCCTGGGGCAACCCGTGCTACACGCTGTTCGGCTGGCAGCGCCCCTGCTATCTGCTGCAGGAAGGCTACGCCCCCAGCTTTGCGGAACTGGTGCGAACCACCAACTGGGAAAACTACGGCCGCGCAAGCGGCAACCCCAAGTGCCAGAACTGCATGGTGCACTGCGGGTACGAGCCCACGGCCGTGCACGAAACATTCAACAGCCTGCGCGGCTTCATCAAGACGGTGCAGGCCACCTTTGCCGGCGTACCCGACAGCGAGGCCGGCCCGAACATCACTCCGCCCGCTGTCACGCGATTTGCCAGCACAGGTGAGGGCCACGCCACCGAGGCCGAGCTTGACCGCGACCTGCGCGAAGCCGTGGACTACCGCGGCGACGTGATCGTCACCACCCGCGACGGCCGCACCCATGAGGGCTACCTGTTCAATGTGACGGCCGACCTGGTTGAGTACTTCCCCAGCAAGGAAGCCGGCGTGGCCGCATTGAAGCGCGCCGAGATCGTTTCCGTCCAGCGCACCGGCCGCGACTTTGCCGACGGCAAGGGCTGGGAGGCCTGGGTCAAGAAGTACAACGACGCCAAGGCGGCCCGCGCCGCCGGCGAGAAGGTCGAAGCCATCGGCATTTACTCAGAACCGCTGTAGAAGCCACGACGGAACCGCAAGGCCGGGCCAATGGCCCGGCCTTTTGCGTTCAATGCCTGCGCCTGCGCCGCCAGAGCGGCGCAAGAAGCGCAACCAGGGGCAGCGCGCCCGCCCCGGCGGCGGTGCAGCCGGAGTCGTCCTTCTTCTTGCCGCCGCCGGTGGGCAGGTCATGGCTGTGGCTTGCGCCGGTGGTCATCACGCCGGAAACGGCCGGGTATGCGTGAACGCCCCCGTTGGCGTTGTAGGCAAACAGCCGCCAGTAGTATGTCGTGTTGTCCTGCAGGCCAGTCCAGTCGTAGCTGGTTGCGCCCGCGGCAAGCTGCACGTTCTGGAACGTCGGCGCGCCCGGCCCGGCCGTGAGGTCGGCGGCACTCTGGGCGATGTCCAGCCAGTATCCGGTCTGGCCGGTGGCCGCCGTCCAGGTGAAGCGCAGCTCATGGTCGCCCAGCACCGTGGCCACCAGGCCGGTCGGTGCCGTGGGCGGACTGCCCGCCGACAGCGTAATGCTGGCCGGTGTCGGGTAACCGTGGTTGCCGCCTGCCACATTGTAGGCCCACACCCGCCAGTAGTATGTCGCCCCCGGTGTCAGGCCTTGCCAGGTGAACGTGTTCACGCGGCCCACGCCCGCGCCCTGGAACGTGCCGGTCATGGCCGTGAGGTCCGCCGCGCTTTGGGCGATATCGACAAAGTAGCCGTCGGCATAGGCCGACCAGTTCCAGTTGAACTGGATGTCCGTGGCGTTCAGCGCGGTGGCCGTCAAGCCTGTCGGTGCCGGTGCCGGGGGCGCAATGGTGATCGACCGAAAGCGCACGGCGTCGGCCAGCACCACGCTGGGGTTGCAGTTGTTGCCCAGCCGCACATGGCCTGAAGTGCCACTGAAGAACGGGTAGGTGCCGAGCACCACCCAGGCCCCGCCGTTGATCTGCTGGTTCACCGGCACGGTAGAAGTGCCGTTGGCGTGGGTCACTGTAAACGGCGCGTTGTCGGCGCGGTTGGTGCCGGCGGGGTAGTACACCGCGACTTCATAGTCGCCGCCGGTGGGCAGGTTGGGTCGCCATTCGGCCACGGCTGTGGGAGCGCCGCCTGTCGTGTTGCCGGCAAAGCGATAGTCAGCCCCATACTTGCCTGCGGCGCTGGTGCCGGTGCTCCAGCTTCCGCTGACCACGGAAAAACCGGGGTCGACGTTGTCGACAATGCGGTCGTTGCTGCTGCCGGTGCCCAGGCGGTTGTTGACCTCTGTGACCAGCGCGTTCCAGTCAAAGTGCGGGCCTGGGTCGGTGCGGTTCCAGGGCTGAACCTGATAATGCCCCACCAGTCCGGGGCTGTTGAAGTCCTGCTGCGACTGGCTGGTGGCCTGGCCGGGTGGATGCACGGCCGCAACGCCGTGGGTGTAGCACAGCCACGCCACAAGATCATACAGCGCAGGCAGGATGCCCTGGGTCCAGGTGCTGGCCTGGCCGGCGTACCCTGCGCACTCAATGCCGATGCTGCGGCTGTTGTAGTAGGTCGCGTGCCAGGCCCGGTTGCTGTCGGCCACAAGCTGCTTGATCTCGGTGCCGTTTTCCTTGATCACGTAGTGCGCGCTGGCTCCACTGGAGGGATTCTTGAGCCAGCTTACCGCGCCGCTGTAGCTGCCCTCGGTGGTGTGGATCACGATGCTGTCAATCGTGACGCCGCCACGCGAGTTGTAGTTGGGGCTGGGGTCCCAGATGATCGTGGGTTGTGTGGGCTGCCCGAAAAGGCAGCACGCGCCGGCAACCAGCCAAAGCAACGCCAGAATCCGCACCATGATTGCTCCTGTAGCCCAGTGACCAATGGCATGTAATCGGACGCGCCCCGCAATGCAAGCACGATCGGCGCAATCCGGCCGCGACGTACTGTGCCCGCAGCGCGGTCAGAAGGGCAACTGCACGTTGCGCGCCGCCTTGATCTCGTACTTGAAGATCAGCGAGTCGTTGGCGCGGGGCTGCACACTGACCTGGCGTTTCAGGTAACCGTCCTTGGGGTCAGGCTGCCATCCTGCGGCATCGGTCAGTTTGATTTCCAGGCCCTCAATTTCGCTGACGGGCACGCGTTCGGTCAGTTCGGCGGCGCGCGCCTCGCCGGCAAGGTTGCTCAGGTACAGCGTGACGGTGCGCTTGATGGTCTGGGTGCCGGTGATCGCGGCCTGTTCGCGTTCCTCGTAAACGTTGCGCTTGCAGCGCAGGCCGTCGTCGGCGCCAAAGCCGATGTCAAAGCTCTCGCCGGCGCCTACAAACCCTGTGCGCGCGCGTCCCACCAGGGAACTGCCCCGCGCCACGCGCAGTGGCCCGGCCAGCAGCGGGTGCGGCCCGGGCCAGGTGGCCCTGGCCTTCAGGTGAACCAGCGCCGTGCGCTCGGGCATCAGCACGCGGGCGACACTGGCCGCCATGCGTGTGCTGCCGATCTCGACGCGGGTGGGCTGGCCGTTGCTGGGAATGTCAAACCGTCCCTTGGGGGCGAACTCCAGGGGCACGCCGCCGTCATCCACGCCGGGCATCTGCGGGGCCTGGCGCGCACCGCCGGTGTCAGCAATGGTTTCCTCGCGCACTTCAACGACGACCTTTTTCTTTTCCTCGGCGGTCTTTTTGCGGCGCTGCAGGTAGTCGTCGGCAACCAGCGGCGGCTCGGCAATCTGGGCCGGGCGCGCGGTGCTGAAGCGCACGGCGACGTCCATCCAGTCCTCACTGGTCCGCTGCCACACCGTGCCCCAGCTGGTGATCACAACTTCGCCGGCCGCCGGGTTCTTGGCGTCGGCATGGAGTGTGGCCAGGTGCTCCGGCCGCCACAGCGCGCAGGGCGTGCGGTAGACGACCTCAAGCTCGACATCATCGGCCGTGGCGCTTTCCAGCTGGACCTCGATGAAGCACTCAAACAGCGCGCTGGTGCCCGCGCCGAACTGCAATTGGCCGCGGATGTTGGTGCTGTCGCGCCGGGCGTCTTCATAATCAAACATCAGCGCCATCCCGCGCTCGAACTCCTGCTCGTCCTCTTTCAGCAATGCCTCCAGCGCCGCCTGCCAGGCGTCGGCGCCGACCTTGCTGAAATCCGGCACGGCGGCCAGGTTGCTGACCACGCTGTTCAGCATGCCGTCTACCTGGGCCCGGCGCTGGCCGCTGCGGTTCTGGTTGCGCTGGATTTCCTGCTCGCGCCCTTGCAGCTTCTCCAGCCGCTGGCGCAGTTCCTCCAGCCGGGCATCGTTCTCGCGCGGGATGTGTCGCAACTGGCGCACCACGCGCGCGGCCAGCACCCTGGCGCTGCCGCGAGCCACGCGGGCCTGCACGCTGCGGTCATCCAGGTAAATGGTCGGCCCCGCCACGCGCACCCAGTGGCGGCCTTCGCCCACCGGCGTGCCGGCGCGGCGCGTGACCTCGGCGCGGTCTTCAAAGAACGTGACAGACACGGCCTTGCTTTCCACAGGGTTACTCACGGCGGTTGCCTCCGACAATCTCGTGATCCGATGCCAGTGTGATGCGGTATTCGTATTCGGCCTTCTGCTTGCCGCCGGCGGGCAGCTTGAGCTTCCACTTCAGGCCGCCGCGTACGTGGCTGTGGCGGTCGGACTGGTCGTACTTTTCGGGCTTGGGTTCGCTGCGGGTCAGGGCGACCTCAATGTCTTTGTCGTCGGTGACGGGCAGGCGATCCACAACTTCCACCTCGACTTCGCCCGCCAGTGAACTTGCGGCCTCCAGCGTCACGGTGTGATCCACAATCGTCTTGCCGCCCATCAGGCCCTTGCTTTCTTCTTTCACGCGCACGTTGCGGGCCACGCGCACACGCTGTTCTTCGCCCAGCCCGACGCGGATCGCGCCACCGCGGTCCACGGCCTGGATGCCCGAAGTGATCACCAGCGCGCCGTCCATGAACACATCCACGGGCCCGGGCAGCAGTGGGGCGTCCAGGGGGTTAATCAGCTCTACCTCGCGGAATACGCGTTCGTCACCCAGCGGCACACACACCAGGCGCATGCGCGCCTTGGCCGGCCGCACCAGCAGACGGATGCGCTGGGCCTGCCCGCCCGAGGGTATGTCCACGCCGCCCTCGGCCTCAAACTGGTGGTCAAACATGCCGCGGGTATCGCGCGGGTCAGCGGTTCCGTCCGGCCAGGCCAGGTACTCGATGGATTCCACGTGCTGGTGCAGGCCGTCAAAGTGATCGCCACCGCGATGGCCCAGCCGGCCGCGGTTGGTGCTGTTACTCTGGCCAAGTTCAAGCCCGTCGAAATCCAGCCACTGGGCGGCGTCACTGCCGGGGCCCACGCCGCTGCCCGGGCCGCCGCCGCTGTCTTCTTCAGGTGCCATATCTGCCATGGCGGCCCGGCCCAAGGCGCCGCCACCACCGCCCTCAATGGACGATGACTCGGCGTAGCTTTCGTCGTCGTAATCCCCGGCCACTTCCTCGTCGCGCGCGGACGCACGGCCACGCGGCGGGGCACCGGACTTCTTGGACCTTTGCCGGCTGTTGTCCATGCGCTCTTTCTGCGGCGCCGGCGGCGCGGCATACGAGGCCATGGGCGCTGATGCCGGCATGGACTTGGCCGAAATCTCCTGCCGCGATTCCAGCAGCATCTCGGGGGCTTCGGCGCGCGGGTAATCCGCAGGCGAAGGCTGCGGGCGCGTCACCGGGCGCGGCTCGGCGGCCACCACAGTGCCCGGAAAGTCGCGGTCATAGCCCGCAAACAAGGCGTCCAGGCCCTGTGGCGGCTCCCGAAAGCCGGTGCGCCGGGGCGGCTGGGCGCGGCCCAGGCGCAAAGAAGGAAGCTCGGGCAGGTTCACTTCCTGGCGCATGTCGGCTGTGCACAGGGCAACACGGGCGCCCTTCCAGTCCTCCAGCGTGTCCTGGGCCACGAATGCCTCCAGGGCAAGCTCGGCGCGGGTGCCGCCTTCACTAAGACGCGCGCAATAGGCGGGCCACCAGCGCGCGGCGGGCACGCTGTAGGTAATGCGCAGTGCGCGCAACTGGTCGCTGCCGGGCGCCAGCGTCACCAGTACTTCGCGCGTGGGCAGATTGCCCGGCTGCGGCGGCGTGATCGGCGACAGGAGGCGGAATTCGGCGTTCAGGCGTTTTTCTTCTTCGTTCAGTTTTTCGATGCCGGCGTCGAACGCCGCGATGCGCGCGTCAAAGTCACGCGCCACGCGCAGCGCCGCGTTGGTGCGGGCCAGGATGTCCACAACATGGGCCGAATCATCGTCGTCGCTGTCGGGCACAAGGTCGGTGTTCAGGCCGGCCCCTTCCAGCATGTCGCGCAGGTGCTGCAGCCGGTCGCGGCGCTGCTGGGCGCGGCGCAGTTCACGCTGGATCTTCAGCTGGGCCTCGTGGTCCGGGGCGGCCCCGGGCGCGGCCTGCACCCAGGCCAGCACCGCGCGCAAACCGGTGATGCGGCGTTCGCCGTCGGCCCAGGCGCGCAGGCTGCCGGGTTCGGCCAGTGCCGAAACGCCGGGGATGGTCAGCACGGCGGGCTCGGCGGGCACGCCCACGGGCAGGGTTACTTCGCGGGTGACCAGCGCGCCGCGGGCATAAACCACGACGTGCGTAATGCGGCTTTCGCAGGCAATGCTGTCCGGCATGGAACCCCCAGGATCGAAAGGGCGGCCAGTATAGATACTGCAGCGGCCGATGTGGTTCGCGGAATTGCGCCCGGGGTCAGGTGGCCTCGGCCTCGCGCGGGGCCTGGATGCGGCGGGTGCTGTCGCGCTTTTCCGCCGGCGGCAGGTTGACCACGAACTTTGCCCCGCCCAGCCGCGTACTGCGTTCAATGCTGATCTTGCCGCCGTGGTTGTCGACAATCGTGTGCACGATGCTCAGGCCAAGGCCGGTGCCCTTGCCGGGTTCCTTGGTGGTGAAGAACGGGTCAAAGATGCGGTCCTTGATTTCTTCGGGCACACCAGTGCCGCTGTCTTCCACAGAGTAAGTTACCCCACCGTCGGGCCCGGCCGTGATGCTGATGCGGACTTCCCCGGCCTCGGGTGCGGCGTCGCTGGCGTTGATCAGCAGGTTCATCAGCACCTGGCTGATTTCTTCTTCGTTGCCGAACACCTGCGGCAGGTTGGGCGCCACGTCTTCTTCCAGCTTCAGCTTGCGCTTTTCCATGCGGTGACGCACCAGCGGCAGGCTGCGCTTCAGCGGTGAATCGGGATAGAACCTCTCGGGCTTCATGTCGCGGCGGCGCGAGAAATCCAGAATCTGCTTCATCAGGCCTTCAATGCGGCCCAGGCCTTCTTCAATCAGTTCAATGTAATCGCGGGCGCGTTCGTCCAGGCCTTCGCGCATCTTCAGCCTTCGCGCCGCATTCAGCATGCCCGACAACGGGTTGTTCACTTCATGCGCCAGGCCCGCAGCCATGGTGCCGGTGGCGGCCAGGCGCTGGGCGATCACCAGGCTCTGCTGCTGTTTCTGGATTGTGCGGGTGGCCTCATTGACCTTGCCTTCCAGGTCCGACTGGTAATCCTTGAGTTCGGCGAACATCGCGTTGAAGGCCGCCACCAGCGTTTCAATGTCGCCGCCCTTGCCGGCCACCAGCCCGCGCACTTCCAGGCCGCTGGAGCCTTTGACAATGCGTTCGCTTTCGGACAGCACGTTGCCCAGCGGCGCCAGCACAAACCGGCGCAGCGCGAACATCAGCAGCACGAACACCGCCAGCATCGCCAGCGCCAGTGTGGTGAAGCCAACCAGCGCCAGCGGCCCCAGGTCGGCGCTTTCGGGCGGCGAAAGCACCGGCGCGGCCACCGACGGGCTGGCCACCGTGGGCACGCGCAACTGCAGGCGCAGCACATAGCGCAGCTTGTCGCGGTCTTCTTCAAAGTAAGGGTGATACAGCACGTCGCCGTCAAACCGGTGCTGGCGCGTTTCAAACACCGTGCGCACCAGCTTTTCCTCTTCCGCGCTCAGCGTCGCGCGGCTGCCCTTGGGCTTTTCCACGCGCATGGAAAGCGTGTCGTCGGCCTCGCGGGTGATGATAGCGGCCTCGCGCACACCGTTGTCTTCGTCGCGCAGGCGAAAACCAAGGTCAACGATGGCCGTGCCGGCCAGGTCACGAACCCAGGCCAGAACGAGTTCTTCCACGGCCTTGATGGCAACGCGCTGCTGCTCGCGGCGGTATTGCTCGAACTTGGTTTCGGTCTCGCGCCGGTATTCAATGAACTCGCGCTCGGTGCGGTCGCGCTGGTTGTTGGCGGTTCGGTCGAGCTCGCGCTTGGCGGCAAGGCCCAGGTACGCCAGCGCCGCAGCCAGCACCGCCGTGGCAGCCAGCACACCGATGGCAATCTTGACGCGCAGGGACATTCGTCGGAATCTTAGCCGAAAAGTGCCGCAAGGGCAGGGACTATGGAGGTTCAAGGAAAAAGGCCGCAAAGAAAAAGGTAAAAGGAGGTCAGCGGGTGTGCCCGCCTGTCGCACTTCCTTGTTCCCCTTTTCATGTCACGAGTGGCAATGCCCGAGAACGCTGCAACACTTTCTGGTCTTGTCACCCGCCTTCACGGCCAGCACGCCTATGTGCAGGCCGGGCCCGTTGAGTACCGCTGCCCGCTGCGCGGCCGGCTGAAAAAGGGCAAGCGCCGCGACCGCAGCCCGGTGGCCGTGGGTGACCGCGTGAGCATCGCGCCGATTGACGGCGACGGAGAACCCGAGGCCGCGCTGGAACAGGTGCACCCCCGCAAGGGCGAACTGTACCGCAGCCACCCGCGCGACCGCCGCCACCGCCAGTTGCTGGCCGTCAACGTGGACATGCTGGTGATTGTGGCCGGCGCCGACCGCCTGGCCGAACAACTGGTGACCGTCGACCGACTGCTGGCCTCTGCTTACCTGCAATCGCTGACGCCGGTCATTGTGGTCAACAAGTGCGACACCGCCGACCGCGCCGGGGTGAAGGCCGCCATGCAACCCTACGCAGCCATGAAGATCGACCTTCTCTTCACCTGCGCTATCGCCGGCCAGCTTGACGGCCTTGAAACAGCTTTTGCCGGGCGCACGGCCGTGTTCGCCGGCCAGAGCGGCACCGGCAAATCCAGCCTGATCAACGCGCTGCAACCCGGACTGGAACTGCGCACCGGCGATGTCGACCGCGAAGGCGAGGGCCGCCACACCACCACCAACGCCAGCCTGCTGCCGCTGGCGGGCGGGCATGTGGTGGACACGCCGGGCGTGCGTGACTTCGGCTTTTACGACATGAACCTGACCGACCTTGCGCTGGTCTACCCCGATTTCGCGACTGCGCGTACGCAATGCAAATATGCCGATTGCACCCACCGGCACGAGCCGCATTGCGGCGTGAAGCTGGCCGTGGAGCGTGGCGAGATCGACAAAGGCCGGTACGAACGCTTTCTGCTGATCCTGCGCGAGGAATGGAACACGGAACAGGACCTTGCCCGGTGAGAACAGCAATGGTCGATGGCCAACGTTCCATGGACTGTGATGGCAGCGGGATGCGCCCGCGCTGCGCACCGGCTGCATCTGGCATTGGTCACTTACGGCAACGGTCAACAGCAAATGACCAATGAACAATGCACAATGACCAACGGAACAAAGGATGATGAAGGTTGAATGGCCAGCCCGGATTCCAACCTTGCCGCGCTGTTCGGGTCGCGCTCGCTGCCCCTGGGCACCCACGACCACGCCTGCAACTATCTGCCCGGGCTTGAAGCCACGGACGAAGCCTGGCTGAGCACCGGCCTTAACCCGCTGGCCTATCACCAGTTGATGAACCGCGGGTTCCGCCGCAGCGGGCACATCCTGTACCGGCCGGTGTGCGGAACCTGCCGAAAGTGTGTGCCGATTCGCGTTCCCACCCGTGAATTCAAGCCAAGCAAGGGCCAGCGCCGCACCCTGCGCCGCAACGCCGACGTGCGGGTGTACGTTGCCCCCCCAATATTGACGGACGAAAAACTTGCCGTCTATCGGCGCTATCTTGCGGCCCAGCATGCCGGCAGCCCGCAAACCGGCGACGCGGAAAGCCTGCGCGAGTTTTTGTATTCAACCTGTGTGCAGAGCATCGAGTTTGAATACCGCGACGCGCAGGGCGCGCTGCTGGGTGTAAGCATTGCCGACCTCTGCAACGAGTCACTTTCCAGTGTTTATCACTACTTCGACCCTGCCCACGGCAAGCGCAGCATCGGCGTGTTCAGCATCCTGCGCGAGATTGAATGGGCCCGCGAACGCGCCATTCCTTACTACTACCTGGGTTACTGGATCGAGGGCTGCCCCACCATGGATTACAAGGCCGACTACGGGCCCCACGAACTGCTGATCGACGGACAGTGGGTGGCGAGAAGCAATGATCAATGAACATTGGGTTGGGTGGATGAAACCCATCGCGGGCAAGAGTTGACGGTCCACAGTCTACGGTTGACGGTAACTGCCGAGTCTTGACCTAACCGTTGACCGTCGCCGACGTCCTGACCTCCAAGGCAGAAGCCCCACCCTTGCACGTTGTTCATTGTTCATTGAAGTCCATGGCCCGCCCCTCCCCTGCTTGACGCAAGCCACCGGCCGACTATTGTTGCGTGCCACATGACCACCTGCGCCGCTGTGTGTTGCTGTCGCTGATCCCGGCCCCTGCCGCGGCGACACTGAGTTAACAACACACTGAACTGGCGAAACCATGCTGCACCTGACACCCGAAGTCCGCGCGTTGATCCAGGCACACGCTGCCGAGACCTATCCGCACGAATGCTGCGGCCTGATGGTCGGCCGCGTTGATGCCGACGGCCGCCACGCGCTGGAGGCCCACCGCACCGGCAACCTGAACACCGAACGTGCCCACGACCGCTTTACGCTGGATCCCAAGGACTTCATGCAGGTTGACAAGGCGGCCCGGGCGCGCGGACTGGACATCGTGGGAATCTATCACAGCCACCCGGACCACCCGGCAAGGCCCAGCCAGACCGATCTTGAGGCCGCGTGGGAGGGTTACAGTTACGTGATTGTCGCCGTGAACCAGGGCAAGCCCGGCGACTTTCATTCCTTTGAGCTGGTCAACGGCAAGTTCGAACAGGAAGAAGCGCGATGTTAGCAGGTGATGCGGGCACCTCGCCCGCAACCGAACTGCGGGCGGGGCGTCCGCAACACAAGTGCGGCCAAGCTGGTCGCATCACCTGGAGCCAAACCATGACCACTGCAACCAGCCTTGCCGACCTGATCCGGCGTGTTCCCGCGCTGGGGCTGATCGGAGGTACGCCACTGCTGGAGATCAATGTTCTGCAGTCCGAGTTCCCCAGGCTTTCGCTGCGCGCCAAGGCCGAATGGATTAATCCCGGCGGCAGCATCAAGGACCGCCCGGTGCTGAACATGCTGGCGCGCGCACTGGCCGAAGACGCCATTGCCGGCCGCCGCGTGCTGGATTCAACCAGCGGCAACAGCGGCATTGCCTACGCCATGATCGGCGCCGCCCTGAACCTGCCCATTACGCTGGTGATTCCCGGCAACGCCAGCAAGGAACGCCTGCGCCGCATCAAGGCCCACGGGGCCGAGGTAATCCTGACCGACCCGATTCTCGGCTACGACGAGGCCATGCGCCATTGCCACAAACTGGCACACGACCAGCCCGACAAATACTTCCTGATCGACCAGTACAGCAACGCCGCCAACTGGGAGGCTCACTACCACGGCACTGCGCAGGAGATCCTGAAGCAGGGCGGCGGCGATGCTACGCACTTTGTCAGCGGCGTCGGCACCGGCGGCAGCCTGACCGGCGTTGCCCGGCGCCTGAAGGAACACAACCCGGCCATCAAGGTCGCTGTCATGCTGCCCGAGGAATTCCCCGGCATTGAAGGACTCAAGCCGCTGAAGAACCCCACAGACATCCGGCCCGCCAACTTTCACGAGCAGCTGGTGGACCTGCGCATTGATGTCACGATTGAGGAAGCCTTTGAGCACAGCAAGCTGCTGGCGCGCAACGGCATCTTCGTGGGCCAGAGCAGCGGCGCCAACATTGCCGCGGCGCGCAAGATCGCCCAGCAGCAGCCCGACGCGCGCATCGTGACACTGCTGCCGGATACCGGCGAGCGCTATTACTCGACCGGATTGTGGGACTGAAACTTGTTCTGTGTTCGTGCGCGGAACTGCATGAGCCAGGAGTCCGGAGCAACTGCCGGCCTTTACTCCGGCCTCTGGCCGCCTGCCACGCTGTGGCCTGCAACCCAAACTGTCTGCGTGCCCTACAGCAGCATCGCGCTCATCAACGGCTTGACCGGCGCAAACTCCACCAGCCCGAGTTCCACCAGTTCACCCGTGATCGGAAAGGTGTTTTCCAGCACCAGCGTGGTTGCGCGTTCCAGCTGGTCGGTACGTACGCTGGTCATCAGCGTACTGTGCGGCACGAACCGCCCCGGCGCGTACTCACTCCAGGGGTTGCGGCCCAGCCGCGCAACGTGCGGCCACACGTCGGCATGCAGTGTAAGAAGTTCATGCCCCACCACCGGCGCCAGAAAGAACACCGGTTCGGCCTTGGGGAACAGTCCCACCGACGACAGCGTCACCGGCAGTGCGTGGTGCCGGTCTGCCACCTGCCGAAGCTTTTCGGACAGCTCAATGACGTTGGCGCCTTCCATCACGGCCAGTGAAATGTGAGGCCGCGACTTCACGTCCTCTATCACCGTGACCGCGCCCTCAATTTCCTCGCGCAGCACGTTGCAGATGCGGCGCAGCCTTGATTCCAGCGCGGGGTTGAAAAACAGTGTAATCGCATAGGCCATGGGGCTGCCTGTATACAAAAAGAAACCGCGGTTTCCGGGGACTGGCTGCCGGTTTTCGCGCAAGGCCGCCTGCTTCGCGGCCTGTGACGAATCCAGCAACCATGAACCCGCAACCGCGGTTGCGTTCTGAAAGCCTGTACTAAACGCTGACGCTGACGTTCTTGATGTTCATTGGCTGGCGCTCGTAGTAGGCGATGGCACCGGCCGATACACCGGCCTCCAGCTGGCGCCGCGCAAACGACTCGGCATCGCCGCGTGAACCAAACTCGTGCGGCTCAACATCACCGCCGACGTGAACAATCACCACGTGCTGCGGCATGCCCTTGAGTGTTTCACGGGTGCGGAAGGCGCGCTGGTCGCTTTCGCGGCGGCCCATGCGGCGATCCACCAGTTCGGTGCGGGGCTTGGGGCGGCGGCCCGGCTTGCCCACCTTGCCACCGGCCCGTTTGAACGCTTCCTTCAGGCGCGGGAAGGCCAGCTGGGTGCCGAACTTGGCGCGCACCAGTTTGCCGGCCTCGTTCATGGTGATGCCGGGATTGTCGTGCACCAGGTCAGCCACCATCTGCTGCTTGGCGGCG
The DNA here is from genome assembly GCA_019636215.1 of Planctomycetota bacterium. Taxonomy (GTDB): domain Bacteria; phylum Planctomycetota; class UBA8742; order UBA2392; family UBA2392; genus H3-PLA7. The sequence continues at coordinate 409,456 of JAHBXZ010000001.1, read as the reverse complement.
GTGTTCTCGCGTGAACGCCCGGCCTTGCGGCCCTTGCGCGCGGCCTTGGCCTTTTTGCCCTTGCCACGGGCCTTGGGGCCGCGGCGCTCGTCCACCTTGCCGCCGGCCTTCACGAATGCTTCGCGCAGCTTGTCATAGGCCAGCTGGGTGCCGAACTTGGCGCGCACCTGCTTGCCCACCTGGTTCATGGTCAGGTTGCCGTCGGCCTTCAGCAATTCAGCCACCAATGCCTGCTTGTCTGCCGTGTTCTGCTTGGAACGCTTAGCCACAATGTCTCCTTGATCAGTGAATGAGTGTCAGCTCAGGACAAACATTTATCATTGAACCGCAGTCGTCCAAGCACAAACTGCAGGATTGTCGGCAAACTATTTCAGTGCCATATCTGAGTCCGAAAGCTGCCAATCGCAATCCAGATATCCGCAGGCACGCAGGCCCGAGGCCCCGTCGCGCAGCATCCGGGCATCAAGCACGACAAAGTCAGGCACGCCAACTCCCGAGCTCAGGTACGGCAGTCGATTGGTCAGGCGCATGCCGGCCAGGCTGGTGCCCGAAATCACGCCAATGCTCGCCGTGTCGCTGCCCGGGCGCGGAACAACCGCCAGCACGGCAAGGTCACCCGTCAGTGTTTTCCCGCCGATCTGGACCTTGCCTGACTGCACCTGAATCGGGCACTCCACGCCCAGCAGTTCATAGGCCGAGTTGGTAGACGGCGAGCCAACCAGAATCACGTTGCGGCCCTGGTGCCGCACTGTGGCCAACTCTTTGTCTGATACCACTTCAACGCTGCCGTTGCCGCGCACATAGAAATGCTCGGCATCCATGCGCGCCTTGGCTGCGGCCCATTGCTGAGTCTCGGCGTCGCCCCCGGTGCCGTAGACAATGATGAAGTTGTTGCGAAACGCATCCTTGAAGCCGCCATAGCGCGCGGGGTTCTTTGCGCCTTCGGCCGCGCCCGGCACGACCTGCCAGGCCTCGCCGCGTTCCAGCCACAGCAGTCCCGTTGCCGGCCATTCCGTTTCGATTGCCTGCCCGTCCAGGGTGATGACTGCCTTGCCGCCCTTGCGCAGCGCGCTGTCCAGGTCCAGACGAAGAAGACGCACATTGCTGGTGGTGCCGACGATGCGATGCATGTTCGGGTCGGCACGCAACTGGATGCGGCTGGCTTCAAACGGCCTGTGCTGCTGCCACACCGCAGCCCAGTGGCATTTGTCGGAGATGCCGGGGCTGATTGTCGTGAAATCGATCTCGCGCACTTGATGGCTGGCCGGCACACGCCGACGCGCGAACAGGTCCCACACCGGCTGGTAGTCCAGGCAATCGGCGCCGGTGTCACCGTTTTCGTCGCCAAGGTCGTACCAGTGGCCGCCGCCCGGCTGTTCGTAATAGTGCAGATCCTTGTGAAACTCCTTCAGTGCATCGCGCATCGCGCGGGCCTCCGCGACCGGCACCGTTTCGTCGGCGTCCCCGTGCACAATGAACACCCCGTGCTGGGCGTGGTTGCGAATCAGCAACGGAGTGTCGCTGGGATTGTCGGCCCGGCGCATGATGCGGGCGAAATCATCCATTTCCGGGTCGCGCTTGCCGCCATAGGTGTAAAAACTGCGCCAGCCCGCACAGGGGGCAATCGCCGCGAACATCGACGGAAAGTGCGCGCCAAGCTGCCACGTGCCGTGCCCGCCCATGGAGTGGCCGGTCAGGTAAAGCATCGATGGGTCGTGATCCAGGCTGCTCCGCGCGTGATTCAGCACTTCCAGCGCGTCCAGGCGGCCCCAGTCTTCCCAGTCATAGCCGAACGGCCGGCGATTGGTCGGGCACACAATGTGGCACCAGGTCTTGTCGCCATAGGCCCCGGCCTGTCCGCTGGCTTCCACCGACGCACCATGAAGGGAAAGGGCAATGCCGGGCTTTGCCGTCACGCCTGCCGGAACCTGCGCGGGCCGCAACGCGTAGTACTGCACACTACCGTCGATGTTGCTGACAAATGTGACATTGCGACGTTCGCCGGCCCGCTTCACATGCAATTGCAGGGTAGTCTTGCCAGCTTCGCTGATACCCTGAAAGGGTGCGGCGACACCGCCTGCGGTCAACACTTCCAATGACAACTGATACTCCAAGGGCTTGTCGGAAGCCTCACCCTCATAATGAACAAGAAACGGGATCTTGCAGGTGCTGTACGGTTGAACACTCCACCAGCCACCGGCGAACCTGAGCTTGCCGGCTGCAAGGTCTGCCCGCACTGAACTGAACCCCAGCTTCAGCGCAGAGCCTCCGCAATTGGCAACAACCATCGCGCCGTGGTATCCGCCGGCCTTGCCCTCAACAAGGTCTGGCAACTGCATGTCAGCTGGCATCATTACTGCCGGGTACCGTGCATTGGGCGGGGCGACGAGCTCCAGTCGCGCCTTTGCGAACCCGCGAATCGCACGAAACACAAAGTGATTCTCGCCCTTTTTCATCAGCACCGGCAGTTGCACATACCCGGTGCTGTAAGGGTCGCCAAATCGGGGCTCGCCATTCACATACACGCCGATGTGACCCTGTGCGACCAGCACGCGGGCTTCCTCGACTTCCGATTTCACCGTCCACCACAGGTATCCGCCGGCCAGCGAGCCATGCCGCAGCTCGCCTTCCGCGTCGGCCTTGGCGGCCTCCCACTTCACTTCTTTGCCATCGGGGGCAGTGACGGCCTCGCCGGCCTTGGGCGGTGTCAACGTCCCCTGGACATAGCGGTGCTCTACCGGGTCAGTGAACACAAACGACCGCGTGCCGCGAAACACCGGCGGCAGCACAAGGCACTCGCCCAGCCTGATGTCACCGGGCGCAGCGGCATTCTCCGGCGCGGGGGGCTGCTGAGCCTGCGGGGCAACGGCCCGGTCTGCCGTTGCACAACCAAGAAAGAGCAGCAATGCCAGTGCGGGCAGAATGCGCATGAATGTCATCCGATGGGTCGGGGGCCGCGCATTGTGCCAACGAGCCAGACGCCCGCAGCAACTTTCAGCGGCTTGTCCGCGTTAGCCACCGCTGGCACACTCAAGGGCATGGGCCTGTAGCTCAACGGTTAGAGCAGGGGACTCATAAGCCCCGATTTTTCACAGCGACAAGAGTGCGCGAAAGCCGCCAGCAAAGCCGCTTCTGAGCATACTCTGACCGCCGACACCCTCCCTCTGATACAGCTTTGATACAGCATTCCGCACGCGAACTGATCGTCAGCCGTCCGATGGTCGTTTTGCGCATGAAACTGCGTGGTCCGGTTGGGATGATCGCTCGCATTGACTGGAGGCGAGAGGTCCGTGCAGAACGCTCGAACGGTTCGCAACTCACTGTCAGATGCATCCGTGCGCCTTGCGCCCCCGGACTCCGCGCCGAATGAGACGGCCAGAGACTCATCCGCTCCTCGACCTGGTGCCATTCCAGATCGAACCCACACAGTACATAAGATAAGCCTTGGGTTTACCCCTCCTCTCCCGTCCGTAGAACCTCCTCGTGCCCGCTATGCAAATCAATTGGCAACCTCGCTGGTTACGGGCGCGTTCACTTGCTTCCCCGTGCCTTGGCGATGGACTCGTCAAGTGCAAGCTGCCGCGCATAGCTTCGCTGGTCCCACCGGCGTTGTTGAAGAAACCTGCGAACATTCAGGACAGACGCGAAAGGTACGAAAGCGGCTGGCTACACCTCGCGTCTACCATCGCGCCACCTTCCTGATGCCTCAGCATCTTCTGGTGGACACCGCCAATGTTCTTGCCGCCTTGCAGCGCCCTTCTGACTGTGGCAACCCGGCATACTGGGCCGTGTGTCGGTCTCCCGTAGAATCGGTCGCTCTAGGAAAGGCCGAACGGAACCTACAGAAGATCAGCCAATGCGGCCTACGTCCAAAGTGGGTTTTCACGTGCCCCGGCGATGGCCTGCAAGTCACGATGCCGATGTGCGGCCGGAAGGGCTGCCCTACTTGCAACATCGTCGATACTCGTAGACAGACAGCGAGGTTTGGCTGGCATCTTCGTTATTCGCTAGCGAAGAGACGAGATGTCGCTTGGTGCGTTCTTAGCTTCGAGCAACGCGACGAGGACGGCCTTGAATTCCTGTTGGATGGCTTGGCGAGAGCCTGGACACAGTTCGCGGGCAAGGCCAAGGCATTCAAGCGGGTTGTCCATCGGTACGTTGGCGGCGTTCACATCGAGTTGATTCGACGGTATTGGCCCGATCGAAGCACCTCATACGCTTGGCGCGTTCACATGCACGCTGCTCTGGTGTTCAAGAACAAGTCTCAGCGCATACCGCGCTATCGGTCCTTCGACGACGCTCTCCGGGCACTCAAGGCTGGCTGGGACCGCGCCGTTCGAGCCTGTACGGGACGCTCGGGTGCTGCTCCAGAATGGGAATCCGCGCGTACCCGCTGGGGTCAGTCTCCGGTTGAAGCCGCCACGCGAATGCTCAAGTACGCTTTCGGTCGGTTCACAGGGCCTTCTTCGCGGGAGTCGAAGCAGCCTGAGTGGACCAACGGCGACACTTCGCTTCCGCTGCGCGATTGGCCTGCCAATAAGTACGCCGAGTTCATGCTCGTTGCGGCCAAAGGAAAGTGCAACCGACTTCGTGCGAGCCGCCAGTGGCGGAAGCAAGGACATGGCCGTCTCCCCCTGCGGCTGTTCATGCGTCGTCGCAAGAACTCCAAGACGCCAAAGGGCCAGAAGTCCGGTATGCCCTTTGGGAAATACCTGCAAGCTGTCGAAGACCTGAGTGCAGGCCGCAGGCACGTTCCTCGGGAAAAGGAAATCCTGGAGAGTTTGCCAGCAGTCTATGCGGACCTCTGTCTGAACGAGGTGCCTGAGGCGTCCCGACTGCTGCGCTTGCTGAACAGGTTCGATCCAGACGGTAGCGGGCTGGACGACGATCTGGACGCTCATTCAGGGGAGGTTGATGTCACGCTAGGAGCTTCGCCTTGCTTCGGCAAGTCTCCACGGGCTGGCTTGTCCAAGCTAGGCGCTGGTTGCTCCGGGGGCGAACTGGACGATGATTCTGGACGTGGATCAGGACTGGACTCGGGCTGGTAGCTTGGGTCAGTCGAAGCGGTTCCAATTTCGTCCATCGCCAAAGCAGGCGACAGCATTCTTTCAGCACTTTGCTCCCCATCCACCGCAATTGCGGGGTGCCATCGGCCACGAATGACTCGCCAGCCCGGCGGCGGAATCCATTCGCCGCGACCGTTGCGCAGCGCGTCGTGTGGGGGCCGACCTCGCCGACCCGGCCTCCATGCAATGGCCTGGGCTGACACGTCGGGGAACTCCGGGTGCGCCTTCGACCAATCGATCGGCTTCTTCTTCGCGAGTTTTCTTTTATTCCTACGGCGCTTTCGGACTTTGCTCGGTGCGGGGCCGGGCGTTAGACGCTGGTCAGTCACGTCGCGGTGGCCAAGCCGTTCGACCGGCTGCCGCTTTCTGGCTATCGATTGCGACTCACTCTGCCCTGAAGAATCGACCCAATCAGCGATGATGGCTCTGAACACCGTAGAAGCATCGGGTATCACTGGACCTGCTAACTCTCCTGCCAGTTCAGCCGCCAGCGCAATCAGCATCCGCCGGATGGCATCGCGCTGTCCGGAGTCCTCGCATTGAAAGCTGAGCAGGACTGGCCTGCGGGGTGGTCGGAACGCCGACACCTGCCTGTCCAGATGGCCGTCTCTGACCAGTCTGGTCAGCAGCTTGGTCGGCTTGGCCATCGCCGCCGCCAATTTTTCCAGAAGGTGCTGCCCGACCGTCGCGGGCTTCTTGCTGCCGGTCAATTCAACAAAATGACCGGCAAAGTGCCGGTCGATCAGGAAGCGCAATGCAGCTACTCGTTTTCGCATGTGTTCTCCTTTACTCGTCGTCGCTGCCAAAGGTACCGATCAAGAATTCCTTCACTTCGTCCCAGTTGTCTGAGCACGACCCCAGCAGCGAACGGGCCGTGTCCTCCTTTTTCTCCTGCATCTTCTTCCATTTCTTCTCGTCCCGGATGCCCAGCACGGTGTAGGTGATGATCTGCTGGATCACTTATTGCGCAGATTGTCCGCCAGATGTTCCACGCCGCGCATGAGCGTCTTGCGGAAGCTGTTCTCCGGCACCGTGCTGACGTTGATCTTCAGGCCCACGAGACTGCGCACCTGCTCCGGCGTCACGAATCGCCCTTGCGTCTTGCCCTCGGCGTCCATCTCCACGAGCAGCGGGCCGTTCACCGCCTGATACATCATCAGGCGCTCGACGAACTTCTCGACGTTCTTGTCCGTGATGCCCCAGCCCGGTGCAGGCATCAGAACCATCGAGAGCATGATGATTGAGTCGAACCACGGCTGGTACCGGCACCATCTGCCGTCGTCCTCCTGCCACCAGCCGCTGCCCACGATCGGATTGTTGTCCTCCGGCTCGCTGGTGCGGTACTCAAACAGCCGGTCGCTGTCCTTGACCTTGCTGTAGTCGAAATTGAGTGCCATGTTCGCTGCCTCCTGTGTGAGAGAGAAAAAATTACGCCGGTCGCAATGCTTCTGCTCGGGCCTCCGGCGACCACGGGAGACCGGCTGGATTTTCCTGTACCTGCTTGCGGGCTTCCCGCGCCTGTTCCTCTCGCAGCTTGCGCCACTGAGGCTGCTGCCGGTGGTAGATCTTGTAGCGATAGCCGCGATCACGGAGTTCGCGGGCAAGCTCTTTGTACTCCTGCTTGGTGGCAGGGCGGCTGTTCTGCATCACCTGCCACGGGTCAGCGGCAGAGTGCTGCCCGATATGGATGTAGCTGGAGCACTTGACCCCGGTGTAGTCGTCGCAGATCGTGGGGAACAACGCGATGCAATCACGCTCGGGGTAAGCGTCCTTGCACTTGAACATGCGGAAAATGACCGGGATGCGCTGACCGCCCTTGCGCTTCATCTTTTTCGCCACGGCTCAGTCCTCCTTGAAATAGTCGGGCACGCCGATTTTCGGCCAGTAGACGATGGTCTTGAGGCCCATGCTGTCCTGACGGGCACCCTTGATGCCTGCGGCTCCGGCGTCCTCGATCACGCTGTTCGGATATTCAGTCGTGATGCCCAAGCACTGGGCACCGTACATGCCGCGCCCGGAGTAGCTCCGCAGCCTGCCGTCGTTCTGCTGCGCGATGTCCTGCAAGGCTTCAAACTGCTCAGGTGTTGCCGTCTGCATGGCTGTGCTCCTTAGTAGAGTTCGATGATTCGCCCGGCCTTCAGGTGCATGCCGAGCACGGCCTGCGCCTCCTCGTTCTCACTGCGCGTTTCTTCGTCGGCTTCGCCGTTGTCGTGGTCGATCATCACGACTTCTTCGATGTCAGCAGGACCGTAGATGTCCTGCACATTGCCCCCGTCCACCACGATGAAGATCCTTCGGAACGGCGCGGCATCCTTGATCTGCTGCACGTCACCGAAGCTGTCGTGAGCGCCAAGGGTTGCCCATTACGCTGGCTGGGACGCCTTCAGCGTCCCAGCACGGCGCAGCGGGCGAGGCTTGGGGCTCAGGCGTAAAGAACTGGCTCACCGTTTGGGAGGATGAGGCTTACCTTGTGCACAACCTGACCGTTCTTGCTGTAGCGGTATTGAAGCCAAACGCGGGCCACAGCCTCCTCCTCCACGTCCACAAACTCGAAGTCCTTGCTTCGATCGATGGCCACGTCGATCGGCACCCTGAGCCCCGCCGCCAACAGGAAGAAGCCATTGCGCCGCTTTGGATTGCGCATACGACCGATCACCAGCCAACTGAGGCCGTGGAAGTCGCGAACAACACCGCAAAGCTTCAGGCTCTTTCGGCGACGCCAGATACGCTGTGCCAACGACAACACGGGATAATCACGGTCAACTTGAATCATGTACCCTCCAAATGAAAACGCGCCGCAGGGCGCAGCCCTGCGGCGCAAAGAATTCACGTCCTGATTAGTCAGGCGAGTTCGCGGTACCACCGCCCGCTGGCAAGCCGGATGGGGCTATGGAGTCACTTGCAGGCCGAGTTTGCTCGTTGGTCGCTGGTGCGTTAGTTGGCGACGGCGTGGTTTCCGCGAAAGGGCTGAAGCCGAAGTAATGAGCCGCCCCAAATCCGATCGCTACTGCCAAGAAGGCTAGGCAACCACATCCACCAACCGCTTCATGCGTACATCCCTTGGCGGCTTCTTGCTCCGACTTCGACTTTGCGGCGACTTGGGGCAGGCCAAACAAGGGAGCTAGTTCATTGAATCTACGCCCTGCCTCGGTACCTCGCCCCCACTTCATGCTAGATGAGTACAGAGCTACGAAAGGCGACCCCCAAAAGAGCACTCGGCCCACCGTCACCACCCAGTCGGCAGGGTTCCAAGCTGCAAGCCCCAAGCCTACAGCGCCAACGCACACGGTCAGAAGTGGGAAACCAACAACGGCCCAGACACGAGACATGCGGTACTGTCGTCGCAATACCAGCGCCACGTTCTGATTCGCTTCGCGGTGGCCCGTTTCAATTCGGGTTCGGTCAAGTCCTGCCGCTGCCTGTTCGAGTTCCGCTCTTGCGATCAACTCCTCGGCGGCTCGAACCTTCACCGATTGGGCAGGCAAGTTTGATTGAACGAGCCCTTGCTCGGCCTCCGTCCGGTTCGCCATGAGGACTGCAATCTTCGTGGCGAGTCTATCCATGACCTGCCGGACAGCCTTGTACTCGACCCCGCCCTTCATCGGCATCTTGTCGAGTTGGGTCAGGAAGAACTTGCCGTTGCCCGCATTGACGATGGTTTGAGCAAGTTGATCGAGGTCTTCATGTCCGGAAAGGGACTCGGCAAGAGCCTCCCAAACCTCGCTCTTCTGCTTCTCTTCATAAGCCTGCTGCAACTGCGCCAAGTTTTCTTCAATGGCGTCAAGGTCCAGGCCCTTCACTTGGTCGATCAGTTCGTTCCAAGCAGCTTCCTCTTCGGGTGAGAGTTTGGCGCTGTCACCAGACCCCTCCACGCGGCATTTCGCGCCGCAAAACCGGCAACGGATCGCCCGAGCACCTTCAACGACATCAAGCTCGGCCCCGCAGTTGGGGCAGCGGAGTACGTGCACGTTCATGGGCTTCTCCAGCGAACCAACGCTGTGCCATCCCATGTTCGCCGCCGGACAAAGCTGACGACTGCCAGCACGCCTATGAGCCAGAGGAAGTGATCGCCATCCGACGCACCGGTCGAGCAACCTCCGCTGTCCGAACTTGAGCCTCCACCGCCACCACTGGGCATGGCTCCAGCCGCCCAGAGTGTGATGCCGTAGTACCGCTGGATAAGCGTGCTACCGTCCACGCAGTTCACTTGAAAACTGTAAGTCCGGCTGCCGTTCGCGTTGTTGGGGCTTGTCGAGGTTCCTAGCGGAGGCCCCACGGTATGGTCGGCCACTCCGGTGATGCGGCCATTGGCGTCAATACTGAGGCCCTCCGGCATGGCCCCAAACCCCAACCCGAACGTCGGTGTACCCGTCGCTCCGCTGACGACGATTTGCTTGTCGTAGCTCTGGCCGACCTCTACGTCGGGCAGGTTGGTCGTGACAAACTGAACTTGGCAGTAGGCAGGCGCGGTCAATGCCAGCGCCACAAGTAGTAACAGCAACTTCATTTTGAGCCCCTCCAATCGAGACCTTGGAAGCGGCTTCCCTGCGCGAAAAAGGGAGGAGCGGCCCATGCCGCTCTGGGACAGGCTCGGCCAAGAGCCCTTGCAGACGCAGACACTAGCCGCCCCAGTCGGGGCGCACGTGTCTGCGGTCTGCTTTGAAACTTGGCCGATTCGTCCCAGCCGCAGAAATTCGGTTGTGCGCGTTATTGCGTTCGTTTCCGGCTTTGCCGGATCAGTCCATCAAGCGTGTCTCCATAACCGCCCACCAGCGTAACCGCGCTGGTTCCCTCCCTCAAGAACACGAGGACGCTTCACCCGTACAGCACGGGCTCGCCGCCCCTAGGTAGGCGCAACGAAACCGTTCTCTCGTACCGCTCATCGCCGAGATGCTCCCGCTCCACGACAATGACCGCCCGGTCGTCGGTCCCAACCGCGAGGCACACGGCTTCGGCGTCCTCTTCGACCTTGGTGTCTGGGCCGCAGACGGCACCCGCCACCAGCAGATAGACGAGCTTCCTGCCCTTCACCCAGTAACCGATGTAAAGCCAAGAAACCCCGGACTTGTCAGTCACCTGCGTGCCAAGCCGGATCCGGTCAAGCATCCGCCAGAAGCGGGTTGCCACGTCGTCCATGTCGTAGTTCGCGTCGATCAAGATCATCATTCCCCCAAATGAAAAGCGCCGCCCGATAGGCGGTCGCGCGACACTTACAGTTCCCTTCCCGCGTCTCACACTAGCGGCTGGGGCTCTGAACCAAACGCAGTACCGACCTTGATCTCGGCCTTGCGCTCGACCAGTCCCTTACCGCTAGGTTTGCATATCACATGTAGTTGCCTCCTTCCCGGCTCCTTGAACTCGCGGATCTCGCTACCCCACCCATGCTTCACGTAAAGCGTTGCGTCACCTGTAGCCCCCGCCAGCAAGACATAGGTCGTAACTCGCCCCGCCTGGAGATAGCCCACGTACATCCACGCCTCGCCCTGCGGGTCGGTAACAAGGCTGCCTACATCCAGGCTCGCCCTGTCGGTCCAGAACTGGTCTGCCAGCCTTGATGCCTCCTGATCTCCCCTCGGTTCACTCATCTGATTCCTCCCTTGGAAATGAACAGGCCCGCCACGATGGCGGGCCTTGGCTTGTGTACCTGAAGTTGTGTCGCGGGTGGTTGGTATCATCGGCCATCAAGAAACTCGTAAACGTCAACTCCTGCCTCCTGGAGATAGAGATGAACTATGGCCTGACAAACAACTCGTGGACCATCGGCGACTTGGTGGTCGAGCCCGCGATTGCAAAGGTGGACATGACGAAGACGCCCGACGGTGCTCGGTGGGCGTTTCCCGTAGCAATTGACCTTCACGGCTTCGACGGTGAGCACAGCAAAGCGGAACGGGAGCCTTACGTCCGGGTTGATGGTGAGGTCCGCCCACGGCAGTTTTCATGGGGCGTGCGGGGCATGTCCGTTGACATGTGCATCCGACACAACAACGAGAACGTGCATCTCGCACGCGCTGTTGTGTCCGACGTTCTGACTGCCGGTCGTCAGGGTGGATTGCGCACCATCGAGTTCCCCCTCTTCGTGTCCGCGCAGGCCATCGCCTTCGCCGAGAATGCCCGCCAGAGCAAAGACATGGAAATCGGCTGGCATTTCGCTGCCGAGACGTTCTGGATGGCAATGGATGTCTACAGTTGGCGCTCGCCCGTGTGCCAGCCCTTTCAGTACAAGTCCAGTCTGCTCATCCAGAAGGTCCCCCGAGAACCCTGGATTGCTGCTCTCCGGGCACTGGGACTGGCGGAGAACATCCTAGTCGAGGTGCCGTTGATGCGCTCCCCTGAGAACGAGTGGCGTGGCGTCTGGAACAACTTGGTGGCGGCTCGACGCAACTTCGATCATTCCCTTTGGAACGAGACAGTGCGCAGCGTGAGGGCCGCGTTCGAGGCGTGGCAGGTTCGTTGGAAGGAGAGTGGCAAGCCGTGGAAGCTATGCGCGTCCAATGGCCAAGGCGCGGCAGAACTCGACAAGATCACCAAGCAGGATCGCCTCACCGACCTGTTGTACGTTGCCAAGCGATTTGCCGACAAAGCGGCCCATTCCACCGATGATGATTGGACACGAGATGATGCGCTCCTTGCCATCAGCCTCTGCACCGGTCTTTGGAATGCCATCCGTCCGAACAGCTAAAGGAGGGGCTCGTGGGTAAGAAAGACAACAGTCCACAGTCCGGCCTCACCAAGGCGGACGGCATCGAGATGACCGTCAAGGCGCTCATCTCGTCCATTCCCTACGTGGGCAGCGCCCTCTCTGTGGCCATTTTCGACATGATGGACAAGAAGCGTCAGAAGCGCGTTGAGGCGTTTATGGCGGAAACGGCGGAGACGCTGAAAGCCTTCGCCGACAAGATCGACAAGTCGTACTTCGAGAGCGACGAGTTTGAAGGCATCTTCCGCAAGACGCTTCACAAGGTTCAGGTCGAGCCCGATCCCATCAAGCAAGAGCTTGCGCACAACCTGCTGACCAGAAACACCATCGAAGGCAAACCCGACGCCTACGACTTCGATGCTTACATCGTTGAACTGATCGGCACGCTGACCACCTTGCACTTCGAGTGCCTCTTTGCCACCGCACGAAGACCGGACGGCAATGTGGCGAGGCAGGCCACGGCTATGCGTCACCTAACGGAGGCCGGGTTCCACTGGACCGCCGACATCGCCGATGCGGTGAAGCGGAAGAGTGAAGAGATCGAGCCCGTCATGCAACATCTGAAGTCTTTGGGGCTCTGCGACGGTATCGATGGCATGAGGATGTTTGGCGGCTCTCAGTCGTCAACTACGCTGGCGTATGGTTTGTCTGAAGCCGGTCGCCAAGTATTGCTGCGCGTGCAGCCGATTGCGGAAAAGACGGTCGAGCCGCCCGCCGAAGTCGCCCGTGACGAGTCCGAGTAGCCCTCGCGTCCTGTCGCATTGCCACCAACGCGCATTTCTAGGCCATGTAGCGTGCTTCTAGGCCGGTCGTCGCTGGCTTGGTAAAACGCTTTCGCTGCACACCCATTTTCTGCCGGGCCTGTCGCGCCAGAGCTTTCGACGCCGGGTGTTGCTTGGCCTGTAGCGTCGGGTGTGTCGCACGGGTTTGTATGCTGTTCGGCCACTTGGCGTTGTGGGCACTCTTGAGGTTGGTATGGGGCGGAAATCCACTGGCGGGGGCAAGCGGGGGGCCAATGCGGGCCAGCGTTCGGCGTTTGGGGTTGGCAAGGCTGCTTCGCCGCGCACCAAGGCCGCTCAGGCCAAGGGCGGCGGCAAGGCTTCTGGTCGCGCCGGGTCGCTGAAAAAACGCGAGATCGAGCAGTACGACCACGATGAAGCCAAGCGCCTGAACAACCCCGATGTCGGCCTCATCAACGCCTCGACCGACCCCGACAAGATGCCCGCCAAGAAGACCTATGCCTACGACCCGCACCTTGACCCGCAGCTTCAATGGGCGGGCAAGGAGGAACACACCAGCTTCGATGTCGATAGCGTCAGCCTGCATGTCCATGAGCGCATTGACCCACTCACCATCATCCAGGCCATCAAGCGCAAGAACGGCGGCCCCAAACAGTTTGCGCTGTTCGAGCGCCCGTCGGAAAAGCTCGGCCTGCGCGACGCCATTGATTTCTACCGCCACGCACACGGCTGGTCGAACCGGCTGATCGCGGGCGATTCGCTGCTGGTGATGAACAGCCTGCTGGAAAAGGAGGGCCTCGGCGGGCAGGTGCAGATGGTCTACATCGACCCGCCCTACGGCATCAAGTACGGCAGCAACTTCCAGCCCTTCGTGAACAAGCGCGACGTGAAGGACCGCAAGGACGAAGACCTGACGCAGGAGCCGGAGATGATCCGCGCCTTCCGCGACACCTGGGAACTCGGCATCCACAGTTACCTGACCTACCTGCGCGACCGGCTGTTGCTGGCGCGGCAGTTGCTCCACGAAAGCGGCTCCTGCTTCGTGCAGATTTCCGACGAGAATTTACATCACGTTCGCGAGTTGATGGATGAGGTGTTTGGACCTGACAACTTCTGCGGCGTGGTGGGCTATCGCACTACAGGCGGGCAGAGTGCATCACTGCTATCCGTGTCTTTCGATTATCTCGTGTGGTACGCGAAGAGAAAGGAAGACGCTCGGAAGAGGTTCCGGCAGCCACGACAAAAAAAGAAGGCGGGGCTTGGTGGTAGCGGTCAGTACACGCTCGTCGAGCCCAGAGACGGGTCCGCACCCCCGCGACCAATGACCGAAGAAGAGGTAGCTAACCCGGACGCCATCGACGAAACGTTGCGTGTTCTTGCTCACGACACGGTTTTCTCACAGGGTGCCCCGAGTGACCCGGAGGAACGTTACTTTGAATGGAACGGTGTGAGGTATGAGTGCCCCGCAAACAGCCACTGGAAGCCTGGAGTCAAGTCGGGCGGGATGCAGCGCCTCGCCGATGCGGACAGGCTCATGCTCGTTGGCAACACGGTTAGGTACAAACGGTATCTAGATGACTACCCAGTCGTCGAGTTTGACAACGTATGGAACGACACGGCGATTAGTGGATTCGGACGTAAGAAGCAGTACGTCGTCGAGACGGCTGCAAAGGTTGTGGAGCGTTGCATTCTGATGACCACTGACCCCGGCGACTTGGTCCTCGATCCCACTTGCGGCTCGGGAACAACGGCCCATATGGCCGAGAAGTGCGGACGCCGGTGGATCACCTGCGACTCCAGCCGCGTCGCGGTCGCGCTTGCCAAGCAGCGATTGATGACCGCCGACTTCGACTTCTTTGAACTGGCCCACGAGCAGCAGGGGGTCGCGGGCGGCTTCGAGTACGAAACAGTCCAGCACGTCATGCTCGGGGCAATAGCGAACAACCCGGAGATCAAGCCGGGCATGACACGCGAGCAGATTGACGCCGCCATCGCCCGCCACGCCGATCAGGAAACGCTCTACGACCAGCCCAAGGTGGACAAGACCAAAGTCCGCGTCACCGGCCCCTTCACCGTCGAAGCCGTGCCCGCCCCCGCAGCCATTGCGCCGGATGAACTCGCCCGTGGCGGCAAGAAACTGGTCAACCTTGACGGCAAGAAGACTCTGCCCGGCATGGAAGACCCACAGGCCAAGAACCTGATCGGCTTCACCGAACCAGCGGCGGACGCATCCGTAGCCCGCAGCGGCGAGACGCTGCGCCAGCAGGAGTGGCGCGACGAACTTCTAAAATGCGGCATCCGCGCCAAGGGCGGGGCCATGCTGCATTTCAGCCGCGTTGAACCGCTGGCAGGCACCCGCTGGCTCCACGCCGAAGCCGAAACCCGCAACGCCGAGGACGCTCCACCTAAGAAAGACACCGGCAAGGTCGCCGGGGCGAACACACGCAAACTGACTGCGGCCAGCGTGGGCGCACAGCGCGTGGTGATCTCGTTCGGGCCTGAACATGCACCGCTGGAGCAACGCCAGGTCGAGAAGGCCATTGACGAGGCGTACAACCTCAAGCCGCGCCCGCAAATCGTGCTGTTCGCGTCGTTCCAGTTCGACCCCGAGGCCGCCAAGGACATCGACGAACTCAGGGCGGAAAAGATCGGGATGCAGGTGCTCAAGGTGCAGATGAACACCGACCTGCTGACTGACGACCTCAAGAAGAAGCGCAGCAGCAACGAGAGCTTCTGGCTGGTAGGCCAGCCGGACGTGACCGTGCGCACGCTGAGCAAAGACGAACTCAAGGCCCAGAGGGCACTGCTGGAAAAGCAACTGCCCCATGACGAGAAGCGCCGCAAGGCCGAACAAGCGGCCCTGGAGGGCATGTACGTCGTCGAGGTCGCAGGTTTTGACTACTACGACCCGCGCACCGGCAAAGTGGACGGCGGCGGCGCGGACAAGATCGCCATGTGGATGCTCGACACCGACTACGACGGGCGCAGCCTGTACCCAAGGCAGGTGTTCTTCCCAATGGCAGGCAAGGAAGAAGGCTGGGCCAAGCTAGCGAAGAGCCTCAAGGCCGAACTCGACGAAGACCTGATCGAGCACTACCGGGGCACGGTAAGCCTGCCCTTCGCACTGGGCAAAGAACGCACGATAGCCGTAAAGATTATCGACGACCGAGGGATCGAAAGCCTGCGGGTTATGGAGGTGTCGTCGTGAGACTCATCAGGAACATTAGCCGAGGTGGTTTCGGCGTGGTCGATGAAGTCGAGTTGGCTGATGGTAGTCGATTGGCTCGGAAAACATTCCAGCCCGTCACCAACCTGCCCGTCGGCACCAACGTGGATAAGTTACGGAAGCGATTCCTCCGCGAGGTAAAGATTCAGTCTCAGTTGCCTCCCGAACTGTTCGTTCCGGTTGTCGGTTCAGACCTGACTGGCGACCATCCCTGGTACTTGATGCCAATGGCCACAAACAACCTTCAAGCACAGATTGCAACGGATCGCCAGAACAACACGGTCTGCAAGGATGCGCTTGCGGCAATCTTGAACTCGCTTGAGTACCTTCACCGCTTGAACATCGTTCATCGGGACCTGAAGCCAGCAAACGTCCTGTTTGTTGATGGTCGGTGGGTAGTCAGTGACCTTGGGCTTGTGCTACCTCCCGGTGGCGAAACCTCAACGCTCACTTCGATGAACTCCGCGTGGGGAACGCAGCAATACGCGGCTCCAGAGCAGGCTACCGGCTTCCACAACGTCACGGCAGCCGCTGACATCTTCTCCTTTGGGTGCATCCTGCACGACATGTTAGGTAATGCGGGGCGCGTCCCATTCTCTCAGTGCTCCTGTACAGGGCCGGTCGGGCAGATCATCTGGAAGTGCACCGAGTCCAGACCAACACGGCGTTTCAGGGACATCGCGGCCCTGCGTGGTGCGCTTCTCATGGTGCTCGCTACGGAGAACGCGAGTGCCCCGTTGCCGACTGTTGCCGATCTCGTAACGAAGTTGGCCAATGTTGGCGCGTGGGACGAAGAGGAGTGCGCCAAGTTCGCCCGTGCCATATCAACGCGGGAAAGCAACCTTGCTTTCTATCGTGTATTCGTGGCGGTTGATGAAGATGTCCTTACCGCTCTCCAGGTACGCTGCGCAGACACTTGGGTAGCTGTCGCTGAAGCCTATTGCGACTGGGTGTATTCAACAAACACGTTCGACTTTTCGTACTGCGACGTAGTCATCGGTCGGCTTGAACGGATTTTCTCGCTTGGCGACATGTCCGTGAAAGCCTACGCGGCGCTTGCTGCGGCTCGAATGGCTGCATCTCATAACAGGTGGTATGTGATGCGCCGCGTCCTCGACCTGTGCGGTCCACAGCTAGACGAAGGGGTGGCGGCCAGGTTGGCCATCGAGGTGGTGGCCTCGGATGCGCAGGACTACTTTCGACTGTCGGCCAGCCAGATTGGTCGAGAAGTCTCGGAGTTTCACCCGACCTTGGCGAGATTGCTCGCGCCAACAACACCTGTGTAGTCATTGCTCGGAGCGGAAGTGGCGCAGAAAGGCTACAATAACTGGCGCAAGGAATTCGGACTCGACGGCCGAGCCGCGTCAGACTTCGTTGCCACCAAGGACGGACTTGATACCGCGTCCTTCGCAATGCCGCAGGCCCACGTTATCCGGCGAGCGTTTGAGAAGCTCAATATCGACGGTGCGCTTTGCATCGACAATGCTCCGGTCGTGTACTTTAGAAGCACAGAGAAACTCGACGCCTCAGGCGAGGCCGAACTCCTCAAGCTGTTCTGGAATCAGGGTGTCGCCCCGATCCTCGTATTGATCGACTCCGAGAGCGTTCGCATCTATTCGGGGTTGGTTGCCCCTCACGCGAACACTCAGGCAAACGCACCGAGGCCGATTGATACCCTCGCGCGTGTTGACAGCGAGCTTCAACGGTTCTTGCGCTCTGTGGAGTCGGGCGACTTTTTTCAGAAACACAGCAAGTCGTTTGACCCAACGAAAAGGGTTGACCGGGAACTGCTACGAAACCTCCAATCTGCACGAACCAAGCTCGCTGCTGCGGACGGAGGCTCACTTGAGGCACATATCGTTGATGCCTTGCTCTGCCGACTAGTCTTTACGTGCTACCTGTTCGACCGGGGCGTGATCGACCGAAGGTACTTGAGTGAGTATGGCATTGATGATGCGCAGCACCTGACGGACATCCTTGGACGCAAATCCGGCGCTAAGGCCAAGAACGAGCTTTACCGCCTGTTTGAACAGCTCAGTGAGGACTTCAATGGCGATCTGTTTGCCGACGACCTTGGTGCAGAGCGAACCCAAGTTACGGCTGAACACATCGGGATTGTGAACGGTTTTTTTCGTGGACAAAGTGGCTCCGGCCAACTTGCGATGTGGGGCTATGACTTCAGCGTCATCCCAATCGAAACCATAAGCGCGATCTACGAACACTTCCTCAAGGCGGCTGATCCAGTTGAGAAGCAGAAGTCGGGTGCATTCTATACGCCGAGGTTCCTTGCGGAGTTCGTGCTTGACCGTGCCCTTGTGGACTGCGATTCAATGCTCGACAAGCGGTTCCTCGATCCCGCCTGCGGGTCAGGGATTTTCTTAGTCGGCCTGTTCAATCGCATCGCTGAAGAGTGGCGAAGGGCCAATCCCGAAGCGACATACGTTCGTACCGCAAGCGGGCTGCTAAGGGTTCTGCGCGAGAACCTGTTCGGAGTGGATCGCAATCCCACGGCGTGTCGAATCACCGCGTTCAGCCTGTACTTGGCTTTCCTCGACCAGCTCTCTCCGCCGGACATCCAACGGTTGCAACGCACAAAGAAGTTCTTGCCTCAACTAGTGGCCAATACACACAGACCTAAGGACGACATTGATGGAAACACGATCCGCTGTGCCGACTTCTTTGCTCTTGAACTGGACAGCATCCCAAAAGTCAGTTATGTGGTCGGTAACCCACCGTGGGCCAGCGTGACAGATCGCGAGGCCCCTGCACCCAAGTGGATCAGGGCGCGTTCGCTTCCATTTCCTGACCGACAGCTTGCCAACGCATTCATGTGGAAGGCACCGCTTCACCTTGATGCGGGCGGTCGTGTTTGCTTTGTCCTGCCTCATGGGATTCTGTTCGCTCACGGTGGGCGGGCAGTTGACTTCCAGAGGACTTTCTTTCAGACGTATGCAGTCGATCTAGTCATCAATCTTGCCGACTACCAGTTCTTCCTCTTTGACAAGTCGAGGCATCCGGCGCTTGTGATTCGGTACAACAAGCAGCGTCCGGTCAAGTCGTCGGACCGAATTGACTTCATGGCACCTAAGGCGGACTGGTCGTCAACAAGGGCCGAGATCATCTCCGTGCTGGCCCAGGATCGAAGCCGTTTGACCCTCGGTGAGGTGCTGAGTGACCTCGATGCAAAGGATGCTCCCCTCATCTGGAAGCGGCACACGTGGGCGACGCCACGTGACTGGCAACTGTTGGATCGCCTACTGCTGCTTCCAAGGTTGCGTGACATTGTAGGGCGCAACGCCGCGAGTCGTTGGACCATTGCCGAAGGATTCCAACCACAGGGTCCCAACGACAATCCAGCGACTGCCAAGGATCTAAGTCTTCCAACGACGAACTTCATTAGCGCGTCGTCTACTGCCCTGAACCTGTTTCTCCTAGAGCAAGAGTGCCATTCACTTTCTTCCAACGTTATAGAGGTCAGGGGTAGGTCCAACACACAAGTAGCGGCCTACAAAGGACCGCATGTACTCGTTGCTCACGGCTTTTCCCGGATTGCGTTCGCTGACTTTGACGTGTCATTCCAACACGCCCTGCGAGGCATTCATGGGCCGAGGGGTGACGCCAAGTTGCTGATGTTCCTTGCGGCTTACTTACGGTCTCCGCTCGCCCGCTATTTCCTTTTTCACACTTCTTCTAACTGGGGAATCAGCCGGTCTAAAGTTCATGTTGAGGAACTCCTACGAATTCCATTCATCGTGCCAGAACAGGCCCGCGACCCGCGTCGTGGTAGAGAAATCGTCAATGAAGTTGCAGCGAGCATTCTTGAAGCGTCCAAGAAGGTAAGTCGCGGCCTTGTCCACCGTGGGGATATCGTGCGTAAGACGGATGAAGCCGTCGAACCATTGATTGGCGCGTACTTCGACATTGATGAGAGCGAAAGGTTGCTCATAGCGGATACGATTCAGATCACTGAGCCAAGCATCCGTCCTAGCAAGGCCATGGAGGACGTTCGCACCGTGTCGCCCTCTACGCCAGAGATGCGAGACGCCTACTCAATGAGACTCTGCGAGTTGCTCAACGCTTGGGCGAAGAAGGAGTGGATCGTTCATGGCCGCGTAACCGCTGACCACAAAACTGGGATGTGCATTGCGGTCCTTGAGAAAACAGGGCGCGACGAAAAACCAAAGGCACTCGATTTGCCTGTCGAGACCATTTTCCGGCTTGCCAAGGAAGTACAGCAGAGTGCTTCGATAGGCGAGGGTACTCTTCAGCTTGCTAGGGGCTTGAAGTTGTTTCACCGGAATCTCCTTTTGATCTTCAAGCCTTGTGGGCAGCGATTCTGGAGCCAAACCGCGGCTCTCAACGACGCCGACGAGATCGCCGCGACGGTTTTCATGCAGTCACTGCGGAGAAACGCATGATTGCAGGCGATACGACTGACTGGAATGGCTTCTTCAAAGCCGATCTTGTGCCGGACGTGCTGGATTGTGTGCAGGAAGCCTGGGGGCAACTTGCAGCTCCCGCCAAAGCCGATGGTGAGGTCACCATCTCCCTGAAACTCTATGTTCAGTTGGTCGGAGTGAAGAATCGAAACAAGCTGCCGTTTCGGTTTGGGCTTGAGGTCCTTGAAGTCGATCTTGACTCGGTCGCCGTTGCCGGACGCAAAGACATCGTTGTCTTTCCGAGGGGAACAGACCGCGAGGAAATTTACCTCGCATTAGAGGCAAAGCGGCTCAATGTTCAGCGGCCAAGTGGATTCGCAACCCTTGCACCGGAGTACGTGAGTGAGGGCATACTCCGATACGTGGAGGGAAAGTACGCGGGTGCCGTACAGCACGGTGTGATGCTGGGCTACGTTATGGATGGAAACGTACCGAACGCAGTTGCAAGCGTGGATGCCATCGTGAGGAGCCGTTGGAAGGACCTGTGCATGTCTTCGGCGAGCGGCTTATCGATTTCCTCCGCAAGGCCAGCCACTACGACCATCAAAGAAAGTCGCCACACGCGAAAGACCGACAAACTTGAGTTTCGGATTCACCACACGTTCTTGACTGTCGCGAAGCGTCGCAGGCCAAAGGCCAAGGGCAAACGGGGCAACCGGAAGTAGCAAGGGTCGGGGCTTGCGCGAGGCACAGAGAGGGGCCGGATACGCGGGCGATCCGGAAGAGGGCTCGCCCTGCTGAAAGAAACTTGCGGGTGGAAACTGAAGGGCGCGGTAAAGGGAGCGTCTAAGGGCTTGGCGGGGATCGGAGGCGGCGGTGAGGAGTAGGACCTCCATTTCGACCTCCAATTACCTCCCATTCGGGTGCCAATGGGTCTAACCGGCCGGGAAGTTGGGGAGTAACCCCCCAACTAAGGGGCGAGAACCCCCCAACTAAGGGCATGGAACTACCGAAGTAACGGATGGAGCTTATCGGTTAGGGCGGGGAACCTATCAGGTAAGGCAAGCGACTTATCAGGTAAGCGGGGCTGAGGACGCATGGCGGGCAAGATCGACCAACTCATCATCAACTCGCCGTTTGAGCGGCCTGCTGGCCACTGGACTTATGAACGGGAGACCCAGCAGTTCAAGCTCAAGGACGGTCGGCGGCCTGCGGGATATGTAGTGGCCACCGAGGACAGCCAGAGCTTTGACGACCCCGGCATTTTCCGCGAGCTTGAAACCGTCAATCGCATCCGGGAGCGCGTGGACGACTGGCGGGCTCGCGGCTGGCCCGGCGCGACCGGCATTTCCAAGCGCTTGCTGGAGCATTGGGTTGATCCTGGCGAACGCGAGGACCACCGTTTCTTCTTCTGCCAGCTTGAGGCCATCGAGACGCTGATCTGGTGGGTGGAAGCCTCGCCTGCGGAAAAGCAGGGCATCGTGCTCGACGGCGATGGCGGGCCATTCGAGCGGCTGTGCTGCAAGATGGCAACGGGCGCGGGCAAGACCATCGTGATGGCGATGACCATCGCGTGGCAGGTGCTCAACAAGGTCACGTACCCGCAGGACACTCGCTTCTCAAAGAATGTGTTCATCGTCGCCCCCGGCCTGACGGTGAAGAACCGGCTGAGCGTGCTGCAACTGTCTGGGCCTGGGAACTACTACGACGAGTTCAAGGTGGTGCCGCAGGCCCTGCGCGACAAGCTGCGGCAGGGCAGCGTACTGATCGAGAACTGGCACACCCTGAACTGGGAGAGTGAAGAGCAGATCGCCAAGCGCCGCACCGTGGACAAGCGCGGTGCCAAGAGCGACCGGGCCTACGTGGCTGGCGTGCTGGGCGAGATGGCCAAGACCAAGAACCTGATCGTCCTGAACGACGAGGCACACCACGCATGGCGCATCAAGCAGGGCGAGAAGTTGCAGGGTGTGTCGAAGGACGAAATCGACGAAGCCACGAAGTGGCTCGGCGGTCTGGATCGCATTCACAACGTCTGCGGAATCATGCGCTGCTTCGACTTCTCGGCCACGCCGTTTGTACCGAGCGGAAAGAAGAGCAGCGAGGAGGCGCTGTTCAACTGGATTGTCAGCGATTTCAGCCTGAACGACGCGATTGAATCCGGCCTCGTGAAGACGCCGCGAGTCGTGATCCGCGACGACGCCTTGCCGGACGCCCAGAGCTACAAAAGCAAGCTGTACCACATCTACCGGCATGTGAAGGACGCGCTCCAGAAGGCCGAGGAGCACGAGCCGCTGCCGGACTTGGTGCGCAACGCTTACTACCTGCTGGGCAAGGACTGGCTCGACACGAAGCAGGCTTGGGAGAAAGAAGGTCACAAGGTCCCTCCGGTGATGATTACCGTGGCCAACCGCACCGAGACTGCGGCACGGGTCAAGCACGCTTTCGATCACGCCAGGATCGACATCCCTGAACTCTGCGACCCGGAGCGAGCCCTGCACATTGACAGCAAGGTGCTCGACAAAGCTGAAGCCGAAACAGAGGTCGTGGAGGTGCAGACAAACGGCGAATCCGACGAAGACCGCGATGATGAGGAAGCACCGAAGGCCAAAAAGCTGACCAAGAAGCAGCAGGCCGAGCTATTGCGGCAACAGGTGGACACTGTTGGCCGCGAGGGCAAGCCCGGCGAAAAGATTCAAAACGTCATTTCCGTAGGGATGCTGTCGGAAGGCTGGGACGCCAAAACAGTCACCCACATCATGGGGCTGCGGGCGTTCTCCAGCCAGTTGCTCTGCGAGCAGGTCGTCGGGCGCGGCCTGCGCCGAACCAGCTACGACACTTACGAGGACGACAAGGGCCGCCGTATGTTCCCGGCAGAGCACGTGAACATCTTCGGCGTGCCGTTCACCTTCTTGCCGCACGAAGGCGGCGAAGGTGCCCCGCCACCTCCACCGACACCAAAGACCCGCGTGGAGCCTTTGGCTAGCAAGCAGGGCTTCGAGATCAGTTGGCCTAACATCATTCGCGTGGACACGGTACTGAAACCCAAGCTGACACTCGAACTGGCCGCAGTGCCGCCCCTGGAGATCAACGCGCTGGAAACCCGCGCCCTTGCGGAGATGGCTCCAACGGTAGACGGCAAGCCCGACCTCTCGAAGATCACGCAGATACAGCTTGAAGAGCTTGCCAAAAAGCAGCGTATGCAGAGGATCGTTTTCCAGACCGCTGCCGACCTGTTCGAGAGTTTCTCCGCGAACTGGAAGGGCAGCCGTGAGATGCTGCTGGCCCAGTTGATCGGCATCGCCGACCAGTTCATGGCGTCGAAGAAGATCACGATCTCACCGGCGCTGTTTGAGCAGGACGAGCTACGCAGGCGGCTGGTGCTGACGCTGAACATGAACCGGGTGTTTGAGCACCTGCGGCAGGTGATCCAGTTCCAGAACGTCGAGGCGCTGGAGCCGCAGTTCGATCCCGAGAAGCCAATCCGCAGCACCGGCGACATGCAGGCGTGGTACACCGGCAAGCCTTGCTGGCCGACCCAGCACAGCCATATCAGCCATTGCGTCTACGACAGCACATGGGAAGCCAGCGAGGCGTTCCACATAGAGCGCAGTGAAAACGTCGCCGCGTGGGTCAAGAACGACCACCTCGGCTTCGAGGTACAGTACGTCTTCGAGGGCGTGCGGCATCGCTACCGCCCTGACTTCCTGATCCGGCTCAAGAACGGGATGATGCTGATCCTGGAGGTAAAGGGGCAGGACACGCCCAAGGACCGCGCCAAACGCGCCGCGCTGGAAGAATGGGTCCGCGCCGTCAACGCCCACGGCGGCTTCGGTCGCTGGCGGAGTGCCGTTTCGTACAATGCGGGCGACGTAATTGGCCATTTGAATGCGGCGGGGCCGGTATGAATGAGACAGCACAACCCAAATCGGCCTTGGCCGAAAAGCTTGTTCGCCTGAGAACTGTTCTCGGGCGTGGACTCATCGAACGCGACACGCCGATCCGCCTCGCGTTGCTGGCGGCGCTTTCGGGTGAGCACCTGCTACTGATTGGGCCACCGGGAACGGCGAAAAGCGAACTGGCCAGAAGGCTTCGATTCGCGTTCGCCGGTGCCACTTACTTTGAACGGCTGTTGACCAAGTTCTCGGTGCCCGAAGAACTCTTTGGGCCGCTGTCAATCAAGGCTCTTGAACAAGACCGTTACCACCGCCAGACAAAGGGCTATTTGCCCGAGGCGTCCGTCGCGTTCTTGGACGAGATTTTCAAGGCCAACAGCGCCATCCTCAACGCGCTGCTTACGCTCTTGAATGAACGCCTCTTCGACAATGGCGACGAACGGACGAAGACCAAGCTCATCACTGTAGTTGGTGCCAGCAACGAGCTTCCGTCAGAACGCGAGCAACTGGATGCACTCTTCGACCGCTTCCTTTTCCGGTGCCACGTGCCATTGGTTAGCAACGGGGCATTCCCCGGTTTGCTCAGCGTTTCCGGAGGTCCGCTACCTGAGCCCCCAGACGAGCAGCGGCTAACGACCGAGGAGGTGGAATCGATTCAGAAAGAGGCTGCCAAGGTTCAGTTGGGCGATGAGGTCGTCGGCCTGCTCGCGGAGTTGCGTGAGTTCCTGCTACGGCAGAAGATTGAGGTGTCGGACCGCAGGTGGGTGAAGATGGCCAACATGCTCAAGGTGAGTGCGTACACGAACGGTAGAGCAGAGGTGTCGCGCTGGGACTGTTGGCTGCTCCAGCACTGTACATGGTCGCGCCCTGAGCAGAGGCAGACGATTCAGAAGTGGTACGAGGATCGTATGGGAACAGCTTCGGCGACAGATCACTCTGACCTGCATCGCCTTACGACTCAGATGGAAGCGATCTTGAAGGACGAGAACGCTAAGACCGAACAGAGCCGAAATGAACGGGGAGAACCGCTTTACCAGCAGCCGGGAGGCGCCCCAACGACCAATCCAAAGGGTAAGCGCGGGGAGGCCGACCCGAACAACTATGGTCGCCTGCGTGAAGTGGAGGTTGATCTGCAACCGCTAATGCAGCCGATGCATTACTCTGGCGGCCACATTCGATCCCGAGTGTCGGAAGTTGAGAAGATCGAAGAGGAAGTTGAGTCTTCGCTCCGCGAGATAGATGCACATATCGAGTCGATTGCCACGCAGGTCGATCAGCACATCTGGATTTCACCGGGCTTCACGGAGCCAGCCAAGTATGTACTTCAGAAAACGCGAGCCGAAGTCGCTGCCCTCAAGAGTCGCTTGGATCGCTTGAAGCGGGGCTTTGAGAACCTACATCGCTCGAAGTCAGACGTTGATGTCGCCGCGAGCCTTTCTTCTCGTCGGCCCAAGTGAGTCCAAAGAGGCAGCGATGACGAGTGACCCATCCACGACCGGGCATCCTGCGAAGCCTAGGGTTGGGTTTGAGGCCACGCGGTTGGCGCGGCGCTTCTCGTACCTCAAGGACATTCCCGAAACGCTTTACGCGAAGGTCATCTCGTGCACCCACGGCAGTCTGGAGAAGCGTGTCGCCGGGCTGATCCAATGGCGGGCGGCACTCCTTTCCGGGGCCTTGCCACGGCCTGACGGTCTCGCTTGGCCATCCGAGAAATTTGTCGATGCGCTGTTGGCCGATTCAACTCTCCAGGAAGTCGCCGGGTACTGCCGCGAACAGACTGAGCTGGTTGACGCAGTCCTCGACTCACTGCTAGATGCCGTGGCCAGTGGAGACACTTCGTTTCGGACCGCAGTCGAACGCCAACTGCACGAGTTGCGGAAGATCGAGGAGATGCGGCGCAGGGCGGCTGCACAGGCTCGAAAGACGCAAGATCAGAACGAAGCGTCACCCGAGCCAAAAGAAGGAGATGAGACAGGCCCGGAGCCCGAGGCTCTCACGCAGCAGGACTTGGATGCGCTTCACAGTCAGGCAGAGATTTCCCAGGCCCCGACTTGGAGCGAAGGTGCGGCAGGCTCGATAAAGAAACGCTGGGCATCGCTCCTGTCGATGTGGCGAGAGATTTCCGAAGTCTTCGGGGAACTCGGACTGATGACCGGGCTAGGTCGGGACCTGAGTCTTGGCGTGCTCAAGTCGCGGGGGTGGCTTGAGGCAAAAAAACTGGCCGACTTGTTACGGCAACTCCCTCAACTCAGAGAGATCGTGCGTGCGCTCGGTAGAGTCCAGACCGTGCGGGAGGATGATCCCGCCACGTCCGAAGTCATCTACCAACCGGTCCGCCGAGTGCGGGAAGAACTACGTGAGGTGTGGACGCCGCATGTACCATCAGAAACGCGGGGCATCGAGCGATCTGACGCTATTGCCCGGATGTTGCCAAGCGAAGCCGTACTCCTGACCCACCCGACACTCAAAGTGCTCTGGCACGCACGGCGTGCGGAGAGGTCTCTTCTGACCTATCGAGTGGAGGGCGTTGCAACCGAGCGAGTTGAGATAGAAGAGCCCTCGCAGGAAGGAACTCTAAAGCCGACTACCCGGCAAAAGCTTGAACGAGGCCCAATCATCTTCTGCTTGGACACTTCAGGCTCGATGAAGGGCGCACCTGAGATGGTGGCAAAGGCACTGGTTCTCGAAGCTGTGCGGACTGCACACGCGGAACTACGGCAATGTTATCTCTACGCATTTAGCGGGCCGGGGCAGGTGACGGAGCATGAACTTTCCTTGAAGCCTGAGGGGCTAGAAAAGTTGCTGTCCTTTCTCGCCATGTCATTCGACGGCGGAACCGACGTGGCCGCACCGTTGACCAAGGCCGCAGATCGCTTACACCGAGAGGGATGGAACAAAGCCGACATCGTGCTGGTGAGCGATGGCGAGTTCGACGTGCCTGTAGAAGTTCCGAAGTTCCTGCGACATGCGTGCACCGAGAAGAACGCCAGAGTGCACGGCGTGTTGGTCGGACAGACCCACAGCGCCGCAATGCAGCGGCTCTGCGATCCACTACACAGGTTCTCGGACTGGGACGCAATGAAACTGGTCCGCTAGACTACCGAATTCCCGGAGGCCACACTCCGTGCGCCTTGCCGAGTATGTCAATGAGCCGGTCGATGCCGGTCTCTAGGCCCATTGCGGCTTCAAAGGACTGTGAAAACAGGCGGGCTGGGACCAGCGTGCGATAGTACCTCTCCGCCACCGCTGGCTTGTGACCCGACCACATTGCTGCGACAGCCGAGTCAACGTTCATGGACGCGCAGTACGAACAGAAGTTCTGGCGTAGCGCCTGAGGTGTGATGCGGAACAGTCCGGCTTCCGTGTCTATCCGTTCCCATTTCTTGCGGGGGAAGTAAGGCGTCAGCCTACTCCCGTGCGGCAGCACGTAACCATTGGCGCGGCTGGGCGATCGCTTTGCGAGTTGATAGAGGACGGTCAACAAGTCTGCTAGCTTGGGTGCGATCACCGCCTCCGGTGCACTGCGCAGTTGCAGCACTCGCAGCGGTCCAGTCTTGGTCCGTCTGAAGCGTAGAATCCCCCGGTACGGATCGATACTCTCCCACTTCAGGTTCAGAGCCTCGCTTTGCCTGACGCCGGTAAGGGCCAAGAGCACGAAAACTAGGCTAACGGGCGTCTCCGCTGAGGTTCGCCCACGCCGCGCTCGGTTTTCCGGCTCGACGTTTTGGTAAAGCCGTTGAATCGCGTTGACCTCGTGTTCAATTGCCTTCCCCAGGAACTTGCTCAGTTCCTGGTGGCCGAACGCACGAGGATCCTGCATCTCCCCCGACACCTGACGAAGCGGCTTCTTGAAAATGTCGAAATCCGGGAACAGGCGTGGACGCCTCTCATTGAGATGGTTCAGCGCCCCCTTTACGTGTCGCTTGTGCTTGTTGAGCGTCGAAACGCTGCGCTTGACCTTTGCTTCGCCGCGAACGGCGTCTTCACTCGCGAGCTTCTGGAAGTAGTCCTGCAAGGTCGGAGCATCCATTCCTCCCGTCGTCAGGTTCGCCTTGCCAATCTTCCTTAGCCACTGAATGAAGTCCTCAATCGTGAAGCGCACCTGTCGTGCCGATTCGGTCGTTAGTCCTTCTCGGCCCTCTGGGTTCAGCCTACGCGCTTCCTCGCGAGCGGTGATGCTGGACAGGTAGGCTTCCAGCGCCTTGATGAGGGGTGTGTCGTAGGCAACCCCCGCGCCTCGCAAGCGCATCTCCGCTCTTTCCTGCTCCTCCTTTTCGCAATACTCCTTCACCATTCGCCTGCGAGCGGCAGCGGAGGTGTAGCCGTGCTCCGAGCACTTGATGCGACGTTCGCTTCCGTAGCCACCGTTCTCGCGATAAAAGAGGAACCAGTCGCCGTTCCACTGTCGAACCCGAGGCTTTGCGCGAGGCTTGGGCATGGAAACCGCCTTTCGTTGAAAAAAGTGGTTACAGCAATGTTACATGATTCCGAATGCAAACAAGCAAATGGCCATCCAGCGAGGGCGGCCAAGGGTGTGAACAAAATTGACGACGCCTGTCTGGGATGTGGCTATAAATGGCTATTGGGCAGGGGATTGCGTCCGACCTGCGAGTGATTGAAATCTGTGGGCCTGTAGCTCAACGGTTAGAGCAGGGGACTCATAATCCCTTGGTTGCGGGTTCGAATCCCGCCGGGCCCACCATTCTGCACGGTTGCCTGTTGCCGCCGAAAGTTCCTGCCTGCTTGTGGTGGCGCGCTATCGGCATTGGGGGCACAGGCCCCATACTGTTACGCTTACATCAGTAATCGCCCAGCCGTTGGGCTTGCTTGGCTTGGCGGGAAGGTCCCTGATCTCCGTGCACTCCACACGCCCGCACTTGGTGCAGGCCAGGTGCGCGTGCCCGTGCTGGTGCGCGGCGAGCTCAAACATCTCGCGGCGGCCCACACCCTTGACCACGCGCAGCAGGCCGGCTTCGGCCAGTGATTGCAGGTTGCGGTACACCGTGGCCTGGTCGCCACCGGGTTGGCCACACAGTTTGTGGGCGGTCTCCAGGCTGGCGGGTTCGCCCGCGCGCATAAGCGCGTTTACCAGCGCGACGCGCTTGCCGGTTACGCGCAGGCCTTTGGCCTTCAGCAGTGTGCGGGCCTGTTCTTCCGGGTCCATGGCCGGATGCTAACGTTTGAGCATCAAGCGCGCGAGGCATCATGCAGGCCGGCAGGTTCGAGATCCCGGATTCTGAACTCAAGTTCACCTTCTCGCGCAGCGGCGGGCCGGGCGGCCAGAACGTCAACAAGGTCAACAGCCGCGCCCAGCTTCACTGGAACGTGGCCGCCACACGCGCCTTGCCCGACGACGTAAAGGCGCGCCTGCAGGCGCAGTACAAGTCGCGCATCAACGACGCCGGCGAGCTGCTGATTGACTGCGACGAAACCCGCAGCCAGCACGAGAACCGCGAGATCTGCCTGCGCCGCCTGGCCGAAATGATCGCTGCTGCCGCAAGGCCGCCCAAGAAACGCATCGCCACCAAGCCCAGCAAGGCCAGCAAGAAGCGCCGGTTGCAGGCCCGCAAACACCGCAGCGCCGTCAAAGCCCTGCGCCGCAAGGTGGACTGGGACGAGTAGCGCAACTTGCACCCCTGAATTCACGTCACATAACCCGACTTGCCAACTGGTCACTCTGTGCATGCCGAGTGTGCGATTGTGTCGCTTGGTGCAGTTTTGTCATCGCTGTGTAAGCCCGGCCTAACCATGTCTTCCAATCGGGTACTTGCCGGAACGTCCCTTCGGGCAACTTCGTTCCAGTTAATGGATGCGGGCAGCGCCCGCGGCATGACGGAGAAGCCATGCGACTCAGCGCGAACAAGCACGCAACACTTCCCCGCAGTATCCTGCCCCATCTCGGCGATCACGCCGCACGCGCCCTCCAGGGCGCACAGAGGCTGCCTCACAGCCCACACTGAGCGCAGAACCCGGCCGCGCCGGGAAGGCTTCTCCGTCTACTCGCAGGAAAGGAGCCAAACATGCTGTGGACTATCTTCATCATTCTGCTGGTGCTTTATGTGCTGGGTCTGGTTTCCGGCACGATGCTGAACGGCTTCATTCACCTGCTGTTGATCCTGGCAATCGGCGCCGTGCTGATCGAAGTGATTCGCGTGGCCACCCGCCGGGGCACCTGAACGAAGCCTGTCTCGCCAGAATGAAAAAAGGAGACCATCATGAGTAACATGCGCATAGTTGCACTTCTTGTGCTGTTGGCCGGTGTCGGCGCGCTGGCCTATGGCGGCTGGCAGTACTTCGACGGGCGCAAGGAAATCCGCATCGGTGACGCCCGCTTTGTGATTGAGGACGCCGACATTCCGCCCGCTGTCTGGGTCGGTGGCGCGCTGTTTGTCGCCGGCGGCATCACCATGGTCGCGGCAGGCGGCAAGAAAGATTAGCCTGCCGCCGCATCCGGGGGCGCGGTCTTTGCGGCCGCGCCCTCTTTGCGTTTGAGGGTGAACACGCTGGTCAAACACGCCACGACCCCCGCCACCGTCATCCAGAACCCGAAGCGCAGGACCTCAAAGGGGCTGGGCAGCCACGCGTCAGGAATGGCCTCGACGATTCCCTGAAACCACGTGCGCCGTGTTGCAAACACCGTCCCCACGACTGCCAGCGCCAGGACCGGAGCCAAACCTACAGCCAGCCGCATCCACCACCAGTTGCCACCGCGGCGCCAGTTCCAGACCTCAAGCCCCGCGCCCGCAAGCCCGGCAACGGGCACAGCGTACAGCGTCCACAGCGACCAGGCCTTCCAGGTCGCTTCGTCTTTGTCGGCAATGCTGCCCAGAAAATCGACAATGCCGCCCACCTGGCGGGGGATCTCATAGCCCCGCAGCTCAATGAACGGCGCGTCAATCCAGACGAACCAGAAACCGGCCACCAGGCAAAGGCACCCGGCCAGAAACTCAAAGCTTGGTCGGCGCATGCGCCCCATGGTCGCTTGACGTGGCCGTTTTTGGTAGAAACATCGTCGCGCCCGGTGCCTGTTGCCGGGCGCAATCTACCGAGCCCGAGACCACCATGGCCCGCACCAAAGCCGCGCCCCGCAAAGACCTTGACCTGCCGCCGAACTACCCCGGGCACGCTCGGGCCTGGCACCTGCTTTCGCTGGGTCGCCTGATCGACAACGAAGCCCCCAACTTCCTGCGCAAGGCCATGGGCTGGTCCTACCATGCCCCCAACGCCGGCCACGACGCCATCCAGCTTGCCCTGGGCGCCACGTTCCGCCCCGGCAAGGACCACCTGTTTCCTTATTACCGCGATTTGACCACCGCCCTGGCCGCAGGCCTGACCGCCAAAGAAGCCATTCTCAACGGCCTGAGCCGCGACGAAGACATCGCCGGCGGCGGCCGGCACATGAGCAACCACTTTGCCAAGCCCAGCATCAACGTTCACAACGTCAGCAGCTGCGTTTCCAACCACATCCAGCACGCAGCGGGTTTGGGCCTTGCGATCAAGAAGTACGGCACCGACAGCGTGGTCTATTGCAGCTTCGGCGAATCCAGCACCAGCGAGGGCTACGTCTATGAGGCCCTGAACGCCATCAGCAAAGACCGCCTGCCCGTGGTCACGGTGATCCAGGACAACGGCTATGGCATTTCCGTGCCCAAGCGCGACCAATCCGCCAACGAGTGCCTGGCCGACAACTTCGCCGGCCTTGCGGGCGCCAAGATCTGGCGCGTGGACGGCCGCGACGTGATGGCCTGTTTCCGCGCGATGCAGGAGGCCACCGAATACGCCCGCGCGGGCAAGGGCTGCGCCATGGTCTATGCCTGGTGCGCGCGCATTGGCAGCCACAGCAACAGCGACAACCACATTCTGTATCGCGACGAGAAGGAACTGGCCGAGGCCAAGGCCCGCGACCCGCTGCCGATCTTCCGCAAGTGGCTGGTTGACGAAGCGGGCATGACCGACGCCCAGCTTGACGCCATTGCCGCCGAGGCCACAGCCGAGTTCAACGCGGCCCGCGCCTACGGTGAATCAGCCCCCAAGCCCGACCCCAAGACCGCGCTCGAGTTCGTGTTTCCGCCCGTATACGAAGTCCAGGGCGACGGCGTGCCCCAGGCCGAGGGTGCGAAGCTGGTCGAACACTTTGAGGCGAAGAAGGGCATGGGTTTAACCCTGCGCCAGGGCATCAACGCGGCGCTGCGCCGCGAGTTCCGCGACAACCCCGACACCTACCTGTGGGGCCAGGACATCGCGAACAAAGAAAAGGAAGGCATTTTCCTGGTCACCAAGGGCATGCAGAAGGAGTTCGGCGAGGGCCGCATCTTCAACGCGCCGATTGCCGAAAACTGGATCATGGGCGCGGCCAACGGCTTCTCGCGCCTGAACCCCAAGATTCGCGTCGTGGTCGAGGGCGCCGAGTTTGCCGACTACTTCTGGCCCGCGATGGACCAGTTTGTCGAGTGCAGCCACGATTACTATCGCACCCGCGGCCAGTTCACGCCCAACGTGGTGATGCGCCTGGCCAGTGGCGGCTACATCGGCGGCGGCCTGTACCACAGCCAGACCATTGAAGGCTCGCTGTGCAACATCCCGGGCGTGCGGATTGTGTACCCGGCCTTTGCCGATGACGCCTATGGTCTGATGCGCACGGCCATGAAGTCCCAGGGCCCCACGTTGTTCATGGAGCCCAAGGGCCTGTACAACGACCCGCGCACCCGCGCGCACATCCCCGAGGATTTCCACGTGCCGTTCGGCAAGGCCAGAGTGCGCCGCGAAGGCACCGACGTGGTCGTGTTCAGCTACGGCAACGCAATCCACATGGCGCTCAAGGCCGCGGAAGAACTTGGAGCCCGAAGCGCAAGCGAAGGGGCCGCCGGAGTCTCGCCAGCAAGTGGGGCAGGCATCCTGCCTGCCGCAGTTGGGTCTGACCGGCGTGTCGCGACCAGTGGCACCGTCAACCGTCAACCAGAAAATGACCGCCGCGCCCCGGAAATGGTGCGCGCGGCCGACACCGGCGACCACCGCAGCAGCGACGGCGGAGGCAGCCATCATCACGAACCTGGAGCCCCAACAGGAGCCCGGAGCGTAAGCGACGGGTCATTGGTTGGCACCGGTGGCCCCATTTCCGTGGCCGTGGTGGACCTGCGTTCCATCGTGCCCCTGGACGAAGAAACGATCCTTGCATGGGTGCAAAAGACCGGCCGGGTGGTGATCGCCCACGAAGGCCCCGAGTTCGGCGGCTTCGGCGGCGAAGTAGCCGCCCTGATCGCCAAGAAAGCGTTCAAACATCTCGACGCGCCGATCGAAAGAGTAGGCGCCCGCTTCAGCCCCGTACCATTTTCTACAGTGCTGGAAGCCGCAGTCCTGCCCCAGCCAGCATGGATCAAACAAGCAATTGAGGCCGTGGCGGGGTTTTAGGGGGTTTCAGTCCCACCACTGTAAGGACGTCATGGCTGGCCAAGGCGACAGCTACCGGAGCTACTACGAGCAGTTCTCGGCCGTTTTTTCCAACTTCATTAGGAAAGCTGGGTCAAACCTAAAAGTCCTCACTCACTCGGGATTAAAGGGCCAGCACAACGAAGAGTTGCTCGCAACACTGCTTACTGATGTTTTGCCCGGGAGGTACACAGTTCATACCAACTCTCAGCTTGTGGGCACAGATGGAGCAAGGAGTGCTGAGTGTGACGTAGTGGTTGTCGACGAGACGTTTCTACCAAGATTGTTCCTCGACCCAAAACTGAAGCTGTTTCCGACCGACGCGGCGATGGGGGTTGTTGAGGTTAAGAGTTCGATGGACGCGACAGAACTCGTGGACGCATTTGCCAAGGCCGAGAGAATCAAGAAGCTAAAGTTTATCAGGACGGCATTCGACGCGGGCGGCGGGCGCAAAGGGTTCACGGTCCCATCTGCAGTTGCCATCGTCGCGTGGACGACCAAAACGTCGAATCTTGAAACGGCAATGCGTTGGCTAACCAACTGCATTGTAGGTCGTGAATACAGCGAGCTACCTGACCTGGTGTACTTTGCGGACTTGGCGATCCTATACGGTCGAACCTCGATGATTGCGATGGGGCCGGCGGCCGCGGACCAGCATCAAGCTGGCGTGTTCATTGCAAGGTCGGAAGACGATCAGGAGGCCTTGGTCGAGGCGCCTTGGTCCAAGCAACCCGTCGCGATTTCCCAAACTCGCGCATTCCTAAATTTTGTGATGACCTTTGAGTCTCTCGTAAGGTCAGTCGCACGGTGCAAGCGTTTCAGTGCCGAGCGATATCTCCCCGAGGAGTTTCGAGAAATGGCCATGCTCGATCTCCCAATTAAGAACGGTAAGGTTGAGCGCGACACTCGATATGAACAGAACAAGCAGGACCAAGGTCGTCCTGAATAGACGCTGAGGGCAATCAACGTGACTTCATGGCGCAGGATTCTGCGTTCCGAATCACGTTGGCGATCACTCCTGCTCGGGTGCGATGGAGTATGGCCTGCAACCTGTTTTCGATTAACTAGCAGGCCCTCTGGGGATTGCTATGACCAGTAACCGCAAGCCGTGGCGTCCGAGTGCAGGCTGCGGTAACGCATGGACTCCTCCTCCGTTGACAGTGCTCGACGTAAACGTCCTCCGGATTCGGGACGTAGTGCTCGCCGCTGGCAAGGATGCATATGCATTGCGAGGGGCAGTCCTGATTCCAATCATCACGTTTGCCGAACTAATGAAGCACGAAACACAGTGGGCAGCAACACTCTGCGGCTCATTGGCTCAGCTCGACGCGATCTCGGAAGTACTTCTGTGCGGTGCCGAATTGTCGCACATCATGGCCAACGAGCGAGTGCTAGGCGCTCCCACTGTTGAGTACGCCGACAAGTACCACACGGCAACACTTCGTGCGGTGGTGAAGAAGGCAACGCAGGGCACGGAGGCCGTGCGCGAGTTCTTGGACAGCTTTGATGGGGCCAACCAGATCAGGAAGGACGCAGGGTTCCTCTCAGGCCACAGCGAGAACAAGTGGTCTCTTGGTCGAGCCGTAAGCGCGATAAGAGACTGCTTGCAAGATCACGATCTCAAGGCCCTCCGCAGCAGCGATGTTGAGCGCCGTCGCCAGTTGATCGCCGAATACGCCTATCATCAGGAGTGCAAGGAGTGGCCCGACAAAGCAAGTAACCCGAGAAGGCGAGCGGATTACATGCGCAACTCGATTGAAAGCCGGAAGTTCATGCTAGAGGCAGCAGTTCCGCTTCTCTGGCTTGCCGAGGGAGGATTCGAGGGACGCAAGGAACATCAGGTGTCGAACGACTTTGCGGACACCTGGTACGTCATTCTAGGCAGCCTCACGGGCCGCCTGCGCAGCAATGATCGTCGCGTTGTTCAACTGGCGGAGGACATTTCAGCGGCCGCCAAGCTGGTTGGGAGGTGCACCCCTGGAGATTGGTGCAAGAAGCTGGATGATTGGATTGACCCAGAACTGATTCGATTGATGGGCGAGAAGCAGGCTCGCGTTATGAAGGCCGCGATAGACGTGCAAGAGCACCCGGAGAAGTACTTCGTAACGGTCCCGCCTTGGCTCAGGAAGCCTCACGATGCTGTCTAGAGTCGAAGACCTTGGAGTCAGCCAGCACAGGTACGAGGCGGGTTGCCGGGCAAGATTCCGGGTTTAGCGGCTGAAAGAGCGTTCCTCGCTGGCGCTTCGGGCTCCTGTTCGTTGCATGGCCGGGACGGCCATGCAGACGCATCGGCCAGAGGCCGATGCCACGGGCTTAGGCCGATGCCACGGGCTTAGGCCGATGCCACGGGCTTAGGCCGATGCCACGGGCTTAGGCCGATGCCATTCCTGCACCGCAAACGACGCTCGCTGACGCTTCGCGCTCCGTGACTGGTACCGGCCCTGCGCGCTTGTTGCCTTGAGCTGGTCGAAGGGGCGGCTTGGGTTCCTGTCTATGAGGCCGCCGTTGGAGTTGTTGTCGCTGCGCGACAACCCCCGGCATTGCCATGCCGGGCTTTTGTTTCTGCCTATGCCCTATGCCCTATGCCCTATGCCCCACGCCCTATGCCCCTGCCACTTACTTCTTCTGCTTGTCCAAATCCTTGATCGCCTTCTGGGCTTCTTTGACTACGGCCGGGTCGGGGTCGTTTAGCAACGGTTCGAGCCAGCTGCGTGTGCTTTCGAGCTTCAGCTTGCGCAGCTGCTTGGTGGCCTCGAGCCTTTCCTTGGCGTCGGCGCTTCTGGTTTTGCCGCCGTACACCGGCACGTAGGCTTCCACGTACGTTGCATCGCCCATCTTGTGCAGGGCGTTGGCTGCTTCCCAGGCCACGCTTTGGTCGGCGTGGCGGGTCAGCGGGATCAGGTCGTTGGCGGCCGCGGCGTATTTCATGTCGCCAATGGCTTTGGCGGCCTTGCGCAGCACTTTGGCTTCGGGGTCGGCCAGCATGCCCTGTACCAGCGGCCCGGCAACTTCGGCGGGCATCTTGGCCAGTGCCTGTGCAACTTCGGCGCGCACGCTGGGGTTGGGGTCAGTCATCAGTGCCTGCACGGCGCTGGCGAACTGTTCGGTGCCCATCAGCCCCTGTTCGTCGAGTGCTTCCACCACGTCTTCTTTGGCCTGGGCGTTGTCACCCTTGAGGATGGCAAGCAAGGCCTTGCCGGCTTCGGCGTCGCCCTTGGCGGCCAGCGCGGCGAGCAGCTGGCTGGCCTCGCTGGATTTGTCGGGGTCGGCCATGTCGGCAATCGCGCCATCGCGCATGGCCTTGAGGGCCGCGGCATCGGCGGGAATCTCGGTGGGCGGCTTGTCTTCGCCTGTGGGCGGGACTTCTGGGAGTGGGCGGACGCTACCCACATCAGCGTTCGGCGCACCGCCATTCTCGCGAGCGATTCGGGCCTCTTCCATCCACGCACTAAGCGCGGCTCGACTCTCGTCGCGCTCGGTGGTCAGGTCGCTGACCTGCTTGCGCAGGGCTGCAATCTGCGGGTCGGGCGCGGGGGTTTCGGGCGCGCTGGCGGCCTTGGCGGGCGGGCTGGCGGCGGGACGGTGGCGGGATTCGGCGTAGAAGTAGCCCGCGGCACCGGCAATCAGTGCGGCAATGGCGGCAACAAGGAGGGTTTGCGCTTTCATGGTTCCCCCGGATCGGTTGTCTGTGCGGATAGTTCCGAAGGTGCAGTGCGAGATTTCACAGTATAGCAGCAAGGGCAATGGCTTTAACCACAGATGGACACAGATGGACGCAGATAACGACTTGATCTGCGTTTGTCTGTGTCCATCTGTGGACCGATGCCGTGCGTTACCGCGCGGGCTTTAAGTCGCCGGGGCGGCGCATCATCTTTTCGACTTCGGCGATGTGGCCTTCCTCAAGCTGGATCTGTTCGCGGGCGTATTCCTCCAGCCACACACTCTTGCCCTCGACCTTTTCCAGCAGGGCGTAGTACTGATCCAGTGTGGCGTGTTCGTGCTCGAGCGCCTCGCGCAGAATCTGGTCGATATCGTGTTTATGGCTCTCGGTCAGCTTGCCGATCTTGAGCGACGGGTGGCCGCCCAGCGTGGTGACGTGTTCGCCCGCCAGGCTGGCGTGATCCATGCCTTCATTGGCCTGGTCGCGCATCCACTTGATGATGGGAATGCGCGCGTGGCCGAAAATCATCAGCGAATAGTGCAGGTACCGGCACACCCCGGCGAGTTCGAGTTCCAGGATCAGGTTGAGATTGTCAACCACAGCGGCGGTGTCGATGGTGCTTTTGCGTGACGGCATGACAGGCTCCTTGCGGTGGACCGGCTAGTCTAGCGCCGGGCAGCAAAAAGCCCACCGTTTCCACGGTGGGCCGTTGCGGGTTAGCCGGCTTACTTGCGGT
Organism: Planctomycetota bacterium; assembly: GCA_019636215.1. GTDB lineage: Bacteria > Planctomycetota > UBA8742 > UBA2392 > UBA2392 > H3-PLA7. The sequence continues at coordinate 371,632 of JAHBXZ010000001.1, read as the reverse complement.
TGAGCGCATCCTTGAGCGGGTCAATGCACTTCAGCGCGGCGTCCCTGACGACCTGTGCGGCCTGCCCGTCTTGGCTCAGGTCCTGCAGCCAGCCCAGGCTGTCGCGCAGTTCAATCTGCACCAGCGCGTTGGCAATGGTTTCGTGTTCGGCCGGGTGCTTCTTGAGAGTCTCAATCATCAGCAGGGCGCAATCGCGGCGGATCTGGTTGCCCTTTTCAAGCGCCGCCATGCCGCGGGCCTGCCAGCCCCAGGCGTTGCCGAGAATGCCGGCACCGTTGACCAGTGCGCGCACCAGCGCGATGCCGGTGTTGCCGCCGGTGATGCGGTCGTCGTTCAGGCGCAGCTTGATGGCGTCCAGGCTGGCGGCCTCGGGCACGCGGCCCATGGCCCAGGCGCAGGCCTCGCGCACGGCCAGGGGCTGTTTGGCGTCATCCAGGATCGCGCCCAGGCTGGCCAGCGCGGGTTCGCCGCCGGTCTGGCCGTAGCTTACAGCGGCGTCCTGGCGCCAGTTGGCGGGCAGTTCGGCGTTCTTGGCCGCGTCCAACAGCGCAAATCGGGCGCGGGTGTCGGCAAGCTGGCCGGGTACCTGCAACAGACTGGTGGCCAGGGCTTCTTTTTCGAGTGCTCCGGCCTCGCCTTCGCTGAAGGGCGTCGCGTCGAGAGTCCAGCGCATGCGTTCCAGCAGCAAGGGTACGCCCTCTTTGCCAAGCTGTGCGAAATCGCGGCGGCAATAGGGTTTGCCAAGGCGCGTCATGCCGTAAAAGGCCGGGTCAATGCCGCGCGGGCTGTCCACGGCGGTGGCGAGCTCGGGCCTGGCAATGCGCAGGCGGGCGACTTCGGCCGTCAGGGCGCGAACCCAGCCTTCGGCTGTCCAGTGTTCGGCGGCTGCGGCCTTGGCCAGTTCGGCCACGGCGTCGGGGCCGTGGGCCACCACGCGGTCGCGGGCCTTGACCCAATTGGCGTGATCGCCGGGCTGTACGCGCGCGGCAGTGTCGAGGTCCGTGGCAAGATCGGCGGCCAGGGCCGGGGCCAGCAGTGCTGTAAGAGCGAGCAGGGCGAAGGTTTTTTTCATGGCTTGTTCTCGATGGGACGGCTTCTCAACAGCAACGGCGCGCAGGCCCTCTACTTGTTCCACCAGTCGTCGTTGGGCGGTGTGCGCACGGTGTTGCTGCCACAGTGCAGTTCGCCCAGCAGATCGTGGTAGCTCCAGAACACGTCCACATAGGTGATGTTGAACGGGTTGCTGCCGTTGGTCAGGCCCTGCAGCTTGGCGGAGATGTCGGCCTGGAACTGGTCCGCACCGGAGAGATCCGGCCCTTCGGGGTCAGGGATGGCGAAATAGGTGGTGCCGTTGGCGCTGGGCAGAACCATCAGGTTGACGCTGCCGGGATTGAGAGCGGCCACGTAGTTGCCGCTGACGTACTCAAACAGCTGCGGGATGTGGATGAAGTCGGCGTCGGTCAGGTTGGTGGCGGCCTTGATCTGGTTGCGGGCGGTGTTGATGCGGGCCTGGGCCTGGCTTTGCAGGGTCATCAGCGCGCTGTCGTTCAGGATGCCGTTGACCGTGGTGGCATAGCCGCTGCGGCCGGCCATCACCGCGTTGGCGCCGCCGCCGGCAGCCTGCACGTTCTGCAGAATCTGGATGGCAACGTCGGGCGAGGCCATCAGGCACACCCAGCCGCGGGCGGTGTTGGGCGCGGGGATGAACATGCTGAACTCGTCAATGTGGCCCACGGCCAGCCACTCGCTGGTGTATTGCAGGTGCGGGCCCTGCAGCGCCGCGGCGTCAAAGAAGTCTTTGTACACCTGGGTCATGGCGCTGGTGACGGATGTGGTGGTGCCCAGCAGCGTGCCGGTGCCGCCACCAAAGGCGACCTTGCCGTAAGGCTTGCCGGTGAAGGGCGGAACGACTTCAAAGTTGCCGCCGTAGTTGTGGCTGTTGGAGTTGGTGCTGAAGCGTTCAAAGAAATCAAACTCGGGGTCGAACAGCACGTTTTTGCACCACTGGTCTACCTGCCGCCAGCGGGCCAGCTGCATCACATGGTTGACCACGCGGCGCGGGCCGGTGCTGGAGGGCAACTGGACGACCGCGGGTTCGCTGGAGTCCTGCAGCCAGCGGTCGCCGCTGTAGCTTGTGCCCGCAGCTTCTCGGTACAGAAATCCGCCGGCGGTGCAGATGTTCTGCATGGCCGTGCGCATGGCACCGTTTTGCGTGGAGCCGCTGGCAATATTGACCAGGTGGTACTCGGTGGCAGGCCACAGGTTGGTGGCCATGATCGGCGGGGCCACGCGCAGGATGACAGTATCGGTGCCCAGCACCGTGCCGCCGCTGTTGCGGACTTCGAGTGTGAGCGTGCAGTGGCCATTCCATGTGGCGCTCATGCGGTCGCGGGCTTCCATGCCAAGCTCGACGTCGCCCGCAACCACGTTGGCCGCCGGGATGGTGAAGCTGGCGCCGCTGCTGTACACGCTGGTCCAGGTGCCGCCGCTGTTCTGGAAAATGCGCACGCGGTTCTGTGCCGAGGCCGAAACCAGCACCGTCACCGTGCCGCCGGCCGCGCCGCTCATCTGGCGCACAATAATGCGGGCCAGGTCGTTCAGGTCGGCGCCGGATGCGGTGGTGTCCTTGTAGTCTTCGACGTTGTCGTTGTTGTCGTCATCCAGGTTGTAATAGAACACCGCGCCCTGGGTGGCCGACCAAACGTGTTCGTTGGTGTCGTCGTCGGCACCCGCGCTGACGGTGCCGTCGCGGTTGGAATCCACATCAATGTCCACTGTGCCTGTCGGCGGCGCCGTGACGGTGACGTAGGTGGTTTTGGTGACGGAATCAGCGCTGAAGGCGTTGGTGACAGCCAGCGTCACGTTGAAGGTGCCCGCGGTGTTGTACACATGCGCGGGGTTCTGGGCGGTGCTGTCGGTGGTGCCGTTGCCGTCAAAATCCCAGGCCCAGGTCACCGGCGTGCCGGTGGAGAGGTCGGTAAACGTCACCGACTGGCCGGTCTGCAACGTGGTAGGCGTGCCCGAGAAATCAGCCACCGGCGCCACGGGTGTGGGGCCGGTGCCGCCGCCACTGGAACCGCCGCCGCTTTTCTTGCCACCACCGCCACAGGCCGCCAAGATGACCATCAACGTCGCGACTCCGGCAAGGGCCAGGCGCGCACGGTACTTTGGATTCCCCACGGTTCGACTCCAGTTCGATTGATTACTACTGTAGTAAGAGTATCAACGGATTCCTTTCTTTCTGTCGGCCAAATTTGGGCCGGCATGACCGCGATATGGCATGGAAAGGCCCAAAGGGGCAAACTGCACCACTACCGCTTGTAGTGACTCAACCAAGGAACGCCCATGCGCCAACGCACCTGGCTTGCCATTGTTGCGCTTTCTGTGCTTGCAGTCGCTTGCGGCGGGGGCGAGAGTTCCGGCGGGGGAGGCAGCAGCGGAGGCAGCAGCTACGCGATCACCACCGCCAGCCTGCCCAATGGGGTTGAGGGCGCGGGCTATTCGGCCGACATCCTGGCCCCGGCATCGGCCCAGGCGCACCAGTGGTCGGTGCTGGGCACGCTGCCGCCCGGCCTGGCACTGGACACCCTGACCACAGCCAGCAGCACCACACTTTCCGGCACCCCCACCGCCGCTGGCAGCTACAGCTTTACCGTGAGCGTGGCAGTTGCGGCCACCAGCGAATCGGCCTCGCGCCTTTACACGGTGATCATCACGGCCAGCACAATCCCGCCCGGTACCAGCGTCACCAACGTGAACGTAAGCAACGCGGTGCGCGTTGCCGGCGTGAAGAAACTCGGGCTGAACCTTGGCGGGCAGGACCGCTGGGGCGCGGCCAAGATCCTGAAAAACCACCTGCCCAACCCGGGGTTTGAACCCGGTGTGTTCGGCACGGTGTGGCTGGCAGCCACGGGCAGCACCAGCAGCACATTCACGGCCGCACTGTGGAACAACACCAACGGCCAGCACGCGCCGGGGTTCTGGGACGGCGCGCAGTGGCAGATCGCGCACGGGGCAGCCGCAGGCCAAAGCGGCACGGTTTCGGCCTTCACCCACAACGGCAGCGCCTACCAGTTCAGCCTTGGTGGCGCGGGCACGGCCATGGCGCAATACGACGTGCTGTACACGCGCCGTACTTTTGCGGGCGCACAGGGAATGCACGGCGGCGTGGGCACGGTGGACACGGCCAGCCCGTTTTCAGGCACACAGTCCCTGCGGCTGGGCGCGGGCCTGAACGCGAGCTTCGTGATGGACACAGCCTGGCGCGACGGTGACCAGAGCAGCCACAAGCTGCTGGTCGTGCAGGGCAACTGGCGTGTGCGCCTGAAGGCTCGCTCTGCCAACGGAACCGAACAGCTTATCGTGCGCCTGCGCCGGGATGGCGGCGCGCCGTACAACCCCACGTTCATCAACCAGACGTTTTCCGTGGGCAGCAGCTGGGCCACGCACACCGCCGACGCGAACATCGCCGCCGGCACCGACCAGACGCCCTACCCCTGGCCCGCGGCGACCTATCGCCCGGCGCTGGTCTTTGAAGTGATCACGCCCGGCGGCAACCCGGGCAATGTCTGGATCGACGAAGTCGAACTGCTGTGCCTGGACGAAGCCACCAACCCCACAGCCTTCAACGACCGGTTTGTGCAGCGGCTTGTCGAGTACCAGCCGGGCGTGCTGCGATTCTGGGCCGGGCAACTGGGCGAAACCCTGGACAACCAGACCCAGCCCGCGTTTCTGCGCGGCACCTGCGGCTATCGCCCCGACGACAGCAGCGCCGGCACCTGGAACTATGGTGCACACGACTTTCTGGCGTTGTGCCAGCACATCGGCGCCGAGCCCTGGTACGTCATGCCCCCCACCGCCAGCGGGCAGGACATTCTCAACTTCATGGAATACCTGGCCGGCACCAGCGGCACCTTCGCCGCGCGCCGCGCCGCGCAAGGCCAGGCCGCGCCCTGGACGACCGTGTTCAACCGCGTTCACCTTGAGTTCGGCAACGAACTGTGGGGCGCGGGCGACCCCGGCGACCCCTTCGGCGGCGCAAGCCACCGGGGCGGCGTCAGGCTGGGCCAGTGCGCGGACCGGTTCTTTGCCATGCTCAAGACCAGCCCGCACTACGCCGGCGCCGCGGCCGTGCTGGACCTTGTGATCGGCGGCCAGGCCGGGTTTGCCGGCCGCCAGCAGGAGATCGAGGCCAACTCCAACGACCACACCAGCACCGCCCTGGCCCCGTACTTCGGCGAACTGCACGACGGCTGGGCGACCGACGCGCAGATGTTCGGGCCGCTGTTTGCCAAGCCGTTCTATGACTGCCTGAACGCCGGCGGCCGAATGTACCAGAGCCACCAGCACCTGCAGAACGGCGGCAACGGCACGCGCATGAGCATCTACGAGATCAACTACCACACCACCAGCATCATCGCGGGCCTGCCAGCTTCCACGCGCAACGAGTTTGTGGCCGGGGCATCCGGCGCGATCGCGCTGCCCCTGAACATGCTGCTGCCGATGTTTGAGTTCGGCGCGATTGACCAGTGCGCGTTCACGGCCGTGGGCTATGCGTTTCGATTTGACACCAGCGGCGGCTGGCCGCCCGCACAGGACCAATTTGTGCACATCTGGGGCATGCTGCGCGACCTGTACCACTACGACCTGAAGCGCCCCACCTGGCTTGGGGTGGAACTTGCCAACAAGGCCGTGATGGGCGACGGCATCACCACCACCCAGACCGGCGACAACCCCACATGGACGCAAAGCGCCATCAACGGCGTCGGGGCGGCCACCACCGTGAACTTCGTGCAGAGCTTTGCCTTTCGACAGGGCAACCAATACGGGATCGTGCTGATGAACCTTGACCTTGTGAACCAGCACGGTGTTCGCCTGTACGTGCCCGGCACCCCGGCGGCGGGCGCGAACCTGTGGCGCCTGGAACCCGGCAACATCCGCGACCAGAACACCACCAGCGCCACGGTGAACATCCAGGCCGGGGCGATCACGACATTCCAGAACGGCTTTGAAATGGTGCTGCCGCGGCACAGCATCCGCGTAATCACCTGGACGAACTGACCAATCGCATGAGCACCAGAGCCAGAGGCCAGGTACACGGCCAACTGTGGACACTGGCCCGCAACCCAAAGGTCATACCCATCCGTTGCGGACGATGCGCCAATTGAAACCGGGAGGCCTTGCGGCCTCCCGGTTGGCTTGATGCGGCGGGCTTACTCGCCCTTGGGAATCGAGGGCGGGGCCTGGTGCGGAATCACCTGCTGGGCCTTCTTGATCTCCAGGCGCTGGGCCGGGGTGGTGGGCGCGCGGCCCAGGGCCTCACCGGCGGCGTTGCGGGCATCCATCACTTCCATGATGGCCTGCTCGCGGCGCACGGGGTCGCCAATGCTTTCCAGGTCGTGTTCCAGGCGAAGCTGCGCGACCAATGCCTTGAAGCCGTCCTGGTCGAAGCTGCCGCGGTGGTAGGCAAAGCAGGCACCCAGGGCCTTGGCGGCTGCGGCCTTGACCTTGGGCGAATCCACGCGATCAGTGCTGTTGATGGTGTCCACCAGGTTCGGCACCAGGTTCTGGCGCACCCATGCAGCGCCGACACGGCCGCTGTCAGACACCAGCTGGGCAATCGCTTCGCAGATGCCGGCCCGCGAATCAGAATCACGGCCGGGCAGGCGCAGGCCGCCCGAAAGCGCCGTCAGAAGCTTTTCAACACTGTACTTGGTGGTGGCAGGCTCCAGCCTGACCAGCGCGTGGCACATGTCGGTAACCAGGCGGTTGGCGCGGTTCTTGGCGCTTTCCGGGTTGCGGTCCCACAGCGACTTCAGCGTGTCGCCCAGCGCCGTGGCGTCGGTCTGGTACTCGGCTGAGTACGTCACGAACTGTGAATCCTCCAGGCCGCGGCCCGCCAGCGCGGTCTTGCGGCCGTCGCTTTCGTCGTCGCGGCTGGCCACCAGCAGCGGAATCTGCGCGGTGCGGATGTCCTTGCTGAGGATGTCAAACAGCGTTTCCATGCGCGCCTCGCCGGCACGGTCGCGGCCGGCAATCTGCGGCGGTTCCCACGTGAAAGTCGGGGCCAGGATCAGGCTGCCCTGCACGATGATCGCGTCAAACACCGGCGACTGCGTGGCCAGGTCGGCACCGGTTTCCAGCGAGCTTGCGCCGGTGGCCGAAATGCCCAGGCTCTCAAGGTCCGAAAGGTAGCGGTTGCGCACGGCCTCGTCTTCGGCAATCACCAGCACCGAGCGCGCGGCGGTTTCCTGCAGGTTGCGCGTGGTCACCTGTTCGACCATTGCGTTGTTGCCGAAATCCTTCAGCGCACCCAGGCGGATCAGCGCGCGGGCCGCGGCGTAACGGATGCGCTTGTCAGCGTCGGTCAACGCGCGGATCAACGGCGCCGCCACGTTGGTGCCGATGGCGTTGCGGTCGCCAAGGTCGGCAATCGCGTCGCAGATGGCAATGCTGACTTCGGCGTAGCCGTCAGCCAGTGAACGTTCCAGTGCCGCATACAGGCGCGGCGAACCGGCGCTGGCACCCAGGCCCTTGCCGATCTTGTTCGGAACCAGGCCGCGTTCGGCCAGCAGGCCCTTCACAAAGTTGCGCTCGTCGTCGCTGCTGTTGTAGTAGCGGTCCGAGGCCTCGGAATACAGGTGGAAGTGAATGCACGAAAGCAGGGCTTCGCAATCCTGCACCCAGGCGTCGGTCGCGCTGCCGCCGGACTGCTTGATGCCCAGTTCCAGGGCCATGATCGCCGATTCCTCGGCCAGCAGGTCGGCAAACGCCCACAGCGGCACTTCCTTGGCAACCAGCGATTCGGTTTCGCCGTCCTTGACCCAGCGCCACACCGTGTAGCTGCGGTCAAACCCGTACATCACCACCGGCAGGTTGCCGGGGTAGCTGCTGCCCACCAGCCGGTTGCGGTAATAGCGCCCGGCGGCGTTGTTGCGGTAATAGGCCTCGGCCTGCAGGTACCACAGGTCTTTGGCGTTGTTGACCTTCTTGTCCTGTTCGGGCATGTCGCGGCGCAGCACTTCAACACCCAGGCGGCAGGCCTCGCGCACCTTGGCGTCTTCGGCGTTGTCCTGGAAATGCTTGGCCAGCACCGGCAGGGCACGCGGGTCGCCGATGTCGGCAAGCGCCAGGGCCGCCGTCTGACGGTCATAGACTTCGGCCGACTGCATGACCTGGATGATGGCGTTGACGGCCTGGGGCCCGATGGCCGACAGCAGGAACCGCGCGCGCTGGCGCGAATCCTGGTTGTCGGAGTGCATGTAGGCTTCCTGGATGTACGGCACCGCAAAGTCGCCGTAGGCATCACGGATCGCCGCCGCGCGCTGCAGGTTGCGGCCGGCATCGGCGTCGCCCATGTATTCATCAACGTACTTCTTGATGTCTTCGGGGTTGTTGTTGCGGCCCATCGCGGGGCCCTTCTGGCGGCCCGCCAGGACCCACTTGCCGAAACGCGAATAGCGCCCCGACAGCCCCGGGTCATTCAACCCGTTGTTGATCATGCGCTGGGCAAGGTCGTTGCTGACCTCGTCGCGGATGCGCCGCGCGTCTTCGTCCGTCGGGTCCTTGGCCAGGGCCTCGTCGAACTTCTGGATCGCCTTTTCCCAGTTGCCCTTTTTGTACTCACGCAGGCCCTCTTTCACGAGGCCAAGCGGCCCGCTGTCATCCTGTGCAAGCACAGTGGCGGGTGCGGAATCAAAGGAAAGGCTGGTCAGGGACAGAGTGGCCGCGCACGCGAACACGAAAGTCCCACGCACAATGCGTAGCAGCATCGGGAACGACTCCTTCGGGGGGATTGCGAGCCAGCCAATCTAGCCCGAGGCCAAGGGGTGTCAAGCGGCGCGCAAGGCTGTGCAGGGCCATGACATGGAGGTGAAAGGCCGCCCACAAGCAGGCACTGGTTTTATATTTTTTATGTTTCGTAAACCGCCACTTCATGTCGCACGGCCGGGTACACTCTTTGTGCTGGATCTCGGAAACCTGCCATGCCTGCCGGGTAAAACCGGCGTAAGGGCAGGGGCAGGGTCACCGCTGCAAGAAACAGTAACGCCGCCAGACAAGAGCCGCACTTGTCCGCCATAGACTTGGCGGAAGCGCCCGCGCGCGGCGCGGTTGACCGACAACGGCGTTGGTCCACAGAGAACATGGATGCACAGATAACAGCAATCGCAATCGCCCCAGCCATTGGTGGCACGGGCACTCACGCCTGAACGAATCATGCTTGTGCGAAAAGCAATCTCACGCGGAGCCGCAAAGCCGCGGAGAACTACAACCTGCCAAGGTTGCCGCCTGCACCGATGACTGAAATGTGACGATCGGGGCCGGGATCAGGGGAAACACAGCTCTTATCCCCGTTCCTCGGTGCGCAAAGACATTTGCCAAGCCGCCTGTCCCACCAGCCCTGACGCGATGACGATAATGTGACAATGCATCTTGCGGCGGCATGGACTCACCAGAAAATTATCGGGCAATGGTGGCGCGGCGACGGCGGCATGGGCATGGTATCGCGCCCTCAAGGAGCCCGATTTGACCCACGCGGACATGGTCGCCCTGTTTCTCGCCCTCGGCGTCATTCTGGCCGCGGCGCGGATCCTTGGCGAGATTGCCCGCCACTTCAACCAACCCTCGGTACTGGGCGAGCTGCTGGCCGGTATTCTGCTTGGCCCGACACTGCTGGGGGCCATTGCCCCGGACATCTTTGACCGCATCTTTCCGCAGACGCCCGGTTTCAGTGTGGCCTTCCAGGGCTTGTCCACTCTGGCGATCACTTTGTTCCTGCTGGTCGCGGGGCTTGAAGTTGACCTTTCGACCATGTTCCGCCAGGGCAAACGGGCACTCAGTGTCAGTGTCGGCGGCATCCTGTTGCCCTTTGCCGTCGGCATGGGGCTTGGCTGGATCGGGCCGATGGTTGTGGCGCCTGAGGCCGTGGGCCGGGCCGCAAGCGGCGACGCCCTGGTCTTTTCATTGTTTCTGGGCACGGCGCTTTCCATTTCTGCGCTGCCGGTGATTGCCAAGATCCTGATGGACCTGAACCTCTACCGCAGCGAACTGGGCATGATGGTGGTGGCCTCGTCGGTGCTGGACGACCTGGTGGGCTGGATTGTTTTCGCCATTATCCTGGGCCTGCTGGGCGCGGGTGCCGGCGCGGCCGAGGCAGCCGACAAGCTGCCCATCGGCACCACGATCACCCTGACCCTGGTCTATGTTGCCTTCATGTTAACCATCGGCCGCGCGCTGCTGCACCGCAGCCTGCCGTTCATCCAGGCGCACACCAGCTGGCCCGGCGGCGTACTGGGCGTGGCCGTGGCACTGGCGCTGCTGGGCGCGGCCTTCACGGAATGGATCGGCATCCATGCCATTTTCGGGTCGTTCATTGTCGGGGTGGCACTGGGCGATTCCAGCCACCTGAAGGAACGCACCCGCCACACCCTGGAAAACTTCGTCACGTTCATCTTCGCGCCGCTGTTCTTTGCCAGTGTCGGCCTGACCGTGGACTTCGTGGCGAGCTTTGACCTGGTGCTGGTGCTGGTAGTGCTGGTGATTGCAACTGCGGGCAAGTTCGTGGGCTGCGGACTTGCGGCGTTCTGGGCGGGCATGCCCTGGCGCGAAAGCTGGGCAATCGGCGCGGCCAAGAACGCGCGGGGCGCCATGGAAATCATCCTGGCGCAGGTGGCCCTGCAGGCCGGCTTGATCAACGAAAAGATGTTCGTGGCGCTGGTCGTCATGGCGCTGGCCACCAGCGTGATCGCGGGCCCGGTGATGCAGCGCATCCTGCGCCGCAAGAAGGCCCGGCGCTTCACGGACCACGTGGGCTCGGCCAGCTTTGTGCCGGAACTGAAGGCCGCCAACCGCTTTGCCGCCATCATTGAACTGTGCCACGTTTCGGGTGCCACTGGCGTGCCCATGCAGAACGCGATTGACCTTGTAATCGCGCGCGAACGCAGCACGGCCACCGGCGTGGGCAACGGCATCGCCCTGCCCCACGCACGCATCCCGGGCCTGGACAAGCCCCAGGTGGCCGTGGGCATTTCCCGCGTGGGGCTGGACTTTGACAGCCCCGACGGCGAACCCGCGCACATCATCTGCCTGATCCTGACCCGCCAAGACGACCACGCCCTGACGCTGGAACTCTACCGCGACATCCTGCAATCGCTGGCCGCGCCGGGTGTGCGCGCCGAACTGCTGAAGATCCGCACCTACACGGAGTTCCTGGCCCTGCTGGCATCGTCGCGCGGCGAGGCCGTGCACGCCCCGCAGCCGGCCGTCGGCGCGGAATGGCTGCGGCGCCGCGACGAAAAATCCAAGGCCGCCCCGCGGTCGGGTACCGTCATCATCGGCGCTTCGCCCACCGCCTGTGCGCTGGGCAAGGCACTGGCCGGCAGCGCCCCGGTGTGGCTGGTGGACAGCAACCCCGCGCGCGTGGCCGCGGCACAGGCCGAGGGGCTGAACGCCATCCACGGCAGCGCGCTGGAAGATACCGTGCTGCGCCGCGCCGGCGCGGAAAGCGCCCTGCGTGTTGTCGCCCTGACCGCCAATGCCGACATCAACGTCATGGCCGTGCGCAAGGCCAAGGACGCGCTGGAGGTGCCCAACTGCATGATCCTGAGCCAGCCCGGCGGCGGCCAGGATACGCCCACACTTCAGCACCTGGGGGCAGGGCGGCTGTTCGGGCGCGAGGTAAACCTGCCGCAGTGGGATCACTGGTTCGAACGCGGCGAGGTGCGCATGGACCGCATGGACGTCGACGGCCGCAAGCCCGCCGAACTGATGGAAGCCCTGGACCAAAAGGGCATCTACCTGCCACTGGCAATCGAGCGCGCCGGGGCCGAGAACATTCCATTCAGCGAGGCCTATCTGCCCGCACCGGGCGACACCCTGGTATCAGCCTGCGCCACAGGCGTAGAGGCCCAAAGCGCGCGCCAACTGGCCGCCGAGGGCTAACGCTGGTCTTCGTCCAGGTAGCTGCCCGGGCCCGAAGGCGGGGCCACACCGGTGCCGGACTTCTTCAGTTCCGCCAGTGATTCGCGGATGGCCTTGAGCTCCACATAACAGCGGTGCGCCCAACGCTGGGCGGCAAAGGCGCTGATCGCGGCCAGGATGAACAGGCCGCCGATGATGGCCGCCACCAGCACATCATTGCGAAAACCGAACAGCGTCTGTGTTGCCTGCATCAGCATTGCGGCATTCTATCCCGGGCTGACCCAATGTCTCGACATGTGCGGCGCCCGGCCATAGCCTCGGCCCCGTGACCGACACGGACCCCACGCGCTATTCCGATGCCAGCGCCGAGCGTGTGCTGCAGGCCGCCCACGACGCACCCCGGACAATCGAGGAACTTGCCGCAGCGCTGGGCGTGACGGCCGATGACTCGTTCCATGCCTGGCTGGAGTCGCTGGTGTTCACCGGGCGGCTGCTGCGCGTCAAGGGCCGGCGCTTTGAAACGGTGCGCGGCAAGGCGGCCGTGGGCATCTACCGCCGTGCGCGCGGCTACAACAAATCCGGCGGCTATGTGGTTACGGGCATGCCCGGCGCCGAGAACATCGAGGTTCCCAACGGCATGGAAGAAGGCGCCCAGGACGGCGACCGCGTGCTGGTTTCCTTGCGCGACGACGGCGCGCGCCGCGGGCGTCGCCGCAACGATGACTACGAACGCGGGCTGTCCGGCCGCGTACTGGGCATCATTGAGTCACGGCCTGACGAGGCCGTGGGCATCCTGGAATACAACCAGAACGGCGACCCGCGCGTCAGGCTGGAGGGCCTGAACCTGCCGCGCCACGCCTGGCTGGACCACCACGACGTCAAGCGCATGAAGCCCGGCACCGTGGTGCGGGTGAAGATCACCCGCAAGCCCGACGGCCAGGGCCGAACACGCGCGCGGCTTGCGGGCACCGTGGGCATGATCGACGACCCGCTGCATGACTTCGACAACCTGGTGGCGCTGTTCGGTTTTCCGGGCACGTTCAGCGACGCCGCGCTTTCGCAGGCCCGGGCCCTGCCCAAGGACCCGCCCAAATCCGAGTTCAAGGGACGCGTGGACCTGCGCGACAGCCTGGTCATCACCATTGACCCCGTCGATGCCGAAGACCACGACGACGCGATCAGCATTGAGGCCCTGCCCGGCGGGATCACACGCCTGGGGGTCCACATCGCCGATGTGGCGCACTACGTCACGCCCGGCAGCGCGCTGGACGAAGACGCCCGTTTCCGCGCCACCAGCGTGTACCTGCCCGGCAAGGTCATCCCCATGCTGCCGCGCGAACTGAGTGCCGGCCTGTGCAGCCTGCACGACAGCGTAGACCGGCTGGCCAAATCGGTGTTCCTGTGGTTCGACCAGGCGGGCCAGGTGCTGCGGCGCGAAGTGGTGGACAGCATCGTGCGTGTGCGGCGCTTCCTTACCTATGAGGAAGTGCTGCCCGTGCTTGAGGGCAAGGGCTCCTGCGGCGACAGCGCGATTGACGCCATGCTGGTGCAGTCCCGCAAGCTGGCCGACCTGCTGCTGGCGCGCAGGTTGCAGCGCGGCGCGCTGATCCTGGAAATCCCCCGCCCGCACGTGTACGTCAACAAGGCCGGGCTGGCCTACAAGATTGAGCCCGAAAGCCACGATATTGCCCACAACCTGATTGAGGAATTCATGCTGGCGGCCAACGAGGCCGTGGCACGCTTTCTGATAGAGCGCGGCCTGCCCTACATCGGGCGCATCCACCCGGCACCGGCCGACGATTCAGTGGAAGACTTCGCCGAGTTCTGCCGCGAGCTGAAGCTGCCCGAGCCCGACTTCGACAAGCCCGGCGAACTCCAGAAGTGGCTGGTGATGGTCAAGAAACGCCAGGGGTATGAGGCCATCCATTACGCGCTGCTGCGCAGCATGACCCGCGCCGTGTACCACGCAGGGCCTGACCTGCACTACGCGCTGGCACTGAACGAGTACGTGCACTTCACCTCGCCGATCCGGCGTTACCCCGACACCGTGACTCACCAGTTGATCCGGGCGTACTTTGCGCAGGGCAAAGAGCTGCGCTGGGAATCCGCGGCCCTTGGCGTGCACTGGGCCGACGGCACCCTGGCCGCGCCGCGCAAGGCCGCACGGGACGGCAGGAAGATCGACAACTTCGAGCAATGGGAATTCGCCATGCCCGGCATTGCGACCCACTGCACCGAGCGCAGCATCAAGGCCGACCAGGGCTCGCTGGCCGCCGACCAGATCAAGATTCTGCGGCACATGCGCGGGCGCATCGGCGAAGAAATGCTGGGCACGGTGATCGGCGTCAGCGGACGCGGTGTGATCGTGCGGCTGGACGACAACCTGGCCGAGGGCACGCTTGAGTTCAACGAACTCACCAGCGGGTGGGTGGAAACCCATCGCTTCTGGGCGCACTACGAAACCGGCAGCGGTGTGCGCAAAGTGATGCTGGGCGACCGCATGGAAGTGCAGATCGCCGACATCGACCTTGCCAGCCGCACCATGCTGCTGACCCCGCTGGGGCAGCACTCGCGCCAAAGGGGCCGCGAGCGCCGCAACGACCGCGGCCGCGACAGGGGCAGGCCGCGCTACCGCCGTTGATTACTCGATCACGACGGCAACTTTGCCCTTGAGCTCTTTGCCGCCGTCACGCACACGCACCCAGAACCACATCTTGGCCGGCAGGTTCTTGGGCAGCTCGACGTGGACGTCATAGAGCTTCTCGTCGGCCATCCACTCGCCCTTGGCCGGCGCGCCCAGTTCCTTGCCGGATTCGTCGCCGACATAGCCCTCAATCTCGGCATTGGTGTAGGACTTGCCGTCCTTGGTCAGGTTGACCTCGACGATCATTTCCTTGCCGGCAACCGGGTCACCGACCTGGGTGGCAACCGCCTTGATGCCGCCGCCAAGGTCAATCTCGCCCAGCGCGTGCTTTTCGCCGTCGTGGTGATCGCCGTGACCGCTGCCACCGGCGTGGTTGTGCGCGCCGTTACCGTTGCCGTGGTCGTGACCTTGGCCGCAGGCTGCAAACAGGCCCGCCGCCGCGATCAATGCCATTGCCGCCATGATTCGTTTCATGTCTGTTGCTCCGTGTTCAACGCAGACTCCTCCGGCGCCGCACTGTGCCCGCCCCCGCGGTGCACCAGCACATAGCCCGCCGGCACGACAAAAAGGTTCAGGAAAGTGGATGTGCCAAGCCCGCCCAGCACCACAATCGCCAGTGGCGCCAGCAGCTCGCTGCCCGGTTCGCCCGCGGCCAGCGCAATCGGAATCAGGCCCAGCATCGCGCTCAGGGCTGTCATCAAAATCGGCACCAGGCGCTCGGCGCTGCCCTGCATCACGGCCTGTCGCAGCGCAAGCCCCTGTGCGCGCAGCTGCTGGAAGTGGGAAACCAGCAGGATCCCGTTTCTCACCGCAATGCCGAACAACGTGATGAAACCGACCATGCTGGCGATACTGATGACCGGCGCGACATACCCCTGGCCCGAAAACAGCGCCGCAAAGTTCGCGGCCAGGTTGGGCGACTCGGCAACAAAGATGGCCACTACGCCGCCGATCAACGCCAGCGGCAGGTTGATCATCACGATGGCCGCCGCGCGGAACGACCCGAACGCTGTGAACAGCAGGAACAGGATCGCCAGGATCACGCCCGCGCCGATCATGTAGATGGTGCGGCTGGCCTGCTGCTGGGCTTCGAACTGCCCGCCGTAGTGCGCGACATAGCCGTGCTTCTGGACAATCGGGTCCACGCGCTTCTTCACTTCCTCGACCAGGTGGCCCAGGTTGTGGCCCTCGGCCACGTTCAGGGAAATCACGGCCTTGCGCTGGGAGTTCTCGCGCGTGATCAGGTCGCTGGCCATCTCAACGCCGATGTCGGCCACTTCTTCCAGGCGCACATGTGGGCCGCCGGGCGCACGCAGGATCAGCCGACGCACCTGGTCCAGGCGCGCGCGCTGGTCGGGGGCAAGTCGCACCACCATCAGGTAGCGGCGCACGCCCTGGTTCACTTCGGCGACCTCGATGCCGTTGAACGCGGCCTCTACCTGTTCGGCGGCGTCGGCGGGTGTCAGGCCGTAACGCGCCAGGTCGTTGCGGCGATATCGAATCGGCAGGGTCTCGATCATCAGTTCACGGTTGGCGGCCACGTCGCGCGCGCCGGGCAGGCCGACCAGCGCGGACTCGGCTTCTTTGGCGATTTTGCGCAGCACGTCCATGTCGTCGCCGAACACGCTGATGGCGATCGCTGCGGGCGTGCCCGACAGCACGTGCGACAGCCTGTGTTCCATGGGCTGGCCCACCATGGTGGTGATGCCCGGGATCTCGGCCAGCACGGCGTCGATCTGGCGACGCACGGCGTCTTTGGTGTGGCCGGGCGCCACGGCGACCTCGATTTCGCTGATGTTCACGCCGTGGGCGTGTTCGTCGCGTTCGGCGCGGCCCGTGCGGCGCGACACGTGTTGGGCGCCGTCAATTTCCTTCAGGCGCTTTTCCACGCCTTGGGCCAGCCGGTCGCTTTCGGCCAGTGATGTACCGGGCGGGGCATTCAGAAAGATGGTGAAGGTGCCCTCGTTGAACTCGGGCAGAAACCGCGTGCCGAACGTGCTGCCCAGCCACAGCGCCGCCAGCGTGAACGCCAGAGCCAGCGCCATCACCAGCCAGCGCAGGCGAATCGACGCGCCCAGCAGCGGCGCGTAGGCACGCTTGAGTTTGCGCACCAGCCAGGTGTCGCCGTGCGCACCGGCCCGGGTGCCCTTCAGCAGCAGCTTGCACAGCGCGGGCGTGACCGTTACCGCCACGGCCAGCGACGCCAGGATCGAAACGATGTAGGCCAGGCCCATCGGCCGGAAGAATCGGCCCTCCAGCCCCTGCAGGAACAGCAGCGGCACGAACACCATCACGATGATCACCGTGGCAAACACAATGCTGCTTCGGATCTCGTTGCTGCCGTCAAACACCACCTGCACATGGCCCTTGCGCATGCCCTCGGGCAAAGCGGCGTTCTCGCGCAGGCGCCGGTACACGTTCTCGACGTCAATGATGGCGTCGTCCACCAGCTCGCCAATCGCCACCGCAAGGCCGCCCAGGGTCATGACGTTGATGTTCAGGTTCAGCCACCACAGCACCAGCACCGCCACGGCCAGCGACAGCGGCAGTGCCGTCAGCGTGATGACGGTGGTGCGCCAGTTCAGCAGAAACAGCACAAGGATAATCGCCACCAGGATCGCGGCATCACGCAGCACCGTAAGCACGTTACGCACCGAGATGCCGATGAAGTCGCTCTGGCGCATGACGTGGCGGTTCAGCTTGACGCTTGCCAGTTGCCCGTTCTCGACAATCGACACCATGTCGGTGGGCTTGCCCTGCGCGTCTTTGGCGGAAAGCTGGTCCAGCAGCGCGTCTATGCCGCGGGTGATTTCCAGCGTGTTGGTGCCCGGCGCCTTCTGCACCGTGAGAATCACCGCCGGGTGTCCGCCTTCGCTGCCCGTGCCACGTTTGGGCGCGCCACCCAGCACCACGCCGGGCATGCCGTCGCCGTCAACCACCACATCGCCGATCGTCACGGGCACGCCGTTGTGGAACTTGACCAGCGTGGCGCGGATGTCCTCAATGCCGGTGATGCGCCCGGCCTGGCGCAGCGGCAGTTCCTTGCCCTCAACATCCGGCAGATAGCCCGCGCTGGCCGTGGCATGCGCGCGGCGCGCGGCCTCTACCACATCGGCAATCGTCAGGCCGTACAGCGCCAGCCGCTGCTGGTCGACGTTGACCTGGTACTCGGGCAGCTCTCCGCCGACAGCCACCACCTGCGATACGCCGGGCACGGCCAGCAGGCGGTTGCGCAGCTCAAACTCGGCCCAGCCGCGCATGGCCATGGGGCTGACGCTTTGGTCGGGGCTGCTGACACTCAGCAGCATGATCTCGCCGGTGATGCCGGAAATCGGGGCCAGTTCGGCATGCACCCCCGGCGGCAGGCCCTGCGCCGCCGCAGACAGGCGTTCACTGACCAGTTGCCGCGCGCGGTAGATGTCTTCGCCGAAGTCGAACTCCACCCACACAAAGCTCAGCCCCATGGCGCTGGAACTGCGCACGCGGCGCACGCCCGGCAGGCCGTTCATGCTGCTTTCAATCGGGAAGCTGACGTAGAGTTCAACCTCGTCGGCATTCAGCCCCTTGCACTCGGTCATCACCGTTACGGTGGGCGCATTGAGTTCCGGGAACACGTCCACGGGGATTTTCGTCAGGCTTGCGCCCGCATAGACCACCAGCAACCCCGCCAGGATCAGCACCAGCGAGGAATGCTTCAGTGAAAAGGCTATGGCGCGCTTGAACACTAGTGGTCGCCCTCGTGCCAGGTGCCATCGGCATGGAAGTGCCCCTTGCCGCTGGCCTTGCCCGCGCCCGTCAGCTTCAGTTCATAGGCGCCATGCAGCACAATCTCGTCACCCTCAATGGCGCCTGTGTTGATCACCACCCAGCGCCCGTCGCTGATGCCGATGCTGGCCGCCACCCGGATCACTTTGGCCGAGTCTGCGGGGTCGCGACGGAAGAAGATTTTGTCCAGGCCGTCCTGCATCACGCAGGCCAGCGGGATGGCCAGCCGCGCTTCTTCTGTCTTGTCGTAGACGACTTCGGCCTCGGCCGTCACGCCCGGCCGGGCCCAGTCGGCCTTGCCGCTGACATGGACAATCACGTCAACGGTGCGGCTGTCAGCATCCGATTCCGGCGCGATTGTCAGTTTGCCGGCCAGAGCCCCTGCCAGCGCCAGCGGCCCGCCGGAAGGCGGCACGATAGCGACATCCAGGTCATCCGACAGCAGTCCCAGGTCCGCCTGCAGCGCGCGGGCGCGAAAGCGCACCTGCTTGTCGTCCAGCGTGCGCAGCACCGGCCCGCCGGCCGCAAGCACCTCGCCCTCGGTCGCGTGCAGCGTGCTGACCACACCGTCGGCCAGGGCGACCTGCGTGAATTGATCCAGCTTCTGCCAGGCGTCGCCGGCGAGTTCTTCGCGCCCCAGCCCCAGCGTGGACGCGGCCTCATGCCGCACCATCTGGGCGTGCATGTCGGCGGCCTTGGCGCCGGCGCGGGCTTTCTCGAGCCCTGTGTTCAGCCCGGGCATGCGCGCGCGATCGGCCTCCAGCCCGGCCTTCAGCGCCGCGAGGTCGGCGTTGAAACCGGCGCGGGTCTCCCGTTCGTTGCTGACAGCGGCCTCGGCATCGGCCCGGCGCGAGCGTGCCTCGGCAAGTTCCGATGCCCGGCCTCCGCCGGCTTTCTCGAGGTCTTCCAGTTGCGTCACGCGGGCCGACCAGAGCTCCAGCGCGGCCTGCAGGTTCTGTGAGTGTTCCTGCGATGCCTCAATCGCGGCCTCGACGGCGCCAAGGCGCGCGGGCCAGGTGGCCAGCACACGGGTGGCGGCGTCAAGCTCGCTGCGGGCCAGCGCGACATCGGCGTGGCGCTGGGTTGCCTCGGCGTCGGCGTCGGCGATCTCATGCAGCAGCCGGCGCATCTCGGGCGAATCCAGGCGGTACAGCGGCTGGCCTGCCGTCACACGCTGGTACTGGCTGACCAGCAGCGTCACGCGCCCGCCCACCGGCGCCGCATACGCGCGCACGGCCTGGGGCGGGCTTTCAAAGGCGCCCGGCAGGCGCAATGTGCGGCTGACGTGCCTGCGTTCCACGCGCGCAAACGTGATGCCCAGGTTCTGCACCACCGTCGGCGGGATATCGATGCGGTTGGTGACCCTGGCGGGCTGCGGCATCGACCCGCCCGCGGGCGCCGGGGCATCCTGCCGGCAGGCAGCCAGCAGCAGCAGGGAAAGGAGGCATAGCCGGATTCGCATTACTCGTCCTCCTTGGGGGGTTCGCGCCAGTCGGGCCCCACGGCGGCAATCAGGGCGGCATCGGCCTGGCGGCGCGCGGCCTCGGCCCGCAGCAGGGCAAGCCTTGCTTCGTGTTGACGGGTCAATACTTCAAGCTGGCGCAGGGCGTCGAACTCGCCCAGTTCGGCCATGGCCGCGGCATCGGCGGCGTTGGAATCCGCCAGCGGCACAAGGATCCGGTTCACCAGCGCCGCCTGTTCGCGCGATCGCGCCGCCACCAGCGTGGCCCGGGCCAGCGCGTGCCCGGCCGCTTCAACCTGCGCGTGGAAGGCCTCGCGCATCGCGACGCGTGAAGCACGGGCGCGGGCGATACCCTCACGGTTCAGGTTGATGATCGGCAGCGGAAAGCCCAGGCCCAGCGTGATGCGCGACTGGCCGTCCTCGTTTTCATAGCCGCCGCCGATCACAAGGTCCGGGTACTGCTTGCGGATTTCCAGCCGCAACACCTGCTCGCTGACGGCGTATTCAGCCCGTGCCACACGCACGGCCGGGTTGCGCCGTGCCAGCAGTTCCGCGGGATTGTCCGGCGCGCGCAGGTCCGGCAGCGCAACCCGCAATTCCAGCGGCGCCGACGGGTGAAGGCCCATGATTTCGCGCAGTTGCAGCCGCGCTGCCTGAACCCGCGTTTCCATCCCGAACACCTCCAGGCGGCGCGAGGCCAGCTCAAGCTCTATCAGCCGGGCATCCAGCCGGGGCAGCGCCCCGGCCTGCACCAGCTTGCCCGCCCGGTCGTTCAGTGACTCCAGCGCGGCGATCAGCAGGCCCGTCAGCCGCAGTTCCTCGGCCAGCGCCCCGGCCTCTATCCAGTGCTCGCGCAGGGCAACCAGCGTGTTCCATTCCGCCTGCACGACGCGCGACAGGGTAACGCGGTGCTCGGCCCAGGCCTTGTCTTCTTCAACGCCGTGACGGCCGCTGAGTGGCAACGTGAATTTCAACATGCCGCCCAGCACCCAGGGCTTGTCCACGCTGCCCAGGATGTACGCGGCGTCGATTCCAAGTTCCGGGTCTTCCCAGCGCCCGGCCTGCTGCGCGCCGGCCAGGGCCACGGCCGCATCGGCGCGCACACGGCGCAGATCAGGGTTGAAGAACAGGGCAATCACTTCGGCTTCGGGCAACTGCACGCCGTCGGCAAGGTCGAACCTGCCCACCGGCATGCCCGCCTGCGCAAGCGCGCGGGCATAGGCCGCGACTTCGCCCGAGCGCGGGTCGCGCGCCGACCACTGGGCCGCGTGGGCCGCGTCGTCCAGCGGCTGCGGGTCATAGCCCTGGCACCCGGCCAGGACCAGCGCGCACAGCAGGATTGTCGCGGTCGTTCGCAATGTCTTCCTCGTCATGAGCTGCTCACCAACAGCACAGAGGCTCTCGTCAAGTCACAGGGCATGGGGCTCGGGAAAAGACTGCGACAGGCGGTTGCAGAATCGTTTGCCATGCCCGAGGCTCCATGCCCTATGCCCGGCACCAATGCTGGTGGTCAGTCCTTCCTTACTTGAGCTGCAGCCTGCCGTCTTTCTCAACCAGCCCGTACCAGTCGTAGTACTTTGCGGGCTCCTGCATGAAGCCGTCGCCGCAGCCCGTCCAGCAGCAGAAGAAGATCTTGAACCCGCGGTGCAGCAGGTACACCGTGCCGTGCGGGTCGACTTCGCTGCCTTCCATCAGAGGGCAGGTTTCGGTGACGCAATCAACCCAGTTGCTCGCATCCACCAGCTTCACGCTGCCGTCCACCTGTGGTTCCAGCGAAAGCGTGTTCAGGTACTTCAACGACTTTTTGTTGAAGCGTTCGCGGGTGGCCTCGGATGCAAAGTGAACGCGATAGCCCTTGTACAGAACCGTGACCTTGCCGGGCTCGGTGACCGGCTTGCGGGTGACGGGATCGAGTTCGTTCTTCAGGTCGACCGGATCGCCGGCCGGCACCGGGGGCTTCAGATCATCCCAGTTGAAGGTGATCTTGGTGTGGCCGCCATGGCCGCCTTCATCGGGCGCGGCGGGGCCATCGTTGGCGTGGCCGGCATGGGCATTGTCGCCGGCGCCGCCGTCAGACTTGGCATAGTTATGGGCGCGGCTGTGGCTGTGGCCGTTGTTGGTTGGCACCAACTGTGACCCGCATGCCGAAAGCAGCAGCGCCGTCAGCAGGAGTAGAAGCAGGGTTTTCATGTACGGGCTCCGTGATCGTGAAAAAACAGCAAGCGCCGCCGCGATGCGGCAGCGTTTCACGAAGCCGAACTAGATCAGCAACTGGACACAGCCGACCCGTGGCGGCCCGGGTGGCGGGCGGGACTCAAGCGCAAGGTGCGCCAGCCGGTGGGCGGGCACCCCGGCAATCAGCGGTGCCGGGCCAATCGGCGGCCCGGGCAGAGTGACGCCAGGGCAAGGCGTGACGGACATGACCGGCGCGCCCTGGTGCGCGCTGTGAAAGTGAGGGCAATCCTGCGGCGGCGTGTCGTCGCAGGGTTCTTGCTCGTGGCTGTGCTCGTGATCCTCGTGCAGGGCAGCCAGCGCGCCGATGTCGCAGGCCTTCAAGGCGTGCATCAGGCGCACGGCATTCATCCCCGGCGCCATGGCCAGGAACAACGCCACAAGAATGTTGGCCAGCTTCAGCATCGGTACCAAGCATAACGCCGGACCAAGGTACAGGTTCAACACATTTCCGTCTTTCGTCTGTCACGGCCCGTCCGATAATCACCGGCGCAGCACACCGTGGTGTTGCGTGAAGGCTTGGCCAAGCCAGTTGCAAGGATTGCACGGGCCTGTTGCGCAAACAGGCAGGCGCCATTGTCGCGGGATTTGGTAGGCTCTATCGCATGACTTCGATTGTCCGTTATCGCCCCAAAGGTATCCGGCCTGTCGCGCTGTGGGACATGCCCTTTGAACAGGGCAAGTTCTGGCAGCATGTCGGGGCCTGGGCGCTTGACCAGCGCCGCACCGCCGGCGAACCCGACCCGTCCATTGCCGCAAGCTTTTCCGCCAAGCTGCGCGCTGCGCTGCCCGAGATGCAAAAGCTGGGCGGGCGCTTTGACCACCTGGTGCTGGCCGGCGGCATCACCGGGCTGGGCGGCTTCATGCATGAGGCCGGTTTTGCCCGCATTCTGCCCGGCGCGGGATTCGGGCCCGGCACTGCCGGCGAAGACGACGAAGTTGTCATCGATATCGGCCAGACGGCCGTGAAGGTCTGCCGGCGCGGCCCGGGCCACAGCCTGGTCACGGCGCTGGCACGCGACATCACAAAGCTGCCGATCATCACCGAGGAAGGCCGCCTGACAGCAACCGAGGCCCGCGAGGCCGGGGCAGCCGCCGTGGAGTTCGCCGCCGGCGCGCTGGCACGCGGGCTGGCCACCGATGCCGCACGGGTGCTGATGGCCATGCCTGTTTCCATTGATGACGAACTTGTGCCCGGCGGCTGCACCTACGCGGGCTGGAAGGGCGACCGCCAGCTTGTGCCGCGCATTGTGGCGCGTGCCTCGGAGATCGCGGGCAAAGCCCCCCAACTGGTACGCGTGCTGAACGACGCCGAGCTTGCCGCCCTGGCCGCGCGCAAGGCCGGGCTGTGCGGCCCCGGCCGCACGCTGGTGGTTACCCTTGGGTTTGGGCCCTGCGGCGCGCTGGTGGAAGACGCTTGAGCCGCCGGTTTGATGTGCTGTGCCTGTCACCCCACCTGGATGACGTAGCCCTTTCCATGGCTGCGACGGTCCGTGACCACGTTGCGCGTGGCCGGCGCGTGCTGGTGGTGTCGTTGTTCACCCACGCCGGGCCTCGCGACGCCGGGCCGTTCAAGCGCCGTGACTACCCCCTTCGCCGCGCCGAAGACGAAGCCGCCTGCCGCCTGATGGGCGCCAGCGTCCTGCACGGCGGGCTGCTGGACGCCCCGTTTCGCAGTGCCGCGTACCGCGATCTTGCCGGTATCTGCTTTGCCCGCGACCGCCGCGAGGCCGCCGACCAGCGCCGCACCACGGCCCTGGTGCGCCGGATTGTGGACGCGGCCCGCCCGCGCAGAGTCTACGCGCCGCTGGGCGTGGGCGAGCATGTGGACCACCGGCTGACGCACAACGCCGCCTGCGGCCTGCGCGATGTGGACCTGTGGTTCTACGAGGATCGCCCCTATGCCTGGGTGCAGCGTGCCGTGGCGCTGCGGCTGCACGCGCTGGGTCTTGGGCCGTTCAAGGCCGCGTGGCTGGCTGAACTGGGCGAGTCGTTTCGCGCTGCGCCAATGGCCGCGGCCCTGTCCGGGCCGGACCGGCAGCGAATGCTGGCGGGCTTTGCGGCGCAGGCTGTGTCGTCGCGCCAGGGGCGCAAGCGGCGGTCGCGGCCGGTCACGAGGGCTTTTGGGCCCGATGCCGCGCGGTTTGCCCAACGGGTGTTCGAGTGCCACGCCAGCCAGGTGGCGGGCATTGTGGGTGGCAAGGGCGAGTACGCGAAACTGGCGCTGGCGTACGCCCGGTTGCTCAAGCGCGGCGGCTACATCGAACGATTCTGGCGGATGTAACTGCCTGCGGGCTGGAGGCCCGCGGTCCCTTACACCGTGCCGGCGTCGTGGCTCTCGGCCTTGCCGCCGTGAATCTCGGCCCACAGCCGCGCAGGGTCAACGCCTTTTGCGGCAAGGATCAGGTCCGCCACTTCGCGCACGGCGCCGTTGCCGCCGGGCTTTTGCGTAACGAATCGGGCGCGGTCGATGGCGAACTCGCTGGCGTCGGCGGGTGCAATCGCGATGCCGGCCACGGCCAGGGCCTCGGCATCGTTGACGTCATCACCGATGAACGCCGTTTCGTTGGGCGCGGCGCCGAACTCGGCCATGATGTGGCGCAGGGCATCACCCTTGCGCTTCATGCCTGGCCTGTAGGCGCTGAGCATCAACCGTTGGACGCGGGCCGAAACCACCGGGCTGTCTTCGCTGGTGATCACGGCCACGCGCACACCCGCGGCCTCCAGCAGCCGCAGGCCCATGCCGTCGCGGATGAAAAAGCGTTTGGCCAGTTCGCCCTCGGGGCCGTACAGAACACTGGCGTCGGTCAGCACACCATCCACGTCGCAGGCCAGCAGCTTGATTGCGGCCCAGTCTTTTTTGGCGACGCCACTTCCCGGTTTGCGCTTTGCCATCAGTTGTCCTGTTTTCGCTCACGCAATTCGTGTTCCACGCGCTCCATCCACGGGCGCAGTTCTTTTTCCATGAACTGCTCCAGGCGCTGGGTCACGCGGTCTTCGATGTATCGCGCCAGGTTTTCGTCCACACCTTCCACCCACGGGCGGTCGGGGTACTCCTCGTGCCTGCCGTTGCCGTTGTCGGCCGGTGGCTTGTCGGCGGCGGCAATCGCGGTGGCATCCATAGGCGGCTCGGCCGGCGCGGGTTCGGCGGCCGGTGTCGCGGGCGTGAACACCTGGTCGGCACGCGCCGGCGGTTGCGCCGGGGTGTCGGGCTTGTTTGCGGGCCGGGGCTTCAGCTTTACTTCGGTCGGCGGCTTGTCGGCGTCGGTGTAGTCATCGTCGAACAGCGACTTCACGTCCTGCCCGCCCTGGCGGAACCCCGCCATCAGCTCGCGCGCAAACTTGCGCGCCCCGCCGCCGGAAAACTCCTTCAGCCGCTGTTCCAGGTCCATCGACAGGCCGCCGGCAATCTGCTCTGGGTCCACTTTCTCGCCGCGTTCGGCACGCGCGATGGCTTCTTTCTCGGCGGCTTTCAGGGCCATTCTTTTCCAGATGCGGCCGATGATCACGCCGCCTTCGACCAGGAAGAACACCGGCGCGCCGGCAATGAACATGTCCCACACCATGCCGGTGGGCGAAATCACCGCGCCGATCACGACGGCGGCAAACAGCGTGTACTTGCGATAGCGTTTGAAGAAATCCGGCGGCACCAGCCCGAACCGGATCAACGGAGCAACCAGCAGCGGAATCTGAAACACAAAGCCCAGGCCGAACGTCAGCGTGAACACCAGGCTGAGGAACTGCGCCAGGCTGTAAGTGGTCTGTACGTCGAACTCCTGCACGTTGAACTGCAGCAGAAAGCCGATGCTGATCGGCAGCAGGATGTAGCGCCCGAAGGCGGCGCCACAGGCAAACAGCACAAAAATGCTGGGAATCGCCACCTGGAAGAACCGGCGTTCCTGCCGGTACAGCCCGGGCGCGACAAACAGATAGATCTGCAGCATCGACCACGGGTAGGCAAACACCAGCGCGGCGTACAGGCTGACACGCATGGTGGTGCTGAAGCTTTCCAGCGGGCTGATCACGGCAAACTTGATCTGCTGGCGCACCGTCTCACCGTCGACGACTTTCTCGACGATCGCGATTTCCTGGATGTAGCGGACAATCGTGTCGGCCCACAAAG
Organism: Planctomycetota bacterium; assembly: GCA_019636215.1. Lineage (GTDB taxonomy): Bacteria > Planctomycetota > UBA8742 > UBA2392 > UBA2392 > H3-PLA7. Next base: position 345,487 of record JAHBXZ010000001.1, on the reverse strand, counting down.
AAAACACCAGCGAGAACGCCACGAACACGCCAACCAGCACATACAGCAGCCGCTTGCGCAGCTCATCAAGGTGGCTGGAAAAAGGCACGGGAGTGGTCTCGGCCATCGGGGTCAGGTTAGCGGTTGCTGCCTTTGTGTGCGAGGCAGGTGTCCACTATTCAACACACAACATCGCATCGCCGTAGCTGAAGAAACGGTAATCGCGGGCAAGGGCCTGGGCGTAGGCCTCGCGGGTCAGGTCCACGCCAAGATAGGCGGCCACCAGGAAGATCAGCGTGCTGCGCGGCAGGTGGAAGTTGGTAATCAGCGCATCCACGCAGCGAAAGCGCCAGGGCGGGTGAATGAACAGGCGGGTTTCGCCGCTGCCGGGGCGGGGCGCGCCGCGTTCGTCACTGACGGTTTCCAGTGTGCGGCAGGTGGTGGTGCCCACGGCGATCACGCGGCCCCTGTGTTGTCGAGTCCTTCGCACGGCGGCCTCGACCTCGGGCGGCACGGTGTATGGCTCGGCGTGCATGTCGTGATCGGCCAATGTATCGGCCTTTAGCGGCCGGAAGGTGCCCGGCCCCACGTGCAATGTAAGGAAGGCCCGATCCACGCCGCGCGCGGCCAGGGCCTCGAACACGGCGGGGGTGAAGTGCAGGCCGGCCGTCGGCGCGGCGACGGCCCCGGGGGCCTGGGCGAAAACCGTTTGATAGCGTTCGCGGTCGAGTGTGTCGCGATCGTCGGGGCCCTTGGCGCGCTCGATGTACTGGGGCAGGGGCATTTTGCCGGCGCGGGCCAGAAACTCGTCGGCGTCGCCGGGGCAATCCAGCCGGATCAGCCAGTGGCCGGGGCCGCCGTGGTCGCGCACAAGCAGTGTCACGGTTGCGTCTTCCAGTTGCAGTGTCTCGCCGGGTTCGAGCTTGCCGCCGGCGTGGGTGAGGGCGGTGTAGAGGGTGCCAGATTCAGGATGACCCGCGCTGTTCGCCTTGAATGTGGAGTCATCCGGCTTGGATCGCGCGAGAACGAACACTTCTACACGTCCGCCGCTTTTGCGCGTGGCATACAGGCGGCAAGGGTTCACGCGGGTGTTGTTGGCGACCAGCAGGTCGCCGGGGTTCAGCAGGCCGGGCAGGTCGCGGAACAGGTGGTGTTCGATCGCGCCACTGCTTCGGCGCACGACCATCAGCTTCGATTCATCGCGGCGAGAGGCCGGCGCCTGCGCGATGCGGTGGGGCGGGATTTCAAAGTTGAAGGTGTCAGAACGCATGGGTCTCACGCGGCGGCGCGGCGGCGCAGCGAACGGCTTTGTCACGCCAAGACGCCAAGCCGCAAAGACTGGTGGGGTATTCGTGGGTCAGTGGAATCTCTGTCATGCAGTCCTTGGCGCCTTCGCGGCTTAGCGTGAGACCAGCCGTTGCCGTTCGCCGCGCCTTGGCGTCTTGGCGTGAGACCGGCCGTGGCAGTTCGCCGTGACTCCGCGTCGCCGCGTGACTCCACTAGTCATCCGCAAACAGGCCGTACTCGCCTTCCCAGAACTTCGTGCCGTCGGTGCGTTTGCCAGCCGGGTATGAATCCTTGCCGCCCAGGTCAAAGAACAGGCCGAAGTTGCGCGCCAGCCTGCCGCCGCCGTATTCCGCCCCGCCGCCATAGCCGATGCAGTTGCCGCCGGTGCGGTACACATCATCGCCCCCGGCCTCCCAGAAAATTCCAAAGCCGTTCTGGCTGCAGGCGCCCAGGCCAAGCCCGTCGCAGCGGTAGATGTCGTTGCCCCCACCGTCACAGAAGTAACCCGTCACGATGTCCCACACACCGCCCATGGATGCCGCCGTCTTGCCTTCGTAGGTGTCATGGCCGCTGTCATCCATGAACAGGCCCACGGCGCAGTGTGCCGCCGCCGCCAGCCCGTAACGCGACGAGTGGTAGATGTCGTCGCCACCCAGGTCGCGCACCATGCCCACGCCCAGAAAGTACCCGCAGCCCAGGCCGAACTCGCCGGCGCTGTAGATGTCGTTTCCGGCCACATCCACGACCAGCCCCGTGCCGCCACCCGCCAGGCCGCGCCAGCCAAAGCCGCAGCCAATGCCCCAGCCCGACCACTCGCCCGCGGTGCCGTAGCTGCTGGGCACCAGGCCGGTGCAGCGGTACAGGTCGTCGCCCGCGCGATCGAGAACAAAGCCCACGCCCCCGGCCTCGCCCACGCCGATGCAGTGGTACTTGCCGTCGTAAAGGTCGTTGCCCGCAAGGTCGATGACACCGCCCACGCCATAGGCCGCGCAGCCGATGCCATAGGTGCCGCCCAGATAGCGGTCGTTGCCCTTGGCATCAAGGATCAACCCCACGCCGCCAAAGGCCGCGCCAATGCCCCATTCGCCGCATTCGTAAAGGTCGTCGCCCTCGGCATCGTAGATCACGGCCGTGCCCAGCACACCCGCAGCCACGCCCCATTTGGTTGTGCTGCGATAGCGGTCGTTTCCGCCAAGGTCGATGATGACCTGCACAGGCTGGCCTTGCAGGGTCACGGCGCAATCCACGTACTCGTCGTCGCCCCCCAGGTCGAGAATCACCGCCGGCGCGTTGGGGCCGCCCTTCCACACGTTGCGGCCCTTGCCGCCAATGGCGACCACCCCGTACTCGCAGCGATAGCACAGCACCTCGCCCTCGACAAACTTGCTGGTGTCGATGTCGGGAAAGATCGGCATCTGCGCGCCTTGCTCGCGCTGAGACCAATAGCCTGCGGCCATCGTTTCGATCTTCTGCAGTGCAAAGCCCAGGCGCGCCAGGATCGGGGCGGTCTCAATCCTTGACTGGCGCATGGCGTGGGCAACGGCCACACACTTGTCGTGGCCGGGCTGGCCCTGCCACGCAAAATTGAATGCGCTCACGTCGGCTTGCAGTGCCGGCCAGCCTGTAGACTGGCGCTGGTCCTTGGTGGCGTCGATCAACCCCAGTGCAATCGCCATGTTGCCGCCCAGTTGGCGCGCTGCTTCGGGCTTGGTTTCGGCGGCCTTGGGAAACAGGTCTTCGGGGGCAGTCCAGGCTTCCGCCTTGCGGTCCAACAGCGCGGAAGCGACTGCGCAGGTCGCCGCCCAGGGTGTCATGTCACCGGTGCAGAACGGTTCTGTGGCGGCGCGCATGAAAGCGTCACCGGCAAGCGGGTCTTTCAACAACAGTTCGCAGGCGCTGGTGGATTCATAGCAATCCCACAGGTCCAGTTCGCGCTCGTGGGCCGCCACCACGGCGTCCCACTGGGCAAGCAGCTTGCCGTCGCTGAGCTCTTTCATCGCCCGGGTGCGCAGGGGCGTGGCAGCCCTGGCGGCCTCGCTGGTATTCCAGTCAAAGCCGCGCTGGCGCTTGTCTTTGTGGGCGTACAGGCCTGCGAACTGGGTGCGCGGGTCGCCCAGTTTGATCAAGGCGTTCAGTGTCTGCTTTGCCTTGGTTTCGGGGTTCGTGCGCTCGAAGGTGACCTCAACTTCCTGGCCCGGTTTGGTCGCGTACAGGTTGCGGCAGAAGTCGTCCAGCGTCTTGAGTTCAACGCCATTCCAGGTCAGCAGCCGGTCGTCGGTGGTCAGCACAATCTCGCCCGCGGCGTTGCGCGCCCCGCCCTGATAGATGGTCAAGTCAGGCCGCATCGCCACGCCGAAGCTGCCATAAGTCCACTTGCGCGGCAGTGGTTCGGGTTTGTCCTGGGCGACGACAGCAAAGGGCAAGGCAAGCAACAGCAGGGCACAAAGCAGGCGCATGGGAATCCTCCGCGCGCAGCATAGCGCAGGCCACGCCAAACTCACGGGCAGGGCCAGTTCGATTTCCGGTTTCGGGAACAGCACCGTCATGCAAAGTCCCAGACATGCCGACTAAGCTTTCGTTGTTTCCCTGCGTTCCGCGGCGGCGCCGACGCGCTTCTTTTTGCTGAAGTTGAGCCCTGCCCACGCTAACGTGCCCGCAGTTCGACGCCGACTTCGATTTGGATATCGCAATGAGCCAGAAGACACTGGTCTTGGCCCTTGGAGCCATGCTGCTGATCCTGCTTGTCGTGGCGGGCATCGCCGTGGGTGGCGGTTCGCTGGGCCTGTTCGGCAGCAACGATCCGCACGGCGCGGCGCGCACGACCCCCGGCGCGGCCAACGCCGACCCGGAGCAGGCCGAGTTTGACGAAAACATCGCCGGCACCGACGAGCACGGCCCCTACCGCATCGGGCAAGGCGGCACCCGTGTTTATCGCGACGAGCACGGCCGCTTCTTCATTATCAGCCCCGAAGGCAAGCGCACATTCACGGACCCATTGGGCCGCGCGCGTCGCGGCACCGGCAGCGCAAACCAGGGCAACGGTGGCACCGGCAGCTCCAGCACCGGCAATGCAGGCAAGGGCCAGGACACTGGGCCTGAAGAACGCAAGACCGACGACCCACCCGCCGACGAAGAAGCCAAACCCGCCAGCCTTTCCGGCCTGGTGCAGGACGACACCGGCGCGCCCTTTGCCGGCGCCGCCGTGGTCGCCGAGATTGCCGGCAAGGGCCAGCGCAGCGCCACCAGCGGCGACGAAGGTCAGTTCGCCTTTGCCGATCTGCCGTCCGGCCTGGCCATCAACGTGTACGCCCGCGACGCCCGGGGCAACGTCAGCAAGGCCGTAACCACCAGGCTCGCGCCCGGCGCCGGCAAACTGCCCGGGCCGCTGGTGCTGCCGCGCGACACCAGCATCCGCGGCATTGTGCGCAGTGCAGAAAGCGGCAGCGTGCTGGCCGGGGCCAGCGTGATTCTGTACGAAGGCGCCAGCGTCAGGGTGAAGTCAACGCTCAGCACTGGCGGCGACGGCAACTTTGAGTTCGCCAAGCTGCTGCCGGCGGCATACCGCGTACAGGTCAGCCTGGATGGTTTCGCGCCCCGCAACTTTAACAGCGTAGAACCGCCCCGCGACCTGGATGTGCGGCTGGACCCGGGCGCGGCCATTTCCGGGCGCGTCACCAGCATGCAGGGCGAACCCCTGGCCAACGCGCGCGTGGCCTGCAGCTTTACCTCGGAGCCCGCGCAGCACTTTCTTACCGAGGCGTTCACCGATGACATGGGCTTCTACACGGTGAAGTGCCAGCCCGAGAGCCAGCACAACCGCATCACCGTAATCGCCGCAGGTTTCAAATCGCAGAACAAGACCTTCGTGCGCAGCGGCGCCATTGATGTGAACTTCGCGCTGGAAGCCACCGACAACGCTGTGCTGCGCGGCCGCCTGCTGACCAAATCCGGCGGCGCGGTCACGGCCGCGACCTTTTCCGCCTTCACCGCGGAGCCCAAGGCCGCGACGGTGTTTCAAAGTGTCGGCCCCGGGCCGGATGGGTCGTTCTGGGTTGAGGTCGGTACAGCCGCCGTCGAGCTGCGTGTACGCAGCCCCGGCCTTGCCGAGTTGCGTGTGCCTTTCGCGCCTGTGCCGGGCCAGGCCGTCGAGCTGGGCAACCTGGTGATGGACGCCGGCTATGCCGTGTTCGGGGTAATCCGCGAAGCCGCCGAAGGCAAGAAGCCGATCGCCGGGGCCACTGTCAGCGTGGGCCAGATCAAGGCCACCACCGGCGAAGACGGCAGGTATCGCATCGAGGGCCTGGGCGCCGAGCCGTTCATTGTTCGCGTACTGCACCCGGCGTACCTGGGTTCGGCCGTCAATGTGTCCCCCACCCCCGGCGTGTATGAGGTGCAGCAGGACATTGAGCTTGGCAAGGCCAACTTTGAGGCCCGGGTTCTGGTCAAGGATGCCGGCACCAGCGGGCCGCTGGCCGGGGTGAAGGCCACAGCAACCGATTACGCGCAGGTGGTCACCACCGGCGAAGACGGGCTGGTGCGCCTGACCGGGCTGTCTTCGATGCAGGTGTGGGTCAAGTTTGAAAAGGCGGGTTATGCCAGCGTCCACCGGCAGATTGCCGCCGATGTCGCCGAGAAAGTGTCCGCCGCACCGCCGCAGGAAGTCACACTCACGCGCGGGGCCCGTGTTCACGGGATCTGCACGGCCGGCGGCGTTGCGCTGCCCGCTGCCACGCGTGTGGAGGTATGGGATACCGGCCGCATGGTGGTGAACCTGCTGACCGACACCGAAGGCAGGTACGCCAGCGAGCCGTTGCCCTGGGGCGTGTACTTTGTCGGGCTGCCGGGTCATGGCTTTGCGCCGCGCGCCGTGACCGTGAACGAGACAGAAGGCGAACTGAACCTTGAAATCGGGCCGCTGTGCCATGCCCGGGGCCGGCTGACCCGCGCCGACGGCCAGCCGCACGCCAACGCCGGCGTGTACCTGTACCGCCGCGAAAACTCCAACTGGTGCGCCACCTTCCATACCGACCCCGACGGCAAGTACGAGGTCATGAACCTGTGGCCCGGCGAGTACGTGTTCTGCGCGCTGAAAAGCCAGGGCGACGTGGCCGCCCAGTTTGCCGTGAAGGCCGCCATCACGGCCCCGGGCTGGAACACCGTCAACGTGGATCTGCCCCAGGTTACGGGCGTGATCACAGGTCGCGTGACGTACCCCGATGGCAGCCCGGTCAAGGGCGCGCGCGTTTCGGTTACCAACCTGACGGCGAACTTCGAACGCGCCCTGCTGGCGGCCTATGTGGTGACCGACGAAAGCGGCAACTACCGCGCCGAACGCCTGGAAAACGGCCACTCGATGATCGTGCGCGTCGGCGGCTATCCCGACGAAGCCGTAACCGGTACCGCATTCGGCGAGGCCGTGACCATCCCGTCCAACAGCGAGCCCGTGGAGTCCAACCTGGTGGTGGCGCCTTCCGGCCTCAGCTTTGCCGTGAAGTACCGGCGGGCTGATGCCGGCCCGGTTGTTGACGGCCCGCTGTGTTACCTGTTTGACGCCCAGGGCCGCATGGCCGGCCTGTTCTTCGGCGGCGGCGCTTTTGGCGGCAACATCAACCTGCAGGACGTGAATGCCGGCAGTTACACGCTGGTCGTGACCGTGCGGGGCTTCAAGCGCGCCAGCCTGAACTTCACTGTGGGCACAACCCCGCCACAGGGTCTGGAAGTGTTGCTGGAACTCGAAGAACGCAACCCGGGATAACCATGACTGGAAAGATGGGACTTCTGATCGGCCTGATGATCGGCGCGGTCCTTGCCGTCGGTGCCGCGCTGGCCGCAATGGTGGTGACCGGCCGCCAGGTCACAGAGCGCGAATCCAAGGCCTACCAGGCCGGGCTGTCCGAGGGCACAGCCCTGGCCAAGCTGGGCCAGGGCAAGGTGGGCGACGTGCTGAACCGGGCCGTAATGGAAGAAAACGCCGACCGCGCCCAACGCGCCGACGCGGCCAAAGCCAAGTTGAAGGAACTGCTGGCAATAGAAACTCTGCCTGAGCCCGCCCGCACCAAGGCCCAGGAAGCCATGGACGCCCTGGGGCCGTAACCTTGGCCTTGGCCGGGACGGCCATGGAGACGCATCGGCGAGGACGCCGATGCCACGTTTCCTCACTTGCGGGCCTGGTATCGATAGGCCAGAAAGATGCTGGCGGCCACGGCGGCATTCAGACTTTCAACCTTGCTGCTTTGCGGGATGGTAATGCCGATCACGTCGCGCTCGGACCAGAAGGGCTGCACGCCCTCGCTTTCGCCGCCGATGATAAACGCCGTGCGCGGCGGGTAACTCACCGTGAATGCGTTGGTCCCGCGCGTGCCCGTGACGTACGGCCACACACCCGCGTTGGACAGCCGCTGCATCACGTCCTCGGGCGTCAGATCGGAAATCACCGGCACGTGAAAAATGCCGCCCATGCTGGCGCGCACGGCTTTGTGGTTGAAAGGGTCCACGCAGCCCTTCAGCAGCAGCAGGCCGTCGCAGTCAAAGGCCGCGGCCTGGCGCACAATTGTGCCCAGGTTGCCCGGGTCACGCAGGTTGTCGAGCACCAGCAGGGTCAGGTAGTCGCGCTTGAGAAGGTTATCAAGCTCAAAGGCCGGTGTGCCGAACACGCCGATCAGTCCCTGGCTGTTTACCGTGTCTGCGCCTTCCTCAAAGTCGGCCCGGGCGGCCTCGAACACTTCCACGCCTTCCTGGCGGCAGCGGGCCAGCACGGCATCAACCTTGTCGCGGCTGCCTTCGACCAGTTCATGGCAGACCACCGCAAAGCGCGGGAACACGCCGGCCTTGAAGGCTTCTTCGATCAGCAGCGGGCCTTCGCCCACAAACAGGCCTAGTTCCTCGCGGCCCTTGCGCTGCTTGAGGGAACGAAGCTGCTTCACACGTGCCTTGGGCAAGTCGGCCATGGGCGTTATCTAGCGGCGCCCGCAGGCACGCGCCAGTGGCGGTTTACTTGGTGGGCTCGGCGGGCTCAGCCTTGGCGGGTGCCTCGGCGAGTTTCGGGTGTTCGCCGGTGACAGGCTGGGGCGTCATTTCAGGTTCGGCGTGCAGAATGATTTCCAGCGCGCGGCGGATATCCTCAACCTGGCCCAGCAGCATGCGCGGGTTGGCCAATGTGGGGCCGGCGCCGCGATCTCCCAGCACCTCGCGCGTCAGGTACGCCAGTTGCGCGCAGATCACGGTTTCCAGGGCGTTCAGCCAGGCGATCACCCAGGCGCGAAACGCCTGCTGGTCGTATTCGACCATCTTGCCCTGCGGGTTCACGATGTGATCCAGCCGCACCATGCGCAGGGTTTCAATGGTTTCCTCGGCGACCAGGCCGCGCAACTTCAGAATATGGTCGCGCAGTTCGCTGTCGTCGATTTCCGGGATGGGCATGCGGTCGCTCATGACTATTCTTCGCCGTCGCCGCCCCGTCCTGTGCGGCGGCCGGCAGTGTTGAACTGCCCTTCTTCGCACGAGACGATGAACTGTTCCAGCCGGCCCTTCAGCCGGTCCCACTGCCGGCGAAGCTTGCCGGCCTCTGCCTCATCAATCGCGCCGTCGTCGGAAAGCGACTTTTCGGCGTACTGAAGCAGGTCGGCAAAGTCGTTCAGTGACGACACCGTGGCCGAAACAAAGTTCTGCTGCGGCTTGCCGGCCTGTGTCGGGTTGGCTGTGTAATAGCCGCGCGCCACCTGGCAGAGAAAGTGCACCACTTCAAGGTCCTGGCTGAGGCTGAAGATCGTCACCAGCTTGTCCAGCGGGTTGCGCGCGCCGCTGGCGGTGGGGTTGCGCTTGGTGCGCGGGGGCTGGGTCCACTTGTAGACCAGGCTCAGGCTTACATCCAGCGCACGGGCCACGCGCTTGGGCCCGGCGCGCTCCACGGCCTGCTTCAGCACGCGGTGCGTCTGGTCCAGCATGGTCTCCATGGCCTCATCGAGTACGCCCTCGGATTCGGGCGATTCTTCAACGACGGCCTCTGGTGCCGGTTTCGACTTGGCCTTTGCCATGGTTCCTTCCGGTGTTTCCTGGGTACTTTCACTATAGATTGTCGCCCATAGGATGCGAGGACAGCCATGGCAATCCCCAAAACCCTTCAATGGCGCGGTGACGCGGCCTCTGGCGCGCTGCACATCATTGACCAGACCCTGCTGCCTGCCCGCCGGGTCGAACTTGCGCTGGCCGACACCGACGCACTGGTCGACGCCATTGCCCGCCTGGCCGTGCGCGGCGCGCCGGCCATCGGCGTGGCCGGGGCCTATGGCTGCGTGATTGCCCTGCGCCAGGGGCTTGGCGAGGCCGGGCTGGAACGCGTGGCCAACGCCCGCCCCACCGCCGTCAACCTGCGCTGGGCGGTAACGCGCGTGCGCCATGCGGCAGGCCTTGACCCCCAGCGCGCACTGGCCGAGGCCACGCGCATTCACGCAGAAGATGAAGCATCCTGCGCGGCCATCGGCGCCCACGGCGCGCCGCTGGTGCGCCAGGGCATGGGCGTGATCACCCACTGCAACGCCGGGGCGCTGGCCACAGCAGGCATGGGCACGGCACTGGCGCCGCTGTATGTGGCGCAACAGCAGGGCCGCAGCTTCCGGGTGTTTGCCGACGAGACCCGCCCGCTGCTGCAGGGCGCGCGCCTGACCGCCTTTGAACTGCGCGAGGCCGGCATCGACGTAACCGTGATTGCCGACAACATGGCCCCCACCGTGCTGCGCAACGGCTGGGTGCAGTTGGCCGTGGTCGGCGCAGACCGCATTGCCCTCAACGGTGACACCGCCAACAAGATCGGCACCTTCGGCCTGGCGCTGGCCTGCCGGGCTCACAACGTGCCGCTGTATGTGGCGGCGCCGCGCAGCACGTTTGATGCCGGGTGCGCAGGCGGCGCCGACATCCCGATTGAACAGCGCAATGCCGACGAGCTGCGGCGCATCGGGCCCGTGCAGACCGCGCCCGAGGGCGTGGCAGTGTTCAACCCGGCCTTTGACGTGACCCCGGCCGAGCTGATTGCCGGCTACATCACCGAAGACGGGATCAAGCAGGCGGCCCAGATCGCGCCGTGGCTGCGGGGCCAATGAAGGGCCGCCGCCGGCGCCCTGCAACCCCGGCCCGTTCCCTTGCGCCCCATTGATTGTTTCACGGGCGGGCCATACGTTGTTCCCACTGTCGGGGTGTAGCGCAGCCTGGGTAGCGCGCTTGCTTGGGGTGCAAGAGGTCCGGGGTTCAAATCCCCGCACCCCGACCAGAATTGCCGGCGCCGGGAGAGATCCCGGCGCCTCGTTTGTCTACTCGCGCCACCATGAGCGGCCCCGATCCAAGACAGCTTGACTGGCCCATGCCCGCGCCCGCCGACGGCGACGAGCCGCTGCCGGACGCCGCCGAGGCCCTGCAACGCGCCGCGGAGGGCATCCGCGAAGACCTGCAGGCCCTGCCCGCCGAAACCGCCGCCGCGTTTGTGGACCTGCTGGCCCGCTGCTTTGACCGCTCGCCGGCGCCCGAAGAATCCGTAACCGGCATGGAACGCATCCTGCGCCACGGGCCCGGCGCTGCGGCAGAATTCGTGGCCCTTGCCCTGGCCGACACGGCCGCGTTCGGGCGGCTGTTTGCCGCGCTGGGTCATTCGCGGTGGCTGGCGCGTCACGTGGCGCGCGGCGCCTGGCGCAGCGCACTGGCGCTGAGCGACGACGCCCTGGCCCGGCCCGTGACAGCCGCCGAGGTCGCCGCAGGCGCGGCTGCCAAGCTGGCCCAGGGCGCCGACATCAAGGCTGCGCTGCGCACCAACCACCATGAGTTCATGCTGCGCATCCTGATGCGCGAGGCGCTGCTGGGCCGGCCGCTGGAGGAAACCGGCCGCGAGATTTCGGCCCTGGCCGATGGCGCGCTGGCCGTGGCCCTGGCCGACGTGCGCCGCGAGTTTGTCGACAAGCGCCAGTGGCAGCAGCCCGATGGCTTTCGATTCTGTGTGCTGGGCATGGGCAAGCACGGCGCGGGCGAGCTGAATTACTCCAGCGACATCGACCTTGTGTTCGTGTTTGAGGGCGACGGCCCCCGCGGCATGTCCGGCCAGCAGTACGCCGTCAAGCTGGCCGAAAACCTGATCCCGCGCCTGGACGAAGTAACCGAAGACGGCATGGTCTTTCGCGTCGATACACGCCTGCGCCCCGAGGGCAAGCGCGGGCGCCTTGCCCGCAGTGTGCAGGGCACGCTGGACTACTACCACAGCTTCGGCAGCACCTGGGAACGCCAGGCGCTGGTCAAGGCCAGGCCCTGCGCCGGCGACCTTGCGCTGGGCGAGGCGATGCTGGAACAGCTGCAGGGCTGGGTGTACCGCAAGTACCTGACCGTTGACGAAATCCAGCAGATCCAGGACACCAAGCGCAGCATCGAACGCCGCACCGACGAACGGGCCGAGACCTTCCTGGACGTCAAGACAGGCTTTGGCGGCATCCGCGACATCGAGTTCGTCACGCAGTTCTTGCAGCTGCTTAATGGCGGGCGCATGCCCGAAGTGCGCAAACGCGCCACGCTGGAGGCACTGGACGCGCTGGCCCGCCACGGCGTCCTGAAGGCGGCCGAAGCCGATGACCTGGCCAAGGCGTACCGCTTTCTGCGCGGGGTGGAACACCGGCTTCAGTTGTGGGAGGGCACCCAGACCCACACGCTGCCCCAGGATGCCGCCGACCTTTCGCGCGTGGGGCGGTCACTTGGATTTTCCGGCCCGCGGCGGCTGGATCCTGCCCGGCTGCTGCTGACCCGGCTGCGGGCGCACACACTGCGGTCGCGTGGCCTGATGGTGCGGCTGTTTGCCGGGCTGTTCGGTCGCCCGGCACCCCAGGAAAGCAGCCTGGTGCTTGACCCCGACATGGACTCACAGGCCGCAGCGGCCATCCTGGCGCGGCACGGTTTTGCGGACACCAGCGGAGCCTTTGCGTCAATCCGCGAGCTGGCCCAGGAATCCAGTGAAAACCGCCTGTATGCGCCGCGTGCCCGCAAGTACCTGGCCAGCATGATGCCGGCACTGCTTGAGTTTGCCGGCAGTTCGCCCGACCCCGATGCCACCTTGCGCAACTTTGAGCGCATCGCCGGCAACCTGGGCGCCAAGACCATGCTGTTTGAACTGGTGGCCGAAGACCCCCGCGCACTGTCCATTTTCGGCGGCATTGCTGCGAACTCGGACTGGCTTTCCGGCGTGCTTTCGCGGCGCCCCGGGCTTGTGGACGAGTTTATTGACGGGTTGCAGACGTTTACGGCGCTGGACCGCGCGCGGCTTGTCAGCGAGCTTGGCGATCGCGCGGCTGCGGCGGCTTCACCCGGCGAGGCCATGGCCTGGCAGCGCGACGTGGAACTGCTGCGGATCGGGCTGTTTGACGTCACCGGGCGCACACCGCTGCCGCACACATTGCGGGAACTGTGCGTACTGGCCGAAGTCATCCTGCGCGCGGCCGTGGACGAGGCGCTGGCCCGCGAGCAAGCCCGCGAACCTTCCCTGCTGCAGGGTGACCCGGCGCAGCACCTGTGCGTGCTGGGCATGGGCAAGCTGGGCTCGGGCGCGCTGCACTATGCCAGCGACCTTGACCTTGTGTTTGCCTACCAGCCCGGCGCGATTGAGCCCGCGGCAGAACCTGCATTTTACACCCGCGTAGTCCGCCGCGTGATTGACACCCTGGCCAGCGGCGGGGCAGAGCGCCTGTACGACGTTGACCTGCGCCTGCGGCCCCACGGCAGCAAGGGTGCGCTGTGCGTCAGCCTGGATGAACTGGAACGTTACCTGGCACAAAGCGCCGTCTTCTGGGAGAGAGTGGCCGCCTGTCGTTCACGCCTGCTGTGGCCGAACAACCAGGCCGGGCACCGCGCGGCCGAGGCCGTGTCCGGCTTCTGCTATGCGGGTTCGGATGCGGTCCAGGTGCGCGAGCTTCGCGCCAGGCTGGAACAGTCGGGCAGCCCCCACGACCTCAAGCGCGGGCGCGGCGGCACACTGGACATCGAGTTTCTGCTTTCGCACCTGCAGCTTGTGCATGGCGCGGCCGTGCCGGCACTGCGCCAGCCGGATGTGTTTGAGGCCCTGGCCGCCTGTCGCGAACACGGGCTGATCGATGCGCGCAGCCACGACTCGATCATTGAGTCCTACGTGTTTGTGCGACAGTGCATCAACCGCATGCAGCTGTGGGACGGCCAGCCCCACGACAACCTGCCCCAGGGCCGCGAGCTTGAAGTCTTTGCCCAGCGCATGGGATACAAAGCCGGGGGCGGCCAAAGCGCGGCCGGGCAGCTTGTCGATGAACTGGAATGGCACCGCAGCGCAGCGCGCAAGGCCTATGAACGGTTTGTGGTTTAGCACCCGGCGCAACGCCGGGCCGAAGGACTGAACCTGGCTGCTAGGGCACTACAAATGCGGCGCCTTCGACCAGTGAGATCACGCGGCCGTCCTTCAACGCCAGCGCCGCAGTCAGCACCGCGCGATCCTGGCCGGGGAACCTGAAATCCAGCTTGATCGGCTGGCCACCCGCGTCGCGCAGCGGCTGGCCGGATGCATCCTTCAGTTCCTCCAGCGATGACTCTTCACCCCGCGCGCGCGAAAGCGCAAGTTCGCGCAGCGTCAGCCCAAGCCGGAAGTCCTGCACAACACCCAGTTCGGGCACATGGGCCAGGTCGCCCACGGCCTCGCCCACGCTGTGGACAAACACCTGGGTCAGGCGACGCCCGCCTTTGAACAGTGTCACCTCGAACACCGCGCGCTGGATGCTGCCCCCGCGCAGCACGACCCGCGATGTCCCGCCCACCTGCACCTCGGCGGCGTCGGACATCGGGCTGCGCGTGGCCCCGCGCGTCAGGCTGACGCGATACAGGTACACCTTGCCAAGCTCTACTGTCTCATCCGTCCAGGCCAGGGCCGAGGCGTCGGCCCGGCCGACTTCGTCGTAGGCCGCCGTCTGTTTGTCGGCGCGATAGATCACCGCCAGCTGTGCCCGCGGGCCGGAAGGCAACGACCACGCGATGCTGACACCCTTGCCGGCCGCCATGCACAGCGGCGCGGCGGGCACCAGGGGCTCGCTTTGGGCAACGGCAGCACCACCCTGCACGGCCAGGCCCAGGGCAATCATGACCAGCAGGATGGCAGTTCGAATTATCATGGCGCGCAATTGTGGCTTGTGCCGGGGCAGGGGGGAATGCCAAATCACGCCACTTCCGGGGTTTGCCGATGACACTTGCCAGGCTGATCGGGCCAGAAATTGCCGAAATGCTTCGATCCGGCGACGTCAGCGGCTTTCGTTCGCTCAGCGAAGAGTTCCACCCGGCCGACGTGGCCGAAATCATTGAAAGCGCCCCCGAAGACAAACGCCTGGTCGCCTTTCTGGCCGTGGGCCGCAAGCAGCAGCCCCAGGTGTTTGAGTACCTCGAGCCCGAAACCCAGGCCCGCCTGCTGAACGACTTCAAGCCCGAGGTGCTCAGCCACGTGCTGGCCGAAGTCAGCGCCGACGTGCGCACAGAGCTGCTGCAGGAACTGCCCGGCCCGGTCGCGCGCAAGCTGCTGGAAATCCTGCCCGCGGCCGAACGCAAAGCCACCCTGGCCCTGTTGCAGTACCCCGCCGAAAGCGCCGGCCGCACCATGACGCCCGAGTTCCTGCACGTCAGCGCCGAGTCCACGGCCGCCGACGTGCTGGCCAAGGTGCGGCGCTTTGCCGACCAGGTGGAAACGGTCTACGTGATCTACGTGATTGACGCCTCGCATCGGCTGATCGGAACGCTCAGCCTGCGCGACGTGGTGGTGGCTGATCCTGCGGCCCAGGTGCGCAGCTTCATGCGCGAGAACGTGGTGTTCGCCCAGACCACCGACCACCGCGAAGAAGTGCTGAAAAAACTGCGCGAATACGACGTAGTGGCCATCCCCGTGGTGGATGCAGAACAGCGGCTGGTCGGCATTGTCACGTTTGACGACCTGTCCGACGTGGCCGAAGAAGAAGCCACCGAGGACATCCTGAAGATGCACGGCGTGGCCACGCAGAACGACGACTACTTCACGGCCAGCGTCTTCAAGAAGTTTCGCGCGCGCGTGATCTGGCTGATCGCGCTGGTGGTGGTCAGCAGCGGGTCGGTGCTGGTGCAGCAGGCCTACAACCCGATCATTGCCCACCTTTCGCTGCTGGCGGCGTACATCACGATGATCACGGCATCCAGCGGCAACGTGGGCACGCAAAGCGCGGGCATCCTGATTCGCGCGATTTCTACCGACGGCATGGACCGCAAGCGGCTGATGCAGATCTTCGCCAAAGAGATCGTCGTCGGCCTGGTGCTCAGCCTTACCATGGCATCGCTGGCCGTGGGGCTGGTGCTGGTGCGCGGGGCCGACGCCCAGACACTGGGCGGCCACAGCGTCACGGAAGTTGCGGTGGTGGTAGGCGTGGCCATGCTGCTGGCGCTGATCACCAGCAACGCGCTGGGCGCGGCGATTCCGCTGATCACGCGCGCGCTCAAGATCGACCCGGCCGTGACCGCCGGACCATTCATCACAACCGCCGCCGACATTCTGACGGTGCTGATCTATTTCAACATTGCCGAATGGGTAATCCTGGGCTGAAGCCCGGGCCGTGTTACTTCGAGCGTCCCATCACCTTGTCCAGGATCTCGCCCCAGGACAGAAACAGGTTCACCAGCAGCATCAGCCCGCCGATTGCCCACAACCACGGGTAGAACCGATCCGACGAAACCAGCAGGATGGCCGCCACCACCAGCGGAACCAGCGTAATCAGCCACCGCAGCCACCAGGGCTGGTCCATCCACCACACCACCATCCCGCCATCGGAACTCATGCGCCCATCACCTTGATGATCAGCCGTTTGCGACGCTGGCCGTCGAACTCGGCGTAGTATATCTGCTGCCAGGTGCCAAGGTCGAGACGGCCGTCGGTGATCGGCACCACCACCTGGTGATGCACCAGGATGCTCTTGAGGTGGCTGTCGCCGTTGTCTTCGCCGGTGCGGTGGTGCAGGTATTCGCTGCGCACGGCGTTTACCGGGCCGGTTTCGCCAGGCCTGGGCCACTGGATCTGCGGGTACGCGCCGTAGGGCGTCAGGCTTTCCAGCCAGTGGTCAATGTCGTCGATCAACCCTTCTTCGGCGTCGTTGACCCACACCCCGGCCGTAATGTGCATGGCCGAAACCAGCGCCATGCCGTCCTGCACCCCGGATTTTCGAACCACTTCTTCAACCTTGTCGGTAATGCGCAGGTACTCCCGCTTGTGCTTTGTATGGAAGTAAAGGTACTCGGTGTACGTTTTCATGGTGAGGCCCGGTCGGGAGTCTGTAGGCTGTAGTCAGCATTAACACGGTGCCGCGCCATGATGCAGTTGCTGCTGACCGCCGACTACCGACTGCTGTCTTTTCCGCCCTTTGCTTGACACCCGCCCGCCGCAGGGGTGTAGTGAACGGGCGGGACACCGGAGAATGCCTTGATCTTCAGCCGCAAAACTGACTATGGCCTTCGCGCCCTGATGTACCTGGCCGATCGCCGCGCGCGCGGCCCCGTCACACTCAACGAAATCGCCGAAAAACTCATGATCCCCAAGGCCTTCCTGTCGAAGATCCTTCAACAGTTGGCCAAAAAGGGCGTTGTGCGCAGCCTCAAGGGGCCCAGCGGCGGCTTTGTGCTGGCCGCCGACCCCGCTGAACTGACGATGCAGGAAATCCTGGTCGAGATCGACGGCCCCACCCGCGTGTTTGAGTGCTTCGCCACAGAGGCCGACTGCACCTATTCCGAAGACTGCATGATCCGTGACGTTTTCAGCGAGGTCGAACAGAAAATCGGCGAAGTCCTGGCCCAGTACACCCTGGCCGACTTCCAGAAGCACCGTGAGAAAACTCCCGAGTCCGCCGCGCCCGCCAAGCCGTAGCCATTCCCGGCAGTGCGCGTGATTGCCGCCATCTGGCCCTTTGCAACGCCCGCGCCTTCAAGGCATAGTCCCCTGCGGCAGCGCAACCAAGCGTAAGGGCGGAAACCCGCCATTTACGCCGCGCAACTCATCAGGGCAACCAGATGTCCACACGCACCACAGGCCGTCACCCGGCCATCTCCCGCCGCTTCAACGCCTTTGAGGCGGTCAACGCGATGTTTGACCGCGCCGCCGACAGGCTCAGCATGCCTGACTGGCTGCGCGAGATCCTGAAGACCCCGTTCCGCGAGGTCACCGTTTCGGTGCCCGTGCGCATGGACAGCGGCAAGATTCATGTCTACACCGGCTATCGCATCCAGCACAACGGCGCACGCGGCCCCTGGAAGGGCGGCATCCGCTATCACCCCGAAGTCGACAAAGACGAAGTGCGCGCGCTGGCCAGTTTGATGACCTGGAAGACCGCGCTGGTTGACGTGCCGTTCGGCGGTGCCAAGGGCGGCGTGGCCTGCGACCCGATGAACATGAGCATGCTCGAACTTGAGCGCCTCACGCGCAAGTTCACCGCGCGCATTGCCATTGTGCTGGGCCCCCAGCGCGACGTGCCCGCGCCCGACATGGGCACCGACGGCCAGGTGATGGCATGGCTGATGGACGAATACAGCTCGCGCCGCGGTTACAGCCCCGGCGTGGTCACCGGCAAGCCCGTCACCCTGGGCGGGTCGCGCGGCCGCATCACGGCAACGGCCATGGGCGTGCTGGCCACCACCGAGGCCTACTACGCGGCCCAGGGCCAGTCGATCAGGGGCAAGACCTGCGCGATCCAGGGCTTTGGCAACGTGGGCAGTTTCACGGCCAAGTTCTGGCACGAAAAGGGCGGCAAAGTTGTCGCGATCACGGACGTCAAGGGCGGCGTGTACAACCCCAAGGGGCTGGACGTGCCGGCGCTGCTGCTTTACTTCAATGAAAAGCGCACCGTGGCGGGCTTCCCGGGCGGCGACGTGATGAACAACCAGGATATGTTCGTGCTGAGCGTGGACTGCCTGATCCCGGCCGCGCTGGGCGACGTGATCACGCCGGACAACGCCAACAACATCAAGGCGCCACTGATAGTGGAAGCCGCCAATCACCCCACCATGCCCGAGGCCGACGAGATCCTGCATGAGAAGGGCGTCATCGTGATCCCGGACATTCTTGCCAACGCCGGCGGCGTGACGGTGAGTTACTTCGAGTGGAGCCAGAACCTGACCCAGTTCTATTGGGACGAAGAACAGGTGAACAAAGAACTCGACCGCAAGATGCGCAAGGGCTTCCACGACGTGTACGAGCTGTCAAAGAAAGAGAAGACCACCATGCGCACGGCAGCGTTCATGCTCGCCCTGCAAAGGGTAGGCGACGCCGAAACCCAGCGCGGCAACTAGCCGGATGGCGGGTGGCGGGTGGCCGAGAGCGCGAAGCGTAAGCGAGCGACATGGGCAGGCGGGAGTCGGCAGTCGCGAGTCGGCAGTCGGCAGTCGGCAGTCGGCAGTCAAAGCCCAACAAGAGCCCGAAGCGCCAGCGAGGAATTGACCGCGAAGTGCACAGGCGCCGCCGCCCGCGGAAGTCAGGTGACGCGGGCGTCTCGTTCAGGATGGGCAGTCGCGATTCAATCAACGCGATGAATCTCGGCAATCATGCTGCTGTCGCCAAACGGTGCCCGCGCTTGCGTTCTCTGGCCTGTGTTGAGCACGGCGCTGGTGTAAATCTCGCCCGTCTGTGCGCGCTGGCGCTCAATGACGATGTCGTCCCGGCCCTCGATGCGCGTATTGAAGCGCTCCAGTGGGCCGATGACTTCGCGTCGCGCCGCCCGAACAAACACCGACCGACCGTCCCACAGGACCCGTATCTGCAGCCCCGCAGCGGGCGCGCTTTGCCATGGCTCCCTGATTCCTACCGGCACGGCCGCTGGGAAGACGTATCCGGCAATGTGCTGCGTACGCACGATGGAGAACCAGTCGGCCATCTGGCCCGCGCAAACCGAAAACCGGTGGGAGGCAAGCAGTGTTTCTTCGTCGGCGGAGCCGTCCCTGCGGCCCCGAATCTCTACCTGGAACACGGCACGACGGGGCTCCGCCAGCACACGCGCGTCGCCAATCAAGCCAGCCCAGGTGGTAGAAGACCGGTCATCACCAGCTGCCGGACCTGAGGCGCAGATGAACCCGAAGCCCCACAGCAGGTCCACGCCGGCGTTTCGGCCAAGACTTTCCATGGCGGATTCGCGGAACTTGGCTTCAGCGTTCGACGCAGTGTTGACGGCCTCATGCGGCCGCCACTGCGTACGCATGGAACTGAAGTCGGAACCAAAAACCCACGGAGCCATCTGGCTGCGCACCCAGCCGGGCGACAGGTCCTGCATGTACAGCCTGCGGTTGCCGACCACAGCGTCCAGCGACCCGCTGGATTTGTCACAGGACACATCGATAGCATAGGGAACACCGAACAGCGAAAGTGCCACCCGACTGCCTGACACTGCCGTGAAGGCGAACGGCGCGGACCGTTCTTCGTACTCGGCCATGTTGACAACCATGCCGCTTTGAACCTTGGCGTCGCGAAAACCGCGAAGCCTTCGTTCTATCAGGCCACCTTGCACAAGCAGCAACGGACCCTGGTGACAGACACACAAGCTGAACTCCATGCCTGATTCAAATGTACCGACACGCGCCAAGTCAGCGGTGTAGGCCGCGCGGTAGTGGTACAGCACCTGTGGGTCCTCGCGCGTGAACCCGACAATCAGGTCTTCATTGAGGCGGCCTGTGGCTGTACCAACCAGCTTGGACTCTGCCGAAGTGTTCCAGATTGCGACGTGAACCCGTGCCGCTCGCATCGCGATGAGGGCCCGCAGGTACATTCCGATCAGTTGATGATCTTCCGAAGCCGCCCGGACGCCAAGCCGCCCGTTCTCCGGAGGTCCAATCCACGACACGTCGGACAACTCTGCCGTGCACAAGCCCCCGATCGCTTCCATCAGCGCGTCGGAGCTCCATCCTTGCTCCGGACCGCTCGAGCTTCCCGGCAGGTCGACTGTAGGCCCATACTGGTCTGGTCGCAGCGACAGCCGGGCCGGCCCAGAGGGCGCCGTGTGCGCAGGGTCGGGCGTAGAAAGCGCGGACACATCATAGACAACCAGCGCAAGTCCGGGCTTCGGCGCGTCCTGGGCGATGACCGTGGTGACCGACAGTACGACGGCGGCCAGAGTGAGCTGGAGGATTCTCATCACTTGATGACCTCCACGAGCAGCACCAGCTGCCGTTTGTCGTCCAACGGACGGATGACGCTGTGCCAGCCAGGCTCGGTTGCCAGCACATCAATCACTCCCTCCGTGTACGGGCCTTCCTGGGCTTCCATGTCGCGGCCCTTTGAATCTCCGGTGCCTGGCAGCACTCTCAAGGGCAGTATTTCACGCAGGGCGAACCGGGCCGTCATGCGCTGGTTTGCGCCGCGAAACAACCTTACCTGCCAGCCGCTTGCCGCCGTGCGAACGTCTGGCTCCCACTGGGGACCTCTTGTCGGGTGCCCGTACACATGGTGTGACGCCATGTGGTTGCGAAGTCGCACTTCCAGAAGATCAACCGTTTGATCAAGTTCAGAAGCCACGCGGCGGTCCACCAGCGCCAGCGCGCCAGGCAACCCGCGCAGGGTCTGGATGTCTTGCGCCAGCGGACGGCCCTTGATGATTCCCTCGGGAATCTTCGATCGCGATGGGACAACCACCGCAACTACGCCCGACGTGCCGAAAGGCCGGTCGCCAAAGCGCCGCAAGAGTTCAAGGTGGAAGTCCCGTTTCTCCTCGGTCATTCTTCTGGCGTCAGGGTCCTGGGGGTCATGCGCAACGTCCGCGCTGAGCAACATGGGGCCGATTGAGGCCAGCCTGAAACTTGCGCGCATCGGCTGCTCAACCTCCTCCGCGTAAAGCCTGCCGAAGGTGCCAAGGCCTTGGCCTTGCTGCACCCTGTGATCATGTGCCCAGTCCGGCCGCTGCGGAAGGCCGAGATACTCCTGTCCGCCTAGCGTGCTGTCCGCCGGCGGAAGCAACCAGCGGGCGAACTGATCTTGTGCCGGCGCTGCCCCGACCGGATTCCAGATGCCGTATCCGCCGACTCGTTCGTAGTGCTCCAGTGACTTCGCCGCCAGCGCGCGCACAACGAACCAGCGATCTCCACCGTCCAGCAACAGTCCGCCGCCGTTGGGAACCGTCCCGCACGAAGGCATGAACGTCCATGTCATCGCGGGAAGTTCGAATGACCCTTCCGGAAGTTCGCAAGCCCGGATTTCGACGTCTCTCCCGCGCGCAAACACCGCCTGCATGCGAACAGAGCCGCCGGGCATCGAGGCCGCGGTGACGCGCCACTGCGCACCCGAGTAAAGCGTACCCGCCGTACGGGACTCACCGCCGGGCCTGTGTTCGATGCCGAAGAGAACACGCGACTCATGAAGCTGAGATGCAATCCCGGCCTGTCCTTGCCACAGAGAAGAAGTCCAGATCGACTTTCCCTTGAGCGCCTGTACTTCCGCCGCGGAAAGCACCACTTTCGGCGGCCTCGAAGGCAACTCAAGAATCTCAACGTCTATGCGCGCCTCGCTGTACTGCCGGAGCGCTTCGATGGCCCAGCTGATGCGGTCGTGCATGGGCTTCGTAGCACGGCACCTGAGCCGCAGGATTGGATTGAGTTCCAGATGAATGGACTCCAGCTCGCCGCCGGCATCAAGACTTTCAATCATCGCCTTGAACTCGTCGGTGCTCTGACCGGCTGGCTCTGGTGCGCCGGTTCCAAGGGGCCAACACTCGCTTACTTCCATCACGGTTCGGTCGCGCGCAATCGATTCAATGTCCAGTGGAGCTGGCCTGGGAATGAGTGACGACTCGGGCGGCTGCAACAAGAGTCCTTCAAGTCCGTGAACTCTCTCGACGAACTCTTCCCCGGGCTGCGAGGCACTGCTGGCAACATTTCCTGTGGTTGATGCAATTGACAATGCGACAACAGCCGCCGCGATTGCCGCGACCAGTGTTGGTTTGCCCATCGTCTGATCCTTGGGGACAGTGGAAGGAGAAGTGAGAATTATGAAAGCCCAATGTACCCGACGCAAGCCAAACAGCGCTGCCTGCGCGCTGCGGACATGTGCGCGGCAGTGATTGTGTCGGCGCCCGGCACCCTGGGTTGCTTGTTGGCGGATACCCCCGGCTGTGTCCGGATTCGCTTGCGATGCGTGCCGGGGGCGTGGGTTGCGCCGGTGCTTCGGGCTGAACCGTCTGCCCTGGTGCCGTGTATGGCGCTTGGCGCCTAGGGCTTGCCTGGCCGTTGCGCCGGGTTCCGGCCCGAAGCCCCGTTTTGTGTCGCGACGCTGGTTACACTTCTGGCGGGCTCTTTTGAGGATACCGCCATGCCAGCCAAACACGACAAACTCACCGTTCGCCGCGCCGCACAGATGATGCCGCCCGGCCCTGACCGCGATGCACTGTTCGCCCGCGCCGGGCAGCTCTTTGCTGCCGGCCCCGGCCCCTTCATTGAGAAACGCATTGCCGCCGTGCAGCGCTCGCTCGAGATGATCTGGGCCACCCAGGAAGCCCAGTGCAAGGCCAACCCCGCCCAGGCACCCGCCCATGCGCGCGAGCACCTGCGCTATGAAAACCAGCTTGATCGCCTGACCCGCGCCCACAACGCGCTGTGGGAGGACGCATTCTGCGACGCGCGCGAGGAACTGTTCCGCTTGACGGGCACACGCACCGCCGCCCCCGTCTATGAAGTGGACGAAAACTGGCACGACATGAAGGCGCGGCTGTACCACGACTCCTACTACGCAAAACACCGCCCCGGCATCGAGGCCGGCCTGAAGCCCACCGCCGAAACCCCAGGCCCGGCCCCCAAGCCCGAGATCCCGCAGCCGGCCCCCGAGTCAGCCACGCCACCAGCCCCAGACCTGGACAAGATGTGGAAAGAGGTGCGCGACAAACGCCGCAAGCAGGTGGGCGCGGCGTGATGGGATGGGGAGTAGATTTTGGGTTTTGGGTTTTGGGTTTTGGGTTTTGGGTTTTGGGTTTTGGGTTTTGGGATTTGGGGGTCGCCGATGGTTCGGCGATGTTTTTCGTTTCCCCATGCCCCATGCCCTATGCCCTGCTAACTGCACCGCGCGCTTGCGCTTGCGGCTCTTGTTTTTCCATGCCATGCCCTATGCCCAGCTAACTGCACCGCGCGCTTGCGCTTGCGGCTCTTGTTTTTCCATGCCACGCCCTATGCCCTATTCCGCACCCAGTGCTTGACATGGCATGACAGTTTGGTGATGGCAGATGGATGTTGCGATGACAATGCAAGCCGAGCGTTGCGCCAGGCTCCCGACTGCGAACTATGGCCGGGCCGTTACACCCCGTGGCACTTCTTGAGCTTCTTGCCGCTGCCGCACCAGCAGGGGTCGTTGGGCGACAGCTTGGGCCCGCCCTTGGGCTGGGCGCTGGGTGGCTGGATCTGCAGGCCTTGCAGCATGGCCTCGTATTCCTTGCGGCGCTGGGGCCAGTCTTTGGTCTCTTCTATGCCGAGCTTCAGTGCCGCCACCGCGTCGTCCTTGCGGTTCATGGCGACAAAGCACTCGGCGCGGAAGGCATGGTCCAGCGGCATCTTCTTGCTGAGCTCGCGGATCATTTCGTGGTCCGCCAGCGCGCCCTGGGCATCACCAAGCTTGAGCCTGATCTGCGCGCGCAGGTTCCAGCCCTCCAGGTGCTGGCCATCGGCAGCCAGAAGGCGATCCGCCCAGCGCAGTGCATCTGTGTTCAGGCCGGCCTCAAAGCAGCCGACCGCGGTGCGGAACAACAAGTCTGTGTCGCCGGGCTTGCGTTCGATGGCCGCCTTCAGCAGCGCCATGGCGTCATCGGCCCGGCCCATTTCATTCAACAGGTCGGCGGCGTCTTCAATGGCCTGCGAGTCGTCGGGGCGCTCGGCCAGTACCTTCAACTGGTACTCGTAGGCCTCGGGGTACTTGCCCTGGCGGGCCAGGGTGATGCAGTACACGCGCTGCACGTCTTTGCGCAGGTGGCTGGCGTCGCTGACATCCAGCGCGGCCTTGGCATGGCGCAGGGCGTCGTTGAACTTGCCGGCGCGGATCAGGATGTTGGCCAGCACCAGGTTGGCGATCAGTTCGCCTTTGTCGAGGTCATGGGCGGCCTTGGCTGTAAGCATGGCCAGCTTGAGCTCGCCCATCTTGTAGGTCAGCAGGCTCAGCCAGGCCATCAGGCCGGCGTCGCGCGGATTGGCCTGAAACGCCGGGTCCATCAGGCGCGCAATGGCCTGCGGGTCTTCGCCCAGTTGGTCCAGCACGGAAAGCAGCTGCAGCGCGCTGGTGGCGTCGGCGGGGTTTGCCTTGACGGCGGCCTCAAGTTTCTCGCGGCGGGCGGTCAGCGAAAGGCGGTCGTCAATGGCATGCTCGGCTTCAAGCCAGTCAATGGACATGATCAGTGCTTGTGCCCGTGGGCGTGCGCGTGGTCGTGGTCGTGATCGTGGTGATGATGATGCTCGCCGTGGTCGTGGAAGTGCAGGCCGGTGGCTTCGAGCTTCTGCTTGATCTGGTTGCGGTCCAGGTCTTCGCCGATGAACACCAGCACGTCCTTCTTCTCGCGGATGAACTGCGGGCGGGCAATCAGTTCGAAGTCGCCGGCCGTCCACTGCAGGATCGCCTGGGGCTCAACGCCATCAACGCGCACAAAGCCCTTCAGGCGCAGCAGGCCGGGGATGCCTTCCTGCAGGAAGTCGTTGAACTTGCGTTTGTCGGCCGTGCCGCAGGGCCACATGGTCATGCTGAGATAGTGGTCGTGGGCATGGGCCGGCCTGTTGGGGGTATGGTCGTGCGCGTGGGCGTGGGCGTGGGCGTGATGCTCGTGCTTGTGTTCGTGGCCATGATGCTCATGCTCGCAGTGGCCGTGGTCGTGGTCGCAATGGCTGTGATCCTTGCCGTCGTTGACGACTTCTGTGCCCTGGGCATGAATCACCAGCTTCGGGTCAATCTCGGTGCGCACGGTGCGGTGCAGGCCGGCGCGCTTGTTCAGCGCGCGCACCTCGTTCTCCACGGTGGCCAGTCGCGCTTCGTCCACCAGGTCACTCTTGTTCAGCAGCAGCAGGTCGGCGTACTTGGCCTGGCGCTTCATCAGGGCCTCGGCCTGGGGCACCTTGCCCCAGCGGTTGACGTCCACGACGCTGACAATCGTGCGCAGGGTGAGCTTGTCGAGCATGTTCGGCAGGGTGCAGATGTCGAGAATCTCGACGGGGTCTGCAAGGCCGGTGGTCTCCAGCAGGATCGCGCTGGGCTTGTCACTGACGACAATGTCGTACAGCGTCTTGGTGAGTTCGGTCTTGCTGGTGCAGCAGATGCAGCCGTCAATCAGCTCGCGCATCTGCGCGTTGGCGCCTTCCAGCAGCTCGTTGTCCACGTTCGTTTCGCCGAACTCGTTCATCAGCACCAGCGGCTTCTGGCCCTGTTCGTTGAGATGCTTCAGCAGGCGCTGCATCAGCGTGGTCTTGCCCGAGCCCAGAAAGCCGGCGACCAGATAGACGGGTACAGTCATGTGTGCCTCGCAAAGACAGACAGGCGAAGATACCCGCCTTATGCATGCTTAACCAGTAGAGGAACGCGGGGTTGCACCGGCCGATTCCCGTCAGGCCGGCACGAACTCGACCACCGTGATCTCCGGCGGGCAGTTCACTCGCACTGGCATCCAGCCGCCCGCGCCGGCGTTGACGTACAGCCTGCGCCCCTGCCACTCGTAGAACCCGTTGTGGTAGTGCTCAAAGGGCAGCACAGGCGTCAACGCCCAATCGCCAACGCGGCCCACCACAATCTGCCCGCCATGCGTGTGGCCGGCCAGCATCAGGTCAATTGCACGATGGCGCGCCTGCAGGAACGTCTTGGGATGATGGCTGAGCAGCACGCGCGGCGCGCCGTCGTCGCGAACATTTGCCAGCGCTGCATCCAGGGACTGGTCGGTGGTGCGGTCTGTCGCGCGCTGCAGTGTGGCCTGGGCCGGGTAATCAATCCCCAGCATGTAAAAGTGCGCGCCGCCGTGGGTCAGCCTGCGCGATTCATCAATGATCAGGTCCACGCCGGATTCGCGCAGGCCCTTCAGGATCGCCGGAGTACCGACTTCGCGCCCGGCGATGTACTCGTGATTGCCCGCGCACATGAACTTGCCCACGCGGGGTTTCAGGCCGCGCAGAAAGCGCTGGGATTCCTCCATCTGGTCAATGTGGTTGTCCAGCAGGTCGCCCGTAACCACGTGATAGTCGGCGCCCAGGCTGTTGATGGCCTCGCGGATCAGGTCCAGCCGCTGGGCATCCATGTAGCTGCCCACATGCACGTCACTGACCTGGGCGATCGTCAGGCCGTGCAGCTGGGTCATGTCTTTGGCCACAGGCAGGCGGATGCGGCGCACCACCGGTTCCTGGCGCGAGGCCAGCGCGCCACCGGCGGCCGTGGCCACAAAGGCTGCAGGCACTGCCAGTGCGGCGCGAGTCAGGGCGCGGCGGCGGGAGTCATCAATGATCTCGCGCTCGAGCGCTGTGCCCGTTTGGTCGCGGTGGGCAAGGCGCCGCAGCCTGCGCCACGTGTCCAGAAAAGCCGCCGGGGTCCCCACAATCAGCAGGAACCCGCCGTAGAACCACACCGCCAGCTGAAACGCCATGCCCGCGATGCCGATCGCCAGGGGCAACTGGTCGCGCATGGACATCAGGCCCGATGGCCCGCCGACGGCCAGAAACAGGCCCGGGAACAACAGCGGCCAATAGACCAGCCCGACACCCAGCGTGATGCGGCCGGCATGTTTCGGAAACGCCACTGCAATGCGGCGCCGAAGCGCCAGGAACGTCAACGCGTTCAGCAGCGTAACCATCACACCAATGGCGTGAAAAACGACTTCCATGCGGGAAGTATAACCCGGCCCCCGGCGGCCTCATTCCGGCAATCTGCGACGACGACGCAGAAGCCAGACTGCCGGCAAAAGTGCCATCAGCCCGGTTCCACCGGCCCCTACAGCACAGCCGCCGCCGCCCCCACCGCCGCCCCCGCCACCGCCGCCGAATGCAGCAGTCGCGGTACCACTTACAGAGAACTGAAAGGTGCCTTCGTCGGCATCATCGTTGGCCACGGAAACCTGAAAGCTGAAGCCACCCCCGCCGGGAACGACTCGAACTTCAAACGTGTCCAGGCCGCCGGCCGCAATCACCGACGAGGCCGGCTGGGAGATCACCTGCGCGCTGCAGCCGAATGCGCCGCTGATCTGGACCATGGGGCTGCCCGTCAAGTTCAACAGCGCCGTACCCAGGTTCTGGATCGTGTAGACCAGCGTTGCGGCCACGCCCGCGCTGAACGAGGCGCCGACAAAGTCGACCGTCTGGTCGGTTATGCTGGTGACGCCGCGCAAGATGGCAACCTCGGGTGCAGGTGCCGCCGCGTTGCCCATGATGGTGTACGTGAACGGGTTTTCGTTCGGGTCGTCACTGGCCACCGATACCTGGATGGTGAACGCCCCCGGGCTGGCCGGCGTGTAATCAAGCGTGAAGGAGGTTGTGGCCCCCGGCGCAAGCGCGCCGCTGCCCGGCTGGGTCAGCCCCACCGAACCGCTGATGTTGGTGGTCGCGCCTACGCTGACCGGCGAGGCGCCTGTCAGGTTCAAGGTTGCTCCACCCACACTGTGAATGCTGTAGACGCGGTTGTCCGCGATCCCTGAAGTTGATCCGCTGTAGCTGTCGTTGCCGCCGCTGGCCAGCGACACATTGGCCGGGTTGCGAATGTCGATGTCGGCCTCGCTGGCGGCGCCGGTGACGAAAATGTCGTAGTCGGCCTCGTCAGAGTCATTGCTGACAATCAGCAGGTCGAAGCTGACCGTGCCCGAGGCCACCGGCGTGAACGTCACGATAAACGTCGTGGACGCCGACGGCGCGATGCTCAAGGTAGAGGGCTGGGTCACGACTACCGTGCCCGAGATGTTGACAGCGTTTGACGCAGCAACCGGGTTGGGGCCCGTCAGCAACAGCGTTCCCGCGCCCGAGTTCACAATCGTGTAGGTCAGAACCGTGGGCGTTCCCGCCAGGGCACCCGCCACCGTATCGGTGCCGCCATCAGCAATGCTGGTGCCTGCCGGGCGCTGGATGTCGATCTCCGGCGGCGCCGTGCCCGTGCCGGTAAGGTTGATCACGTAAGGGTTCTCGTTTGTGTCGTCGCTGCGCACGATCATCCGGCACGAAAACGCACCAGTTCCGGGCGTCACGGCAACCTGAAAAGTTGTCTGACCCGACGGGGAAACATAGGCCGCCGGTGAAACCGCCAGCACCGGCGAACAGTTGCTGATGTTCTCAAACTCGACCAAGGGCGTGCCGGTGAGGCTGAGTCCTGCCGCGCCGGTGTTGGCAATCGTGTAGGTTCGGTTCTGGGCCTGGCCCGCCGCCACAGTGCCGAAGGTGTCGGTGCCGCCATTGGCAATCGAGGTACCCGCCGGGCGCTGGATGTCGATCTCGCAACTGACGGGGTCTACTCCACAGCCGATGAAGATGATTCCCCAACCCGCTTCGTACCCCGTGGGGTCGTTGTTCAACACTCCAATGCTGCCAAACACGCTGCCGCCCAGCGGCGTCACAGAGATCGCGAACGTCGCGCTGCCGTGCCCGGCAATGGTGGCCGGAGGCTGCTGCGTCACGACGATATTCGCGGTCCCGCCCCCTCCGGCGGTAACCCGCGGGCTGCCGGTAAGGCTCAACGTGCCGGGGCCGGTGTTAAGAATCGTGTAGGTGAACGTGTAGCCCTGGTTCTTCACCAACCGCCCGAAGTCATGAAACAACCGGCCACCGGCCAGCCCGTCATAGGCCAGCACGATGCCCGGCGCAGGCGGGATGTGTATGTCGGGCACGTTTGAGGCAACAGCAGTGCCGGCCACCAGAATGTTGAAGTTGGTCTCGTTGCTGTCGTTGCTCGGGATGCGAAACATCCCCAGAAACGAACCGGTGCCAGCGGATGTCGGCGTAAGCTGCACCGTGAACGTGGTCTTTTCCCCGGGGGCAAGCACCGTGGAACCGGGCTGTGACAATACCTGGCCCGTGCAGTTGGTCGCCCCGGAAACCAGGGTCACGCTGCCGGTGATGTTCAGGTTGGCGTCTCCTGCATTGGCAATGGTGTAGACGTTGGTGAAGCTGACGCCTTCGGCGCGGTCTTCCATATCATGCTGCAGGTTGTTGGTCGTGTTGACCCCGTCAGCACGGTAGACCTCGATTTCCGGCCCGGCCTTTGGATCCCAGCGCCACCCACTGGCAGGGTAGACGCCCTGAGTCCAGCCTTCCGGGCAGGGAACGGCCTGTGTGCCGCCCGGCCCTTCAACACCCGCAATCACGCGCCCATTGCCCAGGGTGCCGCCGCTGCCGACAATCGCATGCACCTCAATGCGGTTGGTGGTTTCAAACAGGCGGCAGATCACGTTGACAGGGTCGGTTTCGGTGATCGCCTGCCAGTTCTTCCATTGCACCCGGAACTCGCGGTTGGGGGCGGTGCCAAGCGTCTGCGTGTAGACCTTGGCCGTGCCGGGTACACTGCCCAGAAACCCATAGTCGTTGGCCGCGCACATGATGAAGTTGTTGGGGCGCTGGGCCAGGCCGGGCACGTTGGGCATAAGCGCGTGCGTGGCAATGTCGATGTTCTCAAAGCTCAAGAAGCAGTTGGCGCTGATGTCCACGGTGCTGTGGGCAACGCCAAAGAATGTGAAGCTGAAGCCGATCGGCACGTCGTCAAGCTTGCCCTCATCCCAGGCCGAGTATCCGCCGCCTGAGGCGAACGGCACAAACTGTGACGTGCGGTCCGTGGCACTGCCGGAACCACTGATGTCCAGCCCGGCATGGTCCTTGGTGATGATTGTGGACGTGTAACTGGCCTGCAGGCAGCACGCCAGTGCCGCCGACAGCGCCGCCAGAATCAATCTTGACATGGGTTCTCCTCCTGGGGCCGTTCCTCAACGGCCGTTGTCACCTGGGCAGCTTCTGCCTGCCTGCCCTGGGCTTCACGGACACGGGCACCGCCGCACGGGCCCATACGTCCTCAAACCACTGCGCCATGCCTTCGGCCAGCACGGCATTGGGAATCACCAGCATGGTCGGGGTCTGGTCGCGTTCTGACAGCGGCACGGCAATCGTGCGCCGATCCACAACCGCCAGCTTCACCGGCAGACGCTCGCGTGTACGCAGCTCGCCGCAACTGCGCGCAAATTCGCGATAGCCCGGCCCGACCACCGGGTCGTCCATCAGCTCGCTTTCCACCAGCCAGCGGATCTTCACGCCACGCGCGCTCATGGCGCGGTCGTTGTCCAGCACCGGCGCGTACAGGATCGGGGCCTTCACAAACAGCAGAATCTCGCGGCGCGCGGATTCGTACAGGTCAATGAACGTGCGCTCGGCCTGGCTGGCCCCCCGCAACAGCCGAATGCCGAACGCCGCCGGGTCTTCACTTTCGGCCAGCGGCTTGATCTTCTCCAGGCTTGCCATCTCGGCGGCAACTTCGTCCATCGCCGCGGCGAATGCCTTTTCACTTCTCTGCTTGTGGCGTGCAAAGGCCAGCGTGGGTGCAATCGCGCGATAGGTTCGCGGCTCGGCAAGCCCTACTTCAGCGAAACCGCGATCCACCAGCGTGCCAAGCGCGCCATACACCCGCGGCTGCGGAATCCTGGCCTTCAGTGACACGCGGCCCGCCGTCAGCCCGGCCTCGCCCAGCAACGCAAGATAGGCCAGGGCCTCATAGCGCGAGAGACCGAGTTTGCGCAGCTTGCGGACTTGTTCGTCGGGCGACATAGTTGCTACTACCTTTTTGGTGGTACTAGTAAGCCGAAGTTGTGACCAAAGGTCAAAGGTAATCCTGAAACACACAGACCCGCCCTGTTGTCGCATCCGGCAGAAAGCCGCAACTGCGTGTCAGGCAAGGCTTCCCGGGATAGGCATGCCCGATGCATGTTGTTCTAATGGAAGCAGACATCGCAACTGAGGCGACTATGGCCGGCGTGATGCAGAGCCCGATCCGAATCGAAGAAGACGAAGCCGAGAACATCGGCCGCATCCGCCAGTTGAAGCAGCAGCGCGGGGAAAGCCTGCTGATTCTGGCCCACCACTACCAGCGCCTTGGCGTGCATGCCTGCGGAGATATCACCGGCGACAGCTATGCCCTGTGCAAGGCCGCAGCCAACGCCCACAAGGCCCGCGACATCGTGTTCTGCGGCGTGCGCTTCATGGTGACCAGCGCCGCCACACTTTGCCGCGACGACCAGGTGGTGTACCACCCCGACCGCAATGCCGGCTGCCCCATGGCTGATATGGCCAACCTGCCGCAGGTGACGACCAGCTGGCTGGACCTGGGCGAGGTTGTGGACACCAAGTCAGTGATCCCGGTCGTGTACATGAACTCGGATCTTGACCTGAAGTCATTCTGCGGTGAACGCGGCGGCATTGTCTGTACCAGCAGTAACGCCCGCAAAGTCTTTGATTGGTCCTTTGCCCGCGGCCACAAGATCTTCTTCTTTCCCGACGAACACCTGGGCCGCAACACCGCCAACGCCTACGGCATCCCGCGCGACCAGATTGTGCTGTGGGACCCCAAGCTGCGCTTTGGCGGCCTGACGCACCAGCAGATTGCCAATGCCCGCGTGATTCTGTGGAAGGGCTATTGCCACGTTCACACGCGCTTTGACCTGGAAATGCTCGCCAAGGCGCGCGCCGAACACCCTGGCCTGAAAGTAGTGGTTCACCCTGAATGCCAGGAACAGGTGGTGGCCAGCGCGGACTTTGTGGGCAGCACCGGGTTCATCCAGGACTATGTGCTGAACAGGATGAAGCCTGGCGACAAGGTCGCCATCGGCACCGAAGTGAACATGATTCATCGCCTGGCGGTGCAGAACCCCGACAAGCTGGTGATCCCGCTGGTGCGCAGCCTGTGCCCGAATATGTTCAAGATCAGCACCGGCGACCTGCGCGATTGCCTGGAGAATCTCGACACCTGGGAACCAGTCAAGGCCGACCCCCGCGAGAAGCACTTCGCCAAGGTCGCGCTGGACAACATGCTGGCCTGCGCGGGCTGAACGCGAAGCAAGCAACTGTCAAACAGACAGTGCCGGACACGGCACGTGCGCGGTTTGTTGGCACTCTCCTGCTGCACCTTGGGTTGAAGAAACGCAAACCGCCTCTGGATAGGCTCCAGAGGCGGCTTTTAGGCTGGTACACCCGGCACGAGTCGAACGTGCAACCTTCTGATCCGTAGTCAGATGCTCTATCCAATTGAGCTACGGGTGCGCTGCGGGGGACAGGGGTATCCCGTTGGCTTTGTGCTGTCAATGGGGGGCGCGGCGGATGTTGGGCCGGGCCGGGCCGTTGGGGCAACCGCGTCAGGCCATCGGGCAATGCCTTGGAATAGCCATTTCAGGGGCTCGGTTGACGCCCCTGCCTGCGGGGGGATAATCCCCGCATGCCTGATCGCATCCTTGTGGTTGATGATTCCAGCCAGCTGCGCGCTTCGCTGACTGACCAACTGCGCAAACTGGGCTTTGAAGTTGATTCCGCAATCGACGGGCAGGACGGCCTTGCCAAGGCCAAGAAGTTCCGTCCCGCGCTGATCATCATGGACATCCACATGCCGCGCATGGACGGGCTGGCGGCGACCAAAAAAATGCGCGAGGACACTGACCTTGCCCACACGCCGATCATCCTGCTGGCGGCGCTGGGCGAAGAGCAAGACATCATCGAAGGCATAGATGCCGGCGCCGACGAGTACCTGATCAAACCGTTTCGCCACCCCGAACTCGCCACCAAGGTACGCATCCTGTTGCGCAAGGTCGGCACAGCTGCGCGCAAGCTGGATGAAACCACCGTGCAGGGCCTTGAATCCGGCCAGGAGGACGACCGCGCGGTCACCCGCTTCAAGGAAACCGGCCAGATCGTCAGCAAGGATTTCGCGGGGTTCACGATCGTTGACAAGCTGGGCCAGGGCGGCACGGCCACGGTCTATCGCGCGCTGGAACCCATCAACCTCAAGCCTGTGGCACTGAAGGTCATCAGCCCCTTTGCTGCGGTCAAGGACGGTTTTCTCAAGCGCCTGCAACGCAGCAACGAAATCAGCGTCAAGCTGGTGCACGCCCACATTGTGCGCACTTACACCATGGGCGAGTACCAGGACGTTCACTTCATGGTGCAGGAGTTGGTCGACGGCTCGCCACTGGACCGTTACGTTGACAACCCCGACGAACGCCTGGACGAAAAACGCGCGCGCAACCTGATGACCCAGGCGGCGCACGCGCTGGCGTACCTGGAACAGCACAAACTGATTCACCGCGACGTCAAACCCGGCAACATCTACGTCAACCAGGACGACATTGCCAAGCTGGGCGACTTCGGGCTGTCGCGCCTGATTGACGACACCGGCCAGACGGCTGAGGGCTATCTGCTGGGCACGCCCCATTACATCAGCCCGGAACAGGCCAACGGGGCCAAGGACCTGGACACCCGCAGTGACCTGTATTCGCTGGGCGCGACGTTCTTTCACCTGCTGGCCGGCCAGCCGGTGTTCCCGGGCGACAACCTGCAGCAGGTTGTGCTGGCGCACCTGACGAAGGACCCGGTGCCCCTCAAGCCGCTGGCGCCGGAGTTCTCGGATGTTTTCTGTGCCGTGATCGACCGGCTGGTGAAACGCAACCGCGACGAGCGTTTCGCCTCGGCGCGCGAACTGGTCGACGCGCTCAACGGCCTGCCGCCAGTGTAGCCGTGGCAGCCTGTTCGGCCTGGTTCACCAGCAGGGCATCTACGGCCCGCGCGTGCCGGGCAAACGCCGCCCATTCAAAGCCATAGGTGTTCCAGCGCGCACTGCGAGGCCGCGCAAGGCGCTGGGTGTCGTCAAGTCCCAGTACGCAGAAGCGGTACGTGCCGGAAGGCTTTACCAACACCATGGCCGACAAATCAGCCAGCCGGCCCGCGGGCTTGGCCGCCGGAAGAAAGAACCCGAACAGAAAGGCCGGTTCGATGGCCCCGGCCAGAAGCCCGCGCCAGGCCATCATGGAGAACAGGTCGTCGGCTGTTATCCAGGGGCTGGCCCGCCTGCCCTTGAGGTCGAGCGCGTACACCTGCCGGCAACCATTGATGACAAAGTCGAAGTTCTTCAGCCTGCGGCTGTCGATCACCGGCCGATGGCGCTCGTCCACAGCCAGCGCCGCCAGGCCAGTCTCGGTCAGCCAGCCTGCGAATGCGCGCTCGTAGTGGTTGCGACTGCCCGCCATGGTCTCAGGTTAACTTGTCTCCGCCAAAGGTCACGCACTGCCCAGCCAGGCCGCGCCGATGACACCTGCGTGTTCCCCCAGCGCGCTTGTGTGCAGCGCGATGTCTGCCAGGGCCGGGCTGTAGCTGTGCTCGGCCAGGTGCCTGCGCAGGTGCGGCATGATGCCATCAAGGCTGGCGGCCACTCCACCGGTGAAGATCAGCGCATCCAGGTCCAGCGCATTGTTCAGCCGCCCCAGGCCAACGCCCAGGGCGCGGCCGAGAAACTCAAACAGGCGCTGGGCGCGCTGCCCGCCGGCGTTCACGATGTCGCGCACTTCGGCCGCGTCGCCCCCTGCCTGCCGATCCATGCGCAACAGCCCCGCCGTGCCGGCGTAGGCCTCCAGGCAGCCGCGCAGGCCGCAGCCGCAGACCCAGGCCCCTGGCCCGGAATCCACCAGCACATGCCCGATCTCGCCGGCGAAGCCGCCCCTGCCCCGGCGCAATATGCCATCCAGGACGAATCCCCCACCGATGCCAGTGCCCAGCGTGACCAGTAGGAAGCTGCGGTACTTTGTGCCCCAGCCGAACTTCTGTTCAGCCAGCGCCGCAGCCGTGGCGTCGTTCTCGATTGCCACGGGGCAACCCAGCCTGCGTTGCAGGGCATCGCGCAAAGGGTAGGCCGCAAAGCCCGGCACGTTGGGCAGGCGATAGCACACACCGGCGTCGTTGACCTCACCGGGGATGGCAACGCCAACCTGGCCGGCTGTCGCGCCCAGGCTGCCCACGGCCTGCGCAATAGCATCCAGCACGGACTCGGGCCCGGATGCCGCATTAGTAGGCACCGTGACATGCGCGCCTACCGCGGCGCCGTTGACCAGGGCGGCCTTGATGTTTGTGCCGCCGAAGTCAACGCCGATGCGCATAGGTGGAAAGGGACTGGTGTCAGGTGTCGGGTGTCTTGTGTCTGGAGTTTGGTGTCTGGTGTCTGGAGTCTGGAGTCTGGAGTTTGAAGCACCAACAAAGGCATTCAAAGCTGTAACCCCGCCTCCCGCCTCGGAACTCCCAACTCGGAACTCCGAACTCCCACCTCATCTCTAAATCTTCTCCAACTTGGCGAACTCCAGCGCCAGGCTTTTTTCGCCCCAGCCCTGAAAGTGCACCTTCACACGGCCGGTGCCATTGATTTCAAGCACCTTGCCCGTGCCGAACACCCCGTGCCGGACGCGGTCCCCGGCCTGCAACTGGCGCGGGTCGCTGGGAGCGACAGGGCCGGGGCGGGCCGCAAGGTGGTCGGCGGGGCCGTCTTCGACGGGCGGCACGTCGGAAAAATCAAACGGGTCGTCGTTATCGTCCTGGCGCGTGACGGGCTTTGCCGAGCGGCCGGTGAACCAGGCCGCGAAGTCCTGCGTGGCCATGGACTCGTGCGCCGCAGCACGGTCGTCAACCATGGTCAAATCTGTGGGAATCTCGGCCAGGAATCGCGACGGGCTGTTGCGCTGGCTGCGACCGAAGGCCTCGCGGTGGCGGGCCAGGCTCAGGGTCAGCAGCTTGCGGGCGCGGGTGATGCCGACGTAGCAAAGACGCCGTTCTTCTTCAACGTCGCCGTCGCCCTGCACGCTGCGCGCGTGCGGCAGCACGTTTTCTTCCATGCCCGTAAGGAATACGCCGTCGAACTCCAGGCCCTTGGCGCTGTGCAGGGTCATCAGCTTTACGGTGTCACCGGCAACGTCCAGTTTGTCGGTGTCGCTGGCCAGTGCCACCTGTTCCAGCCAGGTGCGCAGGTCGATATCCGGCTGCTCCTGCTGGCGGGTGCGGGCGTCCGACAGCAGTTCGTTGACGTTTTCAAGCCGTTCCTGCGCGCGCGGGTCAACGTCTGTGCGCAGCATCTGCTCATAGCCGCTTTCCACAATGATGGCGCGCACCACGTTCTCGATCGGGAACAGGTCGCCCTGCGCAATGCGCCGGTACATTGCCGCCAGGTTGCGCAGCCCTTCCAGCGCGCGGGCCTGCACCCGGGCAATTCCGTGGGCCTTCGGGTCCTGCGCAACCTCCAGCAGAGTAGCGCCGGACTTGGCCGCGGCCTCGTTGATCTTTGCCAGGGTGCCGTCACCCACACCGCGCGAGGGACGTTCAAGCACTCGCGCAAAGCTGACGGCATCGCGCGGGTTCAGAATCAGCCGCAGATATGCCAGCACGTCCTTGATTTCCTGGCGCTGGTAGAAGCTTACGGCACCCATCAGCTGGTAGGGCAGGTTGCGCTCGCGCATGGCCTGTTCCAGCGCGCGGCTTTGGGCGTTGGTACGAAAGAACACGGCAAAATCGCCACGCCGGACCTGGTGATCCTGTGTTGCGCGCTCAATGCATTCGGCAATGCTGCGCGCCTCGTGGGTTTCGTCCTGGCACTTCAACACTGTGATGCGGGTGCCTTCTTCGTTATCGGTGGTAAGGCGCTTTGGCTTGCGCGACAGGTTGCGCGACACCAGCGCATCGGCGGCATTAACGATGTTGGCGGTACTGCGATAGTTTCGGCCCAGCACAACAGTGCGCGCATCAGGAAAGTCGCGCTCGAAGTTCAGGATGTTCTTGATGTCCGCCCCGCGCCACGAATAGATGCTCTGGTCAGGGTCGCCCGTTACGCACAGGTTGCGGTGGCCCGACGCCAGCAGCCTGGACAGCCCGTATTGAATGGCGTTGGTGTCCTGGTACTCGTCGATCATGACGTGGCTGAAGCGCTGGCGGTATTTCTCAAGCACTTCGCTGTTCTTCTGAAGCAGTTCCAGCGGCTTGACCAGCAGGTCGTCAAAATCCAGTGCATTGGACCGGGTCAGGGCTTCTTCGTAGGCCGCAAAGATGTCCGCCACGGCCTTCAGCTTGGGGTCGAATGCCCCGGCGGCAAAGTCACGCGCCGAAATGCCCCGGTTCTTGGCGTCGCTGATCAGGTTGCCGGCGGCATTGGGGCTGACAAACGCGGCATCAATGCCTTTTTCCTTCATGGTGCGGCGAATCAGCGACAGCCGGTCGTCGCTGTCATAAATCGTGAAGTCGCGGGTAAAGCCCAGCGCTTCAGCCTCGCGCCGCAGCAGCCACGCACCGAAGCTGTGAAATGTGCTGACTTGCGCGCCGGCACCCGGGTGCCAGTGTTCGACCCGCTGCTTCATTTCGGCCGCGGCCTTGTTGGTGAAGGTCATGGCCAGGATGTGCCAGGGCTTGATGCCCTGCGCGATCATGAATGCGATGCGGGTCGTGATCACGCGCGTTTTGCCCGAGCCCGGCCCGGCCAGCACCAGCAGCGGCCCGTCAATGGCGGTGACGGCCTGGCGTTGTTCGGGGTTGAGGTCGGCCAGCAGGTCCATGGCAGTCATGTTCGCGGGATCGCCCACAGGGTACCAGTGCGTTCCGGCCATGGTTAGTGGGACACTCAGCGCGACGGGTCGGGCCGCAGCAAGAAAACCGCAAAGGCCCCCGGGCGTTTGGGTAACTTGAAGACCGATTCAGACGTATAATGCGGCGGGCGAACCAGTGGAGCCATGGATGATGCGGATAGTCACTTCGCGCCTGATGCTTGGCCTTGCAACGTTGGGCTGCCTGGCGATGTCTGTGCTGGCGCAGGACAGCGCCGAGTTCCCGTCCGTGCGCCCGGGCGTAGACACCGAAAGCACCCGCGACCCCAAACCCACGCCGGAAGACCTGCAGGTTCGCAACGCCGTGTACAAGGGCCTGAAGTTTCTGGCGGGTATCCAGAACAATGATGGATCCTGGAGCAACGACGTCGGCAACAAGCTGGGCCAGCGTTTTCAGGTCAACCGCGACGGATACGGCCGGCCCCACCTTGGCGTGACAGCGATTGTCTGCATGGCGTTCATGGCAGCAGGCAACACGCCCGACCGCGGCGAGTTCAAACGCCACGTGGCGGCGGGCATCAATTTCATCATCAGCAACGTGGACCCGGAAACGGGGTGGATTTCAGCCAACGGCACACGCATGTACGAGCACGCCTTCTGCAGCATGTGCCTGGCCGAGGTCTATGGCATGACCCACGACCCGGTAATCCTGGGCAAGCTGCGCAGCGCTATCCAGTTCATTGTGAAAAGCCAGAACCAGCAGGGCGCCTGGCGCTATGTGCCCAACCAGCAGGACAGCGACATGTCGATCTGCGTCTGCCAGCTGCAGGCCCTGCGCGCCGCGGCCAACGTGGGTGTGATCGTGCCCGAGTCTTCCATCGAGGCCGCCAAAGACTACGTGCGCAAGAGCTACAGCCGGCGCGTCAACCCCGGTTCGTTCCAGTACCAGATTGACTGGGACGGCCGCAGCACGTTTGCCCTGACCGCCGCCGGAGTCGTCGCCCTGCAAAGCATGGGCGAGTACGACAGCCACACCTACGAGACGCCCGGCACCAACGGGATGGTGCGCCAGTCGCTGGACCTGAACCGCAGCATTCAGTTCCTGCATGGCGAGCGGCCCGACCAGTCCGCGCGAGGCCTGTCGCCCGGAAGCAGCATCTGCAACTACGGATTCTGGTACGGTCACTACTACGCGGCCCAGGCCATGCACCAGTACCAGTACGTCAGCCCGCGCACCTGGAATGAGTGGAACACGCGCAACCGCGAAAACTTCTTGAAGCTGCAGCACCCCAACGGCGCCTGGACGGACGAGATCGGTGGCTGGGACGCCAACAAGAACGCCTTTGCCACTGCCATGGCCTGCCTGGTCCTTAGCATCCCGCGCGGGTATCTGCCGGTGTTCCAGAACTGACTTGAAGTCAGCTGCCGGCAGCCTGCAGCCGGCAGCGGGCAGCAAGGACATAAGGAGTGCAGTGGCTTTGCCCTAGCAGTTAGCTGCGAGCTGCAAGCTGCTGACCGCCGACTGGACCACCCATGCTCGAAGCCTTCGACCCGGCCTCGACTGTCGCGACCAAGTACTGGTCGCCCCTGCCCGACGGCCGCGTCCAGTGCGACCTTTGCCCGCGCCTGTGCAAACTGGCAGACGGCCAGCGCGGGTTCTGTTTCGTGCGCGCCAACCAGCAGGGCGCGATCGTCATGACCAGCTATGGCCGGTCCAGCGGCTTCTGCATTGACCCGATTGAGAAAAAACCGCTGAACCACTTTCTGCCCGGCACGCCGATTCTCAGCTTCGGCACGGCGGGCTGCAACCTGGGCTGTCGCTTCTGCCAGAATTGGGACATCAGCAAGTCGCGCGAACTCGACACCCTGATGGACCAGGCCACGCCCGAGATCATCGCGCTGGCCGCCAGGCGCACCAAGTGCCGCAGTGTTGCGTTCACCTACAACGACCCCGTGATTTTCCACGAGTACGCGATTGACGTCGCCAGGGCCTGCCGCGACCAGGGCATCAAGTCCGTGGCCGTGACTGCGGGCTATGTCAACGATGCCCCGCGCCGCGAGTTTTACCGCCATATGGACGCGGCCAACGTCGATCTGAAAGGTTTCACGGAGGACTTCTACCAGCGCGTGTGCATCGGCCACCTGCAGCCGGTGCTGGACACGCTGAAGTACCTCAGGCACGAGACGCCGGTCTGGTTCGAGGTCACGACCCTCTTGATTCCCGGCAAGAATGACAGCGACCACGAACTGAATCGCTTGAGTGAGTGGTACGCCCGCGAGATCGGCCCTGATGTGCCGCTTCACTTCACGGCCTTTCACCCCGACTTCAAGATGACCGACCTGCCTGACACGCCATTGGCCACGCTTGTGCGCGCGCGCGAGATCGCCATGGGCCACGGACTGCGCTATGTCTACACCGGCAATGTGCATGACTCGCAGGGCGGCAGCACCTGGTGCCACGGCTGCGGCCAGAAGTTGATCGGGCGCGACTGGTACGTGCTGAGTGACTGGAACCTGACGCCTGAGGGCAAATGCAACCAGTGCGGCACGCCCTGCTCCGGCCACTATGAACCAAAGCCCGGCGACTGGGGCGCAAAGCGCCAGCCGATCCGCCTGCGCGACTTTGCCTGAGAATCGGCCACCCGCCGAAAAAAGCACGAAGCCCCCGCCGTTCGGGGGCCTCTCAGCCGGGGTTAGGATCCCCGGCATTGCTTCGCACAGCGGCAGAGCTTTCGCCCTGCAAGCGATTCTTCGTTGCCGAAGGAACCGCTGAGCCGGTACGCGGGTGTTTTAATCCCGCGCGGGGGAGCTACCCCCGGGACGAGCTTGCAGAGCCGCGTCCCTTAGCCCGGTGCTGCAACACCGCGCTGCACTGGTAGAAGTGTATCCCATGGAAACCGCTTGTCAAAGCCTGTCGGCGGTTAGTTGACATGTGGAAACTTGACGGGTTTCTGACACACCCACCTGGGACTAACGCCTGCCCTGTTCGGCCCGCTGAGCCTGGTACCACGCGATCGTCTGTTTCAAGCCGTCGTCCAGCGTAGTGCTGGCGCGCCAGCCGAACGCTTCCTCTGCCCTTGACGTATCCAGGCACCGACGGGGCTGCCCGTTGGGGTAGTTCGGGTTGAAGGTGTAGTCGGCCTTGGCGCCCGTCAGCTCGCGAATCTTGCTGGCCAGATCCTTCATGCTGACTTCCTGGCCGCTGCCCAGGTTCACCGGCGCCGCGCCCTCATACTGTTCGGTCGCCGCGATAATGCCCTGGGCGCAATCGCGCACGTACAGAAACTCGCGCGTAGGGCTGCCGTCGCCCCATAACTCGACAACGGCACCGCGCGCTTGCGCTTGCGGCTCCTGTCCGGCCTCTATGAACTTGCGGATCATGGCCGGGATCACGTGGCTGGTCTTGAGGTCAAAGTTGTCCCACGGGCCGTACAGGTTCACCGGCAGCAGGTAAATGCCGTTGTAGCCGTACTGGGCACGATAGGCCTGCAGCATCACCAGCAGCGCCTTCTTGGCCACGCCGTAGGGCGCGTTGGTTTCTTCCGGAAAGCCATTCCACAGGTCGTCTTCGCGAAACGGCACCGGCGTGAACTTGGGGTATGCGCACACGGTGCCTACCTGTACGAACTTCTTCAGGCCGGTTTTGCGCGATTCCTCGATCAGGTTTACGCCCATGACCAGGTTGTCATGGAAGTAAAGGCCGGGGTTCTCGCGGTTGGCGCCAATGCCGCCTACTTTGGCCGCAAGGTGAATGATGATGCTGGGGTTGAATGCCGCCAGCATGCGGGCCACGGCGGCGCGGTCCACAAGGTCGTAGTCGGCACTGCGCGGCGTGAACAGGTTCTTGCAGCCGCGGTCGCGCAGCATGTCGCAGAGCTGACGCCCGACAAAGCCAGCGCCGCCAGTGACAAGAATGCGTTCTTGAACCAGATCGATCATGCCTGTTGCCCCAACCCCTACTTGAAGTGCCTTTCACGCACTTCGAACTCGCGCAGGCCGTCCTTGAGGCCGCGAACGTCGGCTTCAACCATGATCTTCACCAGGTCGGCAAACTTCACGTTGCACTGCCAACCCAGTTCGCGCTTGGCTTTGCTGGCGTCGCCCTGCAATACGTCCACTTCCGTCGGGCGCAGATACCGCGGGTCGTATTCAACGTGCTTCTTCCAGTCCAGACCCACGCAGCCAAAGGCGTGCTCAATGAACTCGCGCACGGTGTGGGTTTCGCCGGTTGCCAGTACATAGTCACCGGGCTTGTCAGCCTGCAGCATGCGCCACATGCCTTCCACATACTCGGGGGCAAAACCCCAGTCGCGCTTGGCGTCCATGTTGCCCAGAAACAGCTTGTCCTGCTTGCCTGCCTTGATGCTGGCCACGGCGTAGCTGATCTTGCGTGTCACGAATGTGCCGCCCCGGCGCGGGCTCTCATGGTTGAACAGGATTCCGCTGCAGGCAAACATGCCGTAGGCCTCGCGATAGTTGGCAGCCATGTGGTGGCTGTACAACTTGGCAATTGCGTAAGGACTGCGCGGCTGGAACACCGTGGCTTCGCTTTGGGGCGCAGGCGCGCTGCCGAACATTTCGCTGCTGCTGGCCTGGTAAAACCGCGCCTTGGGGCAGGCCGTGCGCATGGCTTCCAGGATGCGCGTGACGCCCAGTGCGCCCACGTCGCCGGTGTGCTCGGCGGTGTCAAAGCTGACCTTGACGTGGCTTTGCGCGGCCAGGTTATAGATTTCGTCGGGCTTGGTCTCGTGCAGCAGGCGCGTCAGGCACGAACCGTCCTGCATGTCGCCGTACACCAGCCGCAGCCGGTAATCCTTGACGTGCGGGTCCTGGTACAGGTGGTCAATGCGGTCGGTGTTGAAGGTGCTGCTGCGCCGGATAAGGCCGTAGACCAGGTAGCCCTTGCTTAGCAGCAGCTCGGCCAGATAGCTGCCGTCCTGGCCGGTAATGCCGGTGATGAATGCGGTTCGCGCCATGCCGGGACAATAGCCGCCATCGCGTCAAAGCGCAAAAGTGTCTGTCAGGTCAGGATGTCCATTCTAGAACCAGCATTTTGCGCACTCGCGTGTGGCGGCCATGATAGCACAACTCACCATGCTGCTGCCCCATTTTCCGCCTGACGTGGCGGCCGACGGCCAGTTGTTCTGGCTGCTGGCGCGTGAGCTGGCGCGATCAG
The DNA here is from genome assembly GCA_019636215.1 of Planctomycetota bacterium. GTDB lineage: Bacteria > Planctomycetota > UBA8742 > UBA2392 > UBA2392 > H3-PLA7. Next base: position 302,524 of record JAHBXZ010000001.1, on the reverse strand, counting down.
GCGTGGAAGTGCGAGTGCTGACCTGGCGGCCGCGCTATCAGGGCCTGGCCGAAGACGCCCCCGCCCACGAAGTGCGCGACGGCGTCGAGATTCGGCGTTTCTGGGCGCCTGCGGCGGGCAAGTCGCTGGTCGGGCGGGCCTTTGCAGCCTGGTGGCTGACGTACACCGGCTTCTGGCGCGCACTGTTCACCGGCGGCACGTTGTTGATCCCCAGCAGCCCGCCCACGCTAGGCTTGGTCGGTTGGTGGCTGTCCTGGATCGGCCGCAAGTACATCTATGTGCTGCACGACCTGCACCCCGAACTCGGCATCGCTCTGGGCCGCATGAAGCCGGGGCTGGTCACGGACCTGCTGCGTTTCATCCAGCGCCGCAACCTGGCCCGTGGCCGCGTAGTCGCCATCACAGAAGGCATGGCCGAGAACGCCCGCAAGCTGCAACCCAAGGCCGATGTGCGCGTGATTGAAAACTGGGCCGACCTGGCCGCAATCTCGCCCCAGCCAAAGGCCGCCAGCAAGTTCGCACAGGCCCACGGCTATGCCGAGGCCTTCACGGTGCAGTACTCGGGCAATCTTGGGCTGTTGCACCCGCTGGATGGGCTTGTAGGCGCCATGCGCGAACTGCCCGACTGCGAACTGGCCTTCATCGGGCGCGGCGCGCGGCTGGAAGCGGCCAAAGCCGCCGCGCAAGGTGCAAGCAACGTGCACTTTCACGACTATCAGCCACTGGGCGAACTGGCCGACAGCCTGTCCGCCTGTGACGTAGCCGCCATCGCGCTCGAGCCCGGGGCCGACAAACTGGCCATGCCCAGCAAACTGGCGGGGATTCTCGCCAGCGGCCGGCCCGTGCTGGCACTGTGCCCGCAAACCAGCGAGCTGGGGCGGCTTGTGGCGCAAAGCGGCTGCGGCGTAGTCGTAAACGACTTCAACAACCCCAAGCCCGTGGCCGATGCCATCGCCAAACTCAAGGCCGATCCTACAGCCCTGGCTGAAATGGCCCGCAAGGCCCGTGAACTGGCAGAAGCAAGGTTTTCGCTGGTGGAGGCGGCCAAGAAATATGCCAATGCCTAGTAGCAGGACGATTTTCACGGTGGCCGCACAAGCCTTGATACAAGCCTGTCTGGCGGCTCCCGGCAACTCAAACATGGAAATTGTCGCGCCCGTTTGTATCTTGCCGCGCAGTCACGCGGGCTCGGTGGCCGTTGCCCCAATGCTTGGCGTGGTTACGTGCGAGAAGTCATGGCAATTGATCTGGCCCGTCACGGCCTGAAGTTCTCCGGCAAGATTCTCTACAACCTCACCGCGCCGCAACTGTACGAAGAAGCGCTCAAGCGCGGCGAAGCCCAGCTGGCCAGCCACGGCCCGCTGGTGGTCAGTACCGGCAAGTACACCGGCCGGTCGCCCAATGACAAGTTCATTGTCGAAGACGCCGAATCCAAGCCCAACGTGTGGTGGGGCAAAGTCAACAAGGGCATCTCGCCCGAGAAGTTCGACGCCCTGCACGCCCGTGTGCTGGAGCACCTGGGCAAGCGCAACGACCTGTTCGTGCTGGATTGCTTTGGCGGCACCGACCCCGAGTTCCGCCTGCCCGTGCGCGTAATCGGCGAACAGGCCTGGCACAACCTGTTTGCACGCAACATGTTCGTGCGCATTGAAGACGAAGACACGCTCAAGAACTTCGCCCCGGCCTTTACCATCATTCATGCCCCGAACTTTGAAGCCCAGCCCGAGCGCGACGGCACCCACAGCGAAGCCTTTATCCTGCTGAACCTGGGCAAGAAGATCGCGCTGATCGGCGGCACCAAGTACGCCGGCGAGATCAAGAAGACCGTGTTCAGCGTACTGAACTACCTGCTGCCCACGCGCGGCGTGCTGCCGATGCACTGCAGCAGCAACATTGGGCCGAACGGCGACACAGCGCTGTTTTTCGGCCTGAGCGGCACCGGCAAAACGACCCTGAGCGCCGACCCCAAGCGTCGCCTGATCGGCGACGACGAACACGGCTGGTCCGACACCGGCGTGTTCAACTTTGAGGGGGGCTGCTACGCCAAGGTGATCAACCTGAGCCCGGATGCCGAGCCCGAAATCTACGCCACCACCCAGCGCTTCGGTACGGTGCTTGAAAACGTGGTCTATGACCCGGTCACCCGCGTGGTGAACCTGAACAGCGCCGCGCTGGCGGAAAACACCCGGGCCAGCTACCCGATTGATTTCATTCCCAACTTCGAGCCCAGCGGTCGCGGCGGTCACCCCAAAACCGTGGTCATGCTGACCTGCGACGCCTTTGGCGTGCTGCCCCCGATCAGCAAGCTTTCTCCCGAACAGGCCCAGTACCACTTCATCAGCGGCTACACGGCCAAGGTTGCGGGCACAGAACGTGGCGTGAAGGAACCCACCGCCACCTTCAGCACCTGCTTTGGCGCGCCGTTTATGCCGCGCCATCCGGCGGTGTACGCCAAACTGCTGGCCGACAAACTGAAGAAACACAATGCCACCTGCTGGCTGCTCAACACCGGCTGGAGCGGCGGGCCCTACGGCGTGGGCCAGCGCATGAGCATCAAGCACACCCGCGCCCTGCTGAACGCCGCGCTGGAAGGCCGCCTTGAGAACGTGGAGTACGCCCATCGCCCGTTGATGAACCTGTACTTCCCGACCAAGGCGCCTGACGTACCCGCCGAAGTGCTCGACCCGCGCAACACCTGGACCGACAAGGCCGCATACGACGCCAAGGCCACCCACCTGGCCAAACTGTTCAAGGACAACTTCAAGCAGTTCGAGGACCAGGCCAGCGAAGCAGTCAAACAAGCCGGGCCAAAGGGGTAGTGGGTAAGGTCAAGAGTTGACGGTCGACAGTTGACGGTTTTGCCTTGGACCGTTGACCGTCGACCGTCAACCGTAAACAGGCCATGAACGAACTTCGACTCGTCTGGATTGACCTTGAGATGACCGGGCTGAACCCCGACGTCGATGTAATCCTTGAAATCGCCTGCATCATCACCGGGCCTGACCTGAAACCAATCGCCGAAACCGAAGCTGTGATCGCCGCGCCGCAGGCCGCGCTGGCGGCTATGGGCGACTTCGTGCGTGACATGCACACCACAAACGGGCTGTTGACCCGCGTGGCCAAGGCCACCACAAGCGTCCAGCAGGCCGAACAGCAGGTTCTGAACCTCGTCAAGCAACACTGCCAGCAAGGCAAGGGCGTACTGGCGGGCAACAGCATCCACCAGGACCGCCGCTTTCTGTACCGCTACATGCCAACGCTGGAGAGCTTTCTTTTCTACCGGCAGGTGGATGTCAGCACGCTCAAGGTGCTGGCCCAGGCCTGGTACCCGGCATTGCCCAAGTTTGAGAAGCCCGGCAAAGACCACACGGCACTGGCCGACATCAAGGACAGCATTGCCGAACTGGCCTGGTACCGCGAGAAGGTGTTGAAACCTGCGTAATCGGACCTATAGGACCTATGCGTCCTATACGTCTCATCCGTCCCATAAGGGGTTCACCCATGCCGCTCGAAATCCTCGGCAAGATGTACGAGAAAGCCAACCGCGAGTACTACGCCATTGGCCAATTCAACTTCAGCAATCTGGAGTTTCTGCAAAGCGCGATAGAAGCCGCCGAGGAAATGAAGTCGCCCGTGATCGTGGCCTGCAGCACCGGCGCGATCAAGTACGGCGGCATCCGCAACCTGGTCAACCTGACTCGCACCATGGCCGAGAAATGCAGCGCGCCCGTGGCCCTGCACCTCGACCACGGCACCAGCATGGACCACATCAAGATGTGCGTGGACGCCGGCTTCACCAGCGTGATGATCGACGGCAGCCACCACAGCCTGGAAGAAAACATCAAGCTGACCCGCGAGGCCGTCGAGTACGCCCACAGCCACGGCGGCATCACCGTGGAGGCCGAACTGGGCCGCCTGGGCGGCATTGAAGACGACATCAATGTTGACGAATCCCACGCCTGCCTGACCGACCCCAAAGAAGCCATTCAGTTCGTCAAGGAATCCGGCTGCGATTCACTGGCCGTGGCCGTGGGCACCAGCCACGGGGCCTACAAGTTCAAGGGCGCGGTGAAGATTGACTTCGACCGCATTGCCACGATCAAGAAAAGCCTGGGCATTCCACTGGTGCTGCACGGGGCGAGTTCCGTGGACCCCGAAAGCGTGGCCATCATCAACCAGTACGGCGGCAAGATGAAGGACACCAAGGGCCTGGACGCCGAAAGCTACGGCAAGGCCATCAAAAACGGCATCAACAAGGTGAACATCGACACCGACCTGCGCCTGAAGTGGGCCGCGGTGGTGCGTAAAACTCTGCACGACAAGCCCGAGGAGTTCGACCCGCGCAACATCCTCGGCCCGGCCCGCACGGCGGTGAAAGAAATCATCAAGGAAAAGATGAAGCTGCTGCAAAGCGCCGGCAAGGCCTAACCGCGAGCAGCGCCAGCAACAGCCAGGGTGCCGCGGACCCCGGCGCAACGAAGCAGCCGCCGCCCCCGCCGGATTTCTTGGGCGGGCTGGGGTCAATCACCGGCACGTTCACGGTGATCTCGTTACTGGGCAGGCTGTCCCCCGTGGCGTTGACGGCAAACACCCGGTAGTTCCAGTTGCCGGGGCCGGGCGTGTCGGCGTAGCTGGTGGCATTGGCTGCCGTGGTCGTCACTGCGGCGTACGTGCCCCCCACCACGCGCCTCTCGATGCGAAAGCCGGTTTCATTGTTGCTGTTGTCCTGCCAGGTCAGGTTCACGCCGCCGGTGCCGTTCAGCGTGCTTGGCGCACTTGGCGTACCCGTGGCCCCGCCACCGCCGGTGCCGACTACGCCTGTGCCGGGCGGTGTCGTCAATGCGGTGCCGCCGGTCTGGTCTGCGCCGATGTCCCAGGGCGCGGTGCGGGTATTGCCGTCGTAGTCGTCACTGAAGCCGGCCAAAGTCGCCGCAGAACCGATGCATGGGCTGCCCGCGTTCAGGTGCAGCGTGGTCGCGTTCAGTGCCGGGTCGCCGGTGGTCGAGTTCGCGTCAAAGCCCGTGCGCGTCTGCCATTGCGCCAGACTCAAATTGTAGGCCGCCGTGGCCGCCACCAGTTCGTCCCAGAACACGCCGTTGGCCGTGCCCAGGTTGAAGTAACGATTATTGTTGAAGCTGACCGTGCCGTTGTGCGACGAATCCGTCACCTGCACAAAGGGCCGTGAGGCCTGGCCTACAACGACGATGTTGTTACGGAACTCGGCCTCTTTGATGGGTGTATCGGGGTAGCCCGCGTGGGCGCCCTTGATCAGCCGCAGCCCGGCCCCGCCGGTGCCCGTGGCGCAGTTGTAGATGGTGTTGTTGTAGAACTTGCAACGCAGGCTGCCGTAGGTGACAAGCCCGCTGGCGCTGGCGTTGACAATGATGTTGTTGCGCACCACCCCGTCTATGGCCTCGTGCAGGTCGGGGTTGCCCACGGTGTCCATGAAGGCCACGCCGGTGCTTTCGCCCAGCAGAATCCCGTCGCCCTGCACGTTGCGCACCAGGTTGCGCTCGACAACCGCGTTCTTCAGGCCGCCCTTGAGGTAAATGCCGGTGCCGTTGCAGTCATGGAAGTGGCAGTCCTGGATCAGGATGTTGTCGCCGTTGACGCAATCAATGCCCATGCCGCCGGCCGTAACACTGCCGGTGTTGTAGATCTCGCAGCGGCGCAGCTTGACGTTGTCAGGCTGGCTGACCTTGATGCCGATCCAGTCCGCGCCGTGGATCTTGCAGTCGGTGATCTCGCAGCCATTGCAGTTGGGAACGATGTGAATGCTGTAGGGGCTGCCGCCGCTGATCTCCAGCCGTTCGAGCCTCACACCGGTGTTGTAGACCCACACCGTGACGCTGGTCGTGCCGCTGGTGGGCATGCTGATGTGCGCCCATTCGCCCGGGTAGGACTTCAGCGTAAGGTTGTCGACCTGGATTTCGACGTAACTGCCGGCGTAGCTTCCGCCGCGCACTATTACGCTGTCGCCGGCGTTGGCCATCTGCACGCCCTTGCGTGGCGTGGCGTAGGGCGCAGCAAGAGAACCTGTGCCGGTGGTGTCATTGCCAGTTGTGGCCACGTAAATGTCCGCGCACGTCAGCGGCGCGCACGCGGCAAGCGCGACCAGAATCAGGCGAAGCATGAATGCCCCCTGCGATTCGATTGGCGTCGAACGAGAAAAGTCTAGCCGCGTCCAGCCCTGCCGCAACCGGCGCTTGCGTCTTTGCGCCGCCGCGCCATCAGCATCAATGTCAGTACCAACGGCCACGCCGCCCCGGCGCCCGCCGTGCAGCCACCGCCTCCGCTGCTGCTGCCTCCACCGCCGCCGCCTCCTCCACCCGCCGGGACGGTTACCCCCGCCTGGTTGCTGGGCGAGCTGTCGCCGGATGCATTGAAGGCAATCACGCGGTAGGTGTAGTTGTTACCCGGGGCAAGCGTGGTGTCGCTGAATGTGGTCACGTCGGCCGCCGTCGTCGTCAACGTTGCAAAGGCGCCCGCGCCCACCCGGCGTTCAATGCGAAAGCCGGTTTCGTTATTGCTGTTGTCGGCCCAGCTCAAGTCGGCGGCGCTGCCATTGAGCACCGCGACAAGGCCCGTCGGAGAAGCCGGAGTGCCGGCGCCTGCCACGCCCCCGCCGGTGCCGGGTGTGCCTGCTGGCGGCGGCGTGGTCAGTGCCGTGCCGCCGGTTTCGTCTGCGCCGATGTCCCAGGTGCCTGTTCGCGTGTTGCCGTCGTAATCGTCACTGAAGCCCGCGATGGTCATGCCCGCGTCAAGGCACGGGCTGCCACCATTGAGGTGCCAGCTTGCCCCCACCATCGGGTCGCCCTCGGTGCTGTTGCTGTCAGTGCCGCTGGTCGTCTTCCAGCCTGCCAGATTCAGCGTGTAGCTGGTGGGCTCCCACCAGAACACAAAGCTGCCGCCGCCCTGCTTATAGTAGCGGTTGTTGCTCATGGTCAGCGTGCCCTGGTGGCTGTTGTTGCCCATGAACACCATGGGCCGGGCGCTGGCGCTGCCCAGCACGATGATGTTGTTGCGGATTTCGCAGTCGCGGCAGGTCACGATGCCCGCGGGCGCGCCCTTGTCGGCACTCGCGATGCGGATGCCGCCGTTGCTGCTTTTGGCCACATTGATCATGGTGTTGTTGTAGACCTTTGCGCGCAGCGCGCTTTCCAGGTCAATGCCGCTGCCTTCGCACTCTTCGATGATGTTGTTGCGCGCGATGCAATCGCGGCACGAGTAGTATTCGGGGTTGGCCGTGGTGTCGTAAAACGCCAGCCCGCTGCTTTGGGCCATGGAGATGCCCTTGCTGCCGCAGCGCCGGATCAGGCAGCGTTCAATGATGCTGCCGATGCTGCCGCCCTTGGGGTACACGCCGTTGGTGGCGATGTCGTGGATGTAGCAGTCCTGCACCAGCATGTTGTCGCCGGCCACGTTATCAATGCCCTCGGCGTTGCTGGGGTCGCGCTGGCCGCTGTTGTAGATTTCGCAACGCCGGATCGTGACGTTGTCGGCACCGGGGATCTTCACGCAGTCGCGGCCGCTGCCGTGGATGAAGCAGTCCTCAACCAGGCAGGGTCCGGTATCAATCTTGATGGCGTAGAAGTAGCCGCCCTGCAGCGTCAGCCTGCGCACCGTGCAGTTGCCCGCCGTGCCAATGTAAAACGCGTTGTCCTGGCCGGCCACGTTGTTAGGCAGGGCAATGATTGCCGTTTCGCCGGTGTAGCCCTGAAACGTCAGGTTGCTCTTGGTGATGTAAAACCCGCCCGTGTACGTACCGGCGCGGAATGTGATGGTGTCGCCGGGGCTCGCGGCCTGGTGGGCGCGCGAAAGTGTGGCAAAGGGCGCGCCGATGGCGCCGGTGCCGGTGGTGTCATTGCCGCCTGGCGCGACAAACCATTCCGCCGCCGCTAGGGCACTGCACAGAACGCCGCACAGCAAACCAAGGGTCGCGGTTCGCATGGATTCTCCGTTGTCAGGGCGTCGACAACTGCATGCTAGTTAGCGGCAATGAAACCGGGCGCGGGAAATGCTCCCCGCGCCCGGCCAAGATGCTTCATACTTCAAGCAGTGCCGCCCTCGGGCGTCATCAAGGCAATCAGCGCGCCGGTGGGATCTTTCACCAGGCAGAAGCGTCCCACGCCCGGGATGTCCGACGGCGGGTGGCACATCTCAGCCCCCAGCGATAGCGCGAGTTCATAACGCTTGTCCACGTTGTCCACCGCGATATAGCTCATCCAGTGCGGCGGAATCTCGGCGGGAAACTGCGGCTCGGTCATCTTCATGATGCCAGCCACACTCTTCTCGCCGCGCATCATCAAGCGATACACGCCACCGCCGGTTTCCGGCGCCAGCGGCCAGTCGTTGTGGCTCCAGCCCAGCAGCTTCTTGAAGAACTCCATGGCGCGAACGTCGTCGCGCGTCATCAGTTCATTCCACAGGAACTCGCCGTGTTTGGGCTTGGGCGGAGGAGTGTCTTTCTTTGCAGCCTTCTGCGCGGCCTTCTTTGCGGCCTTTTTCGCGGGCTTTTTTGCGGGCTTCTTCGCTGGCTTCTTGCCCGCCTTCCTGGCGGGCTTCTTGGTTTTCTTGGCCATGGAGTCTCCTGGTTTTGAGCCAGTTACCATAGCACCACGTTCACGTGCAACCAATCACGCAATCGCGCTCGGCGTCAGCGCACGGCGGGCAACAGATCAAGGATCACTTCTTCGGCCAGGCCCTGTTGCGCGGCAACAACTTTGCCGGCCTGGATGCGCAGCACGTACTGGCCGCGTACGCCTGGCGGAATCTGGGCCCGGATTGACTCGGGCACATGGCTGGCGTAAGCGCAGGCCACAACGGCCTTTCCCAGCGTAACGGCCTGTTTGACTTCGGCTACGCCCTCCAGTCGCTGCACCAGCGAAGGGCAGGTCCATCAGTGGGGCGGGGCGTCGACGGCAAGAAACAGCGGCGCTTCGATCTCGGCGGCAAGGGACTCGGCCGCGGCGAAGTCGCCGGTGATGCGACCTTCAAGCTGCGGGCGTTCGCGCCACCACATGGTGTAGAGCAGTACACCCACCAGGACTGCCACAGGAAGCAACCAAAACAGATTGTCGATGGCTCGGCGCATGAATCCTCTGCAAGGCCAACAAGCGCTGGGCCTGCACTATTCCTTGCACGCGCAAATAGAGAAGCGCCCGTAACCAGACGTGGGGTTCCGGTCACGAGCGCTTTGCAAACCGGCCAGCCAGCGCTAGCCCGCCGGTTGCATGAAACTGGCTACCGCGCCGCTGGGGTCAGCCGCGACGATAAATGTCCCGTAGCCCATGGCAGGCGTGGGCGGAACCATCACTTTGCCGCCGGCGTTGCCAACAGCCTTGTGCACCTGCGCAATGTCCTTCACGGCAATGTAGCTCATCCAGTGTGACGGCACGTCACCCCAGTGCGGCTTGCCCAGCGGCATCATGCCCGCCACGTTTTCGCCTTCGACCTGAAACAATGTGTACTCAAAGCCCGCCTCGTGCGGGATCCGGGCAGCCTGCCAGCCAACCAGGTCGCACAGGAACTTGCCGGCCTTTTCGGTGTCGCTGCTGACCAGCTCGTTCCACATGAAGCGGCCGTGCTCGGGTTTCTCTGGCGCGGGCTTGCCCTTGCGCACGCCCATGGCGTTGGTCATCAGTGACAGCGACGCGCCGCTGGGATCCGCCACAGCGAACATGCGGCCGACATCGGGCACATCCATCGGCGGGTACAACGCCGCAGCACCGGCCTTGGCAAATGCCGCGTTTACGTCCTGCACGGCTACGTAGGGCATCCAGTGGCCTGGCACGTGGGCCGGCACATCCTTGGGCATGGCCATCATGCCGCCCGCACCCTGGTGGGCGCCGGCCTGGATGATCCAGTAAGTGCCCATGGGGCCCATATCCATGCCGTGGTACTCCCAGCCCAGAACAGCCGCATAGAACTTCTTGGCGGCCTCAATGTCGCGCGACATCAGCTCGTTCCAGACGAAGGTGCCGGCGACGGGTGGTGGTGGGTTTTCTGCCATGAGTTGTCCTCTACCTTGTTACGAACCTGATTCGATTTTCGATGCACAAAATTTCAGCACTGCAACGGGTGCAGAAGGGCAACCAATGCCCCTGGCCCAATGACGGCCGGTGCCCACCACGAGATACGGACAATCCGGGTTAATCGTCTTGCCGGCCACGTTCACCCTCAAAACCCAGGCAGGCCCAGACGCAAAAAGGCCGGGGAAGATCCCCGGCCTTCTGTGCGGTGCTGCGTGGTCTTGGACCCCGGGCATGGGGCTGGCACAACCGCAGCGGTTTGGGCCTTTCCTTAACTATACCTTCTTCAGACCCTTGCGGGGGGCCTGTTGGGCGATTTTTCGCTACTTGGTCTGGCTGTCAGGCACTTCTACCGGCTTGGCTGCCTCGGCCTTCTGCAAGTAGACCCATACATAGGGCTTGCGGTTGGCCGCGGCGTTGGGCTTGGCCTCGGCGTCCTTCCACAATGAGTAGCCGCCCACCACGAGGTCAAGCTTGCCGTCGCCATTGATGTCTGCCACGTCGACGTACAGCCCGGCGTCCGGGCGCGATGCGGAGTTACCCTGCTTGGCGCTGGCCTCAATCAATGTGCGGGCGTCTTCAAACCTGGGTTCGCCCTTCTTGCCAACGTTGCGAAACCAGACCACGCCGCCGCCCTTGCCGCCGCCCCAGGAATCGCCGAAGGTACCCAGCACGATGTCGGCAAGGCCGTCGCCGTCCCAATCCACAAAGCGCGGCGCGGTGATTTTGTCGCCGGCATCAAGTGCTTTGTCGCCAACCATGACCGGTTCAGGATTGCCGGTGAACTTGGGCTCTGCATTGGTGCCTTCGTTGCGAACCAGGTACAGGCCCTTGCCGTAGTCGCCCAGAATCAGGTCAAAGTCTCCGTCGGCGTCCCAGTCAAAGGCCACCGTCGAAATGCAGTGTGCGCCGACACCCTTGCCGCCGGTGCGGTCAGACTGGGCCCACTCGCCCTTGTCCCAGTCGTAGAACTGGCAAAGCCACATGCGCTTGCCGTCTTTGTCGAGAATGGTCCTGGGTGCCAGAAAACCCTTGGCGCTGCCGTAGCTGACCCAGGGGCTGCCGTCAAAGGTGGCGGTGACGATGTCGGTGTGTCCGTCGGCATTGAAGTCCACAAACTGTGGCTGCATGCCGATGCATCACCAGTTGTTGAACTTCAGCGGCTTGCCGTCGGCGCCGTTGAGGGCCTGGTCGGCGCCCCAGCCGTCCTTGCCGCCTTTACACCAGGTAAGGTTGCCAAACAGGTCGCCCACCACCAGGTCTTTCACGCCGTCACCGTCCACGTCGTACAGCGCCGGCGACGGGTACAGGCGATCGCGCTTGGCCCAATGATGGCCGACAGGCGATTCCCCGGCCTTGAGCATTTTCGGCGGGTCAAAGGTCTGCGCGGGCAGCGCGACTGCGGCCACCGCACAGGCCGCCACAAGTGAGGCCTTCAACATGGACTCTCCTGATTCAGGGGACATCCCGGGGGTGACTATTGTACGAGCAAGAGCAGGCGGCGCGAAAAAGAAACGGCCGGGGCTGAGCCCCGGCCGTTGTGCCGGCTGGAAACCCACCTTCCGCTAGCTGCAGCCCATGGAGTTGCCGCAGTTGAGGCACTTGTAGCAGGCACCATTGCGGACGGTGATGTGGCCGCACACGTCACACAGCGGCGTCAGCTACAACCTAGGTGCACCTGGCACCACTAAGTCCAACTCTACTTTCGAAAAGAGCGTGCTGCCGTCGCGATGAAGCCGAGTCATGGCAGAGTTGGCGTAACCCGGGTCAACTTCAATGCCCAGACTATTCCGGCCAGCCTTCATCGCGGCGAGCATCGTTGTGCCTGTGCCCGAGAACGGGTCCAGTACTATGTCCTCCGTGAACGAGAACATGCGCACGAGCCTATCCGCCAGCTCCAGCGGATACGGCGCAGGATGGTTCTTGGTAGATGCCCCGGTGATCGTCCAGATCTGCTGAAACCATGTATCGAATTCCTCTTTGCTCATCCTGCTGCTGTCACGCTGTGCTGTGGTGGGCTTGCGGTAACCACCTGGTTTGCGCTGCATCAGGATGAACTCGATGTCGTTCTTGATGATTGCGTTCGGCTCGTATGGCTTGCCAAGGAACTTTGACCCGTTGGAAACTTCGTATGTGGCGTTCGAAATCTTGTGCCAGATGATGGGGTTCAGGTTGTCAAAGCCAATCTTCCGGCATTGGACGCAAATGTCCGCGTGCAGCGGCACAACAACATGTCGCCCATGCAGTTTCCGTGAAAGGCAAACGTCACCTACAACGCAAACCATGCGGCCGCCCGGCACAAGCACGCGGTACACTTCGTTCCAAACGCGGTTGAGGTCGGCGAGGAACTGCTCGTAGTCCTTCACGTGTCCAAGCTGCGCGGGGGAATCGTTGTAGCGCTTTAGTGTCCAGTACGGCGGTGACGTGACAACAAGGTGAACGGACTCGTCCGCAATGTACGGAAAGTGTCGAGCATCGCCGATGAAGAGCTTGTGGGTTGTAGCAACATCTACTTCTTGCCTGCTAGCCAACATTGCAACCTCACTGGACGAACTGGGACACATGTGCAGCCATCGACTTTGCGAACGCATTCAGCGTCAACTCCGCGTTGGGTTCACTATACTCGCCATCGTTGCCCTCACGCGACAGCAGAAGGGCTGCCGCTGAATAATGGCGTTCAAGCAGCAACCGCTTGCAGAATTCCTCGTACCGAACGGCATAGGATGCTTTTTTGAACTCTGGAAACACCTCAAAGTGGGGCTCCCGCACCTTCACAGGACGATTGGAAGCATCACACGCCTCAAGCAGCATCATGTAGCCCAGCCAGGGCTGAGAAGCCCCAAATGCGTTCTTTCGGTAGGCTGTCCACAAGTCTAATGCGCTACCCATGGCCTCTTCAGTGCGATTGTTGAAGTTGTTGCCGAACGATGGGCCTACTTGCGACTTCGCTTCCAAGCCCAGCACCAGGCGGCCCCCAAGGACGACTAGCAGATCCCATTCCTTGGTTGGTCGGAAGAAGCCAGGCAACTCAAGGCAGTCCGTTCGGTAGATGGCGGACGTTGGGACCTTGGACTCAATGAGTACGTCAACAAACAAATCGACGAACCCATCCATCTGGGCACCGCCGGTCACAGCGCTGCGCTTGCCTTGATCGCTACTGCCAGCCGATTTCTGCTTGCGCGACTGTGCGGAGCGAGTACGCCAGAATCGGCGGACTGCTTCCCGGATACGCTTGTCAGATACCGTCGGCATGATTTCGTCAGTCTACAAAGGAGGGGGACATGACGTCCCCCTCCCGGTCGATTCATCAACGCATCCTACTTAGCTGCAGCCCATGCTGTTGCCGCAGTTGAGGCACTTGTAGCAGGCGCCGTTGCGCACCGTGATGTGGCCGCACACGTCACACAGCGGGGCGTCGCCCATCATGGTTTCCAAGTGCGCGCTCAGCACATTGCCGGTCTTGCGACCCCTGGGCCGGGCCGGCAGGGCCGGCTTTTCTTCCGTGGTGCCCAGCTTTGCCGCGTTGCCCACGGCCGTGGCTTCCACAACGCGGGTCTGTTCGCCGGCGTGGCCAAGGTCCACGTTGTCACCCTGCTGGCTGAGCAGCGCCGGGCCTTCCACCGCCGTGGGCTGCACGTGCAGGAACTCGGTGCGGCCGCAGTAGTCATAGCCCAGTGTGCGGAACACCAGGTCAATCACGCTGGTGGCCATCTTGATGTTTTCGTGGCCCTCCACGATGCCCTGGGGCTCAAAGCGCGAGAAGATGAAGGTGTTGACGAATTCTTCCAGCGGCACGCCGTACTGCAGGCCCTTGGAAACAGCAATCGCAAAGCAGTTCAGGATGCTGCGCAGGGTGGCGCCTTCCTTGGACATATCCAGGAAGATTTCGCCCAGCTGGCCGTCGTCGTACTCGCCGGTGCGCACGTACAGCTTCTGGCCGCCGATCTTGAGCTCGTAGGTGATGCCGTTGCGGCGCTTGGGCAACGGGCGACGGTGCAGGCCCTTGGCCGGCAGCGGCAGTGCGATCGGCGTGGTGTTGGCCGGTGGCGCGGCTACTTCGGTGACCGTGGCCGTTGCCGCACCTGCCGCTGACGCAGCGGGCTCTGATTTCTTGTCTTTCTTGGTGGTGCTCAGCACCTGGCTGTGCTTGCTGCCGTCGCGGTAAATCGCCACGGCCTTCAGCCCCAGGTCGTGGGCCTGCAGGTAGGAATCCTTGATGTCTTCCACGCTGACTTCATTGGGCATGTTGATGGTCTTGCTGATCGCGCCCGAAATGAAGGGCTGGGCCGCGGCCATCATGCGCACGTGGCCCATGTGATGAATGAAGCGCGTGCCGTGCTTGCCGCAGCGGTTGGCGCAATCAAACACCGCAAGATGCTCCGGCTTCAGGTGCGGGGCGCCCTCAATCGTCTGACGACCGCAGATGTGGTCGTTGGCCGTGGCAATCTGTTCGTCGGTGAATCCCAGCGCGTGCAGCAGGTGGAAGTCCTTTGCGCTGTAGGCTTCCTTGTCAAAGCCAAGGCGCTTCATGCTTTCTTCGCCCAGCGTCCAGGGTGTCAGGGCAAAGGCCAGCTCAATGCTGCCCTGCAGCGCGGTTTCGGTGCGGCTGATGTCGGCGTCGTTGAAGCCCTTCTGCTTCAGCGTGTCGGTGTTGATGTAGGGCGCGCCCTTGAGCGTCAGGGTGCCCACAATGTACTCGACAATCGCCTTGGCCTGGCGCTCGTTGTAGCCCAGGTTGCGCAGCGCGGGCTCCACGGACTGGTTGACAATCTTGAAGTACCCGCCGCCGGCGAGCTTCTTGAACTTCACCAGCGCGAAATCGGGCTCAATCCCGGTGGTGTCGCAATCCATCAGCAGGCCGATCGTGCCCGTGGGCGCGATCACCGTGGTCTGGGCGTTGCGATAGCCGTACTTCTTGCCCTGTTCCACGGCGCGGTCCCAGCACTCGCGAGCGGCATCCAGCAGGTAATCCGGGCAATGCTCGGGCTCGATGCCCATCGGTGAGACCTTCAGGCTTTCGTACTCGCTGGCGGGCGCGTTGTAGGCGGCACGACGATGGTTGCGCATCACGCGCAGCATGTCCTTGCTGTTGCGCTTGTAACCCGCAAAGGGGCCATGGCCCGCGGCCATCTCGGCCGACGCGGCATAGCTTTCGCCGGTCATCAGCGCCGACACGGCACCGCAGACCGCCAATGCGCGCTTGCTGTCGTACGGGATACCCGAAAGCATCAGGCAGGTTCCCAGGTTGGCGTAACCCAGCCCGAGCGTGCGGTAATCAAACGACTTCTGGGCGATTTCCTTGCTGGGGAACTGGGCCATCAGCACGCTGATCTCCAGCGTGATCGTCCACAGCCGCGTGGCATGCTTGATCGCATCCACGTTGAACGTGGCGGCCTTTTCGTCAAAGAACTTGATCAGGTTCAGACTGGCCAGGTTACAGGCCGTGTCGTCCAGGAACATGTACTCGCTGCACGGGTTGCTGGCGTTGATGCGGCCGTCCTGCGGGCAGGTGTGCCAGTCGTTGATGATCGTGTCGTACTGCACGCCGGGGTCCGCGCAGGCCCAGGCCGCTGCGGCCACCTGTTCCCACAGGTCGCGGGCCTTGAGCGTCTTGGAAATGTGGCTGCGGTCGGTGCGCCAGCGCAGGTGCCAATCGCCATCGTTGCGCACGGCATCCACGAACTCGCTGGGCACGCGCACGCTGTTGTTGCTGTTCTGACCGCTGACGGTGCTGTAGGCCTCGCCGTTGAAGTCGGCGGCAAAGCCGGCGTCGATCAGGATCTTGGCTTTACGTTCTTCGGTGACCTTCCAGTTGATGAAGTTTTCGATGTCCGGGTGGTCAAGGTCGAGGCAGCACATCTTGGCCGCGCGTCGTGTTGTGCCGCCGGATTTGATCGCGCCCGCAGCGCGGTCGCCCACGCGCAGGAAGCTCATCAGTCCGCTGGATTGGCCACCGCCGCTAAGCGGCTCGCCGTCGCCGCGAAGCTGGCTGAAGTTGGTGCCCGTGCCACTGCCGTATTTAAAGAGGCGGGCCTCGCGGGTCCACAAGTCCATGATGCCGCCGTCGCCCACCAGGTCGTCACGCACGGCCTGGATGAAGCAGGCGTGTGGTTGCGGGTGGGTGTAGGCGTCTTCACTTTCCTTGAGAACGCCGGTGTCCGGGTCAATGTAGAAGTGGCCCTGGCTGGGGCCGGTCAGCCCATAGGCCCAGGCCAGCCCGGTGTTGAACCACTGCGGGCTGTTGGGCGCGGCGTACTGGTGGATCAGCATGTAGGCCATTTCGTCGTAATAGGCCTGGGCGTCCTCGGCGGTGCGGAAGTAGCCGTACTTTTCGCCCCAGTGGCGCCAGCAACCGGCCAGGCGATTCACCACCTGGCGGGCGCTGCGTTCGGGGCCCATCACGACCTTGCCGTCTTCGTCGCGCAGGGGTTCGCTGTTCAGCGGGTCGGCGCCCTCGGGATACTGGGGAACCTGGGCTTTACGGAAGTACTTGCTGATCATGATGTCGGTGGCCAGCTGGGACCACTCGGCCGGAATCTCGGCACCTTCCATTTTGAAGACGATGCTGCCGTCAGGGTTGGTGATCTTGGTGGCGCGGCGCGCGTACTTGACGTTGGCCAGCACGTTTTCGCCCGCCTGGGTGAACACGCGGGGAACCGTCACACCACTGGGGCAGGTTTTTGCCGTGCTTGCCATGGTTGCGGCCCTGGTTCCGTTGGGCTCACGCTTTTCCGTGATGCCCTTGCGGGTTTTGCGCGCTGTGTTGCCAGTGGCAACTGCGCCTGTTTTCTTCTGCATATTGTGCCTTCCTGATAAGGGGCGCGAGCAGCCCCAGCCGCCCGCGCGGAGTAATGAAAGTCGCGAAAGCGCCCCGGCAGGCCAAGGCCATCGGCCCTTCGAGTACGCAACCGCTGGTAGGTTTCAGAGTTTGAAGTGTAGACGCCGGGACCTTCCCGGCGCCGTGCGGGCAGTATATCCCACGTGAAGGGGTGGTCAAGCAAAACCACGAAATATTGTGGGATGTCCGTAAGTCCATACTGGCAAAGGTATGACAGATGTTTTCCACGTGATTCACATCCTTCCACTATTCGCCCACCATCATTGTCGGAATTCTGCGCCCCAAACTTGTGGTGCCACAACCTAACCACTACATATAGTTGTATCAGTTTCTGACGGCCCGGGCGCAGGCTTCAATCCGCTGACAGTCGGACGCGAGCCGACAAAGTTAACCACCCATTGTGCGCAAGCAGCTGACGCCCGTTAGCTTTCGAGACCCGGCGCGACTAGCTGCGACCCGGAGACGACATGCGCCAAACAGTGCTCGCGCTGTGCTGTATCTCGCTGCTGGTGGCTGCCTGCGCCTCGGACTCCGAAAGGTCTTCCTCTGCCACAGCGTCCACAGCGGCACCTTTGCCGCAGATCACCGCCATTGCGCCTTCCACCCTGGCACAAGGCAGCCCGGCGATACTGACCGTCCATGGCGCGGCGTTCACCGGCGCCACTTCGGTTCAGCTGGTTGGCCCTTCACCCGCCACGCTTGTGTTTCGCCTGATGTCGGACCTGCTGCTTGAGGCCGACGTGCCCGGCACCCAGGCGGCCGGCGTGTACACACTGACAGTGACAACGCCCGCCGGCAGCAGCAGCACCTCGCCCACGGTTACGATCCAGTCGGGCGGCGGCCCGACGCCACCGGCCATCGGCGGCATTGCCCCGGCACGCGCGCTGAACGACAGGGCCACGCCACTGACTCTCACGGGTTCAGGGCTGGCTGGTGCCACCAGCGCGGTACTTGGCGATGCCGCGGGCACAACCCTGGCCATAACAGGCACGGCGGCAACATCGTTGCAGGTCACACTCCCGGCCGGCGTGTTGCCCGGCACCTACAGTGTCAGCGTTGCCACACCCGGCGGCACGGCCAGTTCGGCCCCGGCCACCGTGACGGTGCTTGGGTTGCTGGACCCGGATGTCGCGGGCGCATTTGCTGCGGGCTACATGAACGGCACGATGACCGGCGCCCATGGCGATACGCCGGCATTTCGCGTGTACTACCCGGCCCAGGCCGCGGGGCTGAACACTTCTCCGGACAACCTGGGCGCGCCCTACCCTAGCGTGGTGTACAGCCACGGGTTCAAGGCACCGGTGTTTCCGGGCGGCATTGACTACACCGCCAACGCGTTCATCGCGGGCTGGCTGGCAAGCCACGGCTATGTGGTGCTGTGCCCCGACCAATCCGGCAACAACGACCTGTTTGGCACCGCGCAACAGAACTGCCAGCGCGACGCCGACGACGCCCGCGCCGCGATCAACCACCTGGCACAACTGAACGGCACCAGCGGCCACCCGTTGCAGGGCCTGCTGGACATGACCCGCGTGGCCGTGGGCGGGCACTCGCGCGGCGGTTGCGCCAGCGTGATTGCCTCCAGCGACGAAGTTGCAGCACTGGGCACGAACGCCCGCATCAAGGCCTGTTTCTTGTTCGGGTCGCCCAGCCGTGATTCGCAGGTCAGCGGCACACCGATGCTGAACTTCGGCAACTTCAGCAGCATACCCCTGCTGGCTGTCGCTGCGGGCAACGACGGTGTAGCGCCGCTGGTGAACCAGCAGGAGATCTTTGCGCTGGCGGGCTCGCCGTCGATGCTGCTGCAGATCATCGGCGGTAACCACAGCCAGTACAAAGACAACGCCACGCAACTGATCGGCGACAGCACGGCGGCCATCACGCTGGCGGTGCAGCACTCCGTGTGCCGGCGCTACGTCACAGCCTGGCTGGGCAAGCGCCTGAAGGGGCTCAGCGCGATGGACCCGTACATTGGCAATGGCGCACAGGCCGCCGCGGACACGCGCATCAACACAATCACGGTGAAGTAGGCTCAGCCGCTGTCGCGCATGGCCAGGGCCTGGCCGAAGAAGCGCGGCTCAATCAGGGCCTGGACGTGTACGTTGTCGGCCTCGTCGAAATCCATCGAGAGAATCTTGCCGTGCTGCTTGAGGTATGCGATCAGCCGGCCGTTGCCTGCGCTGAAGGTCCAGTCAAGGCGGGTCTCGCGTTCCTCGACTACTTCCTGCACCCGCTGTTCCAACTGGCGCAGTCCAACGCCAGTGACGGCAGAGACGTCGACGTGTTCAGGGAACAGGTTGTGCAGGTGGCTCAGGGTGGGCTGGTCGCGCACCAGGTCCACCTTGTTGAACACCATCAGCACCCGGCGGTCATCGGCGCCCAGTTCCTTCAGCACGGTGTTCACGGCCTCAATCATTTCCGCGGCGGCGCTGTGGCTGGAATCAACCACATGCAGCAGCAGGTCGGCCTGCAGCACTTCTTCCAGCGTGGCGTGAAAGCTGGCCACCAGGCGGTGCGGCAGGTTGCGGATGAATCCAACGGTGTCACTGAGCAGCACCTTGTGGTCGGGCAGCTTCCACACGCAGGTGCGGGTATCCAGCGTGGCAAACAGCTTGTCCTCGGCCAGTACGCCCTCCTGGGTCAGTGCATTCATCAGCGTGGACTTGCCGGCATTGGTGTAGCCGACAATCGCGACCTGGAACAGCTCGCTGCGCCGGCTCACTTCAATGTGGCGGCGCTTCTGGATGACCTCAAGTTCTTCCTGCATGCGGTGGATGCGCTTGCGCAGCAGCCGGCGGTCGGTCTCAATCTGGCGTTCGCCCGCGCCGCCCACCTTGCCCAGTGCGCCGCGCTGGCGTTCCAGGTGGCTCCACAGGTTCTTCAGGCGCGGCAACTGGTACTCCAGTTGGGCAAGTTCCACCTGTACGCGGGCCTGGCGGGTGCGCGCGTGCTGCTGAAAGATGCCAAGGATGATCTCGGTCCGGTCGACCACACTGGCTTTGACTTCTTCTTCTACGGCCTGCTGCTGGTTGGCGCGCAGTTCGTTGTCAAACACAACAACCTTGGCGCCGGTTTCGGCCACCAGGCGCGCGATTTCGGTGACCTTGCCGCTGCCGATGTAGGTGCGGGGGCTGATCTGCTGAAGCTTCTGGTACACCCGCCCCACAACCGCCAATCCGGCCGTATCGGCCAGCGCGGCCAGTTCGTCCAGCGGGTCATCGCCAAAGGGAACATCACTGGGCAGTGTGGCACTCACCAGGATGGCCGGCTGGGCCGCGTACGAAAGGTTTTCGAGGAATGTCTGGTCTTGCATCCGGGTCGCCATGATGTGTGCCATGCATGGTAACGCCCGCCAGTTTCCGAAAAAGGGGCGCTTGCGGATGACAGCCGAAATGCGGATCACCGCCGGCCATCGCATGGACCGCCAACCCGCGGTGGCACCAGGGCCCGGGCATCCAGGCAGTCCGTGGGCGGTGCCTGCCATGCCGCGTACCCGCTTGCTTTTCAGCGCCACCTATCGGCCCCTGCCCTGGCGGATTCTGCGGCGCAGGCGCAGGCCCAGAACTTCCAGCGGGATGATCAGCACCACAAAGGCAACGGCAACCGCCAGGGCAGCCTCCGGGCTTCGGGTGACAGCACCTGCCGCCGGAGTCAGGATCACGCACCCCATGCACAGGCAATGTATGGCCAGCTTGTAGCGGCGAAGTGTGTCGAGGTCATGTTCGCGCCGGGCCTTGGCCGGGCTGCACTGGCGGGCAATCAACAGCAGCCGTGCGTTGTCGCCGCTTTCGCGGTATGGGGTCATCGGCCGTGCTCCTGAAGGCTTCGCCCGTGCTGCGCTCGCGCGCGCAGGGCATCGGCTGTCTCGGCAAGGCGCCGCCCGCCCATCAGGGCCATGTACCCCACATAGGCGCAGCCCATGGCCGCGACCGCCCCTGTGGCAAGAAAGTTGGAGGCAACCATTCCTTCCGTTGTCCCGTCAAAGGTGCGTACGGACTGAATGCCCAGCCCGACACCCAAGACCAGACAGCTCAGGCCGCCCGCGACACCAAAACGCGAAAGAGACTGCCCCCGCGACTGCACCTCGCGGGCGCGATGCTCCAGGGCCTCGGGCGTCAACATGCCGGCAATGCCGCTGCCTGCCACCGGCCGCACGGCCTGTTCACCGCTTTTCTGGTAGGGCGCGGGGCCGCTGTTCATGGCCCCATTCTACCCCGCCAATGTGCCACCGGCCAAACGCCAAAAGCGACTGCAACACACAAGATTGGGGCTGTTTTCAGGCCGCAACCCCGGAGTATACTGGTGCCCTGCAATCCATTGCTTTGCCAACCCTTGGGGTCTCTATGCCGCTTTACACTGTGACGGCCCGTGACGCGTCCGGGCGTACCATCAGCCAGGTGAAGGATGCGCCTTCTGTAGGCGACCTGGTGGCTGAGTTGCGCAAGTCCGGCCTGACAGTGATCGGGGTGAAGTCTGAGGGCGGTGCGGCAGCCGGCGGCCCTGGCGCGGCGGCGCCCACGGAAGTGCAGGCCCGCGCCAAGGCGCAGGGCAGTATCTTCCAGAAGAAGATCAAGGTTTCCGACATGGCGGCGTTCTGCCGCCAGATGTCGACGATGTTGCGCGCCGGTCTGTCGCTGCTGGATTCGCTGGAAACCATCGCGGCCGAAATGGACAACCCGGTGTTCAAGGTTGCGCTGCTTTCGGTGATGCAGGATGTCGAAGCAGGCGCGAAGTTCTCGGATGCCCTGAAGAAGCACCCGCACGTGTTCAACTTCCTGATGTGCAGCATGGTGGAAGCCGGCGAAGTTTCAGGTTCACTGGACACAATCCTGGAACAGCTGGGCGTGTTCTTCAAGCGCCGCTACAAGCTGCAAAGCCAGATCAAGGCCGCCACGGCCTATCCGAAGTTTGTGGCCGGGTTCTTTCTGCTGATCGTGGGTGGCATCTTCACCTTCCTGGTGCCGCAGTTTGCGGAACTGTTCAAGCAGTTCGGAGCCGACCTGCCGTTCCTGACGAAAGTGCTGATCTTCATTTCAAACGCGATTGTCGACTTCTGGTGGATCACGGTGCCGGTCGTGGTCGGCGCGATTGCGGCATTCATCTTCT
The DNA here is from genome assembly GCA_019636215.1 of Planctomycetota bacterium. GTDB lineage: Bacteria > Planctomycetota > UBA8742 > UBA2392 > UBA2392 > H3-PLA7. The sequence continues at coordinate 280,549 of JAHBXZ010000001.1, read as the reverse complement.
GGCGCCGAACACCCGCGGGCGCGGAAAGCTGGGACCGCATTGTGCTGAAGATGCCCCTGTTCGGCCCGCTGGCCATCAAGTCAGGCGTGTCGCGCTTCACCATGACGCTGTCTACCCTGGTCAAGAACGGCATTACGCTGGACCAGTCGCTGGAAATCACAGCCAAGACGCTGGGCAACCTGATCCTGGAACAGGCGGTGCTGGACGCCCGCCAGAAACTGATCCAGGGTTACAGCCTGTACCAGGCGCTTACGGAAAGCGGCATGTTCCCTGGCCTGATGACCAAGATGGTGAAAGTCGGTGAAGACTCGGGTTCACTGCCGGACATGCTGGGTGACGTGACCGAGTACTATGAAGACGAAGTGTCTTCCACCGTGCAGGCCATCACCAGCATGATTGAACCGGCATTGATCGTTTCACTGGGCGTGGTGGTGCTGGTGGTGATCCTGGGCATCTATCTGCCCATCTTCGGCCTGTCGCGCGCCGCGGCCAAGGGCAGCAAGTAGCAGATGTGGCAAGCACACAACCAAGCGGCCCGGGGAACTCCCCCCGGGCCGCATTGCTTTGGCGCGCAATCAGCAACCGCCTTCTACGGCGGCTCAATGATCGGAAGTCGCTTCAGAAAGATGCTGCGCTGGAATGTGGCAGCCTTGGCGTCTCCCTGCTGGCGCCAGAAGACCTGCACAGTGACAAACAGTTCCTGGTCTATGTGCGGGCTGCGCTCGTACCGCACCCGGTATGTATACCCGGGCACAAAGGGTATCGGGTCGCGCGGGCGGCCATTGGACTGGATCTCGAACCAGTCCTCGACCCCGTTGTTGTTGCGGTCCTCGGCGCGATCGGGAATGCCGTTCTTGTTGCGGTCGTAGTACCAGACATCATAGTTGGCAGCGATGTCGTCAAACACACTGCCGGCCAGGTTGGAAGCGTTGGTGTTGTCCACCGCCCGTTTATGGCTGACCAGCCCCACTGAAAACACCGCATACACACCCACCACGCCGAGCATCAGCACGGTGAACGCCATCAGGATTTCCAGCAGCGTGAAGCCGCGACGGGCCCGGCGCATCGTCATCGCGACACCGGGAACTGGATGATGCGCTGAAAACCGATGCCTGCCACAGCCACGGAGCCCTTGGGGTGATCGACTTCGCGGGTACCCAGCGCCCCCCGCGCAAGGCTGCCGATGGTGGTGGACGACTTGCCGGCAAAGCCCATCATCTCGCCGTTGACGCGCACAAATGCAAGCGGGCTGGTGACATCTGGAAAGTTGTCGGTGCCGTCCAGAAACAGGCTGGTATCGCCGCGGTTGGCTTCGCCGACCAGCGGGCTTTCGGCGCGGATGGGGTCGTCTGCGGCCACAATCAGGGTAATGCGGATGGCACTGGGCAACGGGTACTGGCCGGCGTTCAGTCTCTGGCCCAGCGCCCACGACGTGACCGGCCCGTCGCGGCCCGACAGCCATGTGGTAGTGCGGCCCTGCCAGTCGTCCCAGCACTCAATGCCAAGGCACACCACGTTTTCAGCCACCAGGTCGAACTGCGACCAGATGGCCGGGTTGGCCGGGCTTGCAGCGCGGGCCGGGGTGCCCAGCCCGTATTCGCGCAGAAACGCACCAGGCACCGGGTCGTCATACCCCACTGCCAGGCGCGGGTTGTTCGGGCGATAGCGAGCAGCCCAATTCAGCATCGAGTCAATCAAACCGCCGTTGGCCTGCGGCGGCGAGCGTTCGGCGCGGTACAGGCGCAGGCTGGCGCCCACCGGTTCCATCATCCACACCACCTCGAGGTTGCCGCGCGAGGCACGCATGGTGTCTTCCACGTTGCGCCCCTGGAAGTCGCTGCTCCAGGTGCGGCCGGGGCCTCCGCTGCCGATGCGCTGGCCCGGCGCGGCGCGGCCGCTGTCGTAGCCCGCCAGGCTGCTTTGTTCTTCGCCCCAGGCACGCATGAAGCAGAGCATCTGCCGGCCCCATGGGTCCTGCTGGATGGAGAAAGAAAGGTCGCCCTGCGGCCCGTGGGCATGCGGCGGCTTGGCGATCACCTGTTCGAGATCATCCTGCAGCATGCGCAGGGTGGTCTGCGCGGCCTCGTAGGCCTTACCGCGCGCGGTGCCGGTACGGTTCATGGTCAGGGCGCCACGCAGGAAGCCAATGATCATGACACCCAGCACCATCAGGATGCCAATGGCCACCATCAGCTCAATCAGCGTGAACCCCCGCGCTCTGCGCGTGCCCGGAATTCGCGGCATTGCATGTTGGCAGTCAGGCGTGTTCATGGGCGTAGCAACGCGGGGATGCTATCGGCGCTCCTCATGGCGGACCACGTCCGTGAACTGCGTAATCACAGCCGACGCACCCTGGAACTGAAGGCTGGCCTTGTACAGGTCATCGGCGAATGCCCGTTCCTTATAGTAGAAGTACACGCGCCACTCGATGCGGTCGGCGCGAACATTGCCAAGGTCTTCCACCTGTTCAAACGCCGAAACGGCCAGCCCGCCCACCGGCGTGGTGTTAATCGCGCCGAACTCAAACTCAAAACTGTACAGCCCGCCAGGCCGGTTGGTGGGTACTTCGCCCCAGTCCGGCACCCGGCTGCCGACCGCGCCGCGCCCGCAGAACCTCATCACCAGACGCGCGCCAAGGCCGGGCATGTGCCTGGCCTGGTCGGCATGGGGCAGCCAGGCCACGCGCCACTTGAACTGCGAAAACACACTGTTGCGCGCCGTCAAAGAACCCTGGATGTGCGAGATTTCAGGGCTTGTGGCACCGGGGATGCCGTCTTGCGCGCCGTAGTGAAACGGCGCGTAGGCCGCCTGGCCGCGCAGGTGATAGCCCGGGAAGTAATCCGGAAACCGCACCGGCTGGTCAAAGAACAGCGCGCGGGTGGAATAGGACATGACCTGTGTGCCGTACATGCCGCGGAACAGTGCCTGCGGCTGGGTGGTATCCCAATACAGCCCCGTTGTCATGCGCGAAGTGCGGATCTGCCGGTTCGGGTCCTGCGGGTCCTGCGCGGAAGTCTCAACCTGTTTCTGGAAGCCCGCCACTTCATACCTTGGGCCTTCCACAATGCGCACAAAGCCGTAGGGGCGCATGGACTCTTCGCCCAGCACAGCCGTCAGCACGTTTGTGACAGGCGAGCCTGCCTGTACGCACTGCCCTACGCGCAGGCTGGCCATGTTCATCATGGGTGTGCCACCAGAATGGGCCGTGCGCTGTGTGCCCATGATTCCGCGGGTGATGTCGGTCAGCCAATGAGTGACGACAACCTGTGTCGTGCCGTTGGGCAGGATGACCTGTGACTGGCGGGTTTCCGTCATGCGGTAGCAAATCAGTTCGTCGTCGATCTTGACCACGCCCGGGCGCGGCAAGGCTGCCACCTGGTTGACCTGGATCTCACCGCCCTCGCCCGGAAAGCTGTCGGTCATGTGGCCGATCAGCGTGAAGTTTCCCTTGGTGTACATGCGCAGCTCGAACGAGTCGAAGTTGGCACTGGAATTGGTGGCCTCGGCAGCGCGCGGGTCGGATGCCGCAAATGTCCAGGTGACGGGCATTTCCACGGGCAACTCGCCGGTCGGGAACTTGCACAGGTTGCCGGAGGTGTATGCGTTCAAGTTGCCGTTGTTGGCATTGTACGTGTTGTTGGGCTGGTAAGTGTTCTGGCAGTGGTCGTACAGCGCGGCAATGCAGATGTCGTCAAAGGTGCCAGGCACGTTGTCGGGGCCGGGGCCGATGTTGCGGAAGCGCCTTATGCGATGCAGCTGCTTTTCGCTGTTCTTGTTGTTGATCGTGGTAACCACATCCATTTCGCCGCTGCGGATCGAGCTGCCGAAACACGGCGTCACAGGGTTGCCCGCCGGGTGGTCGCCCACACCGGTGCCGTAATAGCGCCGGAAGCCGGGCCAGGGCGCCGGTGTCTTGTTGTCGTTTACAACCAGGCCGGCAAGCCAGCCCTGCACCGCCGGGTTGTGGCAGATGAACAGGGTCAGCAGGTCGGTCGTGGGGTTGGCCATGGGGTCCCAGACGCGGTTGTAAAAGAACCACTCGTCGTCAACCTGAACGACCGAACGGTTGTGGTACCCGGCTACACTGTCGACGTCGATGCTGACCGGCACCACACATGTGCCCGCCGAAAAGAAGTTGAACATGTTGACCGACTGCTGCACTGCCGGGTTGTACGCGATTTGTGGCAGCGCCTGGTAGGTGCCCAGATAGTGAAACCAGGTGGCAGGGTCCTTGGGCGCGAAGTTGGCGTCGTAACGCTGGATCACGTGCAGGCCCGTTGAATCAATGCGGTCGTAGGCCACATATTCGAACTTGATGTCGGCCGGGAAGGTCAGAAGCTGCTCAACGCCGGGCGTGGCGGGGTCAAAATCCGGAAACCAAACTCCGGCCTGCGGGATGCCGGGTGTGCCCGGCGGGTGATAGCCCAGCCATCCGAAACCGTACACGGCGACCACGCCGCGCTGTTGCAGGCCTGTGTAGTCGGCCAGCGGCAGGTTGTTGGGGTTACCGCCGCGCTGGTCGTCGCCTCCACCGGGGAAGCCCGCATCGGGGCCGAAATCCTGTGGACGATAGTAGATGGGGTTGATGCTGCCCGCTCTGGAGACTCGGTACAACGGCTGGGTGCCCATGGACGACCGCAGGTTACCGCCCGTGGCAGGCAGCCTGGGGAACTGCGGCTGCAGTGTGTTCTGGTTGTTCATGAAGTACTGGCGCACCGGGCTGACATAGCCATACACCGTCACGCGGCTGCCGCGCGGGTGGCTGTTGGCCGTGGTTCCACGTGCGCCGCGCGCGCTGTTCGGCGGCGCGCCCGGAACCGGCGGTCCGCGATAGATGTTCAGCAGGGCAATGCCGTTGTTGCCGTTGTATTCAATGGCCTCGTCGCCAATCAACACCACACCGCGCTGCGGGAAGGCGCCGATGTCGGCCGGGTCGACATACAGTTCGGTCTGGGTGGCGTCTATCTGTCGCGGGTCTTCAAGGTCCATGTCCAGTGTGCTGGTACGGGTGACCCAGGCGTTGTTGGCCTGAAGGAACGTGTGGTTCAGCACCGGCCGCTGCGCCGGTGTGCCCGTTTCGCAATCGCCGTCCATGACCAGGTTCAGGTGCGAGAGGCTGGTGCCCTTCCAGTTCAGGTTCAGGTGGTACCATTCGTTGTTGCGGAAATTGGCCGGGTCCAGTTCAAAGCGCAGTTCGGTAAACGCCTCTTCCAGCGTGCGGTCCTTCACGCGCATTACCAGGCCGCTGTTGCGTTGTGCCAGGCGAAAGCCACGGGTTCGCTGGCCCCACCACAGCATGCTCATGCGGTTGCTGTAGGTTTGCTCGGCGGCGTCGAACAGATAGTGGTTCTGGTCGTAGGCGTCCCATTGCGGCCGGTACCAGAAACTGAACATTCCGGCTTCCAGGTCGCCTACGTCAATGTCGCCAGTGCCACTGAAGTTCTTGGGCACAACGTTGCTGTAAAACTTCTCGCGCCTGGGCGCGGGCGCATCAACGCCCATGGCGTACATGTCGCGCGGCGTGGCCGTTGACCACGGGGCCTCGAACCGGGCGCGGATGTAACGCTCGTCGGGCTGATAATGAATGAACGGCAGCTCATGCACCGCCCACAGCCGCCCGTTGTCTGTGCCACCGTCAAACACGTTGAACGTGTTTCCCTGCGGCACGCGCATGTCTTCCAGCCAGCGCATGTAAGGCCGCCACCAGAACTCCTGCGGCCGGTCGCTGCCGATGGTCACCCATTCCCGGAACGACCGGCGCGCCATGGCGCCCCCGGCGGGCTGATAGCGCGTGGCATAGGCGTCCACCAGGTAGCTGTCACTGGAGTGAAAGGTGAACTGGCCGGTGATGGCCGGGTGGGCGGCGTAAGGAAAGCGCTGGTGGTTGGAGTACGAGTTGATCTGGTGCGAGGTGATGATCGTTTCGTCCCGGTTGCGCAGTTCAATCAGGAAGTTGATCAGGTCGTCGTTGTTGGCAAAAGGCTGAGGGTTGCCGTTGTCGCCGCGCCTGACCCGTTGAAACACTTCCAGTGCGATGCGCCGGGCCTGGGTACGCGTGATGGGGTAGATCAGCGGGTCGGGGTGGCGCGGGCCCACGCCATGGAACATCGCTTCAAGCACTTCCAATGGCGCAGTGTTGATATTGACTGTTGCGCGCTCGGCGCATTCGGCAATCCAGGCTTCCCCGGCGTTGATCTGGTGGTCGCCGATCACACTCAAGACACCGCTGCCGGTGCAGTAGCCGTAAATGACTTCGGGCTGGTCCATGCGGCGCAGGCGAACAATGTTGCCATGGTTGATACCTGCCCTTGCATGGGTCAACTGCGCGGGGTTTGGGCTTCGCGGGTCGAACATGACGTGGAAGCTGGCCTGGAAGGCCGGTTGGTTGTCATAGGTGTACCCCAGGAACCATTTGTTGATCGGGACGTCCAGGAACATGCCGCCGAACTGCACAACGTGCGGGTAGAACCAGCCGCCGTCATACCGTTCTGTCGGCGCCATGGTCGTGCACAGGCGGTCCAGGTGCTGGTACAGCACCGGATCCAGGCCCTCGGGCCAGCCATCAAGCTTGCTTTTGTCCCAGTAGGGGCCCAGTGCGCCGCCGGGGTTGAACCAGCGTGGCATCTCGGCGATCTGGCGCACTTCGCCAAGGTTGTTGTACATCGACGGCATGGACGGCTGCGCGGGCTGCTGCTGCAAGAACCGGCGATACACAACCTTGTACGCGGTCGGGGTGGTGACAAACGCGCCCTGGTCAATTGTCTTGTCCGGGTCCCACCAGCGGAAGAACCCGTTCATGCCGCGGTCCGTTACCGGCCCGTTGTGCGGCATGTTAGGAACCACATTGAGCAGCACGTTGCCGACGCGTGACGTGTAGCTGAACAAGCCCCCGTCAATCACGACAATTCCACCCCCGTAACGGTTGTCCGTCGGGTCGGCATTTTCGTCGTAGATAGTCAGGAAGCTGGCATCGGTGAGGGGAACTTCTTCATACACGCCCCCACTGGGCGCAATCTGGACCGTTGTGGTTGCAGAACCAAGTATGTTTGCAATCAGCTGCGGGCTGGCAAAGTTCAGGTTCACCTTGCCGGCTTCGTCCTGCACATTCACGCCCATCACCAGCCGACGCGGGTCTTCCACCCGGAAGCGCGGCTGGTTGTTCGGGCCGATCAACCCCGGAAAAGTCGGCAATGCCCCGTCAGCGCCCTCAAAGTCATACAGCAGGTCGACGACGCCTTCGTCATAGGTGTCCACCCAGGGGTTGTCCCAGTTGGTAACGTCCGCCGGGCGGGTGGCCCACCAGGCGGCAAACTCGTTCAGCTTGTTGCCGCGGTTCAGGCGGGCGTAGGCATGGTCAGCGGCCGTGCGTGTGACTATGCGGGTTTCCTGGCCCGCCATGCTGGCCACGCTGGTGCCTTCCTGCTGGGTCATCAGGAACGTGAAGCTGAGCGCCATCACCAGCAGAAGCGCAAGGATCACCAGCACCATCATCAGTGCCGCACCGCGGCTGCGGGTCTTCAAGACATCTCGCGCGCAAAATGGGTTCATCCGCCACTCCCTGCCGCCGGGTCTGGCACTGGTTCCCACCAGAAACGGTCCACGTACTCCCACGTTACCGTACCCAGCGGGTGAAACGTGAAGACCATCCGCCGCAGGTCATCCCCCGACAGCGAGACCATGCAGATCTCAACCGCCCCCGGGTGCCGGGCAGGGTCCAGCTTGCCCGCCGTGTCAAAGTATACGTGCCGGATCGCGGGTATCGGGTCAATCGGCAAGCCCGTGCCAGGCCCGGTGATTTCCGGTGCTGCCGGCCCCGTGACGGGCCCGCCCGGTGACGGCGGCAGCGACTTGTCGTCAAAGATGCCCTCAGCTTCACCCAGCACCTCGCGCATGGGGTCAACGTCTTCGGCGATCAACTGGGCGCCATCCAGCTGGTAAGTCTGGCTGGAAACCAGGCTGAACAGTTCCACGTTGTCGATGCGGCAGGGCACCCCGCCCAGCCTCAGGTCCTGCCCCAGTGCCGGAGGCACCGTGAAGTTGTCGGTGACAATCCGCCCCGGATCCAGCCGGCCGTCAATCCACAGGCTTACCCCGTACCGGCTGCAGGCCAGTTCAATGTGATGCCAGCGATAGGTGGCAAGCCAGGTGCTGGAATGCACGACAACGCCGCCGCAGTTCAGTGTAAGGCGAACGGCATTGTACCGCGCGGTTGTCACCGAAACCGTGAACACCGCCCCCATGCCAGCCAGGCCGCCCGTCACGGGAACGGTCAGGCCCTGCTGGTCACTGGCCTCCAGCGGACAGTAGTCAAACCCGACGGCAATGCCTTCGTAATCGCCGCTGACATCAAAGTGCGGAGCCCACGGAATCGTGAAGCTGGAACTTGGGAATGGGAGCTCCAGGCACTTGCCCTCGCGCAGCGAGAGACTGCGATTGGCCACCAGCACGGCGCCACCGCTTCGGCGGCCGATGGTGTCGCCGCTGCCCATGTCGTCTTCCATGGCAAAGGTGACCAGGCGGCGGCGCGCCAGGGCCACTATGCGGTCATTCTTGTAATCAAACACCAGTTCGCTGTGAACTTTGCGCACCGAAGCGTTCTGGCGCACGTTGGCCACCATGCCCGTGAGCACACTGGCGGTGCGTTCCAGCGCCGGGCCCGAGGACCGGCTGCCTATCACCGTGGCAAAGGCCAGCAGCGCCAGGGTCATGATCGAAACGACCACCAGCAGCTCCAGCAAAGTGAAGCCGCGGCGTACGCGGAAAGCACGGGCGGATGCGGGCATGGACATCCAACACCAGACAGCCAAGGGGGTTGTGCACGTTCCAGTGTCGCAAAGCGGCAGGTGGATGCAAGGCGGCAAGCCCAACCCCAATCGCGCATGGGCAAAGGGGCAACGCAGGGCAGCAAGCCTGCGAAAGGGCTACCAGATGTCGAACGGCTACTCGCCACGGATGATGGCGGCCACAACCAGAAGACCAAGCAAACCAATCGCGAGCATTGTTACCACAACAAGGGCCGGCGTTGGCCGGCCCTTGTGTGACACCCTCGCTTGCGCTTCGGGTTCTTGTTCTCCGGGGTGTGCATCACCCCATGTGCTTGATGATTGCGTCGCCAAACGCCGCTGTGCCGAGCTTAGTCGCGCCGGGGATCTGGCGTTCGAAGTCGTAGGTGACGGTCTTGGCGTTGATCGCCCCCTGCAGGCCCTTGTAGACCAGGTCGCGGGCTTCGGTCCAGTTCATCCACTCGAACATCATCGCGCCTGAGAGGATCACTGCGCCCGGGTTGATCACGTCTTTGTCGGCGTACTTCGGCGCCGTGCCGTGGGTGGCCTCAAACACGCCGCCGTTGTCGCCGATGTTGGCACCCGGGGCGATGCCCAGCCCGCCTACCTGTGCGGCGGCGGCGTCAGACAGATAATCGCCGTTAAGGTTCATCGTCACCAGCATGCGGTATTCGGCGGGGCGCAGCAGCAGCTGCTGGAACGCGCTGTCGGCGATGCGGTCCTTCACCAGGATTTTGCCCTTGGGCATCTTGCCGTCGTGCTTGGCCCACAGTTCGTCTTCCGTGACCACATGGTCGCGGAACTCGGTGGTGGCAAGCTCATAGCACCAGTCACGGAAGGCGCCTTCCGTGTACTTCATGATGTTGCCCTTGTGGATGATGGCAACGTCAGGAATGCCGTGCTTGATGGCGTACTTCATGGCCCGGCGCATGTGGCGCTGACTTTTGAACTTGGTGACGGGCTTGATGCCGATGCCCGCGGCCTCGGCGATGCGCTTGTTCTTGGTGGCCGGGTCGGCGGCCAGCACGGCGTTCAGGGCTTCAATGACCTTCTTGACCTCGGGCGTTTCGGCCTTCCATTCAATGCCGCTGTACACGTCTTCGGTGTTCTCGCGGAAGATGATCAGGTTGACGTCTTTGGGGTCCTTCATCGGGCTGGGCACGCCGTCGAAGTACCGCACCGGGCGCTGGCAGGAATACAGGTCCAGCAATTGGCGCAGGGCCACGTTGATGCTGCGAATGCCCCCGCCCACGGGCGTGGTCAAAGGACCCTTGATGCCCACGCCGTAGTACTTGATGGCTTCCAGGGTGTCGTCGGGCAGGTAGGTGCCGTACTTGTCGTTGGCCTTGTCGCCGGCGTAGACCTCAAACCAGTGGATCTTGCGCTTGCCGCCGTAGGCCTTGCCGATGGCGGCGTCGAGAACGCGGACGCTGGCCTTCCAGATGTCGCGGCCGGTGCCGTCGCCTTCAATGAAGGGGACGATCGGGTTGGTCGGGACAACGGGTTCGCCGTCTTTGAAGGTGATGCGGCCGCCCTCAGTGGGCGCCTTGAGATCCTTGAACTTGGGTGCGTCTGCCATGGTTGCCCTCTCTTTGCCCGGAATCAAACGGCGGGCATCCTAGAGGCCACGACCGGGGGGTCAACGGCAAGTCGGTTTTGTAGATTGTGTGCCAATGGACCTTTCGCACATCCCCATGCGCGGCTTTCCGCAGCCCAACCCGCTGCTGACACCAGATTTTCGCCGCGAGGCCATCGGTCGCTGGCTGAGCCTGGCCGGGCTGTCTGTGGCGGGGTTGTTTGGCATCTCAGTCGCGGCGATCGTGGCGTTCATTGCGGCGCCCAGAAACCTGACGGCACACACACCCCGCGAAGCGTTGATGGTTGCCGTCATCTGCTTGATGGGCGCCCCGATTGCCGCGCCAATCCTGATGCTTGCGGCTCGCAAGGTAAACCAGACTTGCTCCACCATCGTTGTTCCAGGGCGGCTGACAGCGCCCCCCGGCGACACGGCCGGCTGCCTGTGGCGCTGCCTGGTACTGCTGGTGACCCTGCCACTGAGCCTGCCGCTGGCGATTGCCTGGGGCGCCTACACGCGCGGTTTCATCGATGTCGGAGTTGAGTACGTCGACAGGTACGGGCTGAAGGTCGCGCCGCTGCGCGTGCCAAAGAGCCGGTTGAACATGGTTCAGAATGGGCAGGTGGTGTGGTTCGTGCCCAGGGCATGGAACCGCGCACCCAACTTGTGGTCGGAATACCACGGGCACGGCAGCCCCTATTGCCTGGTAAACGCGCAGGTCTACGAATGGTTTGAGCGCGCCAGCGGCAGGGCAGCAGCGACCGAACACCGCGCACTGCAGCGCAAGGTTCGGGCCAAGACTCTGCGCCGACTGCGAGACAAGAAGGGGCAGTACCGCAAGCATTGACCAGCGCGACCGTGTTGGCGGAGCGAAGTAGCCCGCCCCAAGGCGGGCGTAAACGCAGCGCCGGTCACGGGTTTCCAGAAACCGCAGCGGCCCCACAAAAGGGGCCGCGTCAAGAATGGTGGACCGTACTGCCACCCCCTTAAAGACAAACAGGGCACTTTTCTTGCATCCCGCAGGTGGACGCGGAAACCACCCAGAACTGCGGCGAAAGCCACAAGACGCCAAACAACTACGCTCACAGTCCCGAATTCTGGCGATGCCGGGCCAAACTGCAGCAGACGAAATTTCCACCACTTTCCAGCGCATACTGCAGACCTGAAAGCGTCTTGATCATGGAGTTTCGCGTCGCCTGCCCGCCAGCAGACTCGGCCACTGCTGAGAGTCTTTCATCGCCCGGCGCACCATGTATGGCTTCGGCCCACGCTGTGCCCGAATCTTCCCCCTCACGGCGCGACAAAGAACTGCGCAATGCTGGCAGGCCCCGGATTGCGTCCGCCAGAGTCGGTGTTTCAGCTGACAGCCGCGGCTGCATTGTTCCTCGCAGCGGGACACCCTTTCGCACGCCAACAATGATCAGTCGGTGCCTTGCGTGCGGGATGCCGAACCCCTCACACTCGACAAGAAATTCGGCTGGCACGGGCTCATTGCCGATAAGTTTCCCCTGGGGCCTGACCTGCAAAGCGCAAAGCTGGTGTCCCGCTTCACCGAGGTCCGCCAAGATGCGCTCAACGGGTAACGCATAAGCTGTTGCAACGCGCAACGCTGATTGCCCAAGGGTTCATAGACGCAGTGATAGCGCGAGGCCATCGCGTTGTGCTTGCCGAACACAGAGAACGGGAAGCCGAGATTCACGTAGACGGCGCCGTTCGTGGTTTTTCCATCGGTGAGAGCTTGCGCGAAGTGCCATCCGCGTTCGATCGAGAAGGCAACCAACTATACCAATCTGAGCCCACCAGCTCGTTGTCCCTGCACAAGGTGTGGTCAAACATGTTCGCGCTTGAGCAACCATCCGCGGCCACTCCGGTGGAACCGGCAGTGTGGCTGAACCTGAGTAGCCACAGCATTTGCTGTGAGTGTGCCGTTTGCCGAAACAGTGGCGTGGATAAGTGATTGATTGGGTGTGGCAATTGCCTCTTCTTTAGATGCGGCCTCGGGCCGCGGAGAGGGAGAAGCCATAAGTGGAGCCTCAAAAGGTCGTGAGGGTGACGACGGCATGCCGGGCAGTCGGATGAACGGCAGGCTTCCTGTGACTGGGAGGGCTGGCGCTGATCAACCCATTCATCCCGGCGGGCGGCCGGTCTGCAGGTTCGATTCAGGGCGCCTTCGTCAAGGACAATTCACGTGACGCACTCCCGCGAACTTTCAAAATGGACTTGTGTATCTTCTTAACTGATTACAGACTGCGTACAGAGACGTAGAGACAAGGGAGACCGCCATGCGTACCCATGCAATCCTGGCTCAAACAGCGATCCTGCTCATCACCCTTGCCAGCTGCACTTCCGCCGATGGCACGACCAGCATCAAGCCCACTGTGGCGCCCCCGGCACCGAAGATCGCCACCTTGGTGCTGCCCCGCGGCACACGCGGCGCGGCTTACTCCACCAAGCTCGCGGCTTCGACCCCCGCGGGCACCGGGCCTGTGGTCTGGCAACTGGCTGCCGCTTCACCGGCCTTGCCGGCGGGCATCGCGCTGGCAACCGATGGCACCTTGACGGGCACGCCCACGGAAGGCGGCCTCTTCCCGTTGCAGGTTGTCGCCAACAACAGTGTCGGCGGCACAGCCGTCGCCCTGCTGGACGTCGTCATCTATGAGGCAATCGGCTACGCCCATGGGCCGGACATGTACGACACGCCGTCGAATGACACACTCTCGACGGCAACGGTGCTGGGGGTCGTCGGAAGCACCGCGCCCCTGGTGCAAACCACACCCCTGAGCGTTACTTCCAACCCGGCAGACCCCAATCCCGACCCCAGCGACTACTTTGCATTCACTACAACGGTGCGCGGCGAGATCCGGGTCGCGGTCTACTTCTCGGCCTTTGTGGGCAAACTCAAGGCCGCACTGTATGGCGAGCACAACGGCAGTCTGGAACTCGTGCAGCAGGGAATCACCGGGACCGGCGGAGACGATCAACTGGTGGTGTTGCCCGATGCACCGGCCGGAACATGGGTTCTGCACGTAGAGGCCCAATTCAAGAACGGCACCTGGAACGCCAATGGATACACCTTTCGAATCGAGTTTTCGGACCTGACCATTGGAACAGGGCTGGTGGAGTACGACCGCCAGACCGGCACGCTGAGTGAAGCGTTGCCAGCCACGGCAGGAGGCGTGTCGGCTGCGGGTGCCACCTGGGCCCTGGCCTCGGGGACGCTGCCGGCGGGGGTTGGACTGTCGGCCGTTGGCATTCTGACCGGCAATCCACAGCAGAACGGGCTATTCGACGTCGACCTGAGTGTCAGCCACGGTGGGCTTACTGCCCGGCGCGTAGTGCAACTGCGTGTGTTTGACTCCGCCGCCGGCGACTACTGGCAACGCCTTGGCGAACACCGCTGCTACGACGCCGCAAGGCCCTATGGCGACGGTACCCATCACGAGCACTATTGCGAAGCGATGGTGGTCGCCCCCCACCCTGCCTATGGCGCCGAGGGGGCGATCTATGTGATTGGCGGGCGCACCGCAGCCACAGTGAACACGGTGTTTGTGTTCCACACGGCACACCAGGCCGACGCCAATCGCAACTACAAACTCGAGGACATCGGGTGCCCCCTGCCCAACGAACGCCAGTACGTGGGTGCGGCGTACCTGCTGCACAGCTACGGCGGCTACATCTACGCTGTGGGAGGCGAACTGTACTCGAACACCTCGCCCTCGACGGGCGCATTCACCAGAGTGGTAGAGCGCATGCAGGTTGCCGACGGCGCCGGCAACGCCTTGGCGGTACCGGGCAACTGGCAGCCCGTGGCCAACCTGCCGGGCGATGACGCCGGGCGCATCATTGAGGGTTTTGCCGAGTTCTCGCTGGTAGCAGTTGATGCTGCCAATGACTCGGACGACCGGCTTTACCTGCTTGGCGGCCGGCGCCGCATCGAGTCATCGGCTGGCAGCGGCAGCTTCACCAAGGACTTCAATACCCGGGTCCACATGTATGAAGCACCCCTGGCCACCGGGCATATGGGCGCCTGGCACATCAAGCCGGAAGCGGCCCCGTTCACGCCCCGGCGCTTTGCCGTGGCGGGCATGATCGGCGGGCGGATCTACATGGCCGGCGGGCGCACCGGCACTGCCGCCACGGACATCATTGAGATGTATGAACCCGACTCGCTTGGCATTAACCCGGCTGTGGCGTTGGCGGGGGCATCCGCCTTTCCCAGGCTCAGCGCACCCGCCTGGTACTCTGCCGGCGCCACCCACAACGGCGGCCTGTATGTACTGAACGGGTGGGACCACAACGCGTCACCGCAGGCATTGCGCAGCCTGCAGCGCTTTATCCCAGGGGCATTGGGCCTGGGAGGTACGGTGACGACTCTAACCGCGCCGGACACGGCATCAGGCTTTCACAGCGCGGTGTTCCACGACGACCGGTTGTGGTTCATCACCGGCCGCGACCCGGTGGTTCCCACGCCCAGATTCAACCAGTCTTACAAGCCGTAGTGTGTTGCTTTGTGGTGCATAAGCAGATAAACAGCTATTTTTATCGTGTAGTGTGCTGCCCGGAGACCGCCATGACCATGCCCCAGGAAACTTCTTCGCCCGATAAGCCCCTCAACGGCACGGATGAAGGCCCCGTGCATCCGCTGCAGAGGTTTCTCGACAACCCGTGGCTGCTGCTGATGCTCGGGTTCCTGATTCCCTTCCTTTCCTACACCGTGTGGGGATGGGTTGAACTGCTGATGATCAAGAAGGCCGAACTGCCGTAGCTGCCCGGGAGAGACCGCCATGAGCATCTTTGCCGTACCAAACGGATGGGTGAAGTCGCCGCACGGCGCCGAACGGCTTTGGGTCGGGCTTGCGCTTGCGTGGTGCCTCGTGCTTTCCGCGGCCATGCCTTACTGGCACTTCCGCGGCAAGCAGACCAGTGCCGGCGAGGCCTACGAGGTCACCCCAGCCGACTTTGACAGGCGTGTGCAGAAGTTCGTGGCAGCCGGCCAGGTTGGCGACCGCAACGGGCTGCCGATTGTGGAAGTGCCGCCGGGCGGCCACGGCTACATGATCGGCAAGAACTGGCAGTGGTATCCGGCGCTGAAGCTGAAGAAGGGCGTGGAGTACAAGATCCACGTGTCTTCCGCGGACTACCAGCACGGATTTTCGTTGCTGCCGGTGAACATCAACTTCCACGTGCTTCCCGGATACGACCACGTGTTGACCATGACCCCCACGGAAGCCGGGGAGTTCAAAGTGATATGCAACGAGTTTTGCGGCGCCGGCCATCACGCCATGACCGGGCTGATCATCGTCGAAGAGTGAACGAAAGGGCCGGACCATGGGCAACCTGATCGCTGCAAAGACGCGGGTGTGCGCGACAACCGGACTTTCGGTAGATCTCGACGCACAGAGGTTCATCAAGCTGAACGCTGTGTTCGGCGTGGTCAGTCTTCTGATCGGCGCGATCGCAGCGTACCTGCTGGCGCTGACGCGCTGGGAAACCGTCGCGCTGCTGGACCCGATGGACTACTACAAGTACGTCTCGCTGCACGGCCTGAACATGCTGATCTTCTGGATCCTGTTCATGGAGATGGCGATTCTGTACTTTTGCGCGACGACACTACTGAATTCGCGCAACTTCTCCAGGATCCTCAGTTGGGGCCAGTTCGGACTGATGTTTGCCGGCTGGGCGATAGTCAACTACAGCATCCTGGCCGGCCGCGCTTCGGTCATGATGACCAGCTATGTGCCCCTGCGGGCAGAACAGGAGTTCTACCTTGGCCTGATTCTGTTTGCGGTTGGCGCTCTGCTAGGCGTGATGAACTTCTTCGGCGGCATCTACATCGCCCGGCGCGACCGCACCTACAAGGGATCCATTCCGCTGGTTGTGTTCGGCGCCTTGGCCGCGGCGATCATCGCCGTGTTCACGATTGTGCATGGCGCGATCGCGCTGATCCCGACCTGGCTGTGGTCGCTGGGCGTCACCGAAAAGGCCCCTGATCCGGGCTGGTACCGGCTGATCTGGTGGGGCCTTGGACACTGCAGCCAGCAGATCAACGTCTGCGCGCATGTGGCGGTGTGGTACCTGCTGGCCACGCTGACCCTTGGTGCAAAGCCCCTGAACCAGACGGTTTGCCGTGTCGCGTTTGTCCTTTACATTCTGTTCATCAACCTGGCCTCGGCGCACCACCTGCTGGTGGACCCGGGTGTCAGCGCGCCATGGAAGATGTGGAACACCAGCTACGCGCTGTATCTGGCGGTTATGGCCAGCATGATCCACGGCTTTACCGTACCGGCCAGCATCGAGGTCGCGCAGCGCAAGAAGGGCATCGGCGGACTGTTTGGCTGGCTGACCAAGGCGCCATGGAAGGACCCAGGCTTTTCGGCAATGTTCCTGTCGCTGGTGATCTTTGGGTTCGGCGGCGGCATCACGGGCGTTACGCTGGGTACCCACCAGATCAACATTATCGCACACAACACCCTGCGCATCCCCGGCCACTTCCACATGACCGTGGCCGGCGGCACGGCGCTGGCCTTCATGGGCCTGGCCTATTACGTGGTCCCGCTGATCTTCCAGCGCGAGTACCCGCTGCGTGCCCTGGCGCGCATCCAGCCTTACATCTTCGGAGCGGGCATCGTGATCATGGGCATCGGCATGACCCTGGCGGGCTCCATGGGCGTTCCCCGCCGCCACCCCGACGTGGACTTCACCGGGGCAAGGGTAGCCGTAGACATGGGTGCGGCCTCACCGTTCCTGGCCATGCTGGGCATTGGCGGCGTGATTGCCGCCACGGGCGCGGTGATCTTTGCGGCGCTGACAGCCTACGCGGCGTTCTTCGGCAAGTCGAACAAGGGCCGGGCCATGACCAGCTGGCAGACCCCCGAGCAGGATCGCCTGACCAAGAACCTGCTGACCACGGCCTGGGATCCGTCCGAGGGCGGCAAGCTCAAGACCTCGGGCACGGTGGTGCTGACGCTGATCTTCCTGGGTTCCTTTGTTGTCTACTACTTCGCCAACTGGAAGGCGCTGGCAGACGTGTGGTACGTGAAATAGGGCAGGACGGGACAGGGGGCCGTGCCGGAAAGACCGGCCCTCTGGCCCGGACGAAACGAGGAGAGCGGCCATGACCCCGATTGCGGCAAGACGCTTGAGGCGTGGCGCCGTGCGGGTGCGCCGGTTCTTCCGCAGCTGGCGCTTTGGCAGCTTTGCGATGGCCGCGGTTCTGATGTACCACCTGCTGCTGATTGCCATCATGGTGACTCCTGCGTCAGCCCCCGGCGCGCTGGGGCAGTTCGCGCAGGACTTCCGGCGCTGGTGCCTGGACTACGACGACGCCCAGGGCATCAACATCGGGTTTGTCATTCCGCTGTTTACCGGCCCGGTGATCCTTGGCCTGATCACTCTGGCCATTTACGGATCCCAGATGCGTCTGGCGCTGCGCCGGCCCAAGGCCCTCGGGTACTGCATTGCGTCGGCCGCTCTGATGGTTGCCGTTGTCGGGGTGGGGCTCTTCACGGTGGGCCTCAACCTCGGCAACACGCAGTCCATCGAGTTCCCGGCCATACGTCTGCGTACCCACATGACTGCACCAGATTTTCAGCTCACCAACCAGCACGGGCAGACAGTCGCGCCGAGTGACTTCCGCGGGCAGGTGGTCGTGCTCACGGCTGTGTATGCGCGCTGCGGCGCCACCTGCCCGACGATCCTGGCGCAGGTAAAGCGAGTCACGTCGCAACTATCGAACTCGGAACTCGCGCGAGTGCGCGTTCTGGCCGTGACGCTGGATCCTGAACACGACACGCCGGAGGTGCTGGCCGGGCTGGCCACAGGCCAGGGGCTGGTTGGGCCTTCGTTTCACCTGCTGACCGGCCGGCCCAGCGATGTCGGCGAAGCCCTGAACCAGATGGGCATCCAGCGCACCTGGAACTCCAAGCTTGGCATGATTGACCACAACAATGTTTTTCTGGTGATCGACCGGTCGGGCTCGCTTGCCTATCGGTTCTCTATCGGCGATCTGCAGGAACGCTGGATGCTGGAGGCCCTGCAGCTGCTGCTGGCCGAACCGGAACCAACCCCATGACCCAGGCCGGGCCCACTTTGCCGGAGACCGCCGCCGCGCAAGCGGGCACGGCGGTTTTCGAGGAAACCGTCTCGGACCTTGCCCGGCCCGACCAACCACTGCGCGGCGAGGCCCCGTTGGCAGCTGCGGATCGCGGCCTGCTGCGGATGGAAGGCTGGCTTGGAAAGGGCCTGCCGAACCACGCAAACCCTCTGGCCTGGACTGGCGCGTTGTCGGCGCTGGCATTTCTGGTGGCTGTGGTCAGCGGCGTGTTGTTGTTGTTCTGGTACAGCACCAGCGTACACCACGCCTGGGATTCAGTGGCCGCAATGAACGCGTCGCGCTTTGGCGCCGGGTTTGTTCGCGCCCTGCACAGGTACAGCTCGGATGCCTGCATGCTGTTCGGTGTCATCCATGCTTTGAAGGTGCTGGCCGCGCGGCGCTTCACGGGCCCGCGCAGTCTTGCCTGGGTGACCGGTCTTCTGCTGCTGGGCCTGCTGTGGGTGCTTGGCTGGACCGGCTACTGGCTGGTCTGGGACACACGGGGCCAGGCCGTGGCAACTGCGACGGCCCATGTCCTGGATGCCCTTCCGATTTTCCCGGAACCCGTAGCGCGATCGTACCTGACCAACAATGACATCAACTCGCTGATTTTCTTTGCGGTGTTCTTTGCCCATGTGCTGCTGCCGGTTCCGATGTGCTTTCTGCTGTGGGTTCACTTGGTGCGGCTGCGCAAGCCCAAGTTCCTGCCGCCGCGCAGCCTGACGATGGCCGCACTGGCAGCCATGGCGGCACTGTCGCTGGTACTTCCGGCGTCGCTGGCAGCGCGGGCCGACATGGCGGCCTACCCGGACGGGTTTGCGATTGACTGGTTCTACCTGTTTCCGCTTCACGTGATGGAGCGCATGCCCCCCTGGGCTTTCTGGGTGCTGGCTTTGGGCCTGCTGCTGGGGTTGTCGGCACTGCCCTGGCTGGCGGCCCGATCGCGGCCGGTGCCCGCACGCACGGATGTTAAGCGCTGCAACGGCTGCACCCAGTGCTACCAGGACTGCCCGTACGAAGCCATCACCATGGTTCCCGCCGAAGGCAAAGCCAACCTGGTTTCGCAGATCAACCCGGACCGTTGTGTCAGCTGCGGCGTATGCGTGGGCAGCTGCGACCCTGCCGCCGTCGAATACGAAGATCTGCAGCGCAGGGATGTGCGCGACCGGCTAACCCGCTGGCTGCGCGAGCCGGGCGGGGACAAAGACGTCGTATTTCTGTGCGCCGATGGCGCCGGCCGCGCGGTGCGCCACCAGAAGGCCACCGGCCTGTCGCGTGACCTGCCGGGCTGGCGCGTGGTGGCAGTGCCGTGCGCGGCTTGGGTGCACAGTTCCTTGGCCGAACAGATCGCGCGCGGAGGCGGCCGGTGCGTCATAGTCGGGTGCGGCGGCACAGAGCCGCGCTGCCGCCTGGGAAGCCAGATTGCCGCCGATCGCGTCCTGGGTAAGCGCGACCCGGTGTTTGACGCGGCCCGGCTGGGCCCGGATTGCTTCAAGTTCCTTGAGTTGAACTCCACGCACCGCGCTTCGGTTACTGCTGCGCTGCAGGCGGCGTTCGAAAGGCCGGCCGGCGATGCGCCACCGCAGCGCAATGTGCTGACCGCGGCATTGGCCGGGCTGGCTGCGCTTCTGCTGTTTGGCGGCGCGACCGCGCTGGGATCAGAGTTCACATACGTAGGGCCTGATCGCCCGGAAGCGATGCTGGTGGTGGCATTCAAACACGCTGGCAAGCCGCTGGACTCGGAATCCGCCGTCGAGACCGAGCTGCCTCACCTCAAGGGCATGAAAAAGCGGGCAGAGCTTGCACCCGTTCGCCTTCGTGTGCTGTTGGATGGCAGCGTGATCCATGAGGGCATCTACCATCCGCGCGGCATCAAACGCAATAGCGCCAGCGTTGGCCTGGCCGAGCTTGGGGTGAGCCCGGGGAAGCACCGGGTCGAAGTACTTGTCGGAGAGACCCCGGACGCCTCTGAGTGGACATGGAGGGCATCGACCGACCTCGACTTCACCCCGCGCCGCCGCCGGGTGGTCCAGTTCGATGCCGACGCGGGCTTCCGCTGGGACTAGCCGGGTGGACTGGGATTGACTGGACAGCGAGCCACACTAAAAGGATAATAGCACACGAAGGTCTGAATATCTGAAATGGCCGGTTGGCCGGCAGGGCAAACAAACGCGAAGCAGCACTATCGAGGAGACAGCCATGAACTTGCGCAGACATCTCACAGTGATCGCCCTTGCGCTGACCGGCACGGCCTTTCTGGTCGCCGCAGGTTGCGGCCCGGCCAGCAATGGCACGACCGCAAACCAGGGCAATACCGCTGGCGGGCCGACGGCGGATGCCGAGGGGGCGGTCACCCTTACCGCCGACCAGATGGAAAAGGGCAAGGAAATCTTCTTCAACCGGTGCGCGGGCTGCCACGGCGTACTGCGCAAAGGTGCCACGGGCAAGAACTTGGAACCCGAAAACACCAAGGTGAAGGGAACGGCCTACCTTGAAGCCATCATTACCAACGGTACGCCCGCGGGCATGCCCGAGTGGGGCAAGTCAGGCATCCTGACGCCTGATGAAGTCAAGCTGATGGCGCGCTACATCCAGCTGCCGCCACCTCCGCCTCCCGAACGCAGCCTCAAGGAGATCAAGGACTCCTACAAGCTGCATGTGCCGGTGTCCAAGCGGCCCACGGCCCCGCCGGCTGGGCGCAACTGGCAGAACTACTTCGGCGTGGTGCTGCGCGACGTGGGCAAGGTGGCCATCATCGATGGCGACACCAAGCAGCTGGTTAGCATCGTGAACTCGGGCTTTGCGGTGCACATCCTGCGCAGCTCGGCCTCCGGGCGCTATTTCTACAGCATCGGCCGCGACGGCAAGGTCGGCATGATCGACCTGTGGATGGACAAGCCAGATGTCGTCGCCGAAGTCAAGGCAGTCAACGAGGCACGCTCGGTCGAGACCACGAAGTTTGAGGGCTTCCTTGACAAATACGTGATCGTCGGTGGCTACTGGCCTCCCATGCTGGTGATCATGAAGGGCGACACTCTCGAACCCGTGCGGGTGATCTCGACCTCCAGCCACGAAATCGACAACGGCGAGTTCGTCCGTGAAGCCCGTGTGGCGGCGATCGTAGCCGATCACCACAGCCCCACCTGGCTGGTCAACGTCAAGGAGACGGGCCAGGTCTGGATCGTGGACTATTCCAAGCTGGGCGACGGCGACGGCCCGGTGTCCATCAACATGATCTCGGCCGAGCGTTACCTGCACGACGGCGGCTGGGATACCAGCAAGCGCTACCTGCTGATGGCCGCCAATGCCCGCAACCGCATCTCGGTGATTGACACCAACACCAAGACACTGGTCGCCAATGTTGATTCCAAGGGCATCACCCCGCACCCGGGGCGCGGTGCGAACCTGATTCACCCTGAACACGGGCCGCTGTGGGGTACCGGGCACATCGGCAGCAACCACGTCAGTTTCATCGGCACCGACCCGCAGGGCCACCCGGGCAACGCCTGGCAGGTGGTCAGGACTGTGGAACTGCCCGGCAACGGCGGAGGCAACCTGTTCATCAAGACGCACCCGAACTCGCAGCACATCTACTGCGACCGCCCGCTGCACCCGGATAAGGAACTGGCCGACAGCATCTACGTGATCGACAAGAACACGTTGACCAACAAGAAGACACTGCTGATCCCGGAGAAGTACCGCGGCCACAAGGCCGTGCACATGGAATACAACAAGCAGGGCACCGAAGTGTGGGTGGCGGCATGGGGCCGCAAGGACCAGAAGGGCGCAATCCTGGTGTACGACGACAAGACACTGGAGCTGATCGCAGAGATCACCGGCGACTGGATGGTCACGCCAACCGGCCACTTCAATGTGACCAACACCAAGGACGACATTTACTAAGGAGACAGCCATGAAGACCAAGCTGATGATCCTGTGCGGGCTGGCCTGCGTGGCTGCTCTGGCAGCAGCCTGCGGCGGGGGCACCAACGGCGGCAAGGCTAACGGTGGCACTAAGGCACCCGTGGTGCTGCGCAAGGCAGTGCCCGCCGACTTCAAAGACAAGACCAACCCGACGCCGGACGCCAAGGCCGAAGGCGAGAAGCTGTTCAAGGCACAGTGCGTGTCGTGCCACGGCGACAACGGCGACGGCGACTCGCCAACCGGCAAGGCCCTGAAGCCGGTGGCGGCAGACCTGACCGCCGCCGGGTTCCAGGATGCGGTGAAGGACGACTACATCTTCTGGCGCATCACGACAGGAGCCGCCGGCGGGCCGGAAGGTTCCGGCATGACGGCGTTCAACACTCTGAGTGAGGAACAGCGCTGGCAGATCGTGGCCTATGTCCGGTCGCTGAAGAAGTAGCAGCCCGCTGTCTCAACCGGCCCGGGCCCGCCCGGGCCGGTTTTCAATTGGGCGATGCGAACCAGTACTGCAACGGCCTACCGTCGACGTCACGCGCCTCCAGCGCCAGCAAGTGAAACCCGACCCCCCAGGTCGCCACCGTGATCTCGTCGCCATGGCGGTACAGTTGGGTGGGCCGGGCGACCGGATCCAGCGCGACTACAACCCGGACTGTCGCGGGCATGGCCCCAGGCAACTGTGGATGGAAGTTCAGCACGGCCCTGTCCGCTGCTTGGCCCACGACCCCTGATGTTCCCACCGGCAAGGCCAGCCACTGGTGCCGATTGGCAGGCAGAGGCAGCCGGACAACCCACGTACCGCCCTCTACTGCCTGAGGAACCAGGTCCAGGGCCCAGTTTGTGGAACAAAGCTCGGACGATCGCCAGGCGGCCATGAATCTGGCAGCCTCCTGCGCAGGCCCCGGCTTCATGTCCCTGGCAACGGCGGGGAGTGCGGGCAGTTCGGGATGCAGATCGGCCTTCTCGGGCCACAGCATCGCCGCAACAAGCAGTTCACCCTGGTCGCCGTCGGGCCGCGCATAGGCAAGCCGCAGGCGCCTGCCGAGTTCGGCCCAGGGGCGTGCATCATCCCATGTCGACTGAAACCGCACGGCCAAAGGGTCCTTCGGCGGACCCGCTGGGGGCGGGGCGCAGCCGGACGCAAGCAGGCTGGCCCACAACGGTACGAGAAGGCGCAATTTCCAACAATACCGGATATTCATGTCTATTTACCTGGTATGATGCCGAGCGAGGACCCAGTATGCGCGTGCTGGTGGTTGCCGCAAATCAGGAACTCAAGCCCGACCCGGTGGTACCCCTGGGTGCGGCGTGCATTGCCGGTGCGGCCCGTGCCGCCGGGCACGCCGTCGGTCTGTACGACGCCTGCTTCGCAGGCGAAGCCTTTGCCGACGGCCTCTCCCGCATGGCGGCCGCGTTCCGGCCCCAGGTAGTCGGGGTGTCGATGCGAAACGTGGACGACGTGGCCTGGCCCGCCGCCCATTCCTACTTGCCCCACTACCGCCGCTGTATGGAGGCCATACGGCTGGGTGCCCCCGATGCAACGGTGGTGCTGGGTGGTTCCGCGTTCACATTGATGCCCGATGCATACATGCACGAACTTGGTGCCGACCATGGTGTGATTGGCGAGGGCGAATCGGCATTTGTTGATCTGCTTCAAGGTCTTGAAGCCGGCATCGCCCCGCGCCTCGTGCGCGGCACGCCATGCCGGCACGCCCCTCGGCCCGCGCTGGACCTGCTTGATCTGACGGCTTACTACCGGCATGGCGGGGCGCTGAATGTGCAGACCCGCCGGGGCTGCTCGTTTGGCTGCGTGTACTGCACCTACCCGCTGCTTGAGGGCAAGTCCTCCCACCTGTTTCCGATCGCCAACTGTGTGGACGGCATTGCGGACGCATGCCGGGCCGCCCAAGCCTCCCACTTCTTCGTCGTCGATAACACGTTCAACCATCCTGCCAGCCACGCCGAAGAGTTCTGCGACGCGTTGCTGGCGCGCAACCTGCGTTTGAGCTGGACCGCGTACCTCTCGCCCGCCGGCCTCAAGCCCGGCCTGTTGCGGCTGATGGCCCGGGCCGGCTGCACCAGCGTCGAGTTCGGCACCGACGCATGCCATGAGTCCACGCTCGAGGGCCTGGGCAAGAGCTTTACCGTGCAGGACGTGCGTGCGGCGTCAGCCGCGGCCAGGGGTGCAAAACTGAAGTTTGCACACAGCCTGATCCTTGGCGGCCCCGGCGAAACTATGGCCACGCTGCGCGCCACTGTCGGTGTGATGGACGAAATCGGTCCAGACGCGGTGTTTGCCATGCTGGGGGTACGCCTGTACCCCGGCACCCCGCTTGCCCACGGACTTCTGGCACAGGGCTTGAAAGACGCACGGGACATCGGTCTGGCGCCCGCGTTCTATATCAGCGAAGCGGTCCGCCCCAGCCTGATTGATTTCGCCCGCGCAACCGTCTCATCGCGTCCTCGCTGGTACCTGCCCGGCCTGAATGGTGACCGGTACGCCCGTTTCTGGAAACGCAAACGCCTGCACGGGGCACGCGGGCCGCTGTGGGAACTGATGTCCGAGCCCGCCCCCGCACTGGAGCAATGATGAACACTTTCGTGGCCGAACTCCCGCGTTCCCGTGGCGCCCGCGTGGCCTGGCAGCTGCTGCAAGCCGTGCTTCTTGCCGCCGGAACAACCATCGTGGCGCTGCTCATCCTGCTGCCAAAAACCGGGCTGTACCTTTTGTGGGATGTGCTGATCCCGGTGGCACCGCTGCTGCTTGCCGTTGCGCCCGGCGTTTGGCGCAACATCTGCCCCCTGGCCACTTTTTCGTTGGGGCCGCGCCAATTGCGGCTGTCACGCGCGGCGCGAATCAACCCGGCCTGGCAAGGCTGGCTGCTGGCCGGTGCCGTGCTGTTGCTGCTGCTGATCGTGCCGCTGCGCCACGTCATCCTAGACCACAACGGAGTGGTCACTGGAGTGGTGTTGCTTGCGGTCGCGGCGTTGGCCGCGGGGCTGGGCATGGTGCTGGACTGGAAGAGCGCCTGGTGTTCAGGCCTTTGCCCGGTCCACCCGGTAGAGCTGCTTTATGGTTCCCGCCCGCTGCTGACCGTGGACAACAGCCATTGCCGCACATGTACCCAGTGCACCAGTCCCTGCCGCGACGCGCGTGACGCCATTGACCCGGTATCAGCAACCCGCAGCGGCCAGGGCCGGGCTGCGGGCTTCCTGCTGGCCGGGTGTTTCCCGGGCTTTGTGTGGGGCTGGTTTCAGGTCCCGGCCGTTGCCGGCACCCCGCCCGGCGAAGCCTTGGCCAAGGCCTATGCGTGGCCGCTGGGTGCGGGAGCCATCACGCTGCTGCCGTTTGCGCTGCTGTACGCCCTGGCACCCGGTGTCCGCAAGAAGTCGCTGGCCGTTTGGGCCGCGGCGGCCATCAGCATTTACTACTGGTTCAAGCTGCCGGTAATGCTGGGTTTGGAAGGACGTCACGCGCTGGTCGACCTCAGTGGTTGGCTTCCGGCCTGGTCGATCTGGCCGGCAAGGATCGTCCCGCTGCTTTTCTTTGCCTGGTTGCTTGTGCTGCGCGGCGGCCACGCCAGGCACTGGGCCTCGCGGCCAGCCAAGGCGTGACGGCTGCAAATACTGCGAGCGCACTGTGGACTGCGCTGGTCCATTTCTACGATATTCAGACCTTGAAATCCTATTGCATTGCGCTCCCTGGTTCGGCAAGCTGCATGCGAAGCACCAACTGGGAGACAGCCATGTTGTCGCGCCTGCTGATGGTCCTGCTGGTTCTGGGCCTGTGCGATCACGCTCTGCAAGCAGAGGAAAAGAAGCCCGAGCCTTCGCCCGCCCAGACCGAGCCAAAGCCGGCGCCTGTGAAGCCCAAGCCATATGACCCCTTCTCGCTTTCTTTCCCGCTTTCCGACGAGCCCGATGCGGACCGCATCCAACTGAAGTTCTTCGGCGAGCACCGCACACGTTATGAAGGCCGCACACCAAGCACTTATGTGCCAGGGTTGGCCAGCCACACCGCCACGTCGTTGATCAACATGCGCACGCGCTTGGGCATCGAGGCCAGATTTCCGCGCAACGTCAACGCGTTGTTCGAGATCCAGGACGCACGCCTGTGGGGTGACGAACCGCGCGCCGACGCCAATGCCCCCAACACTTCGACCCTGACGGGAACCGACGTGCTGCAGGCCTACATCTTCACCACCAACCTGCTGGATGCTGGCATTGACGCCCGTCTGGGTCGCCAGAAGTTCACCATCGGCAACCAGCGGCTATGGAGCACACTGGAATGGCTGGTCCAGTCCCGTGCCTGGGACGGCCTGCGGCTGCAGCGCAGCTTTGGCGGTGATTTCCACCTGCAGGCATTTGCCCTGCTGGTCAACGAGCTGTCGCGCCTGAAAGATGATGAGTGGATCCTTGGCACGTCACTTCGCTGGACGCCAGGGTTTCTGCCCAAGAACGAACTTGAACTTCTGCTGTTGTACGACTTCCGCGATGACGAGGCTAACAGCGCCCTGTTTGCCGAAGTCGCCACGCTCAGCCTGCGTTACAACGGCTTCTTCGGCCTGAACGCGGACGACAGCCTGGCACTGGAGTTCACCGCCGAGGGTGCTTTCCAGTTCGGCGAGGCTGACCCGGGATTCTGGGGCACTCCCGGCCGCAGCGACTCGGCGGTCCAGGCCTTTGGCAGCGCCCTGACGGCGGACTTCCTGTTCGGCGTTGAAGACAACAAGTTCCGCGTCGGCCTGGAGTACGGTTTTGCGTCAGGTGACTCCAACCCCGGCGACGCCAAGTTCCAGACTTTCCGAGCCCCCTTCCCGTTTGCCCACAGGTACCAGGGCTGGGCCGACCAGGTGGGCTGGCGCAACCTGCACGACTTCGTGCTGCGGGCATCCTGGAACACAAGCCTCGGTGAAGATGTGGAGTCGCTTGGCGTAATGATCGAGCTGCACGCGTTCCAGCGCGCCAACGACGACGACGCCTGGTACGCACCGGCCGGCGCCGTGATCCGCTCCGGGTCCCCGGCCCAAAGCGATGAGTTGGGCTATGAATTTGACCTCGTGATTCCGTTAAAGGTCAGCCGGTTCTTCAGCTTCGAAGCGGGCTGGGCCCACTTTGTCACCGGGCGCTTTGTCAGCCAGACGGCCACGGGCAGCGGCCCGGGGTCAAACAACGAGGACAGCGACATGGACTTCTTCTGGGTGCAGGCCGCGTTCCGGTTCTGACCCAGACGTTATCCCCCGCGTTTGACCTTGGCGCGCGCGGGCTTGGCTGTACCGGCCAGGGTTGAACGTCCTGGCGTGTGCGGCAGCTGCTTCAGCAGCGCCGTGTCCATGGTGCGCAGGCGCTTAAGCTGGTGGGCAGCCAAGTCCCCCAGCGTGCGCGTGTCCAGCTCCTCAAGGTAACGTTCGCGGACTACCTTCCAGAAGTCGTGCAGTGGGCATGCGCCGGCCGTACTGCAGATAGGCTGGCCAAGGATGCATTCCTCACATTTGCGCAAGTTTTCAAACGGCGAGACAACGTCGCGCAGCTTGATCTGGGTCGCCGGGCGACGAAGCACAAAGCCGCCCCGACGACCCCGAGTGGAGTCCAGAACCCCGGCGCGGACAAGCTGTTGCAGTATCTTCGAGAGGTAATGCTGGGGAATGCCGAGGCTTTTAGCCAGTTCGGACGCCAGCACAGGTTGCTCTACGGAACGAGTGGCGATTTCAATCGCCGCCCGGATGGCATAGTCGGTGGTTTGCGAGAACATGGCCCCAAAGCTAACCGTCTGGCCCGGATTCTCAATAGGCCCCCGGTTATCCACAAGCCGACCGGCACCGGGTTTTTTTGGGTTACAAAACGGATATACGAATCCTAATATCGTATACATGAACGACGCCCCAACCCGCCAGATCATTGAACCGTTCAGGATCAAGGTCACTGAACCACTGCCTTTCACCACTCGCGGCCAGCGCGAGCAATTCCTGCGCGACGCCCATCACAATGGGTTCCTGCTGCGGGGCAGCCAGGTCACCATGGACCTGCTGACCGACTCGGGCACCGGCGCCATGTCGGCGGCCCAATGGGCCGCGATGATGACCGGAGACGAGACCTATGCCGGTTCAGAGTCCTTCTTCGAGCTAGAGCGCGTCGTTGGCGAACTCACGGGCATGCCCTTTGTGATTCCCACCCACCAGGGGCGCGCCTCGGAGCACATCCTGTTTGCTGCCGCAGGCGTCACGGGCCGCACCGTCCTGGCCAACAACCACTTCGACACCACCCGCGCCAACGTCGAATACCTGCGCGGCAGGGCCGTGGACCTTGTGATAGCCGAGGGCCGAGACCCCCAAAGCACGCACCCGTTCAAGGGCAACATCGACCTGGCCGCGCTTGAACGGAACCTGAAGGAGCTGGGAGACGAAGTGCTGATGGTGCTGATGACGGTCACTAACAATGCGGGCGGTGGCCAGCCGGTCAGCCTCGCCAATCTTCGCGCCGCCGCCAGCCTGGCCCGTGCCTGCGGCAGGCCGATCTTCCTGGACGCCGCGCGTTTTGCCGAGAACGCCTGGCTGATCAAGGAACGTGAGCCGGGACAGCAGAATCGCAGCGCACTCGAAATTGCGCGCGAGATGTTCTCGCTGGTCGACGGCTTCACCATGAGCTGCAAGAAAGACGGGCTGGTGAATATCGGAGGCCTGCTGTGCCTGCGCGACCCGAAGCTGGCGGAGCAGGCACGCTCGCTGCTGATCCTGACCGAAGGTTTTCCCACCTACGGCGGACTTGCCGGGCGCGACCTGGCGGCACTGGCCGTGGGCCTTACTGAGGTGATGGACGAGGACTACCTTCGGTACCGCATTGCGTCCGTGCGCTACCTTTACAACGCCCTGGACAAGATGGGGATGCCGCTGATGCGGCCCGCGGGCGGGCATGCCGTCTACATTGATGCGCGGGCACTTTACCCGCACATCCTGCCCCACCAGTTGCCGGGAGTCACCCTCGCCAACGAACTGTACCTGGAGGCCGGGGTGCGGGCGGTGGAGATCGGTACTCTGATGTTCGGCCGCCCCGACCCCGGGGGCGGGCCGGACGTCTGTGCGCCGCTGGAACTGGTACGCCTGGCGTTTCCGCGGCGTACCTACACGCAGAGCCACGTTGATTGGCTCTCGGACATCCTGGCATCGGTGTTTGAACGTCGTGCGCTGGCCCGCGGGTATCGCATCACCCGGCAGGGTGAAGTGTTGCGTGCGTTTACGGCACACCTCGAGCCCCTGCCACATTCCGCGTAGCCCGGAGGCAACCATGTTCTCCCAAGCCAGCGAATACGCCCTGCGCGCCCTTACGGAACTTGCGCGATCCGACCAGCGCGACTGGGTACTGACAAGCCAGTTGGCGGCGCAGCTTGATATCCCGATCCACTACCTGGCCAAGGTGCTTCAGGTACTGGCCCGACGCGGGATGCTGGAGTCCCAGCGCGGCCGCCAGGGCGGCTTCCGCCTTGCCAGGTCACCGGCCGACATCACGGCATGGGACGTGGCCTCCGAACTGGATGACGCCAAGGCCCTGCACGGCTGCATCATGGGAGAATCGGAGTGCAGCGATGAGACCGCATGCCCGCTGCACGCCCTGTGGAAGACCATCCGGGACCGGTTTATCCGAATGTTACAGACCACCACCCTGCGCGACCTTGCCCGATTCCAGGACAGCCGGCCGATCTCCGTGCGGCTGCCGGCCGTGCGTCCGCCCCGCCCCGCCCCCGGGCGGGCAAAGCCGGGCCCCTTATAAATAGATATTTACGTCCATTTATCCATTGAACGGCGGTTCAAAAACACGTACCTTGCAGTGCGTAATCGGAGCCCACCATGCTCGCCCGCGGCGCCGCCTTTGCCAAGCCCTGCACGCCCTTCACGGGCATTGAGTACCGGCTTCAGCCCGGCCCGGCCGAGGTCATTGTCCAGGTTGCCGGCTGCGGACTGTGCCATACAGACGTCGGGTTCTACTTCGGCGATGTAGCTCCACGTGCTGCATTGCCCCTGGTACTTGGGCACGAGATCTCGGGCACCGTGGTGGCAGCCGGAACCGAGTTCGAGGGGATGGTCCGGTCAAGGGTGGTTGTACCGTCCGTGATGCCGTGCGGCACTTGCGCCCATTGTCAGGCCGGATGCGAGAATACCTGCATCCGCCAGTTCATGCCCGGTAACGACGGTCATGGCGGGTTCGCCACCCACATCAAGGTGCCGGGCCGATATCTGGCGCCGCTGCCCGATGACCTGAAGGGCTACCAGCTGCACGAACTGTCGGTCATCGCCGACGCCGTGACGACGCCCTATCAGTCCATCCTTCGATCCGGCTTGGCAAGGGGTGACGTCGCGGTCGTGGTTGGGGCGGGGGGAATTGGCACCTACGGAGTTCAGGTGGCCGCGGCGTTTGGCGCCAATGTCGTTGCCGTGGACATTGACGACACTAGGCTGGCACGCTTGCGCGACTACGGCGCAGCCCTCACCTACAACAGCAGGGGCCAGGACCTGAAGACCGCCCGCGCCGGCGTGCGCAAGCTGATTGCAAGTGCCGGCTGGCCTGACTTTGGCTGGAAGCTTTTTGAAATGTCAGGCGCCGCCGCCGGCCAGGAACTGGCCTACAACCTGATTCCGCCCTCGGGCACGCTGGCCGTGGTGGGCTTCACCCTGGCGCGGCTTGAACTGCGCCTGTCGAACCTGATGGCGTTTGATGCCACCTGCTTTGGCAACTGGGGCTGCGCGCCCCGCCACTACCCTGAAGTAATCAAGCTGGTGCTGGACGGGCGCATCAACCTGAAACCCTTCATACAGACTCACCCGCTTTCCCAGATCCAGCCGCTTTTCGAGCAAGCCCACCACGGGGGCCTGCAACAGCGCGCGATTCTGGTGCCGGAGAACTAGGAGACAGCCATGACCCAGACACTGGCCAACCACGAACTCGCGCCCGAGACCCGCTTCACGGAGATCCTGTACGAACGCCGCCCGCTGCTGGACGGCGCGGGCAAGCCGGTTGACGGCCTGTACAACGCCTGGATCTGGCTGAACAACCCGCGCCAATTCAACAGCTACACGACCCAAGCGATCAAGGAAATCATCCTCGCGTTCCGCCGCGCCAGCGCGGATCGCGCCGTAGTGGCCGTGGTTTTCACGGCCGTGGGCGACAAGGCCTTCTGCACCGGCGGCAACACCAAGGAATATGCCGAATACTACGCCGGCAACCCGCAGGAGTACCGGCAGTACATGCGGCTGTTCAACGACATGGTCAGCGGGATCCTGACCTGCGACAAACCAGTGATCAACCGCGTCAACGGCATGCGCATCGGCGGCGGGCAGGAAATCGGCATGGCCTGCGACTTCACCGTGGCCGCCGACACCGCGCGCTTCGGCCAGGCCGGCCCCAAGCACGGCAGCGCGCCCGATGGCGGCGCCACGGACTTTCTGCCGCTGTATGTGGGCTTCGGGCATGCCATGGCCAGTTGCGTGCTGTGCGAGCCCTTCAGCGCCCATCAGGCGCTGCGGCTGGGCCTGGTGAACCAACTTGCCCCGGTGCTCAAGCTGGACGGACAGTTCATTCCCAACCCGCTGGTAGTCACCGACCGCTACGTTGACGAATGGGGCAACATCGTGTTCGGCACGCCAAAGACCGGTCAGGACGCTGCGCGCGCCAAGGAGGTCTTTGCCTGCTGCCAGGTCGACCACTCACGCCTGGACTCCGCCGTCGAGGCCATGGCCTGGAAGCTGGCCCTGACCATGCCGGACTGCACCACCAAGACCGTTGAGAGCATCCGCAAGTTCAAGCTTGAGCACTGGGACCAGAATCGCGAGACCAATCGCGCCTGGCTGGCGCTGAACATGATGACCGAGGCCAAGGCAGGCTTCCGCGCCTTCAACGAGGGCCCGAAGGACCGCCGCGAGGTGGACTTTATCGCCCTGCGCCGCGAACTGGCCGCGGGCCACCCATGGAACGACGAACTGATCCGCAAGGTGTCGCCCCAGTCTGCCGCCGTGGAGGCCTGCCAATGCCGTTCGTAACCGTGGAAACCGCCCACAGCGGCAAGCTGAACCGGCTGGTCATCAACCGGCCCAAGGGGAACATAATCAACTCCGAAGTGATGTCAGAGCTGGAGTCCGCGCTGTATCAGGCCGCCAAGTCGCCGACACTGAGACTGATCACGCTGGAGGCCGAGGGCGATCACTTCTCGTTCGGGGCCGCAGTCGAGGACCACACCCGTTACAGGGTCACACCGATGCTCCAGGGCCTGAACCGGCTGATCAAGGCGGTTGCGGCCTCGCCAGTCCCTGTGGCCGCGATGGTCCAGGGCAGGTGCCTTGGCGGCGCGTTTGAAGTCGTGCTGGCCGCACACTTCCTGTTTGCGGCCAGCGATGCCCGCTTCGGGTCGCCCGAGATCCGGCTGGGCGTGTTCCCGCCTGTGGCGGCAGCCCTGTTGCCTCGAAAGCTGGGCCAGGCAGCGGCCGACCGTTGGATTCTGTCTGGCGAAGAAGTCGGAGCCGAAGAGGCCCTGCGCCTGGGTTTGGTCCACAAGGTGTTCGCAGCCGACAGCCTGCGTCGCGGGGTCGACGAATGGTTCGCCGTATCACTGGGGCAGTACTCAGGCTCCAGCCTGCGCATTGCGACTGCCGCGGCCCGACAGGAGTTCCTGGCCGGGCTGGACGTGGCCTTGGAAGACCAGACCAACACTTACGTTCGCAAGCTGGTACCCACACATGACGCCGAAGAAGGCATCCAGGCCTTTCTGCAGCGAAGGCGTCCGCAATGGAGGGACGCATGAGCCTCGCCACGCAGGAAGCGCCGATGGCAGCCGGCGAACTGGCCGATCTGGTCGGCAGCGCCACGCGCCTTTACGAAGACCTTGAACTCAAGGCCGTGCGCGACTGGAAGGCAAACGACCCGGCGCGCCGCGCGATTGGCTTTTTGCCGGTGTATGTTCCGCGCGAGGTGATCCACGCCGCGGGCGCGCTGCCTGTGGGCATCATGGGCGGGGGCGACCAGATCGAGATCGTTCGCGGCGACAGCTACTTTCAGTCGTACATCTGCCACCTGCCGCGCAGCGTAATTGAACTGGCGGTGTCGGGGCGCCTGGGCGCACTGGATGGGTTCGTGTTTCCGTCTATCTGCGACGTGATCCGCAACCTCAGCGGCATGTTCAAGGTGTTGATGGCCGAAAAGTGGGTGCATTACCTGGACTTGCCCCAGAACTTCGACCGCGCCAGCGGGGGCAAATTCTATCGACACGAAATGGCCACGATCGCCAACGGCGTGTCGGCCCTGACCGGCATCGAGGTCACCAACGAGCGCCTGCGCGACTCGATCCGCCTCTACAATGAAAACCGCCGGGCACTGGCTGACCTGCAGGCCCTGCGCGTGCAAAGCCCCTGGCTGGTGCCTGCCACCGAGTACTACCTGCTGCTGCGGGCCTCGTACCTGCTGCCGCCGGAAGCCCATACCCAGATGGTTCGCGACTACATGCGGCTGTCCCGCACGTCCCAGCGCCACGCCCAGGACAACATCCGCGTCATGGTGCGCGGCGCGTTCTGCGAACAGCCGCCACTGGGCCTGCTGCGCACGCTGGAGCGCGCGGGCTGCTACCTGGTGGATGACGACTTTGTGCTTGGCGCGCGCTTCATCCCCGAGCCGCTGCCCGAAGACGGCGACCCTTGGCAGGCCCTGATTGATGGCTTCCTGTACAAGTCGCTGCCAACAGCCAGCAAATATGACGTCAACGCCACCAAAGAAGCCGAGGTCGTCCAGCGCGCCCGCGACGTGCGCGCCGACGGCGTGCTGCTGATCGCCCCCAGCTTCTGCGACCCGGCGCTGCTGGACCAGCCCATGTTGGCCCGCGCGCTGGACAAGGCGGGCATCCCGTACACCAGCTTCAAGTACGCCGAAGACACCGGGCAGTTCCAGGTAATCCGCGAGCAGGCAGGCACCTTTGCCGACGCGATCAAGCTTTGGGGGACGAAATGACCACCGCCGTAAAAGACCTCAGCCAGGACCGCCAGAAGCAGATGATCTCGGCGCACTACGCCAAGCTGGCCCGCGCCAGGGAAGACGGCCGCAAGGTGGTCTACACCTTCGTGCCCGGCAACCTGACCGAGCTGCTGAACAACCTGGGGCTGCTGCCGGTGTTGCCCGAAATCAACGCGCTGCAAAGCGGCATGCGCGGCAAGACCGGCGACTACATCCACATCGCTGAAAAGGCCGGACACAGCGAGGACGTCTGCACGTATGTGAAAGCAGATATTGGAATGCTGAAGTCTGGCAACGTCGGCCCCACGGGCGAGCCGCTGCCGAAGCCGGACCTGCTGCTGCTGAGCTACACCGGCTGTTTCACCTTTCTGAAGTGGTTTGAGCTGCTCAAGCGCGAGTACGACTGTCCGGTGGTGATGCTGCATGTGCCCTACCAAGGCGACGGCCGCATCACCGAGCCAATGCGCAAGTACGTGGCCGACCAGTTGCGCGACGAAGTGATCCCGGCGCTGGAGAAGCTGGCCGGTCGCAAGGTGGACTACGATTTGCTGCGCGAGCAGCTGAAACTCTCGGCCCTTGCCGAAAACGACCTGGTCTGGGTGCTGGAAAGCGCCAAGCACCGGCCCTCGCCGATTGATGCGTACTTCGGCGGGGTCTACTACATCGGCCCGATCTTTACGTCGTTCCGCGGCACCACCGACGCCGTCGAGTATTACCAGCTGCTGCACGGCGAGATCCAGCAGCGCCTGGATGACGGCCTGGGCCCGGTTACACCCGAAGGCACGCTGCAAGAAGAGAAGTACCGCATCGTCGTCGAGGGCCCGCCGAACTGGACCAGCTTCCGCGAGTTCTGGCGCATGTTCTACGGCGAAGGTGCGGTGGTTGTCGCGTCCAGCTACACCAAGGTCGGCGGGTTGTACGACCGCGGCTTCCGGCATGACCCGTCGCGGCCGCTGGAGACTTTGGCCGACTACTGCATGGGATGCTACACGAACCTGAGCCTGCCCGACCGCATCAACCTGCTCGAGAAGTACATCAACGACTACGCCGCCGATGGCTTCCTGATCAACAGCGTCAAGTCCTGCAACAGTTTCTCGGCGGGCCAGCTGCTGATCCTGCGCGAGCTGGAAAAACGCACAGGCCGCAGTGGCGGGTTCATCGAAAGCGACCTGGTGGATCCGCGCTACTTCTCCGCGGCCAACATCAAGAACCGCCTGGAGAGCTACTTCCAGATGGTCGAGGCCAAGCGGGCAAGGAGCTGACCATGGACTGTTTTGTCGGCATTGACCTGGGCAGCACCACCACCAAGGCGGTGATCGTGGACGCCAACGGCCGCATTGTGGGCCGCGGCATCACCAACAGCCGCAGCAATTACGATGTCGCGGCCCAGGTGGCCCGCAACGAGGCCTTCACCAATGCACGCTTTGACATGCTGGGCCAGGCCCTGCGCCATGAAGCCGGGATCGGCGAGTCCGGTGCGGCATTCGAATTGGCACTCACCGCGGGTTATCGCCATGAGTGCTTTCTGGGCCAGCTTGCGCGGCTTGAAGACCACTGCCGCCGCGACCTGGACAGCGACCGATACACCGGCGACCGGCGCGCCATGGGCCACGCGCTGGAAGTCATCATGGACGGCATCCGCAAGGACGCCGCGGCGGTGTATGGCGGCGGAGCTGCCGCGCGGTCGGACTTTTTCCGCGACCTGGCCGGCGCCAGCTACATCGAGCACGCCGCGCATGTGGCGCGCGAAGGCGGCCCTGCGTTTGACCGCCTGGTGGGACTGTTCGACCGCAACATCATCCCGGTCGAGAACGAGCAGGAAACGCGCACGTTTGCGCAGCTGCTGATGGCCGCGCTGGACCGCGTGTCGGACGTATCGCCCGCCCAGCGCAACGCCGCGTCCGGCGTCCTGCGGCGCGTGGCTGCGGCCGACCTGCGAGAAGTCAGCGCCGTGGGCACGGGCTATGGCCGCGTGCGTCTGCCGTTTCCCAAGGAGAACATCCGCAGCGAGATCCTGTGCCACGGTCTGGGCGCGCACCTGCTGTTTCCCGGCACCCGCACGGTACTGGACATCGGCGGCCAGGACACCAAGGCGATCCAGGTCGACGAGAACGGGGTGGTCACCAGCTTCCAGATGAACGATCGCTGCGCCGCCGGCTGCGGGCGCTACCTGGGCTACATCGCCGACGAGATGAACATCGGCCTGCATGAGCTGGGGCCGCTGGCACTGGGCGCCCGCCGCCGCATCAAGATCAACAGCACCTGCACCGTGTTCGCCGGCGCCGAGTTCCGCGACCGGCTGGCCGCGGGACAGGCGCGAGAGGACATCGTGGCCGGTCTGCACCGCGCGATCATTCTGCGCGCGATGAGTCTGCTGGCGCGCAGCGGCGGCATCCGCAACGAGTTCACCTTCACCGGCGGCGTGGGGCGCAACGCCGCCGCCGTGAAGGCCCTGGCCGAAGTCGCGCAGGACAACTACGGCAGCCTGACAATCAACATCGCCACGGACAGCATCTACACCGGCGCAATCGGCGCGGCGACGTTCGCGCTGCGCGGCGCCGTGCAGGGCGCGGCACGCAACTAGGAGCCAGCATGGCCATTACAGCAGGCATCGATGTGGGCAGCGGCGCCGTCAAGGTTGCGGTGATGAACATTGACGACTGCCGCGAGACTCTTTCCGCACACTACCTCGAACGCATCCGTCGCCGCGACGTGATGGAAGTGGTCGAGGAATCTCTGGCCGCGGCGCTGCGCGATGCCGGCCTGCGCCGCGACCAGCTGGACTACATCGCCACCACCGGCGACGGCGACGTGATCCCCTGGCGCACCGGCCACTTCTACGGCATGACCACGCACTCGCGCGGTGCCCTGTACCTGGTGCCGGAGTCACGCGCCGCCGTGGACATCGGCGCGCTGCACACCCGCGCCATGCGCTTTGACCCGTCCGGTCGCGTGCTGCAGTACCAGATGACCAGCCAGTGCGCCTCTGGCAGCGGGCAGTTCCTGGAAAACATCAGCCGTTACCTGGGCATCAGCATTGACGAGATCGGGCCGCTGTCGCTTTCGGCCACCGACCCCGAAAAGTGCAGCAGCATCTGCGCTGTGCTGGCGGAAACCGACGTGATCAACATGGTCAGCCGCGGCATCAGCACGCCCAACATCCTGCGCGGCATCCACAACAGTATGGCTCTGCGCGTTGCAGGCCTGCTGCGCGCGATCAAGGTCGAGGGCACGATCCTGCTGACCGGCGGCCTGGCCCGCGACACCGGCCTGTCGGCGGCCATTGCCGACAAGCTGAAGGAAGGCGGCGGTGCCGGCGTCTCGCTGGCCACGCACGAGCTGTCCGTCCAGGCCGGGGCCATCGGCGCCGCGATCTGGGGCGCCTTCCGCCATGGAAAGCTGGCCAAACAACAGGAGGCCACCCGTGGCATCACATGAGCCGTTTGATTTCTCGGGCCGTGTTGCCTGGGTAACGGGGGCCGGCCGCGGCATCGGGCTGGCCGTGGCCAAGCAGTTCGCGGCGCGGGGCGCGCGCGTGGTCGGCATAGATGTGTCCGCCAACGACGCGATGCACGCCGTTTGCACCCGCGTGGTCGAGCTGGACGTCAGCGGCTTCACCGCCGTGGAGCGTGCGGCGCAGGAACTGGCTGCCGGCGGCCTGGCCCCGGACATCCTGGTCAACAATGCCGGCATCGCCAAGGATCGCGTGCTGTGGAAGCTGACCGAGGCCGACTGGAACCAGGTGCTGGACGTCAACCTGAAGGGTGCATTCAACTTTCTGCGTCACGCCGCGCCGCTGATGCGTGAAACCGGCCGCGGCGGCAGCATTGTCAACATCTCCAGCATCAACGGTCTGCGCGGCAAGTTCGGCCAGACCAGCTACAGCGCCAGCAAGGCCGGGCTGATCGGCCTGACCAAGGCCGCGGCGCGCGAACTTGGCCGCGATGCAATCCGCGTCAACGCAGTGGCGCCGGGCATGGTGATGACGGACATGACCCAGGGCGTGCCGCTGGAGGCGCGCCAGGCCGCGCTGACGGAATCGCTGCTGGGCAGGCTTGCGCATCCCGACGACGTGGCCAACGCCGTGCTCTTCTTGTCTTCGCCGCTGGCCGGGCACATCACCGGCCAGGTGCTGCAGGTGGACGGCGGCCAGTACCTGTAGGAGATCGACATGACACCCGTAATGCCGCAACTGGATGGTCGAACGATAGCCCACGAGCAACGGCTGCCGGAGATCTACCGGCACCTGACCCGTCTGGAACCGGGCGAGAGCATGGTGCTGATCGCGCCGCACGAGCCGGGGATGCTGCTGCGCAAGCTGCTGGCCGAGTTCCCGCGCTGCTTTGACTGGGGGCCGCTGCAGCGCGGGCCGGACGCCTGGCGCTGGCAGTTCACCGCGCGCCGGCCTGATCCGCGCACCATCGCGGGTTATCTGTGCTGGGACCACCGCCGCATGGAAGACTTGCTGCACGAAGGCACGCAGGCTGCCCGGGCCAGCCAATGGGCGCAGGCCAGGGTCTCGCTGGACTTTTATGCCGACGCGCTGCTGCGCCATGCCGACATTGAGGACGCGATCCTGTTCCCGGCCTATGAGCAGCTGTCGGGGGGGCTTGCGGACAGCCCCACGGCCATGATGCGCCACGAGCACACCGAGGTACGGGCCGCGGTGCATGACCTGGCCCGTGCCGCGCGCGAGGCACAGTTGGCCGCATTGGAAGCGGCACTGGCGCGCCTTGGCGCCGTGGTGGTCGAACACCACACCAAAGAGGAAGAGATTCTGTTTCCTTCCATGGACGAATCCATGGAACCCGCGGCGCGCGAGGCGCTGGTGGAACAGCTACTGCTTGCCTGATGGAGACCCGATGACGCTGACTGCCGAAGTACTGGATACCCGAAGCCTGCCTGCCGAACAGGGGGTCGCGCAGGTGCTGCAGCGGCTTGGCCGGCTCAAGCCCGGGCAGGCTCTGGACATCGTGACCTGCCATGAACCCACGCCCCTTCTGCAGGCGGTGCTGGCTGAGTTCCCGCTGGCCTTTGATTTTTCGCCCCTGCGGCCCGCGCCGGGCCAGTGGCGTTATCACGTGTATCGGCGCGACAGCCGCCCCCAGCGCAGCGTGACGGACTACCTGGCCTGGGACCACGACCGTCTGGATGCGCTGCTGGATGCCTCCATGACCGCGGCCCAGCGCGCCCAGTGGCCCGTGGCACGTGCACTTGCCGATGATTTCGGCCACGGACTGCTGCGGCATATCCAAATTGAAGAAGAAATCCTGTTCCCGGCCTATGAGCAGGCCACGGGCATGCACCAGGGCGGGCCCACTCTGGTGATGCGGCACGAGCACGTGGACATCAAGCAATACCTGTCCGGCATCATGGACGGCGCGCGCCAAGGCGATTACGATGCCATGGAACGCAACCGGGCCGACCTGCTGGGCGTACTGGTACCACACAACATGAAGGAAGAGTCCATCCTCTACCCGGCGACGGACCGCTTCCACCACGACGCCGCACTGGAATCACTGGTGCTGCGGCTGATGCTGGGCTAGGGGCGCGCTTACGACTTCGAACAACATCGGGCCGGCTTCGATCACCGCGGCCACGCGCTCGGCCCAGGCCTGCTGGAACACCGCAAGGGCAGCAGGGTCGCCCGCCAGCGCAGGTTTCAGGTTCTGGGAGATCGCCGGCTGCTCCGGCAACACGCCGCTCTTGGAACGCAGGCACACGCTCTGGCGCGTATCCGCCCGCCACAACGTGACCGCACCAAAGGGCTGGGCCTCGGGCTCGTAGCGCAGCAGCCCCGCGCGGGCAAACCGGCCCGCAAGGCCGCGAAAGCCGTCAGCACCTGCCGCCCCGGTGATGTACCCCACAATGCGTCCCACGGGCCCGTTGGCAAACACATCGGGCGCCGAGTGCACCTTGACTGAGACATCCCCGCGCACCGGCAGTTCGTCGCGATACAGCCGACTCAGTCCTTCGCGCGCCAGTTCAAAGGCCGTGGCCACGGTCGGGCACAGGTGGCCGGCGTAACGGCCGGCATCCTCAAGCGTGATCTGGTACCGACCCTGTTCCTTGAAGCCAAGCAGCTCCGCCAGGGGGTCGCGCAGCAGGATCGGTGCGCACCGCGTCGCAACCTGTTCAAGATTTGTCATGGCTGATCGCCTCCTGTAACTGGGTCATCACATGTTCGAGTGCATAGCCGTTGTGTTCCGCGGCGCGGGCAACACTCTCTTCCCCTCCACAGCAGGCATCCAGGCCCAGGCGCGCGAACACCGGCACAGTCCGGGGGTGCGCCCGCGCCACATCGGCCACCGAAAGCGCCGGGTCAATCCGCGGTGCCTGTGGCACGGGCCTCGGCTGAGGCCGAGGCGAAGTGGCGTCGCGCAGATCCGCCAGCAGCAACTGCAGGTCCACTCCCTTCATGGCGCAGGCCTGGGCGAGGTTCACCGTGCGCGCCAGGGTGTTGCGGGCAACTGGGTTCCTCAGAAGGCCAAAGCCGTGCCGCGCAAACACCTCAATCGTGTCCGGCCAGCGCGCCAGCACCGCGGCCACGTTGGTTTCCGCCGCAATCGCCGTCGCGGGCGCCATCGCGCCGCCAGCCCGCGCCCTGACCAGCAGGCCTCCCACGTGGATACCCCAGGTCAGAAGCGCCAGCGCTGCCAGGGCCGAACCTGCACCAAGCACGGCAAAGGCCGCAGGCGTGAAATCGAGGGCCGTTTCGCCGGCCAGCCGCAGCAAGACTGCCGCATTCAGCATCACAAACGTGGTACGCTGGCGGCCCAGTGCCGCAGCGTTGGCCCCTCGCAGCGTAGGCACCACCTTGAGCGAAATCGCCACAATCATCTGCGCGATGAAGCCCAGCGTCAGCGTGTGGCGCACCGCCCCGTGATAACCGTGGCCGAAGTGCCCCAGCACCCCCGCGATGTACAGCGGCTCGGCCAGCCACAGCAGCAGCGTCACGGCCAGCCAAAGGTGCGCCGCGCGCACAAACTTGATGCTGCGGTCTTGTCCCGCCGGACGCCGCCAGGCCTTGAACCCGGCCAGGATGCGCAGCGACGCTGCGCTGAATACCAGCAGGCCCAGCCAGTACACTGTTTCCAGCACGCGAACCGACGGCGGACCTGAAGCCAGCCCGCGCTTGATCGCCATCGCCCAGGGAAAGGCCACAGCCATGCCGACCAGCGACAGGTTCAGCGGCCAGAACCAGCGCCGAGTAGCGACCTGGCCGGGATCGGCAAACCCGAACACCGGCGGCAGGAAGCGCTGCATCACGCCCAGGATCAGGATGACCGCGCAGCCCAGAAGCTGGATCATGCGCAGAGGCTCCTGCACCACGGCAATGCGCGGGATCAGCTCGCCAAACCCAGCCGACGTGGTGATCGCAATCAGGTGCGCCGCCGAGGCCACAGATCCCAGCACCATCCAGCTTGCGGCCGCGAACACATAGCGGTCATACGCCGCCCATGTCACACGGGCCGCCGCATAGGTGCGCCAGAGTATGACCCCGAACAGCGCAAGCGCGGTGGCCTCCATGGCCGCGCCGGCCAGCGACAGCCCGAGCCAGGCCGCCGAGTAGCTGAACAGACCGCTGGCCGTGTCCAGGGCAAACAGCTCGCCCGTGACACGGGAGAGTACGCCAAACGTCATCAAGACGAAGGAGAACAGCGCCAGGCCCGGCCGCCACAGCGTCGCGTGCTTGAAGCGCGGCAGGGCCTGGTAGCCGAAACCCATGATGAACATGCCGACAAAGCCGGCGACCATCGAGTGGGCATGGGCATTGATGAAGTTGATCGGCGGCGCCACAAGGCTTCCACCCACCCAGGCCCGCGTGACCAGGTACAGACCCAGGATCACACCCGGCACCAGGGCAAATGCCACGCCGCCCAGGAAGAACGGGCGGTACAGGACATCGGCCAGTCCCGGGGCATGGGCGACAGGGCCGGGCGTGGCCGGGGGCGGGGCCTTTAGTTCGTCGAGCAGCTTTGCCAGGTCCACACCGTGCGTAACGGCAAAGAACTCGAGAGTTTCCTCGGGCCCGTGCTCTCCGCCGCAGCCTTTCAGGCCGTAACGGTCAAACACAACACGCAGGTGCGGGGCATTCTTGAGAACCTGGGGGATCGTGTCGTCGGGCTTGAACATGGCGCGCCTCCTATTACGACTAACACGACCTGATTATCCTTTTATTGCCGCAAAGCGCCAGTGCACTCCACATATCGGCACCGGCCAGCGGCGGTGCCTGTCGCGCCGGCCGCGGCGTCAAAGTTGGCCTCATAGAAGGTCGGGGGTTCAAAGGTCACACCCCGTTGCAGCCTGTGGGCCTCCTTGCCCATCTGCCATCGCACATACGGACCGCCCAGCGC
This sequence comes from Planctomycetota bacterium, assembly GCA_019636215.1. GTDB lineage: Bacteria > Planctomycetota > UBA8742 > UBA2392 > UBA2392 > H3-PLA7. The sequence goes on along the minus strand of JAHBXZ010000001.1, from coordinate 237,835 downwards.
GGCGGCCAGGCGTGACTTCAGACCAAACTCGGCGCGAAGTTCCGCCAGCAGCTTGTCCAGCCGCTGGCGCTGGACAGGGTTGCCCCGAAACCACATGCGGGCCGCCGCGACCACGGCCGAGAAGGTGGTCGGAAGTTCGCGGCCTTCCCAGTGAACGCGGTCGCGCACCCGGGCGTCGGTGTGGTTCTTGTGCCGCAGCCAGCCCTTGAAGGTGGTTTCCACGATCCGCACCACGCTGGGGCCGTTGACCTCAAAGTCGCGGCGGAAGGCGCGCAGCAGCATTTCACTTTCCTCGCCGTCGCGCAGGTGAGGATGCCGGTAGTTGAACCGCGCCTGGCCGTGGATCAGGGGCAGGCCGACGGCTGACTCGTCGAGGATCCGGTTCTTTTCGGACAACTCCTGATGCAGTTGCGTGCCGGGCAGGGGTGTGTACAGCATGAACTGGTGGAAGTCCGTGGCGTGGGCCACGGCGTAGTCAATCGCCTCGTTGATGTTATCCCGGGTATGGGACTCAAGGCCGATGATGGTGCTGCCCAGCACGCGAATGCCGTTGTCCTGGTACTGCCTGACCATGGAAAGGGTGTCAGCGCCGGCAAGCTTGCCATAGCGGCTGTCCTTGCCTTCAAGTCCAAGCCAGACCCACGACACGCCCAGCCGGACAAGCTCGTCCATGCTGTAGCGGCGCAGCACGTTGGCCGAACTGAACAGGTAGAACGCCCAGGGCTTGCCGCCGGCCTCCATGCGCGCCAGCAGCTGCAGCGCGCGGGGCCGGTTCAGCAGGAAGTTCTCGTCCATTACGAAGAACGAGCGCGCGCCCGTCTCGCGCTCCAGGCCGCAAAGGATCTCGTACAGCTCCTCGCCGCTTTCATAGAACGTGTTCGATTTACCCTTGCCGCCGAACATCGCCGACGTGGAGCAGAAATTGCAGCCCATCGGGCAGCCCACGGAGGGAATCACCGTGGCGGCCGTCTCGCCGGGCCGGTTCGGGACTTTGATGCCCAGGCTGCGCATGTTCACCGGCGAAAGCACCACCGGGTGCCGGACTGGGCCCAATGGGTCTTCGCCCAGAAACGTACGGAACCACTCTACGCCTTCGCCGCGCACAATGTGGTCGGCGTCCACCCTCGAGCCAAGATCGGGCAGGTTGGCGATGTGCCCGCCGATGACAATGCTGGCCTGGGGCTGGTACTGCCGGATCAGCGCGCACATGTGCTTCACCTTCAGCACATTGACGATGATGCTGCTGATGCCGATCACGTCGTAGGTTCGCGTCTTGAGCTCGTGGATGAAGCGGTCCAGCGTCGGGAAGTCCAGCACCGTGCAGGGCGCCTGGATGTTGCACTGGATCATCATGATGCCCCAGCTGCGGTGGAACATGCGCAGTGAAAAGGGCCCCTGCACGCGCGTGACCTGGTTGTGGTACAGCTCCATCGGGTTGATCACGCTGCTGCCGAACTCGTCGTCCTGGGCATAGGGCCCGAACACGCTGCAAAGCAGCACACGTGCCCGCGATCCAAGCGGGTGGCGCGGGTGCGAAGACCGGACTGGCGACTCAACAAGCTGCAGCATAGGTAACCGCCCGTGGTGTGGAAAAGGCGGGTATATACGTTATCTGTATCTTTTTATCCACATAAATGACGCCGGGCAATCGGCGCGGCACGGGCAGGGTCTACAGCACCTTGCGGCTGCGCAGGTCTTTCCACACACGGTAGGCGTACCCCGCCGCGGCGATCGCAAACAGCGGCTGGGCGAAGAACACGAAGGCGGCCATCTGGTAGGGCCCGGGGTCAAGGGCGTACAGGGCCGTGATAACGAATGCTACTCCCGCGGCCAGGGCGGGCAGGCGCATGGAGTTCATGGCTTCTCCCCCACCAGGCGCGGGTAATCGGGGTGCCCGGGCGTGCGCTGGTCGCGTGTCGGGTGAGCCCGGCCGTGGCAGTTCAGGCAGCTGAGGGAGCTGTCGGCAAGGCGACCGCGCACGGTGGAATGCGATGGCACAGCGGTGAACTTCGGCGTGCCCTCATGGCACTTCAGGCAGTTGTCGTTGCGGAACACGCCGCGGAACTTGATCGGCTCGGTGTAGGTTGCCGATGTGTAGCGCGCCAGGTGGCGGTAGCCTTCCATCTTGGCGTGAAGGTCGCCGGCCAGGCCGTAGTCGGAATGGCACTGGAAGCATTGGTCCTTGGGGATCCAGCCATTCTTGAAGTGACGCGCGGCAAGCGACTGGCTTTCCGGGTCACGCATGTCGGTCACCATCGGGGTCATCACGTGGCACCGGTTGCACGCATCCACCCCGTGCACGCCTTCAATCGTGTGGTAGTTGGCCACTGCAAGTGTCGTGGCCGGCACAGCAAACAAGGCCGCAAGCGCCAGCAGCTTGAAGAACGCAACACCCGATACCGTGGCCACGCCCAGTGAAACCTTGCGGTCTTCCGGGATTCGGCCAAAGTTGACCCTGGCCACCCATACGCACAGCACGGCGCCAAGCAGGGACAGCGCGCCAGTCAGCAACCTGAACACATCGGCGACTTCCATGATCAGTCCCCGGCCTTTCGGAACTGCACGGCTGTCACTTTGTACTCGGGTTCCTTGGACACCGGGTCAAAGTGATCGGCCACAACCCGGTTCACCAGCAGGCGCGCGTCATAGAACGCCGCGAACAGAAGGCCCGGCCGCATGGAAGGGTCCGTAACCGCGCGGCCGCGAACCGATCCAAACCGACTGGAAAGCTCAATCATGTCGCCGGAAGTCACGCCGCGCTGCGACGCGTCTACCTCGCTGACCACAAACCGCGCCGGGCCTGCGGCACCGCTGAGTTCCGCAATGCGTTGGGTCATGGTGCCGGTGTGCCACTGTTCCAGCACCCGGCCTGTGGTCAGGTACAGCGGGAAGTCGGCACTGGGCTGTTCGGGCGAGGGCACATAGGGACAAAGCTGAATCACCGCGCGCTTGTCCTTCTGGCCGTAGAATTCAATGCCCGCGCCCTTGCTGACAAACGGGTCGTCGCCTTCCACATAGCGGCGCACGGTGCCGGGGTGGACTTCCGTCGGGCAGGGCCATTGCAGGCCGGGCAGAGCACGCAGCCTGTCATAGGTCATGCCTTCAAAGTTGTAGTAGCTCTGGGCGCTTATGTGGCGCCATTCGTCCCACACCTCCTGCGGTGTGCGGGCCTTGATCACATCGCCAAGGCCCAGGCGGGTTGCAAGTTCGGCCAGGATCCACAGGTCGGACTTGGCCTCGCCGGGCGCGTCCAGCAGTTTATCCACCAGCTGATAGCGCCGTTCGCCCTGGCCCAACACACCCTGCTTCTCGCACCACAGGGCGGCTGGAAGCAGCACAGATGCCGTCTTTGCGGTCTCGCTGTCCGGCACAATTTCGCTGACCACGGTAAAGCACTTCTCCATTGCCGCGGCATAGCGGTCACAGTCGGGCAAAGACTGCGCCGGGTTCGTGCACATGACCAGCGCGCCTTTGACCCGACCGTCCTCCATCGCGCGAAAGAGTTCCACCGCGTGATGGCCCGGCTTGGGCGAAATGGTCCCCTCGGGTACGCCCCAGAGCTTCTCGACTTCGCGCCTGTGCTCGGCGTTGGCCACCAGCCGGCCGCCGGGCAGGGCATGGGCCAGCGCGCCGGTGTCGCGCACACCGCCACACGCGTTGGGCTGGCCGGTAACACTAAAGGGTGTCGCACCCGGCCTGCCGATGTGACCCGTCAGCAGGTGAATCGCGTTGAGCATGATGTTCAGCGCGGTGCCCTGGGTGCGCTGGTTCACGCCCATTGTCCACAGTGACATGGAGGCCCTGGCCCGCGCAAACCGGTGCGCGACGTGCCGGATCACGTCGGCACCGATGCCCAGCCGGCCTTCCACCTTGCTTGGCGCGTAATCCTGCAGGAAGGCCCGAAACGCCTCGAAATCCATCGTCTGGCCGGCCTGAGAAAACCTTACGTGCCGATCTACGAACGCCCGTTCGGCCAGCCCGTCCTCGACGATCACCTGCGCCATGGCATTCAGCAGCAAAAGGTCGGTACCGGGAATCACCGGCAGGTGCAGGTCGCAGCGCTTGGCCGTGGGGCTCAGGCGCGGGTCTACGCAGATTGTGTACACACGCGGGTCGGCCGCGCGACGGCGCTGGATTCGTTCCCACAGCGGCGGGTGGCACTCATAGGGATTGGCGCCGAAAATGAACAGCACCTCGGCGTGGTCGATGTCTTCGTAGCTGCCAGGAGGCTCGTCCTTGCCATACACCGAGACGTACCCCGCTGCGGCCGATGCCATACACAGGCGCGGGTTGCCGTCCACGTTGTTGGTGCGCAGGCCGCCCTTGAACAGCTTGTTGGCCGTGTAGGATTCTTCGGTGAACAACTGGCCGCTGCCGTAGAATGCCAGCGCATCGGGCCCGTGGGTGTCGCGAATCTCCTTGAACCTGGCCGCAATCAGGTCCAGCGCCTCGTCCCAGCCGGCTTCCACCAGCTTGCCACCCTTGCGGATCATGGGCCGCGTCAGGCGGCCCTCAATCTCCGGCAGGGCGCGCAGCATCGAACCCTTGACGCAGATGACGCCCTTGTTGTGGCCGGCCTCGTGGCCGCGGATGTCTACGACCTTTCCGTCGCGCAGCCCGACACGGATCGTGCAACCGGTGCCGCAGAACCGGCACACGGACTTGTGCCATTCGTCGGCGGTGCCAGGCGAGACCATCAACTCAAGCCCGCCCCAACCCGCCATCGCCGCAGCCACGGCGGCACTCAGGCCGCCCATAGCCCACAGGAACTCCCGGCGGTACTTGTTGGGCGGAGCGTCGGGGGTGGGATTGGGTTCGATCGGCGCGGACATTGCGCAGAAACTAGCAATCAGCGCCGCCAAATGAAACGCGAACGACCGACCTTGTCGGTCGTTCGCGATCGGGTGATCGAAGTCCTTGCCTTAAGGCCGGGCCGGACCCGCAGGACGCCAGCCCGGCCCGTGCCCAGACTGTCTACTTGCAGCCTTCACAGCCCATGCAGGTGGCCGCGCCCTTGCAGCCTTCGCAGCTTTCGCAGTAGCTGGCGCCCTTGCACCCCTCACAGCCTTCGCAGTAGTCGGCACCCTCGCAGCCTTCGCAGTCTTCGCAATAGTCACAGCCTTTGCAGTTGATGCAGACTTTCACGACCTTGCCGTTGGCGTCCTTCTCTTCGACGCAGCTGTCGCAGCCTTTGCAGTTGACGCAGTTCTTGCACTTCTTGCAGCCTTTGCAGCCCACGCACTTCTTGCACTTGTCGCAGCCCTTGCAGTTGACGGCCTTGGCGCACTTGTCGCAGCCCTTGCAGTCAATGCACTTCTCGCACTTGTCGCAGCCTTTGCAGTCCTCGCACTTGGCCATCTTGGCAGCGGGGGCCTTCTCCCCATCAGCCAGTGCCAGACTCGGGCCGCCGCCAAGGCCACACATACAGGCGGCACATACCACTATCAGGATCCAGGTTCGCATCGCGGTTCTCCCTCAAGGCACGCCCGCACCGATCAGCCCAGTGGTCGCGATGCTAAACAGAAGCCGGCGACGTCGCCAGACTTTTCTAGATATTCCACTCCTTTTATCCGCCGAAAGCGGCGGGCGTTGACTCCAGCCTGGTCAACCTCATTTCTTCCGGTGAGGACTGCGCGGTGAAGGCTTGGGGCCTGGCCGGCCGCAAACAGAAAGCGCCTGGTACGGCCCGGGCGGGCCGAAAACGTGCCATGACCAAGGCCCTCAGCCTTCAGGCACTGTATGACCAGCTTTCCAGGGTGCTCAGGCTGAACCGAACCATTGCTGGCAAGTAGTGCATGAGGGGACTGGGACCACGGCAAATGGGGCAAATCCAAGGGAACCTTGGTGACAATCTTGGTGACAGTCGAGATGCACGATCCAAAACTCAACCCGCCGCAAAGCCAGAGTTGGCTCTGCAGGCGGGTTTGAAGGTGGTGGACCGTACTGGACTCGAACCAGTGACCTCTACCGTGTCAAGGTAGCGCTCTAGCCAACTGAGCTAACGGTCCATGTGCTTGGCGCGCGAAGCGTAACAGTCAAGCCCTCTCCGTCAAGCACCGGAAGCAGTGCTGGCGGCGGGCGCGCAACTTTGCGCGGGATCGTTTGACCGTTGGCAGCGTGCCTGAGTATCCTGTCTGCCCTTCGTCCGTCTGGCCTGTACGCTCACGGGTTGCAGGGATGAACTTTCCGGCCGCGTGCACTGATACGCGGCCTGCTGCACACACTCTATGACCGATGCGACCCCGCAGACACCGCCGCGCCTGCCGCCGATTGTGCGGCATGATGTGGCCGTGCTGGCCTCGGGCTATACGCTGGGCCAGCACCGCTTGAACGTGCTGGCGCTGGTGCTGTTCGGCGCGACCTGCATCTGGGTTGGCCAGCATGTGTTGTCGCGGCCACTGGGTGCGCTGACAGTGTTTCTGGCAGTGCTGGGCGCGTGGCTGCTGACGGACTTTCTTTCCGGCCTGATTCACTGGGCCGGTGACACCTGGGGCAGGGTGAGCATGCCCGTGGTCGGGCGCATGCTGGTGCGCACGTTCCGCGAGCATCACACCAGCCCGCGCGCCATCACCCACCACGGCGTGGTGCAGCTGCTGGGCGAACAATCGCTGTTTGCCACGCCGCTGATGGGCCTGCTGCTGCTGTTCAACCCCGACGATCAGGATGTTGTGGGCACCACGACTCTGCTGGGCCTGTACTTCATGCTGGTGGTCATCACCGCTTCCAACCTGTTCCACAAGTGGGCCCACATGCGCAAGCCGCCGGTTGTTGCGCGCGTCATGCAGAACCTGGGCCTGGTAATCAGCTTCAAGCACCACGCGCGGCACCATGCCCCGCCCTACATGCGCGGGTACTGCCCCGCCATTGGCTGGCTGAACCCGGTGCTGGATGGCATCCGGTTCTGGCGCGGGCTGGAATGGCTGGTGTGGAAGTGCACCGGTGTGCTGCCGCGAGAAGACGACCTGGGGCGCGAGGCCGCGCTTGCGCTGATGCGCCCGGCCGGCCAGCCGACGCGTTGAAAGTCACGCTCGCTGCTGGCGGTCGTTTGACCGCAGCCGTCCCGCCACTGTATCTTGCACGCAATCCTGCCGGCGGCATCCCATGGATATCGCGATACTTTCCAGTGGTTCGAAACTCTACAGCACGTCTCGCCTGAAAGAGGCCGCCCGGCAGCGCGGCCACAAGGTCAAGGTCTATGACCCGCTGCACTTCACGATCTTTGTGGAAGGCGGACAGCCTTCGCTGCATTACCGCAACGAGCCGATGCCCCTGCCCGACGCGGTGATCCCGCGCATCGGGGCCAGCATCACGTTCTTTGGCACGGCGCTGGTGCGCCAGTTTGAACAGATGGGCGCGTTCTGCCTGAACACCAGCAACGCCATTGCCGCCAGCCGCGACAAACTGCGCTGCTTCCAGATTCTCAGCACACACCGCATCGGCCTGCCCAAGACCGCCTTTGTGCGCCAGAAGTACGCGGTGCTGCCCGCCATTGAGGCCGTGGGTGGATCGCCCGTCATCATCAAACTGCTGGAAGGCACGCAGGGCATCGGTGTGATCCTGGCCGAAAGCACCAAGATGGCAGAGGCCATCATTGAAACGCTGCAAAGCACCAAGCAGAACGTGCTGATCCAGTCCTTTGTAAAGGAAAGCAAAGGGCGCGACGTGCGCGCATTTGTTGTCGGCGACAAGGTGGTGGCCGCCATGCGCCGCACTGCACGCGGCGACGAGTTCCGCAGCAACGTTCACCGCGGCGGGCTGGCCCAGAAGATTGAGCTGCCGCCCGAATACGAGCGCGCGGCGATCATGGCCGCGCAGATTCTGGGCCTGCGTGTGGCGGGCGTGGACATGCTGGAAGGCGCCAAGGGCCCGCAGATCATGGAGGTCAACTCCAGCCCCGGCCTGGAAGGCATCGAAGGCAGCACCGGGCTGGACGTTGCCGGCGCCATCATCGAGTACATTGAAGACCAGGTGCTGTTCCCGGAAATCGACCTGCGCCAGCGCCTGCTGCTGGACAAAAACTACGGCATTGCCGAGATCCCGATCGGGCCAACTTCGCCCTGGATCGGCAAGACCGTCAAGGATTCCGGCCTGCGGCAGATGGACGTGCTGGTGCTTTCCATCCAGCGCGGCAGTTCCACCATCAGCAACCCGCGGCCCACGCGCGAGATCATGAACGGCGACCAGTTGCTGTGTTATGGTAAGCTGCCCGTGCTCAAGGGCTTGGTGCCGCGCGAGGCACGCACCCGCAAGAGCAAGAAGGTCAAGCTGGCCAGAACCGGGGGCTGAATGAAGGCAACGCTGACAGGCTGGCTGAGGGGTTCCTGCTTTGCGGCCCTGTGCCTGCTGCTGGCTGCCTGCGGCGGAGGCTCCAACAAGGCCAATGAAGTGAAGGCCGAATTGGACAGCGCCGAAGGGGCCATTGCGGCCTACCAGTACGCCATCATGAATCTGGACGAAGCGGTTGCCGAACAGGTGTTTGCACCGGAAAACCGCGAATACCTGATGGGCAACCTGCGCGAAAACAAGCGCAAGGCGGCCGTCGACAAAGTCAGTTTCAAGGTGGAAGTCGGGCAGGCCTTTGAAGTCAAGCAGGGCATTGTGGTCGCTGAAGTCACCTACACCACGCTGGACAGCGATGGCAAGCCCAAGGGCACGCCAATCAAGCGCTGGTGCGCGTGGGTGAAAGAAAGCGACGGCATGTGGCGGTTCAACTTCACGGCCGCCGAAGAATACCGGCTACTGCGGGCCCAGCAGGACGCCCCGCCTGCCAACGAAGCCCCGGCTGCCAACGAAGCCCCGGCTGCCAACGGCGGTTAGGTCTCGTGTCATTGCGCAACGACCGCGTGCAATTACTATCGCGCGCCGGCGGGGTGACCATCCAAAGGGAGTTCAACGTTATGCAATTTTTGAACCTGTGGCTTTGCGTGCTGGTGGCCGCCTCGGCCCTGTTCGCGGCATCCTGCATGGCCGTGGACGAGCTGATCACCAAGGATGGCACGCGCCTGGTGGGCACCTTCGACAAACTGGAAGGCGGCAACATTCACTTCACGGATTCGTCGGCCGGCGCACTGAGAATCCCGGTAGACAAAGTGGCGGCACTGAACCTTGAGAAAGAAGCCAAGGTCAAGATCCGCCGCGGCGATGACGTGCAGGTGCAGGAAGACGCCACCATCTTCACCGACAAGGGCATCCTGTACGTGCGCGGCAAAGAAGGCGGCGACGAGGCCACACCGCTGGAGCGCCTCAAGGGCATCAACGAAACCGTGCCGGACACCCGCGCCGCCTGGAGCGCCAGCCTGATCGGGTCTTTCGGCTGGACCGAGGGCAACACCAAAACCTATTCGATGGGCTTTCGCGGCGACCTCAAGCGCGAGGGCAAATCCAACTCGCAGGGCATCTATGCAGAGGGCCACTACCTGCAGGACCGCAACGTGAAGGAACAGCAGGTGCGCCAGCGCGAGTATGCGGCTGGGTACTATTACCGTTACATCTTCTCGTTCCGCCTGACGATCGACCTGACCGAGGACGTCACCTTCAACGAACTGGCGGGCTACCATTGGCGCAGCACCACTGGATTGGGCCCGGGCTATTACCTGGTACGCGAAGACCGCCTGAGCGCGCATATCGGCGCGCACGTTACGTACACCTACGAAGACCTGATGTTCGGCGCCGACAACCGCAGCTATTGGGGGGCGCGCGCCCGCGGCGAAATCGACTGGATTTCCGCCAACGCCATGTACCACGTGAACTTCAAGTCCGAGTTCCTGTTTGATTTCGATGAAACCAAGAACCTGGTGGTCAACAACTCGCTGCTGGCCGAGGCCAAGCTGGCAAGCTGGGCCAACGCCGGGCTGCTGGTCCGTCACAGCTGGGACAACATGCCGGTGCCGGGCTTCTTCCGCCATGACTACAGCCTGACCTTCACCCTGGGCCTTACCTGGTCAGGCCGCTGGGTCTAGAGCTCTTTCGGCGTTTGAATGCAGAGATTCCGCGCTGCGCCGGTCGAGCAGGGCAAGGAGCGCGGATGCAGGCGTGGCTGAAGGGTTGCGGCGCAACGGCTTGAAAACGCACCGCGTTTTCAAGAGGACGAGGAAGCGCGACGAGGCCATGCGAAGGCCGCCGCAAGCGGAAGCCTGCAGACAAACGTTGAAAGTGCTCTAACCATCACTCCTCGTCACTGTCAGCCGGGAACGCCTCGTGCGTTCCCGGTGTCATTAACGCCGAAACTTCCTGCTGGGTAAGCTCGCGCCATTGGCCGCTGGCGACATCCAGCTTCAGGCCGGCAAACTCCACGCGCTTGAGTTCCAGCACCTTCAGGGGCGTTGCGCGCTGCGGGTCGCGCAGCGCACCCAGCATGCGCCGAAGCTGGCGGTTGCGACCCTCTCGCAGGGTGATTTCCAGGCGCGACTTGGGCCCTGCCCCACCCTTGCGCACCACGGCCGCGGCCTGCATGCGCCCCTGCGCGCTGATCACCCCGGCCAGCAATTGCCGGCAGTGGTCGTCGGTCACGCGGCCTCGCACCCATACTTCATAGGTCTTGCTGTGCCGGCCCGGCCGCAGCAATTGTTCAGACAGGTGGCCGTCGTCGGTGAACAGCAAGAGGCCGCGACTGTCCTGGTCCAGTCTGCCGACGGCGCGAAACCCCTGCTGCCGCACCCACCCGGGCAGCGCGTCGTACACGGTGCGCCGGCCGCGCTCGTCGCGCAGGGTCACCAGAAGGCCACGCGGCTTATGGAACATCAGGACTCGTGGCATGGGTTCTTTCGCGGGTGCGCCGGCACAGTATTGCGCGGGTTGCCGCGCGCGCAACGCGCTGTTGCAGGCAGACCCTTCCCGCACGGCACATCACCCGCCAAACTGCCGTCATGGATACTCCGCGGGCCGGCACAATGCGTTCCCGGGTTCGCTGGCTGACCGCGTTCAGCCTGGGGTCGGCGCTTGCGTTCACGGTGACTGCCGGCGTGTCGGCGGCGGCGCCGGGGCTTGCCGGCTGGTCCACCTGGGCGGCGGTGCTGGGGTTTGTCAGCCTGGTTCTGCTGGTGTTCCTGCTGGTCAACCGCCGTCTGGCAGCGATTGAGGCCGACGTAAAGCGGCGCGCTGACGAAACCCGCAACACCGGTGTACGCCTGAAAGAACAGATTGCCCTGCGCCAGGCCGCCGAGGCCGTGGCGCGCGAAGAAGCCCTGAGCCCGCAGTTGAGCCCCGGCCCGATCATTCACTTCAACCGCCAGGGCAAGATTACCCGCTTCAATGAGGCCGCCATGCTGGCCCTTGGGGCAGAGCGCCTGGACCGCGGCAACGTGCGCGAGATCCTGCCCGGTGTGAGTGAAGACGACCTTGACCGCTGCTTTCGCGTGGGAAGACTGCCTGCACTCGAGCTTCCGATCGGTGAAAACTGGTACGTGGTTCACCTGCGCGCCGTCAATACACCCGAGCTTGGCATTCTCTACGCCACCGAGATCACAGATTTCAAGCGCGCGCAACTGGACCTGGCCGCAACCGAGCTGCGCACCCGCGCGATCCTGGATGGAGCCGCCGACGCGATCATCATTGTGGCCCACGGCGGTGTCATCCAGGCATCCAACCCGGCCGCAACCAGGCTGTTCGGCTGGGGGTTCACGGAACTGGTGGGCAACAGTGTGCAGTTGATCCTGCCCGACCTGTTTGAGGGCAAAGAGGGAGACCGCCTGCAGATCCTGGCGGCGCATGCCCGCAAACGCCGGACCGGGCCGCTGGAGCCCCGGCACTACGCGCGCCACCGCGACGGGCACAAGCTGCCGGTGTCCTTGACCATCAGCGTCTATGAAGTGGCAGGCGTGACCCGGGTAAGCTGCTTCATCCGCGACATCACTGACCGGCTGGAGGCAGAACAGGCACTGGCATTGCAGTCGCGGCAACTGGCAGAACAGAACAAGCGCCTGGAAGCCGCCATTGCCGAGCTTGATGAGTTCAACTATGTCGCCAGCCACGATCTGCAGGAACCCCTGCGCACGATCTCCACGTACTGCGGCCTGCTGAAGCAGGACATCGGGCCGGCCGTGGCACCGCGCGCCGAAGAAGACATGAAGGCAATCCTGGATGCCTCTTTGCGCATGCAGCGGCTGATTCGCGACCTGCTGGAGTACTCACGCCTTGGCCACCGCGACCTGCGGCGCGATATCGTCAAGCTTGACCACATTCTTGCCCGGGTTCAGGCCGACCTGCGCGCACAGATTGACAGCACCGGTGGCGTCATCGAGGCCGACGGCCTGCCCCCGGTGCTGGGCGACGACGTGCAGCTTGGACGGCTGTTCCAGAACCTGGTCAGCAACGGCCTGAAGTTCCAGCCGCCGGGCGGCAAGCCGCATGTCAAGGTCGAGGCCGAAACCGAAGGCCCGTGGGTACACATCACCGTGCAGGACAATGGCATTGGTATCGAAGGCGAGTATCTGGATCAGATCTTTAAGCCCTTCAAACGCCTGCACAGCGTGTCGAAGTACGAAGGTTCTGGCATCGGGCTGTCCGTGTGCCGTAAGATAGTAGATCGCCACGGGGGCACGATTGCCGTGGCGTCGGCGCCGGGCCAAGGCACCCGATTTCTGATTCGACTGCCCGCCGCCGGATCTCAAGCCGTGCCCGACAGGAGCGCCGTTTGACCACCGCGATGCCGGAGACCCGGCCCTACACCATCCTGCTGGTCGAGGACAGCCCCGCCCAGCAGGCCCTGACCCGGCGTGCGCTGGAAGATTCCAGTGTGTCGGCGCGGCTGCTGGTTGTCGACGACGGGGCCGATGCCCTGCGCTATCTGCGGCGCGAAGGCCCATGGGCCGACGAAACCGCCAGCCCCAGGCCGGACATCATCCTGCTGGACCTGAACATGCCACGCATGGACGGATTTGAGGTGCTGAAGCACCTGAAGGCAGATCCGTCGCTGGCCACGATTCCTGTCACGGTGTTGACCACCAGCCACAGCGACAGCGACGCCATGGAGTGCTACGCCAGCGGGGCCAACGCCTTTGTGCCCAAGCCCGCCGAGTACGAGAAGTTTGTCCAGCTTTTCAACGCCCTGGCCATGTTCTGGGCGCACTTTGTGAAGGTACCGCCCGCGCCGCCATCGGCCTGAATGACAAGCGGGCCGGCTTGCGCCGGCCCGCTTTGTTTGCCGCTGTTGTTTAGCGCCGTGCGGGGATCAGGCTGTCCCGCGCCACTGTCGGCTTGGCGGCTTCCTTCTTGGGTTCCTCAACCTTGTTGCCGGCCGGGGCGGTGCCCCATTCCGGCAGAACCACCTGTTCGCCGCCCATCAGGCGGTCCTTCCAGGGCAGGCCGGGGTTGGCCTTGATGATGCGGTCGTACATGCTGATGCTGCCGTAATGCTCCACGGCCAGCTGAAAGGCCGTGTCGCCGGGCTGGGCGGTGATGGTGCGCTGGGCGAAATAGCCGCCCGACTTGGCCGGCTCGGCCTTGGGGGTTTCCAGCACGGCACCCGGGCCGGTAGGAACCTTGATGACTTCGCCGACCCGGATCTTGGCTGCGGTCTTGTCGTCAAGGCCGGGGTTCAAGGCGTAAATGTCTTCCTTCTTAACACCGTGCTTGCTGGCGATCTTGCTGATCATGTCCCCGGGCTTGATCGTGTAGTCGATCACCTTGGGTGCTTCCTTTGCCGCAGGTGCAGGGGCTGGTGCGGGCACCGGCGCAGGTGCGACCACCGGGGTGGGCACAACAGGTGCCGGGGCGACCACAGGGTTACCCAGCACGCTCTGGGTGGCCTTGGTTGGCTCGACCTTGGCTACGTCATCCTTCTTGCTGGCGGGCTCGTCCGACGGCTGCTCGCCCGAGGGGCTGAACAAGGCTGCGGCAAGCAGCCCCACCAGCACCAGGGCGCCGGCCGCGACAATCATGGAAATGCGGCTTCGGGTCATGTGGCTCTCCTTACGCCTGCACGGGCAGGCCTTTCGTCCATGTCGATGCGGTGTGAAGACACCGCCATCGCATCGTGATTCGGCAGCAGCCGCCTGACGACTTTGGAGAAAATGCGGATGCCCGCATTACCGGACGCAGAAACACCGCAGCCGCGCGTGGAGGCCGCAAGCGGATTTCTGCATGGCTGGGCTACTCGTTGAACTCGTCCAGCACGGAGCTGGTCTCGACCGATCCACTCTTGGTCACCGACTTGACGACCAGGCCGGGATACTTGATCGACTTCCAGGTCTTGATGGTGCCCTGCCCGCGCGGGACCTCGCTGACCTTGCACTCAAAGTCGCGGCCTGCGGCGGTGATGGTTTCCTTGCCAAGGTCCACGGTGGCTTCCTCGACAGCTTCCTCTTTCAGGGCGCGCGTGGTCTCGCGCGCCGGCTGGTTCAGCAGCGGCTGCTTGTCCTTGTTCAGTACCTGGGTGCGAATGGTGGCTTCACCGTCTTTCACTGAGATCACTTCGGTCTTCACGTAGCTGGTGTTTTCCATCGTCCCAAGCTTGCTGGACTGCTTCGTCGTCCAGTTGCGCCCAGCTTTGTTGAACACGCTGTCGGGCAGTGCCGCCGGCACGGGCGGCTTGTCTTCCGTCACCGGGGGTTTCTCCAAGGCCGGCGGCTTTTCTTCCGTCACGGACGGCTTCTTGGGTTCGGGTTGCTCCTGGGGGTCGGAAGGCTCCTTTTGCGCGGGTTCCTCTTTGGGCAACTCAAATGACTTGCCCAGCTCCTTCAGCCAGTCGGCCTCCATCTCGGCCCGGTCAATCATGCCGTCCTTGTTGGTGTCGCACTTGTCAAAATCGGTGGTGTCCCCAACCTGCGCCTTGTACTCATCGCGGGACAGCTTTCCGTCGCTGTTGGTGTCGGCCATGTCCATGAACAGCTTGTACACCGGCCCGTACTGCTCCTTGCGCAGCAGCGCGACGTCGGCCTTGCTCAAGGCAGGCTTGTAGGCAGGGTCCTTGATCTGGGCACGGCGCAGGGCGCGGAACTCGGCCTTGCTGCAGCCGCCGTCATCGTCGGTGTCGGCGGCCACCAGCAGGCACATCGCCTGGCCCAGGTAAATCGTGACGGAAGGGTCGTCGGGTGTGGTCTCCAGCAACGACGCCGTGGCCTTGCGCAGTTCGCTGATGGTGACCTTGCCGTTGCTGTTGCTGTCATAGGCCAGGAAGAACTCGGTGATCTCGTCTTCCAGGTCCTCAAAGGCGTCCTGCAGCTCCTGGTCGGGCGTGTCCTGTGCGGCAACCGCGCCACAGCCCAGTGCCAGCAGGAAAATCAGCAACAGCAGGTTCCAGTTCATCGGCGTCCTTGGCTGCGTTACTCGTTGAACTCAATGAGCTCACTCAGTTGTTCGTAGTCCTTGCCCTTAACCTGGCGCCGCACGCACAGCCCGGGCCACTCGCTGGCATACCAGGCAGACCCTTCGCGGCCCTCAGCGTCGTTGAAGGTGAAGACCGTGGTCTTGAACAATCCACCGGTTACCTTGCGCCTTTCGGTACGGTCCTGGCGGCTTGCTTCCTGCGGTTTCAACGCGTCGGCCAGGCTTGCAAACGTGACGACCCACTTCTCGACGGGCTCGCCCTTGATCTTTTCCTTCATCAGGGTCAGTCGTGTGATCTCGACGGTGGCCTCGGTGTCATTGCAGGCAGTCACTTCGTACTGCTTCATTTCAAAGCGGCGGCTGCGCTTGTCCGTGGGGCCGGTGAATGTGCTGGTTTTGACCAGCCACTTGCGGCCTTTCTTCTTGAACAGGCGGCGCTCGTCGTCGTCGACCTTGGCGGGCTTGGCCTTCTTGGGCTTGGCTTTGCCCTCCGCGACCACCGGGTCGCCATCCACAAAGTCAAACGAGATCAGCTCGCGCATCCCGAAGCGGTCGTCGCTTTTCACCAGCAGTCCCGGGAAGTCCACACTGCGCCACATGGCGGCGTTTTCGCTGTTGACCCATTTGATGCACTCAAACGTGCCGGCCGGGACTTTCAGCTTCTCCTGCTTCATCTTGGTGAAGCCGATCGGGTCTTTAAATGTGTTGTCCTCGGCCTTGAACTTCACGTTGACGACCAGCATGTCGTTGCTGGACTCCTGGTTGGGCTGGGCCAGGCTGCACAACCCGAACTCTGCGTGCTCGGCGTGTACGGCAAACACCTCATACTTGTGGTAGGTGGTGTCGACGTCGCCGCCTTCGTTGCCCGGGTAGGGCACGCGCTTGAGCATCCAACTGCGGCCGGCCACGCTGAACAGCGCGTACTTGGGGTCTTCCGAAAGCGGCTTGGCCGGCGGATCCTGCGCGACGGCGGGGTGCCAGAACATGGCCATCAGGGCGACCAGCGCCCCTAGCTTCGCAATCCGCTGCATTGGCGTACTCCGTTGTATTCCGCACCCACAGCGATTGTGACGTGGCGGAGGGCGCGGCGCAAGCGCAGCAGTGCGTGCAATCACAAACGCTTGCCAGCCTTCGTTCCGCGCACAGCCGTTGCGCCCCCACCCCGTGCTGCTTCAATGCCGCCACTATGAACAACGAACTGGATGTCATCGCCATTGGCAACGCGCTGGTGGATGTGCTTGCCCACACGGACGACGCGTTCCTGGCCGCGCGCAACATTCCCAAGGGCTCCATGCAGTTGATCGACGCCCCCTCCGCCGAAGCCCTGTACGCAACCATGGGCCCGGCCGTCGAAATCTCGGGTGGCAGCGCGGCCAACACCATGGCTGGCGTGGCATCGCTGGGCGGCAAGGCCGCGTTCATCGGCAAGGTCAGCAACGACCAGCTGGGGGCCATTTTCCGCCACGACATCCGCGGTGTCGGTGTCGAGTTTGAAAGCCGCCCGGCCACCGGCCCCAACCCCACCGGGCGTTGCCTGGTGCTGGTGACGCCCGACGCGCAGCGCACATTGCAGACCTGCCTGGGCAGCGCCGGCGAAGTCGGGCCCGACGACATCGATGCCGCGCAGGTGCAGCGCGCGAAGTACACGTACTTCGAAGGCTACCTGTGGGATGCTCCTGCGGCCAAGCAGGCCTACCTGAAGGCCGCGGGCATCGCCCACGCGGCGGGGCGCAAGACAGCGCTGTCGCTCAGCGACGGCTTCTGCGTGGACCGGCACCGCGCCGAGTTCCTGGACCTGGTCAGCGGCCACACTGACGTGCTGTTTGCCAACGAATCAGAAATCACCGCGCTGTACCAGACCGGCTCGCTGGACGAAGCCGCCGCGGCCGTCCGCGGCAAAGTCGACATCGCCGTGCTGACCCGCAGCGAAAAGGGCGCGCTGATCGTGACGCAATCCGGCACCATCGCAGTGCCCGCCCACCCTGTGGCCAGGGTCGTGGACACCACCGGTGCCGGCGACCTGTTCGCGGCCGGGTTTCTGTACGGCCTGGCGCGCAACAAGCCGCACGCCGAATGCGGACGCATGGCCGCCCGGTGCGCCGCCGAGATCATCAGCCACATCGGCGCCCGCCCCGAAACCCGGCTGTCAGAGCTGGTCTAGGGAAGGCTTGGCTGATGCAGGTGATGAGTGACTGCGCCGGCGCAGAACATCCCGCGCTGGCAACCGTGTGACTAACTGTGCCACGGCCCGGCCCCGGAACTGTTTCCGGGCCGGGCAGCGGCATTCGATTACTTCTGTTCCGCGCGCTTCTTTTTGAACTCGTCGCGCAGGCGCTCGAACTCGGCTCTGCGCTGTTCGGGCGTCATGTCCTTCAGGCGCTCGCGCAGTTCGTTCATCTTCTTGTGGGCCTCGGCGCGAAGTTCCTTTGCCTTGGCCTTGGCTTCCTGGCGTTGTTCGGGGGTCATGGCCTCCCACTTCTCGCGCATTTCCTGGCGCTTGGCCTTGCGCTGCTCGCGTTGCTCCTTGAGGCGGTCTTTGACGGCCTGGCGTTGCTCAGGCGTCATTTCGCGCCACATTTCGCGTGCCACGCGGTTCTTGCGCAGTTTCTGCACCAGGCGGCCCGGCCGCATTTCACCGGCCTGCCGGCCTTCGCCCGGCTTGGCTTCCGGCGGCTTGGCTTCCTGCGCAAACGCGGGCACTGCCAGCGCGCCGCAAAGAACAAAGATGATTGCCAACACTTTCATGGCTGACTCCCTGATTGCCCCTGACCGTGACACACCATCGCGTCACGCAGCAACAGAACCCCGCACACGCCCCCAGGTAGCGGTTCTTGCGGATCGGATGCAGCTGAAAGTCACGCGCGGGCGCCGAAAATGGCTGGCGTTCCCGGCGGGATTCGAACCCACGACCTGCGGTTTAGGAAACCGCCGCTCTATCCAACTGAGCTACGGGAACGCGTGCGATTGCACCGCCGAAGTCTACCAACACCGTTTCGTGCGCACAGTCCCGGCGCTACCATCCGCCCTCAAGGAGCCACCCATGACCGCACAAATCCTCGATGGCAAAGCACTGGCCAAGCGCATGGCCGAACAGCTCAAGGCCGAGTTCGCCACACTCAAGGCCGCCGGCAAACCCGCACACCTTGTCAGCCTGAGCGTCGGCAGCGACGAAAGCAGCGACTGGTACGTCAACAACCAGAAGAAAGCCGCCGAGAAACTGGGCGTGGCCTACACGGCCGAACGTCTTGACGCGTCAAGCAGCCACGAACAGGTGGCGGCCAAGATTCGCGAGATCTGCGCCAAGCCCGAAGTCACGGGCATGATCCTGCAGTTGCCCCTGCCCAAGGGGCTGGACGCCAACGAGCTGGCCAAGGTGATCGCCCCGGCCAAGAATGTAGAGGGCGTGGACCCTGACAACCTCGGGCATCTTGTCATGAAGCAATACCGCAACCTGCCCTGCACCGCCCGCGCCGCGATTGAGCTTGCCGCCGAAAGCGGCGTTGACTTCAAGGGCAAGCACGCCGTTGTGCTGGGCCGCAGCGTGATCGTGGGCAAACCCGCGGCGCTGCTGCTGCTGGACAAAGACTGCACCGTCACGATGTGCCATTCGCGCACACCCAACCTGGCCGAGGTCTGCCGCCAGGCCGACATCCTGGTCACGGCCATGGGTGCCAAGCCCGGGTTGGTGAACGGCGCTTACGTCAAACCCGGCGCGATCGTGGTGGACGTTGCGACGATCTCCGTGGAAGGCGGCAAGTACGCCGGCGACTGCGACTGGGAAAGCGTCAGCAAGGTGGCCGCCTGGGCCAGCCCCGTACCCGGCGGCGTGGGCAGCGTGACAACGCAGATCCTGTTCAAGAACACACTGGAAACGCTGAAACGCCAATGAGCCCCGGCCAGTTGCGAAGCAACGCGCCCGAGTGTCGCACCGCGATATGAGGCTTGACCGTGGCTGTAGCGGCGCTTCTGCCGCGACAAGCTCGGGCTTCGCGCAACACCGCCCGCCAACATCGGCGAGGCGACCCACGCGCTTTCGCGCGGGGCTCCTGTGTACTTACAAGATCAGGTCTGCCGAATGTGGGTTGGTGTGTCAGAAAGAAAATTCCCGTCTTGTGTTTGACACAGCCCCCCCCTATGGGGTAAGCTAGTTCGTCGCAGGGTTGCAATTCCACTGACTCCTTCCGAAAGGTGACACCATGCCGTTTGCAGGCGCGGGCTTTACGGCCTCGGTTCAGGCCACCCAATGACTGGTGGAGAACCAGCCGGTCAAGGTGCAGGTCTGGGGCCGCTGGCCTTGGTTTGGCGTTCAGGGGAATCTTCTGACCTTTGCTCGGGTAGGGCAGCTTGTTCCGGCCTCGGTTGTGGCCGCCTGCGCCGCGCAGCGACCGGACGACGACGACGCCACGCAGGTGCAGTACGGCATGGTCGAGTACGCCACGCGCTTTCAGTAATGCAACGCCGACGAAGACATCAACCGCGATCCGAACCTGCTTGAGCAGATTCTGACCGAACTTGGCAGGATCAAAATCGGCTATGGCTACTACAGCCGCATGGATACCGCCACCGGCGTGCCGGCGACGGGCGGCCTGCCCGACCTTTGCGCGCCCGGCAATGTGCTGAACCTGGGCGGCGCGGCACTGAGCTTCCCGTGCCTGGAACAGGCCTTTGACCTTGTGACGGCCAACAGTGGGCGGCCCACGGTGATCATGAGCAACAGCGCCAGCATGAGAAGCTATCGCAACCTGTGCTGGGCGGCGGGGATTGAGCCGCCGCAGATGCCGTGGCGGTGGTATGATCCTTTCGAGGGCTGGATGTCCGGGCTGGTCACGAGCTTCAAGGGCGTGCCATGGCTGATCAACGACATGATGGACCAGGCCCCGGCCGCGACCAACCGGCGCATCTACTTCATGGTGCTGGGCGACGACAGCAAGCCCACGCCGACACGCGGTGTCACGGGCATTCGACCCGCCAGCCTGATGAGCAACCCGATTGTGAAGCGGTCCACACAGGGTGTACCGGACTTCGCCAACGAAGACGTCAAGATGACCAAGGACGTTTGGCTGACCATGCCCGCCGGGCTGGCATTGGGCAGCCAGGGTGCCTTGAGCATCCTGCAGAACTTCGCCCATGTCGGGACATGCGCAGCGGGATGATAGGCGCGGTCTGAACGCGAAGCGTAAGCGAGCGCCATTGCCGCTTGGCGATGCGCAGGCAAACCCGAGGCTCCAGCCATGACCGACGACATCCAAGGCGAGTGCAAGACCTGCGGCGAGAACGCGGGCGGCATGCCAGCGGCCAAGTCCATGGCCGAACTCGCCCGTGAAAGCTGGCTTCAGGACGTTACCGTCAGGCCGTACCAGCCCACGGTGGAAGCGCTGGCCGCCGCACGAACAGGAGCCCGAAGCGCAAGCGAGGGATTGGGCCTGACAGCCAAGGCCATGTCAGCGCTCTCCATGGAAGAACACCGGCCCTTGGAAGCGCCACGGGAGTTTCCGGTTGAACCCCTGAATCCAACCCCGCGCACCCAGCCGCGCGTCGAGGTGTCGTACCTGTCAGCACCGTGGGAGCAGGCCGCATCCCAAGAGCCGCGCACCAGCCCCACATCGGCCGATGCGCACCAGTGGCCGCGCGCCAACCAGCCGCAAGACCCGCTGGGCGCAATCAAGGCCGACCCCCGCGCCAACGCCGATGTCGAGTACCTGTCATGGTTCCCCGGCGATGGCTCGCCCTGGGTGGAACTGCAGGCTGCTGCGGCGCGGGGAAAACGGATTGCATTCACCGGCGGAGATCTTCCATCCAAGGGACTTTTTACTGAACCAGAAAAGGTGTCTTACGTTCTGCAGGAAGAGAACGACGCCTGCGTCTGGACGGTGATCGTTCGCAAACACAAGGATGGTTCCTGGCCGGGTCATCTGGAAGCCTCGCGGGTCGCCAGTCAAGTCATGGATGCCGCCCAAGCCGGAACTCTTGTGTTGCCGACGGTGTTTGTCGTCAAGCGCGACGACGGCACGGAACAGTACTTTGAATACGACGGCGCCCTTGGCGCCTGCACATTGTATGTCTCGTTTCTTGGCGACAAAGACCGCGAAATCCTGGGCTACCCAACCCCAAGGCCGCGCGTGGTGATTGAAATCGACCAGCCACGGGTTGAAGCACCGCCGGAGGAAAGCGACTCGGCCGGCCAATCGCCGCCACCGCAGGTGCCGCAAGCCCTGCCCGACCCGGGCAGGCCGCGCACATCGGGCAACGACCCGGGAAAGCTGGCGCTGGGCAAGAATCTAAGGTGGCACGAGCCGACCGTCTCGGGCCACAACCCGCCAGACGCCGACAAGGCCGGCGAGTACGGAGGCCTGCCGTCCGCCCCGGAATGCGGGCCCGTGTATTCCGTGAAGCGCACACTGACACTCACGGTCGAGTTGGATCGGCGAGAGCTGTTACGCAAGAATGTTCGGCAACCGAAAAAGCCAGCAGCGGAACAGGCAGATCGCCTCTTTGCAGATGAAGTCAGCACTTTGCGTGATCAACTTGCGGACGCTGCAAGGAAGATCAAGCCCTATACGCTCCCGACGTTTTTCTCCGAGGGCGTCATTGCAGCCATTTCACAGATGAAGAACCCAAAGCTGTGCCCAGCAGATTGTCCACTGGCGCGTGTGATCAGCCTGGATGGCTGGACGGTGTCCGACGTAGCCGAACTGAAGATGGGTCCCTTGGAGTACGAGGCGCATCGCCACGGGCCTTCGGACAATCCTGTAGGCTGGATATTGACTGGTCATGTGTCGATAATCGGCAACGTGACCGCGACACTCTGGTTCAAGTACAGTTGCTCGCAATCATGACCTGTTCCTGGTTCGGCAGGCACTCACAGGGCAAGAGTACCCTTTTCCTCACTCACTTTTCGTTGTTGGCACTGCTCACTGGTGCCATGCAGCTACAATTCGGGTGCGGCGCGGGAGAAAACAAACTGGCACCACACCGCACCGACGAGGCGAGCGCGCAAGGGCAGAGGTCTTGGGAGCCGGCACAGCCCGGCGATACCCCTTCAAATGCAGGTCTTGAGGAAGTCCAACTTCCAGTGAGATTCAGAAACTCCGGCGTCAACGACCACTTTGTCCTGTGGAGATACACTCCCGGCCAGACGCAGTTTACAAGGTCACGACCAGGCGATGTGCGGCTGGCTGACGACAAGCCTGAATATCTAGTGCCGGGCGAATACTTGCACGCGGTGTCCAAGGGGAGTGTAAATGACGACCAAGTGCTAGGCTTGGTGTCCCTGCCGCGAGTTGGCGCGATAACAATAGACAACTTGGAACGCTTAACCTCGGTCGGTTTTGCGAGGCTGGGTTTACTGCCTGAGCTAAGAGAGTTGAGGCTTGAGGGCGTATTGCGAACATGGGTTCAAGACATCACCTTGCTGCGGAAATGCCGAGCATTGGAATTCCTCGAGATCGGCTGCGCTGATATGCGCGACGATCTGGTAACACTGCTGGAGGACCTCACCTCACTCCAAGAGCTTCGCTGGGGCGGACGGGCAACCCGCAACGGCCTTCAAGTGCTGACCCGCATGCCGAAGCTGCGCCGACTCGTCACTGGCGACACTTACGACGCCGAATGGACAGCCGTGATCGGGTCCTTGACCCAGTTGGAATCGCTGGACGTGCAGTTTCAGTATCTCTCGCCGGAGTTCGTCCAGGCCGTGTCGGGCCTGAAACACCTGCGGCAACTGAGCCTTCACTTGGGCGACGACTATGACCGGGGCCCGCGCATCAGCGAGAACGCGTTCGCCAGGCTGGCTGGCCTTCCCAAGCTGGAGAAGCTCAGCATTTCCGGGGTTCTCCTCAACGACCCGGCAACGCTGCGCGCCTCTTCCGGCCTGCCCCTGAAACGGCTGGAACTCTCTGGTTGCAAGGGCCCGGTCGAAGCGTGGATGGGGCTTGGGGCCCTTGCGAGTCTGGCGCACCTTGAACTGTTGCATTGCAAGGGCGTCAACGACGCCGTTCTAGACCAATGTGCCGCCCTGCCGGAACTTGAATCGATCCGGATTCACAGTTGCCAGGATGTGAGCCGACACTGGATGAAAAGGTTTGGCAGGCCCGGGGCGGTGATCAAGGTTGCCATTCAACCCTGGGAAGGCGGCCCAAGCGTCGAGGACTATGAGCAGGCCGCAGCCCAGAATCCTCTGATCGAACTGTTCCGACCGTGATCCTGCCGGGCACGAGGCGCCACACAGGCAACACCGCGGAAGGTTGCGCGCTCACCACACCAGCTGCGCGCAGTCCATGACTGTGCCTTCGACGCAGGTTTTGGCGTATCGAAAGCCTTGCTCGGTGTCGGCCTTGACCTTGGCCACGCAGCCATTGCACACGCCAAAGCCGCAGGCCATGACGCTTTCCAGGCTGGCGAAACTGGGCGTGTTGTACTGCTGGCACAGTTGCGCCACGGCGGCCATCATGGCCCAGGGGCCGCAGGTGTAGACCACGGCGGGCTTGCCCTTGAGGGCTTTCAGTTCGGCCTCGAGCAATACGGTCACTCGGCCTTTCACGCCGGCGGTGCCGTCTTCGGTGGCCAGCATGGCCTGGGCGCCGCTGTCGCCAAAGCGCTTCATGAAGCTCAAATCGCGCTGGCTGCGACCGCCGGCCAGCAGGATCAATTCGCGTTTGTCGGGCGACCATTGCCGCGACAGATGCAAGAAAGGCGCAAGGCCGATGCCGCCGCCGACCATGATGATGCGTGTCGCGGGGTCCGCGGGCGGTTCAAACCCGTGACCCAGCGGGCCGTTCAGGTTGACCCGCGCGCCGGGTTCCATTTTGGCCATCATGCCGGTGCCAAGCCCTACCACATGGCCCAGGATCGTGATGCCCGTGGCCTTGCCGCGCACGTCGCGCAGGAGGTCGAAGCTTGAAAACGGGCGGCGCAAAAGTGGCCAGAAGCCGGGCTGCACTTTCAGGTTCACGAACTGCCCGGCCTGCAACTGGCTGGCCAGGGCCGGGCAATCCAGGAAGAGTTCGAAGTAGCCATGGCCGAAGTCCGTGCGCTTGGTGACGGTGGCGTCGTGCAGCAACTGGGAACGTTCGGCGGTGGGCATGGGGCGGAATGATCAATGAACAATGAGCAATGATCAATGGGCGGCACAGGCGACTACGGTTTCGGGTGTTCGGTTCCGGGTTTGGGGGAAAACAAACCGCAGTTCCCCAAAACCCAAAACCCTCAACCCAAAACCGCTGTTTCTGTGATTGCGACTTCCCCTTTCCCTAGCCATATTGCCCTCGTCACGACAATGGGTGGCAACACCACCTGGAACCCTGTGTGAATCAGGGACGGCCCCGCCGCTGTGACCGGGAACGAAACCGCAATGCCATTGCCGAAAGGCGAGAAGGCGCGGGAGTAGGCAGCCCGGAAGTCAGAAGACCTGTCGCGACGCAGCATGATCGCCATGCGTGGAAAAACCCCGCGCGTGCCCGGCGGTCATGGTTCGATGCGGCGAGGGTCCGCGGCGGACGCGCGTGTGCGCCATTTGGGCGTTTCACAAGGATATGCCATGCTTCGTTTGATTCTTGTTTTGGCGGCGCTGTGCGCGCCGCTGGCGGCGAATTACGCCACGCCGGTCGGCTATGACCACGAGATTGCCGCCTTGCCGCTGGATGGCTCCGGCGGCATGTTCTGGGATGTTCCCGGCGGTGCGGCGGCCGGCGACCTTTACCTGTGGCACAACGGCGCGCTGCGGCGATACAGCGTGGCAAGCAGCGGCATCTCGGCCACCGCGATCATCACCGCACCGGCGGCCAGCCCGAACTTCTGGTTCTTTGACGCCGCACGCATTGACCCGGCCACGCCCGCGGCGCTGTATGCCAGCTTCAGCACTTACGCCCCGACTTACAGCAAACTGCAGCGCTTCACGCGTACCGGCCCCGACACCGTGACCGCCGGCGCAGTCGTTGATTACGTTGGCTACACCGCAACCAACACCACCGCCATCGGGCCCGAAGACATCGCGATCTTCAAGCTGCGGTTCTTTCCCGACACAACGTCGGTGCCGGTGGCCCTGCGCGGCAAGATGCTGGTGGCCGGCGCGGACACGGCGCCGGGCCTGGGCGTTGGCGCGGTGCGCCTGTGGCTGGCCGATACCACCACACTGGCCCTGACCGAGATCGCGACCATCCAGGCCGCGGGCGGCTCAGGCACAATCGCGATTGCCGCCAACGGCGACGTGTTCTGCGCCATTCCACCGGCCAACTTCGCGCCCGATGGCGTTTCGGTGGTCCGCTTTGCCGCCACCGCGCTGGCCAATGCCGTCACCACCAGCACACCGCTGGCGCCCGGCGCGGCCACCACCGTGATTGCCGAAACCGAAAACCTGCCCGACATCAGCGCCCTGGTTGCGCTGACCGAGGGCACCCAGCAGGTGCTGCTGTACGCCCAGCGCGACAGCGGCACGCTGGTGCGCCGTCATGTCGGCACGGCGGGCTTCAAGGTGTTCGCGCAGGGTTCTGGCCCTTCCGGCCCCGATTACTGGGGCGGCGCGGGCTCGGTGGAATTGCAGGACGGCGAGTTCCGGCCATTCAGCGGCGGAACGGCGCGCATGGCCGTGCTGTTCACGACCTCAAGCACGCTGTCCTTGCCGTACCCCTACAGTGAGATCACTTCGCAGCTTCATTTCTTTGACCCTTCACCCATGGTCTCCACGGTGGTGTCACTTACCGTCAAGACTCAGCCCAGTTCGACGGCCAACAACCAGACCTTTGGCGTGGTGGTGGAGGCCCGCAACGCCAGCGGCACCGTAATGACCGGCGTCAACGTTGCTGTCGAGGCCAGCGTCATCAGCGGCAGCGGCAGCCTTTCCGGTTTGACCCTTTACACCGGCGGCGGCCAGGGCGTGAACCTGAACCAGATGCGCTACGTGGCCACGGGCGGCCTGCCACAGACCTTCACGCTTGAGTTTCGATTGGTCGGAACAAGCATTGTTGTGAACTCGGCCGCGATCACCGTGACTGCCAGCGCCGGTGGTGGCGGCGGGTCAGGCGCGGGCAGCAACAAATCGGACAGCGGCGGCGGGTGCAGCACCGGCGCCGGGCAGTCCGGCTGGACGGCACTTCTGGCGGCGCTGGCGCTGCTGGCCGTGGGCCTGCGCGTTTCGCGCCGGGCATAGGGCGGTTTCCGTGAAGTAACGGGGCGGCGGCATTGGCTGCCGCCCTGTTCAATTCCGCCCGTACTATGGATAGGAACGGGGTTTGCTTCGTTCGCGCCGGGCGACGGTTGAGGAGCCACGCCCCACGGAGGAGTCATGAGGCCACGATTGTCGCGCACGCTGTTTTCGTTTGTGTTGTTCACGGCGCTGTTCGGCGGCGCCTGCGCCACGGCCGTTGTGCCCATGAAGCTGGGGGCACAGGATCGGCCCCCTGAGCAGCCCGGCGCCAACCAGGACATGCGGCCCGACGGCGACGACGCGCTGTTCGCCCCCCTGCCGGTCGAAGGCCTGTTTGACGGCAAACCCGCCCAGGGCGCATGCAAGGCAGTGCTTGTGGAAGTTCCCTTTGAAGACACCTGGGAAGACGACCCGCTGGCACTGCTGCCCGCGGATTCGCGCGTGGCCGCCACCGGCCTGCGCATGCAGCTGGAGCAGCGCCTGGACTACCTGCCAGGCGTGTACCAGTACCTTCCGCAGATTGACCCCGATGAGTACCTGGGGCGCGTGCGGCGGCACCAGGCGACGCTGCGATTTGCCGGCCTGCCCACGCCCGGCCAGGCCATCGAGCCCGGCACACAACTGGCGGCGCTGGACGCCACCTGCCGGCGTTTCGGCGCGGACGTGGTGTTCTGCACCAGTTTTGCCAGGCCATCGGAGGCCGACACCACCGCCCGCGCCCTTTGCCTTCGCTATGACAACGGCAAGGGTGTGCGGGCAGCCGCCACGGTCACGCTGGCCAAGCCCGACAAGAAAGCACTTACCACCGCCCTGGCCCAGGCTGCTGACACTCTTTGCGCTGGCTTGGCCATGCACACAGTAGACGGCGCGTCACATCCGCAGCCCGCCGCGCCGGTGCCGCCGCTGGCCGCCGATGACGCGGCCCTGCGCATGCTGGTGCAGATGCGCGCGCTGATGATGCAGGGCGAACTCACGCAGGCCTGGGTGAAGTACGAAGACCTGAAGCGGCGCGATGCGTCCAACGGCCGCGCCGCGCTGCTGGCGATGGAGATCTTCCGCGGCTTTGCCGAAAATCAGACCGAACCCGCCGAACGCGACAGATACCTGGCCATGGTGCTGAACACCGGCCGCGAGGGCCTGAAGGGCGCGCCGAACGACGTGATCCTGCGCGGGCGCCTGTGCCGCCTGGCCTCGATCTGGTTCAAGCGCGACGCCTGGTGCCTGGACGGCTTGAAGCAGGCCCTGCGTGTGCAGCCTTCCAACCCGCACCTGCTGGACTGGCACGTCACCATTGAGCATGCGCTGGCACGCGACAAGCAGGCACAATGGCTGGAAAAACACGCCGTGCCCGTTCTGGGCAACGGCTTGGGCGAGTACCTGGTCGCGACGGCATGTTACGGCGGCGGTGACTTTGCCAACGCCGTAACCTGGTACCGCAAGGCCATGGCCAAGGCCCCCTTTGAACACGAGTACGCCTTCAGCCTGGGGCTTGTGGCCACATACCTTGGCGAACGCCTGCAAAAGGCCGAGCCCGCAGCAGAAGCAACTACGGATGCATTTGCCACGGCGGCCGAAGCGCTGGTCGCGGCCCAGCGCATTGACCCGACGATGCTGGGCTGGCCCTACGAGTTTCACGTGCGGGCGGCCACGCGGTCGTTCAAGCGCCTGCCGGTGAACCCCGACGACCTGGAACGCCTGATGCTGAGCCAGGCCATCGTTAACGGCCTGCAGCCGACCAGCAAGACGGCCGAATGGGACAAGCTGGTTGAACCTGTCATCAAAACCCAGCGGCGCCTGCTGCGCGAGGCCGCCGCCGCCGCCACAGCGGGTTCGCCGGACTATGAAATCTGGCTGATGGCACGGCTGCAGTTCGCGCTGGTGGACACTGACCGCGAAGTGATTGTGCAGACACTGCGCACGATGAGGCGCCTGGGACACCGATCCAACATGTACCTTGCCATGGCCGGGCAGTTTGCAGCGGCCATGGATGCGCCCGACAAGAAGCCCGGTTGATTCACGTACCGCGGTAGGCCGCGCGAAACAGCCTGCGCAGCACACGTTCCTGTTCGCGCCACATGCGATCGCGCGTGGTTTCGTCAGCGTCATCAAACCCGGCACAGTGCAAACAGCCGTGCACCACGTAGCGCGCCAGTTCCTGGGCCTCGGGGATTCCGTGGCGGGCCGCGGCGCGGCGGGCAAACGGCAGACAGACAATCAGTTCCACCTGCCGGCCCTCGGGCGAATCGCCGTGGTCGAAGCTCAGCACGTCGGTGGTGCAGTCGTGGCCCAGGGCGTCGCGGTTCATGCGGCGCATGCGCGCGTCGCCCACAACGGCAATGCTCACCTGCGCTTTGCGCGCGCGGCCTTGCAGGGCGGCAGCAGCGGCACTACGCAACAGGGCGGGCCGGCAATCCCCGCGTACACTGGAAATGATTTCAACCTGAATCATGCGGGCTGGCGCTCTGGTGTCCCCGGCGCCCCGGCACTGGGGTGGGCGCGCTCGTAGACATCAAGCATACGCGCGGTCGTGACATGGGTGTAGACCTGTGTCGTGGCCAGATGCGCGTGGCCCAGAAGTTCCTGCACGTCGCGCAGGTCCGCGCCGTGGTTCAGCAGGTGCGTGGCGAAAGAGTGCCTAAGCGTGTGCGGCGTGACATGGCAGTTCAGCGCGGCCTGCTGGACATAGCCGTCAATCAGGCGGCGGACGCTGCGGTCGGTCAGGCGCGACCCGCGCTGGTTGATGAACACGGCGCGTACCGTGCCGTCGATGCCCGTGCGCGAACGCGGCGGGCGCGACCGCTGGGCCAGCCAGGTGTTGACGGCGGCAATCGCGCTGGGCAGCAGCGGCAGGATTCTTTCCTTGCGGCCCTTGCCCATGGTGCGCAGCGTCCCGCGGCCAAGCTCCATGTCATTCAGGTCCAGGTTCACCAGTTCACTCACGCGCAGGCCCGTGGCGTACAGCAGTTCGAGAATCGCACGGTCGCGCAGGCCGCTCCAGTGCCCCGCGTCGGGCGCTGTCAGCAGCGCGATCACCTGCTGTTCGTCCAGGA
Organism: Planctomycetota bacterium; assembly: GCA_019636215.1. Lineage (GTDB taxonomy): Bacteria > Planctomycetota > UBA8742 > UBA2392 > UBA2392 > H3-PLA7. Next base: position 208,381 of record JAHBXZ010000001.1, on the reverse strand, counting down.
AGCTGGGCAATGTGCGGTTCAGCTTGGGTGTGCGCAGCAGCTTGCTGGGGTTGTCGGTGATCTCGCCGCGCTTGTGCAGCCAGCGGAACAGGCTGCGCACACTGGCCAGCTTGCGCGCGATGCTGCGGCGCTCGTAGTTGCGCTCGGACATTCCTGCCAGCCAGGCGCGCAGTGCCAGGTGGTCCACGGCGCAAAGATCGGCTGTCGCGCGCTCGGCCAGGAACTCTTCAAACTGGCGCAGGTCCGTGGCATAGGCGCGCAGCGACTGGGCCGAGAAGTTGCGCTCGACCTCAAGGTGATGCAGAAAACGATCGATGGTTGTGCGGGTGTCCATGCGCGGCGGCAATGCCTCCGATCCCGTATCGGCAGCCCAAGACACCAATCTTGTGGAAAAAACAAGAAAGGGCGGCCAAGGCCACCCTTTCCAGGCATCACGTTGTCAGCTATCCCCCCACGGAACAGCCGCCGCCTTTGGGGGCTCCGCTGCTGCATCTGCCGGAGGCTGCCCCGCCCACCGCGCAGCCGCCGGTGGTGCCGCCTCCGGGTGTGGGGGCCATTTTGTTCCAGGGCATGCGCATCAAGACCATCGCCATGCCGCAGAAGCCGGAGACCCCGGCAAAGGTCAGGCCTGCACCCACAAAGCCACTCAGCGCGTAAAACCATGGGTTCACGAAGGTGCCCAGCAGCACGCCCGCCAGCACCATCAGGCCCGCGCCGATCTGCACCTGGCGCATGATGCTGACCACACGCTTGCCCTTGGTGTAGGGCAGCTTGCTTTCCACCCAGCGCTGCATGCCGCCATCGAGGATGCGATAGTCGGTGATGCCCTTGCGCTGCAGAATCTGCGCGGCCATCAACGCGCGGTTGCCGCTCTGGCACACCAGCACCAGCTTGCCCTTGGAGTTGCGAAGTTCACCCGCGCGCTTGTCGAGTTCCTCCAGGGGGATGTTCCAGGCCGGTTCCAGCCGGTCGCCGGTGAATTCCAGCGCGCTGCGCACGTCCAGCAGCTGCACTGCGTGCGGCTCGCGCAGCAGGTCGTGCAGGGTGTGGGCGTCCACATGCGCGCCCGGGGCGCTGCCCTTGCGGTTGAACGTGATGATCTCGGCCATGCCTTGCGGCAAGGGCCCGCGGACAGACAGTTTCTCGACCACGGCGTCCCGTCCGCCGGCGGTGTAAATCAGGTTGTGGGCGCGTTCTTTGCCCAGTGTGCTGTGGCTGCGGCCGGCGTAATCGTGGCCGGGCCACACAATCGTGGCGTCGTCAAAGCGGGCGAACTTCTGGAAGCTGTCGTACAGCTCGCCGGCGTCGCCGCCCATGAAATCCGTGCGGCCGCTGCCGCCGATCAGCATCGTGTCGCCGGTGAACAGGTTGCCCTCGATGGCAATGCTGAGTGAATCCGGCGTGTGGCCGGGGCTGGCGATTACCTCAAATTCCAGTTCGCCCACGTGCAGCTTGTGGCCGTCGGCCAGCGGCGTGTCGGCGGCCTGCACCAGCGTACCCTGAAGCATGGCATAGCGCGCGCCGGTCAGGCGCTTGAGTTCCGCCGCGCCGCTGAGGTGGTCCGCGTGGGTGTGGGTATCGATCACGTACTCAAGCTCAAAACCCTCCTTCTTCAGCAGGGCGATGTACTCGTCCACTTGATCGTGTCGCGGGTCAATGATCACGGCCTTGCGCGAGGCCTGGTCGGCAATCACGTAGCCAAGGCAGCCTTCGCCGTGGCGGGTCACCTGCTTGAGGAAAGGTCTGGTTGTCGTGGCGTGCATGGCAGTCTCCTTTGGTTGCATCCGTTCCCTGAACATCTGCTTGCTTGACTATATTCCTGAATAAGCATACCGTCAAGTGCGTTATTGCAGAGAGGGGCAAGTCACGCCAAACTGCAGCCGGAGACAACCATGGCCCGCAAAAAGACCAAACAGCTCAGCCCCGCCGCACTGGAACTTCTGGCTGCACGTTTTCGCGTGCTGGCCGATGCCTCGCGCCTTGGGCTGCTGCACGCCCTGATGGACGGCGAACGCAACGTCAACCAGCTGGTCGAACTCACCGGCCTTGCCCAGGCCAACGCCAGCAAGCACCTGTCGCAGCTTGCCGACGCCGGCTTTCTCAACCGCCGCAGGGACGGCCTCTATACGTGGTACGGCATCGCCGACCCCAGCGTGTTTGAACTGTGCGACCTGATGTGCGGCAGCATCGCGCGCAAGCTGGGCCGTGATTTGCAGGAGATCGCGTAATGAACCTCTGGCGCCACATTCCTTTGCTTGGCCATCTGCGCGGTTACGGCCGCGCCGATGCCGCCGGCGACGGCGTGGCCTCGCTGGTCGTGACGCTGATGCTGATTCCGCAAAGCCTGGCTTACGCCCTGCTGGCGGGCCTGCCGGTGCAATACGGCCTTTACGCCAGCATCCTGCCCCTGGCGGTGTACGGCCTGCTGGGTTCCAGCCGCACCCTGAGTGTGGGCCCTGTGGCGGTGCTGGCCCTGATGACGGCCTCGGCCCTGCAGCCGCTGGCCGCGACCGGCAGTCCAGAATACGTCTCGCTGGCCATGCTGCTGGCGGGGCTGGTGGGCGTGATTTCGCTGGGGCTGGGCCTTTTGCGGGCGGGGTTTGTGGCCAGCCTGCTGAGCCACCCGGTTGTGGCGGGGTTCATCACCGGTTCCAGCCTGGTGATCATTCTCAGCCAGTTAAAGCACATCCTGGGCGTGCGTGTGGCCGAGGCCCACTACCCCTGGCAGACGGCCGTGAACCTCGTGATCGCCCTGCCGCAGACCCACCTGTGGACGCTGCTTGCGGGTGTGATTGCGCTGGCATTGCTGGTTCTGGCCCGGGCGCCGCTGCGCAAGCTGTTGCAGCGCGTCGGCCTGCGCGAGAGTGCGGCCCTGCTGGCTTCGCGCCTTGCCCCGGCCCTGATTGTCGCCCTTTCCATGCTGCTGGTCGGTGTGCTTGGCCTTGATACGCACCTGGGCCTGCGCGTGGTCGGCGATTTCCCCGGCGGCCTGCCTGCCTTGTCCCTGCCCGCCTTGAGTTGGGGCGCGGTCACCAGCCTGCTGCCCGCGGCACTGGCGATTGTGCTGGTCGGTTACGTCGAAAGCGTTTCGGTGGGCCGCACACTTGGCGCGCGCAAGGGCCAGCGCATTGACCCCAACCAGGAACTGGTGGCCCTGGGCGCGGCCAACCTGGCGGGCGCGGTCAGTGGCGGGTTTCCAGTCAGCGGCGGGTTTGCGCGCAGCATTGTGAACCACGACGCCGGGGCGCGCACCGGCCTGGCCAGCCTGCTTGCGGCGGGATTGATCGCGCTGGTGGCGTTGATGGCGACGGGTTGGTTTGCCTTCCTGCCGCAGGTTGTGCTGGCGGCCACTGTGATTGTCGCCGTGAGCACCCTGATAGACCTGAAAGAACTGCGCCGCCTGTGGAAGTTCCGCCGCGGCGAAGGCGCGCTGATGGCCCTGACGATGATCGCGGTGCTGGCGCTGGGCGTCGAAATGGGCGTGGCCGCGGGCGTGGTGTTGTCTTTGGCCGCGTTTCTGGCCCGGGCCAGCCGCCCCCATATGGCCGTTGTGGGCCGGGTGCCGGGCACCGAACACTTCCGCAACGTGAAACGGCACGACGTACAGACCTGGCCCAACCTGCTGCTGGTGCGCGTAGACGAAAACCTGTTCTTTGCCAACGCGCAGTTCGTGGAAGACCACCTTGAACAAGCCCTTGCCGCACAGCCGGGCGCGGCCCATGTGGTGCTGATTGCCAGCGGGGTAAACGGCATTGACGCCAGCGGCCTGCACGCGCTGGGCGAACTCAAGCGCCGCCTGGCCTCGCGAAACGTGACACTGCACCTGGCCGAAGTGAAAGGCCCAGTGCACGACGCGCTGCAGCGCGCGGGCTTTGAGAAAGACCTCGCCCCGGGCCAGGTGTTCCTGACCACCCACCAGGCCGTGCTGGCCCTGCAAGGCCAGAACAGCCATTGCGCATCAGCACAGGCAGCCTAATCAACGATTTTGCAACAGCGCATAGGCGGGGTATCCTGACTGTGGAGGCCCCAATGCGTGCGCTGATCCTGCTGGCCCTGTTCGCCCTGCCCCTGGCTGCCCAGGGCGTGGTCACCTACCCGTCGCACAATGCCAGCCCCGGGTACTGCTGGGTGTTTGAACTGCATGTCGATCACGGGACATCGCCCGCGGCCGCGACATTGACTGTCTCGTTGAACACAAACAGCAGCCACGGCCTGCGCGCGCGGCTGGTGGATGTACACGCCCATGCCAACCAGATCAGCCCGGCCGAGGCCATGGGCACGCGGTCGGGCTGGGGGTCTGTGGTGTTCCAGTTCATTACCCCGTCCCGGGCGGGGTCGCACCCGCTGCTGCTGATTGTGCAGCCGCTGACGCCGGGCGGGCCCTCCGACTGCGCGGGCACCGTAAGCAGCGACATCGGCACGGCCACCGGCGGCGGCAAGCAATACGCCCGCGCGATTGAGTACGACGGCCTGACCATGCCCATGGGCTATTACGCGACTTTTCGCGGCGTGTTCGCAACGCAGGCAGGCTACTCCACCACCGTGCAGCTGGACTTCGGCCCGACCCCCCGGGCGCTGACCTTCAATTTCGAGGGCAGCGGCACGGGGCTGGACGAGATTCGCGTGTCCGACGTCACCGGCGGCAACGTGCTGCTGAACACGTTGACAGCCGGGCCCACGGGCGCGATGGCGACGTCGTCCCTTACCACCACCCCCAGTTACTCAGGCACCGTGCAGCTGCGCGTCGAGGTACAGGGCGACGGCAGCATGGGCGACGTATTCTGGGCGCTGTGGCTGAAGGATGGCGTGCTGGCCACCGGCGCCACGGGCGATGGCGTGCCGACTGTGGGCAATCCCGGCGGGAAGTCCGGCGGCGGTGGTGGCGGTGGCTGCGCCGCAGGCCCCGGGCCCTTTGCCGCGCCGCTGCTGGCGGTCTGCCTGCCGGCATTGCGCCGCCGACGCAAGTGACCGAACGGACGCGCATTTGTGGGACAACCGCGCCGGGCCGTGTATAAACCCTGCGCCATGGAACAGCCTCATGCATCCAGCGTCAGCGCCGCCCTTGCGGCCATGCAGGCCTCCACCGACGGGCTGACCACCGCCGAGGCCGCGGCGCGCCTGGCCCGCCATGGGCCTAACACTCTGCCGCACGGCAAGCAGGCCGGGTTGCTGCTGGTGTTCCTGCACCAGTTCAAAAGCCCGCTGATTTACGTGCTGGTGGTGGCGGCCGTGGTTGCCGTGCTGCTGGGCGACTGGGAAGACGGCATGTTCATCGGCGCGGTGCTGCTGCTGAACGCCGTGATCGGCACCATCCAGGAGTTCAACGCCCAGCGCAGCGCCGCGGCATTGGCCAGCCTGACGGTGCCCCACGCGCTGGTACTTCGCGACGGGCAGGAACATGAAATCGATGCGGCCACGCTGGTGCCCGGCGACATCGTGCTGCTGGAAACCGGCGTGCGCGTGCCGGCCGACCTGCGGCTGATTTCGGCCAACGCGCTGCACATTGACGAATCACTGCTGACCGGCGAATCCAAGGCCGTCACCAAGCAGCCCGACACCGAATTTGCCGCCGATGCCTCCATGGGCGACCGCCTGAACATGGCGTTTGCCGGCACACTGGTATCGCGCGGGCGCGGGCGCGGGCTGTGCGTGGCCACGGGGCTGGCCACACAACTGGGCGCGATCGCCGAGGCCGTGCTGGGCCGCGAGGGCGCCAAGCCGCCGCTGCTGGTGCGCATGGAAGTCTTCACGCGCAAGCTGACCGTGCTGATCGGCATTGCCTGCGCGCTGGTCGCTGCCGTGGCGCTGGCCAAGGGCCAGGGCGCGCAGGAGGTGTTCGTGCTGGCCGTGGCGCTGGCCGTCGCGGCGATCCCCGAGGGCCTGCCCGTGGCCCTGACCGTGGCGCTGGCGATTGCCGTGCGGCGCATGAGCCGCCGGCGCGTGATTGTGCGCAAGCTGGCGGCCGTGGAGGCCCTGGGCTCGTGCACCTACATCGCGTCGGACAAGACCGGCACCCTGACCATGAACCAGCTTACGGCCGAGCGCCTGCGCCTGCCCGGCCTGCCGGAGCTGCGCCTGACCGGCGAGGGCACAACGCCTTCCGGCGAGCTGGTGTCGCCGCCCGAAACCGACGAACTGACCGCGCGCGCCGCCGCGGAGCGCCTGGCCCGCGCCGTAACGCTGTGCAATGAAGCCACGCTGGCCCAGGGCGATGGCGGCTGGGTCACCCACGGCGACGCGGTCGACATCAGCCTGCTGGTGCTGGCCCACAAGCTGGGGCTGACACGGCCGGGGCTGGAGCCGCACCACCCGCAACTGGGCGCTATCCCGTTTGAAAGCGAGCGCCAGTATGCGGCCACGCTTCACGGCCCGGCGGGTCTGGTCAGCGTGAAGGGCGCGCTGGAAAAGCTGCTGCCGATGTGCGCGACCATGGCCACGCCCGCAGGGGATGTCGCGCTGGATGCGGCACAGGTGGAAGCCGCGGCGCGAGACCTGGCCGACCAGGGCTACCGGGTCATGGCCGTGGCCGATGGCCGCAGCGACGCGCCCGGGCCGACGTTCGGGCCCGACCACCTGCGCGGGCTGTGCTTTCTGGGCCTGGTAGGAACGATTGACCCGCTGCGCCCGGACGCCGCCGCCGCGATTGCCTTGTGTGCCAGAGCCGGCGTTGCGGTTTCCATGGTCACGGGCGATCACCCTGTCACGGCGCTGGCCATCTCGCGCAAGCTGGGGCTGGCCCGCGACGCGGCCGAGGTCGTTACCGGCCCGCAACTGGCGGCCTGCACCGACGACACCGCGCGGGGCGAGCTGGTACGGAATGCCCGCGTGTTTGCGCGCATGGAACCGCGCCAGAAACTGGAGATCGTAATTGCGCTGCAGCAGCAGGGGCACTTCGTTGCTGTCACCGGCGACGGTGCCAACGACGCGCCGGCGTTGCGCCAGGCGCACGTCGGTGTGGCGATGGGCAGAAGCGGCACCGATGTCGCCCGGGAAACTGCCGACCTGATCATCACCGACGACGCGTTCGGCAGCATTGTGGCGGGCATTGAGGAAGGCCGGGTCGCCTACGCCAACGTGCGCAAGGTGATCTTTCTGCTGATCAGCACCGGCGCGGGCACGATCCTGGCGTTCATAGCCAGCCTGGCCATGGGCCTGCCGATGCTGTTTGTCGCCACCCAGCTGCTGTGGCTGAACCTGGTCACCAACGGCATCCAGGACGTTGCACTGGCCTTTGAACCCGGCGAAGGCGATGAACTTTCGCGCAAGCCCCGCCCGCCCAGGGAACCGATCTTCAACCGGCGCATGATTGAGGGTGTGCTGGTTTCGGCGGTGTGGATCGGGCTGGTTACGTCCGGCGCGTTCTGGTGGCTGCTGCACATCGGGTGGGAGGAGTTCCGCGCGCGCAACTCGGTGCTGCTGCTGATGGTGATGTTCCAGAACATCCAGGTCGGCAACTGCCGCAGCGAACTGCGCAGCGGGCTTACCCTGAACCCATTCCGCAACCGGCTGCTGCTGCTGGGCACGGCCACGGCACAACTGGTTCACATCGGCGCGATGTTCACCCCGGGCCTGCGGTCGGTGCTGAAGGTCGAGCCCGTGACGCTGGCTGAGTACGGGCTGTGGCTTGCCGTGGCGTTGTCACTGTTTGTGGTGATGGAACTTTACAAGCTGTTCCGGCGGGTTCGGCCGATCTGAAACAGACAGGGGCCGCACCATGCGGCCCCTGTTGGTCATGCGGGCAGGACTAGCGCAGCCGGGTCACCACCATCACCAGCAGTTCGTCGTTGTCACCGCCACCGGGCACGATGTGCGACAGGCTCTGGCCGACTTTCAGTTCACCACCGAAGCGGGCCTGCACCACGTTGCTGCGGGAGCGCTCCACGGAAAAGCCCTTGCCGGCCAGCTTGACTTCGACCGACTCGAACTCTTCGGCGCCCACCGTCACGCCGGCGCGCATCTCCAGCGCGACTGCACCGTCGCCGGATTCACGTGCCACCCAGCGGAACTGGCTGCCCAGCATCAGCGACCGCACGATCGGGTCGTGCAGCATGATCTCTGTGGCCGTGACGGACTCATAGCCATGCACCATGGCCGCAATGCGCGTGTCCAGGATGTCCATGTTCTGTTCCAAGCCCGCCGAAAGCATGCGGTCGGACACCATCACCCGGCCCTTGGTCGCCACCAGTTCGGCGATTTCGGCCGTTGTCGGCGCGCCATTCAGCAGCCCGGCTGCCAGGGCCGTTGCAGCCGGCACACGCACAAGCCGCGCATGCAGCCCCACGGTATCGCGCTGGGTGCACATGGCCTTCACCTGGCGTTCAAAGTCTGCGCGCTCGGCCAGCCCTTCAGAGTCTTCTTCATCCAGTGGATGCATCTTCAAGCCAAGCAACGGGCCAACCGGATAGGGCTCCACCGCGGCGAAACCATCCAGATTTTCCGCCATGAAAATCGCCGCGTCGTTGTAGGGCCCGTCGACGTACTCTTCATCCACGATGATCTGGCCGAACATGCTGTCGTGGATTGCTTCCTGGGTGTTGGCCGAAAGCATCCAGCGCGAGCCCAGGGCGTGGCCGCGAAGGGTGCCCGTGGCATTGATCAGCCGCAATTCACGGCCCTGGCCGCAATCCAGGCGGGTGTCAGGCACAGTGCCGCTGGCAGTCGCCGTCAGCATGAAGCGCCCGGCGGGCCCGGCATCCATCATCGTCGCGCCGCCGTTTTCGACCACTGCGGAAACCGGCGTATAGCTGTACGTGGCTGTGGGAAGCTCTACGTCGCCGGCCACGGTGGGCAGCTTGCGCATGGATTCCAGTTTGCGCGCCGCGTGCCAGCCCTGAACCCAGACACGCCCGTCGGCAAGCACGATCGCGCCTGCCACGAACTCCTCGCCGGTAGTCAGGTTGCCAGTCACCGGGTTGTGCCCGCCCGCGCCGGTGGCGGCGTTGGCGTCATAATCGGCCACAAAGGTGGTTGAGCCCGTCTGCTGCAGCATCACCGGGTCGCCCAACCCCGACGTGGCCGCGCCCACCAGTCGCGCGCCGCGCGCAAGTTCTGTCGCGCGACGGGCATCCAGCACCGGCGTTTCCACACCCGTGGTGCCATCCAGCCTGTGTACCCGCAGGTTCACACGGATCGTGGCGATGTTTCTCAGCGCCGCCACAGTCCACTTCACGCGATCATGCATGGCCTGGGTGGCCACCAGCGCGCTGCGACCACTGGCGTTGTCTACGCGGCGGACCGCCCACGAATCATCGAAGCTGCAGAACTGGGCCACGGATTCCATCGCATCCTCGGCGCTCTCCCAGCAGCAGGCTTCGCGGCCGGATGCACGCAGCGACCACTGGTGACGCTCGCGCTCCATCGGCATCCCGAACACGCGGTCGGGCGCCAGCAGGTCCATGGACATGCCCGGCGCGCGGGCGAACTCCATGCCGGCCTGTGACAGGCCGTGCAGGTCGTAAACAACCGTCAACATCGGCGGGTCCTGGTCTTCGTCGGGTTGCTCCTGCGAGACCACACTGCCGGACAACAGGACCGATGCCGTCAACGCTGCGGCACCGAGTCGGAAGATCGGCTTCATGAGAAGATTCCTGTCAGGGATTGCAGGGGTACACCCTCATTGTACCCCACAGCACGGGCCGCCGTTGGCTGGCAATGTTCCCGGCTTCGCCATCCTGCAACCGCTGCCCCGGCTTTGCGCGAACACAATGCGGCAGGCCCGGCCATGGGCCGGGCCTGTGCAGGATGTTTGCGGCATGCCGGGTGCCGATTACTTGCCGTCGGTGCCGGTGTTCTTCTTTTTGGGTGCCTTGAAAATCTTGCGGCCGGGCAGGCCGTCGCGCTCGTACTCAACGGTGAACTCTTCCACGCCGGCGTCGTAATCCTGCCGCACAACACGCCGCACGTCGCTCATGCTGGTGACGGGCTTGCCGTTGATGGCCTTGATGATGTCGCCACGGCGGCCACCGCGGCCCAGCACCACGTTGTCTTCGGGTATCTCTTCACTGATCTGGATGCCCAGCGGCTTGCCTTCGGCGTCGTGCACGACCTTGGCGTACTTGGCAAGTTCGTCGACGTTGATGTTGACGTAGTCGTCTGTGCCCAGCGTCCAGGTGTCGTTGGCCTGGTCGTAGACGCTGGCCTTGGGCCGGGTGTCCTCGATCTCGACACGCGGATCAGGCGGGATTTCCTTGGGGATCTCAATCTTGGTGCCCGAAGGCGGGGGCGTAAGGGCCCGGGCCTCGCCGCCAAGCGTAATCGGCTTGAAGGTGTTGGCCGGGAAGGTCAGCTCGACCTCAAAGAACTTGTTGCGGAACTTGGCGTTGCTGTTGACCGAGGGCGCCTTGAACACCAGGCGGTCTTCCTTGATCTCAATGCAGGTCATGTCCAGCGCCTTCAACTTCTCCAGTGACTTGTCCTTGGTGTCCTTGAAGAACGTGGCGAAGTGCATGGTGGTGTGAATGCGCAGGCTGGCGTTGCCGGCGTCCTTGGCAATCACGGTGGCGCTGGCCAGCGTGGGCGGCCCAAACAGAATGCGCTGCAGCGTGAACTTGTCGTTCAGCCACTTCTGCAATTCAGCCTTCAACTCTTCGTCGGTCGGGTCGGGCTTGGGCGGCGGCGGATCCACTGGCGGTGGCGGCTTCACCGGCGGCTTGGGACGCGCGCGCATGGAAAGCTTGTCGCTGGCAAAGTCCTGCTGCTGCTGCGCTTCTTTGGCCGAGGATTTCGCCAGCCAGTCCTCGCGCTTCTGTTTGGACTTCATTTCGCTGATCGCGCGCGTGTCACTGGCGCGGTCTGCGGTAATCTCGCTGTAGATCTTGTAGCCCAGCAGCCCACCGCCCCCGAACAGCACGAGGTTTGCCAGCCACACCAGCATCGCAAGCTGCGGACCCTTCATCTACTGCACCTTCTTCGTTGAGCTTCGTTGAGCTGCTGCCCCTTCTAACCGATCGCGGCCTTTCCGGCCACCCGTCTAGCGCGCCCGGCCTGGAACCACAGGCTTGTCGGCCGCCCGTGCCGTGCCGCCGTCCATGATCAGCCACATGCCTACGCCCGCCATGGCCATCAGGCTGGCAAGGGCAAAAATGACCAGCAGGTTCTTGTTGCGCATCGAGTTGCCTTTCCGGCACTTGAAACGCCCTGCGGGCGGTTCCGTTGCCGGTTTTTTGCCGGGATTTTGCGCAATGATCTTATCCTGCCCCGGTGCGCAAGCTCGATCACGCCATCAGCCGACCTATCCATGGCCTGAAACTCGGCCCGGCGGACTATTTCCTTGCCCTGCCTGGACTTATGTTCGGCAGCTATGGCATGCCGGCGACCATCCTGGCCCTTTCGCTGGCCACCGGCTGGCGCCTGGGCGCCGTGCTTGCCATGGCCAGTGTTACCACCTTGGCCATCACCGGGCCCCTGAAACACTACTTCGGCCGTGCAAGGCCCAGCGCGGCAACCCCACCCCGTGCGCTGAAGCTGCGTTCGCTGGTGAACAACCCGGCCTTTCCAAGCGGCGACAGCGCCCAGGCCGCGATGGTCGCCCTGCTGTTTGCCATGACAGCGCCCTGGCAGGACTGGCGGGCCTGGCTGCTGGCACCGCTGGTGCCGCTGTGCATGTTCAGCCGGGTGTATTACGGTGCCCACTGGGTCGGCGACACCATTGCCGGCGCCGCCATCGGCGCGGCCGTGGGCCTGGCCTACGGCCACTGGTTCGGACACTGGGCCGCGTGGTGAGGATCAGGCGGCCGGCCCGGGCTGTTCTGTGGCAGGCGGGTTGGCTTGGGGCAGGGACACGATCACGGCGGTGCCATAGCACAAGACTTCGGTCACACTGGGGGCCACGTCGTTGCTTTCGTACCTCATGCCGATAATCGCGTTGGCGCCGGCCTCGGCGGCGTGGATACACATCAGGTCGTAGGCTTCCTGGCGGGCCTGTTCGCACAGTTCGGTGTACAGGCTGATGTTGCCGCCAAAGAAGGTCTGGATGCCGGCGGCAAAGTTGCCGATCGCGCTGCGCGAGCGCACGATGATGCCGCGCACCACGCCGCAGTGCTGGCTAACGCGGTAACCGTGCAATTCGTTGGCTGTGGTGATAAAGCGCGGGTCGATCATCGCATTCTCGGGTTTGCCAGCCGGGGCCGCCGTCGCTAAACGGTACATCAGGAAGGATTTCCCAACGACGGGGCGCCCACTTCGTTTTACGCAGGGAAGCAACCGCTGCAACAATCCGTGCCGGAAAGATCGGCACGCCGGAGACAAAGGCATGCGCAAGCTGCTGTTGGTAGTGCTGTTGGCCATGGGTGCCTCTACGCTGCACGCCCAGGAACAAGACGGCGCGCTGGTGCTTTCGGGCAACCTGAACGACATTCCTCTTGAGGAAATGATCCGGGCCACGGCCGAGTACCAGAAGATCAAGTTTCTCTATGACCCCAAGAAGGTCACCGGCACGGTGACCATCGTGGCGCCGCGTGAGGGCTTCCGCGTGCCCCCCACGGCGATGTTCAGTGTGCTGCAGACCTTCCTGAAGCAGTACAAGCTGATCCTGAGCCCCTTTGGCGAAGACACCAAGCAGAGTGTGCGCTTTTACGAGATCATCCCGGCCGTAGAGGCCATCACCCAGAGTGAACAGGTGATCCTGCTGGAAAACATGGACAACTGGACAGACACCACCGCCGATTTCGTGACACTGGTGGTGAACCTGAAGTACGCCGAAGCCAACAGTGTGCGCGGCGCGCTGCAGAACCTGACAGCCCGCCAGGGCGGCCAGGTAAACCCGATACCGGGCATCAACAGCCTGATCATTGCCGACTACAGCTACAACATCCGGCGCCTGGCGCAGATCATCCGCCTGATGGACCAGCCGCCGCGCAGCCCGCGGCTTGAAGTCATCAATGTAAACCACATTGACGCCGAAGAACTGGTCACCAGCCTGAACAACCTGTTGAACCAGCGCCAGCAACTGCTGCAGGCTGCGCCGCGCCGCCCCGGCAGTCCCGACGACGAAACCCTGGTGCGCGTGGAAGTGGCGCCTTACGTCAACGCAATCATGGTGACGGGTTACGATGCCGGCATTGAACTGGTGCGCGACCTGGTCAAGAAGCTGGACGTCGAGATCCCCGGTGCCACCACCCAGGGCAAGATTCACTATTACTCGGTCAAGAACACCAAGGCCGCGACGCTGTCTGATGTGCTGAACAACGTGCTGGGTGCCGGCGTGCCGACCAACCAGCCGGTGGTGCCGGGCCAGCCCGGCGTGATCGGCAACTCGGCCAACGCGCCCACGATTGTGGCCGACGAAACCACCAACAGCCTGCTGGTGATCGCCACACCCAACGACTACAACGAAATCCGCAAGATCATCGACAAGCTGGATATCCGGCGGCCGCAGGTGATGATTGAGGCCGCGATCCTGGAAGTGCGCGACGACGACGACTTCCAGTTCGGCGTCGAGCTGGCCACGGTGGACGGCTTTGCCAACCAGAGCAAAGAACCGCGACTGAGCTTCGGCACAAACTTCGGCTTTTCGGAAATCGTGGACAGCGCCGGCGTGCCGATCGGCACCGGCGGCGGTGTGCCCGCCGGCCGCAACCCGATCATCGGCCAGGGCGGGCTGTTGACCCTGAACAAGGGCACGGCCTTTGACATCCCGCTGCTGGTGCGCTTTCTGAAGACCCAGGCCGACACCAACGTGCTGCAGCAGCCGATGCTGATTACCAACGACAACGAGCCCGCGACCATCGAGATCCAGAGTGAAATCCAGCTGATTGAGGTCAACCAGAACGTCAACGGCAACCTGCAGGGTGCCGGCCAGTTCGTGGAAGCAGGCATCAGCATGAACGTGACGCCGCAGATCAGTGCCGACGGTTACGTGACACTGCAGATCGAGCTGGACATCACCAACTTCGTGGGTGAAAGCGCCACGCCCGGCGTTTCACCGCCGCGCCAGAAGCGTTCGATCACCACGTTTGTGACGGCACCTGACGCCAGCACGATCGTGATCGGCGGCCTGAAATCCAGCGAAAGCAGCAAATCGGTCACCAAGATTCCGCTGCTGGGTGACCTGCCGCTGATCGGCGAACTGTTCAAGAGCCAGCGCACCGTGGAACGCCGCACTAACCTGTACATCTTCCTGCGGCCCAAAATCCTCAAGGATGCCAACTTTGCCGACCTGCAGGACGTCAGCCGCAAGGCGCTGGATAACGCCGAGCGCGACACCCAGAAGCTGGACACGCCCCAGAAGAAGAAGTTCTTTGAAGACGCCCGCGATGATTACGAACGCCAGCGCGTGATCAAGCCCGGCACCGCCCGCCGCAGCTTTGACTACCAGGGCCTGCCAGACCGCGAAAAGTAGCCTGCCCCGCCAGCCGCCCCGCCTTTGCGCGGGGCGGTTTTCATTTTGCGGATCGGCACGGCCGGGTTGCGCAAACCCATGCAACCGCCCCCGCCGCCGGGTACACTGGGACCATGCGCAAGCTGTCGCTGCTGATTGCCTGCCTTGGACTGCTGGCCCTGCACGCAAGCGTGCAGGCCGAGACCATTCACCTCAAGGGCGGCAGCAAGATCAGCGGCAAGATCCTTGAACAGAACGACGACTCCATCAAGGTCGAAGTCCAGGTCGACGGCGGCGTGGCCGTGATGTCGATCAAGCGTTCGCGCATAGAACGGATTGAAGAGGCCACCACCTTTGCCGAGCGCCTGAACTCCGCCAAAGGGCTTGTCGCCGCCAGGGAGTTCAAGCAGGCCGAAGTCGAGCTGCGCGACCTGCTGAAGATGAACCCGCGCAGCGCACCCGCGCGCATGGCACTGGCCGACGCGCTGTGCGGCATGTTCCGGTACGAAGAGGCCACCAAGACACTCGAACACTACCTGATTCTGGTTCCCAACAATCGCGACCCCGAGCTGGCGCTGCAACTGGCCACCTATTACCTCGAGGCCGGCAACTTGCGCGACGCGCGCAAAGTGGCCCGCGAAACCGGCGACCTGTACCCCGAAAACAAGGAACTGGGTGCGCGGGTGGACGAGTTCCTGAAACGCATCGAGCGCGTGCGCAGCGGCAGCGAACAGATGCGCGAACGCGACACCGCCGAGAAAGCCGAACTGCGCAAGCGCCGCGAGGAGCGCGCCGCCTTTGACAAACAGCGCGGCAACAACCTGGACGCCCAGAAGGCCGCCGACGACCTGCTGGGCTGGGCCGCCGAAGGCCACCCCAAGCTGGTGCTGTCGGCCAGCGTGGACCTTGGCGCGCCCGATGACGCCATTGCCGCGTACCTCAATGGCGGCGAAGAAAAGGCCTACCGCGACCGCGTCACCCGCGCCCAGGCCACTATCAAGGTTGACATCGACCGCTGGCTGGAACTTTACGACCACCAGAAGGCGGTGGTGATTTACGGCTGGTACTACCAGATGTTCGAGCGTTACCCCAAATCGAACCCGCAGGTCATGGTGGTTGCCGCGGTAAAGGAAGGCAACGTGACCAAGGACAAGAACCTCGCCCGGGGCAGCTTTGACGGCCGCAAGGACCAGGTCATCATTGACCGCTGGACCAAAGACAACGCCCAGCCCGGCCGCCCAGTCAAGGCCAAGGTAATCAAGTAGACCACTTCCGCATTCGCGGCCGCGCGGGCACTCTGGCGCCGCATGCTGATCCGCCCCGCCACAGAATCCGACCTGCCCGTTCTGTGCGACCTTTGCGCGCAACTGGACTATGCCGGCGACCCCGCCGACATTGCGCGCTGGTTTGCCGGCCTGCGCGGCCGCGCCGACCACGCGCTGCTTGTGGCCGAAGACGGAGGCGTGCTGGGCTTTGCCGACGTTTCGCAGCGCCGACACCTGATCGGCCCGCCGATGGCCGAACTGGAATCCCTGGTGGTGCTGGACACCGCCCGGGGCAGGGGCGTGGGCGCCATGCTGCTGGCCGCCACAGAGGCCTGGGCGCGCCAGCACAACCTGGCCGGCGTGAACCTGGGGTCGCGGGTAACGCGCAAGGACGCCCACCGGTTCTATGAACGCGAGGGCTACACCCGCGTGAAAGAACAGGCCATCTATCGCAAGATGTTCGCATGAGGATCCTGGTCCAGCGTGTGGCACGGGCACAGGTCACCGTCGAGGGCAACGTGGTCGGCGCCATTGGGCGCGGCCTGCTGCTGCTGGTGGGTGTGCGCACCGGCGATACACCCGCACACGCGGCCTGGCTGGCCCACAAGGTTGCGGGCCTGCGCGTGTTTGCCGACGCCGAAGGCAAGATGAACCTCGACCTGGGGCAGGCCGGCGGCCGGGCGCTGGCCGTCAGCCAGTTCACGCTTTACGCCGACGCGACCAAAGGCAACCGGCCCAGTTACATCGACGCCGCACGGCCTGAAGCCGCGCAGCCGTTGTTCGAGCAATTCTGCGCGTTGCTGGAGGCGGCACTCGGTACCAGGGTCGAACGCGGCGTGTTCGGCGCCGACATGCAGGTGGAACTGGTCAACGACGGCCCGGTCACGATCCTGCTGGAACGCTAGCGATGCCGCATCTCGCTAACGCTTTGGGCCAGGGCTCGCTAGCATCCTCGCGCCATGGAGCAGACCGCTTCCACCCCGCGCTTGCGCCGCATTGCCACATTCGCCCTGCTGGGAGTGTGCCTGTTCTGGGGCGCGACCTTCACATGGATGAAGACCGGCCTGGAGGGCCTGCACCACGCCGCGCCCGGGGCCGGGGTGGTGGCGATCGGCGCGTTCTTCTTGCTGGTGCGCTTTCTGATGGCCGCGGCCCTGATGCCGCCGCTGATTCCCAACAGCCTGCGCAGGCTGAACCGCGCGGCCTGGAAGTGGGGCTTCTGGCTGAGTGTCCCCTTTGCGGGCGGCTTTCTGCTGCAGATCGTGGGCCTGACACAGAAGGACCTGCCGCCCAGCCAGTCGGCGTTTCTGACCAGCCTGTTTGTGGTGGCCACGCCGATTCTTGGCGCGGCCCTGACGCGGCGGCTGCCGCCGGGCGGCGTGATTGTGGGCGTGCCGCTTGCGCTGATCGGCGCGGCGTTCATCCAGGGGCCGCCTGAGGGCGGGCTGTCGCTGGGGGCCTGGCTGACCATCGGCTGTGCCGTGGTGTTCGGCGCGCACATTCTTGTTACCGATGTCGCCACGCGCCGGTCTGACCCTATGGCCGTCACGTTCACGATGCTGGTGTTCAGCGCGGTCTGGATGGCGCTGGCGCTGCTGCTGTCCCCGGGCGGCGCAGCCATGCTGCGGCCGGACGCGCTGGTCGCTGTGTTTGGCAACTTCGAGTTTCTGCACACGGTGATCCTGTGCGCGGTGCTGGCCACGGTGATTGCGGTCAGTGTGCTGAACCGCTGGCAGAAAGAACTGCACCCGTCGCGGGCCGCGATCATTTACACGGCCGAGCCCGTGTTTGCCACGCTGATAAGCCTGGCGCTGTCGGACCGCGAACAGGTTACGCCCTGGCTGTTTTTCGGCGCGGGCATGATCCTGTGCGCCAACCTGGCCGCCGAGTTCCTGCGCAAGCGGCCCCGGGTGCCCCATGAATAACCCCGCACCCCGGCCAAGGCTGGCCATAGCCATGCTGCTGCTGGTCTGCCTGATCTGGGCCGGGGCGTTCATCTGCCTGGAGGTCGGGCCTCAACCGCTGCAGGAAATCGACGACACCAACCATCGCATGGCCGTCAGCGCGCTGTACCTGACCGTGCGCTTTGCCCTGGCCGCCGTTCTGATGCCGCTGGTGCTTCCGGGCGCCTTGAAGCACCTGACACTGCGCAATCTGCTTTCCGGCGCGGCGCTGGGGCTGTGCTTTTCGATGCACCTGCTGACGCAGATGGTCGGCATGAGTTACATCGACATGGAGCCCGGCAAGGCCGCGTTTCTGACCGCGCTGTTTGTCGTGTTCGCGCCGCTGTTCGCGTTTCTGTTTCTGCGGCGCAAGCCCCGGCTGGGAGTGTTGATCGGCGTGCCGTTTGCAACACTGGGCGCGATGTTCATCGGCGGGCCGCCGGAGGCCGGGCTGTCGCTGGCGGCGTGGCTGAACATTGTCGCCGCGGCCGTTTACGCCGTGCAGATCGTGGTGACCGATGTTGTCACACGCAAGGGCAACGTGCTGTCGCAGACACTGGCGATGATCGTGGCCTGTGCGCTGATCTGCGGCGCGGCCTTTGCCCTGTCGCCCGGCGCGGCGGAACTTGCTGCCAACCCCGGCCTGGGTGAGGCACTGGCCGATGTGCGCTTCTGGGGGACAGAACTCTACCTGGCGCTGGTCAGCACGGTGATCGCGCTGGCGCTGGTCAACCGCTGGCAGCGCGAGGTTTCACCCAACCATGCCGCGATCCTGTTCACCAGCACACCGGTGTTTGCATCGGTGATGTCGCTGATTGCCGGCCTGGAAGTGCTTTCGGGCTGGCTGGTGTTCGGCGCGGCGATGATCCTGGTGGCGAACCTCAGCGCGCAGTTCATCGGCCGCAGGCAGCAACCGGCAAACGGCACCCCGCCATGACACCGGCACCGCGGGTGCAGCCTGTAAACAAACAACCCCGGCCAATGGGCCGGGGTTGTTTGCGGTCATGGCAACCACGGGCTAGCGGTACTTGATGTCCCAGTCGTCGAGTTCCAGCACCTGCATCGTGCCGCCGAACTTGACGTACACCGCCAGCAGCCAGCGCTGACGGGTGGTGGAGCTGCCCTTGTCCCACCACTCGGTGAGGCTGGGCACATAGCTGGGCACAGTAAGCTTGCTGATGTCCTGCTTGACGGGGCTGGTCGGCTTGGGGCCGTCCTTTTTCTCGCTGTCTTTGTCTTCGCCCAGGGCCTTGCGCAGGGCTTCTTTGATGTCGTCAGGCGAGATGTTGTCGGGCAGCTTCGGCATGTCCTGGAAGCCGTCCTTCTGCTGGCCCTTCATCATACGGTCGAACTCGTCCCAGTCGATCGGGCCCTGGTAACGGCCGCCAGGGCCGTTGCCACCACCACCGCCGCCCGGGCCGATGCCCGGGCCACTGCCGCCGCCGGGCCCGCGCGGGTTGGGTGTGGCGCCCGGGGTGGATCCTGTCGGGTTGGGCTGCTTGCCGGCAACCGGCAGGTGCCCGCCCACAACCTGGTAGAAGCCGTCTTCGCCAAACGTGACCTTCTTGGTGGACAGGCGGATCACCTTGCTGTCGTGCAGTTCGTGGCGCTTGCTGAAGCGCAGCTTCATGTTGGCGGGGTCGCCCTCGGTGATCGCCGCCAGGCGCTTCTGGATGTCGACATCCATCTCGCGACGCGCCCAGTTCATGGCTTCCTGCACGGTGATGTTCTTGCTGTCTTTGTGCTTCAGCTTGGCCTGCACCACCGTCTTCATCAGCTTGTACCACTCGTTGATGACGAACTTGGTGTACTCAAGCTCGGTTTCGGCGTTCACTTCTTCCCACTTGGCCAGCACACCGTCGGTGGGCTTGTAGGTGTCCTTGGCATTCTTGAGCACATCCAGCGCCTTCTGGTACTTGCGCGCCTTGCCCAGCTGCCGCGCCGCGGCCAGGGCCGTCAGCAGTTCCTTCTGGCGAATCAGGTCGGCCAGCTTGGCGTCGTATTCGGTCAGCCTGGCTTGCAGCTTCTGGTCCGGCGAAGCCTGCAGGCCCTGGGTCACGTAATCTTTGGCTTCTTCGTACAGGCCCAGGCGGTCGGCAATGCGGGCCATTTCGTAGTACTGGCGCGCGGTTTCCAGCGGGGCGCGGCGTTCCTCGGCCAGTGTCAGCGCTTCGCGCTCGGACATCATGACTGTGGCTTCAATCTGGATGCCTTCAATCACGCCGTCTTCGACGATGTCATCCAGCAGGACTTCAATCCCGCGCGGGCGGTCGCGGTTGATGATGGTGTAGTTGTTGCCGTTTCGGGTCAGCCTGCCTTCCAGCACCGAGCCATCCAGCAGTTCCAGGCGCGCGCCATCAACCATGACTTCCAGGTTCAGGCCGTCGTCGGGGTCGCGCTCGTTCTTCAGGCGCTGCTTCAGGCCGGCATCAACCTGGTTCCAGCGCAGGAACACCTTGCCGCCGCTGTCGGTCAGGCGGAATGTGAAGCCGTCATCCTTGACCTCTTCGACGTCGCCCTGCAGGAAGCGGCCGTCGGAAAGCCGGATCTGCTCGGCCCGGGCAACGCCCGAATTCACGAACAGGCCGGTTGACGCAACCAGCAGCAGGGCCGGAAGAAACGTGGTAATGCGCATGGTGTCCCCAATCAGGGTTAAGGGCTGTCACCTTTAACACTGTCAGGTTACCCGGGTTCCGGTTCAGGAAAAACCTCAAACAACGCCCGGCTTTGCCAAAGCGCGAAAGCCCTCCCCTTTGGGCCAAATCAGGCACAGGCCGGGAAGGCCCGGGCCAGGCCGGGCGTTTTAGCCATAGCGATGCGTCGCGCAGGGTTGCCCGCCCGCCCGAAAGCCCGGCGGACGCATCAGCTGCCTGCCGGGTCTTTGGACCCGGCAGGCCCGTTTAAACGCAACCCAACGACCGGGCGCCAAGCAAGCGGGGCGGGACCAAATGGTCCCGCCCCGGGTTCACTTGTCCACTTCGGCTACTTCTGTTCGTACACCCACAGGTTGCCGCCGCTGACGGCCGGGGTCCGGAACTTGTTCAGTGCCGCGCTCGTCTCGCGCATTCTGGTCAGCGCCGCCTGCACTTTTTCATCCTTGGCCATCTTGTCGGTTACGTGTTCCTTGTAAATCGCGCGCAGCTGGTCCTGGCTGAGCTCTTTGTCGCCGGCCTTTTCGCGCGCTTCCTTCAGCGCCGCCTGGTAGGCGTCGTTGTAGGGCTTCTGGGCCGCCTGGTAGTCCTTCATCACCAGTTGGTAGTCGGCGTCGGCCTTTTCATAGGCCGCTTTTTCTTCCGCCGTCAGGTCGGTGCGCATGCCGCCGCCGCCGTGAAAGGTATCGCCGACCAGGATGTCGAGCTTGCCGTCGCCAGTGATGTCGGCCGCCCAGATGCGCAGGCCATAGCTTGGCGCCCTGGCATCCTTGCTGGCTGCGGGGGCCTTGATCAGCAGTTTGAGCGCCGTGAGTTCGGGCGTGCGATCCGCGCCGGTGACCTTTTCGTCGCGGCTGCGGACGTTTTCGGCCCAATAGATGTTGCCGTCGCTGCTGCCCGTCAGCAGGTCAAGGTCGCCGTCGTTGTCCCAGTCAATGATGAACGGGTCACTGTGCACGCCGCTGATCTTCAGGGCCTTGCCTTCCGTGTCCATCAACTGCGCGGCCTTGGGGGCGAACTTGCCCTTGCCCTCGCCTGTGAACACAAAAAAGCTGCCTTCGAAATTGCCCGCGACGATATCGAGGTGCCCGTTGCCATTCCAGTCAACGGCAAAGGGGCGCGAGCAGATGTTCTGTGTCAGGCGGTCGCCCGCGGAGCCCTTGAGGTCGTGCACCACCTGCAGGAGTTTGCCGTCAGTGCCCATCAGCTCTACGGGCTTGGCGAACTTGCCTTCTTTGTCGCCGTACAGCACCCAGTAGCTGCCCACCATGGCCGAGTGGCCGCTTTGGCTGTAGCAGCCCGAGAGAATGTCGTTGAAGCCGTCGCCGTTCAGATCCACTACCTGTGGAGTGCTGCTGGTGCATCACCACACGCCGGGGATTTTGGCGACTTCGCCCCCGGCCTGCAGCCATTCATGGGCGCCAAACGTCAGCTTGCCGTCTTTGCCCCTGCTGCCTTTGTAGAAGCCGATCTTGCCGTCGCGAAACTGGCCGACCAGCAGGTCAGGCACGCCGTCGCCATTGAGGTCGGCGACGCTGGGTGCCGCATAGCCCGGAGCCTCAACTTCGATGGGCTTGTCGCCGCCATTGAGCATGCGCGGTTGCGCAAACGAATAGTCCGCCGCCGCCAGCGATGGCCCAGCCACCGCCGCAACAAGCATCAGGGTAGAAAGATGGTTCATGACGCCTCCTGTTCCGCACAAAGGGGCACTCAAAGGGACTGCGGATTATACGAACAGACAGCGGCGCAGTCGCCAGTTTCCGGCCACTGGTATGCCTGGTGACGTGGCATCGGCGTCCTCGCCGATGCGTACCAGACGCGTCCCGCGCCTGGCCATGGCCGGGACGGCGATGCCACGGGCGCTTTGGCGGTTTGGACCTGCCCTATTTGCCGGCCTTGCGAAGTTCTGCGGCCAGCCTTGCGCTGTTCAGGGCGACGCTGAGGTCGCTGAAGACCATGCTGAGTGCCGCGAAGCTGGGGGGCAGGAACACCCCCGCGAACACCAGCGCGCCCGCGGCCAGCGGGATACCCACGGCATTGTAGACGAGACTGAAGAACAGGTTCTGCCGGATCGCGCGCAGGCTGCGGCGGCCTAAATCCATCGCCAGCGGCAGGTCGCGCAGGCTGCCGTTCATCAGCACCAGGTCGCCGGTTTCTTTGGCCACGTCGCTGCCGCCGCCGATCGCCACGCCGATGTCCGCCCGCGCCAAGGCCGGGGCGTCGTTGATGCCGTCGCCGACCATTGCCGTCACGCCCTGCTGGCGCAATTCGTCAATGCGCGCCAGCTTTTCGGCCGGACTCAACGCCGCGTGGACCTCGGTGATACCCAATGCGCTTGCCACCCGCGCGACTGCCGCCGCGTGGTCGCCACTGAGCAGCACCACCCGCCCGCCCGCCGCGCGCAGCGCGGCCACGACTTCCGCGGTCTCGGCCCGCAGGGCGTCGGTGAACGCCACGGCGCCCAGAACCCGCGTTTCCTCGGCCACAAAGCTGACACTGTGCCCGGCATCCCGCGCCGCCTGGGCCTGGGATTGCAAGTCGGCGGGGATGGCCGCTTCCTGTTCGGCCATCAAGCCTGCGCTGCCAAACAAAATCGTGCGTTCGCCGGCAATGGCGATCAGGCCCTTGCCGGGCGTTTCGAAGCCGCGAACTGAAAGTTCTGAGTTCTGAGCTCTGAGTTCCGAGTTGGCACTGCCGTCAACACCGGACTCAGAACTCAGGACTCGGAACTGGTTGTTCAACGCCCTTGCAAAGGGGTGCCTTGACCCTTGGGACGCTATCGCCAGCGCGGAGTCCATCTGTTCCTGCGTCGCGCCTTGGGCCAGCATCACCTTCGCCACCTGGGGCTTGCCCTGGGTCAATGTACCGGTCTTGTCGAAGGCAAAAATCCGGGCCTTGGCAATGCGTTCGAGCGCCGCGCCGTTTTTCACCAGCACGCCGCGCCGCAGGGCCGCGCCGCTGCCGATCATCACCGCCGCGGGCACGGCAATGCCCAGCGCACAGGGGCAGGCAATCACCAGCACGGCAATCGAATGGGTGATCGCCCGGGCCGCGCCCGCGCCGGATAGGCCCCAGCCAATGCCCGCGCCCAGGGCCGTAAGCACCACAATCGGGACAAACCAATTGCTTATGCGATCCGCCAGCCGCTGGATCGGGGCCTTGCTGCGCTGGGCTTCTTCTACCAGCCGCACAATGTGGGCCAGCGCGGTGCCGCTGCCCACGGCCGTGGCGCGAATCTCAAGTGCGCCGTTGGTGCTGATGGTGCCCGCGCGTACCGTGTCGCCCTGCCCGCGAGCCACGGGCACCGATTCACCCGTGAGCATGGACTCATCCATGTCGCCCGCGCCGCTGATGATTTCGCCGTCGACCGGCACGCGCCCACCGGGGCTGACCAGGCAGATCTCGCCCACCTGCACTTCGCTGGCCGCAATGGTCTGGACCCCACCCGGATGGTCGGGGCCACCCCGCCGCACCCGCGCGGATTCCGGCGACAACCTCAGCAGGCTGCGCAGGGCGCTAAGCGCATTGCCCCGGGCCTTGGCCTCCACAAACTTGCCCAGCCGCAAGAACACCACCAGCAAGGTCGCGGCCTCAAAGAACACGTGGCGGGTAAGGCCCGCCGGCAGCGGCCAGTCAAACACCACCAGCAGCACGCCATAGATCAGCCCCGAGGCCATGCCGATGCTGACCAGCACATCCATGCCCAGCATGCGCGAGCGAATGTTGGCAATCGCGCCTTTGTAGAACACCAGCCCCACCGTGGCCTGCAGGGTCACGGAAAGCGCCACGGCCAGCCAGTCATAGACCGCGCCATGCAGGTGCAGCCAATCCATGGCCAGCACTGGCGCGGTCAGCACCACGCCCAGCAGCAGCATGATCAAATGGTTGCGCGCCGCGGCATTGGCGGCATCGGCGGCATCCGTGCGCGCTGCAACGTCGGGCGGCAGCAAGTGGTACCCGGCCTTGGCCACCTTGGGCGTCATGACCTCGAATGACGGCGGGTTTTCGCCCAACGTCAGGCGCACGTTGCCGCTGGCGAAATCCGCGCTGGCGGCCGTGATGCCGGGCAGCTCGGTTAACGTTTTTTCGACACTGCGGGCGCAGTGGGCGCAGGTCATGCCTTCCACGCGGATGTCTAGAGTTGACGACATGCTCTGAGTTCCGGGTCCTGAGTCCTGAGTTGCTTGCACCATTGGGTCCGATACTCAGGACACAGGACACAGAACTCCGAACTCTACCCATAACAACCCCGTACCCAAGTCCAGATTCCAGTGAAAACCTGAGTCCCAACCCGACTGCCTCTACGTATAAGGTAGGGCCGTTGATTCCTGTCCGCCGGAGCCCGTGCATGAAGTCGCGCTTTCTCGTTGCCGCCCTTGCCTTTGCGTTGATTGCTTCGTGCTCGCGCCAGGCCGAAGAACCGGCACCCCAGGCCGCGACGGTACCCGCCCGCGAAACCTCCGAAAACGCCTTCGTCCAGGCCGACAACAACGGCGGGGCCGAGGCCGCCCGCAAGGCCAGCCGCGATGAACTGGTGCGCCAGTTGCGCGACCTGCTGGAGAAACTCAAAGACGCCAAGGACCTGCCCGAAGCCTTCAAGCTGGCCGAGGCGATTGAGAACCTGGGCAAGGATGTCCGGCCTGACCTTGAAGCCGCCGTGGCATCCCTGCCGGAACTTGCCCGCATTGCCGGCCTGCGCGCGCTGTGGACACTCGAAGGCTGGGACCCGGGCGTGAACGGCCTGCTGGCCATTGTGGAGGGCCAGGGGCCCGTCGAAACCCGTGTGGCCGCCGCCGAGGTACTGGGCGCCGTGGCCAGCACGCGCCATGAAGCCATCCTGCGCAAGTCGCTGAACGAAAAAGTCTTCGACCCTGCGGTGAAGGTGCAACTGGCCGTGGCGTTGTGGCGCAGCGCCAAAGATACCGCCGCCACCAAGGTGCTGCGTGACCTGCTGGCCAGCGAAAACGAGAGTTTCCGCATCAGTGCCGCGCTGGCGCTGGGCGAGATCAACCAGCTTACGCCGGAATCCAAGCCGATCCTGGAGCAACTGTCCGAGGAACCCACGCTGCGGGGCCGCACCGCCCGCCGCGCGCTGGACTACGAAAAGGCCATCCGCCGCCTGGAAGCCGCGATTGAGGGCAAGCACCCCGGCCTGCCCAAGGTCGAAAAGATCGACACCCGGCTGCTGGAAAGCGTCGAGAAGATGATCAAGGAACGCTTCATCTATCCCGATGTTGTCGCCGGCCGCAAGCTGCTGTACGCCGCGGCCAACGGGCTGCTGGACGGCCTGGATCCCTACACTTGCCTGCTGGAAGACGCGCAGCTGCGCGACGCGGGCGAACTTGCCCGCTTTGCCGTGCCGTCGCTGGGCCTGATGCTGGGCAGCGCGCGCCTGAACCCCAACCGCCAGCTTCGCCTTACCCGCGTGCTTTCGGTCGTCCCCGGCAGCCCCTCCGACCAGGCGGGCATCGAACCCGGCGACCGCATCTACCGCGTACTGCGCGGCGCCAACCCGCAGATGGTGCACGACCTGCGCGCCAACAAGCTGGAACTGCCCGACGAAGAGCGCGGCTTCCAGGCCTTGCCGCTGGACGACCAGCTGACGCAGCTTCAGGGCGCGCTGGGCACCACCGTGGGCCTGCAGATCATGCGCGACGGCTGGCTGCTTTCGCGCTGGGTTCACCTTACCCACACCGAAACCCGCATTGAGCCCGTGGCCAGCGAAATGCTGCCCGGCGGCATCGGCATGATCCATGTGGCGGACCTTGGCGCATCGGCCCCGGCCCGCGTAAAGGATGCCCTGGCCCAGTTGCGCAAGGACGGCGCCAAGGCGCTGATCCTTGACCTGCGCAACGCCGCCGGCGGCAGCGTGCAGGCCGCCACCCAGGTTGCTGCGAACTTCCTGCCCAAGGACACCCTGGTTACGCTGAGCATCGGCCGCAGTGTCGAACTTGCCCCGAAAACCGAGTTCCGCACAACCGGCGATGGCGACCTCAAGCTGCCGCTGGTGGTGCTGGTCAACGGCGGCACCTGCGACGCGGCCGAAGTCCTGGCCGGGGCGCTGAAAGAACACAAGCGCGCCCGTATTGCGGGCCAGACCACCTTCGGGCGCTCGATCGTGCAGGAGCTCATCCCGCTGAAGGCCCAGGAACTCACCGAAGACAAAAAAGAGGCCGCGCTGCTGCTGACCGTCGCGCGCTATCTGTCGCCCGTAAGCCAGATGCCCTGGTACGACCGCGGCGTAGAGCCCGACACCGTGCTGAAGCCACGCCTGTTCGAGGGCTGGATCTACGACGAGCTTGAAGTCGCCTTTGAACACCCGGCCTTTGCGTCATTCATGAACGACCTGTCCAAGGCCCTGGGCGAAGACAAGCTGAAGGAACTCGCCCGCGCCGACGGCCGCAACGTGGAGGCCTACCCCGGCCTGGACGCCCTGTACAAGACGCTGGGCCTGCACACCGATAAAGAAGAACTGCGCTATCTGGTGCGCGCGGAACTGCGCAAGCGCCTGGCGGGCAAAATCCCGCAGGTTGACCTGCAGGAAGACTCGGTGTTCACCGGCGCAGTCAAAGAGGCCGCCAACGTGGCCGGCATCAACCTGCGCGACATCCCCGAGTACGCGAGTTTGAGCAAGTAGGAATGACAAAGGCGGTTTTGGGTTGAGGGTTTTGGGTTTTGGGGACAGCGGCCTTGGCCATGCCCGATAACCCGGAACCGGAAACCCAAAACTGCCTTTTTCGTTGCACCATTTGACCCAACCCGCCGAACTGGCCACAATCACCGGTCGCAAACCCGGAGCCGCACATGCCTCGCACCGCCAGCAAGAAAGACACCAAGGGCCTCACGCCTGAACAGATCCTTGGCGCGTACCGCACCATGGTTACCTCGCGCAAAACCGAGGACAAATGCAGCATCATCCTGCGCCAGTCCAAGGGCGGCAGCTTCCAGATCAGCGGCCCCGGCCATGAGGCCGCGCTGACCGCCGCATCCATGGTGCTGCGCCCCGGGCAGGACTGGTCGATCTGCCACTACCGCGACCTCACCTACGTGCTTGGCCTGGGCATGACCACCGAGGAAATCTTTACCGGCTTCATGGCCCGCGAAGGCGACCCCAACAGCGGCTCGCGCCAGATGCCCAGCCACTTCGGGCACAAGAAGCTGCGGATCATCAACAAGTCAAGCTGCGTCGGCACCCAGTGGCTGCAGGCCGGCGGCCGGGCCTACGGCATCAAACTTGATGGCGACGACGAAGTGGTCTACGTATCCAGCGGCGACGCCACCTGCGCCCAGGGCGAATTCCACGAAGGCCTGAACTGGGCCACGATCCACAAGCTGCCCGTGCTCTTTCACGTGGAAGACAACAACTACGGCATCAGCACGCACAGCAGCCAGGAACGCGCCCAGCCGATTGAGCAGATGGTCAAGGGCTACGCCAACCTGGGCATCTTTGCGCCCGATGGCTGCTCGCTGTTTGACAGCTATGAAGCTTTCAAACAGGCCCACGAATGGTGCCGCAGCGGCAAGGGGCCGGCCATCGTCGTCAGCAAGGTCGTGCGCCTGTGGGGCCACTCGTCGAGCGACAACCGCAAGCTGTACATGACCGACGCCCAGATCGCCGAAGAAATGAAGAAGGACCCGATCACACTGCTGCGCAAGTGGATCATTGATAACGGCGTGGCCGAAGAAGACGAACTGGTCGCACTCGAAGAACAGATCAAGGCCGACATTGACGCCAGCGCCGAGCGCGCCGAGCAGGCCCCGCACCCCGACCCAAGCCAGGCCGCAAGAAACGTCTTCTACGAAGACGGGAGCGCTGGCCTCCGGCCGGCAGGTGAGGCAGCCGTCCCGGCCGCCACAGGCGACCCCGTCACACTCATTGATTCCATCAACCACGCCCTGCACGAAGAATTCGAACGCGACCCGCACCTTGTGTGCTGGGGCCAGGACGTGCAGGACGGCAAAGGCGGCGTGTTCGGCGCCACCAAAGGCCTGAGCACCAAGTTCGGCACCAAGCGCGTGTTTAACAGCCCACTGGCCGAGGCCACCATTGCCGGCACCGCCCTGGGCTACAGCTACAAACCCGGCCGCAAAGCTGTGGTCGAAATCCAGTTCGGCGACTACATCTTCCCGGCCGCGATGCAGATCGTGAACGAGATCGCCACCGCACGTTATCGCAGCGACAACAACTGGCCCGCCCCGCTGGTGATCCGCGTGCCCGTGGGCGGCTACATCCAGGGCGCGATGTACCACAGCCAATGCATCGAAGGCCTGTTCGCCACCCGGCCGGGTTTAAAAATCGCCATGCCCAGCAACGCCGCCGACGCCAAGGGACTCTTAAAAGCTGCGATACGCGGCAACGACCCGGTGCTGTTCATGGAGTGCAAGAACCTGTACCGCCAGGAACGCAGCAAGAGCCCCGAACCTGACAAGGACTATGTGCTGCCCTTCGGCAAAGGCCGCATCGTCAGGCCGGGCAAGCACGTAACCCTGGTGACCTGGGGCAACACCGTCAACATCGCGATTGATGCCGCCGGGACACTCGAAGACAAAGGTGTGGAGGTCGAGATCATTGACCTGCGCACGATCATCCCGTGGGACAGCCAACTGGTGTTCGAAAGCATCAAGAAGACCAACCGCTGCCTGGTGCTGCACGAAGACACCATCACCATGGGCTTCGGCGCCGAGATCAGCGCAAGGATCATGGAAGAGGCCTTTGAGCTATTGGACGCCCCGGTAAAGCGCATAGCCGCCAAAGACAGCTTCGTGCCCTACGCCAAGCCGCTCGAAAACGCCATCCTGCCCCAAAAGACCGATGTCATCGCAGGTGTGGAGGCACTGGTGGGGTGGTAACAGGAGCCCGAGGCGTAGTCGGGAGCGCTGCCGTCCCGGCGGCACCCGGCGAAGGCCTCCGGCCTTCGCCACGCGGGCCAGAGGCCCGCGGCCATTGCCGGCTGGAAGCCAGCGCTCCCAAAAGCCGATGTCATCGCAGGCGTGGAGGCACTGGTGGGGTGGTAACAGGAGCCCGAAGCGTAAGCGACGGGTAATCGCTGTTTCAGCCCGGAGCCGAAGCGACGGGGTGTTTCGGAGTGCAGCCGCCTCTCGGCTGGAAGGGCAAAAGGCAGGTATGGGTTGCCTCGGAGTTCACTTCGCCATTACCGAAGACCAGGCCAACGCGCTCATTTGCGCGCCACATGATGAAGCACTGATGGCGCTCATCGAGGAGATCGAAAAATTTGCCTTCGCGCAGCCCGACTCGGCCCTTTGGCTGGCTGAAACCGACAGGGCTTGGGACGCCATCCACCGAACGCTGACCAACGGTGAACTGACTTGGGTCTGCGGCGAGGAGCCCCTGAAGTGGGTCATTCTCGGTGCAGGTCCATTGTATGGGAGCGACGACTACATCGTCTGCCTGCTGAACCCTCAAAAAGTCGAGGCCGTGGCAGACGCACTTGCCAAGTTGGACGAGGCCAGTTTCCGAAAGCGCTACAAGCAGCAGGAGTTTCCACGCTATCAAAGCGAAAAGGGTGAGGAGGACTTGGACTACACATGGCATTGGTTCAAGAATCTGCCGCCGTTTTTTGCGAACGCCACAAAAGCTGGCCGCCATGTGGTGTTCACGGCCCCCCAGTAACGCCGAGCCACCGGCGTCAAGAAAGGGCTACGCGATTGCCGATTCGGAGACGTTGGTGGTGCCGGGAGCGCCGCCGTCCGGGCGGCACCCGGCGAAGGCCTCCGGCCTTCGCCGCCTTGGGCCAGAGGCCCAAGGCAGTTGCCGGCTGGAAGCCAGCGCTCCCGAAAGGCCGACGCAATTGCAGAGGCAAGGACAGGCACCAGAACAAGAGCCCGAAGCGCAAGCGAGGAATGCAGTTGTCATCGCGCCGTTTGAGCCCGGAGCGGAAGCGACGGGGTAGTTGCTGTGGCGGTTTCAGACGGGGAGTTCGGGACAGGCCGGGCTAACCCTCGCTTACGCTTCGGGCTCCTGTTTTTCTGTGGGCATCCAAGGGCGATGGCGTTGCCTTTCGGAACGGGTAGTTCGGGATGGGCCAGGCTAGCCCTCGCTTGCGCTTCGGGCTCCTGTTTTTGGGAAACTGTGCTCGGGCTTCGCCCTTGTGCCATGCCAGGGCGCGGGGATGTCGCGGGTATGTGGTATGTTGAATTTTGGCCTTCTGGGCCGGGCTTGGGTGCGTTCGAGCCTGGTGGCTGTGACACAGTGGTGATGGCAGTTGGATATGGAGGTGACGAAAGAGAGGGGGACTGCGATTGACAGTTGACCGTCGACGGTTGACGGTTGACCGTCGACGGTTACGGCGGTGCCAGGCGTGGCCGACTCTGACGCGGTGACAGGAATGTGACAATCGCGGGCAGTGGGTGGCTGGCCTTGCGCCTCTGCCTTCCGGCAACCCCTTTTGGGCGGGTGATTTGCCCAACTTTTCGGGGTCTGCGACGTATCATTCCGTCGGCAACCATGACGATCGCATTCTCTATCGACTTTCCCCGTATCGTGGCCGTTGAGGTCAGCGGGTCGGCCAAGAAACCGCGCCTCAAGCGCGTTGAAGTCGGCGAACTGGCCGAGCCCCGCAACGAAGACGGCACCCCCGTTGCCGACAAACAGGGCCACCTGAACGCCCAGGTCGCCAAGTTCCTGCAAGAACGCAAGCTCACCGGCGGCAAGGCCTACCTGCTGGTCGGGCCTGACGCCATGCGGTACCGGGAACTGCGGCTGGCCTTTGCCGACAAGCGGCAGATCAACCGGGTTCTGCCGTTTCAGGTAGAGGGCCTGATCCCGAACATCCCGATTGAAGAACTTGCCCTGGGGCACATTCCGCTGGGGGCCGAACCCGGCACCACCCAGTTGCTGGTGCATGCGGCAGACCGGCCTTACATCCGCCAGCGCCTGACTGCGCTGGAAGAAGGCGGCACCAGCATCGAGGCCGTGGACAGCCACCTTTCGGGCACGATCAACCTTGGGCTGCTGCACCCCGAGTTTGCGGCCGACAAGCCGCCGGCGCTGTGGCTGGATTTTGCGGGCACAACGGCCGCGGTGATGGTGATTCACAAGGGCGGCATCCAGACGGCGCGGGTGTTTGTCAGCCCGTACCTTGCCGGCGCCGTGGGCGCGGCCAGTGCGGCCGACGCCAAGACGGCGGCCGATTCCGCGCGGCACGAAGCCGAAATCCGGGCGCGCGAGATTGCGGCCAAGAACGGCCTGAACACCGACAGCGTGAAGCTGCCCGGGGGCGACTCCACCAGCCTGCCGCGCGGCGAAAGCGTGAACATGGGCGCGGCTCAGGTGGCTGACCGCATCCGGCACATGTCCAGCGACGACAAGCTGAAGTTCATCCAGCGCGTGGCGATTGAGGCGCGGCGCACACTGGCGATTTCACGCAGCGACGAAGAGCCCGCGCGGCTGGTGGTCTCCGGCCTGGGCGTGGAGGGCGCGGACCTGGCCAAGCTGCTGGGCAACGAGCTGCGCATCGAGGCCACCTCGGCGATTGACCTGATGCAGTCGGTGGAGACCAAGGGCGAGGTCAGGGCGCCTGACCTCGGCGAGATGACCTACCTGACGGGTATTGCCCTGAAGGGCCTGGGCCGCGACGTGACGCGGATTGATTTCCGCACCGGCGACCTGGCTGCCGGCACACTGCTGGATTACGCGCGCACGCCGCTGGCGTTCACGGCCACGGTGGCGCTGCTGTTTGCGGGCATCCTGTTTCTGGTCAGCTTCACGCATGTGCGGCGCTATGAGGGCGATATCCGTTATCTGCGCGATGCCGACCCGGGGCTGCCGCACTACTTCAAGGTGGCCTACAAGAACGTGGACACCAAGGAAAAGGTCAGCAAGCAGGAACTGGAAGAGCGCAAGTACTACGAAAACGAAGAAGACCCCGCGGCCGAGATCACCAACAACCACAAGCGGCTGCTGGATCACCAGAAGCGCCTGCAGGGCGCGACCAGCGACAACTTCCTGCGGCCACTGCCGGCGGACCAGGTGCTGGCGCTGGTGCTCAAGACGCTGGCCGATGCCAAGCCAAGCTATGACTTTGCGATGATCAACCTGGACATCAAGAACAGCAACCTGAACCTGGACTACTACGCCAGCCTTTCGGAATCACCCGAAGAACTGGCCAAGGTAGGCGGCATCAAGGAAGTTGACCGCCTGTATGACGCGCTGCGCAAGATGACCCGCGCCAACCCCAAGATTTTCGCCAACGAGCCCAAGCAGACCTTTGCCAGCCGCGCCCAGACCGGGCCCGAGGGCCGCCAGGCCGACCAGGTGAAGATCCAGATTCCGCTGGTGAAGCCCGAACGCGCCAAGCCCTCAGCAACGGCCAAGCCCGCCACGAAGGGAGGAACCTAGCCATGGAAGACAAGGCCGAAGGTTCCAGGGCGATGAACGCCTACATTGTGATCTGCTTCGTGCTGGCTGCCGGCGCGCTGGTGGCCTACAAGATCACCAACGACAAGCGCACGGAATTGTCCGCCGAGTACCTTACGCTGTCGCAGAAGGTGGCCGACATGCAGGGCGGCCTGGCCCCCAACATTGCCGACTACTACAACAAGGTGAAGAGCGGCCAGATCGTGAAGATCGGCAAGACGGTCAAGGACGACACGCACCTTACGCTCAAGGCGATTGCCGAATCCCCGGAACTGGGCATCAAGGAATCCGCCGGGCCCGACGACCGGCTGGACGTGGTGACCGAGCAGCGCAAGCTGCAGTTCAAGGAATACTACGAGCACGGCTGTGTGGTGACGCTCAAGAACGTAACCCAGACCGAGTGGGCGGCCTACCTGCGCAAGGTGATGGACCCGCTTTCGGACAAGTACGTGCTGCACAAGTACGTGATGGTCGACAGCATTGACATCAAGCGCAAGGAACAGCGCTTCAACAAGCTGGAGATCTCGGCCGAGGTGGGCGGACGGTACGTCGACCGCAGCCTGTGGGACGTGACCATCCGCTTTGTGTGGTTCTCGACCCTGGCCGAAAGCGACGCGAGCTGACCGCCCGCCGGTGGTGCTATCTGGCCACCACATTGATGATCTTGCCGGGCACCACAATCAGCTTCTGGATGGCCTTGCCCTCGACAAACTTCTTCACGTTTTCGTTCTCGAGCGCCAGCCGCTCCATCGTGGCTTTGTCGGCCGTAGCAGGCAGACGGATTGTCCCGCGCACCTTGCCATTGACCTGAACCGGCAGCTCGATTTCATCCAGCACCAGCGCGGCAGGGTCAGCCTTGGGCCAGGTGGTTTCGAACACGCTTTGCTTGCCACCCAGCGCGTGCCACAGTTCTTCTGCGGTGTGCGGGGCAAATGGCGCCATGCAGCGGGCCAGGATGTCAAAGGCCTCGGCCAGTGACCAGCGTGACGGCAGCGTGGGATCGGCCGCGCCCTTGCACGGGCCGGACAGGTTTTCGGCGGCGATGAAAGCGCGGATCTCGTTGACCAGTTCCATGGCCTTGGCGATTACGGTGTTGAGGGCAAACCGGCCCTCGAACTCGCCCGTGGCCCTTTCGACCAGCACATGCGCGGCATAGCGCAGCTTTTTTGAGGCTGCGTTGATCACGCAATCGGCGCCCATCTGCGGCAGGTCTTCCACCAGCGGCGCGGCCGACAGCGCCAGGTCGTGCCAGCGGCGCAGGAAGTTGTACGGGCCCTTGATGCCGTCGTTGTCCCACACGCTGTCGCTTTCGGCGGGGCCGGCAAACAGGATCGTCAGGCGCAACGCATCGGCCCCATACTGGCTGACCAGCGTGGTCGGGTCGGCCCCGTTGAGCTTGCTCTTGCTCATTTTCTCGATGCGGCGCACCACCTGGCCGGGCTCCACCTTGCCGGCATCAACCAGCCTTTGCAGTTCGTCTTCGCTTACATAGCGGTCCATTTCGTCGGTGACCACGCGGCGCGACTCGCCCTGGATCAGCCCGTGGGCGTACAGCCGCGCAAAGGGCTCCTGGTGCGCCGTCAGCCCGATGTCGTGGGCAAACATGTTGAAGAAGCGCGCGTAGATCAAATGCAGGATCGCGTGCTCGCGCCCGCCCACGTACAGGTCAACGGGCGTCCAGCGCGCGGCCTTGCCCGGGTCGAAAATGGCCTTGTCGTTGCGGGCGTCGGTGTAGCGCAGGAAGTACCAGGACGAATCCACAAACGTGTCCATGGTGTCTGTGTCGCGCCGCGCGTCGGCGCCGCAGGTCGGGCACTTCACGCTGCGAAAGGCCGGGTGGTCCGTCAGCGGGCTGCGGCCGGTGGGCAGAAAGTCCACGTCGTCGGGCAGGGTGACGGGCAGGTCACTCTCGGGCACCGGCACCACGCCGCACTTGGCGCAGTGGATCATCGGGATCGGGCAGCCCCAGTAACGCTGGCGCGAGATACCCCAATCGCGCAGCTTGTAGTTCACCACCGGCCCGCCGGACTGCTTGCTCTTCAAATCCGCGCCGATGCGCGCAATCGCCTCGGCGCTGGTTGACCCCGTGTACGGCCCGCTGTCGACCAGCACGCCTTGTGCCGTGTAGGCTTCTTGCTTGATGTTGACCTCATCATCACTGCCGGGCGCAGGCTTGATCACCTGCTTCATGGGCAGGCGGTACTCGCGGGCGAACTCGTGGTCGCGTTCGTCGTGGGCGGGCACGGCCATCACCGCGCCGGTGCCGTACATCAGCACGTAGTTGGCGACAAACACCGGGATCTTTTCGCCGTTCAGCGGGTTGACCGCGAACATGCCCGTGGCGACGCCTTCTTTTTCGTCGCCGCTGGCACGGTCCTGCTCGGTCATGTTCAGGGTTTCTTTGACGAACTCGGTGATGCGCTTGTGCGTGCGCGGGTCCACCAGCTTCAGGATGCGATCCACCAGCGGATGCTCTGGTGCGATTGCCACATACGTGACGCCGAAGGTGGTGTCGGCGCGCGTCGTAAACACGGTCAACGTTTCGCGCTGGGTGTTCGGGTCGCTCTCTCCCGGCGGCTTCAACGGGCCGCTGCCGGATGCCCCGGCGCGCAGTTCAATCGTGAAATCAATGTTCACGCCCTCGCTGCGGCCGATCCAGTTGCGTTGCTGGCTGGTGACTAACTCCGGCCATGACTTCTGCAAGTTGTCCAGGCCGCTCAACAGCCGGTCGGCGTACTTCGTGATCGCCAGGAACCAGGCGTCAATCTCGCGCGGCTCCACCGGCGTTCCGCAGCGGAAACAGGCCTGGAAGTCTTCGCCGTCCTTGACGTGGGTTTCCACCTGTTCGTTGGCCAGGGTGGTCTTGCAATCGGGGCACCAGTTGACGCGGGCCTTCTTGCGATAGGCGATGCCCTTTTCGTGCATCTTCAAGAACAGCCACTGGGTCCACTTGTAGTAGTCGGGCTTGCAGGTGTAGACCTCGCGGTCCCAGTCAAAGCTGTAGCCAAACGCGTTCATCTGCTTGCGCATGGCCTCGATGCTGTCGTAGGTCATGCGTGCGGGGTGGACGTTCTTTTCGCCCCGGCGCACGGCCTCGATGGCCGCGTTCTCGGCTGGCAGGCCGAACGCGTCCCAGCCCATCGGGTTCAGTACATTGCAGCCGCACATGCGCTTGTAACGGGCAATGCTGTCGGTCAGGGTGTAGGGCAGGGCATGGCCGAAGTGCAGCCGGCCGCTGGGGTAAGGAAACATCGACAGGATGTAGAAGTCCTTGTCGGTCTTCTTGCCGGGCTGATCGGCCGCGGGTTTGCTCGAGGCCGCCCAGGCCTTCTGCCACTTCTGTTCGAAATCGGGAAACCTGCGTTCTTCGTCCATGACTTCGCCCCTAGTGCTGCAACGATACCGGCGCTGCGGTGATGCTCAACGGGTGTGTGGAAGCTGTCGCACTGCGTGTCCGGTGTCTAGTGTCTGGTGTCCTGCCCATCGCGCCGATGTGCGAGACACCTGACACCTGACACTCGACACCGCCGTTCAAATCAAACCGCCCCGTCCTTTCGGGCGGGGCGGGTTTCCTTTGGCTAGGCCGTCTGGGCCTGTTTCTTGGGAACCGCCTCCACCCTTCGGATGTCAAGCCGGGCGCCGTTGAAGTTCAGAAGCAGCCCGACCTCAAGTTCAAGGGCCTTAAGCAGCGCGCGCAGCTTGCCGTACTCATCGGGCGACGTTTCAGGGGTATCAATCAGCAGCACTACAATCGCGCTGTTGACGCAGAAATCCACGCCCAGCTCGCCCAGGGATTCGCCGCGGTAGTGCAGCTTGACGGGCTTGTCAACTTCGGCGGCCAGGCCTTCCGTGCGCAGTTCAATCTCCAGCGCGCGGCGATAAAAGTTGTGCGGCAACCCCGCTCCCAGGTCGTTGTGCACGGCCTTGGCGGCGTTGATGACCTGCTGGGTGATTTCTTTGTGGAGCATCAGGGGCGTCCGGGGTGCAAACGATGCGATCAATGTAAGGACGATGCAAGGTTTCCGCCAGAAGGGGCGGAGATGTGTTGGCCACCAAAACGCCCCAGACCGCCCCACCGGGCAGTCCGTGGCGAACTTGAGATCAAGGCCACTTCACGCCGCGCGGCGGTCGCTGGCGCGGCGCATGGGCTGGTAGTCCACCCTTTGAATGCTGGCGCCCAGTTGGCCGAGCTTGCCGTGGAAGTTGTCGTAGCCGCGGTCCACGTGGCTGATCTTGAGCACTTCGGTCATGCCCTCGGCCACAAGACCCAGAAGGATCAGCCCCGCCCCCGCGCGCAGGTCCGTGGCGGCCACGGGCGCGCCTTGCAGCTTAGTGACGCCTGTGACTATGGCCGTGTTGAACTGCTTGCGGATCTCGGCGCCCAGGCGGCGGTATTCGGGCACGTGCATGAAGCGTTCGGGGTAGATCTTTTCTTCCACCAGCGCGTAGCCCTCACTGACGCACAGCAGGGCCATCAGCGGGCTTTGCAGATCGGTCGCAAACCCCGGGTAGGGCAGTGTGGTCATGTCCGCGGCCCTGGCGCGGTTGGGGCAGTTCACGCGCAAGGTGGTCGCGTCCAGGCGTTCGTGCGGCACGCCCATTTCGGCGAACTTGTCGAACAGGGCCAGCATCACATCGGGGTCGCACTTCTCGAGTGTGATGTCGCCGCGCGTGATCGCCGCGGCAATCATGAACGTGCCGGCCTCGATGCGGTCGGGGATTACGTCGAACGTGACCGGGTGCAGCTCGCGCACGCCTTCGACGACGATGCGGCTCGTGCCGTGGCCGGTGATGCGGGCGCCCATGGCGATCAGCATCTCGGCCAGGTTGACAATCTCGGGCTCGCAGGCGGCCTGGTCAATCACCGTCACACCCGTGCCCATGGTTGCGGCGCACATCACGTTGCCGGTGCCGGTGACACTGGGGCCCATTGCGCCGCCCAGGTACACGCGGCCGCCGGTGGGGCGGCCCTTGGCGATCACGTCGCCGCGCTCAAACGTCACCTGGCTGCCGATGGCGGCAATGCCTTTGACGTGCAGATCTACCGGGCGTTCGCCCAGTGTGCAGCCGCCGGGCTGGCTCACTTGTGCCTCGCCCCTGCGCGACAGCAGCGGGCCCAGCACACAGAAACTGGCGCGCATCTCACTTACCAGTTCGTAGGGCGCCTTGACGGGCGATTCATCCACCACGTTGATCACAACCACGCCCGGCTGCGGAAACAGCGTCACTTCGCAACCCAGAGTTTCCAGGATGTGCGCCATCAGCCGCACGTCACTGAGATCCGGCACATTGCGCAGCACGGTTGCACCCTTGGCCAGCAGGGCCGCGGCCATCATGGGCAACGCGGCGTTCTTGCTGCCGCTGATGGTGACATGGCCGCGCAGCGTCTGGCCGCCGTGAATCACATATTTGCTGGGCATGGAAGTTCCTTGGGCGTATTGCCGCCAGGGAACTATCGGCGTTTGGAGCCCCGGAACTTTGGTGTGCGTTCGGGCAACTGCATGGCGCGAAAGCGCGAGGAACGGCAATCCAAACCGCCAAAGCGCGGAAGCGCCAAACGCCCTGGACGCATTGCGATCCACTGGCTTTGGCGGTTCCTGCTAAACAGCCAGCGGTTCGTCGTCGCCAAAGTGAACAATGGCCTTGGCCTGCCCGCGCTTGATGCGCGCGAACTGGCAAGCCAGATCGAGGTGCCCTTTTACGGTATCGGCGCGGCTGTGGCGGGCCCGGGCCTCGAACTCCAGTGTCCACACGCCCGGCATGGTTTGCTGCCAGCCCAGTTCCTTCATGCGCGCCGAGAACATCTCGGCACTGACACGGTCCACGCCCTCAAACTGCACCACCAGCATCGCCGTGAAGTCACTCATGCGCGCGCCACCAGGATTCGATCCAGACCAGCATAATCCTCCTCGGTGCGAATGTCTTTCAGGCCGGCCCTTTGCGCGGCCTCGCGCAGGGCTGCCCCCTGTTCCATGCCGTGTTCCATCAGCACCAACGCACCGGGCTTCGCGATGCGAGCGATCTGCGCCAGCAGCCGCGAGGGCAACTCCAGGCCGGCCTTGCCGCCCACCAGTGCTGCCTGCGGTTCATGATCGAGCACTTCCGGTTGCAGGCCGGGGTAGTCCTCAGGCGTCACGTAAGGCGGATTGCTCACGATCAGGTCAAACAGCGGCACAGGCGGCATTGCCGCAAGGCCGTCCATGCGCGCCATCCACAGGCGTGAAGCCACGCCGTGGGCGCGGGCGTTCTCGGCCGTGACCTGCAGCGGCATGCTGTGAAGGTCCAAGGCCAGCACGCGCAGTTGTTTGAACTCCAGCGCCAGGGTCACGGCCAGCACACCCGAGCCGCAACCGATATCTACAGCCCAGCCGCGCGTGTCCGGCGGCAGTAGCTTCTTGGCCAGTGCGATCACGCCCTCGGTTTCCGGGCGAGGGATCAGCACGCCCGGCCTGACGGCGAAGCGGCGGCCCCAGAATTCCCAGTAGCCCAACAGATAAGCCAGCGGCTCACGCCGGGCTCGCCGGGCGCACAGGGCTTCAAGCTGCGCAGACTGCACGGGGGTAAGTTCGTGCTCGCCCATGCCAAGCAGCGCGCCGCGCTCGAGGCCCAGCACATGGGCTAGCAGCAGTTCGATGGTCAGGCGAGGCGAATCGACACCGGCGGCGGCAAAGGCCGCGCGCCAGTGGTCGATGGATTGGCGGATCGTGGGCACGGGGCCAGTAAAGCGAGTCGGAAGTCAGCAGTCAGCAGTCAGCAGTCAGCAGTCAGCAGTCGGCAGTGACAATCGCCCGGCACGACTGCCCTTGCTGCCGACTGCCGACTCCAGACTGCCGACAGCAGTTCCTACACCACAATCTTCTTCCAGGCCCCGCCCCACCAGCGCCACAGCATCGCACTGCCCAGCAGGGCGATGTAGACGACCGCGGCCGTCCATGCGCCTTTGCTGCCCATGCCGAACTGGGGCAGGAAGTTCACCAGCCCCTGCCCGGGTTCAAACGTCAGGACGTGCGTCAGCGGCACAAACACCACCCAGGCCAGGATTGCCAGCACAATGGCGGGAAACTTCACGTCGCCCGCGCCGCGCAGGCAGAAGGCCGCGCCCAGGTTCAGCGCGTCAAACACCTGATAGCCGGCGGCAATCCACAACAGTGTCACGCCCAGTTGCACCATTTCAGCGGCGTGGGGGTCACCCGACTGCACGAACAACGGCAGCACCCACGGGCCGGAGGCGGCCAGCAGAACGCCAAGGCCTCCCATGTAGGCCACCGCCAATTTGATCACGGCACTGCCGGTACGCTGGGCCCATTCCTTGTCGCCGGCGCCGATGCTTTGGCCTACCAGGGTGGTGCCCGCCAGGGCAATGCCAATCGCGGGCATGTAACACACACTGGTCACCATCATCACCACCTGGCTCGAGGCCGCATGCACCGGCCCCACGCGGGCAATCATCAGCTGGAACAGGGCAAAACCCAGCAGGTCAGCCGTGCCGTGCAGGCCCATCGGAAAGCCCAGCGCAAGCAGGCCCCACATGCGCTTGAACCGGGGCTTCCATACCCGGCCCGACGCGAACTCGTGCCGCATGTCCGGCATCAGCATGGCCGCCACCAGTGCCAGCACGCCAATCAGCTGCGCGCCGGCTGTGGCCCAGGCCGCGCCGGCCACGCCGTAGCCAAGCTTGAAGATCAGCAGCCAGTTGAGCGCCGCGTTGCTGATCGCAATCACCATCATCACCAGCAGCGGCAGGCGGGTGCGTCCGATCCCATTGAAGAACCCGGCAACCGACCAGATCGCCACGCCCAGCCAGCCGGCTGCCATGCGCGGAAACCAGTAGTCCAGCGCCAGCGCCTGAACCTGGGGATCCATGCCGAACGGTGCAATGAACCATGGGCCAACAAACGCCAGCCCAAGAAAAAGCGGCGCCGTGGCCAGTGTCGCCCACAGGCCATTCCAGGCATAGCTGGCGGCACGGGGCCTTGCCCCCGCGCCGTAGGCCTGTGCGGCCATGGTCTGGGTGGCATGGCCAACACCGCCGATCAGCACAATGAAAACCAGGATCAGAAAGAAGATGCCGCCCACGGCCGCCAGCGCGTCCACGGAAAGCTGGCCGAGAAACCAGGTGTCGGTGAGGTTCAACACCGCCTGGATGCCGGTGTTGATCAGCAGCGGCCAGGCCAGGGCAAACACCGCGCGATAGTCTACGCGGCGCGACCCGTCGGGCGCGTAAAGGACAGCCGGCAGACGCGAGATGTTGACGGGTGCGTTCATGGTGGTGCAGTCGGCAGTAAGAAGTCAGCAGCAAGAGCAGACCGCCTGTCGGCGGTTCAAGTTAACGCATTGCTGGCACTGAAACGTCCGGCAGTTGCTGGTGGCCCCCGGCCTTTCGACCGGGGCTGTCACCCCTACCGGTAGTTTCCAAAGCTGATGGGCAGCGGCAGGTCCATTTCACGCACGGCCTGCTGCACGGCCTGCAGTTCGTCGCGGCTCTTGCCGGTCACGCGCACCACATCGCCCTGGATACTGGCCTGAACCTTGAACTTCTTGTCCTTGACCATCTTGGTGATCAGCTTGGCCTTCTCGCTGGGGATGCCCTCAATCAGCGTATAGATCTGACGGATGCCCTGTCCGGTGGCGGGTTCCTCGGTCTTGAGTTCCAGGGCCTTGAGGTTCACGCCGCGCTTGGCCAGCTTGGTGCGAAAGATGTCCAGCATGGCATCCAGCACGGTTTTGTCCGTGGCCAGCAGTGTGATCTTCTTTTCCTTCTTGTCCCAATCGAGTTGCGCGGTCTTGCCCTTGAAGTCCCAGCGGTTGGCAATTTCCTTCAGTGCCTGCTGGTGGGCGTTGTCGACCTCGTTGGTGTCGCAGGTTGCCATGATGTCGAAGCTGCTGTCGGCCATGATTGGGTCTCCGCATTTGGATTAGCACGTTTGGGCGCCAGTGAAAAGGGTTCACGCGGCAGCGCGACGACAGGTGCATCTCACGTCCCGGCACCATGGCCCAGATCAGCAAACGACCACTGCGCGAACC
This sequence comes from Planctomycetota bacterium, assembly GCA_019636215.1. Classification (GTDB taxonomy): domain Bacteria; phylum Planctomycetota; class UBA8742; order UBA2392; family UBA2392; genus H3-PLA7. Next base: position 166,805 of record JAHBXZ010000001.1, on the reverse strand, counting down.
ACGAATCCACACGGAGCGCCACGACTCTATGGCGGTTGGGATCACCCCGCAGTTGACTGGTGAGGGTTGGCTTGTGCCTGACAGATCGCCGCGCCTTCGCGCCGCCGCGTGAAACGTTTGTACACTTCCGCCATGACCCGCTCGCGCAGCCATCGCAAGGGCAAAGAACCAATCGCCGACCTCAGCGCGGTTGAGACCGAGCGTGAGTACCGCGTCGAACTTCCCCAGGAAGGCATGCGCGCCGACAAGTTCCTGAAGTTGCGCACGCCCTGGATGTCACGCACCAAGGTGCAGGACACCTTCGACGAAGGCCGCGTCCTGCGCAACGACGTGCCCTGCCCCGCCGGGCGCAAGCTGGCCAGCGGCGACATCCTGAAGCTCGTGCTGCCCAAGCCCCATGAAGACATCAGCGAGATGGCGCGCATCCCTTATGAGATCATCTATGAAGACGACGTGATGCTGGTGGTCAGCAAGCCGCCACACCTGATTGTTCACCCCACCGGCGGCTATCGCTACACCACCCTGCTGAACGCGCTGCACCTGAAGCACCGCGGTGAAGGTGACAATGCGCCAAGACTGGTCAACCGCATTGACAAGGAAACCAGCGGGCTGGTGCTGCTGGGCAAAACCGGCGAAGTTACCGGCGCGCTTGGCCAGGCACTTGCCGACAAAGACGTTGTGAAGGACTACCTGGCGCTGGTGGAGGGCCGCGTGGAGCGCGACCACCAGATGATTGACCTGCCGCTGGGCCAGAACACTGATTCGCAGATCTCCATGCTGCGCCGCGTGGACCCAGACGGCGACTCCGCCTGCACCGAAGTGTGGGTGGTGCAGCGCCTGGGGCGTTTCACCCTGGTTCGGTGCCGCCTGCACACCGGCCGCACCCACCAGATTCGCGTGCACATGCAGGCAATCGGCCACCCGCTGGTGTGCGACCACCATTACGGCATTCGCGACGAACTTCTGTTGTCGGACCTGGACGAGCCCCCGCCCGCCCCCACGAAGATCGAAAGCCCGTATGGATTCAAGGACGGCGACACAGAAGTTGATGTCAACGACCGCATCCGCAGCGTGGACACCCAAAAGCGCCACGAGTACGAGGCCATCTGCCGGGGCCAGCGTGTGCCGCGCGGCCCTGACGCCCTGCTGCTGGGCCGATGTGCGTTGCACAGCCATTACCTGAAGCTCAAGCACCCCCTATCCGGCGCCGAACTGGAACTGGTTGCGCCCCTGCCCCGCGATATGGAAGGCGCCGTGGCGGCGATTGCCGCCAAACACACCGAACCCGCTTGAGCGTTCCGTTGCCGCCACTACAATCGCGGGCACAGAGCCCGGTCATGACCTTTCAGCTTGGTGTATGGCATGCCGACAAACCCCTTTCCCTTGGGGCCGCAGGTGAACTGTTTGACCGCGTGTCGGAAGGTAAAGACCCAGGCCTGAAACCCGCACCGGCCATGAAGGCCTTCTTCAACCAGCTTTTGCTGCGCTATCCGACACTCGACAACTGGCCGACTGAAGACGTCACCGAGTGCCCCTGGGAGGAACAGCCGCGCTTCAGCCCGCAGTACCTCATTTTCACGCTGATGGCCGCGCACTCGGAACAGCTGGAGGCCGTAATCGTGGACATGGCGCTTGAACACGGCATGACCGTCTACGACCCCCAGACGCCCGACCTGCATATGCCGCCGTCACTCGAAGACCAGACGTTCTGGCGGCTGGAGACCCTCAGCAACGAACTGGTCGAACCTTCGCCTGAGGACACCCAGGCCGCGCTCAAGGACCTGAAAGACGACGGCGAAAGCTATGTGCTGCTGTCGCAGTGCGCGACGGCCTACATCCAGGCCGTGCTGGATCAGGGCGAGTACGTGGTCGAGTACCGCGACAAAGACACGGGCGAACTGTTCCAGGCCATCAACAAGGACCTCGCGCCCGTCAGCGCCGCTTTTGCGGCTTACCGCACAGGCCACGCCGCGTGGAAAAAGTCCCTGGCCTGGGAAGCGGTTGAGTAGGCCCGATCCTCATTGCCAGTGCATAACGCCAAGCCACAATGCGGCCCTCACCAGGAGATGCTATGGACGTTCGCGTTGCGATCATTGGTGCGGGACCAAGCGCGTTCTATGGCGCGGCCGCGTTGCTTGGCTGGAAAGACCATGCCGTCAAGGTTGATATGTTTGACCGCCTGGCCGCGCCCTTTGGCCTTGTGCGCTATGGCGTTGCACCGGACCACCCCAAGATCAAATCCGTAACGAACCTGTACGACAAGACCGCGGCTGACCCGCGCTTTCGCTACTTCGGCTGCGTGGATTTCGGCAAAGATGTGAAGTTGGCCGAGCTGCGCGACCTGTACGACATGATCTTCTTTGCCACCGGCGCGCAAAGTGACCGCAACCTTGGCATCCCCGGAGAGGACTTGGCCGGCAGCATGTCGGCCACCGAGTTCGTGGCCTGGTACAACGGCCACCCGGATTACGTGAACCTGAACCCGAACCTCAACATTGAAGGTGTCGTCGTTGTCGGCGTCGGCAACGTGGCCATGGACGTGGCGCGCATTCTGGCCAAGTCGCCCGAGGAACTTGCCACAACAGACATCGCTGACCACGCGCTGGAAGCCCTCAAGAAGTCCCGCGTCAAGGACATCTACGTGCTGGGCCGTCGCGGCCCGGCCCAGGCCAAGTTCACGAACCCGGAAATCAAGGAATTCGGGCACCTGGCGATAGCTGACCCGCTGGTGCGCGCCCCAGAACTTGAGCTGGACCCCGCCAGCGCCGCCGAGTGCGAAAAAGACCGCCTGATGAAGCAGAACGTCGAAATTCTGCGCAGCTACATTGAACGCGGCAGCGGCAGCAAGCAGCGGCGCGTGCACTTTCGCTTCCTGGTTTCGCCCGTCGAGATTACCGGCAGCGGCAGAGTCGAGCAGGTCAAGATCGAACGCAACAAGCTGGTGGACGGCAATGCCGTCGGCTCAGGCGAGTTCGAGACCGTGGGCGCGGGCATGGTCCTGCGCAGTGTGGGCTACAAGGGTGTGCCCCTGCCCGACGTGCCCTTCGACAGCAAGAAGGCCATCATCAGCAACGCCGGGGGCCGGGTGACCGACGCAGTCGGCGCAGTACAGGCCGGGCTGTACGTGGCGGGCTGGGCCAAGCGCGGCCCCACGGGCGTGATCGGCACCAACAAGAAGGATGCCGAAGAAACCGTGGCGCTGATGCTGCAGGACGTCGGCAAATCCAAAGCCGGCGGCAGCGGCGATATCGCGACCCTGCTGTCGCAACGCGGGGTGAAGTTCATCGACTGGCAGGCCTGGAAGAAAATCGACGCCGCCGAGGTCAACAACGGCAAGGCCCAGAACCGGCCCCGGGTCAAGCTGGTCGGCATACACGAAATGCGCGCGGTGCTTTAACGACGGCAACGGCGTTGTCCACCCAGGCGGGTGCGCTGATCCCTTCGTGAACTTCGTGGGAATCGCAGTTCAAGCACTTTTCGCCCTGGCGATTTCGGCGACTACTTCCGCGCGTTCGCGCAGGTGGATTCGGCGCAGGGCTGCGTTGTCGGAAACCGCGGCCTCGACCTCGGCGTGGATCTGCTTCACTTCGTCGCGGGTGATCTTCAGGACGTTTTCGCTGAACACTTCAGTCGTGCGGAGTGACCTAGCCAGTGTGCGAACCGCAAACACCAGCGGCAATGCGCAAAACAGCCGGATGTCGCGCTCTGTGGCCGGGATCGTCACTGTGTACTCCAGCGCTTCGTCCAGCCAGATCAGAGTCATCTCGGCCAGCCCCGCCACCACCTCGCGCCCGCGCGGGTCCTGCGGGTTGTCAATCAACGTCTGCAGGTCAATGCCTGCGGCGGCAAACAGCTTGTGCGGCACATAGGCCACACCGCGCGCGATATCATCAGTCACGCCCTTGAGAATGTTGGTGACCTGCAAGCCAAGCCCGAAACTGACCGCATGTTCGTCGAGTTCGGCCTTAATCGCAGGGGTAATGCTCTTGCGGTCCAGCGCCCATTCGTTGCACAACAGCTTGCCCACGGTGCCGGCCACGTAATAACAATAGCGCTTGAGGTCTTCTTCGTCCTGAAGGCGCAGGCCTTCGCCGCGCAGCTCGCGCCGCACGGTTTCTGCCATGCCGTTGGCCATCTCGATGATGCTCTGGCGCTGGGCGTCGCGCGCACCCTGGCGAAAGCCGTGAAAGGCCCGCAGCACGGTCGTGGTGTGCCGACACAGTTCGTGGTCCGGGCCGTCCAGCGACTGGTCGGCGAACATGCGCTCGACATCGGCCGCCAGCATCGGCCAGTTATGCGGGTCTTCGAAGCTTCCTGCCCAGCTTTCCAGCAGCGCGGCACGGGCCTGTGCTGGCAGGCTGGTGGTGTCCTCAATGGTGTCGAGAATGCGGCAGATCAGGTACGCCACGCCGATTTCGTCGCGCAGGGGCTCGCGCAGCAGTTCAATGCCCAGCGCAAACGTGCGCGAAACCGCAGGCAAGGCTTTGCGGCAATAGTCTCGGTCAGCTATGGACAGCATCGCGCGCAGTATAGGCGCCGGTTGCCGCTTTCAAGGCACAGTCTGGTAGGCCAGGAAGTCGGCCTCGATGGCCTTCCAGCCGGCCTCATCCAGCCCGAACGCGGCGCTGAACTGTTCCAGCTGGTTGGCAGCCGTGACCTTGCCCTCCATGTCGGCCACCAAGTACTTCAAGAAGGCCTTGCGGTACTTGGGCTTGCCACTCTGCTTGAAGTGCCACAGGAACATGTTGAACCCGCGCAGGTATGCACCAGCCACCAGGTTCAAAACCGGGCTGTTTGGCGCGCGCATGGAATCCACCACGCGGCGGGTTTGGTCGTCATCCCAACCTTTGTAGGTCTTGATGTTGCGTTCAAAGGCGTCAACGAAGTCCTTTCCACCACTTGAGGCAACCAGGTCGCGCAGGGTCACTCCCGGGCCGCCAAAACTGTCTACGCCGCCGTTGGCGGCCACGGCAAACGGGCCGCGCCACCTTGCCATCTGCTTCACCCACCGGTCGTCCTGAAGAAAGAACTCGAACTCATAGTCGTCGTCTACCGGGGTGCGCTTCATCAACGAGATGGCCGCGGCAATGGTCGATTCCACGGCAAACGTCTGGAACGATGGTAGGTCACGGGTCTGCTTGGCCCGGGGGTGCCAGGTCTCAAGGCAATGATGGGTCAGCATGGTCATCAGGTTGACCAGCGATGTCTCACTGCCTTCAAAGATGTAGCTGAAGCGCCCACTGCCCTGTTCGGTGAAGTGCGACTGGCGCGAGGTATCCACCCTGGCCCGCACATCACTGAGGTAAGGCCGCCACTGGGTGCGGTCCTCGAACAGCAGCACTTCCACAGGTGCCTGGTCGCGCAAGCCTTGGTCAGCGATGTCCAGCGGAAGCATTCGCTTGAGGCCGGCAGGCTCTGCAAACTCCGCGCGAAACCACTTCACGAACTGCACCACGCCCGCGATCGCCTCCGCATAGCGCATCTGGGCCAGCTCGTCGGAATCATCCTTGCGACGCGCGTAATAGACGACCACCGGCTCGGCAATGTGGATGCCCCATTCGTTGCGGGTGGCAACCCGCTGGGTGCGGAACTGGTGAATCGACCGCGCCGCGACAAACCGGAAGGGGTCGTCCCGGCGCAGCCGCGCGACTTCGGCTTCGTGCCGGCCGATCTCGTCTGCAATCTCTGCAACACGGGCAGCGACAGTCGCCGTCGCCCACCCGTCGACCGCAGCATCCGACAGCTTCAGCAGCTCTTCGCGCAGGGCCTTGGCGGCGTCGATCACACCGGTCTGTTCCACTTCATCGGCGCGCGAAAGCACCGCCGCAAAGTCTACTTTCTCCAGCTTGCGCAGCTTCTGCGCGCGGGCATAGGCCGCCGGCGCGTCCGTTTTGCCCTGCCAGCGCCGCGCCACCATCGCAAACAGGCGCAAGGCCTCCGTCTGGAACTCGGCGGCTTCCAGCTGCTCGCCAAAATCCAGCATCGTGTCATCGGTAAGGCCTTGGGCGTTTTCGGTTTCGATGCGGCTGACGGCCTCGCGCGCCACGCTGGCCTGGTCGGCTCTGTCGAGCTTTGCGGCCACGGCCCGCCTGTAGATGTCAATCATGCTGGTGCCGGTGCGGTCGGGCGATACCAGGTGATTGAGGATCTTTTCGCGCTCGGATTCGCCTTTTGCCGTCGGCACGTTCGACCCATTGGCAGCGACAACCAGATTGTTGGCAACCACCGCCGGTCCCTGCGTACCGCCGATTACGCCGGTGGCAAGCAGAACCACCACGACCACGCCGACCAGCACCACGGCACCGATGCCGGCCAGCATCGGGGTTTTGCTCTTGCCCGATGACGACGGCCCCGCCACGGGCGCATGGGCAGGGGCGACCGCCAGGTGCGCGCCGCTGTTGCGCGTGATCATGCGCGTAGGGTCGACGGTTGCGCGGCGGCCGGAATCCGTCTTGCGTATCACCTGTTGGCCGGCACCAAGTTCCACTTCTGGCGCCGGAACGATCACCGGCGCTGAAGGTGTGCTTTGGCTCGGCACGGTAAGCATCGTGCCGCAGTTCTTGCACTGGAACCCACGGCCGGCATTGCTGGATGCAACCCGAAAGGGAAGCTGGCACTGGTGACAACTGAACGTGATCACGTCCGCCATGATGGCGCATTCCCCACGTTGGACGCCGCAACGGGCATCGCGACCAGATTGGTGACCAATAGCCTAGCAACGGCGGGGGCAATCGCACAGATTCACCCTGGGTACACCTGGCGATTTTCCGGCAGCAGTCGTTTCTCGGGCAGGAAACTGCCCAAAGACCGGGGGTTTACAGTGCAAAGGTGCGGACTATATTCCCCGCCCTGCAACGCGGGTGTAGCTCAGTGGTAGAGCATCACGTTGCCAACGTGATGGTCGTGGGTTCGAGTCCCATCACCCGCTCCAGGTCACCCGGCGGTCGCGCCTGCCCTTGGCTCGCGCGGCCGCTTCGTTTACGCCCGGCATCGCCCGCGTTTGCGCGGGCTTATGCGGGCTACTGCGCGCCGCGACAGTCCATCGGGCTGTCGCGGGGTTCGAGTCCCATCACCCGCTCCAGGTCACCCGGCGGTCGCGCCTGCCCTTGGCTCGCGCGGCCGCTTCGTTTACGCCCGTCACTCGAACAGTACTGCACGAATGGTTCGCGCCTGAGCACGGGTGAGTCGCCCTGACTTCTCGGCAAACGCAGTGGTCTGCACCATGGCGGCACGATAGGCCGCTGCCTGCTGCCGGCTCATGGCTGCCAGGTGTCGCACCAGTGTGCGGGCGTCGCCGCGCACCACCGGCCCGGTCAACGCCGTTTCCGGCCCCACTTTCACCACATTCTCGAGCGTGCCGCGTACCAGCGGCGTCAGCATGGCGATAGCGTCGCGAGGCCGGATACCCGTCCGAACCAGCAGGTCACGTGCAAGCCCAAGCCACGCCACCATCGCGTTGCTGGCCAGCACGGCCGCGGCGTGGTAGATCGGCCGAGCCTTGTCGGGCAGTTGAAACGGCTTCATGCCAAGTCTAAGGGCCAGCGCGCGCAGAACCCGGCGAAGCCCGGCAGGGCCGGCAACGGCACACCAGGAGCCTTTCAGGCGCTGGCTGCCCTGCTTTGGCGGCAGGCTTTGCAGAATGTGAAAGCCCCCCACCTTTGCGCCTGCGTCTTCCAGCTTGGCCAGCAGGGCCGGGCCAAATGCCCCACTGGCATGCACATAAGCGTGTCTGCCGGCACCGGGCAATGCGGCAAACTGCGCGGCCACAGGCGCCAGCGCGTCGTCGCGCACTGCAAGCACAATCAGTGTGCCGGGTTTTAGGCCGCGCAGCAGGGCTGCGGGCCCGGCCTTGCGTCCGCCGGTGCGTGCCGGCTTTTGACCGGTCGATTTAAGGGCATCGGCCAGGGCTCGGCCGAACCGGCCCATGCCATAGATCGCGACTGGCGGGATGTGTACGGCTTTGGCCATGCCGGCAGTTTATCACAGCCGCCGGGTCGCGGGTGCGGCTACTTCAAGCCGGCAAGCCGCAGAATGTCAGGGCTGATGTCGTAAGTCTGCACCATGTGGCCGAACGCGTTCTTCCACTGGCGTACGCGTTCGCGCGAGACATTGAACTCGCGGGCAATTTCCTCGCCGCTGGTGTTCTGCTGCAGAAGCTTGAGAAACCGCTTGAACCGGGCCTTGCCGTACTGGTTGATGAAATTGTCGGCCACAGTGGCGGCGTTGGCGGTGGAATCGTTGGGCTTCACGGCGGGTCTCCCGGGCGTCCCTGTTGACGCGTAAAGAGAGAATGCCGCAACTGGTCTTGTCCTGTCAAGAGAAAGTCACAGCTTGCCCGTTGAGCCTTGACACGACATTCCGTATTGTCTTGCGCCTCGGGGGCCCTTTCGATGGCTGGAAACATTACGGTTGAGTCGTTTTCTGCGGCACAGGCCGCGCCCGCAGCCGCTTCGCGCGCAGGCTGGATTCATTCGCCGTCCTGGGACAAACGCTGGATCATCTACCCCGCGTTTCTGGCCCCAGTGCCTATCCTTGTCTTTTACCTCAGCATGTACCTGCTGGAACGCTTCACGGCGGCAGACGCGGCCACGCGCCTGGGCATGGCCGAAGACATTACCAGCCTGTTCGTGATGGTGCTGGCCGGCGGCCCGCACGTGTGGGTCACCTACACGCGCACGTACCTGAACCCTGACTTCCGCCGCCGCGAGAAAGTGTGGTTCACGGCCAGCCTGTTCGTGCTGCCGATTGTGGCCACCATGGCGCTGTCCAGTGAAGTGAGCCGCCGGCTGCTGATGACCGGCTTCTTCTTTATTGCCAGCCTGCACCTGATTCACCAGCTTTCCTACGTTGTGCGCTTTTATCACGACCGGGATGCCGCCAAGCCCAGCCTGAAGTCGCGCCTGATTGACGTGGCCGCCGTGATGTTCCCGTTGTACCCGGTGTCAAGTTTCCGCATGGTGCTGGGCAATCACGAATCCCTGGCCTGGGCCTGGACTTCGCAGTGGCTTGGCGTCGAGAAAGCCACCGAACTGCAGTTCCACATCGGGCGGGCCCAGCCGCTGCTGCCGAACTTCATCTTGAGTGACTGGTTCTGGATGGCCAACACTGTCGCTTTGGTAGTGTTTACCTCGATCTGGGTTGCCAAGACCCTGCGCGAAAGGCGCGAGGGCACCCTGCACCACGCCAAGGTTCTGCTGATCCTGTGCGCGATCGGCGTGGGGTTGTTCTGCCCGCTGTGGCCGAACCTGGACAGCGCGTTTCAGGGCTTCAACCTGTGGCACAGCATGCAGTACATCGCGCTGACCTGGTTCATCACCCGACGCCAGGTACAGGCAGGGGCAAAACTGAACCCGGTGGTCAAATGGCTGGCCAAAGATGAGCGCAGCGGCCCGCGTTACTACGGGCTGGCGCTGGCGATTGTGCTGTTCCTGATCGGCGTGATCCTGCTGCTGGCCATGGGCATCAGTGTGGTGCGCGAAGTCGGCTTGTTTGCCGGCAGCGGCGAACCGGGTACGCCTTACTACAAGCCCGGTGCGGTGTTGCAGGCCTATTATCTGTTCGGGTTCGGATTGCTGCTGACGCACTACTTCCACGACGCGTTCTTCTTCAACCTGCATACGTTTGCCAAGAACGCGGCCAACACGCGCGTCTAACGTCCGCGGCCGTACTCTTCGCCGGGTGCCGGGATCGTGGCAATCAGCCGCGAGCAGAACTCGGCCAGTCCGTCCGCGGCGGCTTCGCGCAGGGTAGTCAGTGCCTGACTCTGGGTGCTGTTGCCGGGCTTGCCTTCGCGCAGCAGCCCGGGCGTCCATTCAAACAGCACGCGCCCGTCGCCATGATCCGACAAGGCCAGTTTGCCGCTGGTGCGGGCCATCGGGGCTTCGCCGCGCATCCAGGTGCTGACTGCAATGCTGCCTTCCAGCTTGAGCCGGTAGTCAAACTCGCGTTCGCTGGGCTTGCCAATCGCGATCTCCAGGCCGCGGCCCCTGGCCCACTCACGCAACCCCGGCAGAAAGTAGCGCTCAAAGCCCTCTTTCTTGTCGTCCACAATCTCGTCGACCATCACGACAAGTTCCGTGTTGCGGCGGCAGGGCAGGCGCAACGTCCAGATCCACGCCGGCATGCCGATGCCGGTTCGGCGCGCGGTCATCTGGTCCAGGTTCACCTGGCAGCGCAGCATGCCGAATTCGTCGCCCGTGGGTGATGCCTGCAGCAGACGGCAGGACGCACGTCCCTGGGCATCTGTCTGCGGCTCGCCATCCATCACGCCGCGCATGCCTGAAGGCAGGCTCCACACCAGTGGCACGCCCGCCATCGGCACATTGCGAAAGCGTGCCTGCATGGTCAGGGGCTGGGCCACGCCGCCCTGCATGGCCACGCGCTGGCCGCCGCCGGTTTGTTCCAGCTTGACGATGCCCGGCAACTCCCAAATGGCCAGTGCCGCGTCCTCAGCGCCTTCCAGTGCCTTGCGTTCCAACCTGCCGTCCACCAGAAACCCCAGGGCCAGCAGGCGGGCATGCAGCACAAACGCGCGGGCCGCTGTTTCAATGCGATGCTTCAGGTCGCCGCCCGTCTGCGGGTCGGGTGCTGACTTCTGGTCTTCGCGGGCTTGCTCAATCATACCCTGGGCGCGCAGGGCCAGTTCGCCCTTGTGCAGCGCGCGCAATGCCACAACTTCAAAGCCGTTGCCGGCAATGTCGGTGTTGACGGACTCGCCGAACTCGGCCAGGCCGAACCAGGCACCGCGTTCAGTCACCAGGCGTTCAAACTGTGTGCCCTGCAGCACCGGCCCGCCCAGCGTCAGCGCATGGGCCACAATGGCTTCTTCCAGCCGCTGCGCCGCCTCTGTTTCCGCGGCCTGCTTGCCGGGTGCCGAGCCAAATCCCAGGAGATGGGTAGTTGAAGGATAGTCCGGGTGTTTGCCGGTGCGGGCCCATTCGGGCATCACCACCCGGTTCATGCCTACCCCCGCCCGTGGTGGGGCCTGCTTGCACGCGGCAAGAACCAGGCAGGCCAGGGCGAAAATGACAAGGCGGGCCACAGTCGATTTCTGAGGGGAGAACGCCACGGGAACACGTAGTATTTGCTTCCTTTGACGCCCATGCAAGCACCAATGCCGTGAGAACTACGGCCAGTGCAAAGACTATGGGCAGGAGACCCGCATGAAGCCCCGCGCACCCCTGGCCGCACTTGCCCTGTTGGCCGCCTTGTGCCCGCTGACCATCGCCCAGGATGCCACGCCGGCCCGCCCGGCCCTGTCCGCGCCGAACCTTGACAGCATCAGCCTGCGCGACGTGCGCCAGGACGTGTACTTCATGGCCAGCGACGAAATGGGCGGGCGCGACACCCTTTCCGCCCACGCCCGCGCCACGGCCGCCTACATCAAGTCACGCATGCAGCAGGCCGGCCTCAAGCCCGCCGGAGAGAAGGGCGGCTGGTACCAGGAAGTCGGGCTGCGCTACAACAAATGGGACGGCACGCCCGGGTTGAGCCTGACAACCTCCGCCGGCACCACCGCGCTGGAGTACGGCAAGGACTTCGTTGGCGCCAACGGTCCCGGCGGCGCGGCCGAGCTCAAGGACGTGCCCGTGGTGTTTGCGGGCTATGCCATCAATGAATCCACGCGCAGCTACAACGACATCGAAGGCCTTGACCTGAAGGGCAAGCTGGCGCTGGTGCTGCGCTATGAACCCACGCCCTGGCGGCGCGGCGGTGGCCGCAACCCGTTCTCGCGTTCCAGCTTCCTGCAGACCAAGGAACAGCTTTGCAAAAGCGCCGGCGCGGTGGGCATTCTGCTGGTCACCGGGCCGGAAAGCGTCGGCGGCAGCGACAACAGGCGCGACCTGCCCAGCCCCGACGGCAGCGAAAAATCGCCGCCGCTGGAACTTGACCTGGCCGCGGCAAAGAACGCCCCGGCCTCGTTTCCGTTCATGCACATCACCGTGGAAGCCGCCGACCGCATGCTGGGCGGCGAAGGAACGTTGAAGAAACTGCAAGCCGAGTTCGACCAGGGCAACTTTGCCGGCCGCCCCGCCATGGAAGGCGTCAAGGCCACACTGGCCATGAAGGCCACCGCGATCAGCAGCACCTGCCCTAACGTGCTGGGCCGCATTGACGGCCAGGTTGACGAATGGATTGTGTTCGGTGCCCACCATGATCACCTGGGTCAGGGTTACTTCGGGTCGCGGTCGCCCAACAAGGCCGGAGAAATCCACAACGGGGCCGACGACAACGCTTCGGGCGTGGCCGCGATCCTTGAGATTGCAGAGGCATTCGCCACCAGCGGCCGCAAGCCGCGGCGCGGCATGCTTTTCATTACCTTCACTGGCGAAGAGAAGGGCCTGCTGGGCAGCCAGTGGTGGGTCAGGCACCCGACCATTCCGCACAACAAGGTCGTGGCGATGATCAACATTGACATGCTCGGCCGCCTGACGAACAACGAGATCGGCATGCAGGGCACCGGCGTAAGCAAGTTCCTGCTGAAGCACTGCCAGGAGGCCGCGCCGCTGTTTCCGGAACTCAAGGTCACCATGACCACCCGGTCACCGATCCCGGCCAGCGACCACTGGCCATTTTTCAGCGAGGCCGGCATCCCGGTACTGTTCCCGATGGGCGCTATCCCGCCCGAGATGCACACCAATTTGGACGATCCGGAAACCATCAAGTACGACGGCATTGTGCTGGGTGCGTGTTACATGGCCGAAATCGCCTGGCGAATCAGTGAAGACCCGGGCTATGCCGATTGCGTCAGCCCGGTGAAAACCGCCATTGGCCCCGACGGCAAGCCTCGCGACCCATCGGTGCCACCACCCAAAGACCCCAAGAAGGAACAAGAAGAGGGATTCTCGCAAGGCTGAAACGCCAACCAATATATTACAAAATGTTGACTTTGGCCACTCCGCCGGTGTATTGTGCGGACTCACGAACAGTTCAAAGGGCGATCGCCGAGGCCCGGCGTTCGCCATGGCGCCAGACACGGTGCTTTGGCGCCAGGCAACATGGAACCGTGGGGAGAACGCATGAATCGACTCATCGCAGTACTGGTCGCAGCCGCTGCATTCAGCACACTTGCGCAGGCGCAGGGCTACACCGCAACTACCATCACGAACGGCTTTACAGCCAACTCTATCCAGTCAACTGGGACTAACCAGAACAGTTCTTTCGTAGCGACTGGACCAACGTGGGGGCCGCTGGATGAGGGCACGGTGAGTAACGTCGCCCTGGGGTTCACGTTCAACTTTTTTGGCACCCCGTACACGACGATCAACATCAATTCCAACGGCATTATGTCCTTCAGTGCCATCTTGACCGACATCTACCAGGACGGGGCTGGCGGCAGCACCACGATTCCATTTCAGTACGTGCTTCCGTCTTCTGGTGTGCCCGATAACTTCATTGCATTGCTGTGGCAGGACAACGACCTTCAGGTCGGCGGAACCTGCTATACGCAGACGCTAGGAACCGGCCCAAATCGCCGCTTCATCTGCCAATTTCAGGGCGCGTTCCATTACGCCAACGGAACGCAAACTACCGTGCTTGCCATCCTTTACGAGACTACCAATGTAATCGAGATTCACTACGGCACGTCGACCGGTGCCGGTCAAACTGGCCTCGAGGATTCTACGGGCGCCGTTGGTGTTGCTGCACCCGGCGGTTTCGTCAAGTCACCTGTACCGTCAACCGAGGCCTATCGGTTTACACCACTTTCTGCCACTGCGGAAATGGATGTTGACCGAGCTGGGACACCAATCGTTTCGGGATCCGGCACCAACGACAACGTCGGGTCTTCGTTCACCGCTGGAACTCCTGTGAGCTTCACCTACAACATTGCCAACAACGGTGCGACTAGCCTGACCATCACCGCGTTGACTACGCCTATCACTGGCACCACCGCCTGCACGGCGACGGTAACGACCCAGCCTGCTGCTTCGGTTGCGTCGGCCGGAACGACCACGCTGGTCATCGAAGTTACGCCCTCGGGTGGCGCGTTCACGGTTCCGATCTCGATCACCAACAACGACTCGGACGAAAACCCGTACCAGTGGAACATCACTGGCTCGACCACCGGTGGCGGTGGTGGCGGCCTCAGCATCACGACCACCACACTGCCCAGCGGCACGCGCAACGTGGCCTACAGCACCACGGTGAATGCTACCGGCGGCACTCCGGCCTATTCCTGGTCGGCCACTGGTCTGCCTGCCGGTCTTACCATCAACCCGGGCACCGGTGTGATCTCGGGTACCCCGACAGTATCGGGGACATTCCCCGTGATCGTCACGGTTACTGATAGTGCGGCACCCACGCCCAACACGACGAACGCCAACTTCAACCTCGTCATCGCGGCCGGTGGTGGCGGTGGTGGTGGCGGTGGTGGCGGTGGTGGCGGTGGTGGCGGTGGCTGCTCGACAGATAGCTCCACGGCACCGTACATCACTCTGCTTGGCGCGCTCTGCCTGATTGGGCTTGCCCTGCGTCGCCGCACGGCCTGATATGCATTGCTTCAAGCCAACGGGGCCCGCATCTGCGGGCCCCGTTTCTTTGGCGGGTGCTTGTCAGACCTCGCTTGCCTGCCAATCCGGTTCATGCCCTGTTTCCAGCCCCTGTTGCATGGCGGCAAGCAAATCCGGATCACTTGCAAGCTTCGCGTACTCGCCAGGCTCTACCATCTTCATGCGCGCGATCGCGGCCTTGCGCACCGCCGGTTCCAACTCCTGAGGAAGGAAGCCCCGAAAGACCAACGGTCTGCGCCCCTTCGCCCTCGCGCCTTCCACTTCGGAAACCAGGGCAGCAGCCTTTTCGACCACAACAGCAAGGGCGCTGTGCCCGTTGTAATCAGCCTTGCCCAGCACGGCGCGCATTTCGGCCAGGCGCTCGATCGCCTCGCGCAAAGCCACGGCACTGCCGGCTGCCGCACGTTCTGCCAGAACCCGCATGAACACCAGTCCGCCGTACTGCTCACGCCAGTGCAGGGCTCCCTGCTTCTCCAGCGTCGCCATGGCCTGGCGAGCGTTCACTTCTGCTGCGTCTCCGGCGCCGGCCAGCAGCAGCAGTTGGGCATACATGCCATCGAACACCGCGACTTCAATCAGGTTCCCGGCGCGAGCCAGCAATGCGCGGGCGCGTTCATAGCACGCCGCCGATTCCGTCAACCTGCCCAGCTTTCGGCAAACTCCGCCCAGGTTTCCAAGCGCGATGCCTTCCAGAGTGATCGTCCCTGCCGCATGAAAGCGCGCCACGGCTTCGATCAGGCCGGCCCGCGCGGCCACCAGCCTGCCTTCGCCCTGGTCCAGATTGGCCAGGTTCACCAGCGCCGATGCCATGCCCACCGTGTCTCCCACCTGGGCATACAGCGCGCGGGCACGATCGTGGTTGCGGCGGGCGTCCTCGCCGCGCCCGAGTTCACGCTGCAGGCTGGCCAGGTGATCCCAGGCCGAGGCCTCTGTGCCAGGGTTCCGCGATTGGCGCGCCATCTCGACGGCATGTTCATACACCTGAAGTGCATCCATCAGCTTGCCCTGTCGCCACAGGCAGTCCGCAAGGTGCAGGTGGGCGCGGGCATGAACGCCGGGGTCATGCCCCGGCACAAGCAACTCCAGCGCGTCACGCACATGTTTCTCTGCCGCCAACCAGTCGCCCATCGAAGCAGCGGCCTGCGCGGCCACGTTGCACAACTGCCCAAAGGCCGCCGGTCCGGCCGCCCGAGCAGGCCCAAACGCTTCCTCGCACTGCCTGCGGGCCTCGGCGTTGCGGCCCAAGACGACCAGCATGCGCGCGTTCATGGCCAGGCACTCGCCACGCACCGCGGCATCGTCGCAATCTGCCAGGGCCTCCAGCGCGCGGCGCATGGGTGGTTCCGCGCGAACTGGTATGCCGGTCCGCATCAGAATCTCGGCCACCTGCGTCCAGCCGCGAACCTTGTCAACGCTGGTGGCGTTCGCGTGCTGGGCCATGCGCTGCCAGGCGTCCAAGGCCGCTTCGTTGGCCCAGCTGCGGGTGGCATAGGCAGCGGCCCGTCTCAGCCAGTAAAGCTCGCGACCATGGAGTGCGGTGCTCTCCTGCCCCTGCTGCTCCCGCGCGGCCCGGGCGTGATAGGCCAGTTCTTCGGCCCAGGAGTCCGATTCCGCCACCCCGTCCACCAACTTCTCAAGGATCGAAAGCGCCGTCCGGTGAAGGCGGGCACGATCGGACGGAGCCTGCAGGTCGTAGGCGGCCTCACGCATCAGGGCATGACGAAACAGGTAGACGGTTTCCGCGGCGAGTCCCATGGCAGCATTATGGCGTTCTGGCGCACCTTTAGGCAGTCTCACTTGTGCCGGATTAACCGCACACAATCACCATCGGCTGTGTTCAATATAGGTCGACGCTGTCGGGGGATCTTTATGCGCAAGGTAGTGATGGCGGTGCTGCTGCTGGGCGGTGTCGGCTGCTGGATTGCCGGCAATGTTTCGGCCGATGAGGTCAAGCCCGCAGCGCCCGAGCCCACGGCACCGACAGCACGCACAGACGGGCAGCTTTCAGCGCTGATTGATGCCGAAGTTGCCAGAATCTGGGCCCGTGACGGCATCACCCCCGCCACCACCAGCAGCGACCACGCCTTTCTGCGCCGCGCCTACCTGGATGTCCTGGGCGTGTTGCCGACCATGAGCGAGGCCGAGATCTTCCTGGCCGACAAAACGGAAAACCGGCGCGCCGCCCTGATTGACAAGCTCCTGTCAGACCCGCGTTACGGCCAGCACATGGCCGACCAATGGATGGCCGTGTTCACGCGCCGCAGCGAGGGCGGAAACCGCAACGGCGGCGACCCGCTGTTCGGCAATTGGCTGATTGAGCGCTTCAATCGCGACCAGGGGCTGGACCAACTGTTCTACGACATCATCACCGCCAGCGGGCAAGCCGAGGACAACCCCGCAACGGTCTACTATTCGCAGCACCGCGAGCTGATTACGCCCGACATCGCGGGCAACGCAACCAGGCACTTCACGGGCGTTCAGGTTCAGTGCGCGCAGTGCCACGACCACCCCTACGAAGACAAGTGGAAGGTCGCTGATTTCAACGGCGTTGCCAGCTTCTTTGCGCCGATGCAGGTTCGCCGCCAGGGAGACCGGGTTCCCAACGTGGGCCTGGTGACCGATAACAAGCGCGAGCGCATGGATGACGACAAACTTGCCAAGAAGCTCGCCAAGCTTCCGGAGGCCCGGAAGCAGGAGTTCCTCGACAAGAACAAGTTCAGCCGCCCCAAGTTCCTGATGGGCGAAGCACTCAAGATCGACGACGCCACGCTTTGGCGCGCCGCATGGGCCAAGTGGGTCATTAGCAAAGACAACACCCAGACCCAGCGTTACATGGCCAACCGGATCTGGGCGTTTCTGTTTGGCAGCGGCCTGCACAACCCGGTGGACGACTACAACAGTTTCAACTCGCCAAGCCACCCGGAACTGCTGGATGCACTGGCGGCAGACTTCCGCGACGGCGCGTTCAGCACCAAGCGCCTGGTGCGCGCGATCTTGAACAGCCGCACCTGGCAGCTTGCCGCATCGGGCGCCAGGCAAAAGGACGGCAATCCCGTCGAGACCTGGCACTTCGCGCAGTACCCGGTTCGCCAGCTTACGCCCGAACAGTTCTTCGGCGCGCTGCTTACCATCACGCCCGACGCAGACGGCTCGCGCCGCCCCGGCAAAGGCAAAGACAACCCCTACACGCGGATGATCCGCGAAGGCGAGCAGTACGACCAGCGGGTGAAGGCCGGCACCCTGCGAGACAACGACAAGAAGCTGTCCTATGACTACGACGCGCTGCGGAAGCTGGAGGCGCTGTACGAGACCGTGCCCGCCGACTGGGCGGCACGTCGCCGTATGGCCGCTGGCTTCTCACGCGCCACCAGCGACGACGAGATGACCGAATCCGACGCCTTCAGTCTGACAATTGACCAGGCCCTGTTTGTGATGAACGGCGAAATGACAAACAAACTGTCCAGCCTCGAACGCGGGGGCCTGATGGCCAGGGTTCTGGCAGACGCAAAGGACGACGCGGATCGTGTTCGGGTATTGTACCTGACCGTGCTGTCGCGCCTGCCCAGCGAATCCGAAGCCAAGCGCGTGCTCGAGTACGCAAGAACCAGCGGCGGGTGGGAAGACGTGTTCTATGCCCTGCTGATGACGACCGAGTTCGCGACCAATCATTGATCAACAACGGCGTCCAGTTCAATCTCGATCAGCATGTCGGGGTTGACCAGTGCGCTGACCTCGACCATGGTTGCCGCGGGCGGGTGCGCACCGAAGATCTCCCCGTGCACCCGGCCGAACTCATCGCCACGCTGGATATCCGTGACGAACATGCGTGTGCGCACCACATGCTGTGGCCCGCCGCCAAGCTCGCCCATAGCGCGCAGCGCGATTTCAAAGCAGCGCCGGGCCTGGGCGGTCGCGTTGCCGGGCGCGAACGTCTTGCCGTCATCACCTACCGGCGCGGTGCCCGCCACAAAGACCATGTTCCCCACGCGCACGGTTCGGCGATAGCCGTAAAGCGACTCCCAGGGCGCACCCGAGCTGACAACTCTACGAGACATTGCTTCTCCTGGTCCCACGCGCCGGCACCATGAAATCACTTCAGCAAACCCCGCGCCGGAAGCTCTCGCTCCAGAAACGCGCGCAACGCTGCATTGCGCTTGGCCGAATCTGGCTCTGATTCCTTCAACTGCAGACGCAGCGTCTCTGTGTCTTCCACCAGATCGGCCAACTGCCTTGGCACAACTCGCTCCAGCCAGGCCCGAACCAGCCCCGACAACATCGGCGCCTTGCCCTGCGTGCTGACGGCGATGCGTAGATCCCCCACCCTCACTTGGGCGGGAACGTAGAAGTTGCAGTTCGCGGGGTCATCCACACTGTTGACCAGCAGGCCAAGGCGCTCGGCCTCGTCGCGCACCGCGCGGTTGACGGCACCATCGCCCGTGGCCGCTATCACCAGAAACGCGCCGTCACAGTCATTGCGCCGGAACGCGCGTTGCTCAAGGCTGACTTTGCCCTGCGAGGCCAGCGTGGCTACCTCAGGGCAGACTTCCGGCGCGATAACATAGACTTCGGCTCCGGCTGCCAGCAGCGCCTCAATCTTGCGCGCTGCCACCTGCCCGCCGCCGACGACCAGCGCGGGGCGCTTCTCCATGCGCAGGAAAATCGGGTACATCTCAGGCACTTTTACTGGCCCCCGATCCGGCGCAGGGCCTCCGCGGCCCAATAGCGCACGTCCTCATCTTCATCCTGCAGCGCGTGCGTCAGCGCGGCTCCGGCCGGCGCAGCCTGGCTGCCCAATTTCTCGAGGGCGCGGGCAGCATTGAATCGGATGCGCTCGTCCTCATCGCGCAGGCACTCCGCCAGCGCGTGCACAGCCGTACCGGCGCCGTCGCCGATCTGGATCAGCGCGTTCAACGCGCGCAGGCGCACCTCTGTGGCATCGCCCATGATCGCCTTGGTCAGGGGCTCTACGGCAGCCTTGCCCATGGCGCCCAGCGCGTCGCTGGCGGCCCGGCTTACGTCGCCGCCTTCCTTGCGCAGCAGATCCATCAGGCGCGGCACGGCGCCGGCGGCCGATGGGCCGACATCGCGCAGCGCGTTGGCGGCCTCAATGCGCAAGGCCGGGTCTTTCAGCAGTTCGATCAGCGCGGGCACGGCCTCGCGCGCATCTGGCCCGATGCGCCCCAACGCCATTGCCGCACGGCGCCGCACACGGGCGTCTTCATCGGCCAGCGTGGCCACCAGCGCCTGTACGGCGCCCTTGCCGATGCGGCCCAGTGCCTTTGCGGCCGCCGCGCGCACCTCAGTTTCGTTGTCCTTGAGCGCCTTCTGCAGCACTGGAACAGCGGTCTCAGCCGCGGCACCCATGTTGCCCAGGGCCTCGGCAGCAATGTACCGCACACCGCTGACATCTTTCTGCACCGCTTCCATCAGCACGGGAATTGCTCCGCTGGCCGCCGCGCCGATCTTGCCCAGCGCAAACACGGCGTCAAAGCGCACGTTGGGGTCGGGGTCCTGCATGGCCTTGCAAAGCGGGCCGACGGCCTCGACGCCCATGTCGCCCAGTGCCTCTGCGGCGGCGCGGCGCACGTCCACCTTGTCGTCTTTCAACGCAAGCATCAGCTCCGGGATGGCATCCTTGGCGGCGCGGCCGATCTTGCGCAGGGCCTCGGCGGCATAGCAGCGGATCTCGGTTGAGGCATCGCGCAGCGCATGGGCCAGCGCCGGCACGGCGTCCACCGCGCGATGGCCGACCATGCGGATGGCCTCCAGCGACCGGCGGCGCAACGTGGTGCTGCCTTCGCGCAATGTGTCGACCAGCACCGGCACACTGGCGGCACCCACGCGCCCCAGCGCAAACGCGGCATCGAACACCACGTGCGGGTCTTCATCGCGAAGCGCCTTGCCAAGTGGCACCACGGCATCGGCAGCGGCAGGGCCAAGCTTGCCCAGGGCCTCAGCGGCGCTGCGGCGAACTTGCGCGTCTTTGTCGGCCAGGCGTTGGATCAGGCGATCTACTTCCGGGGTGGTCATGTCGGTGTCCTCGTTGTCGGCGGGTCATTCTAACACGAGGCGGCAGGCAACGGGCGTACCGGAAGGCACCAGCCGAAACACGTCGCCCAAACCCGCACCCGCATCGCACGGCCGCAAGCCAGGGCACAAAACGGCCACAGGATTTACACAGAAGCCAGAATGTCCGGCTGAGTTAGGGCAAGCACGGGTCACCAGCAAGTCGCTCGCACCACGAAAGCAAGTGGTCCAACGATATCGGACTACCAGAAGTCGCCTCACCAATGATCCCCGCAAACTCACGCAGAAACCAGCAGCCCAGCGTCAGGCCGACTGGAAAACTCGATCGGCGCAAACCAACGCCGAACGCCAACCATCAGCCCCTATGTTCCAAACACCCAGCGACCCATGAGGCTGGAGCGGGCGAAGGGGTTCGAACCCTCGACCACCTGCTTGGGAACGGATTCACACCCTATTTTCGGGACGCTTGGACTTGCCGGTCATGCCTTGAAAGGCTTGTTTCTAGCCTTTCTGCTTACCAACCGCTACCAACCGTTGTAGCTTGCTGCAAGCGTTGGGGTTGACTCTAGGGTCGACTGAGGGGTTGATCAAAATGGCCTTCCTGTTCAAGCGATCCAACACAAAAAACGCGCCCTGGCGCATCGTATGGCAGGACGCCCGCAAGGGCGCCGGTCGCCGCGGCCGCCGCGAAGCCAACTGTGTCAACGGCGACCACGCCGAGGCCCTGCAGGCCTTGAAGCAGGCGCAGCATGCAAACTCCCCGATGCCAGCCGCCGCTACCAATCTGATCAACGGGGCCACAACCAAGAGGGAGCGGATCCAGCTGCTTGTGGCTTACGAGGCCTTGGAGCGCCAGTGTACCCAGCAGTCACTGGAGGCCAGTCTGGATGAGGTAAGGTTCGATTTCGACTTCAGCTTGGACGCATTGATGGACCGCTACTTGGAAGGTTTACGGGGCCGGCAGAGCGAAAGCAGGGACCGTCCCTTCGGTTCCAAGGCGAGGAAGACCAACGACGCGTACGAGCTCGCTTTTGTCTACTTCAAGCGGTTCCTGCGCCATGAAGATCTGGGCAGCCTGCCTTGCGGTCGGCTGCAGCCCCACATCCTGTCGAAGTTTGGCGCGTGGTTGGAAGCCGCCAAGGGGCGACGGACAAAAAAGCCGGTGTCCGACGCTACGTTCAACCAGGTTATGCGCAGTATGCGCGCGTTTTTGCGTGCTGTTGGGTCTGAAGCTGACGGGGTGCGCTACTTTCGGCGCCCGCTGAACCTGCTGCTGGCGGCACTAAAGACAAGGCCCAGTGGCGATGTCAAAGAGCCACGGCACTTCAGCGCCCCTACCATTCAGGACTTGCTGAACCGTGCATGGAAACTTGATCAAGACAGGTCGATCGAGGTGACGCGTTCTAAAAGACAACTGGGCAACACAGAGCAGTTCTCGATGGCCACGTTGCGGACCCCGATCTTTCCTTGGCTGGCCCTACTGCTGCTTACGGGCGCACGACCACATGAGCTCGCAGACCTCAAGTGGGGTGACTACGACCCAGACCGCGGGATGCTGATGCTGACCTCAACCAAACTGAAACGGCGACGTTCTGCCAAGGGGCGGCGACTGGTTCTGAATGACAAGCGGTGGCCGATTTCCCCCACGTTAATCGCGCTGCTCAATGCATGGGGCAAAGGTGCGGACCAATCCGCCTACATCCTGCCGGCGGACGCGCGCACCAAGGTCCGAACCGTGCCCCGGCGGTCTTGGCGAAGGCTTGCCGAGGACACGTCCCCCCGGATCCGCCCGTACGATCTCCGGGCGAACTGGGTGACTTGGATGGTCGGCCAAGGCCATCCACAGCCAATCGTTGCCCTGCTTGCGGGCCACAGGCCGGACGTGCAGTCGGAACACTATCTCACGCTTCCCGTTGACGCTGCTAAGGCGGCCGATCTTGAGTCGGCGATGGGAATCACCGGCATCCTGCAGATGGCGCTGGAAGCCGCCTCAAAAGACTGTGAAAAAAGTTAGCTGGCTGCCCTTGATACGAACGTCCGGTTGATCACCCTTGGATTGTGAGGGACCAACCGGACAGAATCGAGCAGCTGACGGCCTCAATGCGCGAAGCATTGGACGGGCGCCTTTTCGTAACGATCCGCGAGGCCGCGAAACTCCTTGGGCTCTGCCAGAACACAGTCCGAGCCGCCATCTACGATGGCCGGCTGTGCGGTGCCCGCATGGCCGTGAACGGCCCTGTGCGCATCTGGATCCGTGAACTCGCCCAGTTCATCTGCGCCTGTGAGGCCAAGAGCCAGCCCAGGCGCGCACCCCCGCGCCGCAAGAAGCCAAACAGGAAGTGGAGCTAAGGGTAAGTCAGCACCGTCCAGTGATAGTTCAACACAGCCACTCCTGCTGTCAAACGCCGGGTTGGGCAAACCAGGTTGGCTTGCAAGGAAATCAGGCACCTAACGGTCGAACATGAAACGCCCCAACAAACGCAAACAACCATCAAGCCCGGTGCATGCGGGTGGCTGCACAGCTGACGAACTGGATGCTGCGTGGCGTGCTGAGGGTGTGCCCCTGCTGCTTACAGTGCACCAGGCTGCCGCCGCCGTTTCCTGCCACTACCAGACGCTTTGGTCCCACATTCAGCTCGGTGTGCTCAAGGCGCACAAGCAGGGAGGGCGCTGGCGCATCATGCGCCGGGACCTGGCACGCTGGTCCCTGCACAACGCGCACGCCACCCTCATTGGCCGCGACAAAAAATGAGTGAACCAAGGATGTTGGTACACTCATGCTAAGTCGCCACACTGGACGCCGGCACCGTGACCGAGAAGGACCCGCTCATGCAGCGCTCGGAAGAGCACGATGAGCTGGAGTACATGGTTCCGCTGGAACCGGACACGGTCGCCCAGCGCATCGGCTTCCGTTCAGACCCGGAACGCACCTGGATCCAGGGCAAGCGCTTCCGCATCCGCTTCTTCGACGTCTCGACCGACGAGTTCAACAAGACCGAGCAGGAGCTGCTCGCTCACACGGAACCCGTGCTCAAGATCATCGAGCAGAACAGCCTGAAGGACCTGCAGGAACAGGAAGACATCAGCTTCCTGGACCACAGCAAGGCCGCGGCCGGCATGGCGACAACCCGGCTGAACATCACCGACCGCCTGGCCGGTGGTCTGCTGAACTTCGCCGCTGGCGAAGGCGCCCTGGTCGACGCCTTCTTCAAGGGCACCGGTGCCACCCCGCCGATCGCCAACCCGACCAACAGCATGATCATCATGTCGCCCAACACGTACTGGCGCCGTGAGACCATCGCTGACCTGGCGCAGTGCTTCGCCAACCGCCAGCTGCAGCTGCGGGTGGTCCTGATGCACGAAGCGACATACATCGACACCCTGCGCTGTTCCGTCAACTGAAGCCCCAGACCTTGAGCTGGTGCAAGTTTTTCTTCGCGATCGCCCGGGATCGCCTCAGCAAACCTCCATCCTTTAGGTGTGGCCAGCCGCGCTCAGCGGTCGGCACCAGAAAGGAGCAGGTAATGACCAAAGCTGAACTAGAGAAGCGCTTGCAGGAACTGGGATTGGCTGAAACGTCGAGTGCCTCTGCCATCTCATTGGCGACGGGCATCCCCCTGCGAACCATCACCGACAACATCAAGAAGGGAAGACTTGTTTCGATGTCTGTGTCACCGCCTTACGCCGTTGCACTCGCTTTCCTGATCGCGTTCTTTTCTACCCAAGCCGGCGAGAGGCTGTTCACCTGCGCCCAACTTCGCAGGAAAGTGTTGGGCGCGAATCGTCCGCCTGTGTTCACGGAAGAGGAACTGGCCACAGAAGAGTGGCGAATCTTGCCGACATGGGTGATTGGCCCGTTCGGGACTTACTTCGCGGTTAGCAATCTCGGTAGAGTCGTGCGGACTCGCACGGGAAACGGGGGCAGTGCGGGCCGGGTTCCCACACAGCGCGTCGGGACAAACGGATACGTGACCGTCAGCATTGGCTATGCCGCGCGCGAAGTACACAAACTTGTGGCCGCAGCATTCATTCCGAATCCGCTGAACCTGCCTCAGGTCCATCACAAGAACGGCAACCCGTTGGATAACCGCCTTGTGAATCTGGAGTGGTGCAGTGCCAAAGATAATCACCGCGCGGCCTGCGAATCGGGCCAGATGGGTCGTCCTGACCTGCGTCCCGCATGCCGCTTGACACGTGACGATGTATCCGAAATCAAGTCTCGCAAGCTTTTTGCCCGCGAGTATGCAGCCAAGTACGGGGTGCATATTCGCCAGATTTTCCGCATCTGGAGCGGCGAACGCTGGGGTAATGTCGGTTAGGGAACACAGCGCGGGCGCCAGAAATGGCGCCCGTCTCCACACCGCACGATGGCGCAACTACTTTTCTATTGCCTTTAGCACGGCATCGGCCGCGTCGGCGTAGAACTCATGCGCAACTTGGCTGCCAGGTTGTCTGGCAGGTCGACCAGCTGTTTGCGGGCTCTTACATGCATCAGCAGTGTCTGGGCGTGCTTGTCGATCGCCAGCTCGGCGATAGAGACCGGATTCGGCACGGTTTCCACAGTGCCGCCGAGGTTCAACGCGCCCACGATCACCAGGCCACCCTTGGTGTTCTTTTCCAGAAGCGAACCGCACGTAGCACAGGCGCGTTCCCTTTAGTGCCGACATCGGCTGTCAAGCTGCACCATCATTGGGCACCTGTGGTTCGTCAGGCCTGCACGGCAAATGTCGCGTCTCCGTGTATGCTGCCTAGCGCAGAACTTGCTTTTTGACCTTGGCGGGGCAAGCTCACGGGGGCTGATATGTGGCTGTTTACGACGCTCGGTTTTTTTAGTGCCACCTGCGCGCGCAAGTCAGCAGGCAAGGGTGCGATGGACCCCGACCTGATCCAGGTGCGTGCACGTGTTCGCCAGCACCTGGTAAACCTGCAGAAGTTCCTGCCGGATCTGCTGGGGCACCGCGAAATCCTGGAGCTTGGCGGCACGGACTATCGCTACCGGGTGATTCTGCCCAAAAAGGATTGGAGTGCCGCCGTCGCCGCCATGTCCAATGCGACCGCCTACGGCAACTTCAAGAATACGTGCCACACAAACGCCGCGGCAGTCGGAGACGGGTACGTCCACGCCTTGCACATGGTGTGGTCAACCATGTTCGCCTTGCAGCAGTCACCCGCAGGCACGCCGGCGGAACCCACCAGGGCGGTCGAATTCGCGGAGCCGCCACCACCGATATGGGAGACTGGGGACGCAGATACCGATACCAACGCGGTCTTAAGCCTTGTGCCGGGTGCATTGCACAACCCCGGTCGTTGGGATTGGTCGGAGTCCCCGTCACCCGAAATGCTGGCTGCCATCAATTTTGGTGGGCGCAAGGAACCCAGTCAGATTCTTGCGCTGGCGGCAAGCATCGCATCGCCGCGGCCAGTGGCCTTCACGCTCGATGGAGGCCTCGAAAACCCGATGCGTGTCGCCTTCGGGTACTTGAAACCAAGCCAGGTCATCGAAACCGCCGTTGACCTTGCCCTTGCCGAGTTGGTTGTGAAGCGGAAGTGGCCCCTGTTTTCACAAGGCCGTTTGGCGCTTCTCCAGTTGCGCAAGTTTGCCCAGCGTCAGGCGCCACCCGAGAGTGCCCAACAGGCTGCGGACCTGTTGTTTCAGCTTTCGAAACCCGACGGGGACACACCTGAAGGCGCACACCTTCCTCATGCGTTAGTCCATGCTCTGCTGCTGGGTGCAGTCCTTGCCTGCAAGCCCGGTGAGTGGCGCAAGTACGCTGTGCGCGCCCATCAACTGAATTCCCACGGCCATATGTGTCACGATGCACCGGAAGCGGCCTCGACAACGCACGTTGCATACATCCTGTTCTGGGCGCTTGGACGATGTTTCGGAGATGTACCCACCGGCCGCGAGATCCTGGCGACAAGGCTTCGTGTCGCCGCAGTGGAAGCCGCCGCCATGGCATCGACAGACGCCAGCTTTGTGCCCGAGAGCCTGGCAACAGGTACTACTGCCGCGGCTGAGTTTATGCAGCAGAACCAAATACACCCAGCGATTCGCGCCGATGGGGCAGGCCAGTTTGCGTTCCCCTTGGGCGCTTCCTGCACGTCAGGCCAAGGGCACCCACGGGTCGTGCTGGGATATGGCTTCCGGCCTGACGGCGAGGCCGTCTACATCGTCCCCGATGGCCAAACACTGACTGACAAGCGCTGCTGGAAGGCCCACGCCGAATACAAGCTGGATACACGGCCCGAAAACCGCCCGGATTGGGGCATCGGCCATGGCTACGTTCGACGCGTGACCGGCCAGTATCATTGGGGCCAATGAACCCGGCCAGCAAGGTTGGCACCTGTCGCACATGCAGGTAAAGTCCCGAGTCGCAGAAAACTACATCAACAAGTTTGCGGCCGGTCAGTCTCGGCACGAAACGGCTATCGCGGCGGGGGCGACGTGAACGACGGCGAAGGGGCAACCAACCAGTTCTTTGAACGGCCGATCCTCAACTCACCCTACACGGTGCCTACCCGCCATTGGGAACTGGACCAGCACGGCCAGCCGACGCTACAGATCCTTGAACGTCGCCGTCGTGCCGAGTTCATCACGCCAATCCCCAAGCCCAAGAAGCACAAGAAGGGCCAGAAGCAAGAGCAGATCATCTTTGACGAAGGCAAAGGGCTGTCCACCAAGCAGCAGCAGTACGACCCAACCTCGATCATCAATGAGGTCCGGGGCCTGGTGGGTGCCTGGCGTTCCCGCCCCAGCCCCCAGGAATGGCAGGTCACGCCGGAAACCGCGCGGCTGCTGCAACACTGGCGGCATCATAGATTCAACAGTGTGCGCCCGTTCTTCTGCCAGGTTGAGGCTGTAGAGACAGCGATCTGGCTGGCCGAAGTGGCGCCCCACAGCAAAGATGGCAAGCGCATCCTGGAACACCTGGCCGGTGCCAGCCGCGATGCCAACCCCCAGCTCTTGCGCCTTGCCCTGAAGTTGGCCACCGGCGCGGGTAAGACCACCGTCATGGCCATGCTGATCGCCTGGCAGATCGTAAACTCAGTGCGCCGGCCGGGTAGCAAGAACTTCACGCGCGGGTTTCTGGTGTGCACCCCCGGCCTGACGATCAAGGACCGGCTGCGTGTCTTGCAGCCCAACGATCCGGGCAGCTACTACGCAAGCCGCGAGCTGGTACCTGCGGACATGGTTGACGACATCAAGCGCGCCAAGATCGTCATCACCAACTACCACGCCTTCAAGTTGCGCGAACGTGTCGAAATTTCGTCGGGCGGCCGCGCGCTGCTGCAGGGCCGTAGTGGCGAAGCCCTGAACACGCTGGAGACTGAAGGCCAGATGATCCAGCGCGTCATGCCCGACCTCATGGGCATGAAGAACATCATGGTGCTCAACGACGAGGCCCACCACTGTTACCGGTCCAAGCCCGAAGAAGCCGACGACGAAGACCTGGCCAGCGATGAAAAGGACGAGGCCAGCCGCAACAACGAGGCCGCCCGTGTCTGGATTTCGGGCCTGGAGGCCGTCGGCCGCAACCTGGGCATCCACCGCGTGATGGACCTGTCCGCCACGCCGTTCTTCCTGCGCGGTTCCGGCTATGCCGAGGGCACGCTGTTTCCCTGGACCATGAGCGACTTTTCGCTGATGGACGCCATCGAGTGCGGCATCGTCAAGCTGCCCCGCGTGCCCGTGGCCGAAAACATCCCGGGCAAAGAAATGCCGCTGTTCCGCAACCTGTGGGAGAACATCCGCAAGGACATGCCCAAGAAGGGCCGCGGCAAGGCCCAGGACCTTGACCCTCTCAGTCTGCCGGTGCGTCTGCAGACGGCCCTGCAGGCCCTGTACGGCCATTACGAGAAGACGTTCAAGCTGTGGAAAGAAAAGGAAATCGAGGTACCGCCCTGCTTCATCATCGTCTGCCAGAACACGTCCATTTCAAAGCTGGTCTACGACTACATCTCCGGCTTTCACCGCACCCAGCCTGACGGCACCAAGACCTTTGAGAACGGGCGGCTGGCGCTGTTCCGCAACTTCAGGGAAGACACCGGTGACCCTGAGCCCCGCCTGCGGACCTTGCTGATTGACAGCGAACAGCTTGAGGCCGGCGATGCGCTGGACGACAAGTTCCGCGAGATGGCGGCCGATGAAATCGCACGCTTCAAAGACGAGATCAGGGCCCGTACCGGCGACGCCCAGGCCAGCGAAAAGATCACCGACACCGAACTGCTGCGCGAAGTCATGAACACCGTCGGCAAACACGGCAAGCTTGGTGCCGACATCCGCTGTGTCGTGTCCGTCTCAATGCTTACCGAAGGCTGGGACGCAAACACCGTCACCCACGTCCTGGGCGTGCGCGCTTTTGGCACCCAGCTGCTGTGCGAACAAGTCATCGGCCGCGCGTTGCGTCGTCAGTCCTACGAACTCAACGACGATGGCCTGTTCAACGTCGAGTACGCCGACGTCTTTGGCATTCCCTTTGATTTCACGGCCAAGCCCGTCATCGCGCCGCCCCAACCGCCGCGCGAAACCATCACTGTGCAAGCTGTCCGACCTCAACGCGACGCGCTGGAAATTCGCTTCCCCCGCGTGGTCGGCTATCGCGTGGAACTGCCCGAAGACCGACTGGAAGCCGAGTTCAACGCAGATTCAACACTGGTGCTGACGCCCGATCTGGTTGGTCCATCCATCACCCGCAACTCCGGCATCATCGGCGAAGCCGTGGACATGAACCTGGAGCACCTGTCCGAAATGCGGTCGTCCAGCCTGCTTTTCCACCTGACCCACAGGCTGCTTTACACCAAGTGGCGCGACGCCGGGCAGGACCCCCAGTTGCACCTGTTTGGCCAACTCAAGCGCATCACACGGCAATGGCTGGAGAACCACCTGGACTGCAAGGGCGGCACTTACGCCGCACTGCTAATGTACCAGGACCTTGCCGACATGGCCTGCAACCGCATCGCACAAGCCATCACCCGCAAGTTTCAAGGTCAGCACCCGATCAAGGCCCTGCTGGACCCCTACAACCCCGTGGGCTCCAGCGCACACGTGCGCTTCAACACGTCACGCCAGGACCGCTGGCAGACCAGCGCAAACCGTTGCCACGTGAACTGGGTCGTGCTTGACAGCGACTGGGAGGCCGAGTTCTGCCGCGTTGCCGAGTCGCACCCCAGGGTCCAGGCTTACGTCAAGAACCACAACCTGGGCCTGGAAGTGCCCTACCGGCTGGGTTCCGCCACCAAGACGTACCTGCCGGATTTCATCGTGCTGGTGGACGACGGCCACGGGCCGAATGACCTGCTGCACCTGATCGTCGAGATCAAGGGCTATCGCCGCGAAGACGCCAAGGAAAAGAAGTCCACCATGGACACCTACTGGGTCCCGGGCGTGAACCACCTGGGAAACCACGGCCGGTGGGCCTTTGCCGAGTTCACCGACATCTTCATGATCGACGCCGACTTCAAGGCCAAGGTAGCCGGCGAGTTCAACAAGATGATTGAGCAGGCCGTTGCCGGCGGTCAGGCCAAAGGGGGCAGCAGTGTTTGACACCACAAAGCTCGACCTGAGTGAAATCCTGAAGCGCGTGGACAGTGGCAAGCTGCAGCTTCCTGACTTCCAGCGCAGTTATGTGTGGGGTGATGACGACGTTCGCAGCCTGCTTGCGTCAATCGCCCGCGGCTTCCCGGTCGGCGCGCTACTCACACTCGAAACCGGCGGAACAGTTCGCTTTCAACCGCGCAGGCTGGAAGGTGTGCCTGATACAGCGACTACCCCGGAAGAGCTGCTGCTGGACGGCCAGCAACGCATGACATCGCTCTACCAGGCCGCCTTTTCCAAGCTGCCGGTAAAGACCAAGAGCAAACAGAACAAGATCCTGCATCGCTACTACTACATCGACATGCGCAAGGCGTTGCAGAACCTGACCGACATCGAAGTCGCGATTGTTGGCGTTCCCGCGGACCGCATCATCCGCACCAATTTCGGCAAGGACATCGAACTTGACATGTCTACGCCAGCCGCAGAGTTTGAAAAGTGCATGTTCCCGCTCAATCTGGTCTTCGACAGCCGCGACTGGTTCTACGGCCTGAATGACCACTGGCAAACACGTGACCCGCACATCCGCCAACTTGAACGCTCCTTCGTCGAAAAGGTGTTGAAGCCGATCGAGCACTACAAGATGCCTGTTATCCGGCTTGACAAGACCAACAGCCGCGAAGCCATCTGCCTCGTCTTCGAAAAGGTCAACGTTGGCGGCAAGAAGCTGGACGCCTTCGAGCTGGTTACCGCCGTCTACGCGGCCGACGAATACGACCTGCGTCACGACTGGATGGGGGTGCCCGCCAAGGCTGTGCCAGGGCGCCTGGCGCGCATGATCGGCACAACCAATCCCCGCGACGTCCTCAAGCATGTCGCCAGCACGGACTTCCTGCAGGCTTGCACACTGCTGCATACACGTGAACTGCGCCTGCAGGCCGAACAAGTGGGCAAGAAGGGAAACGAACTGCCGCAGATTACATGCAAGCGCGAGGCCCTGCTGGGATTGCCGCTGGATGCCTACAAACGCCACGCTGACACAATCGAAAAGGGCTTCATTGAGGCCGCAAGTTTCCTGAACGAACTGAAGATCATCTGGCACGGCGACATCCCGTACCCGCCGCAGGTCACAGCATTGGCGGCAGCCTTTGCCCTGCTGGGCAAAGAGGGCAAGCCGGCGGCGGCCCGCAGCAAGCTCGCTCGCTGGTTCTGGAGCGTGTCGTTGGGCGAGCAGTACGGTTCAAGCACCGAGTTCAAAATGGCACGCGACGTGCCCGAGCTGGTGAACTGGATCCGCGGTGGCACGGCCAACCCGCAGTCGTTGAACGAGGCCTTCTTCCAGGCGGAAAAGTTCAGGCGCCTGAAGTCGCGCAAAAGCGCTCCGTACAAGGCCATGCACGCCCTGTTGATGTTCCGCGGCTGCAAAGACTTCATCACCGGCCGGCCCACCGACGTCATGACGTTCTTCAACGACGACATCGACATCCACCACATCTTCCCCCGGGCCTGGTGCACCAAGAAGGGTATCGACAAGGGGCTTTACGACAGCGTGGTCAACAAAACACCCTTGTCCAAGCGCTCCAACATCATGATTGGCGGCGTCGGTCCGGCCGATTACCTGCGCAAAGTTGAAAAGGAAAGCGGCCTCACGGCCGTCGAGATTGACAACATCCTGCGTTCGCACCTGATTGAGCCAGAGCACCTGCGTACCAATGACTTTGACGCCTTTTTCGCGGCCAGAACCCGTGCCTTGGCCGAACTGGTTTCTGAGGCAATGGAAAAGCCAGTGGTCATGGGGCATGAGCAAGCAGAGCCCGAAGGTGAATTGGCCGATGAAGACGAAGCTTTGGCTGAAGAGGAGACGGAGTAGTGGCAAAGAACGGCAACACCAAGAAAACCGCTGCCGGCAAGCCCAAGGGCAAGGCCGTGGAGGCCATTCGCCACAGCGAGGCCAAACGCAAGAACATCCCTACGGCCGAGTACCAGTCCGTCCTGCGCGGCAAAGACCTGGCCCCGGTCAAGTTGAAGTACCCGCGCAACACGGATCTGGACCCGCAGCTGGTTTGGCGCGGCAAAGACGAACAGGACTGGTCCGACCTGGTGGTCCATGCCCCGCCGCTTTACATTCAGGAGAAGGTCCAGCCCAAGGTGCTGATTGACGACCTGCTGCGCCAGACGCGCGACACCAAGTCGATCAAGCCGCCCACGCAAGCCGAGTTGTTTGCCGATTTCAATGGCATACCCGAGGGCGCCGACAAGACCGATTTTTACGCCCACGACCAGAACTGGTCCAACCGCATGATCCTGGGCGACTCGTTACAGGTCATGGCCAGTCTGGCCGAGCGCGAGGGGCTGCGCGGGAAGGTGCAGTGCATCTACTTCGACCCGCCCTACGGCATCAAATTCAACAGCAACTTCCAGTGGTCCACCACCAGCCGCGATGTAAAGGACGGCAACGCCGGTCACATCACACGCGAGCCGGAGCAGGTCAAAGCCTTCCGCGACACCTGGCGCGATGGCATCCACAGCTAT
This sequence comes from Planctomycetota bacterium, assembly GCA_019636215.1. Taxonomy (GTDB): domain Bacteria; phylum Planctomycetota; class UBA8742; order UBA2392; family UBA2392; genus H3-PLA7. The sequence continues at coordinate 134,204 of JAHBXZ010000001.1, read as the reverse complement.
CTCACCTATCTGCGCGACCGCTTGACAGTGGCGCGTGACTTGCTTGCTGACTCGGGCTGCATCTTCGTCCAAATCAGCGACGAGAACGTCCATCGCGTCCGCGCGGTGATGGATGAGGTTTTCGGAGAAGGCAACTTTGCTGGTCAGATCGCTTTCGCCAAGACAACCGGGCAATCTGGCGGCGCAATTCCTTCCGTGTCTGATTACCTTTTGTGGTATGGAAAATCTCTTGCTTCACTGAAAATCCGTAGCGCGAGCGTATCGAAGCCTCCGATCGATAATCCCAATGAGCGCTATGTCTGTGTCGAGACGGCGCAGGGGGAGATCATCGATCTTTCCGTTCGACAGAAGACTGGAGAGGACCCAAGGCCAGAAGGAAGAATCTTGAAGTTGGCAGATTGCACTTCTCAGACGGGCTCTGAGTCATCACGCTTCCAAGTTGTCTTCGAGGGGAAATCACACGTTCCAGCTGGCAGCCGGGGTTGGTCGACAAGCGCCGGTGGTCTTCAGAGAGTCAACAACGCTGGCTACCTGTACTCGGTCGGCAAAAGCCTGCTCTGGAAAAACTATCGTGACGAGAATCGACGGAGCCCCGTGAACACTTCGTGGCTCGATCTTCGTCCATCAGGATTTGGTGGAAAAAAGCAGTACATCGTGGAGACGGAAGACGATGTTGTGCAGCGTTGTCTACTTATGACCACCGATCCCGGCGACCTCGTACTGGACCCGACCTGCGGTTCCGGCACCACCGCTACAGTCGCAGAGCAATGGGGCCGCCGCTGGATCACGATTGACACCTCGCGCGTGGCGCTGGCGCTGGCCCGCGCCCGCATCATGGGCGCGCGCTACCCATTCTACCTGCTGGCCGATTCCCGCGAGGGCCAGCTCAAGGAAGCCGAAGTCACAGGCAAGACACCCAGTAACCAGCCCACACAGGGCAATATCCGCCAAGGCTTTGTCTACGAACGTGTCCGCCACATCACATTGAAATCCATTGCCAACAACGCCGAGATTGACGTCTTCTACGAAAAGTGGCAGCAGACGCTGGAGCCCCTGCGCCAGCAGCTGAACACCGCCCTCAAGCAGAACTGGCAGGAATGGGAAATCCCACGCGACCCCGAGTCCAAGTGGCCCGACGCGGCCAAGAAGCTTCACGCCCAGTGGTGGGAAGGCCGCATCGCCCGCCAGAAGGACATTGACGACAGCATCGAAGCCAAGGCCGACTACGAATACCTCTACGACAAGCCTTACGCCGACAAGACGAAGGTTCGTGTCGCCGGGCCGTTCACCGTCGAAAGCCTCAGTCCACACCGCGCCCTTACGGTGGACGAAAACGACGAACTGGTGGACCCGCTGCAGAAGGCCCACGCCGACAGTGGCGGCAAACAAAGCTTCGCCCAGATGATCTTGGACAACCTCAAGACCGCCGGGGTTCAGCAGGCCCACAGGGAAGACCGCATCAGCTTCGCCAGCATCGCCCCCTGGCCCGGTGAATACGTATGCGCCGAAGGCCGCTACATGGAAGGCGACACCGAGCGCCGCGCCGGCATTTTCGTCGGCCCCGAGTTCGGCACCGTGCAGCGCACCGAACTTGCCGCGGCCGCGCGTGAAGCCGGCGAGGCCGATTTTGACGTGCTGGTTGCCTGCGCCTTCAACTACGAGGCCCACGCCACGGAGTTCAGCAAGCTGGGCCGGGTGCCGGTGCTGAAAGCGCGCATGAACGCCGACCTGCACATGGCCGAAAACCTCAAGAACACCGGCAAGGGCAACCTGTTTGTGATCTTCGGCGAGCCCGACGTGCGCATTCACGAATGCGGCAGCGACTCCCTGAAGAAAGAACTGACCCGCCGCAAGGACCGCGTGGCGGCCATCGATACGGAACTGGCCGAACTGAAGAAGGCCGACACCGATGAAGCCAAACGCCGCAAGGCCAACCTGCAGCGAGAGCGCGAGAAGTACGAACGATTCGAGGCCTGGGCAGCAGGCGCGCCGGCAGGCAAGTTCTTTGTCGAAGTGTGGGGCGTGGACGTGTTCCGGCCCCAGACGGGCGAAGTGATCAGCGACGACGCCGACGGCATAGCCTGCTGGTTTGTGGACACGGACTACAACGAAGAAAGCTTCTTTGTGCGCCACGCCTACTTCCTGGGCGCGAACGACCCCTACAAGGCGCTCAAGACCACACTGAAGGCTGAGATCAACGCCGAGGCCTGGGAAACGCTGAAAAGCGACATCTCAAGGCCCTTCGACCGCCCCAAGAACGGCCGCATCGCCATCAAGGTCATCAACCACCTGGGCGACGAAGTAATGAAAGTGTTCAGGGTGTAGGGGCAGCCATGGGGATTCCCGTCTTCCAGTTCGAGGCCGATCGAATCCAGAAAGGCCGGATGTTGTTCCCGGTAGCCATCGAACGGGACGGGTGGGTGATTTTCCACGGGACGTCAGCAGGCCATGCGGCCTCCATTGAGCAGCATGGTTTCGACCCTAAACGCACTGCAGTCAGGGTAGAGGATGTTCGTCGGGTGGTGGCGATTTACCAAAAGTTGCGATGGGCCGGCCGGGACACCGGCGGATTCGCGGTACTCAAACCGTTTTCGTTGGAATCTGACTTCAGGCACGGCGACACGAGCCCGATCTTCTTTGCGGAAACCAGCATGAGGGCCTTGCTGTACGCGTCTCGCGATTTCGCCGGCGGCGAGAAGGTACGCGCGCTTCGACGTGCATTGGCCGACCTGGATCTTCTTATGGCAGACCCCCAGTTCCGTCAGGAGCGCGTGGACTACCACCACGCTGAACGCCAGGAGTTGGAGCGATTGGGCGCACACCCAGCATCGTTGGTCGAAGTCAAGGACGTGGACCTGAACTGGCTTTCCGCAGAACTGTCCGCACTCAGCGATGTACGGGAAATGGTGGAAAAGTTGGGCACTGCTGACCATCCCGGTGTGGTGTATGCGCTGCGCGTGTGCTCGGAAGACGTAGCGTCCCTTGGGTACTGCGGCTCAATGGGCATACGCACCTCAAGCGTGATTCCGGCTTCAAGAATCATCGGCAAGGTGCTCGTGCCGCCCGACTACGTGTGCTCCCAGGTTGGTCGGACCGCCGAGGACTTTTGGCGGCACGAAGAGGGGCTTTTGCCGGCAATCCGAAGTGCGTCGCCCGGCCGAAATGCGACGAGGTAGCAAGGCTGTGCAAAGAGTAGAACCTGTGGTATCCGTGGATGCAACATGAGCAATGTGTACCCCAGGCTGGCCAAGGCCCCCATCGTGGAAGCGGTGGTGGACTTTGATTGCGATATGCCAACCGGCCTTGACTTGGCGGCATTGGAAGGCGCGGTGCGCGCCCAGTACGGAGCTGAGTACCCAAAGCTGCAGAGGCGGACCGCCCACGAGTACCAGTTCCTGGCCGACAAGGACGCTGTCACCAAGCACAGTGCCAATCATCGGCTGCAGGCGTTGCAGTGCATGAGCCAGGATGGCAAGCAGTTGGTTCAGGTGCGCGATGTCGGTTTTTCGTTCAACCGACTTGCGCCCTACAGCACGCTGGATGACTACTTGCCGGCGATCCAGGCCGCGTGGAACAGCTTCTGCAAGCTTGCTGCCCCGGTGCAGGTGCGGGTGGTTCGTTTGCGGTACATCAACCGCATGCTGCTGCCGATTCCGGACGCGGGGCTGAACTTGGCCGAGTACCTGAACCTGAGCCCACAACTGCCTGACGACAAGCTGAAGATGTCTGGTTTCCTCAACCAGTATGCAGCCGTTGAGCCAGAAACGGGCCACGACCTGATGCTGGTGATGACTTCACAGCCGCCGGAAGAGGGTGGGCTGCCGGTCATCCTCGACAACTGTGTTGGTTCAAGGGTTGAACTGCAGCCGGGCGATTGGGCAGGTCTTCACGCCAAGCTTCAGGCGTTGCGGAAGCTGAAAAACCGCGTATTCTTCAACGTGGTGAGGCCGGAATGCATAAACCTCTTTCAACATTAGGATTGTGCGTGGGCTTGGGCTGCTTGCCGATGCAGGCGGCAAGCGCCGTGTCGTCAGATGCCCAGGCAGTTCATTCCGCAGCCGAGAAAGTGCAGAGGCACCTGGAGAATTCGCAGGCGCTGTTCGGCCGCAAGGCCGAGGCACTCGTCGAGCTGGATGCGGTTGTTGCGGAAAGTGCGGAAGAAAGCTGGGGCGCAGGCGGCGCGCTTCCGATTGACCCTGCGGCCGCTGACCGCGCACGTGCTTTCGTTCGTGCGCTGCCCGACGACCTGCCACTGCCCGAGTTCGCGCCTGAGCCCGACGGTTCAGTATCGCTGGACTGGATCGTGTCACGCACCCGTCTGCTTTCGCTGAGCATTGGTGCCGGCAACCGCCTGGCCTATGCATGGCTGGACGGGACAGATAGGGGCCACGCCGTTGCTTACTTCGACGGCCGCAATGTGCCTAGCCGAATTCTGACAGCAATCAGGGAGATCGTCGGCGATGGCACCACTTCCCTCCGGGCTGCCTGAAGCCATCGGCGGCGACGAAGACCTGGCACGGTTTCTGTTTTCGGACAGGCACTACAACACCACGATGGTGAAGCCGCCCGCGTTTCTACCGAATCCCGACCCGAAACAACGTGAAAGCTCGATTTCGCGCCATGGGAAAACACCGCTGGAAGGGCTCTGGGCACTTGGGTTTCATGCGGCGGGGGCGCGAACGCTTCACGGTGCGGCGATGTTCAAACCAGCTGCCGTTCAAGAAGCAGGATTGATCGTCGAGGCCAGCGAGCCCCCAGACCGCCATGCCGCAATCCGTGGCTGGCCCTGGGACACCGACCTGCACAAGGCCAAACAGAAAGAAATGGCTGCAGCGCTTGCCAGTCAGAGTGAGCTCTTGCTTCGCGAAGGCTGACCCAGTCGTGCAGACCAACCGCGTCCGACCACGGTTGTGGTGCATGCAGAATTATGGGCGGTGGTTTCCAAGGGGCTAATGATGCCGATTGAAAGCGCACTGGACGAATTTCAGCTTCCGTTCGCCAAAGACGAACGCAAGGCGATCCGTTTGCTGGCGCCGGCCGGTTCCGGCAAGACGCACTCGCTGCTTTGGCGTTGCGTGCACCAGTGGGAAGTGGCCGAAAAGACCAAGCCGCGCTTCCTGATCTTTACGTTCACAAGGCCGGCCTCCGAGGAACTTCGCGACCGGCTGAAAAATACACCTGAGTTTCGGCCCATTGCCGGGTCAGTAGAAGTTACCACCCTGAACGCGTGGGGATTTCGTCGCCTTAAGTCCCGCAGCCACAATCTAAGGCTGCTGAAAGGCAGCAGCGACATCTTCTTTGCAGTACACAACAACCTTCAGCCGATCTGGAGCAAGCACAAGAAGCTGGATGAGCTGCTGACGCAAAACAAGTCGCGCAATCGCACGGCAAAGGCCGTAATGGCAGTGATGGACGGCCTGAAATCCCTGGGCTTCCGCCACGACATTCACGCGAAGTCGGACACGTTCAATGAACACGCCAAGTGGCTGATGCGCGCCGGCCTGACCTCGTACCTGACGGGCCTGTTTCAGACATTGGCTGACCTGGAAATCATTGACACGCGCGTCGGCAACCTGCGCGAGGACTGGGAGAAGGGCTTTCTGCGGTTCTGGCGGGACGCGACCGTCAGGCTGTACCAGATGGCCATGATTACCTTTGAAGACCAGAAGTACTGGGCATGGCTGGACCTTGAAGAGGCTGTCGCAGAAGGAAAGTTCACGACCGGCATGCACCGGTATGAACACATCCTTGTGGATGAGTTCCAGGACGTGAACTGCCTCGACCTGCGGCTGCTGCAGTCCATTGCCAAAGCCAACAAGACAGAGCTGACCATCATCGGCGACGACGACCAAGCCATTTACGAGTGGCGCGGCGCCAGCCCGCAGTTCGTGCTTTCGCCGGATGAATACATCGGCGGAAAATACGCGACGCATGTGCTATCGCGGAACTACCGGTCACCCAAGAATGTGGTGGAACACGCGCGAAGGCTGATCAAGAACAACCTGCGGCGCGTAGACAAGAAAGTGATCTCAGCGTCGACTGCGGACGCGCGGCTGGAATGCCACCTGATGCCGTCGCTGGCGGACAGCATTGACTATGTGGTGCGAGAGGTGCGCGCCATGCTGAGCGACAAGGAAATCAAGAAAGTTGCCATACTCGGCCGAAAGCGCGGGCAGATTATCCCGTACCAGATAGTGCTGGCCAGCCACAACATTCCCTTCTACGCGGCCGAAGACCTGCAGGTGTTTCTCAGCGAGGCCTTTGGCGACTTAAAGTTCATGCTGGGGGTCAAGGCGCGGGCGGGCCTGAGCTCCGTGCCTGGGCTCGATCCGATTCAAGACCTGTTAAAGCTGGTGGATAAAGTGCGTCGATTCCCCCTCAGTAAGGCCGACCGGGCCGGGCTGCACAAGCACCTGCAAAACGACCGGCCCAAGACACTGGCGGCCTGTGTGGATTGCATGCGCAGGTACCGCGGTACGCTGAAGGGGTCGAATGACGATGCGTCGCGGTCCCAAGAGTTTGCGGACGCGATCAGTGCGCTGATCAAAGCTTCCACCGTGGCTGAATCCATCGACGCGATCAGCGACAACTTTGACGGATTACGCAAAGACTACGGCAAGTCGCTGGAAGACGTGTTCTATACGGATCCGCCCTTCGCCCACCTTGCGGAGTTCGCCGAGCGCTACGGGAATGACTATGGGGCTTTCTACGACGATCTGGACAAGGCAATTGCGACGCTGGCAAGAGTACCCGGCGATGAAGAAGATGATGCAAACCGCGAGCCTGAGTGGAAACTTCCGCTGCACCTGATGACGGCGCTGCGTGCCAAGGGCAAGGAGTTTGACGCAGTTATCCTTCTGGACGTCAATGAGGGTGTGTGGCCAAGCAAATTGGCGACCACAGCCGATCAACTGGAACAGGAACGTCGGGTTTTCTACGTTGCGTTCACGCGTGCACGAAAGCGCCTGATCTTGCTAACCAGTGACACCATTCTTGGCGAAGCTGGACTTCCGTCGACCTACCTTGCGGAAATGGGGCTGGAGGCGCGGCCCTTCCGTGGCGGGAAATAGGCCTATGGACTTCCGCATCGCCGACACCTTCACGGACAGCCTAGCGCGCCTCACGGGCGACGAGCAGAAGGCCGTCAAGACCACAGCGTTTGACCTGCAGATGAACCCCGCCAGCCCGGGGCTCAGCTTCCACAAGCTGGACAAGGCCAAGGACAAGAACTTCTGGTCGGTGCGTGTGAACGCCGACATCCGGCTGATCGTCCACAAAACGGGCGGCAGCATGCTGCTGTGCTATGTGGACCATCACGACAAGGCCTACGGCTGGGCCGAACGCCGCAAGCTGGAAACTCATCCCGCCACCGGGGCGGCGCAGCTGGTCGAGATCCGTGAAACTTTCAAAGAGATTGTGGTGCCGGTCTATGTGTCGGCGCCCGAACCAGCAAACCCTGCGAAGGCAGAGTCCCGGTTGTTCGAGGACATGGATGACGCTGCGCTGCTGGGCTACGGCGTGCCGTCTGAATGGCTGCCCGACGTCAAGAAAGCTACCGAAACCTCGCTTCTAGTGCTGGCAGAACACCTACCGGCCGAGGCCGCCGAAGCCCTGCTGGAGCTCGCCACGGGTGGCAAGCCGCAGCCAGTGCCTGTGGCAACCACTACGCCCACGCCGTTTGACCACCCCGACGCCCAGCGCCGCTTCAGGACCCTCAAGAACGCTGACGAGCTGCAGGCCGCGCTGGATTATCCTTGGGACAAGTGGACCGTCTTTCTGCACCCCGAGCAGCGGCAACTGGTAGAGCGGGACTTCAACGGTCCAGCGCGTGTCGCCGGGTCGGCCGGTACAGGCAAAACCATAGTCGCCCTGCACCGTGCAGTGCACCTGGCACGCCGAAATCCTGATGCCCGCGTGCTGCTGACCACTTTCAACGACGTTCTGGCGGAGTCGCTGTTTGCCAAACTCAAGCGTCTGTTGGCTGCGGAACCCATGCTGGGCGAGCGCATTGATGTGTTCTCGCTGCCAGTGATCGCCAATCGTTTGCACAAAGCCAAAGTGGGGCCGGTCAGCATCGCGCCGGCAGAGATTGTTCGACAGCTGCTGGCTGAGTCGGCCAAGGCGACCGGTCTGACTGGCATTACTAACCAGTTCTTGTGGGCCGAGTGGGAACACGTTGTCGACCCGTGGCAGGTCCAATCCTGGGAGCAGTTCCGCGACTTGGCGCGCCTGGGTCGCAAGACCCGGCTGCCGGAGGCTCGTCGCCAGGCAATCTGGCAAATCTTTGATGCGGCAAGGAAGGAATTGGCCACCCGTGGTTTGAAGACGCAGGCCGAGGTGTTTGCGGCACTGTCGGCGGCGCTGCGCAATGACAAACGGCCGGCCTTTGACCATGTAGTTGTGGACGAGGCGCAGGATTTGGGCGTGCCGCATCTGCGCTTTCTGGCCAGCCTTGCACCAAGTGGAGGCAACGCGCTGTTCTTCGCCGGTGACCAGGGCCAGCGCATCTTCCAGCAGCCGTTTTCGTGGAGGGCGCTCGGCGTCGACATTCGTGGACGGTCGCGCGGCCTTCGCGTCAACTATCGAACTTCGCACCAGATACGGTCCCAGGCCGACAGGTTGCTAGCGCGTTCCGTGGCAGACGCTGACGGCAACGTTGAAGAACGTAGTGACACGGTTTCCGTGTTCAACGGGCCAGCCCCGGACTTGCGGGTCTTTGCGACCGCACAGGACGAGAGTGCAAGCGTCGCGGAATGGCTGAAGGAAAGGGTTTCTGAGGGCATGCAGCTGCAGGAGTGCGCGGTATTTGTGAGGTCCGAGGCACAGTTGCCGCGGGCGAGAGCAGCCGTGAACGGTTCAGGCCTTGGGTTTAGGGTTCTCGACGACAAGGCGCATGCGCCTGACGACGCCGTGTCCATCTCGACCATGCAGCTTGCTAAAGGCTTGGAGTTCAGGGCTGTGGCGGTCATGGCGTGTGATGATGAAGTGGTGCCGTTACAGGAGCGAATCTCGGACGTGGGCGATGAGGCCGACTTGCGGGATGCATACGAGACCGAGCGGCACCTGTTGTACGTCGCCTGCACACGCGCCCGTGACCGGCTGATAGTCACCGGCGTGAAGCCGGAGTCCGAGTTCCTGGAAGACATGCGCCGGTAGGTCCTCGAAGTTGCCACGCCGATTGCGGGCAGATCAACCGCGCTCCGGTGCGGCCCTTCGCCACGGCGCCAAGCGCGGGGACTGGTAAGCTATGCCGCTGCGAGGTGGACATGCGCAAGCTCAATGTCTGGACGAAGTGGCAGCCTTTGCTGGTCCGCTTGCCAGCCACGGCCGACTATCCGTTCGGCCGGGGATTCAAAATCGGCCACGCCACAGTTGCAGGCGTGTCGGCCGCACCGGGTCAGTATGAACTTCAGCTGCGGTCGCCGACCGGGCGGCGCAGGATACTGGTGTACCACGGGATTGCGGAGAACCTGAGGTCGCGAGTTCTGCAACACGCCAGGCGCGTTGGACACATCCGCGGGTTGATTACCTGGCACGTGGGCTGGCAGTGGTGCCTGTACGTGCGGTGGAAGCGTACCGGTGGCAAGCGGCAGGCCATGGCCAACGAGCGATTTCGCGTCAAGGCCAAGACACCCCCATGGAACGTGCAGCACAGCATGAACCGGGCAGGGCGAAAGAAGATTGTGACGGCGTTCTTTCCGGATTTCCCAACGGAGAGGCCGCTTACGGCAAAGCGCCTACGCGAATCCAAAGCCCGCTTAGCGAAATGGCTGAAGGAAGACCGCAAGATGGGCCGGGTCGAACTGCGCTTCATGCAAGGCAAACAGAGGGCGTAACGCAGGAAGATACTGAGGAGAAAATATGCGTGTGGTCGTGGTGAACACAGCGCTGGAGCCCAAGCACGGGGGCCATTGCGAAGACGGGCTGCAGCGAATGATCGCGAAGCAGTGCGCGGCGGCCTGGGTGACTTATGACTCCGAAGAAGCCTTCCTTAGTGTTGAGCGCGGCGAATCTGTGGTGCTGTACGAGAATGGCCGAGGCTATGTGGCATTTGGGACCGCAACGGGGGAACGATGGATCACCAGGAAAGCCACCGACGCCCGTCGCCTTGATACGGACCGCGATGGCGAAGAACACTGCCAAGGCGTCATCTGGGACGCATGGATCCCGGCTCCAACTGCGGGTTTCCTCGGGGTTCGCCATCCGATACAGACGTGCTGCCGGAAAGACCTAACTGACCAGCAGTGGCGTGAACTGAAGGCGTACATTCAGAAGCATACTTCAGCGCGTTAGCGGGCTACGACAGTGTCGTCACCAGCCCAAGAGTCCGCCTTTCTGTGGCATAAGACCATGAACAGGCCCTGTACCCGCTGATCTGGCGGGTTTGGGGCCACTTTCTTGTTGGCGTCGGCTTTTGCCGGCGCCTTTTCACTTTCCGGGCCTTATCGGCCCATTGGAGGCTTTATGGTTGAAGCTGTTCTTGAAGAGCGGCCCGTGGCGGCTGCTCGGCACATTCTTGGCCGGCTGAACGTTCGCCCGGACCCCAAGCTGGGTGAGCTTCGCGAACGCCTGGCCGGCCTTGCCCGCGACCAGCGCGACTTGGTCGTCAGCACCCGCGAACTGGCCATGGCGCCCCTGGATGGTGCCCTGATGGTCGGCGGCAATGAGCGCTACGCCCTGCGCGAACACGCTTTTGGCCAGCTTGCCTCCAAGCTGGGCATCCCGGCGCCTTACCTGCGCAAGTGCGACCCCGACCTGCGCGCCCGCAACGTCAACCGCTGGCTGCGCGAGGCCGACCGCGACCTGATGCTGCGATTCGAGGGCGGCGAAGTCCGCGGCGTGCTGTCGGGCGCGTACCGGCCGATCAACCACCAGGACATCCTTGGCTGGCTGGAATCGCGCCTGGGCGAGAACACCCCGGTGCGCTACGAGCTCACCGAGGGCTACCTCGACCTGCAGGTCGTCGGCCCGGTGGAAACTGGCGTTCCTGAGGTACGTCGCGATCCCCTGCATCGCGGTCTGCACCTGCGCAACTCAGAAGTCGGCCTGGCGCGGGTGAACATCAGCGCGCTGGTGTTTCGCACCATCTGCCTGAATGGGCTGGTGATGGGCGCCGGCCGCTGGGCGTACACGCGTCGCCACGTCGGCAAGGCCGAGATCGCCGATCAGGTGCGCGAGGCCTTCGACCATGCGATCGAGCTGTCGGCGCAGGCCGTGACAGTGTTCGCCGGCACGCGCGGCATCCGCGTCTCCGAACCCGAAAAGGCGCTGGACCGCATCGTCACCCGGTACGAACTGGCCGAAGACGAAGGCGCCGCGATCGGCCGCGCCTACAAGTGTGAACCTGGCCAGTCGCTGTTCGCGGTCATCAACGCACTGACCCGCGCCGGCAACGACAACGCACTGCCGCTAGAAAGCCGCCACAAGCTGCAAACCCTTGGCGGCCGACTGACTGACCTGTCGGCAACGGGCAGGTGGATCGAGAGCTAACCGCGATCTTTCGGCGTACATGCCGAGTCGATTGTCGGTCAGTCCTAGCTTTTTTTGAAGGCTTACGCGCATGAGTGCGGCACAATCTACGAACCTAACCGACTGGAGGTCATATGGCCCTCTGCATCGAGTACCGTGGAAAGCTGACAAAGCTAGTGTGCAAGTCTTGCAAGTCTGAGAACGTGTCTGTCGCCAAGACCCGCACGCGAAAGATGGTTGGCAAAACGGCTTTCGAAATTGACTTGATCTGCAACGACTGCGGCAAGCCAAGCAGGTACACCGTGTTCAGCAAGTATCAGTTCGTGAACTGTCCGCCTCCCATGCGACCATCCAAACCATAGAGCGGACGCAGCTTCTCAACGCCGCACCGCGTCAGCCTGGGCACATGTATGTCAAATGGAAAGACTGAACAACAAACCCAGTTTTGGGTGAAGGAGGACCCATGCTTACACAACTTTGTGTTCGCGCGGATGCCCATTCCATCCTGCGCAACATCTTGAACTACTTCAGTGACAACTTTGCCTGCATCCAGGAGCTGCTTCAGAACGCGCGGCGGGCTGAGGCTTCTGATGTGCGGGTTGAAATCGACACCCGTGTCGGCTCGGTCACCGTGACTGACAACGGCCATGGTGTGTTTGACCCGCAGGACCTGATCAACATTGGCAAGTCCGACTGGTCCGAGGGCGTCGGGGCCGAACGCCCTGCCGGCATGGGCCTGTTCAGCGTGTTCAAGCTGGGCGGCCTCGCCGAGGTGCGTTCCGGCCGCTGGCGGCTCACGCTGGCCTACGACGCGCTGTGCGCCGGCAAGCCTGCCGTCTACGAAGGCCTGCTGCCCGCGGTGAAGGGCACGCAGGTCAGGGTCAGCCGGCTGCACCACGAGTTCGGTGGCCACGACATGCCCCACGTTGAGGGCTATGCCCTACAGTGGCAGCGCCAGGCCGAGTTCATGCCCTTCCGCACTACGATCGTGGTTGACGGCGCCAGCCGCATCGTCGAACCCTACAGCCCGCTGGCCGTGCCCAAGGGTGCCCTGCGCGTGGACACCTCGTGGGGTTTCATTGACCTGCACACCGAACCGCCAGGCCGCGGTGACCATGCCGGCGTGGCGTTGATCCAGCAGGGCATCTCGACCCGGCTCAAGGGCCTGTCAGGTCCCTCTGACATGGCCTGGGTGCGCATCCATGCCCGGCCGGGCACGGTTAGCTTCACTCTGCCTGACCGCGATGCCATCATCGAAGACGCCGCGTATCGCAACCTGGTCGCCGAGGTCCAGCAGGCCCTCGTGCAGGCCGTGATCGGTCGCATCTTTCAGTTTGGCGACGACAAGGCCCGCCGGCGCCTGGCCAGCCTGGTCTATGCCTGGAATCCGCTGCGGGTGATTGAGCTGCCCCCGGACCTGCAGCACCTGCAGCTGCGCCAGGATCGCGATTACCTGTACACCCTGACACGCCAGCAGGTGGCCGAACGGCTGGCCAAGGGCGTCCTGGCCAGCGCCTTTGAGCCCCAGTACCACACGGCCCTTGAGCTTGTGCCCAACGAGATGCTGCAGCTGGCCTCAGGGCAGGCTGCGTTGTTCAAGACCATGTTCCCCGACGTGCCGCTGATTACCGAGTTGCGCTTCGGCATCACGGCCGACGACCGCAGCGACCTGCTGTGGCGCTGCGAGAGCATCACCTACAGGTTCGACACTGGCGACACCCGCGAGGTCCAGCCGGTGCCAGAACAGACCGTGCTGGCTGATGGCGACCTGGAGGGCGAGTTCGTTCCCGACGACCGGGACCGCGCCAACTTCCGCAGCGGCAATGACTTCGCCGTGGTGCACAGCTGCGCCGACGCCGTGGCCTACCCGAACCTAGACCCATGGCACGCATGGCACGAGGAAGAGCTGGACCACGACCAAGCCGACGAACTGTGGCGCACCAGTGACCTCGCCGTGCACATTGCGGCGACGTGGCCGGGTGTGCCGGCCAATGACGTGACACCGGACGAACTGGTCACGCTGCTGCGCGATCGGCTGGCGGACGGCAAGGACTGCCGGCTGCGCTTTGCCAACGCGAAGTTCGAGCTGGGCTGGGGCAACCAACTGAGCATCCAGTCCATGCTGGTTAAGGTGGTCGAAAACGGCAAAGTCACGCGCAAGGTCTGCCTGGTCGAGAACTGCGGCTACCTGCAGGAGGTGACGCCATGACCACGCCGCTCAGGCAGGGCAAGAAGCTGGTCCGTGTTGTGCCCAGCCGAAGCCACGACGCCCGCAAAACCAAGCGTATGGTCGTCGAGCTTGATCACACGGGTCTGTTGCCGGAGATCTGCCTCAGGCCGGCAGGGAAACGCACCGGCGTCAGCATCACCGTGGACGGTTGCTACGAAATGCTGGTGAAGCTAGGTGCTGGTTAGCCCGGTAAGCTAAAGCGGCTCGCGGTGCATCCAGAGTTTGACTTCTTCCTCAGCCTGATCTTCACGCTGGCTGGCACCCGACTTCAGAGCACTGATGACCCCCGCCACTACAGGCAGAGCAAACAGTTGAATCAACCAGACAGTTGCCCAGGTGTTCTTGGAGTCAGCTCCGGCGCCTTCGTTCATGGAGGGACTGGTGAGAGACCACAGGCCAACAATGCTGGCTAGAATCCAAAGAACTATGAAGAAAAACATCCATCGGCCAAGTGTGACCCTGCGCCTTCGTGCCTCAGCTTCCACGTTCTGAAGTGCTCGCAGCTTGGCCTGCCACTTGGCGTGGGATTCAGCGCGCTGACGGGCGACCTGTTCGTGCAGTCGCTCAACACCGTCGGCGGTTCGCGCCGTGTTGTCGCCGATTGCGGCCAGTCCACGTTCTATAAGGGCCAAGGCCCGCACCGAGCCGGTTTCCTTCAACTGAAGCTTGGAACCGCAAAAGCGGCACTTCAGGATCGACACGCCTTCGGGCACATCAAGGTCAGCCCCGCAGTGTGGGCAAACTAGTGACTCAAAGGCGCTCATTGCCGGCTCCCCGCGCCCGTCTGCCGGCCGGGGGTGCCCGCAAATGAAGAGGAGCGACCCACCGCCACCCGTCACCAGGCTCCGCTAGAAGCCCATGCACAAGCAGACAGCGAGCCGCCCCAATCGGGGCGCTCGGTGTCTGCGGTGTGCATTGGAACCTAGCGGATTCGGTGACGCCGCAGAAAACGATGCGCAATTGTCTTTGTCGTACTGCACTGCCGGCGACCACCGCCGGCCAATACCTCCATCGAAAAGCCTGCCCAGTCTAGCCGGTGGGTCGACACGCGCAAAGCCGATTGAGCCGGTTCGCGCCGGTCCAGCGCACATACTTTTGGCAGGAGGGCCTCTTATGACCTATTGGGCTCAAGTCCTGTCCATGGCGGCCGGCTATGTCGTCTATCTGGTCACCGTAGTGTCGATTGGCCTCTGGCTGATCGAACGTTGGCACAAGCGCAAGATGCAGAAGTAACAGCGCCCGGATGGTCCGGGTGCACCTGTTTCAACCCGCGGCGGCCCTATGGCCGCCGCTTTCCATTGGAGGGCCTATGTTCCTGAGTTCCAGCCAGTTGAAGCACCATGTGGCAGCCACCAGCCGTGGGCGGTAGGCCCGGAACAGCACCACTCGGCCAGCGGGTTGTCGGCCGGATTTTGCAGTGGACTCTGTACCTTGGTACGTGTCTACAATGGTCGCATGAGCCGTTTGGCACACGTGCTTTTGGCGCTTCTGGTCGCGATTGCCCCGGTGATCGGCGTGTGCCATTGCGAGCCAGGGGCGATGCTTCGGATCATGTTGGCTTGCCCGGAACCCTCTCACGGCCACAGTTGCACCCATCACGGCCATGACAGCGAAGGCGACTTGCCCGATTCTCCGGATCCGAAGTGCCCAATCGCGCTGAACTGTGCCGCAGGTCTGGATTTGCTGTTTGAGCCGGCGCAGGAGATCTCCGCGGCAGATTCGGATTGCCATATAGTGGTGATGGCAGCGAGACCCTTCACTGGCGAGGCGCACCAGGAAGCTGCAAGGCCCCTGACGCCGGCAGTTACACACCCGCCTCCGTTGCGTGGCCACCTGCGGTTCTGCCGCCTTCACATCTGATGCTGCATGCGTCGACGCGCCACTCGCGTCGGGTTTCATGTTGGTACCTCTGTGAACTGAGGTGACCCATGCGTGCTGCAATCTGCCATCTACCATTTCTGGTCTTTCTCGCCCTGACGGGTTGTGCGGCGGTCTCTGCCGAGCGTGCCCGCTTTGACAGCACACCGGAGCCAGACGTGCGCGCGCTGTCGTCGGCGTTGGACGAGGTGCTTCGAGACGGAAATCGCGCGCCGGAACCAGGACCGGAGACGAGTGCATCCCTGCAGGCCATCCTGCGGATGTCCCAGACGCGCAGCCCGTTCCTTGCGGCTGCCTACTATCGGTGGAAGGCAGCTGTGGCCTCGATTGACACCGCGTTCGAGATGCCTGAGGGCATGGTCGAGTATCGCGAGTTCATGCAGGCCGAGAATGCCAACGTCCGTCTGATGGACGAGCGTCGAAGCGTGATGGTGTCGCAGATGTTCCCCAACCCCGGGAAGGTGGCTGCACGCCAGGACATGCTGGCTGCCGAGGCGGGGGTGATGGCTGACGAGTTCAACGCTGTTCGGCGCGAGCTGAGACAAAGGGTGATTGATGCGTACGTAGACATTCAATCCCTGGATGCGCGAACCCGGGTCCTGCAGCAACTGACCGCGTTGGCCAGGGGGCTGGAAGCGTTGATGGAGCCCATGGTCGAGACCGGGCAAGCGACACAGGCCGACCTGCTGCGGATGCAGGTCGAGCGCGAAGAAATGGAAAGCGACCTGGCTTCGCTTGCTTTGCGAAGGCCCGCGCTGGTCAAGGTGTTGGAGGCGGCATCAGGCGTGAGGCTCGCGCCGGACGTGGTCGTGGACGCGCTTCCCGAAGTAAGGCGCGCAAAGCTTCCCAGTCGGGCTGAGCAACTGGTGGCGCTGGATTCCCACCCCATGCTGCAAATGTCGCATGCCCAGGCGCGGGTCGCTGACGCCAAGGTGATTGAGTCGCGCTGGATGTGGGTGCCCGACTTCTTCATTGCCGCAGAGTGGATGCAGATGAATGTGCCCGGCGACATGCCCTTTGAAAGTGCCGTGGCGTTCCGCGTGGGCATAACCATTCCGTGGAGTTTCGGGGCAAATGCGGCCCGCAGCAACGCCGCCGAAGCGGAGCGCATGGCGGCAAGGCTTGTTGTGGCGCAGAAACGCCTGGACCTTGCCGCTGAACTGGAGGCCATGCTGTTCGAACTGGCGGACGCGGAACGAATGCTGGGGCTGCTTGGTGGCAGCATTGTACCCAAGGCGCGACAGGCACTTGAGCTGATCCAGGCTGATTTTTCCTCAGGGCGCGCCGGCCTTACCGATGTGCTCAGCGCGTGGCAGTCGTGGCTGGCGGGCGAGCTTTCATTCATCCGCGCGCGGTCAGAGGCCCTGAAGGCACGTGCGGCACTCGAAGCACTCATCGGCATACAGTTGAAAGACGAATAGGAGACAACCATGCGAAACATACTGGGGTTTGCCACCGCGTTGGCGTTTGCCCTGCTGGTGGGTGGGTTGATCCGCGCCGCAGCATTGAGCGGCGAGCGTTACCCGCAACCACAGCAGGATCACAGCCAGCACCAGCCTGTGAACCTGCAGGACAGCCAAGGTGAAGCCTCCAAGCCCAAGCCAGACGAGAAAGAGCCGCAGAAGCAGGATCCAAAGCCCGAACCGAAGCCCGAGCCTGCAGCGGACCTGCAGAACGCCGCCGACCCTGTCAGCGGCAAGGCCGTCGGCGAGGCGCCTGTGGTGCTGGAACACAAGGGCTGGAAAATCCGCTTTGAAAGCGAGGCCAACCGCGACAAGTTTTTGAAGAAGCCGATCCGCTACTACGCCACGCTTTCGCTGGAGCCCACCACCGGGGACAAGCTGCTGAAAGTGGACGCATCCACCTATGGCAAGGCCGCGCCAGCCACTTGCGGCATCATGGGCGGCGACATCGACCCTGATGGTGATGTGTTTGTGCTGCACCGCGGCTTCAAGGTGTACTTCTGCTGCTGGAGCGGGTGCGGCGATGAGTTCGTGGCCAACCCGTCCAAGTATTACGATCACTACGGGCTGGTCGAAAAGGACGGCAAGCTGGCACGCAAGCAGGAGTAGCCATGACCGACGAGAAACCAGCCACTGAGGCCGCCAAATCGCAGCCCGGGTTCCTCAAGCGCAGGGCATTCCTTGCTTCTGTTCTGGGCGGGACCGTGGCGGGGCTGGCCGGGGCGCTGGCGCTGCCGCGAGACTGGCTGCTTGCGCCCGGCAAGGGCGACACGGATCCGCACGCTGGCCATGAACCCGCGGGCAGCAGGGTGTTTTACGCCTGCCCGATGTTCTGCACCCGGCTGGACAAGCCCGGCGAATGCCCGGTATGCGGCATGACGCTGGAGAAGTTCGTGGATACGGGCGAAGTACTGCCGCTGGACAGCCGCGACCGCTGGGCAATGGGCATTCGCACAGAGTCGCCGAAACGCCGCATGCTTGCCCGCGAAATCCGCACTCTCGGCCAGTTTGAAGTGGACGAATCGCTCGACCGGGTGGTCAGCGCATGGGTCGCGGGCCGCGTTGACCGGCTTCACGCCGACTACACCGGCGTGACAGTGACGGAGGGCGACCACCTGTTCGACCTGTATTCGCCCGAGCTGTACTCGGCGCACAAGGAGCTGAAGGTTGCTCAGGATGCCGCCAAAGCGGGTACGCCTGGCGCGGACCGGCTGCTGCAACTCTCAAGGGACAAACTCCGCCGGCTGGGCCTTTCTGCCGGCCAGCTTGCACAGCTTGAATCAAGCCCGGCGGATTCACCCACGTTCACGGTGCCCAGCCCGATCTCGGGCGTGGTGCTGGAGAAAATGGCGCGCGAGGGCGAGTACCTGGAAATGGGCATGCCGGTGTACCGCGTGGCGGATCTGTCGCGCCTTTGGCTGATGCTGTACATCCACGAGCGCGATCTGCCCTTTGTGGTTCTGGGCCAGCCCGTGAAGGTAGAGCTTGGGGGCGCTGTGCCTGAAACTGTCGACGGGCGAATCAGCTTCATCGACCCAACGCTGGACACCATGACGCGCACGACCCGCGTGCGCGTGGAAGTCCCAAACCAGGCCGGTCGCCTCAAGCCCGGGATGTTCGGCACGGCCACCGTGCTGGCATTCCTGGCCGGGGACGGCTCTAACGCGCGGCCCTCACTGGAAGGGGACTACGCCTGCCCGATGCACCCGTTGCAGTGGTCGAATGCTGCGGGGGCTTCCTGTCGCATCTGCGGGATGTCCATGAGGCGTCGTACTCCCCAGCCGGGAAGACCCGCGGCACCCGTGCTGTCCATCCCGCGCCAGGCGGTGCTGAGTACCGGGAGGCGCAATGTCGTCTACGTCGAATGGTGGGCCAGGCGCAACCCGGACGGCAGCGTCAGCCACGATCATGGCGGACACGCCGAGAAACTTGACCGGCCTGAATACCAGGGGTTCGAAGTTCAGCTCGGGGCCCTGTGTGCCGAGTACCACGAGCTGGCGGACGGCATGCTGCACCGTGGCGACGAGTACTACGCCGTCTCGGGCGGACTGCCCGCGGGGGTGCGGGTGGTAACCAACGGCCAATTCCTGATCGACAGCCAGATGGAACTCGCCGGCAAGCCGTCGCTGTTCCGCCCCCAGGGCGGTTCGGCTGCGTCTGCCCACAGCGGGCACTAGGGTGCATAAGTGGTTGGAAAGCTGATCGAACAATGTCTGCGCATGAAGCTGCTGGTGCTGATCGCCACTGCGGGCGTGGTCGTGTTTGGTTTCAAGGCGCTGCTGGACAACCCAAAAGACGCGATTCCGGACATCAGCGTAAACCAGGTGATTGTCTCGACTGAGTGGATGGGCCGCAGCCCCCAGGACGTCGAAGACCAGGTGACTTATCCGCTGGCCAGCGCCTTGCAGGCGGTACCGCGCGTCGAAGACGTGCGCACCATGTCGGGATTCGGTATGTCCCGCGTCTACCTGATTTTCGAAGACAGCGTGGACATCTACTGGGCCAGGGCGCGTGTACTTGAACGCATGGCCGTGGCCCAGGCCAGCCTTCCAGAGGGTGTCACGCCAACACTCGGCCCGGACGCCACGGCACTGGGTCAAGTGTACATGTACACGCTGGACGGCCCCTATGACCTTGCCGAGCTCCGCACGATTCAGGACTACACGCTGCGCTACGCACTGTTGCAGGTGGATGGCGTGGCTGAGGTGGCCAGCATCGGCGGATTTGTTCGGGAGTACCAGGTCGAAATTGACCCTGAACGCCTGCGCGCCCATGACGTCATGCTGGAGCAGGTGGTCGCCGCGCTCCGGGCCTCCAACCTGGATGTCGGTGCCAAGGCCGTGGAGCAGGGCGGGTCCGAATTCCTCATACGCGGTGTAGGTTTCGTCAAGCACATCTCGGACCTTGAGCAGGTCGTGGTCAAGTCAAACGGCCACGTGCCTGTGCGCCTGTCGGACGTCGCCCGTGTCCAGCAAGGCCCGGAGTTCCGGCGCGGGGCGCTGGCAGACGGCAACAGCGAACGCGTGGGCGGTATCGTGACCATCCGTTTTGGGGCCAACCCGCTTGATGTCATAGCGAGTGTCAAGACCGAACTGGCGCGACTGGAGCCAACACTGCCGCCAGGGGTGACGATCACCCCCTTCTACGACCGCACCGAACTGATTCAGGAGACACTGGACACCCTGCGCGACACCCTGCTGGAAGAAGTCATCGTCACGGCGCTGATCATTCTGATTTTCCTGCTGCATGTCCGCAGCGCGCTGATCGTGGCCAGTACGTTTCCGTTGGCCATGCTGCTGGGCTTCATCGGCATGCAGGTGTTTGGCGTTTCCAGCAACATCATGAGCCTGGGTGGGATTGCCATCGCCATCGGCGACATCGCCGACATGGCGATCATCATGACGGAGGCCATCTACCTGGGGTTGCTGGACGACAAGGGCAGAAGTCCGCGGATTCAGGTGGTCGGCAACGCCGCACGGGAAGTCGGGGGCGCGATTGTCACCAGCGTGGCCACAACGGTGATCAGCTTTGTGCCGATCTTTGCCCTCACAGGCCAGAGCTACAAGATGTTTGCCCCGATGGCCTGGACCAAGACCCTGACCCTGAGCGCCTCACTGTTGCTGGCGGTCTGTCTGGTGCCGGTGCTTTGTTACATGTTCATAGGCGGCCGCAGGGCGCGCGAACTCAGCCCCCGCCAGCGCAGATTCGGCGCCACATTGAAGTGGGTGGCCGCCCTTGGACTGGGGGCGCTGGTTGCCTGGGTGGTCCTGCGTGCCGACAGCTACGTCGAAGCCTGGCTGGGTCTGGACGCGGCATTCATTGCGGTCCCCGCATTCCTGCTGGCGGCACTGGGTGTGCTGCGTATCTGGGCCGAGCCGCTGACCCCGATTGAATCTAACCCTGTCTCGCGCGCACTGGTCGGCATTTACCGTCCTGTCCTGCGCCATTTTCTGGCCCGTGGCCGGGTGCTGTATGCGCTGGCAATCATGGGCATGCTGCTGGGCTCCATGGCGGCCTTCGGTGCGGGCACGGTGCTGTGGCCCATCAAGGCCCCAATTGAAGCCGCCGGCGGCGACCCCGCGCGAATCCGGCCGATTGCAGCGCTGGAGGAACATTACCCCGGATTCGGCCAGGAATTCATGCCCCCGCTGGATGAGGGCTCTCTGCTGTTCATGCCCTCCCTGCTCTCCCAGGCCAGCCTGTCGGAAACGCTGCGGGTGATGGAATGGCAGACGCAGCAGATAATGACCGTGCCGGAAGTGGACCACGCGATTGGGAAGCTGGGGCGCGCCGAGACGGCACTTGATCCGGCACCCATTGGAATGATCGAGACTGTGGTGCTGCTAAAGCCGAAGGAACAGTGGCGCCCGGGCATGGACAAGAAGCAGCTGATTGCCGAACTGCGGCGCGTAACCGGCCTGAAAGGCGCCGCACCCAGCTGGCTGCAGCCCATCCAGACCCGGGTTGTGATGCTCTCCAGCGGCATCCGTTCGCAGATCGGGCTTGAAATTCTGGGGGACGACGCCAACGAGCTGGCGGAGCTTGCCCTGGCGCTGGAGCCAATCATCAAGCAGGTCGAGGGCGCGGGCGACGTCGTGGCCATGCGCACGGGGGGAAAGCCGTACATTGAGTACCGCCTGCGCCGAGACCGGCTGCAGCATTACGGTCTTTCGGTGATGATGGTGCAGGACACCATTGAAGCGGCCCTCGGCGGTGTAAAGCTGACGACTACTGTGGAAGGGCGCGAACGCTACCCCGTGCGTTTGCGCTATGAGCGCGATCTGCGGGATCGGCTGGAAGACCTCGAACGCATCCTGGTCGCAACCCCCGGCGGGGCGCAGGTGCCAATCCTGGAAATCGCCGACATCGAGTATGTTGTTGGTCCCTCGGAGATCCGTGGCGCCAACGGCAAGCTGGCCGGGTACGTCACGTTCAACACGGTCGGCATTGACGAAAGCCGGTTGATCGCCCGCGTCGAGGAGCGCTTACATCAGGCCATTGAGCGCCGGGAGATCCACTGGCCCAAGGGATACTCGTTCAATTGGGTCGGCCAGTACCAGGAACAGCAGCGCACCAATCAGCGGTTGATGTTGATCGTGCCGGTGATTCTCGCGCTGATCCTGCTGATTCTCTACCTGCACTTCCGCAAATGGTCGTACACGCTGATTGTGTTTTCCGGGCTACCGCTGAACCTCGCCGGCGGCGCCCTGATGGTGCGCTACTGGCCCTGGCTGCAGAGCCTGTTTACGGGTGAAGCCCAAGGCCCGCCGATTTACGTGACGGTCGCGGTGATCGTCGGCTTCCTGGTGCTGGCCGGTGTCGCACTGAATGACGGCGTTGTCGTCGGCACATACATCGAGCAACTGCGCCAGCGCAAGCCGCCCACTACGATACAGGACATACGCGACCTGGTAACAGAAGCCGGCAGCCGCCGTGTGCGCCCAGCCTTCATGACGCTGCTGACCAGCATCATCGGCCTGCTGCCCATCCTGTGGGCCACAGGCCGCGGCAGTGACGTGATGCAGCCCATGGCCCTGCCCATTTTTGGCGGCATGGTGATTGACGCACTGTCCATGTTCATGGTCCCGGTCGTCATGTGTCGCTTGCACGAGTTCCGGCTGCGCGCGGAACTCCAGAATGCGAAGCGGCCCGGTGCGTGATGATCTGCATCGGCGTGGCCGTCCTGAGGCCTATTCTCAAACAATCCATAGGCCGGTTCAGGACTAACTGACACGGATTGCTGCTGCCGCAGCAACGTGGCGATGCGCCGCAAGTTCAAACAGCGCCGTAAGCAGCATTGGACGCGCCCGGATGGTCCGGGTGCGGGTTTCAACGTCGCGGCGGCCCTATGGTCGCCGCCTTTCATTGGAGAGCCTATGTTCCTGAGTTCCAGCCAGTTGAAGCATCATGTGGCAGCCACCAGCCGTGGCCGCTACAGCCTCAACACGATCGCGTTGACCCACCGTGGCGCGATCAGCACCGACGGCCACAGCCTGCTGTTCGCCCCGTACCCCGAGGTTGACCCCGCCGATGCCCCTCAGATCGACGGAGTGGACCCTGGCACCGCGCCGCCGCAGGCGGGACCCTTCCTGGTCAGCCCGGAAGACGCAGCAAGGGCTGCGGCCATGCTGGGCAGGCCTAAACGCTTTGCACCGCCGGTGACGCAGTTCCTGCAGGCCGAGATTCGCGGCGAAACGATGAACTTGGGCGCCACAGACCTCAGCAACGCCCAGACGATGACCCTGCGCCAGGTTGACGGGGTCTACCCCGATGTGGCCAGCGTCATCCCCGACTACGCCGCGGCCCTGGCGGTCACGCTCAACCTGGACCAGCTGATCCGCACGCTGAAGGCCCTGCGTGGTGCCACCAGCGAAGATGTCGTCACCCTGCGCCTGATTGACGACCAGAGCGCCATCGGCCTGAGCTGCAAAGACGGCACCTGCGCCCTGTGCATGCCCGTGCAGGTCGACAAGCCTGAAGAACATGTGCCGGACCAACTGGCCCTGTTGAAGCCCGAGGCAGCCCCTGCAGGGCCACCCCCGGCCAAGCCAGCAGCCCCGCCGGCAGCACCCGAGGGCGACGAAGGTGAGGATGGTGAGGACCTGCCCACCGAGACCGAGATGGCCGATGTCCAGAGTGTTTACCAGGCAGTAGCAGCAACGCCTGAGGCCTCAACAGCCAGCGCGCCGCCCCGCCGTCGGCGTCGCCGCGCCAAGACTTCGGGCAAGCCGCAGAACGAGTTGCAGGAGATTCTTTCCGGGGCCTGAGAACCTTGTGGTTTCAGGCGCCACCGTACGGTGAGGCGGGCGGGGGTCGGGCCGGAGCCCTCCCCCTCGCCCGCGTTCAAAACAACAGCAAAGGCAACTACCCATGATCAAGATTCACGCAAGCTATGGACTCAAAGTGCCAGGCCCCGAGGAGTACAGCTCAGAGTCGTTCCACGCCACGGCCGAGATTGAACTCGCGGACAACCTGGTCAGCCACCCCGACGCGCTGCGGGCTGCCCTGCACTCGCTGTGGGGTGACCTCAAGCAGGCCGTGGCTGAGGAGATCCGCAACAAGGCCAAGCCCGCCAGCAATGTGCAGGAACCGGTCAACCGTCTGGCCAGTCCCGGTGGAAACGGCCAGCCCAGCCGCCACGTGCCGAGCAACGGCAACGGTCGCCGTTACGACCAGCAGGGCCGCAATGGCGGCGGTGACGTCGGCGCCAGCAAGAAGCAGGTGGGCTTCCTGCTCTCGTTGGCCAGACGCAAGCGCAACTTCAGCGCCGAACAGACCCGCCAGTGGCTGCAGGCCGAGCGCGGCCTCAGTCTCAACGCCCTGACCAAGCAACAGGCCGGGTCGCTGATTGATGAGCTCAACGTTGCCACCTGAGTGAATCGCCATTGTTGGTCCACTCATAAGGCCAAGGGGGGTCTGCCGAGCACGGCAGGCCCCCCGGCAGAAAGGACATGCAGATGCATCTGACAGGTAGCAGCAAGACCAGCTACAGCCGCTTCAGCTCGTGGCTGCGCTGCCCAAGGCTTCACAAGTACCGCTACATCGACCAGGCCGCCGAGGAACGTGTCAGCGCAACGATGCTGCTTGGCACGGCCTTTCACGAGGCTGCAGAACTGCTGTTCCGCGGCCTGAAGCAGGGAGAGGCTCCCCTGACCGACGAGGTCTTCGCGGCCTTTGACCGTGCACTGGTCGACAGCATCGAGTTTCAGCAGCAGGCCGGCTGCCCCGTCGACTTTGGCAAGTCCACCCGGGAAGAGCTGCACAACAAGGGCCACGAGATGCTGGGTACCTTCCTGGCCGAGGTTCCAAGGGACATCCACGTGCTGGATGTCGAACGGGCCTTTGAGGTCGAACTGGAACCGGGCCGGTTGATCGAGGGCGTACTGGACCTGGTCCTGGAACAAAGCGGCAGCGTTCTCGTCGTGGACCTGAAGACCAGCGCCACGGCTTTTGGCGAGGACAAGCTGCGCTTCGACCTGCAGCCCACGGTGTACCTGCACGGTGCCCGCGGGCTCTATGGCAAGCCGGCGGACTTCGAGTACTGGGTTGTCACACGCACGAAGTCGCCAAGGCTCATCCGCTACCCGGTGGTGCGCGACCAGGCCGACCACGCCGAGTTGATCGAGGCCGTGCGAGAGATCGAGGCCGCCACCGCCTTGGGTGTGTTCCCGCGCCGTCGTGACTGGCAATGCCAGGGCTGCGAGTACGCCGACCGCTGCGCCGGGGAAAGGGGGTAGGGCATGTTCTGGAAGAAGAAGGCCAAGCCTCCTGAGAAGGCACAGCAGATCGAGCCGACAAGGCAGACCCCGCAGGCGCAACCCGTCGTGTTGACCCCGGCAGTACTGCCAATCCCCGTTGCGCCGAACCAGTGGTTCGTTAGCGGCAGCGACGAGACGGTGCAGGCCTTCAGCCGCGACCGGCGCGACGAAGAGCTGGCACGCCAGGCAGTCAAGGCCGCAAAGATCCTGGCAAGGCGTGAGCGCGAGGCCGCCTTGGAGAAGCAGTGGGAAAGACTGGAGCAGAAGACACAGCAGCTTGAACGCCAGAGGCAGCGGTCCAAAAGGCGACACCGCAGACGCCGCGGCCAAGGCCGCGGACGTCGCAAGAACCTTGGCCATCACCACGGCAGGCGCCGGTTGATCGACGTGCCCCATCGCCGTCACTGGTAGCCTCCGGGGAAGGTCGCCGTGACCGGCGAAGCGGAAGCAGCCAGAGAATGCGCCGCTGGGTTTGCGTATCGCAGACGCTCGGCCGCTGCTGACACGTGGCGCGTGATCTTGAGGTACTTGGGCAGCAATTGTTGGGCTGCCTCAACAAGCGCAGTAAACGTGGGGTCCATTCGCCCCCGGCGGATGCCAGATTCCAGGCGCGACATGAGGCCGGCCAGATTCGCCGGGAGCCAATCCGGGCGGGCGACAGGTTGGGGCTGTTCAAGCTGGGCTTCCGGAGGGCACTCAAAGCCGGAGAGGTCGTCACTGCTGACTGCAGACGCAGCTAGTTCGCTATCGGCATCGCGCTTGCGCTTGGCCACGCCATGGCTGCCATGCAGGATTCCGCGGGGTGTCAGCTTGTGGACGCGAAAGACCGCTTCGGCCGCCTCTGCCCAGGCGTCAACGTCGGCATCGCTAGCGTGGTCTTCGACGTGAAGCGTTCCCTTGATCAGGTACGTAACGAGGTCGTCCATGCGATGGTTGCAATCTGTCTCGTAGGGCAGCAGGCGCATGTCGAATGGGCGGACATCGACACTGGTGGCATTGGGGCTGCAAGATGCCCACACGGAGAGCAGGGCAGCTTCCTGCGGGGTCTCACCGACCCAGATGACATGGACGTGGGCATTGAAGCCCTTGTTACGAGAACAGCCAATCTCGATGCCAACCAGGGCGCCAGCACAGCAAAGACCGCCGTTATGCCTTTTCCCGGCGAGACGTTTCCAGAACTTGCGTAGTGAGGCACGCAGGCGCTGCAAGGCATCCAGTGCCGTTTCGTTGGCGTGCCGAATCTGGGTCAGGGTAACGCGGGAAAGTTGATGGCCGTCCTGAATGGCTGCGGTCAGTGCAGGACGGTACTTGCGGGCAACAGACTTGGCCTTTATGCGGGCACAGCGCGGACACACTGCGGTGTTGCAGTGCTGGAGTTCGGGCTCGAATCCATGATCAGTGGCGCGGATAACGCAATCCGAACAGCTGCCGAGCCCCTGGTACGATCTGGAACCACGCATCCGCAATGCACGGGCCTTCCGCTTGGCCTCTGCCGGCGAGGCGTGGCGATCGAGCAATGCGCGACAGGCTCGGAACGCCGCAAGCACCTCTTGGGCGCGCCCAGTCAGACCGACGGTTTGTTGGAATTCGGTAGAATTTGCTACCTCCATTGAAAGAGGAGGGGCTGTAGCGAGTTCCATGTGATTCCTCTACGGCAAGGGCTCCAACTCAAAAGTGTGGCCAAGGGCCACTTTTTCAAGCTGAACGGGGCTGAATTTCGCGGAATCAGTGGCGGTGGACACCGCCCCGGCTGCGCCCGTACCATGCAGGCCTCAAAAGTGGGCCTTTAGCGTGGCGAATGAACTGAAAAAGTTGGCCCACTTGGCCGGCAGGGACGACCTGACCGACAGCCAGTTGAAGCAGCTGGCCGAACCCGCCGCGTTTGTTTTCTCTCGCATGGCCGCCCTGGCGATTGGCGAAGTTCGTGAGCTGAAACTGTTCCTGGGTCCTACAGGGCGTACCGAGAAGGACTATGCAAGGCTGGCAGGCCGCCGGCGGGGATCGGTTGCGTCGCAGTTTTCGGTGTGGCTCCGCAAGGTGTTCCTGCCAGGTCGTGCACTGCCCTCAACGGTCCCGCGATCCGCGCTGAGTGGCACCTGGTGCACGAGCTTCGACGCCAGGATTGGTTCCCGGTCGGGCAGGGCAATCTTCGTGTGGCGAGATGACGTCTACAGACCTCGCAGCGATGAAGTTTGCGATCCCAAGCTGACCCGACTGCTGGCTCACGTTGATCGGCTATTGCGGCAGACGCCCCGCTGTATTGGCGAAGTGACATCCTGGGGGCTGATTTCGCGGGCTGTGCCGACAAGACACGCCGGCCTCAAGGGCTATCTGTACCCGATTGGACGAGGCCTGAATCTGCAGTCGCGTCCAGTCACGGACCGTCCATCGGTTTCTGCGGAACTCGGTGCCATGTTAACCGGGTTCTTCCACGACGAGCCGATGACCCAGGCCTACAGCAAGAACGCGTGGCTGATCGTCGGACCTGGGCGGCTGTTTGTGGTTGTGCCGGATGGGCGGCAACCGGATCTGGCCAACTGGCTGCATAGTACAGACGAGCCCGCCCGCCTTGCCGAGTTGGAGAAGGCCTACCTGCACCGGCAAACACAGAAACAGCAGTACTACCAAGACTACGAAGAACAGCGCGCCAAGGCACAGTCCAGGTCCAAGCGCGGCCGACCGAAAACTGATTCAGCCCGTCGCCAACGTTCAAAGGCTGAAACAAAACCACTCAGTATCCAAGCGCTACAGGATCAGTTGGAGAGAATATTGGCTTGGCGCCGCCACCAATGACTTGGTACCCCACGCTCACTGCAGATATCCGCTGCGATAGGTGCCTCAGACTTGATCAAATCGAGGGCCGGACAACCCATAGGCCTTTAGGGTCGACTGAAGGGTTGACTGGCAGCTCTTGAATGAGTGAGAAAAAAAGATCGCCCCGGAAGTGGCTTCCGGGGCGGGTTTCTGGAGCGGGCGAAGGGGTTCGAACCCTCGACCACCTGCTTGGGAAGCAGGAGCTCTACCGCTGAGCTACGCCCGCTCGATTGTTGTTTCTATCTTGCCGGTTCGGGGTTGTTCGTCAAGCGTTGGGTGCGTGATCGCGCGTCTAGTCGCGGGCGTTCTTTTCGAGGGGCTTGATGCACTCCGCGTCGTCGTGCTTGCGGTTGTGTACTCGCGTTGACACTTGGTGGTGGTTCAGTCGTCCTCCCGGCCACTGTTTCATCAGGCTGTGCAGTTCGGGCGTTGGCGTGCTGGGGTTGAGCCATAACTGGCACTCCGCGGGTTCCAAGTAGATCGCCATGCGATGGTGCAGAGGCTTGATGTCGGCGTTTGGCTCGGTGGTGAGCACTGCAAACGTGCCTCATCCCTCGTGTTCTGTATAAATGCCCGCGAACGCTAGAATCTTGCGGTCGGTTGGCTGCACAAAAAACGCTTTCTTTGTTCCGCTTGGCCAGTCGTAGAAGCCGGGCACCGGGATGACGCAGCGCAATGCGGACTTGTAGCGCCCTTTGACAAACGTGTCGTCGCGCGCCCAGGGGCGCAGCCGGCCCATGCCTTGGGCCCAGCTCATCATGGTGGCCTGGGCGGATTTCGGGTCGCCGTGAACGATCAAGGCCTGCCCGCCCGGTGCAATGTTGTAGCGCGGGCGCCAGTCTCGGATGGCCTCGGCATCTACAGGAAAATCGAAAGCCGCAAACAAGGGTTCGGGCCCATCAACGATTTGAGAGAGTCGGCAGGTCATGGAACAGTCCAGTTGGCCTTGTTGAGGGCGCACGACGTGTCCGCGTCGGCGGGTCAGTTTTGTATACAACTACGTCCGCGGCAACCCAAGGCGGGCTGGGTCGGCGTTTCGCTCATGCCAGCAAGGAGATTCCGGCACTGCGCAGATACTCAAACGTCGCGTCGTACCAAGCCGGGTTGCGCGTGGGGTCGCTTGGGCTGCCGGGCGGCACAAAGATGACCATGCCCTGGCGTGCGCGCGTGAGCAGCACGCGGTAGGCATTCAGCAGATAGCGGCGGTTGGCTTCGTTGTGGTGTTGGTCCACTTGTCGCCGCGGAAGTCGTGGTGGCTCCAGCCGCCAGCCCCATGGCGCAGGTCAACTACTTCTTGAACCGGTCAAACTCTGGCGGCAGCAACGCGAGTAACTCGTCCACGGTCACGGAGTAGAGGTCGTAGGTCAAGTCCAACTGGTCAAGAAACCCTAAGTAGCGAAGCAAGGTTCCCGGCTTCTTTCGTGACTGGCCACCCTTTTTCACAGTGCCACTTGCCTTGTTGAAGTATAAGGTCGTGGCGACTCCCACGACCGCCCGACTAGTAACGCGTTCCTGACGGGAAGCCAATTGCTCGGAGTATTCACCATGAACGCTTGCTGGGGTCTTTAGCAAAATCGCCGCGTCGGCCAAATGATCCCGGTGAGCGACATATACGCCAAGCGGTCCGGCGATGCGGTGGCGGTAGTAACCTTTCCAGCTCTGCTCCGGTATCCAATAGTCGGGCTTGCCGGGGCCTTTGGCATCTGGGGCGTAGAGTGTGGGAAAAAAGTAACAGGCCAGCCATGCCCACAGCCCAGTATCGGTGAATGCGGCCTTGACTCCAGCCGCTGAAAGAATCGCATCCACGAACTCGGCGACCTCGAAGCGGGTGTCAAATGTTCGTTCTTCCAGCAGGTGCGAGTCAGTCACCACTTCGGTTCCTGTAGGATCAGCAAGAAGTTCTAGGGGGCGGGGTACCTTAGGATCGGCCCTCAACACCTCCAAGAACTGCTTGAATTGAGACATGCCGTGCTGGTTGAAACGGCGGAGTTGAGGCATTTCAATCCCCAATCATGGCCTTGCGTGCCTTGGTTACGGAACCCAATTGACTGGCAAAGGCGTCAATGACACTGCCAATCCAAATGCTGCAAGCCTCGACATCCGGCTCGCCGTCCACTTGCTCCGGAGCTTGCGTGCTCGTCAGCCGCTCGCCGAACTGCACCCATTCGTTCATCCATCGGTCGACCGGGTCGGGGTCGGGGTCCGAAACGAACTTCTCGGTGACCAGCACGTGGTGGAGTACCTGCCGAATGACGGCAGGGAACACAAAGGCGTGAAAGCGGGGATCGGTCTGTGTCAGATTCAGCGGGTCCGGCAACTCCTTGTTCACGTGCAGGAGCGGGTAGTTGGTCTCTCGAAGCTGCACTCGCCACGCGGTCTCCCCCAAGTCGCTCGCAACAAAGGACAGGAGGCTTCGTCGTGATGCGTCATCAGCGACGTCTTGGGGGGATAGTTGGTCCGCGTCGGCCAACAGAACGGGTCTTCCATCCTGTCCAAGCACTTTTACGCGAAACAGAACTGCTTGCGGGTCGCCAAACTCATCCAAGAACCGCATCGAGGGAGGCGCTACCTTACTGACTAAGCCAAAGCTGAATCGCTTGCGGGTCGCTTGAAAGTAGGCCTCAACGAATACCCTCCCGTCGGCCGGCAGAGACAAGTCGGAGAAGTCCAGGAATGCATCAAACTGGAATCGACCTTCGGGTGTCTTGGTCAAGCGCACCGAAGCATTGCGGCCCTTGAGCGCAACTCGGCCAGTAAAATTGAAGCGGCGTCTCACTGGTCGTCATCCTCCACTTGCTCACCAACATCCCCTTCCAAGTCCTTGGCCTTGCGCTCGCGAACGATGATATCGCGATTGATGTCAAACCCCGCAACTCGAACGCTGAAGTCCAATGCGCTAGGGATAACCCGCACGCGGTTGGGCGAAGGGTACTGGACTCGTGCATTACTTACTGTAACTACGAACCCCTCGCCAGTGAGGTCGAAGTCCATCGGCGAGTACGCTCCAAAGGGGTTCTTCCGGCGCGCGTACGCGACTTCGAACTCAAGTGCCGTTGGCAATGGCGCATCTGCACGACCGAGTATCGAGAAACCCCCAGCGACTTGTGAGAGGGTGAAGCCTCTCGGCGTTTTTGCTGGTATATCTCCTGGAAGCGCAGGGGGGCCCGCTCTGGCGGCCTTACCCTTGCCACCTTGACCACTCTTAGCGCCGTCAACAGATGACACATTGGTGAAAAAGAACTCACGAAGTGCGTCCACAAGCTCTTCTTCTGGCGCTTCTGTCAGCAACGAAACCAGTCCCTTCAAGCTGCCCTTTACAAATCTGAGAAGCAGTGGCCCCTTATCGTAATGGCCTTTGAAGCGCTTAGTACGCTCCTCCCACTTGGTGTGGGCGACGTTCTCAGCATCTCCCAGGAACTCGGCCAGCGGTTCATCTTGGATGTTTACGATTCCTCTAACACCGCCTTGGCGGATGGATGTGACCCCTGACACCGTCATGCCGTGACGAACGAACGCCTGCTCAGGCTCCACCGACCCTTCAAGTCGCTCAAGGAACACGTCAAAGTACGAATTGGCGTCGACGGCAGTGGAAGTGCTCTTCCGTACTGTGACCGGAACGCGCACCGCAATAGGCCGCATTTGGTTGTACTGAGCAATCAAGCTTTGAAGTGCGGCAACATCCACACTCTCCCGCTCCCACTTCGGGTGCGCATTTGGCAGTAATAAGTCGATAGGTTTGGTCGCGGGATCGAGCGCCCAACGGGCCAGCTCAACCAAACCATGGATTGAAGGATCGTGGGTCTTTACCACTTGGCCCAAGGTAGATGCATTCAGCGTGCTACTGGATACGCCGTCACCAACTTCAACTATCAAGTCACCTGCCAAAATCGGCCAGAAATAGTGGTGAAGGACCGACATCCTGATATCTGCGACGGTAATGTCTTGCGCGGGGTGAGGGATGACGATCGACAGACCCGGCTCGCCGCCACGCGCCAGCGCGAAGTGCTTGCGAAACGCTTGCAGGGAGGGTGCATCCTCGACGGGCATCGTGAAGTTGTCAGCGTCTCTGATGCCAAAATAGGCGTACGGGTTGAAGCGTAACCCGCCAGGAACTAGCTGATGGGTCTTGAGCACCGCTTGGCCCATCAGCATACACCGCTGGTCGGTGGCACGTATTGTGAGCCCAAAAAAACAGCGACAACGGCTAGCCGCCGGAAACACAATTTTACCCAAGCCCCACCGGCCGCGATCCGATCCAGCCTTATTTCCGCGACCGATGTTGCGCCAGAAGTAATAGAACGCATGCGGGTCTTTTGACTCGGAAGTGTGGCCCATGACGACGTCGTGGGTCTGTCCGGGGTCCCCGCCGAGCCCCCTTGTGCCGAAGTCCTCAATCAGCAGGAACGGGATAGGCTTGTCTAGATCGGGCAGGTTGGCCGGCGAGTCGACAGCCGCTCGGAGGTGATCCAGGAATCCGGCGAGATACCAGTCGCGGACTCCCGGCATGATCCCGCGCTCAGACGGTGCGAAAGTGAACCGAACGCGAACGGGTGCGCTTCCCGCACGTGCGTCCAGCGAATTTTGAATGCTCTCCCGAACCAGCGCATCCGCATTCGAACGGATGTCCTCTTGGTCGAAGAACTCTTCTTGGACTGGGTCGACGTTCGGGTCTGCCTTCTGTGGGCTGACGAATGTCCAGACTGCCTTGCTCATGCGCTATCATCCTTGTCGAATCAGAGAACTCCCTTTCTGCTTCGGTCCCGACAGAACTTACGACTCTGGGAAGTCAAGGAGGCGGCGTTGCACCTTGATCGCGATCTTGCAGGGGTCACGTCCGCACGCGTCGAGCAACGCGGCGCAGGAATCTAGGCCCTCCTTCAATGCTTCCGCTGCCCATGAGTCGTCAGCCGCATAGGGGTTTGCGCGGTCACCGAGGTGGAAGCCAGGTCCAAGTCTGCGCGTGATCTCGCGCAGCCACCGGGCGGCCGCTCGGGGCGTGCTCGGCGGATTGGACAAGAGCAAGGACATCTCAGGCATTGCGAGGGCTCCGATTGGTTCGGATGGCCAGCCTGCGCATCACCCGTGCAGGGTCGCGCAACTGGCATTCCCATATGACGATAGTCCTCCACCCGCCTCGGCGCAACAGCTTCCGTGCCCGGCGATCTCGCTGGACGTTGGATTCGAACTTTTGACGCCAGAACTGTACTCGCGACTTCGGAGTGTAGGCGAATCTACAGCGCGGATGCCTGTGCCAGAAGCAGCCATGCACGAATACCGCCGCTCTGTGGTCGATCAGGACGAAATCAGGGGTGCCGGGCAGCCTTTGCTGCGAACGGTAGCGCAGGTGAAGCTTCCTCAGTGTCTGTCGGACCTGACGTTCCGGCTCTGTGCCACGACTGCGAATCCTGCTCATGTTCCATGCGCGATGTGCGGGGCTGATCTTGTCCATGCATCCACTCCTGCAGTAGCTTGTAGACCGACGTGGCGATTTTGTGCGCAAGCAGCGGCGGCACAGCGTTGCCCACCTGCTGGAACTGGCTTGTTCGCGGACCCTCGAAGAAGTAGTTGTCGGGAAAGGTCTGGATACGGGCCGCTTCGCGCACCGTCCAAGAACGACACTGAGACGGGTCGTGGTGGATGTAGTAGTGCCCGTCTTTGGAAATGTGGGCTGTTACCGTAGTAGCTGGCGAGCGCGGACATTGCACTCGAAACCGATCGTTGAACGGGCGATCCTCGGACTGTGCTACGTTTTTGTGCTTGGGCATTAGAAAGTCCGGAAAGTCGTTCAGGCTGGGTGTGCGCCCATGTACTTGTGCGAAGCAGGCTGCGAACATGTACCGCCAAAGATCTTGGCGCATGTGCCCACGAGCTTCATGATTGCATGCCTCCGTCAGCTTGGGGTCGGTCAACCATGCTGCCAGCTTCAATGGTGGGGAGGTCACGGGCCCCCCGATACTGTGGCCGTGTGTCAGGCTGCCCGCAGCGCGCCGGATGGACTCCCGACACTTGTCGTCTGCAATCATGCCCAGCCATTTGTCACTGGCGAACTCTTGGATGGCGGACCGCCACGCCTCCGTCGAGTCCACCTCGCGGCTGAGCTTACTGCGGAGCGCTGGCAGGCCGAAGTGGACGTCAAAAACATCAGGGGTATCGGTCACAGGGCTCAATCGCTCTGGCCTGAGCCCTGAGTCGTTGCGGACTCCAACGATGATTACTCTGTGACGGGCCTGGGGAATACCGAGGCGTTCACTCCGCAGGATGAAGCCGTCGTTTGCCTCAACTGCGCTTCCAGTGCCTGGGGCAAGGCCGTGCAACGTGTATCCTGCACCATTGCCCATCCCCAGTGCCTTCGCGGGTTGTTCAAGGTCGGACCGCATTCGCTTGAAAATGTCCTGGCCCTTCCGCTTGGCGGACAAGAGGCCGCGAACATTCTCCATGACGAACACCGGGGGCTCGTGTTCGGCGATGATACGCAGGTAGTGGCGATACAGAACATGACGCGAGTCCTTCTCGTTATCCTCGCCAGTCCGCGCGCGTCCTATCAAGGAATAGGCCTGGCAAGGCGGGCCGCCGATAAGTACCCAAAAGCGGGCTCCGCCGAGTGCCTCGGTGATGCGTGACTTCAATTTGTCTTTCCGAATCTTGCCCAAGGTGGCCAGCCACGCCACTTTGGCTGCTGCGTCCGCTTCTGTCACATGGGCCTTGAAGAGTGATTCGCGAGTAACCCTGCCCTTTAGGTACTGGTAGTAACTTTCGGGCACCTCTCCTTTGGGGAACTGACGGAAGAACGTACGCAGTAGCAGAGTGTCGTGGGCGTGCTTGTCCTTCTCAATGGACAGGGCAATACGAAAGACGCGGCCAGCCTGAGCAACCTCAGGCTCATATGCCGAAAAGCCCTCACCCAGACCCCCGGGTCCCGCAAACAGATCGATGATTGGAATGGTCTGCATAGCCGGAAGATATCACGTGGCTCACGCCGAAAGCAGAGGTTGATCCGGAGTCAATCGGTGGCTCGCTAACGCTTCGCGCTCCTTTGGTCGGCTCTGGCCCCGGTGCCTGGGGTTTCTTTTCTGGGTGGGGTGGGTAGGGGGTCTGCGCCGGTTTGGTCGGCGCCCTGGTCCCAGGGTTTGCGGTCCTTTTGGCCGGGGCGCTGGTTGCCGTCGTAGTCTTCTGCGAACTCGGGTGCGGTTGGCCTGGCCTCGGCCTTGGCCTCGGGGTTGCGTTTGCCTGTGGCCGGCTTGTCTTTGGCTTCCTTCTCGGTCGGCGCGAGATTTGCGGCCTTGCCGATGCAGGGGCTGTCCTTCTTGAGGTGCCAGGTTTCGTCCAGGCCGGGGTCGCCCTGGGTGGCTTCTTTCTCGCCGCTGGCCTTCTGCCAGCCATCGAGGTCCAGGTTGTAAGCGTTGTCGGGCTCCCACCAGAACAGGGGTTTGCCGCCAACCTTGTGATAGTGGTTATTGCTGAGTGTGAGAGTGCCCTCGTGGCTGTCCTTGTGCATGGCGATGGCCGGGCGGCGTGACTCGGCGCTGATCACGATGATGTTGTTGCGGATGTCAGCGTCCTTCACCTTGACCAGGCCTGCGTCGCCGCCCTTGTTGTTGCCACAGATGCGAATGCCCGCGCGCATAGTCTGGGCGACATTCACCAGCGTATTGTTGTAGACCTTGGGGCGCAGGGCGGCCTCGAGGTCAATGCCGCTGCCCTTGATATCGACAATAATGTTGTTGCGGGCGATGCAGTCGCGGCACGAGTAAAATTCGGGGTTGGCCTGCTTGTCGTAGAACTGCAGGCCGCTGGATTGGGCCATGCTGATGCCCGCGGCGTTGCAGCGGGTGATGAAGCAGCGCTCAATGATGCTGCCGATGCTGCCGCCCTTGGGGTACACCCCGCAGGTGGCAATGTCGTGGATGTAACAATCCTGAACCAGCATGTAGTCGCCATTGACGTTATCAATGCCCTCGGCGTTGGAGCTATCGCGCAGACCGCTGTCATAGATTTCGCAGCGCCGGATGGTGATTCTGTCGGCCCCGGCGATCTTGATGCAGTCGCGCCCGCTGCCGTGCACGCGGCAATCTTCAACCAAGCCCCCCACCACGCCCAGTTCGAATTTTAGCACGTAGTAAAAGCCGCCCTCGATGTCCAAACGCTTGAAGGCCACATCGTTGGCCGTGGCCCACAGGCAGTTGCCCTGGCGTTCGACATCGTTGGGCACCTTGACCGTGGCGGTCTCCCCTGCAAACGACTGCACGGTGATGTCGGGCAGGCTGATCGTCTGGCCGCCGGCATAGGTGCCCGCGCGCAGGGTGATGGTGTCGCCCGCCTTGGCCAGCGCCAGGGCCCTGGTCAGCGAGGCCAGCGGGGCATCCTTGCTGCCCATGGCGGCGTCGTCGCCGGTGGTGGCGACAAAAAGTTCGGCGGCGTTCAGGCCGCAGGCCAGCAGGGTGGCCACAAGCAGGATGGTACGCATGGCGGCATGATAGCAGACCCCAGGCTCGGCATCTCCCGCGCAAAGCAAAGGGCCGGGTGTGCGGCACCCGGCCCTGCCTTCGCTGCGCGTCACGGCGGAGGAGAGTCCCGCGCCGCACAACGGGGGAACTCATGCTGATCTGCGGCGGCGCACGGCCGCGGCGGCCAGCAGCAAGGCCAGCGCGGCAAGGCCGCCGGATGCCCCGGCCACGCAGCCGCCCCCGCCTGCGCTGCCGCCGGATGAGGTGGTTCCCGGCGCGGGCTGGATGGCGAGTTCGAACTGGCGTTCGTCTTCACCCTGCAGGTCGTCGATCACCTTCACACGAAAGTGGAAGATGCCGAAGCTGCCCGTCGGCGTGCCCGAGAGTTTGCCGTCCGATCCAAGCACCATCCCTGCAGGCAGCACACCCGAAGCCACCGCCCACATGTAAGGCTGCGTGCCCCCCACCGCCGTGAACTGCATCGTGTAGCTGCTGCCCAGTCGGCCGGGCACCAGTACGCCGCCCGTCATCAGCGTGACGCCCTGGGCGTCCGTGCCGAAGCCCGCCACGGCAATGCTGAAGGGTGCGGCCACGGCCGAATCGTTGTGGTTGAACTCAATGGTGGCCGATTTGGGGCCCTTGGCCCGGGGCTCAAAGGCAATGTCAAAGGTGACGGACTGGCCGTTAGCCAGTGTGGCCGGAAGCGCGGGCGCCGTCAGGATGAAGTCCGCCGCGTGTGTTCCGGTCAGCATCGCCGCGTCCACCTGCAGGGCATTCACGCCCAGGTTGCGGATGTAGATCGTGAGAGCACCCGATGGCCCGCCACCCACCTGAAGCGCGCCAAACTGTGTCAGCCCGCCGGCCGGCGTGCCCGGCACGACAATCGGCCCGAATTGCCCACCCAGGCGAACTTCGATGGTGGGCGCGGTGATCACGCCCTGGCCCTTGACCTCAAATGTGAACGGGTTGGCGGTGCCGGTATCGTTGTGGGTGAACTCCACCCATGCGCTGAAGTGACCCAGCGCCGCCGGGTTGAAGCTGACGCCAATGGTGGCATGTGCCCCGGGCGCGATGCTGGTGCTGAACTGCGAGAGATCCAGCACGAACGCGCCGGCACCGGGGCCGGTCAGCACCGGGGTTCCAAGGGTCAGCGCCATCGAACCGACGTTGTTGACAATGAAATGCCGCGGCGAAGTTGGCCAGGAACTGATATCCACCTGCCCGAAATCGCGCTGGCCGAAAGCCGTGGCACCGTTGCCCACCAGTCCGCCAGTCTGTTGCTCGCGAACTTCTACGATCGGGGCGGTTCCCACACCGGTGCCGATCACTTCAAACCGGAAGGGCGTCGGCGCGTTGATCGCTGTGTGGCTAAACTCCACCCAGGCCGACTTGGCGCCAAGGCTGGTGGGCCGAAAGCGCACACTGAACCAGACGTTGTTCAGGCCTTGCACCGGCGTGTCGACCCAGGGGATAGGCGAGTAAATCTCGAACTGCCCTGCATCCGGCCCGGTCAGCACCGGCGGCTGCACGGTGAACACGTTGCTGCTGTTAGTCTGGCAGATGATGTTGATCCAGTTGCCCGGCGTGGCCGGGACAGTGGCCGGTACGCTGCCGAAGTTGCGCAGGCCGCTGGCAGTTTCGCCCCACAGGATTTCAGCACCGGGCGCGGAGCCCGGGTTGGCCTCGCGGACGTGCAGGCCAGACGGGCTGTCATCGAACACACATTCCATCACGGCGGTGCTTTCAAAGGGCTCGCCGGTTGCAATCACGGTGCCACGCAGGTACAGACGGCAGCGCATTACCTGATAGGCCAGGTGTGGCAGCAGGCCGTTGCACTGCAATGTGCCCATGACGGTGACACCACTCTGGCCTGCAGCCAGGGTAACCGGCGCGTTGAGTGTCCATGTGCCGGCGTCGTACCAGCTTTGGTGCCCGTTGTGAAAGGCAATGGTCGCGGAGTGCGAATGCCCGGGCTGTTGCGGCCAGGTGATGCCCACTTCACAGCTGTCCAGCAGCACTGCCTGTGATGTCGGGTTGCTGGCCAGCGCCGTAAAGAGGTGCGGATAGCTGCGCATGCCTACGGGGTAGGTCTGCTGGTTGTCCGGGTGCTGGAACTGCATGGGCGACTGCAGGGT
Organism: Planctomycetota bacterium; assembly: GCA_019636215.1. Classification (GTDB taxonomy): domain Bacteria; phylum Planctomycetota; class UBA8742; order UBA2392; family UBA2392; genus H3-PLA7. The sequence goes on along the minus strand of JAHBXZ010000001.1, from coordinate 95,513 downwards.
GAAGCCCGAAACTTGAAGCGCGTCCAATGGTGGCGCGGCGATGCTCAGGTCGTCTATGCACCAGCCGGCAAAGTCATCCGGCACTGTGGCGATGTAGGGGTTGGCCAATGTCTTGTCGATGCTGGGCCCCACGCCGAAGCGCACCTGAACACGGGGCTGGCCGGCCGCTACGGCAGAAATGTCAAACACGCGCAACGTCCAGGCCATGTCAACAAGCGCCCCGCTGGCAGCCTCGCTGCTGGACTTCCACACATTGGTCCAGGTCAGGCCGTCGTTGCTGGCCTCAATGACAAGCCGATCCGTACCGTCGGTGTAGTCGCCAATCTGGGTGCTGGCCCAGCGCTTGAAACGAAGCTGCACACTGGCCAATGCGCTGCAGTCAACAATCGGCGAGGTCGCCCACAGCGTCTTGGGCACCAACTGGTTCATGGTGAAAGGCCCGCCAAGGCTGTCGGCCAGGATCATGTTGTCCGTGCTTGTGGGCGTGGCGTCTGTTGCGGGCTCGGTGCAGGTTTCGCCGAGGTAATCCACGCCCAGCCCCAGGTAGGCAACTGCCGCGGCGCGCGACCAGGTGTTTCCCAGCACCCAGCCCCGGTTGGTGGAAAAGTCGTCCATGAAGGGGGCGGCCACCGGTGCAGCCAGTACTCGCAGCTGCAGCGTGCGCTGCGCGACCTGCGCCGTCGCGTCGGTCACCTGCACCTGCAGCGAATACAGGGGCGAGCCCGAGCCTGTGCCGGCGCCGGGTGTCCCCGACAGCAGGAACTGGTTGCCGCTTTGCACCAGTGTCAGGCCTGCCGGAACACTTCCGCTGACAAGCTGCCAGGTGTACGGAGGCACGCCCGAGGCAGCGCTGATCGGCGCATGGATGGGGCGACCCTCTACGGCCTCACGCAGCGCCAGAGTGTGCACGGTGAAGGCAGGGGCGGTGCAATCAATCAGCCAGTCTTCTATCTCGCCGAAGTAGAAAGCGCCGGTCGGGCTGAGGTTGGGCGGGCCGCCGAAGTTCTCCTGCACCTCAATGCGCACCGCCACTTTGTTCGCGCCGTTGCGTGAGAAGCCCTGCGGCCTTTGCAGGCGGATGCCGGTGAAGGTGTAGTCGGCGTTGGGCGCAACATGGATGGTGGTGTAACGATAGCGTTCGGAGACGTCCCAGGTTCCGTCATCGTTGGCGTCAACCCACAGTGTCAGGTATCCGGTGTTTCCGCCGCCCACGCGCACGGTCAGCTGGTTGTCGTCGGCAACCGGGTTCCACAGGGGTGAACCGACAACGCCGTCGTCATTGTCGGCGTTCCAGCCGCCGGGCACGGGATTCTGGGTGTCGCTGCTGACCACACTGCCCAGGATGATCTCTGAGGTTGTGGCGGACCATGCCGTCTTTTGCGGGTACGGGTGCGGGGCGTCGCCGTAGTCCTGCGCCGCCAGCAGTGTGCCCGCACAAGCCAGCAGCATGATGATCGTGGTGCGCATGATTCTCCTCCTGTGCGCACCACAGTACCGCTTTCGGAAGTACTAACCTAAGATTGCCAGCACTTGTCATTCCGAAAACCGAAACCCCAGGCCTCACCCATGGAAAACCGGAAAGCCCGAGCCGCCGAAGACTACCAGGCCGAAATCCGCGCGCGCCTGAACGAGCTCAAGGCCCGCTGGGGCCTGTCCGAAATCGCCCGTCGCACCGGCACGCCACTGACCAACGTTCACCGTTACGCGCATGAAGGAAAGATACCCGCCGAGTTTCTCAGCGCGCTGGTGGACGCCTTTGAGACTAACCCGGCCTGGCTGCTGGCCGGGGCCGGCGGCGCGATGCTGAGCGAAGTCGAACCGGGCACCGCAAAGCTGGGTGGCAACCTGCTGGAACTGGTAGAGGCCATGAACGCCGTCTCGCGCATGCGGCTGGGTGCCCTGGGACAGAAAACCGAAGACAGGACACTGCGCGCCCTGGGCGAGGCCATGGACACCTACGAGCGCCTGCGCGAAAAAATCAACGCCCAGAGCCGCCCGATTCTGCGTGAACTGCTCGGACGCATGCGCGCGCACCAGGGCCGCATGGAACTTCAGCGCGCGGCATCGATCCGCAAGGCCGCGCTGCAGGTCAGCCGCTTCTGCGATGCCGACGATCTGCTGTCCGAGCTTGACTCGCTGCTGGCCATGTTTGAACACCTTCACGGGCGCGTGGACGCCGCCATGGAGATTCACTTTCGCATGTTCGCGCGCAAACTGCGCGACGGCGGGCTGAAGGACACACTGGCGGTGGAGGAAGCCGGCAACTTCGCCCTCGCACTGCGCGACAGCGGCCGGTTTGTGGACGGTCTGCGCATCTGCGAGGCCGCCCTGCAACTGGCGCGCGACGACACCCGGCAGTCAACGTCGTACCTCGAGCTTGAAGTCATCGCGGGCTCGTTCCAGTTTGAACTTGGCGACCTGATTGCAGGCCTGGCCCGTGTGCTGCGGGCGCTGCAGCGCCTGCCCGAAACCTCGCAGGGCTTTGCCGCCATTATGCGCTATCGCGCGGAGCTGCTGGGCGGGCTGACCACGTTGACGGCGATGCGCAAATCCCCGCTGTTGTCGCGCGGCGGGGTGCGGGTGCTGATGCGCCATGCAGGCCTGGTTGAGGACGCCCCCGAACTGGCGGAACTGGCCCGCAGCCACCTTGGCGGCGGCATGGTGCAGGTTCCGCCCGATGAATACGATTCGCGACGCACCGTGCTGCTGGCCGACTTGCTGGCCGGCCGTCGCAAGGGCGCATTGGCCCGGGCCGAGAAGCTGGTTGCTGAAAGCCCGCCGCGGGTGAACTCGCCGCAGTTGCGCGACGTTGTGGTCGCCGTCCACCGCGCGCAGGTCGCCCGGCTGGCCGCCGACAAGCGCGAACTCGCCCGGTGCCTTGCCGAGGCCCAGCGCGCGATGGATGCCGTGCCGGCCGACCGCACAATCACGCTGGACCTGCGCGCATTGCACGCCCGAAACCTGCTGGCCGCGGGCACGGGTGACACAGGCGGCGCACTGCGCTTTCTGCGTGAATCCGCCGATGCCGGCTACGCGTCGTTTCGCGCGCTGATTCCGGCCTGAACGCAACCGGGCCACGGGTTCGCGCCCGTGGCCCGTAATGCCTCCGCCGGATTCAGCCGCCGATGCCGACAAACGACTCCGGGTCGGCAAGACCCAGCCACTTGTCGCTGCGCGGGGTCAGGAACACTTCGCGATACACGCGCTCATTCAGTTCCTCCAAGTCCTTTACCTCACCCATGGCGAACCACTGGTGGATCCGGCTGTGGAACTGGTAGTCGTTGCGCAGTGAGTCGATCGCCAGCGTCTCTTCAAACTTCTGGGCCATTCGGGCAAGCGCGTTCTCACTTTCATTCAGCAGGTTCAGCATGCGGCCTTCGCCCATCATCATCTTGCCCACCGCCACCCTTACGGCCTTCTCGGCGGCAAAGGGGTTAGTCGCCCGGCGGACCCTTGCCAAGGCATCGGCGCGCAGGCCGGTGGCCCCGGCCTCGCGGGCCATCAACGCCAGGCTGCGTGAATCCAGGCCCGGGTCGGGCAGCTCGGTCGCGGCAATCGTCCGCCACATTTCGGTGCTGATGGCTTCCAGTGCGGCGCTGTCATAGCCCGTCGCCGCGAGCAGGATCGGCAACTCGACTCCTGCCTTGGATAGCGACCGATGAATGGCTCTCGACGCGAACTCGTGATCCACCCTGCCCAGGAAGTCGGGGTCACCGGCATTCAAGCGCGTCACTTTCTCGGTGTCGGGCTCAGGCGATTTCGCTTCACCGCCGGCCCGCGCAACAGCGTCCGCAAAACGCCCCTGCAGCGCAGCTGCCCGGGCATAGTGAAACAGTGCCACCAGCCTGTCGCGTTCGTGCCCGGGCTTGTCCTGCACCTCAGCGTGCAGCAACCGGGCACGTTCCAGTGCCGCCTTGAAGGGGCCTGGCGCGTACAGGCCGGGCAGGGCGTCCAGCGGGTTGCCGTCGGCATCCAGCACGTAGTGCACCGAGTTGCCGGTAAGGGTTCGTTCAAGCTTGCGGCCGTCGCCGAAGTCGATGGTGATCTTCGGGACCGGGCGTTCGCTGGTCCACTGCATCACAAAGTTTGCGCCCAGCCAGGCCGACACTTCTTTGTTTGCGTACAGCACGGTACGCATGTAGCGCCCGTTGGCTCAACAGAACTCGTCGTCCAGCGTGCCCAGCAGCCACAGGTTGAGAATCGGCAGCCCCCGGGCGCGGGCTTCGGCCCGGGCGGATTCGGCATCCCTGTGCCAGAACAGGCCGCTGGCCCAGCCGTCGTGCTGGCCGCTGATCCTGTCAAACGCGCGCAGCACGCGGTCGCTTGTCTCGGTGTCCGGCGCGCTGCCGGCCTCGGCCTCGCCAAGCCGGAAAGCAACTTCCGCGCCATGAACCTGCTGCATGGCCGCCAGGCCAGCCGGGCCCCGGTCGCGCAGGTACGCTATCGCGGCATCGGCCACGGCTTTGTCGGGCGACGCAGCGGCGACTGCCGCGGTCGTGGCATCGGCAAAGTGCCGCGACGCCGGGGCGACCTCGGTGACAGCTACAACCGCGCCGCCGGGTGCCGGCAGTTCGATTATCGGCCCAGGGTTGGTGCCGGTGCAGGCAACACAGCCGATCATCAGCAGGGCTGGCGCAAACATGCTCAGTTTCATCATGGCGGGTCTCCGTCTGGGGGTGAGCCCCCACCAATGCATACCCCGCGCAAGGCCTGCCGTGGGTAACGGCCATGTAACGAAGTGCGGCACGCGGCAGGACTGCGAATTGAATTGGGGACGCTGACTGGTCCCGATGCATTGGGCGGCAGCCACAGCGTCGTTCAATTGACCTGTGTCTTACACGCCGCGATGGTGCGAAAAGCGCGTGCCGTTGCCGCCCAGGCCTGTGGCGTCGCCCTTGACGGTCAATGTGTCGCTGCCCAACAGGTTGATGCTTACGCTTTCAAAGTGCAGGGGCACGGCCTTGTGCAGGTCGGGAATCACCACCATGCCCGGTTTGACACTGTCGCCCAGTGCCCCGCCGCCCACGGGCGTGCCGAACTCGCCAGTGAATGTTGTGAGGTCCGTGCCCGAGCTATAGCTGGCACCAGACCAGACCCCGCCCCAATAGCCCGCATAGAACGGCAGTACCGTCAACCCATAACCCGTGCCATTGATCGCGTTGTAAATCACCGCCCCCGCATCCGGGAACACAATCGTCGTGCCACCTGCCGTGCCTGCCACCGTGGCAAACAGCAGGCGGTCGGCGGAGGCCCCCGGCCTTGCAACCCGCACCTCGGCGCCAAGGATCGTGGCCGCAGGCAGGCTGTTGGTAAAGGTGACACTGGTGATGTTCAGCATGCCGTCGTGGGCGATGCCGCTGATGTTGCCGGTGCGGCCGTCAATCAGGATCGGCCGTTCCAGGGTAAGGCCGTAGTCGCTGTAGTCGAACTCGACGGTGCGGTCGCCGTTGACATCGCACTGGCCGATCAGCGACCCGTGCTGGTTTTCATAGTTCCACAGGTGGCCGGCGAACTCGCCGACCACGCAAAGGCGGTATTCGGCCACAATCATGCCGCCCACGCCGCCGCCAAGGCTGGCGCTTACTCTCACATTGCTTCCTCCGGCAGATGTACCTGTCTTTGCGCACCACACCACAAAAGTAGTCGCCTCCTCTGACAGGGCTGCCTTATCTCTCCCTAATTGTGGTCATGTGTTGTACGCTTACCCTTGGTGTTTGTGTGATAGCAAAGCGCAGCATGGAACAATCTGCACCTCCTCCATATATGACAACAAACAGCAACGATCCGTCGCTTGACGAGTATATCGATAGGTCCGAAAGCCTTACTCGAGAAGCACCATCAAAGCAGTCCGCAACATCAGACGTCGTCACGATTGGCGCCTTCGTCGATCCCGTTGGAAACTTGGCCTCAAGCTTGCTCTCTATCTTGCCTAACACTTGTGCAACCTCTGCCTTAGTCGGATCCGGGTAGTTGTCGCTGCAGCTCGACAAGAGTCCGACTCCAACCATAATGCAGATATGCAGTGCTATGGATGCTAAACGTGTCATTAGGTCGCACCTCATTTCTTGGAATTGCGGCAAGTCTGGCAACGAGCGGCATCTATCTTGGGGCAATCGGAGGCTTTGGCAGCGGCCTGCCCGATGAGTCGTAGTGCTTGTCCCACATTTCTTTGAATAGGTACTCGTACGTTGCCGCGTTGTTCCGAAGCTTGGCGGAGTCCAGGTCCTTGTCGTCTACCTTTGTGCCATTCCAATCATTCATGTCGGAATGCCACCACTTCATCGTCTCGGCCCAGTAGTAATGGTCTCTTGTCCCTGCAAAGGAATGGGACAGCTCGTGAAACAGCGCCATGGCCTGATCTTGCACGTTCAACTTCTCGAATTTCCTCCAACACAAGTGAATGGTGTTGGCCAAGCCAACGATCCCCCTCACCTGTGCCACGTAGTCGCAGCAGGCATTGTGGCAGGAGATTGAAATCGACTTTGTGGGTGGGTTCTTAAAAAATACTTCTTTGAGTTCATTTAGATTGTCGCGTATCTCCTTGTATTCCTTCTCGATATCGCCCGTTTTGAACCACTGCTTTATCTTCCCCCGCCAAAACTCACCGTCCTCTTTAGCAGTTGCACTCTTCTTTTCATACTCACGGGATGCTGCCGTTGTCGCTGACTCGACTGCACCAGCAAGCCAAAGCGTAAGTCTTCCGACTACCGAAAGGCGATCCTGCAAGATTCTGCGCTGCTGAGGACCGCACCCCTCGTATTCGGTATCGAAGTTCAGCGTCCCATTGGGTTCCCGGTATGATTCCTTGAGGAGGCCTGTAGGGTCAGAATGAGACATGGGTTGTGCGTCGCAGTAGCTGGACCTGTTCTCCCACGGCGTCGCGAGCGCATCCGCGCTGGTCCATCGCCCGATCTCGGCCAGATACACGCGGTTCCAGGCCAGGTAGGGGTCTTCGCCGGCGCGGCTCCAGGTCCAGGGGATGCGGCGGTAGTTGCTCCATAGATAGCGGCTGCCGAGGTCGCAGGGGTTGTTGCGTTTGACTTCGTCGGTCAGGTCGTATTTGTAGGGCGCATGCTGGTGGATGCGGAAACGCGTGCCGTTGCCGCCTAACCCCGTGGCGTCGCCCTTGACCGTCAACGTATCGTTGCCCAGAAGATCAATGTTCACGCTTTCGATGTGCAGGGGCACGGCCTTGTGCAGGTCAGGGATCACCACCATGCCCGGTTTGACACTGTCGCCCAGCGCCCCGCCACCCACAGGCGTGCCGAACTCGCCCGTGAACGTGGTGAGGCCCGTGCCGGAGCTATAGCTGGCACCAGACCAGACCCCGCCCCAATAGCCCGCATAGAACGGCAGCACCATCAGGCCATAACCCGTGCCGTTGATCGCGTCGTAAATCACCGCCCCCGCATCCGGGAACACAATCGTCGTGCCGCCGGCTGTACCCGCCACCGTGGCAAAAAGCAGGCGGTCGGCGGAAGCCCCCGGCCTTGCTACCCGGACCTCGGCGCCAAGGATCGGGGCCGAAGGCAGGCCGTTGGTGAAGGTGACACTGGTGATGTTCAGCATGCCGTCGTGGGCGATGCTGCTGATGTTGCCGGTGCGGCCGTCAATCAGGATCGGCCGTTCCAGGGTAAGGCCGTAGTCGCTGTAGTCGAACTCGACGGTGCGGTCGCCGTTGACATCGCACTGGCCGATCAGCGACCCGTGCTGGTTTTCATAGTTCCACAGGTGGCCGGCGAACTCGCCGACCACGCAAAAGCGGTATTCGGCCACAATCATGCCGCCCACGCCGCCGCCAAGGCTGGCCATGCCCGCGGTATCGGGGTGCGGTGTGTTGGTCGAGCCTGGGGAGGCAAGGCCCATGCCATAAATGTACTGCATGCGCCCGCTGAACACCAACATTTCAAGATCGTCGTCGAACATCCACAGGATCTCTTCCAGCTTGGTATCGGCGTTGGACCCGCCCCCGCAGCCGCAACCGCCGGGGCCGGTGCAGGCCGCATTGGCAGCCACACAGATTGCGCCCGCGCTGCTGTCGGCACTCATGCATGGTGACGCGACCACGACGGAACCTGCCGCCCCGGCCGTCAAACTGTCCCCTGGCACGTTGCGCGCTGGCGGGCTTGGACAACACCCGGCCGCAGGCATAGAATCCCCGGCCCAACTTAAACACCGCCACGGAGCCCGCCATGAAGCCGGACCAGGAAATCGCACGCGCCGCCAAACTGGAACCAATCGAAAACATCGCCAAGCGTTACGGCATCAACCGCGACGAACTTGAGCTCTATGGCGACGTAAAGGCCAAGGTCAAACTCAGCATCATTGACCGCCTGCAATCACGCCCCAACGGCAAGTACATCGACATCACCGCGATTTCCCCCACGCCGCTGGGCGAAGGCAAAACCACTAACACCATCGGCGTCACCATGGGTTTAACGCACATCGGCAAGAAGGCCGCTTGCGTCATCCGGCAGGCCTCGCTGGGCCCGGTGTTCGGAATCAAAGGCGGCGCTGCCGGCGGCGGGCAGGCGCAAGTCATTCCGCCCGAAGACCTGAACATTCACCTGACCGGCGACATCCATGCCGTGCAGGCCGCCAACAACCTGGCCTGCGCGTTTCTGGATAACCACCTGTTCAACGGCAACGAACTGGGCATCGACGTTGACACCATCAACCTGCGCCGCGGAATGGACATCAACGACCGCGACCTGAGAAACATCATCACCGGCCTGCGCGACAACGGCATCCCGCGCGAAACCGGCTTTGACATCGCAGTGGCCAGCGAAGTCATGGCGATTCTCGCCCTGGCCGAAAATCTCAAGGACCTGCGCGCCCGCCTTGGCCGCATGGTCGTGGGCTTCAATCGCGACGGCAAAGCCGTCACCGCCGAAGACATCAAGGTCGCCGGTGCCATGACCGCGATTCTGCGCGACGCCGTGAAACCCAACATTCTGCAGACGATCGGCGGCAGCCTTGCGTTTGTGCACTGCGGGCCGTTCGCGAACATCGCCCACGGCAACAGCAGCGTCGTGGCCGACCGTGTGGCGCTCAAGGTGGCCGATTACGTGGTCACGGAATCCGGCTTCGGTGCCGACATGGGCGCCGAAAAGTTCATGAACATCAAGTGCCGCCAGAGCGGCCTGGTGCCTGACGCCGTGGGCCTGGTCGCCACCGTGCGCGCCCTGAAATCCAACAGCGGCAAGTTCAAGGTCGTGGCCGGCAAGCCCCTGCCCGACGGGCTGGTCAAAGAAGACTTGGACGCCCTGCGCGCGGGCATGCCGAACCTGACGCGCCACATCAAGAACATGAAGGCTTTTGGCCTGCCAGTAGTGGTCGGCATCAACAGCTTTGGCACCGAATCACCGGCCGAAATCGAAATGGTCAAGAAGGCCGCGCGCGAGGCCGGGGCCAGCGATTGCGTCATCAGTGAAGTATTCGCCAAGGGCGGGCAAGGCGGGGCCGAGTTCGCCAAGGCGCTGGTCAAGGCCTGTGAGGAACCCCGCAGTTTCAAACTGACCTACGACAGCGACGCCCCGATCAAGAAGAAGGTCGAGGCCGTGGCGACAAAGATCTACGGGGCGGCCGGCGTGGACTGGGCGCCGGAAGCCAGCAAGCGCGTCAAACAGTTCGAGGAAGCAGGCTTTGGCAAGCTCAGCGTGTGCATGGCCAAAACGCAGTACTCGTTTTCACACGACCCCAAGCTGCTGGGCGCGCCCGAGGGCTGGACCCTGCCGATCAAGGACGCGCGGTTGAGCGCCGGGGCGGGCTTTGTGTACCTGATCTGCGGCGACATGATGACCATGCCCGGCCTGGGCAAGAACCCCGGCGGCCAGAACATCGACATCAACGAAAAGGGCGAGATTGTGGGGATGTTCTAAGTGGGGCAGGCATCCTGCCGGCAACAGCAGCGCCGGCGTCTTACCTGCACCAAGAACGTCACTAACCTGCCAAAGTGAAGACCATGCTGTTCATCAAGCCCTGCAAGACGGAAGAAGAAGGCAAAACCCTCCGCTTCGCCAAAGATGACGGCAAGTGGATGTACACGGGGTAGCGGGCGATATCCTGAAACCGGCCGCCGGAGAGACCCCCGGCGGCCTGATTCAATCAAGAAACGCGTGGATACGCACTCTACATGGTCGGCATTCCGAGGGACCTGTGACGAACCTAGTAACCAAGTTTCGAGAGGACCTAGAGCGTCTTGAGCAAGAAGGGCAAGTTATGACCCGTGATCTCCAGTACGAGTATCGAGATCGGAGTGGAGCGCTCACTTCCGCAGATAAGGAAAAGTGGAAAGCGATAAAGGGAAGTTTTTACAGCACCTACCAAAGTTGGTACTCGCGAGCCCTTCGGGTTGTTGAACAGCTCGGCCCCGACCGCTTAGAGGAATTCCGCAACCTATATGAGAAGAAAGTACGAGCTAAGTCCGGGCTGCAGGAATCTTTTTGCATTCAACGTTGGTTGCTGGGGCAACGAGCGCCGAAGTTTTCTGCTGAACGTGTGTATGACGACCTCTCCATAGTATCCATGCAGTTTCAACTCCAGCAGTCCATAGTGGTCTCGCTGGCCTCCAGGCTCGACTCAATACTTGCCGACATCAAGGGAGTATTGCAGGCCGACCTTTTCGACTCCGAACTAAGCGCCGCACGTGAGCTGCGGGCAAAGGGGTTCTTACGTGCCGCAGGAGCACTAGCTGGCGTAGTTCTCGAGTCTCATCTTCGCGGAGTGTGCAATGGCAAGCGTATTCACATCGGCAAGAAGGAGCCCACCTTGGCAGACTTTTACCAAGCACTCAAGAATGCCGATGTGATTGATCTTGCCCAATGGAGACTCCTTCAGCGCTTGGGAGACATACGTAACCTAAGTGCGCATAAGAAGGATAGAGAGCCTACTGAAGCGGAGATAGAGGAACTGATTTCGGCGACGGACAAGCTGACCAAAACCTTTTTGTAGGGCTTCTGGCACGTGCGCCATCGACAGAACCTTCTGGACCTCACTACCTGCAGTAGGAGCGTCCAGTGCCTGTTCAAGTTGCGGACAGGAAGCCCGCGTGGGTGCAGGCAAGATGCCCAGGCTCCGGTGCCGCTCCGCCTTCATAACGCTCAGAAACCGTTATGCCCTGGCCTTTCAAAAGGGCCCTGCGGTTGGAAACACCAAAGAAGATTCCATGCCCCTCATACTCCAGAAACTCACGCCCGCCCTTTGGCCCGCCGTGGAGGCGTTGTTTGGCGCTAATGGGGCCTGTGGTGGGTGCTGGTGCATGCACTGGCGCACAGAAAAGGGCGAGGCCTGGGATGACATCAAGGGCGCGACGGCCAAGGCTCGCTTTCGCAGGCTGGTGCAGTCCGGCAAGGCCCGGGGCGTGCTGGCCTTTGAGGGCGACACCTCCGTGGGCTGGTGCGCCTATGGCCCGCGCGTGGAGTTTGCCAAGCTCAACCGCGCGCCCAGCCTGGCCTGCGACGACGCCGAGCGCGTCTGGGCTCTGCCCTGTTTTTTCATCAAGGCCGGCCACCGCAACCAGGGCATCGCGGGCAAGCTGCTGGCCTTTGCCCTGCAATGCCTGAAAGAAGAAGGGGCCGAAATCGCCGAGGCCTACCCCGTCAAGCCCAAGCCGGGCCAGGCCATGCCCGGCGCCTTTGCCTGGACGGGCGTGGTCAGCATGTTCAAGCAAGCAGGGTTTCAGCCCGCCGACACCAAGGCCAAGGGCAAGCAGCGCATGCGTACAGGCCTTTGAGGCCGGGCGCAGGGAGCGTGAATTGCCCCGCCCGGGCTAGGCCTTCTTGGGGCCGCGTTTGGCCCGGCCGCCCAGTTTGCCGTCAAGCTCGCCGTCGGACGCGTCCAGCTCTTGCATCAGCGCCCGGAACTTCGCGGCATCAAAGCCCGGCATCTGCGACAGATACGTCATGATCGACTGCAGCAGCAGCGCCTGCGAGGCCAACTGGTCGGCCATGGCCTCGAGGTTCTCGGCCAGGGCAAGGGTCTGCTTGCGGCTGTGCTTGAAGGCGGCGCCCACATTGGAAGCCATGCGCTGCTGGTGGCTGGCCAGGGCCTGGTCGCGGCCATAGCCGCCGAAGAACATGCCGGCCACGCTCATGTCCTGGCGCAGGTCGCTGACGCTCTGGCTGACGCGGCGACGCAGGCGGTAGGCCTTGATTTGTTCCTTGTTCGGCAGCTTGACGTGCTTGCTGGACATGCGTTCTCCCGGTGCGGTGCATGCCGCGGGCATTGCCACCTGCGGCCGGTGCAGTATGCAGCGCCCCGCCCGCGCGCACCGTTACAAAGTGCCCGGGCGATTGGCGGCACGTTCGCTCAGTCCGCGGACTCGCGGCGCAAGCCTTGACCGTCCAGCACCAGGTGCTCCTCGCTGGAGACCTGAAACGTCACCGGCGGTTGCGGCGGGTGTTCGCCGCCCGGATCCCAGGTGACACGGTAGGTGCCCGGGCGCAGCCACAACTTCAGTTCGGGACTGCATGCAATCTCCAGGGCAGCCAGCTGTGAAACGCCAGGCCGGCATCAGCGTTGGCGGGGACCGTGCCGGGGCTTGGTGCCCCGCCCGGCGGCCCGGGGTTTCTTTGCCGCAGGCCTGGCGGTCTTGCGCTTGGGCTTGGCGGCCTTGGATTTCTTGGCGGGCACCGGCTCGCCAGTATCAAGCGCATGCACGAACTTGGGCGGGGCGATGGTGCGGTAGCTCTCCTCGATCCACTCCTTCATCAGGTCGTAGGGCGGCTCGAGCCCCGGCTGGAAGCTGCAGGTGACCCAGCCGCTTTTGCCAAGGCCGTAGCCTGTGGGCTGGGCGAAGTCGTTGTCCAGGGCGTCGGCGCGGCTTTGGGGCAACTTCACCGACATCGAAAAGCCCCGCGTGTGGCAACTCAGGAACACAAACACCTTGCCATTGACCTTGCAGGCAATCTCGCCCCAGGGCGTGTGTTCGGTCGCACCCGGAAAGCTCATGGCAAAGTCGCGCAGCTTGACCTGCGCGTGCTTGGAAACCGCATTCACCGGCCCGCTGTACTCGCCCATGGTCGCCTCCGTGCGCAGGATAGCTTGAGAATACTGCCACTGCGTGTTTACTGGTGCCATGGTAATCAACGACACAACCATGGCGCTGGCGGGTGGGGCGCTGATTGGGCTGGCTGCGGCAAGCTGGCTGGTGCTGACCGGCAAGACTGCCGGCGTCAGCGGCATGCTGTACGGCATAGTCAAGCCCGAGAAATCCGAAAGTGGCTGGCAGGCCAGCTTTCTGCTGGGCCTCTTGATCGGCGGCATCGGCCTGAGCCTGTTCTGGCCTGAACGTTTGCCTGATCTAGCCGGCGGCAAGCTGTGGGTGTTTGGCGTGGCCGGGCTGCTGGTGGGCTTTGGCACGCGGCTGGGTGGCGGCTGCACCAGCGGCCACGGGGTATGCGGCATCGGGCGGTTTTCGATGCGCAGCATTGTGGGCACCTGTGTGTTCATGGCCACGGGCGTTGCGGCCGTGTACGTCTTCAAGCATGTGGTGGGGGTCTAGATGCGCAACCTGATCGCATGCGTGGCGGGCATTGTGTTCGCAATCGGCCTAGGTGTTTCGGGCATGACCCAGCCGTCCAAGGTGATCGGCTTTCTGGATGTCACGGGCCAGTGGGACCCTTCGCTGATGTTCGTGATGGGTTCGGCGATTCCGATCTACGCGCTGGCCTGGTTCGCGCGACGCCGGCACGTGCCTTGGTTGGGCGGCAGCAAGTTCCCCAAGCCCCGAGCGGATCTCGACTGGCGGCTGTTTGCGGGCGCCGGCCTGTTTGGCATTGGCTGGGGGCTTGCGGGCATCTGCCCCGGCCCGGCCGTCACGATTCTGGGCCGCCCGACCCTGCCCGCGATTGTGTTTCTGGCCGCGGCCGTCGGCGGCATGCTGCTGTATCGAGCGCTTGACCGGCCCAAGCCGCTGACCAACATCCCCAGCACCTCGCGTTAGGGGTTCATGCCATCACGGCCATGTGCGAGATTGGGCGGCCACCAGCGTCAGGCGGCAGGTTCACGGTCAAGGGTTGACAGTCCACGGTTACGGCAAGGGGTTGCAGTGACCGTCAACTGTCGACCGTGAACCGTTGACTATCATGGCCAAGCTGGCGTTTGGACCCACGCCATTGTCCAAAACGCCCGTGGGAGCACCTCGCCGGGACCGGGCTACTCGGTGTAGGCGGGCAGGGTGATGACGCCGAGGTCGGTGACTTCGGTGGCCTGAAAGACGATGCGGGCATCGGGCCGCAGGTCGTGGCGGCTGTTGCTCCAGAGGTACAGCACGTACTTCTTGCCAGGCGTGAGGCTGAAGCGCAGGTCGATGTGATAGCCGTACTTTCCGGTGCTCAGGCGCGAATAGCTGTCGTACCAGGCGCCGGTGCGCAGGTAGAACGCCAGGTCGGCGTCGTCTTTGCACTCGCGCTCAAAATCCGCGCCCACATAGCGGCGCGCGCGGTCCCGTTGCAGGTCTTTGGCTGTCAGGCCTGTGGGGTCGTCCGCGCGATCGTTGGCAAACGCGGTGGACAGGTTCGGCCGCCAGCCGTCGATGTTGCCCCGGCGTTCCAGGTCGCGCAGGCGCTGGGCGCGGGCGTCGTCCTCGAGTGCGTGCAGTGTGGCCTCTACCCAGGGCAATCCCGCGCCCCAGGGGTCCACGGCGCGGAAGTAGAGGCCCCGGCTTGGCGGGCGGGGCTGAAGCGTGCCAGCATCAAGCTGCTGCAGCAGCGTCTCGCCGGGCAGCTTAATCTCGTCAAACTCGATCCATTGCGGCTGCCATGTCGAGCGCCGGCTGCCGTATATGTTGGCGTCGGCATGGGCGCCAAACCGCCACTTCAGGGCCAGTTCAGGCTCGGCTGTCGCGGGGGCGCGCGCGGCAGGAGGTACGAGCAACGCGGGCTTGGCGTAATCCACGCGCAGCAGTGGCACGGAAAGATCCATGGTTGGGGTGAACAGAGCGGCCTCGCGATGAATCGCCCAGGCGTCGAGTGTCGGCACCAGGTTCCAGGGCAGGACGTTGTCGACGCCGGCGGGGGGCTTACGATCCAGGCGGGTGACGCGGGAGTTGACCTTGATGCGTTCGGGTTCGGCTTCAAAGTCGCGTTCGCTGCCTATGACAAGCCAGTACTCGCGGCCTTGCGCGGCCTGGGCATACCACAGCCCGCCACGGCGGTTCATGCGGGCCATGCCGCCAAAGGACCGGCGGGGGAGTTCGGCACCCTTGTCATCTTTCTCAACCTCCAGCAGGCGCGGTTCAAGCCCTTGGGATTCGCCGAGGTCCACCACGATGCGTGCACCGGAAAACTCGTCAGCTGGGTCATCGGCTGCCGCCAGCGCGCCTTTACGTTCGGCCCAAGCCAGCAGGCTGCGCTGGCCCGGGTCATCGGCGTTCATGCGGAAGTGCTTTGCGTACTCGGCGTCAAGGTCCGCGGGGGCAGCCAGGCGGAACTCCACCTTGGCATCGGCCGCGGAATCAAATGTTCCATCAACAAGCAGGTTTTCGCCCGGCCACTGGCTGGCGGGTCCCTCGGCGCTGATGGTGTTGGGCGCGCCTGCAAACACAGCCATGTACCACTTGCCGCCGTCGGTTGGGTACACCATCAATCCGCCACTGCCTCGTGCACGACGGTAGGCAAAGCCGCCCTTGCCGCCACGGCCTCCTCCCCCGCCCATGCCGGGCGTAGGCGGCTTGCGCAGAATCTGTTCGGGGCCTTGGGCATAAAAGTCGTCGGGAGCGCCGATCTTCTTCGTCTCGACGTTTGGGGGGCTGGTCAGAAACGGCAGCGGGTTGCCCTGCAGGTCGTTGAAGTGGCAGGTGATGATGCGTCGCCAATAGGGCAGGCGCAGTTCATGCATTGCCTTCTCGCCACGCTGCACAGTGAAGGTGTGGCGCTTCCAGCCATAGCGGCCGGCCTCGACCTCGAGTTCATAGGTGCCGGGTTCGAGCCCGGCTCTGGATTCGCCATCGCAGAGAATCACCCCGTCATCAAAGACCCAATGGCAGGACTCGTTGATGGAAAAGCGTCCCAGTCTGCGGATCAGGCGCACCGACACCGACTCGTCAATCAGCCACTGTCCCTGCGCGTCGCGCAGGTCAAACGTGATCACCGCCCCACCGCGCTTGAGCAGATCGCCGTAGACCGGCGTGATGCCGGGCTCGTCGTAGGCCGCGGCCTCGGGTTTGGCTTCGGGGCTGGCCTCTGGTTGCGGTGTCGTTTCTGTTGCTGGTTTCGCGGGCTCGCTCGCGGCCGGGATGTCAGGCCGACTGTCCCCGCGCCGGGGCGCCGTCGGGGCAGATTCCGCCGCAATCTCTTCGTTCGTGCGGGGGCCGCCCCCGGCATCCAGGTTCCAAAGCCACCAGGCCGCAACGGCAAGCGTCGCGATCACAAGCAATGCCAGAAGCCCTGTACGCCGCTGGTGCATGTAGACAGGTTACCGCGCCAACCCGGCGATGCCAGAAAAGGCGCCAAACAATTGGCGAGCAGTTTCAGAGCCGAATCGTTACCGGATTGGCTCTGACTACTTCAGCCAGGCTGGTTCGTCGTCCTGGGCGCGGCAGACGGCGGTCCACATTCTTGTCGCGGCTTCAATCGTGGTCTTAGCCGTGGTGGCGAAGCTGCGTTCGCCGGTGCGCTCTATGCCCGGCGCGCGGGCGGCCTTGTCGGCCATTTCGCGGCGGTAGACCTCGACTTCCATGGTCACCGGAAGCTTGGGTTTGCAGGGTTTCAGGCGGCCCTGCTTGAAGCGGCGCACGGCCTCGGCCGCGCCTTCTTCCAGCAGCTTTTTCGTTTTCGCCGGGGGCAGGCACAGGGCCGCCGTGTAGCCGTAGGTCTGCTTGGTGCCGACCCAGACAAAACCCTCGGGCATGGTGGCGCGGGCCTCGGCCTCGAGTTCGCTGCCGCCGCTGATCAGGCCGACAGGGATGTCCCAGTGGCCGACCACGGCGCCGTTCAGGGCGCTTTCGCCCACGATTTCGCCATTAATGCGGAAGTTGCACACCGTGCTGCCAACCCAGGTGTGGGCCAGCAGGCCGCCGGGCGTACCCGAGCGCGAGTGATAGCCCGTGAAGAAGGCCAGCTGGCAGGTCTCGTCGCAGCCCTGGCTCTGGCACAGCGGCTTGTTTTCGGGGCTGGCGGGGCCGATCACGAGTTGCGCGGCCTCGTGCAGCTCTTCGAGAATGATGTTGCGCATCACGCCGTGGCCGTCGCAGACAATGAACTCGGCCCCCGGGTCTTCGCGCAGCGCGCCGGTGATGGCAGCGTTGATGTCGGCGGTCATCAGTTTGCGGGCGCGTTCGTAGGTCTTGCCCTCGGGCACCAGCTGGTCGCGGTGAACAACGCCCGTGACGCCTTCCATATCGGCGGAAATGAAGATTTTCATAATGGGCTCCTGAGTGCAGGTTATCGCGCGCGGCCGCTGCGGCTCCAAAAATACCTGAACCTTGCAACGGCAGCACGCCAGAACGCCCGGTATCATCGCGGCAGAAAAGGGAGCGCAACATGTACATGGTGAACACACAGACCATACCCGGCTACCGCATCGTGCAGTCGCTGGGCCTGGCGCAGGGCAACACGATCCGCGCCAAGCACATCGGTCGAGACTTGATGGCCGGGTTGAAGAACATTGTCGGCGGCGAGATCACGGGCTACACCGAGCTGCTGACAGAAGCGCGCAACGAGGCCATCAGCCGCATGATCGCACAGGCACAGGCCATGGGCGCCAACGCGATTGTCAACGTGCGATTCTCGACCGCCTCGGTGATGCAATCCGCCGCCGAGATGTTCGCTTACGGCACGGCCGTAATCGTGGAGCCCGAACATGCTGGCCAATAGCGAAGTCGCCGGCGGCATTTTGATGCTTCTGGTCATGATGCTGGCCTACACCTCGCCGGTGTGGATGCTGCTGATTGCCTGGCTGGTCGGCCGCGGCATTGAGCAATCACACCTGCGCGACCTGCAGCGGCGCGAGTACGACGTTGGCCGCCGCATTATCGTGATGGGGCATGAGGATCTGCCGCCGGGCGTCACGGCCACCCAGGGCCAGATGGTGATGGGCACTGTGGTGGTGGGCGTGGATCACTTCAAGCGGTTCCTGGCCGGGTGGCGCAAGCTGGTCGGCGGCGAAGTGCGCAGCATCAGCCCGGTGCTTACGCGCGCTCGGCGCGAGGCCGTGCTGCGCATGCTGGAACAGGCCGACGCCCAGGGCGCCAATTTCGTGGTCAACATCCGGCTGGAAACGGCGGTCATCAGCACCCGCAGCCCTGAGCGCCAGAAGTTCGGCATGGCCGAAGTCATGGCATACGGCACTGCGGTGAAGACCACTGCGGCACCGGCGGCCAGGGCCTGAACCCCGCCGGGCGCAATGAAGGTACGCCGACATCACTGGCGCCAGGGGATGAGCGCCCACACGGTTCTGTCAAAGTCGGACTGCGTCTGCCGGTGCAGCCCCAGCACTCTTTCTGAGGTCTGGTCCCAAGACAGCAGCGGCTCGTACTCGCGATTGACCGGCCACACCTGCAGTGTCTTCCATGCACCGGCCTCGAACTTGCGCAGTGTAACGGACATGTCGCCTGTCTTGAGTGTCATGGTTGCGGCCAGCAGCGCGCCGGCCTTGTCGCCCTTGCAGCAATCGGTGACGAGAAAGGGCGAGATTTCCTCGCGTATCAGGGTGAGCTTGCCTTCCTTGTCGTATTCAAATACCTGTCCAAGCACGCTTACGCTGCGGCAGGCACCGTCGATTGTCGCCACCAGGTGGGCGTGTTTGCCTTCATCTGTTCTCTCGCGAATCAGCCGCCAAGTCTTTGCTTTGGTGTCCAGTTGCCACAGGCTGGAATGTTCGTCGCTGTCCTTGTGACCTGCCAGCATGAGAATTGACCCGGCCGCGCTGCGCGCGAGCCTGCCCGGGCGGGCGGGGCGGGGCTCGGCCGGCCCCACGACACTGACCCATGCTTCGCCGTTCCACTCGTCAATCTGTGTTTCGACGGACTCGCGCAAGACTTCCTTCGATGTCTGTCTTACAAGCGTCAGGGGTTCCCCGGCCAGAAGGAACGCGTCATCGGCAACACCAAGCTTGAAGGACGTCCCGACCTGCTGCCAACCATCAGATTGTTGTTCAAGAACGCTCAGTTCTTCACTCCATTGCCGGTTGGAGTCACGGGCCAGCACAAAGCTGCGGCCTTTTACAACACTGAAGGTTACAAGCCGGCGGGTCAGGTTTGGATCAAAGTTGACCTCGAGCGCCGGACCAGCCAGCGGCACCCATTCATGGGTGAACTTCATCTCCGGCCACTTCGGCGCGCCGGCCTTGACCCATTCGACCAGCGCCTTGTAGTCGAACTGCGAAAGCTCGCCTTCCTTGGTGGGCTTGCCTTGTGCGTCAAACTCGCGCGGCATCTTGCCCAGTGTGGTCAGGTAGACCAGCCGCGACTCTTTCACCTTGCCGGGGATCACCAGTTTGGCTTCCACCAGCTTGTCGTAGTCCAGAATCCAGTCCAGCGGCACCGTTTCGCCATAGGCCTTCTTGCCAGGTTCGCCGTGGCAGCCCCAGCAGCGGTTGCGCAGCACAAAGTAGGCCTGCGTGGCCAACGCGTCTTTCTCGGCCTGGCTGAGTTCCTTGACGGCGGGCTTGGGTTTGGGCGCGGATTCGTCCTGGGCCAGTGCAATTGTCACGGCGCAGGCAAAGGCAAGCAAGGCGGCTGTCAGGGCAAGCGGCTTCATGGTGGCAGTCTATCGCCGCAGCCATGCGCGGCAAAGCAAAGCCGGCGGGGGCGGCCACTCCGGGGCCCCCGAGCAGGGACATTTCGTGCCGTTGACCCATGGACCGGGTGGGGATAATGTGGAAGGCTCGCAGACTATTTCACGGTGTCATACCGCCGATCGCGGAGAAGCCATCCATGCGTAAAGACCGTCTGGTGCTGGTTTTGTTGCTGACCATGTTCGCGCTGCTGGGCGCCGAATGCCGTTCTATCGGCCAGAAAGACGCCGAAGAACGCAAGCTGCCCAAGCGCGCCCTTGCCGCCGGGCCGTTGCTGCGCACCTACTATGACACCATCACCACCCCGGCCGGCATGTACGACATCAAGATTCCTGAAGACAAGGATGACCTCGCCAAGAACGGCCCGCTGACCATCGAGTTCGAGATGGCCGGCCTGACGGTTGTCACCGACGTGCGCTGCCGTATGCGCATCGCACCGCCCGAAAGCGGAAACGGAGCAGATTGCGAGCTTCAGTGCCGCATTGTCGCGCCGGACGGCACCACCAGCACCTGGAAGGACGTGGATTTTGCCAGCGACGAGTTGATCAACCCGGGCGTGGAAATGATCTTCCTGAACGAGTTCGACGGCCTGACCGCTGCCGGCCTGTGGAAGATCCAGTTGAAGGACGCTGTAGATGACAAAGACGGCCGCTGCGTGTTCCGAAACGGCACGCTGCGCATCAACTTCGGGCTTGAGGGTAACCCGACAAACCCCGCCAACGAAACAGCGACTCTGGCGCTGAACTCGACTTCGTACACCTACCTGTCCGAGCACAGGGGCGTGCGCGACCTGGGCGACTGGGGCTACTTCGGGCTGGATGTGCGCCCGCTGCGCGCGGATTTCTCGTTCACCGGCACGTCGTTCTTTGTGCGCAGCTTCAGCCTGACGCTGTCGATCTTCGCCCGCGACAGCATCGATCTGAGCGCCGACCTCTACATGCTGCTGGTTGCGCCCAACGGGGCGTGGCAGTTCATGCGGCCGGACACCAACTCCACGACGGCATCGTTCCAGTATGGCAGCCAGCGCCTGACCACTCTGGTCTTCAACTTCGGCGGCTCGGCGATCACGGCCCCCAGCTTCCCGTTCCAGGGCCAGCCCAGCGCGGGCACCTGGTCGCTGTTCCTGTGGGACGTGAACGTGGACAGCAACATCATGCGTCTTTCGAAGGACGAACTGCGCATTATCTCTGTGCCGGACGGCATGGGCGGCTTTGTGGATACCCTGACCGAGTTCCCGGACACCCCGGCCCAGCTTGTGCTGGCCGGCGTGAACTAACGGATTCTGGTTCCCCAACCGGCCCGATTCGTCGGGCCGGTTTGTTTTGGCCCGCGCTGGCCCCGCGGGCGGACGCCCCTACAATCGCCGCCCGGAGCCCAACCATGAAAACACTCGCCGCATCAACCCTTATCCTTGTGCTGATTTCGCTGGCCGCCGCGCAAGTTGCGCCTGAGGCCCTGCCCACGCGGCGCAGTGCCGTGCTAAAGACCCCTGTGGGCGACTTTGAGGACCTTGGCAACAACGCCGAGGGCTATCGCGAGTTCCGCCGCGTCAAGGACGGCGCCACGATGGTGCTGGTGCGCGAAGGCATCTTCGAAAAGTGGACCTACTTCAGCGACCCGGCTGTGGATCCCGCCCCGCGCAAGCTGCCCGTGCCCGCATTCCTGATTGACAAGCACGAGGTCACCAACGCCCAGGCTGCCGCTTTTCTCAAGGCCCAGCAGGGCCTGACCATTCGCGACGGCGCCGTCTACAGCGGCCAGACCCGCTGGCTGCGCGGCCTGCCCTGGGGGCTGAGTGTCGACAAAGAAGTGCGGGTGCCTGATGGCCAGGGCAACTACCCGCTGGTGGGCTCCACTGGCCACTTCGCCATGGCCTACGCGGCATGGGCGGGCGCTGCCCTGCCCTATGCCTATGAATGGGAGAAAGCCGCGTCCGGGCCCTCCGGTCTGGCGTTTCCGTGGGGCATGGTGTACCCCGACAGCACTCGGGCCAACCTGTTTGTGCACGGCCCCGGCCACCCGATGCCGGTGGGCAGCTATCGGCTGGGAACTTCTCCGTACGGCTGCATGGACATGGCCGGCAATGTGTATGAGCGCGTGTACGCATTTGAGCGCGAACAGGAAATCACCCCCGACGGCCTGCCGATCATGATCAAGGGCGGAAGCTGGGCGACTACCCACTGGGCCAACGCCCGCGTGGTGGACCAGGACTTCCAGCGCATGGACACCGCCGAGGGCACCGTGGGCTTTCGCACCGTGATCCGCAACCCGGAGGTCATCAAGGCGCTGGGCTTCAACCCGCGACCCGTGCTGCGCATCCAGGACGACATCAAGGCGGCCTTTGAAGAAGCGACCAAGCGCAACGTGCCGGTGTTTCTGTTCCTGAGTTTCGACACCTGTGGCCAGAGTGACCGCACCCGCGCCCAGGTGTTCACGGACCAGCGCTTTGTGACCTGGATGAACGAAAACGCCGTGGTACTGGCCGGGCACCACCCCGGCGATTCCGGCAACACGCCGGTGGACGACCCCGAAGGACCCAGCTTGATGTACCCCGGCTGCCGGTCTGAAAAGCTGCGCGCGGTGTACGCAGAGCTGTGCGAGATCATTGACATCAAGCGCTGGCCGCAGTCGGTGTGGGACTTCCAGCAGAGCCCGGCGCAGTTTGCCCTGAACCCGCACGAGGACCTGTTCGACAGCGTGGACGACATGCTGCTGGTCGGCGAAGACGGCTTTCCCAAGGGCGGAGAAGACGTGCAGACCTACCTGGACGCCATGGCCGGCGCGCAGAAGCAGCTGGGTACCGGGCAGTCACGCGCCGACTATCTGGCCGGCAAACCCGCGCCCAAGACCGCCTGGAAGCCAAAGTAGGCCCGTGTGCGACCCTGAATGAAGCTCACCGACTACACCTTCACTGAAGTCGACATCCCGTCATCGCCAGCGCGCGTCGTCAGCCTTGTGCCGTCGACAACCGAATCGCTGTTTGCCCTGGGGGCCGGCGAATTGCTGGTCGGTCGCACGCGGTACTGCGTTTCGCCGGCCGACCGCGTCAAGGCTATCGACAAGGTCGGCGGCACCAAGGATCCGGACCTTGCGCGGATTCTGGCCCTCAAGCCTGACCTGGTGCTGGCCAACAAGGAAGAAAACCGCCGCGAGGACATCCTGCACCTTCGCGAGCACGGACTCGCGGTATACGTGGACTATTCGACCACCGTTGAGGAAAGCCTTTCCCTGATCGGCACCCTGGGCCGCATCTGCGGCCGTCAGGAACAGGCCGATGAACTGGTGCGCAAGGGCGTGCGGGCGGTGGCGGCCTCGCGCCTGCGGGCAGAGGACCAGCAGCAGGCCAATGCCCTGCGCCTGAACCCGCGCCCCAACGCGCGTCCGCGGGTGGTAGCATTCATATGGAAAGACCCCTGGATGGCTGTGGGGCGCGAAACCTATGCCGGCGACCTGATTGAGACCCTGGGCGGCACCCACCTGCTGAAAGATGACCCCGACCGCTATGTGAAGGTCTCACCTGAGGACGTGGCCGGGCTCAAGCCGGACATCCTGCTGTTTCCCGACGAGCCCTGGTCATTCAAGCCCACGGACCTCGAGTTCTGGCGCCAGGCCTTTCCGCAGATGCCGGCGGTGGCCGAAAACCGCCTGCGAATCTGTGACGGGCAGGACTTCGTCTGGATCGGCACCCGGACCGTGGATGCACTGGGCCGGCTTTCCGCGTTATGCAGCTGGTAGCCGGACGTTCCATGTCGAACGATTGCCGTGTACCATGGAAGGCGCATGAACCCTCCACTTGACCTGCTTGCCATCGGCGCACACCCCGACGACGTCGAGATGACCAGCGGCGGCTGGCTGGCTCTGGCCAGAAAGCAGGGCTATCGCACCGGGATTCTGCACCTGACAGCAGGCGAGATGGGAACCCACGGCACGCCCGAGATGCGCCGCCAGGAGGCCGCCGACGCGGGCGCGATCCTGGGTGCGGAAGTCGCCTTTGCCGGTCTGCGCGACGGCTTTCTCCACGACGACGATGCCAGCGTGCGTGTTGTGGTAGACCAGCTTCGCGCCCTGCGCCCCGGTGTGGTGATTGCCCCGTACTTCACCTGCCACCACCCCGACCACGAGGCCGCCGCGCGACTTGCCCGCAAAGCCGTGCACTTCGCCGGCCTGAAGGGCTATGTCACCGAACAGCCTGCGCACCGTGTGCACCGGCTGGTGCACGCGCGTTACTCGCGCCACTTTGAGCCCAGCTTTCATGTAGACATCAGCGACGTGATGGAAACCAAGCGCCAGGCCATCATGGCCTACCGCAGCCAGTTCCAGACCGTGGTCGAGGAAGCCGGCCAGCCCCTGACGCGCATGAGCAAGGCCGGATTCCTGGACCAGTTCTTCAGCCTGACGGCCGGGCTTGGCCTGAAGGCGGCCTGCGCCCATGCCGAGGCCTACCTGGTGGAAAGCGCGCCGCTGGTCAAGGACCCGCTTGCGCTGCTGAGGCAGGGACCGATGCAACACCTGATACGGTAGGCATCAGGGCGCGGCGGCGGCGTCAATGGCTTCCGCCAGCTTGAAATCCAGCGCCGAAAGACCACCGACATCGTGGGTGGTCAGCCGTATCTCGACCTTGTTGTAGGCGTTGCGCCAGTCCGGGTGGTGATTCAGCTTTTCGGCGGCGTCGGCCACTCTTCCCATGAAGGCAAAGGCCTGGGCGAAGTCCTTGAACTTGAACTCGCGGACAATGTTGTCACCCTGCCGCACCCAATGCGGCAGGCTGCGCAGGGCACCGGTGATCTCGGCTTCACTTGCCCGCGGCATCGACAGTCCCTTTGCCCAGCGCAAGGCGGCCGGTGTCCTGGCGCGACAGCGACCATTCGACATGAACGCCCTGGCGGGTGCGGCCAACCTGCACCTTGCCGCCCCGGGCCGCGGGTGCGCCGGTGGCGCGGGGCAGGGCCAGCAGCAGGGCAAGCTGCTTCTGCAGGCCGTCCCAGAAGGCAATGGCGGTTCCCTGTTCGCGCAGTGCTTTTGCGGCTTCGGCCGAAAGGTGCGGCGCCAGCAGTTCGGTCTTTTCGGCGGGGGTACGGCGGTCGGTCAGGCCTTCGGCCAGCTTCGCCAGCAGGGCGGCAGAAGCGCCGGCCTCCAGGGCGCATCGGCGCCTGAGCGCCGCATCAAAATCAAAGGGCTCTCGCTCTGATTCCAGCATCAGGCGCTGGGCCGGGTCACGCCCCAGCAGGTAATCAAGTTCGGCGGCGTCCAGCACCGCGGGCTGCGGGCGGCCAATGCCGAAGTACGGGCCGGCCGTGGCAAACAAAGCCCCGGCATTGCCGGTGATGTCGATGGTGAACTCGGCAATCAGCCATTGCATTTTGTTGCGCGCCCAGCCGACCTGCACCCGCAGGGCAGAACCCAGCGCCAGCGGAAACTCAACGTCCACCCGGGCGGACTCGTCCTCAGCGCTGATCTGCTCCAGGTCCGGGCAGGCGTCCAGCGCGGCAAAAAACAGGCGACCCAGACGGGTGTCTTTGTGCTGCGCAATCTGAGCCAGCCGGGTGTGAAAGGCCGCAAGTTCCGCCGCGCCGGGCTGGTTCAACAGCAGCGCTGTGACGGCCCCGACCGCCTGGGTGTGATTGGCGTCCTGCACGGGAAGCAGCAGGTTTGAATTTTTCAACGCTTCAGACAGGGGTTTGGCCGATAATGTAACTGGCTGTGCACCCATGGCACCGGCGACGGCCGCCAGCACGAGAAGACAAAACGTGCGAAAGGTTTCCATGGGGTTCAGAGTAGCGGCTTGTCGGAACCGGCGTAAAGTGCTTGAATTGCGCCGATTGCGACCTCCGATGTACCGGGCGCCCGGGGCGAAGTGCCCCGGCGTTGATGGCCAACCACGGTAGGAAATATGGCAGACACCGAACAGGCCAATGTTGACTACGCAGACCTGATCAAGGCGCAGACGCGCCAGGTCGACATCGACGCGTTCAAAGAACGCGGCATGAAGAAGGTCAACGTCATCAACGCCAAGAAGATCAATGACCTGATCTCGCAGGCGGTGACGAACATCATCACCCGGATGGAAGACGCAAACATCCAGACGATCAAGGACGACAAAGCCCAGATCGTTGCGGACTCCATGTCCGAGTTCAAACGTCTGTTTGCGGAACAGAAGAAAGAAGCAGAACAGCAAAGCCAGCTGCAGGAAGAGCTGGTCAAGATGCGCGAGCAGATGACCAAGGCTGCCAGCGCCCAGGCTGCGGCGCCCGCAGCCAACAGCGTGCAGATGCAGCAGGTCAGCGACGAAATCGCCGAGCTCAAAGCCTTCATGATCAACCAGGCCAGCAAGGCGCAAAGCCAGGAAATGACCCGCGCCATGATGGTCGAGCAGCAGGCCCAGATGCTGGAAGACCACTTCAACGACCTGAAGGCCACGCTGTCCACGGGCGGCAGCCAGAGCGCCGCGGTCAGCGAAGAAGGCACAAAAAAGGCCGTGGAAGAAGCCGTCAGCAAGATGGAAGAACTGCTCGAGAAACAGGAAAAGAACCGCAACGGGGCAACCACGGACGCCATCATGAAGGCGCTGCAGGAGTTCCGCGCCGACCTGTCCGGCAAGTTTGACAACCTTGCCAGCAGCTTCCGCGACAGCGTCAAGACCCGCAGCGAAGACGACGCCAAGGCACTCAAGGCCGAAATCGCGGCCCTGCGCGACGACCTGGCTCAGAAGACCGTGGCCGCGGGCGCCGCAAACACCGAAGCTCTGCAGGCCCAGCTGAACGCCATGCAGGAAATGCTGGCCAAGGGCGGCGGCGGCATGGGCGGCGGCGACATCAGCGAAATTGTCAGCAAGATTGAAGGCTCGCTGTCCAAAAAGTTCAGCGACGCCGGCCTGATGAAGGCCGAAGTCAGCGCCGAGGAATCCCTCAACGTCAGCTCGGTCATGGTCAACAGCGCGTTCCGGGGCCTGGACGACGTCGAGTCAAACCTGGGCAACATGGAAGCCGCAAAGCAGACAGACAAAGAAGGCGGCAAGAAGGCAGCCGGCGCGCTGGCGGCACTCAAGAAGCTCAAGGGCAAGTAGGCACAATCCTCATCACGGCGTCGTGCCCGTACCGGCACGACGCCTTTTCGTTAGCCTGCGCATTTGCCGAACCCGCCAATCCCAATTGGCCGGACTTTCGCTAAAGTCCCCGGCATGTCGAACCAGGGGTTCACCGACGCATTTCTGGACAGCCAGTACCTCAAGCTGGACGAGGGCGCGCTGGCGTTCATCTTCACCCGCGAGCGCGTGAACGCCGCCCGCGCGCTGGGGGCAGACCAGGCCGCGGCCTATCTGGCCCGCCACCACGACAAGCTGGTGCGCCTGTATGGCGATGTCACGCGGCGCATCCTCAAGGACGCGTTTTACGACAGCCTGTTTGAACAGCTGTCCGAACTTGAGGACGAGATTGCCTTTGCCTTCATCAACCTGTGCCTGCGCCGCATCCAGGACGAAGCCGTGGAGGCCGCCCGTGTGCAGGCCGTGCAGGAGTACCAGGCCAAACGCAAACCCAAGGCACACTAGGAGACCGCACTGTGGCACTGCTTGATTTCAAGGTGGTCGGGACCAAGTGGACGGAACTTACACCCGGCAACAAAATCCTGAACATCGACCTTAGGGTCAGCTACGCCGAATTCCTCAGCCTGACCAAGCACCTCGAGAAGCCCTATCGCGCGCGGTTTGAGCTGCCCGACGGCAGCAACTTTGAAAGCAATATCGGCATTGCCAAAGGCGCCGAAGGCCACGCCAATGCCCGGATCACCCTGCGCAACTTCAAGGGTGACATCCCGGAGGGTTCCGACGTGACGCTGCTGGAAGAGCCCGCTTCCACATAGTCCTGATGGTCTTGCGCCGCAGGGCGCGCGGGCTACAAACAGCCCGGAGACACACATGCCGACCACCGCGATTCTGGGCCTTCAATGGGGCGACGAGGGCAAGGGCAAGCTCGTCGACAGCCTCAGCGCCGATATGGACCTGTGTGTACGCTTCCAGGGTGGCGGCAACGCCGGCCACACCGTCTACCCCGATGGCAAAAAGATCGTGCTGCACCACCTGCCCACGGGCGTGCTGCACAAGGGCTGCGTCAACCTGATGGCCCAGGGCATGGTGATTGACCCGATCAAGCTGCTGGAAGAAATCGCCGAGGTCGAGGACCGCGGCTATTCACTCAAGGGCCGGCTGCAGATTTCCGACCGCGCGGCTGTCACCACGCCGATGCATCTCAGCCTCGATGGCCTGCGCGAATCCGGCGCGGACAAAGTCGGCACCACCAAGCGCGGCATCGGCCCAACCTACAGTGACCGTTACGACCGCATCGGCGTGCGCATGGCCGACCTGCTTGACGAAAAAGCCCTGCGCGAAGCCCTGCAGCGCGCGATTGCCGTGCGCGCCTGCCAGATGGGCGAGAGCGCTCCTACCGTCGAGAGCATGCTCAAGCCGCTGCTCGAGCAAGGCCGCAGACTTGCGCCTTATGTTGCCGACACCGCCCTGACACTTGCCGAAGGCCTGAAAGAAAAACGCCGTGTGCTGTTTGAAGGCGCTCAGGGCGCAATGCTGGACGTGATCCAGGGGACCTACCCGTTCGTTACCAGCAGCTACACCCTGGCCAGCGGCATTCCCGCCGGTTGTGGCATGTACCTGACTGTGGAGGACATCATCGGCGTTACCAAGGCCTATTGCACCCGCGTGGGCGAGGGCCCATTCCCGACGGAACTGCTGGACAAATCGGGCGAAGATTTGCGGCAAAAGGGCGGCGAGTTCGGCGCAACCACGGGACGCCCGCGCCGCTGCGGCTGGATTGACCTGTTTGCGCTGCGTTACATCTGCCGCATCAGCGGCATCACGCGGCTGGCGATCACCAAGCTGGACGTGCTTTCGGGCTTTGGCGATCTCAAGGTCGGCGTGGGGTATGAGGGCTGGAACGAACCCGGCCTGCCCGCGGACATCCGGCGATTCTCGACACTCAAGCCGGTCTACAAGACGCTGCCGGGCTGGAAGGAAGACATCGGCAAGGTACGCGCCGCAGGCGACCTGCCCAAGACCACCCGCGAGTATCTGCGCTTTCTCGAGGAGTTCGTGGGCGTGCCGATCGGCATCATCAGCGTAGGCCCCGAACGCGAGGCCGCCTTCTTCACCAACGGCGCGCCCAAGGGTTAGGCACGGGCTTTGCGCTGAAGCTGACGGGAACGGCGGCGTTTTCCTGACTGCAAACGTGGGCCGTTTACGTTTACAATGTGACGATGTAGCAGGGGCTGTTCCGGAGCAAACATGTCGACAACCATGCGCAAGTTCACCCTCAGTTTCCCGCAGAAGCTGATCCGTGAACCCATCCTTCATAACTTCAGCGTGAAGTTCGGGCTGCAGTTCAACATCTCCAAGGCCAACGTCAGCGACGACCACGGCTATCTCGAGCTCAGCCTTGAGGGCGACAACGAATCGCTCGAGAAAGCCCTGAAGTACCTGGCCGACATTGGCGTGACGGTCACCGAGAAGTAGGCGAAACGCCCGGCGTTGCAACTTCTGACCCGCGCGCTAACGTTTGCATCCACGCACCCGTAGCTCAGCTGGATAGAGCGGCGGTTTCCGGAGCCGCAGGTCGCAGGTTCGAATCCTGCCGGGTGTACCATCGTCTTTCGCGCGGTCGTGGAACCCTTCAGGTTGCACGACCGCTTCGTTTACGCCCGCAGTCGCCCGCAGGCCGGATTTTGCCACGGCATATCCGTGCGTGTGCGGCGCCCGTCTCGTATCATGCAATGTCCCCGTTTCGCCCCTGCGAGCCTTTCATGCGCTATCTGCCCATATTGCTGACTGCCCTGTGCCTGGGCGCCTGTGGCAGCCAGTCACGCCCCGCCGAAGACGACCCCTGGGCCGATTACAATCCCGAGCCCCGCAGTACCTACGACGAAACCTACAAGCCACCCCGCACAGAACCGCGCCAACCCAAGACCACCAGCGCCGACGAGTACGTACGCCGTGCCGAGAAAGCCCAAGAACGTGGCCGGGCCGACGAGGCCAGGGTCGAGTACCAGTCGGCCTTCAGTGCCGACCGCTGGCATGTGCCGGCAAACCAGGGCTACCAGGACCTGATGCTGGAAAACGGCCTGTTCGATGCCCTGTGGCGCGAATACCTTGAACTATGGCAGGCCAATCCCGGGCGCGGAGACGCGTTTTTCTTCTGCCTGCGGCCGCTGATGAAGCGACGCGGGCTGGGCGCCGTTCCGCTGGAAACCCGCCACGACGTGTCGGATGAAACGATCGACCAGATCAACGCCCTGCTGGAGGAGTCCACCGACCGCGCCAATGACGGCGACCGCGACGGTGCCGTTGCCGCGGTTGACTCGGCCCTGAAGCTTGCCGACCTGCCGATTCTTCACCGGGTGCGCATCGAGCTGCTGTACCCCGTGGCCTACGACGACCTGCTGGCCGAGTACGCCGCGCGCGCGGATGCAAACCCGCAAAGCGGAGATGCCCTTGCGTTGCACGCCAAGGTCGTTGCTACCCGGGACAAAGGCAAGGCCCTGGAGATGCTGCGCGCCGGCTATGTGCTGGAGCTGCCGGGCTTCTGGCTGCCGTTTTGCATTGCCGAGCTGTGCCGCGAAATGGGAGACGGCCTGAATGCCGAGTCGCGCGACGACCGCCGCAACGCCCTGGGCTGGTTTGCCGCAAGCCGCGACTTCTTTGCCATGTGTCTGGCCACCCGTCCCAGCGACCCTGATTCCCTGCAAGGCCACGGCTATGTCCATTCGCGCATCAAGGCCCTGGCCGGGGGTTAGCACTCAAGGTGCCATGTCCGCAACACCACGCCCGTTGCTTTCGCGCGCGGGCAGGGCGCGATACACTGAGTTCGCAGCATGATCCCAGGAGCCGCCATGGCTTACGAGTTCGACCCCGCCATCTTCAAGCGCCGCCGCGAGCGCGTGCTCAAGGAAATGCAGTCTGGTGTTGCCGTCTTTCCGGCCGCCCCCGAATTCCTGCGCAACGGCGATGTGCATCACGATTACCGACAGCACAGCGATTTCTTCTACCTGACCGGGTTTGAAGAACCGGGCGCCCTCGCGCTTCTGTGCAAAGAGGCCGGCGACCACCGCTTTGTGCTGTTCGTGCCCAAGCGCGACAAGTTGATGGAGATCTGGAACGGCCGCCGCGCCGGGCCGGAAGGCGCGAAGTCCGTATACGGCGCCGATGCCGCATTCACCCTGGAAGAAATCGACACCAAAGTGCCAGAGTTCCTGCGCAACGTGCAGCGCCTTTATGTTCACCTTGGCGAATACAGCGATTTCGACCAGCGCGTCACCGGCTGGCTGAACCGCGTACGCGCCGCAAAGCGCCAGGGCTTCAACGCCCCCACCGAGCTGCACGACCCCGCCCGTATCCTCAGCGAAATGCGGCTGATCAAGACCGAAGACGACCTGCGTTTCATGCGTGAGGCCTGCCGCATTACCGCCGAAGGCCACAACTACGGCATGAAGATGACAAGGCCCGGCATGCGCGAGTACGAAGTGCAGGCCGAGATTGAGTACGTGTTCCGCAGGCAGGGCTGCCACCGCAACGGCTACGGCAGCATTGTTGCCGCGGGCGACAACGCCAACATTCTGCACTATCACGAGAACAACGCCGTGCTGAAGGACGGCGACCTGATTCTTGTGGACGCCGGCAGCGAATACGGGTTTTACAGCGCCGACATCACGCGCACCTGGCCGATCAACGGCAAATTCAGCGAGGCCCAGGCCGAGGTGTACAACTGGGTGCTGAAGTCGCAGATTGAGGCGATCAAGCTGTGCAAGCCCGGCGTAAGCTATCGCGACGTGCACAACCGCGCCGTGGAAGTGCTGACCGAGGGCATTGTGGCCATGGGTCTGCTCAAGGGCGACCCCAAGGAGATCATCGCCACCCAGAACCAGTGGGACGAAGACGTCAAGAACAAGAAGAAGGACCCGGCCAAAGACAAGGCCCCCAAGACCTACCGCGAATTCTACATGCACAACACCAGCCACTGGCTGGGCATGGATGTGCACGACGTGGGCGATTACAAGCAGGGCGACACTTGGCTGCCGCTGCGCGCGGGCTGCGTGCTGACAGTCGAACCCGGCCTGTACATCGCGGCCGATCGCGACGACGTTCCGCGCAAGTACCGTGGCATTGGCGTGCGTATTGAAGACGACGTGCTTGTAACCGGCAGCGAGGCCGACGTACTGACCAAGGATGCGGTCAAGACCATCGAAGACATCGAAGCCCTGATGGAAGAAGCCAAGGCGCGGGTGTGATGCGGAATGAACCATGCCCGATGAGCAATGAACAATGGCGCGGGGCAACCTGCGCCGTTGTTCTTTCATTGAGTCCTTCGCGGCGCGCGCCTGGCCCGTTGTTCCGGGCTCATTGCTCCTTCTTCATTGTTCACTGTCTGTTGCTTACCCATGTTTGACGCCATTTTCTGGGACATGGACGGCACCATAGTCGACACCGAACGTGTCGTGTGGGAAGTCATGCTCAAGGCCTTTCGCAAGGCCGCCAACATTGAGCTCCCGGCCGACCTGTTCGAAAAGCTGCTTGGGCAAAGCGAGCTGGACTTCTACCGCAACATGGTGGCCATGTACTCGCTGACCGCCGACGATGTCGAACGCATCAAGCACACCTTCGACCTTGAGTACATCCCCAAGCTGGCCACCGTGCCGCCGCTGCCTGGCGCGGTCGAGAAAGTGCACGAGACGGCGACACTGGCCCCGATTGCCCTGGTTACAGGCAGCACTAGTGCACAAGCCAGCGCGGTGATTAACGCGCTGGAGATCGCGCACCTGTTTCGCGACATCGTGGCCTGCGACATGTACGAGCGCGGCAAACCCGATCCGCTGCCGTTTCTGATGGCCGCCGAGAACCTTGATGTTGACCCGGCAAAATGCCTGGCCATTGAGGACAGCCCCAGCGGTGTGCGCGCTGCCAAGGCCGCGGGTATGAAGGTGGTGGGTGTGCACGAAGGCAACAAGGGCAAGTACAAGATCAGCCACGCCGACGTGGAAATCGCGACACTGAATGACCTTGACCTGCGCGCGCTGGCCCGCGACCTAGGCTGACGACCCGCCCATGCCCTCACGGCGGCGGATGATGTCGGTGTCCAGCCGGAAGCGTTCACCCAGGTATTCCTTCCGCACAATCGCATCGTCAGCGATCTCGCGCGGCGGCCCTTCCTTGATCACCTGCCCGTCCACAATGATGTAGCTGCGGTCGGTCATCGGCAGCACTTCGCGCACGTTGTGGTCAGTCAGCAGCACGGCAATACCCTTGGCGGAAAGCTGCAGCACAAGCTCGCGCAGGTCCTGCACGGCAATCGGGTCCACGCCGGCAAAAGGCTCGTCCAGCAGGATCACCTTGGGTGACGAAATCAGAGTGCGTGCGATTTCCAGCCTGCGGCGCTCGCCGCCGCTGCACCCGCCGGCCGGTGTGGTGCGTACCTTCTGAAGGCCGAACTCTGCCATCAGTTCTTCAAGCCGCTTTTCGCGCTCGGCGCGCCCGGCACCGGTGGTCTCCAGGATTGTCAGCAGGTTTTCCTCCACTGTCAGGCGCGCGAACAGGGTGTGGTCCTGCGGCAGGTATCCCAGGCCGTGGCGTACCCGCTGGTACATCGGCAGCTTTGTCACGTCCTTGCCGGCCAGAGTGACCGCGCCGCCATCTGGGCGATGCACGCCCATCAGCATCTTGAATGTGGTGGATTTGCCCGCGCCGTTGCGGCCCAGCAACCCGACGATCTCGCCCTGACCGACTTCCACGTTGACGCCGCGCACCACAGTGCGGTTGCCAAAACGCTTGGTCAATCGTTCGCCGCGCAGAACAGCCATGGCTGCCAATGGTCAATGATCGCCGGATTGCGGTCAATGGGTGCGGCGCGGCGGCGGCTACTTTTGCCGCACGATCCTGCCGTCTTCGATGCCGATGGCGCGACGCAGGCCTGCGGTGTCATCCAGCCAGCGTTTGCCATCGGTGTAGTATCCGGCTGTCGGCTTCAGCGCGGGGTCGTGTTTGTGGAACCAGGCGTTGAACTGGTGCATCGAAAGTTCGCGCAGATACTTGGCCATCATGCTGGCCAGCGCAATCGGCAGGTGGTCGCCTTCGCCCTTCTCCTTGAACGCCACAAACAGGCGCGGCTGCCCACTGACACCCTCCACGGTGAGCTCATAGGTGCTGAGCTTGGGCGACTCATGCAGCACGCGCACGGTGGCCTCCGGGAACTCGTTGGCCAGCGCCCGGCCGTAACGCTCGCGTCCGCCCTGGCGGTCGCACAGCACGGCCAGGTTGCTGTGGTCACGCCAGACATGCCCGATCACCCGCGTGATGCACTCGAACTCGGCGCGGCTCTTGTTGCCCAGCCGTCGCAGGGCGGTGTTCAACTCTCCCTCAAATACCGGCAGCACTCCAAGCGCCGCAAGACCCACTCCGGCCTGGTCCAGCGCCCGCGCCAGGGGTTGCGCGCGAAGTCGCATCCGCGCCCAGTCTGCCTCCAGCGGGAACCTCTCTGGCGGGTCGAAGTACCAGTCGTACAGGCCGCGCTTTTCGCGGGCCAGCGGGCACAGTGCGTTCCAGAACGCGGCAAAGTCACCGGCCTCCAACCCGCGCAACGCCAGCCAGCAAAGCACTTCTTCCTCCAGTGGCTTCACACCACGGGCAGGCGAGTAAAGCGTCTTGCTGTCGCATACCACGGGGCCCTTGGCGCGATCCTTGGGTTCGCGCCCCAGGCCCAGCGCCTGCCACAGGTCAAGCTTCAGCACGGCATCGCCGGTCAGAGGCGCGGGCAGCGAAAACGCGCTGTAGCCTATGGTGAGGGGGCCCAGGATCGGCCCCAGGCCGGCTTCGTCGATGCCAAGAATGTGCTGGTAGTGGGCCACAGCGCGACTATGGCGCGGAAGCGGGACAAGGCAACGTTGTCAGGAAAAAGGCGAAAACAGCAGTCGTGCTAGGCCCCGCCTTCGCGGGTTCCCACGCGGAACGGCTGCAGGCCATGGGTTACGTCAGGGCCGCAACCATCGGGGCTCAACGGGTACTTGCCGGTTGCATCCTTGCCGCTGGGTGAAAGGTTCAGGCTCTGCATGAACTCGTCATTGTTCTTCAGCAGGCGCTGCATGTCGTAGATGGCGTCGCTGCGCTTGGTCTGCACCTGGTTGTAGGTCGTGGACATGGCAATCGCGTCTTTGGGGCAGGCCTCGACGCACATGCCGCAATAGATGCACTTCAGCATGTCGATTTCAAACACCTGGGGCTTCTTGAAGCGCTGGGCACCGAACTCGTCCACCGGGGCCTCGTCGCCGACAATGGTGATACATTCGGCGGGGCAGGCCGTGCTGCACATGTAGCAGGCCACACACTTGATGTTGTTCTGGTCGTCAACCTTCAGGTAGTGTTCGCCGCGGTACCCCACGGCGGAAATGTGGCGCTGCTCGGGTCGGCTGTCGCGGCCCACGTAATCGATCGTAGAGCTGGGCCGGAACATCATCTTCAGCGTGTTCACCAGGCCCTTGAAGACCTCGGGCAGGTACGTGCGTTCCCAGAACGTCAGCTTGCGTTCGCGGTCGCGCGGGCTTTCCGGGGCGTGATCATGGCCGTGGCCCGCCATCATCGTGCGCGGGTCGTCATGGGCGTGGTTATGGGTGGCAGCCACGGAAGTCTCCTGTTGCGGCGCGAATCATAGCAAGGCCTTATGGGCTGTCATGGGGTTGCGAGCAAGCCCTGTGGGTCGTGCCGGTTGACAGATTTGCGTGCCTGCGGACACTTAATCCATGGCCAGTTTTCGCGTCATGACAAAGAACGGCTGGAAGGGGCCCTTTCCTGAAGCCTCCCTGATTTCCAAGTACCGCCAGGGCGGTATCCCCGACGGCACAAGGATTCAGGATGCCGCGTCCGGCGGAGAAATGACCATTGAGGACCTGGTGTCCGACGCCACCGTGATCCTGCAGAAGTCGGCCTATGGTCCGGCCGCCGCGGCATCGCCCGCAAAGCTGACCGCCGCCGAGGCTCGCGCGGCCACGCAGAAGCTGCCCGATGCCCGGCCTCGCAAGCCTGATTCATCCGTCACCGCACCCAGAAAGGCATCGCCTGAGCCCAAGCATTCGCCGCAACCAGAGTCGCCTTCACAGCCCGCGCCAAAATTGCCCACCAAGGGGCCGCTGCCGAAGTTCCCCGCACGGGCGGGCGCCAGTGGCCGGGCCACTGCCATAGGGACGCCCGAGAAAAAATCGCGCGGCATCAACTGGTTGTTTGTGCTGGGATGCCTTTGCCTGCTGGGCGGCATTGGCGGGCCGTTTCTGTCGTTTGAAAGCGGCAGCGCTTCCGGTGATGCCCTGCTGCTGTTCGGGTACGACCTGCCCTTGCGCCTGACTACCAGCGTGCACGAGTTTGCCTGGCAGCCGTCGGCACCCTTGGTATGGGCGTTCAATGCCCTGTTCATGATCTACCT
Source organism: Planctomycetota bacterium (assembly GCA_019636215.1). GTDB lineage: Bacteria > Planctomycetota > UBA8742 > UBA2392 > UBA2392 > H3-PLA7. The sequence continues at coordinate 59,316 of JAHBXZ010000001.1, read as the reverse complement.
GGTTCCGCTTGTGGCGCTGATTGCCCTTCTGGATGAGTTCCTATCGAAGGCCGCCGGCCGCAATCGATGGTACTTGCGCCTGCTGGTGGCGCTGGTGGCGCCGGCCTGTGCCCTGGCCATTGCCGCGCTGTTCTTCAGCGCGCAGGCAGCCGGCATTGCCGGTGACGAGGCCATCCCCCAGGGAATGCGCGAGGCCGCCGGCTTTCAGGCCTTCCTGCAGGCCACGCTGGAGTCCGGCCGCGGTTTCTTCAGCATCGGGCCTTATGCGCTGGCTGCGGGTTCGGTGCTGTGCCTGCTCAGCGTCGTGATCAGCCCGAGGGCAAAGAAGGCCGAGATGCCAAAGCCCGCACCGAAGACGGCCGCTTGATTCGTCGGCCGGTGCCTGTTGCTTTCGCCAGAATCAGTTTTGCTCTACCACTGTGCCGATCTACCAGCTTCCACCTGAGCCGATTTTTCCTTCGCCCGAAGAGGCTGAAGAAGAAGGTCTTCTGGCCGTCGGCGGGGACCTGTCGCCTGAGCGCCTGGTTACGGCGTACTCCATGGGCATCTTTCCGTGGCCTCACCGCGGCATGCCGCTGCTGTGGTTCAGCCCGGATCCGCGCATGGTGCTGGAAGCCAGCCAGATCAAGCTGGCCCGCAGCCTGCGGCAGGTGATCCGCCGCGCCAAGTTTGAGGTGCGGCTTGATACTGCATTTGCGGACGTCATGACCGGCTGTGCCAAGGCCAGGCGCAAGGGCCAGCGCGGCACCTGGATCAGCAAGCCGATGATCAAGGCGTACTGCACGTTGCACGACCTTGGCATCGCCCACAGCGCTGAAAGCTGGCTAAACGGCAAGCTGGTTGGGGGCCTGTACGGGGTTTGCTTGGGCGGGGCGTTTTTTGGCGAATCCATGTTCGCGGCCGAACCTGATGCCAGCAAGGTTGCCTTTGCCACGCTGGTGGCGCAGCTTCGCGCATGGGGTGTGGACCTGGTCGATTGCCAGACCTACACCGATCATCTGGCACGGTTTGGTGCCCGGCTGATCCCGCGACGAGACTTCCTGGATCAGCTTTCCAGGGCAGTGCGGCAACGGTCACTTCAGGGCCGCTGGAAGTTGGAAGTAACCCCCGAGCAGGTCTGTTCCACTTAGTTATTGTGCTCAACCAATGCTGAACTCGTCTGGACAACCGGTCAGGCGGAGCGCCCTGTCCGCCAAAATCGCTGCGTCCGCCCTGTGCGGGTCGCTGGCGATTCTGTTCATGGTGCTTGCCGCGGCCGATGCCTGGGCCGCGCCGCGTAACGCGCGCAGCACCTGGGTCAACCGCAGCATGCCCGGGCCTCAGCAGACCTTTGAAGACAACTTCGCCACCAGCCTGGTCTGCGCGAACTGCCACAGCAATATTGAGGGTGCCAACAACCTGCGCGACGACAAAGGCAACGGCGTGGCGCCGTTCGACCTGTGGCAGGCCACCATGATGGCCAACGCCGCCCGCGACCCGTTTTATCGCGCCGTGGTCAGTGCCGAAGTCGCCGCCAACCCGGGGCGCAAGGCCGCGATTGAAGCCGATTGCCTGAAGTGCCACTCACCCATGGCCGTCAGCCAGGCCCACATGCGCAAGGAACCAGCGCCGGGCATGGCCGTGCTTTACGGCGAGGGGCTGCTGACGGACCTTGCGCTGGACGGCGTAAGCTGCACGGCCTGCCACCAGATCACGCCCGAGGGCCTTGGCACGGTGACCAGCTATTCTGGCGGGTTCAAGATCGGCACAAACAAGCGCATTTACGGGCCACACCGTAACCCGCAGGGCGGGCCGATGATCGGCTTTACGGGCTTCATCCCGACGTTCAGCTCGCACATCTCCGAAAGCAAACACTGCGCGACCTGCCACACGCTGTACACCGAGGCTCTGGACGAATCGGGCAAGCCGACGGGGCACCACCTGCCCGAACAAACCCCGTACCTGGAGTGGCGCAACTCGGTCTTTACCACAGAGACCACACCGCGAGGGCGCGAGGCCGCAAGCTGCCAAAGCTGCCACATGCCCCGCACCAGCGATGCCGGTGTGGCCATCCGTACGCGGCTGGCGCGCACCCCCGACGGGCGCGACTTCCGTACCCCGGTGCGCGACCACCTTTCTCGGCACATTTTTGTCGGCGGCAACACGCTGATCCCAAAGATGCTGCGCGACTTCGGCCCAGAAATGGGAACCCTGGCGCCGCCGGAGGCCTTTGACCGCGTGATTGAACTGGCCACAAAGCAGCTCCGGGAGCGCACGGCAAAACTCTCCGTAACTGAATTGCAACGCACCGACGGCCGGCTTCAGTTTGAGGCGACCATCGAGAATCTGGCGGGCCACAAGTTCCCCACGGCGTACCCGTCCCGGCGCGCGTGGCTGCGCATCAAGGTCAGCGACGCCGATGGCAAAGTGCTGTTCGTAAGCGGCGACTATGACGACCGCGGCCGCCTGATCGACGCGCAAGGCAAAGTGCTGGCACTTGAGGGCAGCGGCGGCCCGGTGGAGCCCCATCACACCGTCATCCGCGACCAGTCGCAGGTGCAGATCTGGGAATCCGTGATGCAGAACCCGAAGGGCCACGCGACATTCCAGCTTCTGCGCGGTTCGGACTATATCAAGGACAACCGCCTGCTGCCGCGCGGCTGGAAGCCCGACGGCCCCGACGCACACGACACAGAGCCCGCCGGCATCGGCACGGACGCCGACTTTGTGGGCGGCAAGGACACCCTGCGCGTGGACATTGCCGTACCCGCCACCGGCGCGCTGAAGCTTGAGGTCGAGGTGCTGTACCAGACACTCAGCCACCGGTATGCGCAGGAGCTTTACCGCTTCCGCACGCCCGAAGTCATCACCTTTGCCGATTACATGGAGAAGACCGACACCCGCCCGGTTGTGGTGGCCGCTACAAAACACGACTTGCCTTAGAATCGTGCGCGGGCGGTTTCCGACGCTAGACTGTGAGGCGGGAGGGCTGGCCCGTGGAAGGATTCATTGTCTTTCTGTTCATCGCTGGCGGCTTTGTCGCGCTGATTGTCTGGGGTATCCAGCACTCCAAGAAGATCCGTGAGCGCTGGGCCCTGTTTGCCCAGCAGAACGGGTTGACCTACAGCGGAGGCATCTCGGCCACGGCTACCCCGCATATCTCGGGCTGGTACGGTCGCACCCACGTCACCATCAACACGATCACCCGCGGCAGCGGCAAGAACCGCAGCACCTACACGCAGTTCCACTCGCACGTCAACGTGCCCATGCCCCAGGGCCTGAACCTGACCCGTGAAGGCATGTTCAGCAAAGTGGGCAAGTTCTTCGGCGGCCAGGACGTGCAACTGGGCGACAGGCAATTGGATGATGCATTCATCATCAAAGCCCACGACGTCATGGGCGCGTTCAACCTGATGCGCATCCCGCAGGTCAAGCAGGCCCTGCTCACGTTCCTGGCGCGGCACCCCGGCATGCAGTTGAACGAGCGCCACCTGATGTTCGAAGACCATGGCCTGTGCAGCGACATGGCCAAAATGAAGATCGCTGTTGATGACCTTGCTTACCTGTGCCAGACGCTGGAAGCCGGCTACAACCAGCTGCTGACCGCAAGCGGGCAGGCCCCGGCCAAACCGAACCAGCGCCCGCCCGCAGCCACCAAGGCTCGCAGCGCACCGGCCATGCGCCCGGCAGCATCAGCCGAGATCCTGGGCGGTGCCGCCGCAATCGTTACTTCGGCGCTGACACAACGCCAGAATGCCGAAGCCCAGGCGGCCATGCGTCAGATGGAAGTGCAATCCCAGACTGCGATTGAACGCGACAACGATAACGCCGTCAGCGCTGCGCAGGCCGAGCTGGCAAGGATCAAGCGTGAAGCCCAGCACGACCAGAAGATGAACGCCGCGCGGATGCAGCGCGAGAGAAAGCTGCTGGAACAGGCCGAACAGGCCGCGGCCGAGGCCTCGGTACGCCAGCACGGCAGTCGCCCGCTGCCGACCGACAGCCAGCGGCGGCGCGAGGTTGAATCCGCCGCGCTTTCCAAGGTGGCCGATGCGTTCCACAAGCTGGAATCCAAGATGGCTGACGCAGGGGCCTACCGGGCGCAGGACGTTGCCTCCGACACAGAATCGTTTCCTTCCGGCAAGGCCAGCCCGTTCGCCGTGACTTCCGCGGCCGATGCATTTGCCGTGCCACCGGCCGGCGATGCCTTCAAGGTTTCGGCTTCGGACGCCTTTGCGGCATCCAGCACACCGGCCTTCAGCGCGCCGAAGTATGAACCCCCAAAGTTCGAATCACCGAAGTTTGAGCCTGCCAAGGCGCCCGCAGCCAATACGTTCGGCGCCAGCAACTTCGGCAGCTTTGAAGTGCAGGCCGACGCCGCGCCGACGGCAGCCGAGGCAGTCACCTTTGACGAATTGATCAAGAAACTTTCGCAAAGCGGCCTGTTCAGCAGTGACCGCGAGAAGATCCTTGCCCAGTACAAAGACCGCGTGTTCATCCTGCAGATCGAAGTGGAACGAATCGAACGCACCTTCGGCTTTGACCTGCCCGACAAACTCCGCGATGGCCGCACCGTGGAAGGGCACATCAAGGGCAAGGAAATGAAAGTGGCAGCCCGCTATCCGGCCAGCGACAACGCGCGGCTGGACCGCATGCAGAATGGCGTGTCCGTCGAAGTTCAGGGCAGCCTGGCGGGCTGGGATGACCTGTTCAAGAAGGCCACGCTCAACGCGTTCTGAACCGACACGCCCGGGTAAGCATGCGCGGGGGCCTGTCACGTCCAGTGCTGAGGTGGCCTCAACGCCTGGTGGCACAGGCGCTTCTGCCTGTGCCGGGCTGCTCATGTGATGCTGCGCCGTCGCATGGCAACCAGCGCTAGCAACCACAGCACGCCCAGGCCACCCGCACCGGCAGCGCAACCGCCGCCGGACCCGCCACCAAGACCGCCCATTGAGCCACCGGGCCCTGGTCCCCCACCGCCGCCACCGCCTGCTGGCGCGATCGTAACCAAGAACTGCCGAGTGTCGGATCCGCCCACCGACTGGTCCTGCACCGTGATGTCAAACGCAAACGAGCCGGCGACAACGTCGGCCGCCGCCGCGCTCAACAGCCCGCTGGGGCTCAGGTCCCAGCCTGCCGGCAATGCCAGCCCGGTCATTGTTTGTGAGGAATCCAGCCAGGTGTACGGAGCCACCCCGCCGGTGGCCGCCAGCTGGACACTGTAGGCCGTGTCCTGCACGCCTGCGGGCAAAGTCGGTGCAGTCATGATCGTTACTGGTGCGGGCTGGGCCACCGGCGTGAAGCGGACGAACCGGTTCTGTGGGTAGTCCGTCATCTCGCCATTGGCTGTGATGTAGCCGGTGTCCTGGCCGTAAATGACCTCTTGGGGCGAAGTGGCCGTCGGTCCGGCGATGTGTACCGCATACCAGTTGAGGGTGCGCGCGCTGCTGACCTGCCCGGCGGTCGGGTTGCCGTAACGGAACTCGATACTGCCCGTAGCCGTGTCAATCTTCAGCTGCACGTTGATGCAGGGCATGGATTGCGCAACCCACGCGACGAGATTCTTCCACTCAATGGTCAGCACACCGCTGCTGAAGTCCCAGCCGATGCCGCTGGGCGACGGGCTGAGTGACAGTTTCAGTTCTTCCCAAAACGGGGCGATGGTCAGGCCCGGCGCGCCAGTCGGGAACGGAATCATCGATGCACCACTGCCGTCCAGGCGCACATAGCCGTTGGTGCAGACTTTGAAACTTGTATAGGTCTGCCCGAAGTACACAAAGCTGAAACCCGCAGGCGAAACGGGCGCCGAAAGTTCGTTGTCCGCCAGCGGCAGCACGTTGGGCGACGCCAGGTTCGAGAAACTTCCGACCATATCGCCGGACGAAACCGTGTAGGACTGCGCCGCAAGCACCGGCGCCAGCAGCAGCATGGCAAGCATGCATCGAAACATGGCTCCTCCTTGGCTCTGTCGGCCCCCAACCGCGCAGAGAACAGGTCTATCTGTCGCGGCGCGACTTCGCAGCTTTAGCATCTGCCTTGGGCGCGGCCTCGGCGTAGAGACGCAGAAACAGCGCGCGCAGATCCTGGGCCAGCGCGCGGTTTGGCACCAGCAGGGCAAAGCGCGAGCCGTCTTCCTCGCGCATATCCAGCAGCACTTGCGCGCCGTCGTACACGGCAAAGGTCATCGGCACGGCTTGATGAGCGCGCACGTGGCCGATGGCGTCGGCCCACTGGCGCAGTTCCTGGCCGGTCTGCGGGTCGTCAAAGGCGTTGCTTTCGACCAGCCACCTGGCCTTCACGCCCTGGGCGCGGGCCCGTTTGGCGGCTTCGACGCCTCCGACACGCTTCAGCGGTGCGCGGAGGCTGACCAGCAGTTCAGTGTTGGCCGCGTTCATCAGCTCTTCAAAGATGGCGGGCACCTGCGCGGCCGGAATCAGGCGGATGCCTGCGGCGCTGGGCTCGGGGGCCGGGCCGCTGGGCGCCGCGGCGGCAATCGCTGCCATGGCATGTTCCTGCATGGCCAGCTCGGCTTTGACTCGGGCCTGGTGTCGCGCAAACGCGGCAGCCGGGTCGGCGGCACGAAAGCGCTTCTTTTCCGCCAGTACCTGTTCGGCAAACCCCTTGCCGACCAGTGTCTCCAAGGCCTCGTACGTCTTGTTCTGCGGCACACCCGACTTGCGGATGATCGTGGCGACATCAGCGGCCTGCTCACCCAGCAAGCTCAGGTAGACCTGGGCTTCGTACTGGGAAAGTCCCATCGAGCGCAACTGGGCCACGAAATCAGGGTTCAGGGTCAACTCCCGCATCGGCATACCCCCTAAGGCGTCTTACTCCTACTAAGGGTAACTCTTTGGCCGCCGGATGCAAGGGGAAAGTCCATCGGGACCGCAACAATCACGGCACCAGTGCCGCAGGCAGGAACCAGGGTCAAGACAGATACACAGAGGCGCGATGTGCTATGCGGCCCGCGGCCGGTCGCAGAGTTCGTAATCGGCGTCGGCCATGGCCTGCACGACCATGCGCCCGCGCACTATGCGGCGCAGGCAGTCGCCCTGGTTCAGGAACTGGTCCTTGGGCTCGCCTTCCACGCTGACCCACAGCGTGCCCCGGCGCACACAAAGCTCGATGGACCCGCGAAGGTCATGGCTTCGAACATGTCGCATGGGCAGTTGCATGGCAGGCCTTTCGTGCAAGGTTAACGCCGTCGGGGTTGCGGGTTGTTCCCGGGGCCGTTCAGGGTTGACTGTTGACGGTCAAAGGCAAGTGCGCGACAACTTCAGCACCCTTTGCTCATCGTTCATTGTTTGCGCCATGGCCCAGTTCGATACCTATTGCGAAGGCCTGCTTGCCCGCGCCAAAGCCGCCGGGTGGGAACTTCGCGCCCAGCGCACCATTCCCTATGGCCGCCAGTACGAGGTCGCCAAGGGCGCCGCAATCGCCATGCTGAACTGTTACCAGGGAAAGAAGGGGCTCTCGTTTGTCGCCGGCGGCAAGGCCGCCGCGGAGCTCAGCGCCGACCTGGGTGCCGCCCCCGCGCCCAAGTATGTGGAAGCCGCCGAGGCCGACCCCTTCAAGCTCGGGTTGCCCCACGCCGGCGGCGACGAGTCCGGCAAGGGCGACTACTTCGGGCCGATAGTGGTGGGCGCGTGGCTGCTGGAAGAACGCCATGTCGCGAAGCTGCGCGAGCTGGGCATCACCGACAGCAAGAAGATGACGGACGCGAACATGGAAAAGCTGGCCGGACAGCTCGACAAGCTGGATCGCGGCCACGTCATCACCGTGATGCCGCGCGAGTACAACGGCCTGTACGCCCGCACCGGCAACCTCAACGTGCTGCTTTCGCGCCTGCACGGCCAGTGCATGAGCGCGCTGATCCGCAAGCACAAGGCCCCGCGCGCCGTGCTGATTGACCAGTTCGCCCGCAACACCGACGAAATGCGCGATGCCATGAATCTGCCCGCAGGCACGAAGCTTGTCACACGCACAGGCGCCGAGGCCGACCTGGCCGTGGCTGCGGCCAGTGTGCTGGCCCGCGTGGCATTTGTGGCCGGCTTGAAAGAACTTGGCCACGAATTCGGCATGACTTTCCCGCCCGGCGCGGGCAGCCCTGTGGTGCAGGCCGGCCGCGAGTTCAAGCGCACCTTCGGGGCCGACCAATTGCCGCAGGTTGCCAAGGTGCACTTCAAGACGACGGGACAACTTTAGCCGGCAGCTTGCAGCCTGCTGCCAGCGACCCATGGCCAGCCGCTCGCTGCTGGCTGTCCGCCGCCGGCCGCTCGCTGCTGGCTGCTGACTAAGCCGTGATCCCATGTCACACTGTACCCATGCTGCTGACACGCGAAGAAATGGGCTTTGACTTCAAGGGCGCGAAGTTTGATCGCGTCAAAGACCGTGATTTGCTTGCCTGGATTGCCAGCCAGTTCCTGTATGGCGAAGTCACGGGTATCCAGGTGGGCAAATGGATCCTTCACGCGCCTGACGTAGAATCAGCCAAGTTCCTGGCCCGCCAGTGCATTGAAGAGTTGCAGCACGTGGACGTGTTCGTCGAGTTCTTCAAGTGGCTCGGTGCGCGGCCAGTCAAAGTGCATCCGGTCGTGAAACTGCTCAGCAGCGAAAGCAGCGACTGGGAAGAACACTGCGCCCTGGAAATGGCCCAGGGTGAGGGCTTTGTGCTGATGATCTTCTACGCGATCATCGCCTGCATTGACGACGAAAAGCTCTCCAAGCGCCTGGATGCGGCCTGCCGCCAGGAAGAAGGCCACGTGGACTTCGGCGAACAACAGACCATGAAGGCTCTGGCCCGCAACCCAAGGCTGCGCAAGCGCCTGCTGGGCCTGCACCTTTTGAGCCTGTGGGTGGTCAAACGTTTCGAGAAGTGGATCCGCAAGCGCGTGGACCAGGACCACCCGGTGATGCGCATGATCCCGGATTATCTGGGCCGCATCGTGCAGACCACAGATCTGCGCCTGCAGCGCATGGGCATGACGCAAAAGCCGCTGGCCGAGTTCGGGCGCTTTGAAACGTTCCGCCACATCGCCGGTGCGCTGACGCGCAAGTTCGCCCGCAAGTTCGCCTTCTGGCGCTGGTTCCGCAAAGATCGCCTGACCGACACCTACATGCGCGACGAATACCTGCACGAAGTCATGCAACTGGCCGAAGTGCGCAACGCCGCAGGCATCCCCGTCATCAAAGCCGCCTGAGGCCGGTCTGCGGTCCTACTTCTTAAGGCCTATGGCTGTCAGGGCGTGGCCGCCGTTGGTGTCGGTCCAGCCCTGCATCGTAGCTTTGACATCCCACAGCCAGGCATCGCCCTCTTTCTTCAGCACCAGTGTGCGCACGGCCGTTACGGTGTCGCCAAAATCAAACGTGACGCCAAGCCGCACCGTCTTGTCGTCATCCACATACTGAAGATCTTCGTTCGCGCGAACTGTCTTCACCTGCGCAAAAAAGTCGACGTTCAGCAGGTCGTCCAGCGTCAAGTCCGCTACCTTCTTGTCCGCGCCGGTGATGCCGATGCCGGCAGGCAACCCCAGCGCGCCCGTGCGCTGTCCGGGCAGAACAACAGCCGTAATCGCCGCCTTGTCCTTGGATTCCAGCGCCTGTGCGGCCTTGGAAAGGCCGGTCGCTGCTTCGGGTGGCACACCCGGCCCGCAACCTGTCAGCAGCATTATCGCAGCAACAGCGACCACCAGCCCGAGTGTCTTCACGTTTGCCCCCTGTTGGTTGCCCGGTCACTCACCAGGAATCGAATCTTTGATACTCGCAATGCGGCCTTCCATGGGGCTGGACGCGTTGGCGTACAGCTTGCGCGGAATGCGGCCAGCAAAGTACGCCAGCCTTCCTGCCTCCACGCCGGCCTTCATGGCCAAAGCCATGCGCAAGGGATCCTGCGCATGGGCAATACCGGTGTTCAGCAGCACGCCGTCGGCGCCCAGCTCCATCGCGATGGTTACGTCGCTGGCGGTGCCCACGCCTGCATCAACAATAATGGGTATGCCAAACTCGCCGCGCACCATCTCGAGGATGATTCTCAGGTTGTTCGGGTTCAGCACCCCCTGGCCGCTGCCAATCGGGCTGCCGGCGGGCATCACACTGGCAACGCCCAGGCCTGCCAGGTGGCGCGCCATGACCGGGTCGTCGCTGGTGTAAACCAGAACTGTGAAGCCTTCCTTGACCAGTTGCTCGCAGGCCTTGAGGGTTCCTACGGGCTCGGGCAGCAGAGTCTTGGGATCCGAAAGAACCTCCAGCTTGACCAGATCCGTGCCCAGTGCCTCGCGCGAAAGGTGCGCGGTGCGAATGGCGTCCTCGGCCGTGAAACACCCTGCGGTATTGGGCAGGATGCGATAGCGTTTCTCGTCGATATGGCTCAGCAGGTTTTCTTGGCGTGGCCCGTCCAGTTTCACCCGGCGCACCGCCACGGTCACGCACTGTGTGCCGCTGGCATCAAGGCACTGGCGCATAAGATCAAAGCTGGAGTACTTGCCGGTGCCGACCATCAACCGGCTTTCAAACGTGTGTTTGCCGACCTTCAGTGGTGTATCCGGTTTTGGGCCTGCGTTAGTCATATCGGTAAGGTTCAACCTCCGCCCACGAAGGTGACAATCTCCAGCTTGTCGCCGTCCGCCAGCACGGTGTGAGGATACTGCGCCTTTGGCACAAGTTGCAGGTTGCGTTCGGTGGCTATGCGGTCGTTCTTCAGCTGCAGGTGCTCAATCAACTGCGCCACCGTGATTCCGGCTGCCACTTCGTGCTCTTTGCCGTTGACGGTGATCTTCATGGCTATCGCGGCGCGTTCAGGTTGTAGGCCAGGCCGCCGACTTTTTCGATTTCGTCGCCCTGCAGCACTCGCACGGTGCCGTCGGCCAGCATCACCACGGCTGTTTCCGGTGACATGATGTAGCCGTACCCCGCACGGTTGCGACGGCGCGTGACCAGCACATCGCTGCACACCGCCCAGCGGGCGGGGTCCATGCCGGCAGGCATGTCGGGGGCATAGACCAGTGGTTGATCCGAAAGCGCGCCGATCAGGTCAGCCTCGGGGCTGATAAGCCCGACGTGCCGCAGGTCTTCCAGTGCCATGGGCCAGCGGACGGTGTCCCCGTAGTCGTCACGATACTTCAGCATGGCATCGGCAACCACCAGCATGCGCTGCCGGGACGCGGCCACTTTGCCAACCGGGTAGTCAGGCCCCTGGTCATGCGCATCTACGGGGCCGCCCGGCGGATAAGCGGAGTCACCACTTGGGTACCACCACACAAACCACAGGCCTATCGCCACCCCCACCAGCAACGACAGAATCACCAGATTCACCCACACCTGGTTCGAGGGCTTTTCCGGCACCGGCGCGGGTTGTGCAGGTTGTGCTTCCGGCGTGGCCATACAACAAGGTTAACCCGGCAAGAACGCTGCGCCATGGGCCGGCTTGCGGCTACAATGGCAGCATGACGTACCCCATGCGACTGCACCGCATTGCCATCGCCAAGCCCTGGGCCGGGGATCGCCTGGCAAGCCTGTACCCCGCCGCAGCCGAGGAATGGCCCGCCGGCACCGGAGAAAGCCTGGAGGCCGGCGACCTGCCCGGCCAAAGCAGCGTGGTTGCCAACGGCCCCTGGCAGGGCCGCAACCTGGGCGAATTGATGTCCGAACAGCGACTGTCGCTGCTGGGTCAACTGGCCGGCGCGGACGACCTTGCCGACTTTCCACTTTGCCTGAAGTTCCTGGACACGCGCGAGCCACTATCCGTACAGGACCATCCTTCCGATGAGTTCCGCAAAGGCCGCCGCGTCGTTCGCGGCAAGTGCGAGGCCTGGCTGGTGCTGGACGCCCGGCCCGGGGCCGTGATCTACCAGGGCCTGAAACCCGGCCTGGCCAAGGCCGACTTTGAGGACGCCCTGCGCAACAACCGCGCGGCCGAGGCCTTGCAGCAGAAGACCGTGCGCCCGGGCGAGTGGCTGTATAACCCGGCGGGCATGGTGCATGCGGTGGGTGGCGGCCTGACGCTGCTGGAACTGCAGCAGAACTGTGCCACCACCTGGCGGCTGTGGGATTTCCCGCGCACCGATGGACTTCGCCGCGACCTGCACCTGCGGGAAGGTCTGATGGCCGCGCAGTTTGACCTGCCCGACCAGCCGGTTCTGCCGGTGCAGGCCGATCATGTGCTGGTGGACGAAGGGCCTTTTGGCGCACGCTTTCTGAGACTGACCGAGGCCCGCGAGTTTTCGCGCACCTGGGCCGGCTTCACACTGGTGACCTGCCTGAAAGGCCGCTGCGAAGTCACCGTCCGGGGCGGAAACCGCCTCGAGGCCGCCGTGCTGGAGGCCCCCGACACAGTGCTGGTCCCGGCGGACTTCACAGGGTTCGAGTTTTTTCCTTCGGGCGGCTGCGACCTGCTGCTTTCGTGGGCACGCGCCTCATAAGGCACAGGTTGCAAGTTCAGTGAAAGTTGCGTGACGAGACATTCAGTCCACGAAAGGCCGAGGCCAGGGATCGAAACGACTCTGCCACAACGTGCACGACGTCGCCGGTTCTTTCCACCTTGCCTTTGATCGCCGCCATGTCGGTCCCCAGCGCGATTTTGCGGAAGCGCTCAAACACGTCGGGCTTCACAATCACGTTGGCGACATCGGTTTCGTCCTCGAGTGTCATGAAGGTTATGCCCTTGGCAGTTGATGGGTGCTGGCGGTTGATGATGCGCCCGGCCACTTCCACTTTGCGGCCGTGCGGCAGCAGGCGCATTTCTGCACAGGTGACTGTGCCCCGTGCGCGCTCGCCCTGGCGGATGAACTCCATCGGGTGCGCGCGCAGGGAAAGCTCCAGCATCTCATAGTCTGCCAGCATGTGCTCAAAGGCCGACATCGGCGGCAAGGCGGCAGGAGTGGGTTCCAAGGACTCCGCAAACAACCGGGGCGCGCGGTGGCGAAGTGCCGCGACTTCCCACAGCACATCGCGCCGGGACATGCCCAGGCCGGCAAATGCATCGGCCGATGCCAATTGCACAAGCGCGCGATAGCGCTGGTGGTTGGGCAGCCCGCGTTCGCCCACGCGCGCAATGAAGTCGCGCAGGTCCTCAAACCGGCCGCGCTGTGCGCGCTCATTGGCAATCGCGTTGGCCGCGTCTTCGCCAAGTCCGCGCACCTGCCGCAGCCCAAGGCGAAGGGATGGGCCCGTGGTGCCCCACACCGCCGGATGCGCCTGCAAGGGTGCGGGCGCGCAGCCGCTGCCACCCTCAAGCGAGCAGTCAAAGCTGCTGGCATTGATGCAGGGCGGAAGCACAGTAACGCCATGTTCGCGCGCATCCCGCACAAGGCTCGATGCGCTGTAGAAGCCCATCGGCTGGCTGTTCAGCAGCGCGGCTGTGAACGCCGCCGGGTAGAATCGCTTCAGGTATGCACTGACAAACGTGATCAGCGCGAAGCTGGCAGCGTGGGCTTCTGGAAAGCCATACGACGCAAAGCCCTGGATCTGCTTGAACACGCGGTCGGCGTCCTGCATGGAGATCCCGCGCGCGCACATGCCTTCCAGCAGGCGGCGGCGGTGCTCGGCAATTCTTCCGTCGTTGCGCCAGCTTCCCATCGCGCGCCGCAACTGGTCCGCCTCGCCTGCGGAATAGCCTGCGGCGACCATGGCAATCTGCATGGCCTGTTCCTGGAACAGTGGCACACCCAGCGTCTGCCGCAGCACGTCCTCCAGTTTGGGGTAGATATAGTCCACGGCCTCGGTGCCCTCACGGCGCCGCAGATAGGGGTGGACCATTCCGCCCTGGATCGGACCCGGCCGGACAATCGCGACTTCGATGACCAGGTCGTAGAAGCAGGCCGGCTTCAGCCGAGGCAACATCGACATCTGCGCGCGCGACTCCACCTGGAAGGTGCCCACGGCATCGGCCTTCTGCAGCATGCCGTAGATGGCCCGCGCATGGGGCGTCTTGCCGTCCAGCGCCGGGTCACAGGCCATGACCGTATGGCGCGTCAGGCGAGTCCCGCCCGCCCCCGCTATCAGAAGAAAGGCCTTCTTGATGGCCGTCAGCATGCCCAGTGCCAGGCAATCGACCTTGAGAATGCGCAGCGCGTCGATGTCGTCCTTGTTCCATTCGATGAAGGTGCGGTCTTTCATGGCCGCGTTCTCAATCGGCACCAGCTCGTCCAACCGCGAGCGCGTAATGACAAATCCGCCCACATGCTGGGAGAGGTGCCGTGGCGCGCCCTGCAGGCGTGCCACAAGGTCAACCAGCATCCGGCCTCGCGCGTCACCGGCATGCACGCCGCTTTCTTTCAGGGTGCGGGCAACCCGGTCGGTGTTGTCCCACCAGGCACTGGACCTGGACATTCGGCCAAGCTGATCCAGCGAGAACCCCAGCACCTTGCCGACGTCGCGCATCGCGCTGCGGAACCGGTACGTGATCACGGTAGAGCAGATTCCCGCACGATGGCGGCCGTACTTGCCGTAGATGTACTGGATGATCTCTTCGCGGCGCTCGTGCTCGAAGTCCACATCAATGTCGGGCGGCTCGTTGCGTTCTCGGCTGATGAAACGTTCGAACAGCAGCGCCCCCTGTCCCGGCGGCACAGCCGTGATGCCAAGGCAGTAACAGACCGCACTGTTGGCCGCGCTGCCACGACCCTGGCACAGGATCTCGCGGCGTTGGGCCTCCTGCACTATGTCGTGGATGGTCAGGAAGTAAGCCGCATAGCGCAGCTCGCCGATCAACTCCAGCTCGCGTTCAAGCTGCGCCCGCACCTTCGCGGGGATTCCGGCAGGATAGCGCCGGGCCGCGCCCTGCCATGTCTGCTGTTCCAGGTACTCCTGCATATCCATGCCAGGCGGCACAACTTCGTCGGGGTACTCGTAGGCCAGTTCGTCCATGCTGAACGAGCACGAGTCCGCGATCTCGACGCTGCGCGCTATGGCGGCGGGGTACTCGTGCAGCAGTTCGGCCATCTGGCCAGGTGCCTTCAAGTGCCGCTCGCCGTTGACGGCAACGTGGCCAGCACCTTCCTCCAGTGTTGTGCCGTGGCGGATGCACGTGACTACTGCCTGCAAAAGGCGATCCTGCCCCGTCGCGGCACAGGCGTCATTCACCGCAACCAGGGCAATGCCGGCCTTCGCGGCAAGGCCTGCCACGGCGCGATTTCGGGCCGTATCGCCGGGCTCAAAGTGGCGGGCGATTGCCAGAGAAAGACACGGGTCGAAAATGCTGCTTAACTCTGACAGCAACCCGGGCGTCAGCGCGTGCCCGTTCATCAACACCGCCTGCAGGCCTGCGGCGCGGGTGGGCAGGTCGGCCATGTACAGTTCGCAATCCCCCTTGCCGGTGCGAAGTTTTCCCTGGGTCAGCAGGCGGCACAGGTTCACGTAGCCGGCGCGATTCATGGCGTAAAGACAAAGGTCCGGCCCATCACGAAGCGACAGCCGGGTACCGACCAGGATCTTCATGCCAAGTTCCTTGGCGCGCGCGTGGGCACGCACGATGCCCGCCAACGAATGAACATCCGTGATGGCAAGGGCGTTTAGACCAAGTTCAAAGGCCCTTTCCACCATCTCGGCCGGGCCGCTGGCCCCGCGCAGGAAGCTGAAGTGCGTGGCGCAAGCAAGTTCCGCATACATGGCACTTTGCGGGGCTGCGTCCCGACCGCAGGCGTCCAACGCATCAAGCTCTGATGCGCGCGTGGCCAGACACTTGGGCACATGCCAGCCCGCCGCATCCCGCCAGACCAGATGACGGGCCGCCGTGGCGTCTTCCAGCAGCAGGTAGTCGCGCCGCGCATCGAACTCAAAGCGCAGGTTGCCGCCGATGACACGCAATCTGCCTGCGCAGCTCTGGAAGTCCCACCAGGCCGGAAGCGGCCGGGCTGCGGGCACAGTGTGGTAAGCAGCCGGGTTCAGCCGCGCGGGCAACGCGCCCGGTGCGCAAGTTGACGGTGCGGCCTTGGCGGCCTTGCGCCCCCAGCGCACCCAGCGAAACGCGCGCAACGGCTCCGGGTGCGTCGTGAGTTCTGCCCGCATCACGGCTTCGGCGCCCAGCTTGCCGACCACTTCGTCCAGCGTCGAGTTAACCCCGGCCGACCAGTTATCCGCGACCCTCTCGAACAGGTGCTGCTGCACAGCACCGGTCGTCTCTGTGCTGGTGACGGTCAACGCGACGCCTTCGTACCAGCGTTCCCCGGTATCGATGCCTTCAAAGCGAGCCAGCAGCACGGTGCGCAGGCTCCTGGCGTCCGCACGAGGCGCGGCCAGGGACACTTCAAACTCCACAGGCGGGCCCTCGGCGGCAAACAGCGTCACCTGCAGCCGTGTTGCTGCGCAGGCCGCGGCCTCGAGCCTGAGGGTGATGAACGCGCACAGCTGCCGGATGGCCTCCACAAGCGCATCGTTGCGGTCGGTTGGCCCGGCAAAGTCCAGGCGGTCGCCAATCGTCACCGGCGGCGCCCAGCGATCGGTTTGCACCTGTTCTTCACCGCGCAGGCAGCGCACCACGCGGGTCAACTCCTCGCCAAAGCGCGCGGGCAGAGCTCCGCGCGGCAAGTTCAGCAACTGGCCCGCACTGGCAATGCCCAGGGTGCGAAGTTGCGCCGCCAGGGCTTCGTCTTCCAGGCCCAGGATGCCCAGGGGCAAGTCCTCCAGACCCGCCGTGCCGCTGCCGGGCGGCTGAACTTGCACCGGGTCCCGCTTGCTTCGCGCCATGGCCAGTGCAACACCACTGTGGTCCGCCATGGCAATGGACGCCGTGTAGCCGATGCCTTCCACGGCCGCCGCAAGCTTGCTCGCCAGGGCCTGCTCGCCTCCGTGAAGGCGGTCGCAGCCCGTTGCGTCCACCAGCAGGGCATCAGGGCGCAACACACCAATGCGCGGTGAAAAGCCGTAGGCCACCTGGGCGACAGAGTGCAGTGCCGCAAGTTCCTCGGCTTCGTTCTGCGGCGCAGCCTCGAGGTCCGGCACAATCGCGCGGGCGGAGGCAAGCGTCATGCCGGGGCGCACCCCGGCCTGCCACGCGGCCTCTGACACCGCCGTCACGGACAGGGTGTTGCTGTGCCGCTGCGTTATCGCCAGCAGCGCGGCTTTACGCCGGGCTGGCGACAACGCCCGCGCCAGCCTCTGGGCCGGCAGCCACGGAAGGTAGAGACACAGCACCCGTTTCATCACAGACCTCTATGTGCACGGGCCTGGGCATAGCAGCCCCGCGCGCCTTAACTACTTCGATGCAAAGCCGACGCGCATGGCCGGTCGTCGGTTCGGGCCTTACGGCGAGCCGAAGCGAACACCAGTGCGCGGACTTGGACGACGACTCGGCCAGCAGAATGATTGCCTGGCCGGATTCCTCGGCGGCCAGCTGCAAGCGGCGCATCAGGGTGTCCGACAACCCCTTCATCCACGCGATGGTGACAGCAATGCCCTTTTCGCGGGCCAGGCGCCCAAGGGCCCACTGTGCCTGCCTGGTGCGGGATTCGCGCACGACAACAAGCCGGGCCAGGTCCACACCCAGTGCAGCAGCCCCGGGCGGAAAGAAGCTGTCATCGTGATCGATCATCGCGCACAGGCCGTCTGCAGCCGCCAGCACCTTCATGCCCAGCCACCAGGCAGCATCTGTACCCGCAATCTCAATGACGGAGGCGCGCGGGATGCCGCCGCCCAGCAGGGCGTCGATCCGGCCAATGCCAAGCGGCATAACCGGCTGCGATGCATGGACGCCACCAAACGTGCGCGCGAGCTCGGGCGGCAGCAGTTCCTTGATCTGTGGCTGCTTGTGGTTGGTGGCCATGGTCAGGACACTTCATCATAGCCAGTGGGCGCGACATGAGTGCCGCCGGTTGGGCATGAGAATGGCAATCACGCGGCCGCGGCCGCCTTCCGCTGCCTGCCACAAACACGCAAAACCCGCCAGGAGGCGGGCCTCTGCTCTGGCATTGGGGCCGCTAGGCCGGGGCCTGGCCCGGTAACGGGCCGCCGGCTTTGGCGCCGGCTGTGCCGCGGCCACCCTGCTGCAGCATGCGCTTCATCTGGTCAGGGTTGGTGCTGCGCGACAGTGCGACTTCGCGCGTGACTTCGCCGTGCACAAACAGGTTGTACAGCCACTGGTTCATCGTGATCATGCCTTCGCGCGAACCGGTTTCGAGAATCGTGTACAACTGGTGTACTTCGCTTTCGCGGATCAGGTTGCGCGCCGCGGCGTTCACCTTCAGGATTTCCATGGCCAGCACACGGCCGCCCTTGGTGCGGGGTAGCAGCTGCTGCGCAATCACGCCCAGCAGCACGAACGAAAGCTGCACCCGCGACTGCTGCTGCTGGTTGGGCGGAAACACGTCGACAATACGGTTGATCGTCTGCACCGCGTCGGTGGTGTGCAGCGTCGCGAACACCAGGTGGCCGGTTTCGGCCATGGTCATCGCGGCTTCAATGGTTTCCAGGTCGCGCATTTCGCCAACCAGGATCACGTCCGGGTCCTGGCGCAGAATGTGGCGCAGGGCCTGGTGAAAGGTCAGCGTGTCGTCACCGACCTGGCGCTGGTTGATGATGCTGCGCTCGTGCCGGTACAGGTACTCAATGGGGTCTTCCACCGTGACGATGTGGCAGCTGTCGTTCTGGTTGATGTACTGAATCATCGCCGCCAGCGTTGTGGACTTGCCGCTGCCGGTCGGGCCGGTCACCAGCAGCAGGCCTTTGTCGGTCATGGCGAACTGCTTGGTCACCTGCGGCAGGCCGAGTTCGTCGATGGTCGGGATCGTTGACCGGATCACGCGGATTGCCAGGCCGATGCTGCCGCGCTGCCAGTACACGTTCAGACGGTAGCGGCCCGCGCCGCGGCGGCCGAAGCTGAGGTCGATTTCGCGCTCGGTCTCCAGCTCGTGCATCTGCTTTTCGTCCAGCAGCTCCATGGCCAGCGACCGTGTATCGGCCGGCATCAGAGGCTTGAAGCCTTCAATCGCGCGCAACTGGCCGTCGATGCGCAGCACGGGCGGGACACCCACCGTCAAGTGCAGGTCGGAAACTTCTGCCCGGCGGGTGAACACCAGCAGGTCGTCCAGTCGGACGGAGCTTTGCGGGCTTGGGGATGTCGAGGCGGTATCTATGGCTGTCTCCCTGCGTTGGCGGTGTATCGAGCGATCGTGCAGATCCTAGTGGTCTTCGTAGAACAGGCTGACGGCTTCCTCTACAGTGGTCAGGCCGTCCAGCAGCTTGAAGAAGCAGCTCTGGCGCAGGTTACGCATGCCCATGCGAGAGCACTCTTCCTCAAGTTCGCCTTCAGGGCGTTCGTCCAGGATCATTTCGCGCAGCCTGGGCGTCATGGTCATGTACTCGTGCACCGCCAGTCGGCCCTTGTAGCCGCTGCCGTTGCAGAACGTGCAGCCTTTGCCGCGGAACAGGTCGATGTCGACTTCGGGCTGCTTGAAGCTCTGGGCCAGCTGCTGGCGCAACGCGGCGCTGGGCGTGTAGGGCTCCTTGCACTTGGGGCAGATCATACGGATCAGCCGCTGGCTGATCGCACCCACCAGTGAACTGGTGATCATGTAGCGTTCCAGCCCCATGTCATTCATACGGGTCACAGTGGCCACAGCGGTGTTGGTGTGGATGGTGCTGAACACCAGGTGACCCGTCAAAGCGGCGCGGACGGCGATTTCCAGGGTTTCCTGGTCGCGCATTTCGCCCACCATCACGACGTCAGGGTCCTGCCGCAAGATACTGCGCAGGGCCGCGGCAAACGTCATGCCGATGTTGGCGCGCACCTGCACCTGGTTGACGCCCGGCAACTGGTATTCGACGGGGTCTTCGACCGTGACGATGTTGATTTCCGGCGAGTAGATGTACTTGAGGAACGAATAGAGCGTGGTTGTCTTGCCGGAACCGGTCGGGCCGGTCAGCACGATCACGCCGTGCGGGCTTTGCAGAATGCGCTTCATTTCCTTGGCCGTCATCGGGTCAAAGCCAAGGCTGTCGATGTCCATGCTGGTCGCGGACTTGTCCAGGATTCGCAGCACGACCTTCTCGCCGTGCACTACCGGCAGGGTGCTGACGCGCATGTCGATCATGCGGTCGCCGACCTTCAGCTTGCATCGGCCGTCCTGGGGCAACCGGCGCTCGGCGATGTCTAGGCTGGAAATGATCTTGATGCGCGACACCACCGCGTTCACAAGCCGCTTGGGCGGGGCAGTAACCTCGCGCAGGGCGCCGTCAATTCGGAAGCGTACCGTCACTTCGCGTTCAAACGGCTCGAAGTGAATGTCGCTGGCCTTGACCTTGACGGCTTCCATCAAGGTGGCGTTTACGTACTTCACTACCGGCGCGTTGGATGCGGCGTCAATGTCGTCTTTGCTGACGCCGACATCGTCATCTTCTTCTGCCACCAGTTCGGCGTCGACACTCTTGAGGTCTTCGCCCATCTGGTCCAGCGAATACTGCTGCTGGTAATGCTTGTCGATCGAGTCGGCAATGCCGACACGCGTGGCAATGTATACCTTCACGTTCTTGCCGGTGATCGACTTGATGGTGTCCAGCGCGATCACGTCGGCCGGGTTGGCGCAGGCAACGTGCAGGGTTTCTTTGTCGTCCTCAAGCTTGAAGGCAATCAGGTTGAAGCGCCTGGCCTGGCGTTCGGGGATCAGCAGTACGGCATCAGACTGCCACTGCATGTTTTCGGCCACCAGGTCGACGTAATCGACGCCAAGGTTGATGGCGAGGTACTTGATCAGCTCAGATTCTTCAACCAGGTTGGTATCCACCAGCACGCGGCCCAGCTGCTTGCCGGTCTGGCGGTGAATCTTCAGCGCGTGTTCCAGCTGGTCTTCATCAATTACGTTGGCTTCCAGCAGCAGTTCGCCCAGCCGCTTGCGCGCTGGTTGACCGGGCGCCGCCGGGCGCATGGCAGGACGTTGCGCGCCTGACACCGGCTTGGGTGCCTGGCGTGGATCAACTGCCATCGGCCGATTCGTAGGTTTGCCGGCCGGGGCAGCCGCCGGGGCCGGGGGCCGCCGGTTCATGCCGCTGATCGGGGTTGCGGGCCCGCCTGCTTCGCCATTGGCCTCTTGCCCGCCGGCAACAGGAACACTGCGCACGAACCGCACGCCGGTGCTGGGCTTGCCCGCGCCCTGGGGATTGGATCCTCCGGCCATGCCGCGTGTCTCCTGGTCCTGCTGTGCTGCCCGCCCCTGAAGTACCGCTTACTCTTCTGTCTTCTCTGCCGGTGGCAGGCTGTCAAGCATGTCTGCCAGGCGACGGGGCAGTTCGACCCGGCACTGGCGCGTAATGCGGTCGGCGCACTGGCGGGCCTTTTCGGCTTCGCCGCGCGCAACGTGGCACTCTGCCTGTCGGGCCAGCAGCTTTGCCAGCATGTCGCGGTCTACGCCCTCGGCGAGGCCGCTTTCGTTCTTGCTTTCCGGGCGCGAGTACAGGTCCACGGCGATGTCGGCATGGATCAGGCAGTTGTCGTGGTCGGCCAGAACCAGGTAGGTGCCGGCAAGGTTGTAATGCACCAGGTGATTGTACGGGTCTTTCTCGGCGGCCTTTTTCAGGGCGTCCAGGGCCTGCTTGCTCAGGCCGGAACGCAGGTACACCGTGCCCAGGTTCAGGTGGTAAATGCCCTGTTCACCGTCAAGCTTGGCAGCTTGTTCGTATTGCTCCATGGCCTCGGGCATGAGGTTCAACTTGTCGTAAATCTGGCCGAGGTTGAAGTGCCCCATGGCCCAGCGCGGCTCGTCGGCCAGGACTTCTTTCCAGGCCTGGATGGCTTCAAAGTGCTTGCCGTCGTCGGCCAGCGACAGGGCCTCAAGATACTTGGCCTCGAGGATGGTGAACTCCTCGTTGCCCTGCTTGACCGTCCTGGTGCTGCTGCAGGCCGTACCGATCAACCCGCAAACGGCCAGAGCAACCGCCAGGCCGAACTTCTTGTGATTAGCCACTGCCAACCCCCCGATATTTGCCCAAACACCACGCTTGGCGAAGTTCCAAGCATATTCTCGCCATCTTCCGGCGGTCAAGCACCACGCTTGGCCGCGATTCTCAACTTGCCTGCCGGCGGCGGCGCAAAGCGGCCACGGCCAGCATTGAAATCGCCAGCACCAGCGGCCAGGCAGGCCCGCCGCCGGTGGAAAGGTCACATGAGCTGTCGTCGTCTTCTTCCGCAAACGGGTCGCCCGGCGCGTTCTCGGACAGCGTGATAAGCCCGCCAGTGGCGGCCGTGCCTGTCACCGAAACGCCGCCATTGACGCCGCTGGTCTGAATCGACGCCTGGTAGATCGGCGCCGGCGCGGGCACCGATGCGCCCGTGAAGGTGATGATGATCGAGAAATCCGCCGAAAGGCCCGCAGACACCGCCGAACTGAGGCCCGTGTAGTTCACCGTAACGTTGTTACCCACCACAACGAATCCTGCGCTGGGGTTCGTAACGGTGCCAAGGGTTGTGCCACCGCGCCGCAGCGATACCGACGAAATGCGGTTGATGGCAGCGCCGCCGGCATTGTTGGTTGTCGCGATCGTTACAGACACGCCAGTCACCGTGAACGGGCTGCTGCCGCCGGTTTCCGTGACGCGGAACACCAGGCCGGTACGCGAACTGCCGGGGCTGGCCGACTGCGAGCCCGGGTTGCTGGGGCTTGCAGAGAGGCTGCCGGCCGCAGGCGCAGCGATGCTGCCCGAGACCGCCTGATTCTGGGTGGTCGCGCCGGAACTGCTGTGGGCAATGTTGCCGTTGTGCGAGCCCCCCGTGGTCGGGTTATAGCGCACGAAAATCTGCGTAGAGGCCACGGTGCCGCCCGCCTGGGTCAGGGTGATCGGGTTAGTCGGAGTGAAGCCACCGCCACCGCTGAGGCTGATCTGGAAGTTGGTCGGCGGGACAATCGAGATATTGCCCGTCAGGTTCGTACCCGAAACGTTGTACGACTGTTCTGTGCTGGGCACGCCGACCCCGGTGGTCGAAAAGGCGGTCAGCGAACCGACAATGCTGATGGTGGGCGTTGGCGTCGCGGTGATGTTGAACGTCGCCGAAGTATCGCTGGTCAACCCGGTCGAGCTAGCAATCAGTGTGTAACCAGTGCCCGCGTTGTTCAGGCTGACACCCGCAAAGGTGGCAAGGCCGGCAACAGCGGCAGTCAAGCCGCCGCCCGTGAGGATGCTGCCTCCCGGGTTGACGCCGATCGCCAGGCCGATTTGCGCCGTGCTGGTAGTGCGGTTGCCGAACTGGTCGATGATCTCCACGGTGATGGCAGGCGAGATCGCCACGCCGGCCTGCGCATTGGACGGCTCTTGCACAAAACGGACTTCATCGTCGGCGGCAGGGTTGATCGTGAACTGGTTGGAAACGGCTGAGGTCAGCGGCGCGCTGGCAAAGGTAAGTTCTTTGTCAGAGCCGATCAGGTTGATCGACAGGTTGCTGAACGTAGCTACGCCTGCGGTTGCCCCGACCGAGGTCGTTCCGCTAAGTGTGCCAGTGCCGTTGGTCTTGGTTACCGTGATGCTGCCCGTGAAGTTGGTGTCGGTGTTGCCAAGGCCGTCGCGGGCCGCAACCACGATGCTGGCAATGGCTGCACCGGCGGTGGTGGTCGTGGGCTGGGTGGTAATAACCAGCCGGTCGGCAGTAACGGCAATGGCTGTGCTGGTGTCTGGAGTAAGTGCGCCGTCGTCGGCATCAATTGTTACGTCGCCGATGGTGTTGAGTGTCAGGTTACTGAACGTCGCGACACCGGCCACGGCGTTGACCTGAAACGTTCCGCCCAGAGTTCCGGGGCCCGAGGCGATGCTCAAGGTCACCTGGCTTGTATAGCCGGTATCCAGCACGTCGCTGTTGTCCTGTCCTTCCACCACGATGGTAAATGTCTGATTGGCACGAACCGTCGTCGGCTGCGTGACAATGACAAGTTTGGTTGCCTGGGCAGCCAACGAACCAGAAAGCGCGCTCATCAGCAAGAACGCGAGAACCGCTGAAGTCCTGTTCATGATCTACCCTGACGCCGCAACGTGGCGGCACACCATGCTTCCGCCGCGACCTGCGGCGGACGGATAAGTTGCACCAAAGAACTGGGACGGCCT
Organism: Planctomycetota bacterium; assembly: GCA_019636215.1. Taxonomy (GTDB): domain Bacteria; phylum Planctomycetota; class UBA8742; order UBA2392; family UBA2392; genus H3-PLA7. Next base: position 35,328 of record JAHBXZ010000001.1, on the reverse strand, counting down.
AGGCTAATAGCGACCACGAACCCGCGCAAGGCTTTGTGTTGACTAAGGATGCATGCAAGTACCGGGGCAGGTTGGCCCGAAGCAAGCAAGGCTCAAGCTTGTGGATAAGCTAGTGGGCTACCACGGGCAGACGGTCGCTGCTGCCGATGCGGCGCGGGCGCTTCAACGCCGAATCCACGGCGCGGCTGAGGTCCGTCAGCTTGAAGGAACCCTCAAACCAGGCGTGAACGCCCAAAATGGCAAACTGCTCGCGCTCCCAGTCGCTGATGTCGCGGCAGATCAGTATCACCGGGCACCCGCACTGGGAAATCAGGCCGGCCAGTCCATGCACGCCCGCGGCCCCGAATCGTTCAAAATCGGCAATCACCAGGTGAGGCCGGTGGCCGGCAATGTAGTCCAGCGCATCCTGAACATAAGGAAAAGACTCCAGGCGCAACTGCTTGACCTCGGTCAGCCATTCGCTGATCAAGGCTGCCTTGTCGTCTTCCGCGATGGCGACGCCAAGCCTGAAGTGTACGTAGGTTCCGCGCATGCACCGTCCTGAATGGGGCAAGAGGGTATAAGCCGGAGATCACGATTCCATTGGAATTATGTCAGACAGCTACCGCAGCGAACCCCTGCGCGACATTTGTCTCGGCTACGCTTGCACTTGCGCCGACCACGCTTTATTCAACTTTTTTTCGTGGCCGTTGTTTGGCAGTGGGCCGCCAGGCTAAGTCGCACTCGCCCAGACGAATCCATGACAGATTTTCGCGTGAGCAGCCTGCACCTTTCGTCACTCATCGGCAGGGGGTTGCCATGCGACATTGGCCTGCAATCAGTGCTTGCCTGCTTCTGTTTGTCTTAAGCCCGGCGCAAAGTCTGGCGCAGGACAACGAAGCATTGCTGAAGTCGCCGGAGTCGCGGTTCCGCATCGAGGCCGCCAAACGCCTTGCCGGCCAGAACGACAAGCGCGGCACAGAGCTTGTGGTCAAAGCCTTGCAGGCTGAAGAAGACGGACACGCAGGCCGCAACATGGGCCTGGCGTTGCAGGCAGTGACGGCCCCGGAAGCCCTGATGGCAGCGGAAAAGCTGCTGTTCAACCCCAAGAAGCCGGGCGACTACTTTGCCGCGGTGTGGGCACTTTCCGGGATTGCAGCCGGGGGCACTGCCACCGGCGATGGAATCCTGCAAGGCGCACTCAAGAAATCCCACGCCTCGGAAGTCAGCCTGCGCACCTGCGCACTGGAGGCCATCGGCGACTCCGGCCGCATCGAGCTTGTGGACTGGCTGCTGCCCATGCTCACTGGCGTAGACGCCTCCATCGACAAGGCCAACACGTTCGAAACACTCAGCCTGCTTGCCGCCGCGCGAAAGTTGGGCAGCCAGTTGCCCGAGGACAAGCGCCGCCCGCTGATAGAGGCACTGGTCAAGGTGCTGGACGTCGCGCAGGACGAACGCGTGGATTACTTCACAGCCAATGCGCTGGCCAAGCTGACCGGCAAACAACCTTATCTGGACGCCGGCTGGTGGAAGAACTACCTGCTGAACGGCGAGGCACCGGCCGACGAAAGCAAGACTGTGGCCAGGCCCACCTTCTTCAATGCCGTAGCCGTCGGCACCCGTGTGCTTTTCATTGTGGACATCTCGGGCAGCATGGAGTGGCCGGCAGACATGGCCTTTCGCAAGAACCCGGTAACCGGCAAAGGCGCCGAGAAGGGCCCTGATTACAACCATGTGAAAACCAAGCTGGACCTGGCCAAGGTTGAACTGATCTGGTCACTGACCAACCTGCCGGAATCGATTCACTTCAACATCATTGTCTACGAAACCACGCACCGGCTGATTGATGAAAAGACCGAAGGCCTGGTGCCGGCAAAGGCTGAAAACAAGACGCGCTTTGCCAACCTGGTGCGTGCGCTGAAGCCCAACGGCGGCACCAACATTCACGGGTCACTGATGCGCGGCCTGCGCATGACCAAGAAAAAGCCCGTGGAAGGCGATGTGGCCCTGGACAAGAAGCTGATGGCCGACGGCGTGGACACAATCTTCTTTCTGACCGACGGGTCGCCAAGCTGGAGCGACGACAGCACCGAGTTCGCCAAGGTTGACCCCAAGTGGGGTGCGATCGGCAACGGCAAGTTCTGTGAAGGCGACGCGATCCTGGCCGACATCTCGCGCGTGAACACATTCCGCAAGGTGGTGATCCACGGGATCGCCGTCGGTAAAGATGCAGACCACGAGCTGATGAAAAAGCTGGCCGAACAGAACCACGGCCAGTACGTGAACCGCGGCTGAACTACTCTTCTTCCATATCGTCGGGTGGACGCGCTTCAATCACTTCGGCGTCCTCCAGCCGTTTGCGCAGGTCAGGCGGAATCAGAAACTCTTGAACCCCGGCCGGGATCTCTACCCACACCCGCAGGACTTCCTCGCCCGCATGATTCTTGAACACGAGTTCGTGCCGGCCTGCCGCCACAATCTGCTCGACTCCAAAGTACACGTGAAACCCTGCAAAATCAGAAACACAGCGCAGGTCCGGTTCGTCCCACTCCCAGTCGAGTGAGCTTCCCTCCGTCCACTTTGGATCAAGCTTCATATCACTGGTGACCACAATGTCGGCAGGCTTCATGACGCGGTACTGAAGCTTGCCATCGACGCGACGGCTGTACCACCCGCGCAGCAGCACACGCCTGCCCTGCGGCAGGTCGCGAACCATCAAACCATCCGGCATTGGGCGGACGCCCGTTGCTGTCGCACTGCCGGCAAAGTCACCCGACTTTCCGGCATCGGGATTGAAAACAATGCTGTATGCGAAGCTGCTTGTCTCAAAGCCGCGCCAGTCAGACTCGGTCATGGTCAACATGACGCCGACGGATTCGGGCAGGTCCAGCTGGGGCAGAACCACTTCGCGATCCTTGCCGTCGGTCAAGTCCACCGTGACAGCAGCGGCCGGGTCTGCGGGCTCGCCAGGTACAAACCGATAGATGCCCGGCGCCAGAAACAGCGTCGTTTCGCCCCAGATGCGGTGCATGTAGGACTTGTCATGTTGCGCCAGCCCTATGTACCACTCCACGCGGCCACTTTCGCCTTCTGCTCGAACCGTCACCCGTACTCGATCCAGAGTCACCACCAGTTCCACTTCGCCCGAAGCCGGGATCGCCACCTTTTGCGAATGGACCCGTTGATCTTCACAGTGGAGCACCAGGTCGCAGTCGCCAGGCGGACACCACAGAAACACAACTCCTTCCATGGCAGCAGCACGGCACGTAGTGCTGAAAACTCCGTCGTACAACGAAAGGCCGGCCGAAAACTCATGAACCGGCAACCCGCCCCTTGTGGCGCGCAGCCGCAGCCGCACTGGCAGGTCAATGACCGCCGTGGTCTCACCCCAGGCCTCGGCAGGGGGGTTGGTCCGGACTGGCTGTCGCAGCTCGCCGTGAACGAAGGCCGCGGGAACTGATCCGCTGCCGGTGCCCTTGCCCTGCTGTACGTCGCTGGCCCAGGTCAGTTGCTCCTTGTCGCTGATGGTTCGCGAGTACTGCCCCGGTCCGAAGTCCCACTTTCCGCTCAGTGAGGCTGGCTTGCCGCTGACTTTGACGCTGGCCGTCACTTTGACGGCAGGCCTGGACCAGGGCGGAGCTTCGATAGCGGGCATCTCAACGGTCACCGTTTGCCCTTCCTCGAGGACAACGCCGTCCAGCGATGAAAGAACTCCGCCGGGGTAACCGAACGCATCTGCGCAGGACAGCCGCAGTTGGTACATGCCGGGTTCAACCCCGGTGCAGGTCTCCAGCGCCTGTCCGCCGGATTGCAGTGTGCAGTTGCGTGTGTTCGAAGACACCTGCTCTATGCTGTATCGAAGACTTGCGATCATGCGCTCGCCCAGCACCGCCGGCAGAAGCGGCAGCTTGACGATCAGGGTTGTCGTCGGGGCTGCAACCTGGCTGAACTCCAGCACGACTTCTGTGCTGCCTGACTTGGCCGTTGCAGTTACCGGCGCATAGCCGGGCAGCTCTGCTTCCACTTCAGTTACGAAACCCGTCAGCAGCGGCACCTTGTGGTCTTTCGTGAACGGTCCGCTCCACCAGTCTTCTTCATGCAGTTCAATGGACCAGTTAACCTCCAGGTCATCCAGCGGCACATCTTGTGGTGCAATCACGCGCACCGGAATCAACGGCGCGGGTGAAAAGTTGATTTCCAGGCCTGATGTCGTCCCAATACGCGCGCCGATGCTGCCCTTGTGTGGTCGGCAGGGGCAATCGGGCATGTCCAGCTCCGCAACCCAGTTGTAGCGGGCCTCGGGCACCAGCAACCTCAAAGGCAGGCCGATCGCAATCTCTACACTGAAGTCATCATCACCGGCAGTGAGGTACAGCAAGGCCGTGGTCGTCGTGGGCCCTTCCCCTTCGAAGTCTTGAAGCAACCAATCGGCGGCGGCCGGTTTGATCGGATGTCCGTCGATCTGCGCCAGAATCTCCAGCACCGCGCCTTTGGTGAGAACATCTCCGAAATCCAGCACGTTGCCGTTTCGTTGCGGCGCCGGCAGCGGGATTTCTTCCAATCCCTCCAGATAGCCGCGGCGCATGCTGTACTCAAAATCCCAGTGGCCGTCTCCCTGCCCGACCTGCAGGCGCCAGGGCAGCGCCGCCATGGCTTCGGCATCTACGGGGTCATCCGGCCAGCTCGGCACAAGCACCGCAAACCGGCCCTGGCCGTTGGCGCTGGTTTCAAAGCTCTGTTCCTCTTCGTGCTCCGGCTCTCCTGCCGTCAGCGTTAGCGCCTGGCGCGACACCAGCGGCTTGCCGCCCGGCACCAGGACGCGGCCGGTCAACAACATGGGGGGTGACTCCAAGCCATCCAGACTTATGTGGATGTCGCCAAAGTCGACCCAACCGTCCTTCCATGTCGGCCGATGCAGGCCAGTAATTGTCGCTGGATCTGGCTGCTCGCCCGGGGCGGGGACGCACCAGTCGCAGGCATACATGAACCGCACCAGCGTGCCTTCGCCATGTTCCCGAACGTGGAACTGCCACATCAACTTCCGCAGGTCGGGGTGCTCTTCACGGGACAGGAAGTCTGGCAGCTCAAACCGCCTGTGCACGTCTGTTTCAACAGACTCTTCCGCTATCTCGTACTTGTCGCCCTCTTCCCACACGACACTGAGAAACACCTCCAGCTTGCGCTGGGACAACACGTCCAGCAGGTTGAGGCCCTGAAACTGCACCGCAGCCACACGCCCCCGAACGTGCCAATTGGGATCGGCTTCTGGTATCTCGGGTTCGACCTGCGGGGGAGGCGCAGCCCGCGGCCGGACTTCGGGCTGCCCCTCAGGCCTTGCGGAATTTCCGGAATCCCTTGATGCCGGCACGTTCGAAGAGGCCCGGGCTGCTGCAGTCGGGCCCTGGTCGCCGGGCGTTAGGCCGGGCGAGGGTGCGGGTCGCAGGGCCAGCCACAGCCCGGCTGCCGCACCCGCAAGCAACACTACAACCAGCATCGGCCACGACTTACGCATGCACACAGTCTATGGCGAACGTGTTTGCGGGGCAGGGTTGTTTCCGGCAAACCTTGCGGTTTGGCCAAGGCCTGGAGCTACTTCGCGATCTGGAACTCGCTGTCGGCAACACCTTTGTCGAGCCTGGTGTCCTTGAACGTATACAGGGTGTAACCCTGGGCGTCGTCACCGGGCTGCATTGGCTCCAGGATCTTCACGCTGGCGATCTGGTCGTCATTGGCGGCGAACTGGACCTCAATGGCCGCGATAAACTTTTTCACGGCGTCTTTCTTCGGGGTCATCTTCAGCTTGCTGGGTTTGCGCGCCAGGATCTCGACATCGTAGTCATCCGTCAGTTTGGTGAACTCACCCTTGAACCAGGTGAACAACTGCTTCACCACGGCATCAAGTCCGCGGTCGTCGCTGAGTTTTACGTCTTCCACGCGTGAGGTGGCCTTGGACCACTTTTTGCCGGTTTCGCCGGTGACCACCAGGATCGACTCATGGGGCTTGGTGTATTCCCAGCGCACGTGGTCGGGCTTCTTGAAGGCGAATCGCCCGCTGCTGGTGATCTTGTCGTCAAACAGTGGCAGGTATTTTTCCTGTTCAAAGATCCCCGCAAAATCCTTGTGCTCCTTGTGAGCCGATTCGATGCGCTTGAGAAGGTCGCCAAGCGTCTCTTCCTTTTCAGCCGGCTTGGGTTCCTCTTTCGGCGGCTCGCCGGGTGCCGCCTCCTGGGCCACACAGAGCGTAGCCAGAAGTGTGATCGCCAGCAGGGCAAACAATGCGCGCATGGGGCCTCCGTCATCCTTGAGTGTACGCGACTGGCGGCAGACTGCGCGACGCCAAAAATCAGGCACAGGCCCGGCCGGTCAGGAATAGGCCTTGATTGCCAGCAGATCGTCCAGGCGCACAAACTTGAAACCCCGGGCCCGCAATCCGTCGATGATCACCGCCAGCGCGTCAACGGTTGCGCTGCGGTCGTCCGTGCCCTGCAGGCCGGCACCGTCGTGAAGCGTGATGACCCCGCCGGGTCTTGCGCCGTCCACAATGCGGGTGGTGATGCGCGCGGCATCGTTGCTCACGGCGTCAAAGCCACGCACCTGCCAGCCAATCACAAGCATCTGGCGGTCGCTTAGTACATCGCCAAGGGCAGGGTTCTTGAAGCCGTGGGGCGGGCGGTAAAGGTTGGGTTTCACGCCCGCGGCCTTTTCGATGGCTGCGTTGCACGCATCGATTTCCTGGCGCAGGGTGGTGTGCAGCCCGAAGTTGATCCACATGCCATGGTGAAAACTGTGGTTGCCGATCAAATGGCCCTGGTCATGGATCTGCCTGGCAAGTTCGGGGTTCTGCTCCACGCGCTTGCCCACACAAAAGAAGGCCGCCGGCACCCCCTTTTCCTGAAGCACACGCAGTACGCCAGGCGTGAACTTCGCGTCCGGGCCGTCATCAAAGGTCAGGGCCACGCGTTTTTCATCGCCCGCCCCGCGCCACAGTGTCTGTGCCCAGAAGCTGCTGTTGACGTTGAACACCCCCCAGGCAATCACGCCAAGACCCAGGGCCAATGCTGCCGCGGCAAGCACCCAGGAAAGTGGCGGCGGCACAAGCACCAGCGCTGCCGCGGCCGCGGCAAGTGTGGCCAGCTTGATGAACACAGACTTGATCACAAACGGATAGTCAACGGTTCAGGGTTGACGGTCAACGGGCAAAACAAAAGGCCGCCCGCAGGCGGCCTGAACAGTATTGCAATGGGTGCGGCCTAGTTCGACTGGGGCTGCTCACTTTCATACAGGAACTTGAGCATCTCAATCTCGGACTGGAAGCCCTTCTTGAACACATAGCTGAACTCGTCCATCACGCGCCGGATCAGGAAGGTGCCAAGCTCGGTCTTCTTGCTGCGGGTGAACTCTTTCAGCAACTCTTCCTTTGTGACGTCGCCGACATCGTAATCGTTGCCGGTGTCCGAAATGCGAATCTTGACCCGCGTCGGGTCAATGTCGATCAGCAGGCGCAGGCTGCCCGAGGCACCCTGTTCCTTGGCATTCAGGATGATGCTGCTGCAGGCTTCGTCGATGGCAATCACCACCAGGCGTGCGACTTTCGGCGCAAGCTGGCCCTCGCCCAGAACCTCGCGGACGAAATCCCGCAACGGGGCAAGCGACCTTGTGTCGAGGGGTACATCGAGTTCGCGGCGTGTCGTTTGGATCATTCTGCGTTCCTCAGCCGGGTTGATTCTTCTCACATCCGGCTGGTTGATGGGGCATAGGGTGCGATCTTTTCTTTCATCTGCAAGTCAAAAAGAGAGATTCACGAAATCGTGACACCTGAACCACCAACACGCCCAAACTGCACATGGTACGACCGACGGCCAAAACTGCAATCAAAGAACAGCCCGCCACCTCAACCCAATCCAACATTTTCGTGTAAGTTGCCCAAATACAGCAGCTTGTGCAACTCGTGCAAGGTTGGAAGGTTGCCCTTTTCTGCATCGTTCCACCACCCCGCAGGCAGCCACAGCGGGGCAGGCAATTTGTGCTCTTCGATTCCGCTTCTGGCGCAGGCTGACCTCAAGGTGTGAGGCCAGACCCTGGGTGAACCGGACTCAGCCTCAACCAAAACCATTGCGTCACACCTCTTGAGTGCGGGCAGAACGCTGGCCTTGACCCCACGAGTGTGCTGAGGCCAAAGCAGAACAATCTTTGCTTCAAATCCCGGCAAGGTCGCCGCCGAGTTGCCTTCAATCACCAGGGGCAGGGCAGGGTCAAAGTCAGACATCGCCCGGCGCAGGGCATACTCAAAGCTGTGTGGCGCGGCGCGCAGCCAGCGCAGCTTTGTGGCACCGGCTTCTGCCAGGCGCTGGGTGTCCTTGCCCGGTGTGGCCAGCACACCCGGGTCATCGATCAACTCAAAGCCTGCCGGGGCGGGGGCGCAGCCATCGCAGTTATCCTGCCCGCGGCTGTCAACGCCGTGGACGGGGCAGTGCTGTTCACGATGGAATCGCGTGATCTTCAACGCCTGTGCCTTCGGAATGCCACGAACCAGCGCACAAGCCAGATGCGTTTTGCCGCAGTTGGCACTTGGGGCAGCAATCACAATCGGGAGCATACGCGGCATCGGCACATCATATCACGCTCCCGAGTCCGTTGACCTGCGGTGCTTGCCACGCCATGCTTCGCCCTTCATGCCGCGCATTACCGCCATCCGCTTTGTGTTTGCCCTGGGCGGTGCCACCGTGCTGGCCTGCGGGGTTCTGCTTGATCTGCACTGGTTGTCGTTGGCGGGCCTGGTTACTTCCGCCTGTGCAGAAGCCCTTGGCCTGACCCTGGCAAAGCTGCCCGCAAGCACCCCCGGGCTGCGTCTGATGCAGGCAACCGGGCAGGCTTTGCCGTCGCTGGGGGTGGCGGCCATCATGCCACTGGCAATGTTGGTGGCGGCGGCCGTGGTGATCAACGCGATACTGTCCGGTGGGGTTGAAAGCGTTCTGATGACCCGGGGCAACGGCCACACCATGGGTGGTCATACGGCGCGGACACTGGCGCTGGGTGCGTCCAATGCTTCGGCGCTGGCGGGGGCCGGCCTGGCATCGGGGGCTTTCGTGATCCCGGGCACGACCGGAGCCGGGTTGATTGTTGTCGGTGTCGGCTGGGCGGTGGTGGCGGCAACCACCTGTGCCATCGACGCCACAGTTGCATTGCGCAGGCGTTGACTTGAAGCCCCTGTGCGGTAGATTGATGCGCCACGCAACGCAGATCCCCCAGGTCTGTGCAGCCTGAGTCTGGCAGTTCCTCGGCTCGTTAGGGAGCTTCATGTTGACGACAGACAAGAAGATGCCCCTGGGCAAGATCCTCGTCGGCCTGAAGTTCGCGTCCGTCGAGCAGGTCAAAGAAGGCCTCAAGCACGCCAAAGAGAAGATGATGCTTCTCGGCGAGGCCATGCGTGAACTGGGGCACCTGGACGACGAACAGGTGGCGCGCGCGCTTGCCAAGCAGCAGAACGTGAAGTTCGTCGGCTTGAAGAAGTATGAACTGCCGCCCGAGGTCACGGGCCTGGTCACCAAAGAAATCGTTGAAGAGCACCGGATCATCCCGGTCATGAAGAAGGGCCGCCAGGTCACCGTGGCGACGGACCGCGTGCTGGAATACTTCGCGCTGGACAACCTGCGCTTCATCCTGGGCAACGAGGTTGACTGGGTGATTGCACCGCAGACGCAGGTCGACGAAGCCATGAAGAAGTACTACGGCATCGGCGGCATGAACGACATGCTTGATGGCGACGGCGGCCCGGATGTCGGCTTCAAGGACTTTGACGCCACCGAAGTCACCACGGAAGACGAAGAAGGTTACGTCAGCCAGCTGGTGCAGCTGCTGATCACCGATGCAATCCGCAAGCGCGCCAGCGACATCCACGTCGAGCCGATGGAAGAGAAAGTCCGCATACGTTACCGCGTGGACGGCGACTGTATTGAAATGGAGTCCCCGCCCAAGCGCCTGCAGGGGCCGCTGATCCAGCGCATCAAGATTCTGGCCAAGATGGACATCGCGGAACGCCGCAAGCCGCAGGACGGCCGCATCAAGACCAAGGTCGAAGGCCGCGACATCGACCTGCGCGTAAGCGTGCTGCCATGCAGCTGGGGCGAATCCGTGGTCATGCGTATTCTGGACAAGGCCAAGAACCTGGTGGGCCTGGAAATCCTGGGCATGCACCCCACCGACTTTGACCGCTTCCAGAAGATCCTGAACCGTCCCAACGGCATCTTCCTGGTGACGGGCCCCACCGGCTCGGGCAAAACGACCACGCTGTACGCAGCGCTGAACGCGCTGAACAAGCCCGACGTCAAGATCATCACGGCCGAAGACCCGGTGGAGTACAACCTTACCGGCATCAACCAGTCGCAGGTGAACCACCAGATCCAGCTCAGTTTCGCGCGAATCCTGCGCGCCATGCTGCGCCAGGCACCGAACATCATCCTGGTCGGCGAAATCCGAGACCATGAAACGGCCGAAATCGCCATCCAGGCCGCATTGACGGGTCACCTGGTGTTCAGCACGCTGCACACCAACGACGCCCCGGGCGCCCTGACGCGCCTGATGGACATGGGTGTCAAGCCGTTCCTGGTGGCCAGCGCCGTGCAGGCGATTCTGGCCCAGCGCCTTGTGCGCGTGCTGTGCAAGCACTGCAAGGCGCCCGTCAAGCCGGACGTTGCAGAACTCAAGATGGTCGGCCTGAAGCCCGAAACGCTGTCCGGCAAGACGGTGTACGGGCCGGTCGGCTGCAAGGAATGCGGCGGCGTCGGCTTCCGCGGCCGTCAGGGCGTGTACGAACTGCTGGAAATGAACAGCGTGATCCGCGAACTGACCTTCACGCAGGCCAGCAGCCTCAAGATCCGCAACGAGGCCAAACAGATCGGCATGACCAGCCTTCTGGATGACGGCGTTCGCAAGGTGCTGGAAGGCAAGACAACCATTGCGGAAGTGCTTACCATCGCGCACCGCGAGGACATCTAGCCGGCAGGGAACATGTGGCCGTAAGCAACGACAGTGCGTCGCGAATGCGGCGCATTGTTCTTTTCCGGCGCGATTGTTCATTGTTCATTCCTCATTGATCCATGGAGCCACTCATGCCCAGAACTGTCGGTGTCATCCTTTCCGGTTGCGGGTTTCGAGACGGCGCGGAGATTCACGAGGCCGTGCTGACCTTGCTGGCGCTGGATCGCATGGGAATGAAGGTGCTGTGCATGGCACCCGACATGGAACAGGCCAAGGTGGTCAACCACCTGACCGGCAAAGAAGTGAAACAGAAACGCAACGTGCTGGAAGAAAGCGCGCGCATCTGCCGAGGCGACATTACTGATATCGCCAAGGTCAAGGCCGCGGCACTGGATGCCCTGATTCTGCCCGGTGGTTACGGCGCCGCACTGAACCTGAGCGACTTCGCGTCCAAGGGCCCCAAGGCCAAGGTGAACGCCGAAGTCGCCCGATTGGTGCGCGACGTTCACAAGCAGGGCAAGCCGATCTGCGCGATCTGCATCGCGCCGGGCGTGCTTGCCGCCGTGCTTGGCAAGAACAAGCCCAGGCTGACCATCGGCAACGACCAGGACACCGCCGCCGCACTGGAGGCCTGCGGCGCAAGCCATGAAACCTGTGGTGTGCGCGAGTTCGTGGTCGACAAGAAGAATCGCATCGTCACCACGCCGGCCTGGATGCTGGGGCCCAGCATCGCCCACGTGGCCGAAGGCATTGAACGTGCCGTGCGCGAAACCGTGGCAATGATTGGTTAGGGTACCGAGGGTCCCACCATGAAAAGTGGCGACCCTTCGCAACTGATGGATATGCTTGCATCTCAGATGATGGCTGCGTGTGTTAGATAGCAAGCGCGTAACGCGGCTCGTTTCTACCCACCGGAGATACCCATGTTCCTGATGCAGCCGTTATTGCGCGGCGTAGTTGCGCTTGCGCTGGTCGCTTTGGTCGGAGTCATTACCAGCTTCGGGGAGGAGGGTGAACCCAAAGTTGCCGAGCGAAAGGTGTTCACAAGTAAGGAGTTCGACTTCACGCTGGACATCACTGACTTCGGCGAGACGGTGGGCATGAAACAAGTGATCGCGTTGCAGGCTTCTGCCCCCGAGCCGGTGGGTGGATTCGCGCCCAGCGTCAACGTGATTGTGCAAATGCAGAAGACCACGCCGGCCGCCTACCTTGACAAGACCAAGCTCGAACTGGTTGGCGCAAAATTAGCGCTGGTCGAAGGCACGGAGATCACACACGCTGGAAAACCAGCAATATGGGTGGAGTACACCGGTAAGATGGCCAGTCGCGAGATGCATTGGTACTGCGTCGCGGTTTGCCTGGACGACCGAGTAATTCTCGCGACTGGCACGGCCGCCGAAAAGGGGTTTGACCAGGTCAGTGAGAAACTAAAGGCTGCAGTTCTAAGCCTGAATCTCGTGCAGTAAACGGCGATTCCAGGGCGCCCCTGTGCAAACGGGGGCGCTTGGCGTTTAATCACTCCATGGCAAAGGCCAAACTCACGCACCTCAACGACGCCGGGCAAGCCCGCATGGTGGATGTGTCGGGCAAAGAGGTTACCACACGCACGGCAACCGCCGAGGCCGTCGTGCGAATGAGCCCGGCCACGCACAAGGCCGCCGTGCAGGGCACCGGGCCCAAGGGCGAGGTTCTGGCCACGGCGCGCATTGCCGCGATCATGGCCGCCAAACGCACGCCGGAGGCGATTCCGATGTGCCACCCGCTGGCAATCTCGGGCGTGGATGTGGCCTTTGACACGGCAATCGCCAGGGACTCCAAAGGTCGTTGTGGCATTCTGGCGCGCGTGACAGTGAAATGCACAGGCAGGACCGGCGTAGAGATGGAGGCGCTGCACGGGGCGGGCATCGCGGCGCTGACGATTTACGACATGCTGAAGGCGCTGGAAAAGGGTATGGAGATTGAGGCATTGCGGCTGGTGACAAAGACCGGTGGCAAATCGGGCGACTGGAAAAGGTGATTGACGGATTCGGATTGCGGATTTCGGGCTGACATGTTCAGCCCGAAATCCGCAATCCCAACCCGCAATCGATTGATTGTGGCGCAAGACATCGAACTGATCACACGCGTGGACAGGCTGGAGGCCGTCATCGACGAGATGCTGGCTTCGCGGCGCTATTCACTGGACGTTGAGAGCGATGGCTTTCACAGCTACGCGGGCCGCGTCTGCATCGTCACCCTTTCCACAGAAGAACGCGATGTGGTCATCGACACGCTGGCCCTGGGCGAAGACACCCAGCGGCTGGGCCGGCTGGTCGAGCGCAAGGACGGCCCGTGCCTGATGCACTCAGGCCACAACGACGTGCTGGCACTCAAGCGAGAGTACGAGTTTGACTTCGGATTTGTGCAGGACACCAGCGTGGCCAGCACCCTGCTGGGCTTCACGCACACGGGCCTTTCCGCACTGTGCGAGACTTTCCTGGGCTTCAAGCTGGAGAAAGAACTTCAGCGGCACGACTGGGCGCGTCGGCCGATACTGCCCGAGCACGTGAGCTACCTGATCAACGACACCAAGCACCTGTTCAGGGTGCATGACCTGATCACGCAGCAGATTGAACAGCACGGGCTGGTCGATGAGTACGAAATCGAGTGCCGTGCCGTGGCATCCAGTGTGCCGGTTGAACGCGAGTTCGACCCCGAACGTTTTCGCAAGATCAAGGGTGCACTTGAACTGGACGACACCGGGCGCGGCATCCTTCGCAGCCTGTACCAGTGGCGCAACGGCGTCGCGCGCGAGCTTGACCGTGCCGCCTTTCGCGTGGCATCTGACCAGGCCCTGCTGGAGATCGCCCGCACCCGGCCCGCCAACCTGACCGAGCTCTCCCGGCTGCGCGGAGTGGGCGAATGGCTGCTGCACCAGGCCGGCGAGCAAATGCTCCAAGCCATCAGCAACGGGCTGGCAAACCCCGCATCGGCACGTAACCCGCGGCGCAGGCCGACGGCCGAGCTTGGGCCGCGCATGGACCCGCGCCAGCGCGACCGGCTTGGCCGCCTGAAGCAATGGCGTGAGAAAGAGGCCGAAGCCCGAGGTCTGGGCCTGCAGGCAATTCTGCCCACGGCTGTGCTGCACGACCTGGTGCTGACGCCGCCCGCCGACGTCGATGCGCTGGCGCAGATGGATCGGGTCGGGCGTTCCAGGGCCCAACGCTATGGCGAACGCATACTCAAAATCGTGCGCGGCAAGTGAAAACGGCCCCCGCATGGGGGCCGCTTGTTCTGTAACGGGCGGATCAGTTGGTCGGTGTGGGCACTGCCTTCTTGAGCGTGAAGTTGTCCACTGAAAGCTGGTCCTTCGCATCGGCCTCGGGAAACTTTGCGCCTGACTTCATGCGCACAACCGCGGAATGAGTCGCCAGCGTTACGTCGCACTTGTCCACGCCGGGCAGCTTTTCGAGTATGCCCTTGACGGTGGCCACGCAGCCGTCGCAGTGCATGCCTTCAATCTCCAGGGTCACCAGCTGTACCCCGGTTGCCTGCAATGGTGACTCCACATTCTTGCCCGGCACAAGCTCCACGTCCGTGGGCGACGGCTTATCCTTGCGAAGGTCCGGCATGACGGTGTTGGAGGCATTGCCGGCAGTATTCTGGCCGCATGCCGCCGCAAGCAGGGCAACCAGGAACAGCGCAAGATAACGCATGTGGGCTCCAGTTTCGTGCTCAACGCCCGGCAGGCTTGAAATACTCCGCCCAATCCGTTTCCAGGCGTGTGAACGACCGCAGCGTATAGCCGAAATCGCCTTCAACAAGCTGGCGAATGGTGGCCTCCACCAGGAAGGTACCCGGCTTGCCGCGCAGGTATACCTCGGCCTTGGTGATGTCGGTTCTGCCTTCGATGATCCCAACCTGGGATGAAAGGGCGTCCATTACGCCCGTGGCTCACTGGCCTCAGTCCATGCCGTTGATGCCAAGCACGAAAATGACGTCCTTGGGCGTTTGCGGCTGCTCTTCTGGCTTTGGTTCCGGCTCTGGCTTCGGCTGCGGGCCATGCTCGGGCAGCACCTGGGCGGGCTGGCCGCCCCCCCACTGCTTGCTCCAGGTCCATTGCGAACTCTGGCAGCCGGCGGCAGCCAGAAGCAGGAGCACAAGGATCGGAACCAGTCGTTTCATCAGAACAGGTAGTTGAAGCTGAACTTGGCCTCGCCGTCATGGCTGAAGGTGCGGTAAAAATAGAACTGGTACACAGGATACTCGTATCCGAACTTTATCTCGACGTAGTTTGTGATGTTCATCTGCACGCCGAAACTGGCATGTACCTTGTATGAGTCGCGCTCGCCGGGTTTGCGCCGGCCTAACCAGCGCCGGTCGGACATTTCAAGATCCGCTTCAATCAGCAGGATCAGGTCAAAGTCACGGTAGTCGGTCAGCGCGAAAATGCGCGCCGCATAGGCAGGGTGCAGCAGGATCACCGGCCCGTGAATCCGGCCCTGGCCCTCGGTGTAGAACTGCGTGGCGACATCCCACCAGAAGTAGTGGCGCTCGGTGCTGTAGCCCCAGGTCAAGCCCGTGGTAAGGCCGACACTTTCCATGCCCAGGCTGATGTGCTTGCCGGTCAGGAATTGTTCGTCACGCATCTGGGCGGTGGGCAGGCTGATGTCCCAGAAGGCCCCGCCCTGGAAGCTGCCGCCCGGAAAAGGCTGGTTGTACATGCGCCACTTGAAGCCAATGCGCATGTCACGCAGCCCGACATAGCTTTCCGAACCGTCTTTGCTGGCGCGCGACGCATAGCTGACGGGCACGACTCCACGCACGGCAAAGTCGCGCATCAACCCATACGTAACCGCAAACTGCAGGGTGTAGATGTCCACGCGCACATCGCGCGGGTTGGAAACAGTGCTGTCGTGCCGGCGAAATGTGTTGAAGCTTTCCCAGTGGCTCTCGCCTTCAATCTCCAGGCCTTTGTTCCAGATAGAACGGGGCGCATAGCCGTACAGTGTGTTGTGCGCGGCAAGGGATTGCGCCAGCAGAACTGCCGGCAGGAGCAGAAGTCAAAGTCGCAGCAGTCGCATCTCAATCCTGGTGTTGATCAGATCCAGCCAAGCACAGTAGGTCGGTACTGCGGTACAGATTCAAGCCGAATTGCCGCGCTTTCGGCCGGCCAGCCCGCCCATGACCTCGCAGTGGCCAAGGTCTTTTTCGGGGCAGGCATCAATGAACGAAGTGAGGGCACTTCGCATTTCGCGCAGGTCGCGCAGCTTGGCATCGATCTCGGCCACCTTGCGGCGGGCGAGATCCATCGCGTCTTCGCAGCTTGCGCTCGGGCTCTCGTCGCGAAGGCGCGCCAGTACCGCAATCTCCCTCAATGTGAATCCGACAAACTTGGCCCGCTGGATGAAACGCAGGCGCTCTATGTCGTCGGGCGAATACAGGCGATGGCCGCCACTGGTGCGATCGGGCTTGGGCAGCAGGCGCTTGCGTTCATAGAAGCGCACAGTTTCCAGGTTCACGCCCGCGGCTTTGGCGAGCTTGCTGACGGTCATCGACATCGCGTCCTCCCGTAGTGTTCTACGGATTTAACCGCTGCCATGTCGCGTTATTCCCGCCGACGCCGCCTAGAAAATCCCCACGCGGGTCAGGTAGTCGGTGCCAAAGCGAAGCTTGGTACCTTTGTCGTCGTCAATGACCAGCACGCGCACAACACTGCTGGCAAGTTCCGGCGCCAGCTTGCTGAAATCGATTTCGCCAAGACCCGGCGGTTGCTCGCCGTGACCGCCCAGCATGTCGGCCAGGTAGACTCCCCGCAGCCGCGGCGAGAATCGCTCGAGCCATTCCTGTTCCGGCGGGCCACCCAGTTTGCGTAATAGGGCGGCGTTGCTGGTGCTGTGCCAGTAGTCGACAGTCTTGAGGTCGCTCAGCACGTGCTGCATGGCATCGGGCTGCAGCAGGCCAAAGGGGCTGCCCGGCGTAAGCAGGCAGACGCGCAGCGGCGCGAGATCCTTGGACACCTTGTGCAGGCCGCGGCAGAGGTGCAGCAGCTGCTGTTCCACCAGTGATTGATCCAGCCGGATAATCTTGTCCGTGGCGTCCTTGCGTTTGGATTCGCTTTCTTCGCAATCCAGCAGCTCGTCCAGTTGAAGTTGCCGGTCCTGCAGGTTGCTGACATGCGCGTAGCCGCCGTCCAGCACCAGAAACTGCGGTCGCAGTTCTGCCAGGGCAAGCGCGGTCTCCGCAACCATCTCGGCGCTGCGCAGCGCGATTGCGCCGTCTTTGGCCCCGGCCTTGGAGTAGCCCGGGCGCCTCAGCACCAGTGCTTCGTGGCGCGGTTCAATCAACCGCAGGGCTGCCAGTGAAACCTTGTGCTCGCGCAGTTCGTTAGCGATGCGTCCCAGCGGCAGGTTGTGGTTCAGGATGCACAGGTCAAATCGATCAAACCCGCCCTTCTGCCCGGCCTTGACGCGACGCAGCAGGCCCTCAAGGCCTGACTGGTCGAACCTGATCGTTACGGCTTTCATGGAGGTATCCGTGGCTGGCAAGGTCAAGGCTATCGCCTGCGGCGGGGTGGTCAAGGCATGCGGGCCGCAAAGGCTCTAAATGAAGCCAGCGGCGGCTTGCGGCGATGAATTGCAGTGCTACCCTCTCGCGCACTGGCCCGTAGTGTAATTGGTAACACAGCAGATTTTGGTTCTGCGTTTCCTGGTTCGAGTCCAGGCGGGCCAGCCAACCATTGCGATAGATTTCCAACTCGCGGCCGCGACCCTCGCTTCGCTTACGCCCGGCAGCGCCCGCCTTTAGGCGGGCTTTGGCCGGGCTGCTTCGCTTTCGAAACAGTCCACTGGACTGTTTCGAGGTTCGAGTCCAGGCGGGCCAGCCAACCATTGCGATAGATTTCCAACTCACGGCCGCGACCCTCGCTTCGCTTACGCCCGGCAGCGCGCCCTCGCACCCGCAGTGACTACCGCTACACTGTGGGCTGCCGATGACTGCCAACAGCGACCGATCCCGCCAGGTTCAGCTTGGGCTGCTGCCCAAGGCGCCCGTGCTGCCCGGTGTGCAGATTGCGACACATTATGAACCCGTCGACATGGTCGGCGGCGACTTCTACGACTTTCTGTCTTTTCCGCCCAACCGCCTGGGCATCGTGATTGCCGATGTTTCCGGCCACGGTGTCGACGCCGCGATCATCATGGCCACGGCCAAGAAGTCGCTGCAGTTGATTGCGCGCAACGCCACCTCGCCGCGTGAGGTGCTGATTGCCCTGGGTGCCGAGCTTGCCGGTGACATCCCCGACAAGGCCTTCATCAGCGTGTTTTTCGGCATCCTGGACATGCGCGAGGGCACCCTTACCTACGCCAGCGCCGGGCACAACCCGCCCCTGATGGTGCGGCGCGGCGGAGCCGAAGAGCTGCCCGGCCGCGGCACGGTCATTTCGCGCACGCTGCTGGATCACCTGGGACGTACGTTGCAGGAGTTCACCGTGCCGTTTTCGCGCGGCGACACTCTGCTGCTGTACACCGACGGTATTGTAGAGGCCGCCGGTGCCGACGACGAAGACTACGGCATTGACCGCCTGAAGCAGCGCGCTGTGGCCGGTGCGCAGGATGAATGCCGCCGCGTGCTGGAATCGATCTGGACCGATGTGCGAAGCCACGTGGGCGAACGCGGCATGGCCGACGACGCCACGCTGCTGGCGGTGCGCCTGCGCGAAATGATGCTGACGCCCGCGCCGGTGGCCAGCTCGCGCGGCCCACGCAAGCTGTCGAACATTCCGCCCGCAGACATGCCATTTGTCGGCCGCGAGGAAGCGCTGGCAAGCCTGAACAAATGGCTTACCGAGCAAGGCAACCTGATGGTGGTGTCTGGCACAGCCGGTGCCGGCAAGACCGCGCTGGCCCAGGAGTTCGGCCGCCAGGCTGTGTCGAACCTGGCGTTCGGCGCATGGTTTGTCGACCTTACGCAATGCAGTGACCCGCGCGACGCCATGCGCGAGATACTTTCCGTGCTGGGCGCGGCGCCGCGCGGGGCAGAGCCCCTGGTGCGCTCGGTGGCCGACGCGCTGGCTATGCGCGGGCCGATGCTGCTGATCCTGGACGGCCTGCGCGACCCGCTGGGGCTGCTGGCCGACGCCATCCCGCAATGGGTCAAGGCCCAGCCCGAGATTCGCTTCCTGATGACCACGCGCAGGCGCGCAAGGTTCATCGGCGCGCAGGAACTTGCGCTGGCACCGTTGTCGTATCCCGGCCGCGCCGCGCGCCGCACCGGGCCCGTGGAAGACCTGCAGCACTTTGAGGCCGTGCAGTTCTTTGTGCACGCAGCACTGGAACATGTGCCTGATTTCGACCCCGGCGAAGCGGAGCTGCGCCAGGTGGCGGCCATCTGCGAAGCCCTGGAAGGTCACCCGATTTCACTGCAGCTTGCCGCGGCACGGCTGTCCAGCCTGAGCCTGGAGGCACTGGTGGGCCAGTTGAAGACCACCAGCCGCAAACTTGCGGCACTGCAGGAGCCCGGGGGCAAGGAATCTTCTGCGGTGCTTTCCAGCCTGCGCGATTCGATTGACTGGTCGCTGCAGGCGCTGTCGGACTTTGAACTGGCGGCCCTGAACCAGCTGTGCATCTTCCCCGACGGCTTCTTTCTGGAGGCCGCGCAGGAGGTGGTGTCACTGGAGCTTCACCCCGGCTCGCCGCCGCTTTCGGCCATACTCGGCACGTTGGCGGAACGCGGACTGATCGATTGCCGGCCGGTCAGCCTGGGCAACCGCTGGCGCGTGTACGCACCGGTGATGGACACGCTGCGTTCGCGCACCGACTGGGGGTTTGGAAGCGGAGACCCGGAAAACCCGGTACGTCGGTTCATCCGGTACTTCACCAGCCTTTCGTACACCATCGCCATGGACACCACCGGCCGGCACGCCGCCCAATGGCGCGAGCGCGCGGGTCTGGAACGGGCGTCGATGGCCCATGCCTTCAAGCTGGCCCAGAAGTCCAACGACCGCGATGCGAGCGCCATGCTGATGGTGGCGCTGGCGCCAGGCCTGCTGCGGTCGGGCCGTGGCGAGGAAGCCCAGCGGCTGTTTGCCGACTATCTGACCAACCTGCCCGACAAACGCATCTCGCCCGAGGCCGAGGCCGTGATCTGCATGGCCCTGGCCCGCGTACAGGGCTGGATTGCCGACCACGGCAGCGCCGGTGAATCACTGACCCGTGCCGGGCGTGCTGCGGCGCGCAGCAAGGACCGGTTGTTCCGCGGGACGGTCGCCGTAGTCGAAGCCGAGCACCTGATGGTGGCCAAGAGGATTGAGCCCGCTGCCGAGCGCCTGGATTACGCCACATTCATGTTCCAGCGCGGCGGCGATGCCACGCGCATGGACCAGCTGGAGACCGCACGCGGTCGTTTGATGCTGGCCCAGGGACGCGTCACCGACGCGATTTCCATCCTGCTGCCGGCGGCCGAACGCCTGCGCCGGGCAGGCCTGACGCGCGACGCCCACCACGCAGAAAGCATGGCGGCAACGGCGCTGCTGAACATCGAACGCAACGAAGAAGCCCTTGCTGTGCTGAACCGCCTGCTGGCCGAGATGGCCCACGAAGAAGGCAGCGACACCGAAGCCATTGCCCGGCACAACCACTCACTGGTGCTGATGAACCTGGGGCGCTTTGAGGAAGCGCTGGAATCACTGGACAGCGCCGAGGAAGTCATCCGCATGGTCGGCCGGCAGGAGGGCCTGGCATGGATCAGCACTGCCCGCGCGCGGCTGCACATGCTGCTGGGTGAAACCGAACTGGCCCATTCGCTGCTGGCCGTCGGGCTGGACGTTGCACGCAAGGTGCAAAGCGCCACCGCAATCACCAGCGTGTACTACCTGCGCGTGCTGCTGGCTGCGCTGGAGCGCAACTTTGCCGCCGTGCAGTCCGAAATGGACGGCCTGCGCCGCGAGTGCCCGATTTCTGTGGGCTCGCGCTCGGGCGTCGACCTGCCACTGGTGGAACTCTGGGCCCAGGCCGAATCCGGCAAGCCGACCGACCCAGGGCCCCTGTTGGCCGAAATGGCCAAGTACACGACCGGCAAAGAAGAAGCCCCCCTGCGGCTGCTGGCCCAGGCTGTGGTGGCCAGACGCGCAGAACTCGCCGGCGACAAACCGGCACGAGACACGGCAGTGGCGGCAGCCCGTGCGGAAGTCGACGCTTTCAACCTGGGCCCCTACGACCCGCACCTGCTGACACAGATGGGCCTGGAACTGCTTGAAGAAGTGCAGGGCCGCGCAAGCGCCCCCGAGCCCGGGCCC
This sequence comes from Planctomycetota bacterium, assembly GCA_019636215.1. GTDB lineage: Bacteria > Planctomycetota > UBA8742 > UBA2392 > UBA2392 > H3-PLA7. Next base: position 14,096 of record JAHBXZ010000001.1, on the reverse strand, counting down.
GACGGCGCCGTCACCGGCAAGCTGCTGCACGCCCGCGAACATTCCTTGCGCTTTGCCTGCCGCTGCGGCGCTGAATACACCGTCAAGACCAACCGCGCCGGCAAGGCCACCAGCTGCCCCAAGTGCAAGACGCGGCTGCTGGTGCCGCGCCCGGCCTGAACAGGCCTTGGCCTGCCCGTTGCCCCCGACGCGCAATATTCCATGATCGGCCAGGGGGATAACATGTCACGAGTGATTGCAATCAGCGGGGCAATGGGACGCATGGGCCGGCGCATCGCCGAGCTTGCCGCCAATGCAGGCCACACCGTGGCTGCGCCCATCGACCAGAAGAGCGCCGGCGAAAACTATGGCGCACTGCTGGCCGACCCGCGGCACAAGGCCAGCGTTGTAACCGCCTACACCGGCGGCGCCGAGGTACTGATTGACTTCAGCCTGCCCGCCGCCTTTGAGCCGCGGCTGCGCGAGTGCCTGAAGCACAAGACGGCGTTTGTCAGCGGCACAACCGGGCTGCTGCCGGCGCACTTTGAGCTGCTGGATTCTGCCGCACGGCAGATCCCGGTGCTTTGGGCAGCCAACATGAGCACGGGCGTCAACCTGTTGCTGGCGCTGGCACGGCGCTGTGCGGCGGCCCTGCCCGAAAGCTTCGACATCGAGATTGTGGAAATGCACCACCGCAAGAAGATCGACGCGCCCAGCGGCACCGCCCTGGCGCTGCTGCACGCCATCTGTGAGGGCAACCGTCGCAACCCCGGTGAGGTGGTGCGCCACGGCCGAAGTGGACACACCGGCGAACGCACGCGGCCCGAAGTCGGCATGCACGCCCTGCGCGGTGGCGACGTCGTCGGTGACCACACCGTTATCTTTGCCGCCGAAGGCGAACGTATTGAACTGACCCACAAGGCCAGCTCACGCGACACCTTTGCCGGCGGGGCACTTCGAGCCGCCGAATGGCTGGCAGGCAAGCCAGCCGGCCGTTACAGCATGGCGCAGGTTCTGGGAATGTCGGACTGACTGCCGCGCACACACAACGAACCGGCCCCGCACACGGGGCCGGTTTTCATGTTGCGCAAGGCGTGTCACCTAGCTGGCTTCGTCGTCAACCTCTGCACTGAGCACGCCGTCTACGGATGTGCTGTGCTGCCGGTCGCCGCGGGGCGGGGCTTTGCGGGTGGCCCGTTCATCGTCTACGTCAGACCGCTGGATGCGGCGGGTTGATTCCGTGCTGGCCCGGCCGGCCGTGCCGTGAACAACCGGCCCGATCAGCCGTTCAATCCGCGCCACGAGCAGGTCAAGTTCTACGGGGCGCAACAGCACGTCGTCGGCACCAGCGGCCATGATCAGCCGTGCGGCCTCGCTGTCGCGAGGGTTTGCAAGGCCCACAATCGCCAGGTCGCGATAACGCGGCAGGCTGCGAACATTGCGGCAGACCTGCTCGCCCAGGTCGCCGGCTTTGCCGGCGTTGACCAGCAGGATGTTGGGCGAAAACTTGGCGACCAGGAATCCCGTAGAGAACGGGTCGTTGGTGGTCTCCACCAGGTACCCGTTGTCGCGAAGTCCCTGGGCAAGAACACCCATGCCCTGACCGGCTTCTTCGACCAGCAGGACGCGGTTGTTTCGCGAAATCAACGAAGTTGTCGGCAGACTTCTCCGATGACAGAAATCATCGAGGTCATCTTGCGAAATGCGCGCGTGCCCGCCCGGAGTCCGATGAATCTTGAGCAACCCCTTACGGATCGCCCCGATTATCGTGTTCCGGTGTACGTTGCACAGCTTGGCGACTTCGCTGGTTGTGTAATACTTTGTCACGTTGCCAGCTCCCGATGCAGCTCGGGGCACCACCCAGATGCAGTTCCCGTGTAAGTGAAGATGGTACCATTCCTTAGTGTCAGTTCATCGGAAAAAGTAACCGCCCAGGTGCGGCAAAAGCGCTGGAATTTCATCCGGATAGTGTTCCTAAGTTGTTTGTGTACATAGTCTTGTGCAAAGTATTCGATCTGGGCGAATGGGTTGGATTGCGTCGAATTTCAGAGCCGAATTTCGTCATCCTGCATCACTTTCATGGTCAAACGCACACCACGCAGCAAATGCCCTGCGTTGATTGCACAGCCTGATACCATTCCACTTCTAACGAGTTGGTCAATTGCCCGAGCCGATCACTCCTGCAATCTGACGGCGTTACTCCCTATGATGGCGCCCTGCCATGCCCAAGAATCGCAACCGGATGCAGTGCCACGGGCTTACCGACCTGGGGCTGAAACGCTCGACCAACCAGGATCACTTCCTGGTGGCCGAACTGCGCCAGGTCGTTCGCTTGAAGCAGTCCAGCCTGGCCAGAACACCGCGCCCGCGGCGCGAGCTTGCCATGCTGCTTGCCGTCGCTGACGGCATGGGCGGCATGGCCGACGGTGCCGAGGCCAGCCGCATGGCCCTGGAGACTCTGCTGCGCAAGGCCGTTAGATTCAATGGCAACGACAAGGCCATGGCGCGCACCATGCGTTTCGCGGCACAGTCCGCCCGGCGCAAGCTGGCCGAGTTTGCGGCAGCACAAGGCGTGCAGAAACCGATGGGCACCACGCTGACGGCCGCGCATGTGTCGGGTCTGGTGCTGGACCTGCTGCATGTCGGGGACAGCCGGTGCTATCTGTTGCGCAGGGGCAAGCTGCAGCGCCTGACCATCGACCACACGATTGCCCAGCGCCTGAAGGCCGAAGGGGCACTGAACGAAGCCCAGGCCGCGGCCTCGCCTTTTGCCAACGTACTGTGGAACAGTATCAGCAGTTCGACGCAGAGTGAGCTTTCTCCCGAGGTTTCCCGTCACGAATTGAGGCCCGGGGATGTACTGATGCTGTGCACTGACGGCCTGACAAAACATCTGGATGAAAAAAGGCTGGCACAGGTGTTGAAGGGCAAAACAGAGGCCAGGGGTAAGGCCGAACAGCTGGTTGCCGAGGCCCGCGAAAAGGGCGGCACGGACAACATCACGGTAATCGTGGCACAGGTGGGGCCGGCTTGAACGTGGCGCGCCTGTCGATCTAATGGGACCCGCCATGGAGATCGCGCTCGAGACCAAGGGACTTTCCAAGACTTACCGCGGGCTGCGCAAGGTGCGCGCCCTGGAGCCGCTTGACCTGGCGGTTGAATCCGGCACGGTGTTCGGGTTGCTGGGTGCCAACGGCGCCGGCAAGTCCACGCTGGTCAAAACCATCCTGGGCATATGCCGGGCCACCACCGGCTACGCGCACATCTTCGGTGTGGACAGCCGCAACCCCGAAGCCCGTCAAAAAGTCGGCTATCTGCCTGAGGGTACGCACTTTGCGCGCTATCTCAGCGGCCGCAACGTACTGGAGTATTTCGGGCAACTGGCCGGGCTGACCGGAGCGCGCCTGCGCGAACAGGTGGCCTTGAAGCTGAAACTTGTGGGCATGGCGGACTGGGCCGACAAGAAGGTCAGCAAGTATTCCAAGGGCATGCGCCAGCGCATCGGGCTGGCCCAGGCCATGCTGGGCGACCCGCGGCTGATCATCCTGGACGAGCCCACCGACGGCGTGGACCCCGAGGGCCGGCACCACATCCGCGACCTGATCATCAAGCTGGGCAAAGAAGGCGTGACGCTGTTTCTCAACAGCCACATGCTGAGTGAAGTGGAATCCGTCTGCCAGGAGATCGGCATCATGTACCAGGGCCGTTTGCTCAAGCGCGGCAAGGTACGCGAGATCCTTGACGAAATGTCCATGCGCGACGGCAAGTACCAGCTGGTGTTCCGCACCGGGCCGATGCCGCAGAATCTGCCGCCTGTCCTGGCCGGTGCGACGCGCGACGATCACGGCTTTTCCATTGCCGTGGCGGACCGCGAAGAGATCCCCCGGTTGGTCGACGCCCTGCGCGACTCCGGCGTGGCCATCTACGGCGTCGAACAGCACCACGCCAGCCTGGAAGAGGCCTTCTTGCGGCTGATGGACGATGGCAATCACCACGGTGTCGGAGGCCGCCAATGAAAGGCCCCGTCTTTGCCATCATCGGCGACACCTGGCGCCAGAGCAAACACCAGCTCGTGCTGCTGATGCTGATCGCCATGATGGCGCTGACTGTGCCGCTGCTGGTGATGCCGATCCAGGTGCGCACGGCACCCGACGGCACAGAGTTCCTCGACATGCGCTTTGTGCAGGAGGGCCGTGCCACACGCGGATTTGACGTGGGCTGGGACGGCCTGTACGCCGACGCGATCAAACAGGAAATCGGCCTTACCGAGAAAATCCGGGAAGGCCGCAAGAAGGTGGGCGACGCCACCGACGCGCTGGAAGCCGCCAACTTCCGCCTGAAGCGCCTGGAGTTCGAAAAGGCCCCCGCCGATGTAATCGCGGCCGCCGAGGCTCAACGCCGCAACTCCGAGATCTACCTCGACCAGGCGACCGCCGAATGGCGCGCCGACATGAACGAGGAACGCCGCCGCACCGACGAACAGGTAGAGCTGCGCACCTCCAGCATTTCGCGCCTGCAGAAGGGCGTTGAGTACTGGCTGTCGCAGGCCGTGACCATGCTGTTCATCATTTCGATGCTGGGCTTCATCGCCGCCAGTGCGGGCTACGTGCCGTCGATGATCGAGGCCGGCAGCATTGACCTGGTGCTGTCCAAGCCGATCCGCCGCTGGCAGTTGTTCTTTGGCAAGTATGTGGGCGGCCTGCTGCTGATCTCGACGACCCTGCTGGTGGTGTACGTGCTGGTGTTTGTGGGCGTGGGCGTGGTGTCCGGCGTCTGGCACTGGCCGTTTTTCTTCGCGCTGCCGATGACGGTCTTCAGCCTGGCCCTGCTGAATGCGATTGTCGGGTGGGTCGGCCTCTGGACGCGCAGCACCAGCATGGCCATGGTCATCGGTTATGTGTACTACCTGGTCGTGGATACAGCCGTGGCTCTGCTTGCCGACCCCGCCGCAGCCCCGTTCTTGAACGAGATCAAGGGCGTCGAACAGCTGGCCAACTTCGTCAAGCTGACCTTCCCCAGCTTCAAGTGGCTGCGCGAAAGCGCCGAGGCCAGCATGTTCAGCATCTGGTTCTTCCCCTGGAAGCACGTGATTGTGGGCGGAATCTGGCTGGTGGTGTGCCTGGGCACGGCCTTCAACCGCTTCCGTATCAACGACTACTAGAGCACTTTCAACGTTTGTCTGCAGGCTTCCGCTTGCGGCGGCCTTCGCATGGCCTCGTCGCGCTACCTCGTCGTGGCCTTCAGCCACGCCTGCGTCCGCGCTCCTTGCCCTGCTCGACCGGCGCTGCGCGGAATCTCTGCATACAAACGCCGAAAGAGCTCCAGCCTGCCGTCAGGGTCTGGTTTCGGGCTTTTGCGGCAGCACCGGAACCTCGCGGGAGTCTTCCGGAGGCGGCTCGGCTTCCGCCGGCTGGCTGCCACGCAGGTACCAAGGCGGCGAAGGCTGCTCGCAGGTAAAGGCAGACCAGCAGTAATCGCCACCGCGTTTGCTGCCTGACAGCTTGCGGACCATCCAACGGACGCCGCTTTCCAGGACTCACAACATGGCTGCTCCAGTGCCCGTAATCTAACACATCGCCGGGGCAATCGCTTCCCGCAGACCCTGACGCCTGCTATGCCAAGGGCACAAAACCGGAGCCCGCCATGGCCAAACGCGACAACACGGACATCAGCAAGCGTTACCGCAACATACCGCCGGGCACCAGCATGGAGTCCTTCCTGATCCATGGCCGGCACTTCACCGAAAAGTGGGATTTCCGGCACCACATCATCCCGCCGCAGAGCAGCAGCGTCACCTACCGGCTGGACAAAACCGAGCGCGGCGCCAAGGGCTTTCAGGAGTACGCCAGCGGCGACGCCCACAAGACCAGCCCGATCTACATCTATGACCGCCTGGATGAGCCCACCCGCGGCATGCTGGAGGACGAGCTCGCCGGCATTGAGGGCGGCGACTTCTGCGTGGCCTTTGCCACCGGCATGTCGGCCATTGCCGCGGCCCTGGGCGTGGTCCTGAAATCCGGCGACAACCTGGTCGCCCACAAGACCCTGTACGGCTGCACTTACAGCCTGGTCACCAACTGGTATCCCAAGCTGAACATCGGCCACGCCTTTGTTGACATGCGCGACATGGCGGCGCTGGATGCCGCCATCAATGACGCCACGCGGGTGATTTACTTTGAGTCCCCGGTAAACCCGACACTTGAACTCATCGACATCGAGGCCGTGCGCGCCGTGGCAGACCGTCACAACGCCAGGCGCCCCGACGACCGCAAGATCCTGGTGATCATCGACAACACCTTTGCCACGCCCTACTGCCAGCGCCCGATCGAGCATGGCGCCGACATGGTGGTTCATTCGCTGACCAAGAACATCGGCGGATTCGGCACCGACATGGGCGGCGCGGTGATCGGGCCACACGAAATGGAAGGGCAGCTGCTGCTGTACCGCAAGGACTTCGGCGCCGCGCTGGCACCCAAGAGTGCCTGGCCGATGCTGGTCTACGGCCTGCCGACCCTGCCGTTGCGCCTGAACCACCAGATGGAAACCGCCATGCAGGTGGCCAGCTTCCTGCACGGCCATCCCAAAGTTGCACGCGTGGTGTACCCCGGCCTGGAGAACCACCCGCAGTTCAGCCTGGCCAAGCGCCAGATGCGCGACACCCAGGGCAAGTTCGCGCCGGGCAACATGATCTACTTTGAGACCGTCGAGAAAGACCCGAACCACCCGCACAACAACATCAAGGTTGTCGACTGGATCGCCAAGCACGCCTACACCCTGACCCTGGCCGTCAGCCTGGGACAACTGCGCACGCTGATTGAAAACCCGGGCGCCATGACCCATGCCGCCGTGCCCGAGGAAAAGCGCCGTGAAAGCGGCATCTCGCCCGCAGGTATACGCCTGAGCATCGGCATTGAGGCCGCGGCGGACATCATCCGCGACCTGGAGCAGGGCCTGGCCCGGGCCGAGTAACGCGCCGCCGGCCCGGCGACAAATCTGTGCAATCCCTGCCGTGCCTTGGGCGCGGGCCGTGTCTATACTCGCCGACCCATGAACGACCACGGCACCAAGCCACCTGCACCCGGCAACCCGCCTGACGGCGGCGACGGCCTGCTTGACCTTGATGCCGGGCTTGCCGATGCCCTGAACCCGCCGCCAGCCGACACCGAGGGCGCAACGTTGTTCAGCATCGCGGCCGCGCCCACAGGCAACGATGCCGCCTTGAACACGCTGCTGGCCATCGGCCCGGGCGGCCCGCAGGGCGACCTGCCGCCGGCCACGGTCCAGCCCGCCCAGCAGCGTTATGAGATCATGCGCGAGCACGCCCGTGGCGGCATGGGCCGCGTGCTGCTGGCCCGCGACGTGGCCGTCGGCCGCGAAGTGGCGTTGAAAGAACTGTTGCCGGGGCGCCAGGGATCCAGCGGCGTCACGCGCAAGACCGGCACGCTGGCCCAGGCAGAACGCTTCCTGCGCGAGGCCCGCGTCACCGGCCAACTGGAACACCCCGGCATCGTGCCGGTGTACGAAATCGGCCAGCGCCCGGACGGTTCGCCTTTCTACACCATGAAATTCGTGCGCGGCCGAACACTGGCCGACCGCGTGCGCGAGATCCGCGACAGCCAGGCCACCGGCCCCGAGAAACTGGCGCGCCGCCTGAAGCTGCTGGATGCCTTCACCACCGTCTGCGAGGCCGTGGCGTTTGCCCATTCGCGCGGCGTCATCCACCGCGACCTGAAGCCCCAGAACCTGATGCTGGGCGACTTTGGCGAAACGCTGGTGCTCGACTGGGGCCTGGCGCGTGTCAAGAACGCCAACGAAAGCACCAGCAACCTGCCGCCGCTGCCGCGCATTGAACCCGCAAGTTCGGGCAGCGGCGTGATCAAGGCCAGTTCGGTGATCTCCAGCAGCAGTGTTCCCCCGCCGGTGACCGGCACCGCCGGCGTCACCAATGCCAGCGCGGCCACAATGGACGGCGCCGTGATCGGCACACCGGCATACATGTCGCCCGAACAGGCGGCGGGCAACATCAGCGAAGTCGACGAGCAAAGCGACCTGTATTCGCTGGGCGCGATCCTGTACGAGATTGTCACCGGCGTTCCGCCCTATGAGGGCAGCACACCCGAAAGCGTGGTCAAGAAAGTGCTGCACGGCCCGCCGCAGCATGTGCTGAAGCGCCAGCCTGACGCGCCCCCCGAACTTGCGGCACTGATTGACCGCGCCATGCATCGCGAACGCGCGGGCCGCCTGCGCATGGTCAATGAGCTGGTCGAGCAGGTGCGCGCGTTCCGCGAGGGCCGCACACTCAGCGTCTACCAGTACAGCACCATGGAACTGGCACGGCGCTTTGTCGCCCGCCACCGGGCTGCCACGCTGATCACCCTGCTGGCCGTGGCCGCACTGCTGGGCAGCGGCGTGTGGTACTTCCTGCAGATCACCGAACAGAAGCAGCAGGCCGAAGACGCCCGCGCCGTGGCCGAGTTGCAGCGCACCGAGGCAGAGTCCCAGCGCGCCGAGGCCATGAGCCAGCGTGAGCGCGCCCTGGCCCTGACCGACAGCGAAAAGCGCGCCCGCCAGGAAACCGAGCGCCAGGCCCGCGAAACCGACCGCCAGCGCCAGGAAGCCGTCAGCCAGCGCCAGCAGGCCGACCGCCAGCGCGCGCTGGCCGTGGAGGCGCTGGAAGTCGCCGAGGCCCGCCTGGCCGACGCCTATGCCATGCGCGCCCGCATCGCCCTGGATGAAGGCCGCTACAACGAGGCGCTGAGCTTCGCCGCCGAAAGCCTTCAGCACGGCGAACAGGCCGAGGCCCGCGGCATTCTGATTGCCACGCCAAGCTCGCACCCGCTGTTGCAGCGCATGGTGCCGCGCTTCACCCAGCAGAGCCGGTTTGAGGAAATCTACGGCGTGGCCGTCAGCCCCGATGGCCGCCATGTCGCCACCGGCATCAGTGAAGGCACCGTGTGGATATGGGACACCATCACCGGCAAAGAGGTCGCCACCCTGCCGTCGGTCACGGGCTCGGCCATGTGCGTGGCGTTTCACCCCGATGGTGAGTCGCTTTCGGTGGGCTATGCCGACGGCACAATCCGCATCTGGTCGATGGCCACGTTCACGGTCATGGCCCAGGTGCTGGCCCATGAGCCCGCGGCAACGCTTGGCCCGAGGCGTGTGCTTTCGCTGGAATACAGCCCCGACGGCTCCATGCTGGCCAGCGGCGCCACATTCGGGCAGGTGCGTGTCAGCCACGCGCGCAGCCTGGCGCCAATTCACCAGTGGCTGGTTGACCCCGCGGCCTGGATGCAGGTGGTGTCGTGGTCGCGCGACCAGCGGCGCATCTCGGCGGCCAGTTCCGACAACCTGATCCGGGTGGTGGATACCTCGACCGGCGAAGTCGTGCAGCGCCTCAGCGCCCATGAGGGCATTGCCTATTCCTGCCATTACTCGCCCGATGGCCGCTACCTGGCCAGCGGAAGCTGGGACACCACGGTGCGCCTGTGGGATTCCAAGGGAGAGCTGGTCGATACCCTGCGCGGCCATTCCAGCATCGTGCTGTCCGTCCAGTTTTCGCCCGACGGCAAGACCCTGGCCAGCGGCAGCGCCGACGGCACCGTGGCGCTGTGGAACGTGGAGTCGCGCAAGCGCGTCAACGTGATCCCCGGCCAGGGTGCGTGGGTTCACAGTGTGGCCTTTACGCCCGACGGCAGCGCGCTGGCCGTGCGCACCGTGGAAGGCACCGTGACCCTGTGGTGGCTCGGCCACAGCAACGCACGGCAGCTGGTGGGCCACACCAAGGAACTGTTCGACGTGCGCTTTTCGCCCGACGGCAGCCGGCTGCTGACCTGTTCGTGGGATGGCTCGGCCATCCTGTGGGACAGCGCGACGCTGGCGCCATTGCAGACATTCCGCGGGCACATGGGCTGGATCATGAGCTGCACCTTCAGCCCCGACGGCACCGAAGTCGCCACCAGCGGCTTTGACGGCACCGTGCGCATCTGGGACAAGTCCAACGGCAAAGAGGTGCGCACACTGGTCGGCGTGGTCGGCACGCCGATGGTCCATGTGTGCTACAGCCCCGACGGCAAGCTGCTGGCCGGCAGTTCGGTGGACAACACCGTGCGCCTGTGGGACCGGCAAAGCGGCCGAAACCACGCCATCCTGCGCGGCCATGACAACCCCATTGCCGAACTGTCCTTCAGCCCCGACGGCAAACTGCTGGCCAGTGTTTCCGCCGACAAGACCTGCCGCATCTGGGATGTCGCCAAACTGGTCGAGGTTCGCGTTCTGCGCGGGCACACCGACGCCCTGCCCTCGTGCGACTTTTCGCCTGACGGCAAGCTGCTGGCCACCGGGTCGGTCGACCGCACCATCCGCATCTGGGACACCGCCAGCTGGGAATGCCTCAAGATCATGCATGGCCACACCGAAGGTGTTCACAACGTGCGCTTTACCCGCGACGCCAAACGCCTTTATACAGGCTCCGGCGACAAGACCGTGCGCCTGTGGGACATCGCGGCCGGGCGCCAGCTGCTGGTTCTGCCGGGCCACGAAAAGGCCATTTCACGCATCGCGATCTCGCCCGACGAAACCATGGTCGCCAGCGCCAGCCTGGACGCCACGGCCCGCATCTGGCCGGTCAACGTGCTGACCCTGCCGCCGGCCAAGATCCGCAACAGCCTGCTGCTGATGACCGGCCTTACCATTGATGGCTTCGGCAGCTTTGCCGCCCAGCAATGGCCCCCGGCCGATCACGACGCCGCCGAGCTTGCCCGCATCCGCGCCCCGTATGCCGAGAACTCAGCGCGCTTTCTGGCCAAGCGCCGCGCCGACCTGGAACCCTGGCGCTGCGGCGAAGCGCCGGGCGCAGATGGCCGCATGCGCCGCCGTTACCACGAGCCGCGCAAACTGGACGCCCAGGGCAACTACATTGGCCGCCCGATGGGCATCGTGGACTTCCGCGGCTTCTTCGAGCAGTCCCGCATCCCCCAGCTTGATGTGCTGCCGATTGTCGAAGTCATCAAGGACGGCACCGGCGAGAAACTGGGGCTCAAGGTCGGCGACCTGCTGTGGGCCATTGACGGCCGGCATATCACGTCGCGCGAGGAACTTCGCGCCGCCATGGAGGCCGCCCAGCCCATGAAGTGGACCATCCGCCGCCTCGCCCGCGACGACGCCGGCAACCCGCGCAAGGCCCAGGACGCCGCCGGCATCATCCTGGACGACACCGGCCGCCCGTTTTGGGAGTACACCGAGTTCGAGGTCGAGATCCCCGCCGGGCGCATCGGCCTTCGCATTGACGAGGCCAGAATCGCCCAGCGCCCCGCGCGCTGAAGCTACTTCTTCTTGCGCCTGGGCTTGGCCTGGCCGTTTCCGGCACGGTCGGTGTCCAGCATCGCCGGCAGCTTCTGCATCTGAAAGCCGATCGGCCGTTCGTCGTTGGGTTTGCTCAGCACGTTGATGCGGTAGATGGTCTGGTAACGGATGTAGGTGTTGAAGGTGTCCTCGCAGGTGCGTTCGTCGCGGAACACCGAAACCAGCATGCACTCGGGCTTCAGTTCCAGGATGTGGCTGACATCCAGCACCTGGCCCGAAGTCAGCAGCAGTTCCAGAACCGGCGTGTGGCCGTCCACGGCACAGGCCTGGCGCATGTGGTCGAAAAAGTGGGTGCGGAAAAACCGCGGGCCGAAAGCGTCTTCGTTGTCCTGGGCGGCAGCCGGGTTGATGGGGTAGTAGCCGATCACGGAAGGTTCCTCCATAGTATAACGCTGGCACCATACCTGATCCGGCGCAAACATGAAGCTTGGGCTGCTGCAAACCAATCCGCTGGTGGGCGACTTTGAGGGCAACCTTGCCGCCCTGTCGCTTGCCGTGCGCCAGGCTGTGGCCCAGGGCGCAGAGCTGTGCATCGCGCCCGAGCTTGCGCTCAGCGGCTATCCGCCGCACGACCTGGTGTTCCAGCAGGGGTTTGAGGCCGCCAACGCCGCCGCCGCGGCGCGCCTGGTGCAGCTTTCGGCCGAGCTGCACTGCGGCCTGCTGTTCGGCCTGTGTGTGCCCAACGAGCGCCCCTGGGGCAAGCGCCTGCACAATGCCGCGCTGCTGTGCGACAACGGCCGCGTGATCGCCACCAAGCGCAAGGCGCTGCTGCCGACCTATGACGTCTTTGACGAACGCCGCTACTTCGAGCCCGACTACACCCCCTGTGTTGCCGAGTTTCGCGGCACCAGGCTGGGGCTGCTGATCTGTGAGGATATCTGGACCGACGAATCGCTGGTCGGCCGCCTTGACTACGCGATTGACCCCGCCGACCAGTGCGCGCGCGCCGGCGCGCAGCTGCTGGTCAACATTTCGGCCAGCCCCTGGGGCAGCGGCAAGCACCGGGTCCGCGAACAACTGGTGGCCAACGCCGCGCGCCGCACCGGGCTGTTCACCGTGCTGGTGAACCAGGCCGGCGGCAACGACGACCTGATCTTCGACGGCGGCAGCGTGGCCTGTGATGCCGGCGGCGCCACCATCGCGCGCCTGCCGCTGTTTGAAAGCAGCGTGGCCGTGGTGGAAAGCCGGCAGACGGCTGCCGCCCCGCCCTGGCCCGGCGACGACCTGGAACTTGAAACCCGCGCGCTGCAGTTCGGCCTGGCCGAATACTTCCGCAAGACCGGCCACAGCCGGGCGCTGATCGGGCTTTCCGGCGGCATCGACAGCGCCCTGGTGGCCTGCCTGGCAGCCCGCGCGCTGGGCCCGGCCAATGTTCACGGGATCACCATGCCCACGCGCTTTTCCAGCAAGGGCAGCATCGAAGACAGCCGCGAGCTGGCGGCCAACCTTGGCATCGGCTTTGAAATCGTGGACATCGACGAGGCCTTTGAACAGCAGCGCAGGCTGGCGGGCTTTCCCGGCGGCCTGGCCGAAGAAAACGCCCAGGCGCGGCTGCGCGGGCTGGTGCTGATGACTCGCAGCAACGCCGGCGGCGCGCTGGTGCTGGCCACGGGCAACCAGAGCGAACTCGCCGTGGGCTATAGTACCCTGTATGGCGACATGTGCGGTGCGCTGGAGGTTATCGGCGATGTGCCCAAGACCCGGGTGTTCGAAATGGCCCGGCGCTTTGCCGAGATACCCGATGCCATCCATACCAAACCGCCCAGCGCCGAGCTTCGCCCCAACCAGACCGACCAGGACAGCCTGCCGCCCTACGACCTGCTGGATCGCATCCTGACGGCTTATCTGGATGAGCGCCTGGACGCCGAACAGATTGCCGCACGAGGCATCGACCGCGAGCTCTGCCGCCGGGTAATCCGCATGGTCGAGCTTGCCGAGTACAAGCGCCGCCAGGCACCGATTGTGCTGCGCATCTCCGGTCACGCATTCGGCGCCGGGCGACGCATGCCGGTGGTAAAGAAGGTCTAGGGCCAAGCGCCCCAAACCCCGATTGTCACATTTCGGTCATGTGTGCAGGCAACAGGAGCCCGAAGCGCCAGCGAGGGATACGCCAACCCACCCCGATTGTCACATTTCAGTCATGGGTGCAGGCAACAGGAGCCCGAAGCGCCAGCGAGGGCCGTGATGCACGGCAACGGCTTTGGTCCACGGATGGACACAGATACACACGGATCACGGCAAGGGCTTGAACAGGAGCCCGAAGCGCCAGCGAGGGGCGTAGTGTGTGTGTGATGCACGGTAGCGGCTTTGGTCCACGGATGGACACAGATGCACACAGATCACGGCGACGGCTTGAACAGGAGCCCGAAGCGCCAGCGAGGGGCGTAGTGCGTGTGATGCACGGTAGCGGCTTTGGCTCACCGATGAACACAGGTTCACAGGCTCTGACGAAAACGTTGGCATGGCGTGTGAGCCCCCGCAGGGGGCGCCATGGATTAGCTCCGCCCGTCAGGGCGGAGTTCAGAGACATGAGTTCGCTGAGCCCCCGACGGGGGCGGCATACTGGCCCCGGCCAGGCGAACCGGCCTTACAGGCCGGATGGCCGGGGCTTTCTCAGGTTCCCAGGCCTTCGGCCTGGGCTGATAGAATCGGCCCTTCGGGCCTGAACGGCAAATGGCAGAGCTTTTCGACAGAGCCTGCTCATCCGTGGACCAACGCCGTTACTTGGCTGGCTGCTGCGGCTGCTGGCCCTG